>NZ_LMDQ01000014.1:0-550007 GCF_001425125.1 Acidovorax sp. Root402
GCCTTTTGCATTGGCAATTTTCACAAAGCCCTCATGCAGTCTGCATGGGGCCTCTGGCAATTACATTGCGTTGCCGATTTCGCCCGAAGAGATCTGGCCCGTGCGCAGGGCTTCAGCAGCCTGGGCACGCACAGCAGCACGGTCAGCCGTGGACTTGTAAGTCACCACACGCGAACCAGCGGGTTCGATGGAGCGGGTCTGGGCCACGGTAGCGGCTTCGGCGGCCACTTCAGCGCGGGTGCGGTTGGTTTCGAACTTGGTGGCGAACTGCGAAGCATCGGCTTCATCAGCGTGGGCACCAAAAGCGGCAAAAGCGGCGACAGCAGCAACGGACAGGAAACGGACAGACTTGTTCATGGTGAAACTCCGGAAAATTCTAAAAAGAGGACTTGGGTACTGAGAGATACGGCGCAACCAGGGCGGCAGATTCAGCCACCCCTGGTGAATCAGCCGCGCTCACCCGAAGAAATCTGGCCGGTACGCACTGCCTCAGCAGCCTGTGCACGCACGGCAGCGCGGTCGGCCGTGGACTTGTAAGTCACCACACGCGAACCAGCGGGCTCGATCGAGCGGGTCTGGGCCACGGTAGCGGCTTCAGCAGCCACTTCAGCGCGGGTGCGGTTGGTTTCAAACTTAGCGGGCTCGATCGAGCGGGTCTGGGCCACGGTAGCGGCTTCAGCAGCCACTTCAGCGCGGGTGCGGTTGGTTTCAAACTTGGTGGCGAACTGCGAAGCATCGGCTTCGTCAGCCTGGGCACCAAAAGAAGCAAAAGCGGCGACAGCGGCGATAGACAGGAAACGTGCGGTGTTGTTCATGATGGAAATCCTTGAAGTTAAAGAAGCGGCTCAAAAAACCGGAACAAAGCGCCAAAAACAAAGAAAGCTGCTTGGGACCGGGTTCGGTGAGTCGCCTTGCNTTGGGCACCGAAAGAAGCGAAAGCAGCGACAGCGGCGATAGACAGGAAACGTGCGGTGTTGTTCATGATGGAAATCCTTGAAGTTAAAGAAGCGGCTCAAAAAACCGGAACAAAGCGCCAAAAACAAAGAAAGCTGCTTGGGACCGGGTTCGGTGAGTCGCCTTGCRGGTTCGGCTCATCGATGGGATGAACTGTACGCCGGTGGGGTGCAGAGAAAAACCACCGGGTCGCGAACTAACTGTTCCAGTATTGTGAACAATCAATGCGGAACTTTTCAGGGTTTACCCAAGACTGACTGCCCAGGATCACCAAAAAGCAGGCCACCGGCGACATTGTTGAATGAAAACCCTGATGCCAATTTGGGACAATGACATTGGGGTGACAGGGGGCTTTGTCACCCCGGCGAGCCCGGGCGGGTCCAGGTCTTGGTCATGGGAATCCGGACGTGTGATCTCTGCCATGCGGCAAAAAACGAGCACGGGTAGCAGCGCCTGCTGCTTGATGTGCATCAAGATTGCATGTCTGTATCGCGTCACGCGAGTCAGTGCCCCGCAAGAGAACCCCCTATAGTGCGAAGTAACGATTTGTGTTGCTTGCATGACCGATATTCTTCTTTCAGCGGATGCCGAGGACGCTGACAGTCCCCATTACTTGCGTGCGCTGACCGACATGGCCGACCGGCGTACGGTGGTCGCAGGTGCTGCCATCTACACCGACAACGGCATCAAGCTGGTGGAGAAGGGCGCGCGCATCGACAGCCGCCTGTACGACCGCCTGGTGCAGCACAAGCTGCGCGAACCCATTGACCGCCATCTGTCCATCGAAAACCCGGTGGACGTGCCATCACTGCTGGCCCTGGGCCAGACGCTGATCGAGCAGGAAACCCTGCCCGCCATGCTGGCCGAGGCCCTGGGCTCAGGTGCCTGGTTACTGGCGCCCCTGCGGTCCCTGCCGTTGCCTTCTGCCATGGCCTGCAAGCTCACCGTGATGCGTGACCAGCGGCCCACGCTGTTCCAGCACAGTCTGGTGATGACCACCGTGGCGGTATTTCTGGCGGTCAAAAGCGGGCTGAGCGAACGCGATTGCAGCACGGTGGCGGCTGCTGCGCTGCTGCATGACCTGGGGGTGCTGCACATGGACCCGGCCTGGGACGACCCGGACCACAAGGTGGTGGGGGTAGGGCGCAAGCACTTGGTGGCCCATCCCATCTCGGCCATGCTCATGATCCGCGACACGCAGGCCTATCCACGTGCTGCCGAAGTGGCCGTGCTGGAGCACCATGAGCGCATGGACGGCAGCGGCTATCCGCGCGCCTTGCTGGGGGCGGACATCACGCCCATGGGCCGCATCCTGCTCCTGGCCGAAGTGGTGGCTGCCTTCTACGAGAAATACGACGACATGCCCGCGCAGCGGCTGTCGCTGGTGCTGCGGCTCAATCACCGCAAGTTTCCTTCGGCACTGGTGGCGTTCATCCTGCCGCTACTGCAGGAGGAAGTGGCCCGCGAATCGGCCTTGATGCCCCTGGGTAACGATGCGCCCCGCCAGATCGAATTGCTGGCCGAAGCCTTTGCCTATTGGGACCAGCTCAAGGCGGCCTTGCCCCCGGACACGGCGGCCAAGTCTCCTGCGGGCACTGCCTTTGCGTTTACCGATTCCCGCCTCATGGCATTGCAAAAAGCCCTGATCGAAGCGGGCTCGCACCCCCGGCACCAGGGCGAGTTGCTGGCGCAATTGCAAGGCGACGCCATTGGCATGGCCGAGGTCGCCCTGGTGGGACGCGAGGCCCTGTGGCAACTGCAAAGCATCCTGAACGCCAGCCACCGCCGCTGGCCCCAACTCTCGGACCGTGCCACGCCTGCTGATGCGGCGGTGGCGGACTGGTGCGACTGGGCGATGCGTACGCTGTAAGCAGACTTTCGGATTGACCCCGCTAGGGCGCGGGGTTTGCCTCTTCCACTGGGTACTCCGGCGCGCTGCGTTTGCTGGGCATCGCAACCCGAAGTGAAGGTCTCCTCCGCCACGCCACTCGTCGTTGCGTTCCCAGCCAAAGCCCTGGCCTTGGCGTCGTCGCGCGCCTGGATTGGCGTGGCGGGGGAGGCCTTGGCACTGGCAAAAATAGTGGGAACAAGCCCTTGCCTGCGTGGGCCTCCTCAGACCGACGTCCTTGGTGGGTCTTCGCTTCCAGGTTCACCCATTCGGCAAAATACTGGTTATATTTACAGTATTCGTGTTGCCTCAACTTCTCCCACCACCATGCCTGCGCCACGCCCCTCTTTGCGGGTTGCGTCCGATTTGCCCATCCCCGTGCCTGGGGTGTGGCATGCCGACGCGCTGGGGGCCAGCGCGCAGCGCGTATTGCCTTCGGGCCATGCTGCGCTGGATGCCCAGCTGCCGGGCGGCGGCTGGCCTGTGGGGGCCCTGAGCGAAGTGCTGCAGCCCCTGGCGGGCCTGCACGAATGGCAACTGGTGCTGCCCGCACTGGTGCAGGCCACGGCCCGGCAGAGCGGGGCCGTGGTGCTGGTAGCGCCGCCGTTCGAGCCTTTTGGCCCGGCCCTGCAGTCGCAGGGGTTGCGGGCAGAGCGGGTGTGTGTGGTGCATGCCGACTCGCCCATGGTCGCCTTGTGGGCGACCGAGCAGGCACTGCGCTGCCAGGGCGTGCTGGCCGTCATGGCCTGGCTGCCCCAGGCGCAGCCTGCCGCCTTGCGGCGGTTGCAATTGGCGGCGGCCCAGCAGCAGCAATTGTTGTGGGTGTTTCGTCCGGTCGATGCCCCAGGGCCTGCATCGCGGGTGTCTCAGGCGTCGCCGGCCCAATTGCGGCTGCAGGTGCAGGGGCTGGCTTTGTCAGGGGATGCCGTAGCAGCCCCCGGCATGCAGGTGCAGATCCTCAAGCGCCGGGGGCCTCCGCTGGCGCAGGCGCTTCAACTGGCGGGCTGCCACCCTCAACTGGCGCAGGTGCTGGTGGCACAGGCCGAGCGGCGCCGCGCTGCGCAAGAGGCCGCCATTGCCCAGGTGGCGGGGCGCCAGCCCGCGTCCGTCCGTGTAGCCGGGGTCTTGGCGGGGGCGCTGGCGCGCCACGTGCCCCCAGTCCAGCCCCCAGGCCAGCCCGGAGAGCAGCCAGGGGGCCGACCCGGAGGCCGACCAGAAGGGAGCAGGCATGCACTGGATCGCTCTGCCATTGCCCTGGTCCGATGAGGCTGCCGCCTTGCCAGGTACGGGTATGGGCACGGACAAAAGTGCTGGCGCACACCAGGCCGCCGCAGGCTGGTGGGCCTTGCGTTTCACGCCGCGTGTGGCGCTGGCCGATGGCGAGGCGGTATTGCTGGAAGTGTCCACCACCGAACGCCTGTGGGGCGGGCGCGATGCGCTGCAGGCACTGGTGCTGCAAGCCTGGGCCGATGCGGAGGCCCGATGCGAAGGGGAGGGCGTTGCCCCTCCACCCGTCCGCAGCGCTGAAGGGCTTGCCCCTTCCTGCGGAGTGACTGCAGCTTTGCCACCCCATGCGCCGACGGTATGGGGCACAGGCCCCACCGCCCTGGTGGCCCATGCCAGGCTGCGCATGGCACTGGCAGGGCGCCCCTGCCCACCGCAGGGCAGGGTAGAGAGCCTGCCATTGCACACGCTGACAGCACTGCGCCCCCATGTGGCCAGCCTGGAGCGCATGGGCTGCCGCACCTGGGGCGCGCTGCGGGCCTTGCCGCGTGCGGGCGTCGCGCGGCGCCTGGGCGCGGGCGTGCTGCTGGTGCTGGACCAGGCCCTGGGCGATGCCCCCGAGGCCCATGCCTGGCTGCAACTGCCCGAGCAGTTTGTGTTGACCACCGAGCTGCCCGCCTTGGCCGCGTCGGCCGACGCACTGTTGTGGAGCGCCAGCCGCAGCCTGACGGCCCTGCAGGCCTGGCTGCAGGCGCGCCAGCAGGGCGTGCTGGCGCTGGAGCTGGCCTGGCGCCACGACCTGCGGCGCCTGGATGGCGTGGCGCTGCCCCCCACCCAGGCGCTGCAGGTGCGCACCGCCCAGGCCACCCACGACCTGGTGCACCTGCGGCGCCTGCTGGCCGAAAACCTGGCGCGCACCACGCTGGCCGCGCCGGTCAACCAGATCACGCTGCGGCTGCTCGACGCGGCCCCGTTGCCGCACCGCAGTGCCAGCCTGCTGCCCCCGGGGGAGGTGGGCGGGCGTGACCCCACAAGCCATGGCAGCACCGACCCGGCCGGTACCCCCGGCGAGGCCCTGCACCAACTGCTGGAACGCCTGTCGGCCCGCCTGGGGGCCGACCACGTGGTGGCCCCGGTGCTGCTGGCCGACCATCGGCCCGAACGCATGCAGCAATGGCGACCGGCCGCTGAAGTGCTGGGCATGCCCTCGGCTGCGACGCGCAATGCAGCCACGCGAACACCCTCTAGTCCTGTGTCCGCGCGTGCGGGCGGTGCTTCGCAGGGCATCGTCCCGGATACCCCCTTGCTGCCCACCTGGCTGCTGAACCCGCCCCGGCAGCTGGCCGTGCAGGGCAACCGCCCCTGCCACCACGGCCTGTTGCGCTTGCTGGCCGGGCCCCACCGGTTGGAGGCGGGCTGGTGGTCTGCCACCGACGATGCGGTGGACCCAGCACACCCCAGCGCAAGCCTGGCCCTGCGCGACTACTTTGTGGCTCACAACGACGTTGCGGGACTGGTGTGGGTGTTTCGCGAGCGCCTGGCGCCTGCGCTGGACGGCACGCCAGCGGTGGCTCGCCCACACCGCTGGTTCTTGCACGGAATCTTTGGGTGAGCGGGCAGGGTGGTTGTGCATGGGTTTGACGCACCGACATCCTTCACAGGCCACTGCGGTGCCAGGCCCCGCAGCGGGCGCGGGCGAGCTGCCGGGCTATGCCGAGCTGCACTGCCTGTCCAACTTCAGCTTTCAGCGCGGCGCATCGCACCCGCAAGAGCTGGTCACGCGTGCTGCCAAGCTCGGCTACCAGGCGCTGGCGCTGACGGACGAATGCTCCGTGGCCGGCGTGGTGCGTGCCTGGGGGGCGGCCAAGGAATGTGGCCTGCACCTCATCGTGGGCAGCGAGTTTTTGTGGGGTGACCTGCGGCTGGTGGCACTGGCGCGCGATGCCGAGGGCTGGGGCAACCTGTGCGAGTTCATCACCGCCGCCCGCGCCGCTGCGCCCAAGGGGCAATACCGCGTGGGTGCGGACAGCCCCTGGCACTTGCTGCAGGGGTGCGAGCTGCTGCTGGCACCATGCCGTCAGCGCTTTGATGCTTCTGATTTTGTAGCAATCAGCGCATGTATCACTAGCGCTACCGGCCAGTTAGGCTCTCAAAAGGCTCCGCATGTGTGGCTGGCGGTCGAATTGCACCAGGCCGCCGACGACAGCCTGTGGCTGGCCACGCTGCAGCGCGTGGGCGCTGCACTGCAGCTGCCGCTGGTGGCGGCGGGCGACGTGCACATGCACGCCCGCTCGCGCAAGCCGCTGCAGGATGTGATCACCGCCGTGAAGCGCGGCTGCACCGTGGCCGAGTGCGGCTTTGCGCTGCAGCCCAACGCCGAGCGCCACCTGCGCCAGCGCGTGCGGCTGGCGGGCATCTACCCGCCCGAATTGCTGGCGGCCACGCTCACCGTGGCCGGGCGCTGCACTTTCAGCCTGAGTGAGATCCAGTACCGCTACCCGCTGGAGACCGTGCCCGAGGGCATGACACCTGCCCAGGCACTGGCCTGGCTGGTAGAGCTGGGGGTGCGAAGCCATTACCCGCTGGGCGCGCCCGAGAGCGTGCAGGCGCAGATCCGCAAAGAGCTCGACCTGATCGCGCACTGCGGGTATGAGATGTATTTCCTGACCGTGCACGACATCGTGCGGTTTGCGCGCAGCGTGGGCATCCTGTGCCAGGGCCGGGGCTCGGCGGCGAACTCGGTGGTCTGCTACGTGCTGGGTATCACGGCGGTGGCCCCCGAGCAGTCCCACCTGCTGTTCGAGCGCTTCATCAGCAAGGAGCGTAGCGAGCCGCCCGACATCGACGTGGACTTCGAACACGACCGGCGCGAAGAGGTCATCCAGTACATCTACGACAAATACGGCCGCGACCGCGCCGCCATCGCCGCCGTGGTCACCTGCTACCGCACACGCAGCGCCCTGCGCGACGTGGGCAAGGCCTTGGGCGTGGCGCCCGCCCTGGTCGATGCGTTTGCCAAAGACCACCACTGGTTTGACGAAACCTTTGCCACCGACCGCCTGCAGGAGCTGGCCCAGGCGGTGGGCGTGTCGCTGCACCGGCACATCGCCCGGCTGTGGCTGGAGCTGGCTGCCGACCTGAAGGATTTTCCGCGCCACCTGAGCCAGCATGTGGGCGGCTTTGTGCTGACCCAGGGCAAGCTCACGCGGCTGGTGCCGGTGGAGCCCGCCAGCATGAAGGACCGCTCCGTCATCCAGTGGGACAAGGACGACCTGGATGACATGGGCCTGCTCAAGGTCGATGTGCTGGCCCTGGGCATGCTCAGCGCGCTGCGCCGCTGCCTCAACCTGCGCGCAGCCCTACGCGGCGAGCACTGGGGCCTCAAGGAAATCCCGCGCGAAGACCCTGCCACCTACGACATGATCGGCGCCGCCGACACCGTGGGCGTGTTCCAGATCGAAAGCCGCGCCCAGATGAGCATGCTGCCCCGCCTGCAGCCGCGCGAGTTCTACGACCTGGTGGTCGAGGTCGCCATCGTGCGCCCCGGCCCCATCCAGGGGGGCATGGTGCACCCGTATCTGCAGGCGCGCGAGCGCCGGCGCAAGGGCGAGCCTCTGCAACTCGAAAAGCCGGAGCTGGAGGACGCCCTGGCGCGCACGCTGGGCGTGCCCATCTTCCAGGAGCAGGTGATGCAGATCGCCATGATCGCGGCGGGCTTCACCCCCGGCATGGCCGACGACCTGCGCCGCTCCATGGCCGCCTGGAAGCGCAAGGGCGGCGTGCATCGCTTTGAAGAGCCTCTCAAACAAGGCATGAAAGACCGGGGCTATCCCGCCGAATTTGCCGACCGCATCTTCCAGCAGATGCTGGGCTTTGGCGAATACGGCTTTCCTGAAAGCCACGCCCACAGCTTTGCGCTGCTGGCCTATGCCAGCAGCTGGCTCAAGTGCCACGAGCCCGCGTGCTTTTTGGCGGCGCTGCTCAACTCTTTGCCCATGGGCTTTTACAGCGCTTCGCAACTGGTGCAGGACGCCCGCCGCCACGGCGTGCGCGTGCTGCCCATCGACGTGACCGTGAGCGACATCGACTGCACGCTGGAGGGCAACCCCGAGCCCCTGCGCCCCGCACGCGGCCTGGGCGCACCGCCGCTGCCCCAGTCCGCCGTGCGCCTGGGCCTTCGGATGGCCAGCAGCCTGCACACAGACGCCGCCAAACGCCTGCTGCAAGCACGCGCCACAGGCCCCGCCTTTGCCACCACCGAAGACCTGGCCCTGCGTGCCCAACTGAGCCAGCAAGACCTGCAAGCCCTGGCAGCCGCCGACGCCCTGGCCAGCCTGTCGGGCCACCGGCGCCAGCAGATGTGGGACGCCGCCGCCCAGCACAGCGCGCCGCCCCTGTGGCGAGACGTGCCCGTGCACGAGGCCCCGCTGCAACTGCCCGAGGCGCCCGAGGGCGAAGAAATCCTGTTCGACTACGCCGCCACTGGCCTCACGTTACGCCGCCACCCTCTGGCCCTGTTGCGCCCCCGCCTGGCCCGCTGGCGCCTGCAAACCGCCCTGCAACTGCACAACGCCGCCCACGGCCGCAAGGTGCGCGCCTGCGGCATCGTCACGGTGCGCCAGCGCCCCGGCACCGCCAAGGGCACCATGTTCGTCACGCTGGAGGACGAAACCGGCCCCGTCAACGTCATCGTCTGGCCCGCCCTGGTCGATGTGTGGCGCAATGCGCTGCTGCGGTCACAGCTGCTGGCGGTGGAAGGGGTGTGGCAATGCAGCGCCGGCCCACCCGGCAGCACGGCGGTGGTGCGCCACCTGGTGGCCCAGCGCTTCAAGGACCTGACACCCCTACTGGGCCGCATGGGGCAGGCGCTGCAGGGGAGCCGGGATTTCCATTGAAGGAGAGTTTCCGAGGCTCGTAGTGGGGATGGCAGTCAGGCTAAACAGCGGCCCATGGGGCTTGCGCGCCGCCAGTCCCTCCAACGCCTGGCACTCTAGATAGAGCGCTTGGCTGCTGTATGCAGCCGTTGAAGACGGGGCTCCAAAAGAAAGCCCGCACGAGGCGGGCCAAGAGTGAGGGTGTCGGCAAAGGGCAAAGCCGACGGCCGATAGTAGCGGCCTTGGCGTGCCAAGCCCACCCGACGATGGTCGTATTTCGCAGGTTGCAATCCTATTGAAGGCGAGGCGCAGCGAACGATAGCCCAGGCATGCGTGCCAAAGCTCCCCGACCACCAGGCAATTTGAAGAACGCGACCGCACTGACAAGTTCTGCAGCCTGATTGTTCAAGCTGCTGGCAGCGGCTGCCATCTCTTCCACCAACGCGGCATTCTGTTGGGTGACCTGGTCCATTTGGGTCACAGCTTCGCCCACCTGCGCCACGCCCTGGCTTTGCTCTTGGCTGGCAGCGCTGATCTCACCCATGAGGTCCGTCACCCGCTTGATGGCGCCAACCACTTCCGTCATCGTCGTGCCTGCTTGGTCCACCAGGGTTGTGCCCTGACTCACTCTCGAAACGCTGTCATCGATCAGCGTTTTGATCTCTTTGGCCGCATCTGCGCTGCGCTGTGCCAAGTTGCGCACCTCGGTGGCCACCACGGCAAAACCGCGGCCTTGCTCGCCGGCCCGTGCAGCTTCCACCGCTGCGTTCAGTGCCAGGATGTTGGTCTGGAACGCAATGCCATCGATGACGCTGATGATGTCCGCAATTCTCTTGCTGCTGTAGTTGATGCCCTTCATGGTTTCGACGACCTGACCGACCACCTCGCCCCCTTGTATTGCGACCGTAGAGGCGCTCATTGCCAGCTGGTTGGCCTGGCGTGCGTTGTCTGCGTTTTGCCGGACTGTGGAGTTCAGCTCTTCCATGGACGCCGCCGTCTCTTCCAGCGCACTGGCCTGTTGCTCCGTGCGGGCGCTCAGATCGTGGTTGCCCTGGGCAATTTCTGAGGAGGCCGTAGACACGTTCTCAGAGTTTTGCCGAACCATGCTCACGGTGTTGACCAGGCTTTGCTGCATGCGCTCCAGCGCTGCCATGAGCTGGCCCGTTTCATCCGCGCTGGTGACCTGGATGGTGGTGCTCAGGTCACCGCCAGCCACATGCTCTGCCAGTTGCACGGCTTGGGCCAACGGGCGGGTGATGGAGCGCACCAGCAAGAGGGCTGTCACCACGGCCAGCACTATCGCAAGGGTCGAGATCATCAGCAGCGTTGCGCGCGCATTGGCATAGGTTGCCTCCGACTCTGCCCGGGATGCCTCCGAGCCGTCGCTATTGATCTTTACCAGCTGGTCCAGCGTCTCCATGGTCAGATCAAACAGCTTCTTGGACTCACCCTCCACGAGACTCCGTGCCTGATCGTTTTCGTTCTTGCGCGAGAGTGCAAGCACGCGGTCATCCACCTCACGGTACTGCTTCCATTGCTGCACGAGCTGGTCATAAGCCTTGCGTTCGTTGTCCCCGCTGATGAGCTTCTCGTAAGCCTTCAATGACTGATCCAGTTTCTGCCGGTCGATCACTACCTTCTTGTCAATCGCCTCCATCGCCACCGCGTCGGTATTCATGACATGACCCAATACGGTCATGCGTGCCACCAACAGCTGCGAGTCCATCTCATTGGCTGCTCGAACGCTCGGGAGCCAGTTGTCCGCAATTTCCACGGTGGCTGCCCGCATGGTGGAGAGCTGGAGGGCAGCCAGCCCCGCAAGCCCCATCAGCAGCAATATCAGGGTGGCAAATGCACCGTACAGACGGGTCGAGATTTTCAGATTTTTCATGTCGGCATCTTTCTGGATGGTCTTGTCTCGACGGGATTCCTTGAATCCTCTCTAACCCAGTTAGTGACGGCGGGGCGTTGGGCCTGACCTTCAACGGCCTGTTTTCACCTGCCGCTAAGGTTGTAGTCTGTCGATTTAATCAAATTTATTATATTAATCATTTACAGTGAGAGGCAAGATCATTTTTCGGTTTCTGTCCGGCATTCGGACCGACCCTTCAGGTGTGCTCCGCGAGCCGGAATCGAGCGTCTTCTGTTCCCGGGCCCTCGTTCTTGGCAGCATGAAGCCGCTGGTTTAACTTGGTCTTAAGGAATTTGTCTGTCGCCCACGCAGCCGTGTGCCGCGCGGGGCCCCTAAGATGGCCAGGGTGTGTCGCATTCACCCGCCACCATGGCGCACCAGGAGGAACCACACATGGGCACGAAGTTTCAGCACGCGCGCAGAAGTGCGCTCATTTGCGCGGCGTCCGCCGTCCTGACCGCCTGCGGAGGCGGAGGGGCCGGCGACGGTGCAGGGCCCGCCGCATCAGGCCAGGTGATCAACTCCACCATCAAGTCGGTTGCCAATGGCAACACGTACGCCATTCAGGTTTTCTTGCCAGAGTCGTACGCCAACAGCACGACCGTTTTGCCTGTGATCTACGCGACCGAAGGGGACGCTCCGTACGGGGGCGCCAATCGCTCGCGCTTTGACACGTTCAGGGAGGTCATGCAGCGCCGGGGTACCCAGGCTGTTTTGGTTGGCATTGGGGGAACGGCCTGGAGGGGCACTGACTTTCTCATGCCCGGCGCAACGAAGTACCTCGACTTTCTGGTGAAAGAACTGGCGCCAACCATTGAGAGCCAGTACCGGATTGATCGCAAACGAAGGGCGTTGTCGGGCTTGTCCCATGGTGGGTACTTCGTTCTGGCCGCGTTGATACTGGAGGCGCGTGCAGGTGTGCCCCCCAGTTTTTCATACTACCTGTCGACAGAGTGCAGCGTGGGGGAGCACACCAGCCCGGCGGGGGTCTTAGCGTTTGAAAAGCAGATTGATGGAAAGGCTGTGCCAGCGACCTTGTTCCTTGCGGGTGCGAGTGGCGGCAACCACCCACTGATCGGTATCCCTGTTTTCAATCAGATCGCCTCTCAGAACCTACCGGGCCTGGTATCGCTCAAGGCCGAGTACAACACTTCGCATGTCGGTGCGGATGTGCCTGCATTTGAAGATGCGTTGAAGCGGTTCTTTTCCTAGGCGGGCGTTGTGCTGCGGCGCCTGCACCTGCGCCAGCGTCCGGCGTCACGAACCAATGCACTTTTCTCGGTCATTGCCACGTGCAGACATCGGGTCATCCCTTCATGACTCCAGCTTCACCAGGCGATGCAGCTGTGCCCCTTTGGCTCCCGCAACCACAGCCTCTATCAACGCCCGTGCGGGCACTGACAGCGCTCGGTCCCTCTGCTGCATCACAAACACCTCGCGCTGCACGGTAGGGCGCAGGGGCGAAAAGCGCAAATCGGCAGCATCCCTGTGCGATGCGCCCAGTGCGGACATCACCGCAATGCCCACGCCAGCCCGTGCCATGGCCAATTGCAGGGCGAGGCTGGAGACTTCCACCCCATGGTCCATGTGTGCCACCAGGTCAGAGCCTTGCGCGCGCAGCACGCTGACGATGCTGGTGTCGCTGCCTTCCTTCAGCAGAGGCAGGTCGCCCAGTGTTTCGGTACGGACCCAGGCCTTGAGCTGGTGCAGCTGTGGGTTGAACAGAAGACCCAGCGGTGCGCTCAGCAGCTTGGTGCAGCGCAGGGCCTCGGTGCGGCCTACGGGGGAGCCGATGCCGAAGTCCACTTCGCCTTGTGCCACGCGGCGGGTGATGCCCTGGCTGTTGTCGTTGACCACGCGCACCCGCACGCCAGGGTGTTTTTTGACGAAGGACTGGAGGATGTCGGGCAGCACGGTGCAACCAAAGGCCTCGCCCACTGCCAGGCTGACCGAGCCGCTTTGGCCCGTGGCTTCACCCTGGATCAGGGCGGCGGCCTCCGTCAGGTCGTGCAGCAACCGTTGGGCGACGGGCAGGAATCGCTCACCCTCTGGCGTCAAGGCCAGTTGGCGGGTGGTGCGCAGGAAGAGCGCGACCCCCAGCTGGCTCTCAAACTCTTGCAGCGCGCGGGTGAGCGCGGGCTGGCTGATGTGCAGGGCCTCGCTGGCGCGCGAGATGTTGCCCACGGCGGCGGTGGTCACAAACATGCGCAGCTGGCGTTGGGTGAGATTCATAATGATTGGCTATGAATTGCACTAATTGATGCATTGGACAGGAATTGTGCCGCTTTCTACAGTGCAACCCCAAGGAGTTGCACTATGAAAAAATTCTCGACCCTGTCTCTGGCCATCCTGTTGTCTCTGGGCCTCCATGCGGCCCAAGCCCAAATACCGGCAGGGGAGGTCAAGGGCACCGCGACGGCCCATACCGAGGCGTCTGCCAAAGGCGTGATGGCCGGGGCGCAGCTGGTGTTGCCCGCCCAGGCCACCGGAGGCGCCGCCTATGTGGGGGCGTTCAAGGATGCGCCCGCCACGGTGCGCAACAAGGTGCCCGTGGTGGTGTTCCTGCATGGCTCGTCGGGCCTGGGGCTCAAGGCCATTGGCGAGTGGCAGCAATGGCTGGGCAGCCTGGGCATTGCCAGCGTGGCGCCCGACTCATTTGCGCTGCCTGACCGCGTGACCTACAAGTCGCCCGCCAGCAAGGAGGCGTACGAAAAAATCCACGCGCTGCGCCGGTCGGAGATCACCCTGGCACTGCAGACCTTGCAGACCCAGCCTTGGGCGGACATGCAGCGTCTGGTGCTGGCAGGCACCAGCGAGGGCGCGACGGCCGTGGCACGCTATGGCGGCGCCGAGTTTGCGGGCCGCATCATCTTTTCGTGGAGTTGTGAGGACAACTACTTTGTGGAGCGGCCTGACACTGCCGTGGTGCCGGGGCAGCAGGTGCTGAATATCATCAGTTCGGCCGACCCCTTCTTCTCACCCACCAACACCTGGCTGGGTAACGCCTCGGCCACTGGGCATTGCGCCCGGGCCTTCAAAGACCATCCGCAGGCCAGCGTGGTGTTGATCCCCGGCGCGCCCCACACACTGCTGAACCTGCGGGCGGCGCGGCAGCCGGTGCAGGGCTTTCTGGTGGATTTGTTGAAGCTCTGAAAACCATGGGTGCCCCACGGCGGCTGCAGGGCATTCAGGGCGCCTGCAGCTTCTGCAGCAGTTCCAGCGTCGGATACCCGTCGGCCACCGTGCCCAGGCTGCGCTGGTAGCCGCGCAGGCCTGCGCGGGTGGCGGGGCCCATCACGCCGTCGGGGGTGCCTGCGGCAAAGCCTTTGCGGTTCAGGGCCTCTTGCAGCGTTTGCAACTGTGCACGCGACAGCGGCTCGATGTCGCGGGGCCACGGGGTGGCCACTGGGCCCCCGCCGTCGATCTGCCGCGCAAGCAGCGCCACGCCCAGCGCGTAATTGACCGAGTTGTTGTAGCGCAGGATGGTGCGGAAGTTGTTGCCCACCAGAAACGCCGGGCCCCTTGCACCCGCAGGGGTGGCGATGGAGGCCCCGGCCAGGTCGGGCAACGGCGCCCCGTCGATGGACCGCACCCCTTCGGATTCCCACTGGGCTGTGGTCTGGCGCACGGCGGGGTCGGCGCGGGCGTGGTCGAAGGTGGGTGGCAACTGCACTTCGGCCCCCCAGGGCTCACCGGACTTCCAGCCCGACCGTGCAAGGAAATGTGCGGTGGAAGCCGTCACATCCGGCACGCTGCCCCAGATGTCGCGGTGCCCGTCGCCGTCGGCATCCACAGCGTAGGCCAGGAACACCGAGGGCAGGAACTGGGTGTGCCCCATGGCCCCGGCCCATGATCCGATCATGCGGTCGGCGGCGATGTCGCCCTGGTCGATGATGCGCAGCGCTGCCAGCAGCTCGGTCTGTGCCCAGGTGCGGCGGCGGCCTTCATACGCCAGGGTGGCCAGTGCATCCACCGTGCGGAAGGTGCCAAAGTTGCTGCCGTAGTTGCTCTCCATGCCCCAGATGGCGGTGATGACGCTGGCCGGCACGCCGTAGCGGGCGGCTGCCGCCTGCAGGGCGGTGCTGTGCGCCGCCAATTGTGCTTGGCCCTGGGCGATGCGCTGGGGGGAGACGGCGCTGTCGAGGTACGCCCATGGGGTGCGGGTGAACTCGGGCTGGGCGCGGTCCAGCTCGACCACGCGGGGCAGCCACTGCGCCTTGCCCAGCACGTCGCGCACGGTGGCGGGGCGAATGCCCGCCTCCAGCGCCTGGGCCGAAAAGCTGCTCAGCCATTGGGCAAAGCCGGCCGTGTGGTCGGCATCGGGGCTGGCCTGTGGCGGTGTGGCGGCTGTGGTGGGTGAAGCTGTGGGCGGTGTGGCCGCAGCCACAGGTTTTGCTGCGGGTGTGGGGGTGGGGCTGGGGGCTGACGCGCAGCCCGCGAGGGCGAGGGCAGCTGCCAGGGCCATTCCGGCAACGCCTGTGGGGGCGTGGGCACGGGAGGCCGCGACCGGCAGGGCGGGGGCGCGCCCCAGGGAGCAAGGGGAAGCAATGGAACTGGGCATGCGCCATTGTCCCGCGTGCCAGCCCGCGTACAGGGGGCGAATGTGCATCAGTCCGTATGGTGAATATGATTACTATGTTTTTGATAGCTGCTTGCGCATGTTCCACTAGCGCTTGCGGCCAAAAACACTGAAAAATGCGGTTACAGTGGCACCTTGATCGCCTTGCGCCCCGCCCGCCGTGCGCGAGCCTCCGCCTGCAGCCCCCTGTTAGCCTACCGACCATGGCGCCCCACACCTTTCTCTGGCACGACTACGAAACCTTTGGCGCCAACACGCGCCGCGACCGGCCTGCGCAGTTCGCGGCCATCCGCACCGATGCCGAGCTGAACGAAATCGGCGAGCCGCTGATGCTGTACTGCCAGCCCGCCAACGACTATCTGCCCGACCCGGTGTCGTGCCTCATCACCGGCATCACGCCCCAGCAGTGCCTGGAGCAGGGCGTGCCCGAGCACCAGTTTGCCGCGCGCATCGAGTCCGAGTTTGCGCAGCCCGGCACGATTGGCGTGGGCTACAACACCATCCGGTTTGACGACGAGATCACGCGCTTCATGTTCTGGCGCAACCTCATCGACCCCTATGCGCGCGAGTGGCAGAACCAGTGCGGCCGCTGGGACCTGCTGGACGTGGTGCGCATGACCTATGCGCTGCGGCCCGACGGCATCACCTGGCCCAAGAAGGAAGACGGCGTGACGCCCAGCTTCAAGCTGGAGCACCTGTCCAAGGCCAACGGCCTGCAGCACGATGCCGCGCACGATGCACTGTCGGACGTGCGCGCCACCATTGCGCTGGCACGGCTGATCCGCCAGCACAACACCAAGCTGTTCGACTTTGCCCTCAGCCTGCACAAGAAGGACCGCGTGGCCGCCGAACTGCGGCTGCCCGCCACCACGGCCACGGCGCGGGCTTTTTTGCATGTGTCGGGCATGTTCCCCACCGAGCGCGGCTGCCTGGCCGTGATGTGGCCGCTGGCCAGCCACCCCACCAACAAGAACGAGCTGATCGCCTGGGACCTGGCCCACGACCCACGCGAGCTGGCCACGCTGAATGTGGAGGACATCCGCCTGCGCATGTTCACCAAGGCCAACGCGCTGCCCGAGGGCGTCACGCGCCTGCCCATCAAGACCATCCACCTGAACAAGTCGCCCATGGTGGTGGGCAATGTGAACACGCTCACGCCCGCGCTGGCGCAGCGCTGGGGCATCGACCTGGCCCAGGCTGCACAGCACGCCGAGGTGGCGCGCGCGCTGCCCGACATGAGCGGCATCTGGCCGGCGGTGTTTGCCCGCCCGCAAGAGCCGGCACCGGATGTGGACCAGGACCTGTACGGCGGTTTTGTGGGCAACAACGACCGGCGCCTGCTGAACGACCTGCGCACCCTGAGCGGCGACCGACTGGCCAAGGCGCGTGCGAACTTTGATGACCCGCGCCTGGCCGAGCTGCTGTGGCGCTATCGGGCGCGCAACTTCCCGCAAACGCTGTCGCCCGAGGAGCAGGAACGCTGGGCGGCGCACCGCGCTGCCTGCCTGTTTGACGGGCAGGGTGGGGCGCGCACGGTGGAGCAGTTGTTCACCGAAATCGACGAACTCTCGGAGACCGCCGACGATGAGCGGACGCAGGACATCCTGGGCGCCTTGTACGATTACGCTGAACACATCGCACCGGAGCGGTAGCCCCCTGAGGCGCTGCGCGCCTTCCCCCGGAGGGGGACGCACCCGGTGGCCTGGCAAAGCCAGTTCCACGGGTGCACTGGCATCAGGGCGCGCCAGTAGTGATCGCCCCGTCTTGTAAGTAGCCACGCAGAAACAGCGCAGATTTTTATGACGACACCGCAGAACCACAGTTTCACCACCCAGATCGTGCACGCCGACCGCCTGGGCGGCGCCGAGCACGGGGCCATCCACAAGCCCATTCACACCTCGGTGCAGTACGGCTACGAGAAGGTCGAGGACCTGATCGCCGTCTTCCAGGGCACGGCCAAGGGCGGCTTCAACTACGCGCGCCAGGGCACGCCCACCACGGCGGCGCTGGAGGCCAAGATCACGCAGATGGAGCGCGGGCACGGCTCCATCGTGTTCTCCACCGGCATGGCGGGCATCTGCGCGGTGTTCCTCACGCTGCTCAAGGCGGGCGACCATCTGTTGGCCAGCCAGTTCGTGTTTGGCAACACCAACAGCGTGTTCGGCACGTTGGCCGACCTGGGTATTGAAGTGACCACGGTGGACGTGACCGACGCGGCCAACGTGGCTGCCGCGCTGCGCCCCAACACCCGCATGGTGTTTGTAGAAACCATTGCCAACCCCGGCACGCAGATCCCCGACCTGGAAGGCATTGGCGCGCTGTGCAAGGCGCATGGCGCGCTCTACGTGGTGGACAACACGGTGGCATCGCCCTACCTGTTCCGCGCGGCCACGGTGGGCGCGGGGCTGGTGGTCAACTCGCTCACCAAGAGCATTGGCGGGCAGGGCGACGCGCTGGGCGGCGCCATCACCGACACGGGCCTGTACGACTGGTCCGGCTACCCCAACATCTTTGCGGCTTACCGCAAGGGCGACGCGAAGGGCTGGGGCCTGCAGCAGCTGCGCAAAAAGGGCCTGCGCGACATGGGCGGCACGCTGTCGTCCCACGCCGCCCACCAGCTGGCCCTGGGCGCGGAGACTTTGTCGCTGCGCATGGACCGCACCAGTGCCACCGCCCTGGCGCTGGCGCAGCGGCTGGAGGCGCACCCGGCCGTCTCGCGCGTGCTGTACCCCATGCTGCCCTCGCACCCGCAGCACGCGTTTGCGCGCAAGCACCTCAAGGCGGGCTCGTGGCTGCTGTCGTTCGAGCTGCGCAACCCCGACCAGTGCCTGGCCGTGTGCAACCGCCTGCAGTTGCCCATCAAGGCCACGGGGCTGGCTGACACGCGCACGCTGATCATCCCGGTGGCGCACACCATCTTCTGGGAGGCCGGCCCCGCCGTGCGCGCCACCATGGGCATTGCCGACAGCATGATCCGCCTGTCGGTGGGGCTGGAAGAGGCGGAAGACCTGCTGGCCGACTTTGAGCAGGCGCTGGCCGGAGCCTGACCCCACCTGAACTGCCCACCCTGACCAGGAGCCCCGCCATGGCCACTGCCACCTCTGCACCGCCCGCCAACATCGGCAAGTACCGCATCGAGCGTGAACTGGGGCGGGGAGCCAGTGGCATCGTGTACCTGGGGCTCGACGGCTTCCGGGGCCGCAAGGTGGCCATCAAGCAGACCCACGCGCACCTGCTGAAGGTGCCCGAGCAGGCCGAGCGCTACCGCAAGCTGCTGCGCAACGAGGCCGCCCTGTCGGGCCGCCTGCGCCACCCCAACATCGTGCGCCTGCTCGACGCCGACGAAGAGGCCCTGCCCCCGTACCTGGTGCTCGAATACGTGGACGGCCAGCCCCTGTCGGCCTTTGCCACGCCCGATGCACTGCTGCCCATGCCCCAGGTGCTCGACATCGCCTTCAAATGCTGCAACGCGCTGGACTACGCCTGCCGCGAAGGCCTGGTGCACCGCGACATCAAGCCGGCCAACCTCATGCTGGCGCGCCATGGGGATGTGAAGCTGACCGACTTTGGCGCTGCCCTGTCATTGCGCAGCGACGCCACCCAGCTGTCGGGCCTGGTCGGCTCGCCCTCGTACATGTCGCCCGAACAGGTGCGCGAACACGATCTCACCCACCACAGCGACATGTTCTCGCTGGCCGTGGTGGTGTACGAGCTGCTCACCGGCCGCCGCCCGTTTGATGGCGACACCGACTTCGCCACGCTCTACAAGATCAGCAACGAGACGCCCACCCGGCCCAGCCTGCTGCGGGCGTCGTTGCCTGCGCATGTGGACGAGGTGCTGCTGCGTGCGCTGGCCAAGCAGCCCGCCGACCGCTTTGCCACCTGGGCCGACTTTGCCCAGGCACTGCTGGCCGCGCACCGGGGCCTGCCCCGCCAGAAGTCGCAAGACACTGAGGCCGAGCGCTTTGCGCGCCTGCGGGCATTGCCGTTTTTTGCCGACTTTCACGACGTCGCGCTGTGGGAGCTGATGCGCCTGGGCAGCTGGCGCAGGCTGGAGCAGGGCACCGTGCTGATGCGCGAGAACACGCCCGGCGACTCGTTCTGTATCCTTATCGAAGGCCAGGTGGCCGTCAGCCGCCAGGGCTGGAACCTCAGCACCCTGGGCCCCGGCGTGACCTTGGGCGAGATGACCTACCTGCGTCCCGACAACCGCATCCGCACCGCCACCGCCGTGGCCGAGACCGAGGTGCTGGTGCTCAAGGTGCGCAACCCTGCGCTGCGCGAGGCGTCGGAGGATTTGCAGTCGCGCTTTGACAAGGCCTTCATCAAGCTGCTGGTCGGACGGCTGATTGCCACCAACGAGCAGCTGGCTGAGTGGGAACTGGTGGCTGCGCCAGGGCCCGCTGGCGGTTGATACCCTGATTGCTACTTAATTGATAGCTGCCAGGGCATATTGCACTAGCGCTACCAGCAAAAACTATCCAAAAAACCGGTAGCACACCACAATGGCGGCCACCACGCCCGCCAGCTCGGCCAGCAAGGCGCAGCCCACGGCGTGCCGGGCGCGCTGAATGCCCACGGCTCCAAAGTACACGGCCAGCACGTAAAAGGTGGTCTCGGTGCTGCCCTGGATGGTGGCGGCGGCCAGGGCGGCGAAGCTGTCTACGCCCTGGGTCTGCATGGTCTCGATGAGCATGGCACGCGCCGCGCTGCCTGAAAACGGCTTGACCAGGGCGGTGGGCAGGACGTCCACAAACCGGGCGTCGGCACCCAGTGTGGTCACGCACCAGCGGATGCCGTCCAGCACGTAGCCCAGCGCCCCCGAGGCGCGGAACACGCCCACCGCGCACAGCATGGCCACCAGGTAGGGCAGCAGGCCCTTGGCCACGTCAAAGCCTTCGCGCGCCCCCTCGATGAAAGCCTCGTACACCGGCACCTTGCGCCACGCGCCCAGCGCCACAAACAGCACGACCAGCGCAAACAGCGTGAGGTTGCCCAGCAGCGACGACAGCGAGGCCAGGGCCGCAGCGCTGAGCGTGGTCAGCAGCGCCATGAACCCGCCCAGCACCAGCGCCACGGGCAGCAGGTAGGCCAGCACCACGGGGCTCCACAGCGGCAGGCGCTGCACCACGGCCACGCTCAGCAGCCCCACCAGGGTGGAGGCAGACGTGGCCAGCAGGATGGGCAGGAAGACCAGCGTCGGGTCGGGCGCACCCTGCTGCATGCGGTACATGAAGATGGTGACCGGCAGCAGCGTGAGCGAGGAGGCGTTGAGCACCAGGAACAGGATCTGCGCGTTGGTGGCGGTGTCGGGCTCGGGGTTCAGCTCCTGCAGGGCCTTCATGGCCTTCAGGCCCATGGGCGTGGCCGCGTTGTCCAGCCCGAGGGCGTTGGCGGCAAAGTTCAGCGTCATCAGGCCCAGGGCAGGGTGGCCCCGGGGCACACCCGGCATCAGGCGCAGGAACAGCGGGGCCAGCCACCGGGCCAGGGCATCGACCAGGCCCGCCCTCTCGGCAATCCGCAAAAAGCCCAGCCACAGCGTGAGGGTGCCAAACAACAGCACCATCACCTCGACCGACAGTTTGGCCATGGCAAACAGCGCTTCGACCATGGCCGCAAAAATCTGGGCGTTGCCCCCCACCAGCCATTGGGCCAGGGCCGCGATGGCCGCCGTGAGGAAAAAGCCCAGCCAAAGGGTGTTGAGCATCAGTGCACCGGGCAGGGGTCAAAAGAAGGAGCTTTGCGCATGTCGCCGAGGTTAACTGCACCGCTGCGTGCGGCTGATAGAGAGCGTGGCGGAAGGGCAACGAAAGTGTCCATGGTGGTCAGTGGTACCCTATAGGGTTCGGTCTGAAGTTGCACTCCCATCCTCTGGGGGCTGTTCGGGAGGCGTATTTCCTCCCGGTGGCTCCTGCATGGCTGCAGCAACTCCCACACACGGCGCCCCAGCGCGCCGCATTCACATCAAGGAAAAGAGATCCATCATGGGCGCGCAGTGGAAAGCAAAAGGCAAGGCACAGGTGGCCGACGCCAAGGGCAAGCTGTTTGGCAAGCTGGTCAAGGAAATCACCGTGGCTGCACGCGGCGGTGCCGACCCGGCCAGCAATGCCCGCCTGCGCCTGGTGGTGGAGCAGGCTCGCAAGGCCTCCATGCCCAAGGACACGCTGGAGCGTGCCATCAAGAAGGGCTCGGGCACCGGCGCGGACGCGGTGAACTACGAACGCGTGATCTACGAAGGTTTTGCCCCCCACCAGGTGGCCGTGATGGTTGAATGCCTGACCGACAACGTGAACCGCACGGCCCCCGAGATGCGTGTGCTGTTCCGCAAGGGCCAGCTGGGCACCTCGGGCTCGGTGGCCTGGGACTTCAACCATGTCGGCATGATCGAAGCCGAGCCCGCCACCCCCGACGCTGACCCCGAGCTGGCCGCCATCGAGGCCGGTGCGCAGGACTTTGAAGCGGGCGACGAGGAGGGCACCACCACCTTCTGGACCGACCCCACCGACCTCGACCTAGTCAGCCGCGCGCTGCCCGCCCACGGCTTCACGGTGCTGTCCGCCAAGCTGGGGTACAAGCCCAAGAACCCTGTGAACCCCGCCAACCTCACGGCTGAGCAGCTGGAGGAGGTTGAGAACTTCCTGGCGGCCATCGATTCGAATGACGACGTGCAAAACGTGTTTGTGAGCCTGGGTGGTTGATGTGCGCGCGCAGGCGCCGACACAGGTGCTGAAGAGGGTGCACTGGATGGCGCCCCTGGCTTTGACGGACGGACTGACTGTTTCATGACTGCTGACCACTACGCAGCCCTTGGGCTGGCGGCCAACGCGTCGCTGGCGGACATCAAGAAGGCTTTTCGCCAGAAGGCCTCGTTCTACCACCCCGACCGCAACACGGCGCCCGACGCCGCACAGCGCTTTGCCGAGGTGCAAAAGGCCTATGAGGTGCTGTCTGACGACGACGCCCGCCAGGCCTATGACGACAACCGCCGCCGCAACCTGCTGGACGACCCGCTGCAGACCGCTCAGGAGATCTGGCAGGCCTACAGCGCACGCATTCTTTCTCATCCTTCCGCCCTGTGAAACTTTCTCCCTATTTTTATGACCTGCGCTCCGCCTACCAGGCCGAGCTGGACGACCTGGTGTCCGACTCCGAGGGCAACGACGTTCTGCGCAAGCGCCTGGCCGAAAAGCGCAACGAGATGGCGTTTTTGGTGCAGATGATGGAACTGGCCCCCGAAATGGTGGCCGTGGTCTTTCACCGGGGCTTTCGCTTTACCAAACCGGCTGCACTGGAGCACCTGCTGGGCTTGCCGGTGAACGAGCTGCCCGACTGGCACAGCCTGACCCATGCCGTAGCGTTGGAGCCCTGGGCAATGAGTCTGGCCCAGACCGTGTTGCGCGAACCCCAGGGCGCACGTTTTCTGACGGTAGCCGCCGGCCTGGAATACCTGCAACAGCACGCGCGCCTGGCTCCGGCCGCAGCGTCGCATGCCGACAGCGATGCCGAGGACGATGGTGAAGATGCCGCCGAACACGACGATGACTACAGCGCCCTGAGTGCCGACGACGCGGTGGACCCGCAAAACAGCCGTACGCGCGAAGAGTCCAGCGCCAACTGGCTGGCCGATGTGGGCTTTGAGCGCAAGGAATGACGACCATGAGCAGCAGCAACCAACACCTGGCCCTGATCACCAAGACCACCAGCCTCATTGCGGCCGGTGACATCGTGGGCGCCGAGTCGGCCCTGGCCGAGCTGGCCGACACCGATGGCGACGGCGCGCTGATGGTGGTGCTGGACCAGCTGGCGCCCAAGGACATCCTGGCCGTGATGCGCGAGTACGACGACTCCAAGGCTTCGGTGGTCAACATGCTGGTCACGCCCGAGCAGTTTGCGCGCGCGATGGTGCTGGAAAAGCAGTACAAGGACCTCACCCATACCCACCTGCGCAACATGGTCAACGCGGTGGTGTTCCGTGACGATGCCGACCCGGTGGAGTTCCTCACCGCCATTGGCGACCTGGAGGGTGGCGCTGAGGCCCTGGCCAACTACTTTGCCGAAAAGTGGAGCCGCATCGAGGCCTTTGCCCGTACCGGCACCTTTGACGCCACCGAAGACTACGGCGTCACACTGAGCGACGACGAGCTGCTGGCCTCGGGCTATGTGCAGCCGCGCATCGACCTCGATGAAGTGGCCGACCGCGACTGGATGCAGATGGCCTGGCTGCTGCGCTATGAGTGCCGCGACCTGTTCATCGAGATGCTGCTGGTGCTGCGTGCCAAGGCCCGCGCGTTTGACCAGGGACTGGAAGAGGGCGAAGAGACGTCCGAAGAAGACGATGGCAAGTTCGAGACCAGCGAAACCGACCGCGGCAAGGCCACGCCTGCCGCACGGGCTTCCGACGAAGAGTCTGCAATTTAGTGAACAACCCCCTGAGGCGCTTCGCGCCTCCCCCCTTCTCTCGAATGGCTGTGCCATTCGGGAAGGGGGACACCGCCAGCGCGGCGGGGCGGCCCTTGCGCGGCGGTCCTTGTATGGGCCGCGCCAGTTTCATACCCCATGAGCAGCGCGAAGCGCGATAGATTCAGACATGACCGTGCCTCCCACGCCTTCCTCAATTTCTGCACCAGTCGCTACTGCCAATGCCCTGCAACTGCACGACGCGCGCCCTTTCTTTGAAAAGGCGCTGGTCTACGGCGTGCAGCACGGCCTGATTGACGCGGACCGGCTGGCGGCCATCAATGCCGATGCGCCCAAGGGCATGGTGCAGATCGCGCGTTACTTTGGCAGCGAGTTTCTGCGCCCAGAACTGGAGAAGGCGCGGGACCGCATGGTCAACCTGATCAGCCTGTACCTGCTGGAGACCACAGCCGGTGATCTGGCCAAGGCGGCGGTGTCGCTGCGCGACAACTCCTTTTTGTCGCGCTCCAAAGGCGGCTCGGACATGCTCAAGCGCTTGATCGCCATGCCCGAGAGCAGCAACTTCGGCATGGGCGGCTATGCGGATGCCGAAACCCCACTGCTGGCTGCCTGGTCGCTGCGCAGCCATGCCGACTACCGCGCCGAGCTGGCCCGCCGCAGCCACATCGCCCAGGCCATCGCCGCCGCCGAGTGGCTGGCCGCGCAGTACGACCTGGACACCGAAGAGCTGGAAACCGCAGGGGCCGACGCCGAGGCCGTGATCCGCACAGGGCTGCTGATGCAGGCGCTGAACCCCAAGGCCATGGCGGCGAGTGAGTGGCCCAGCGCCCCGGTGTTTGAAAAGCTGGTGACCGCACTGCGCAAAAAGAAGGCACCCCTGCCGACGGCGCTGCGCCTGCCCCCCGGCGTGCCGGCAGAGCTGCGTGACGTGCTGCAAGTGCAATGCGCCCCCGTGCTGGCCGACCTGCCCAAGCTGCTGCAATCCGCTGCGCCGCTGCGCACCCTGCTGCGCCCCATGGGCGCCTTCAGGGCACGCTACTTCCTGCTGGACGACCCTCTGGCCGAAGTGGACAGCTTTCACCGCAGCCTGGATGTGCTGGAGGACGACGATGAGCCTCCACAGCCTGCCAGCAAGACATGGACCAAGGCGACCGGGGGCAACGACGATGAGCACTCGCTGCTCACGCTCTTCCTGTGCCTGGCCGCCGGTGCGCCCAAGAAAACGCTGCTCACCGAGAAAACCGCCGCCAGCCTGGTGCGCAAGATCCGCAAGTCTGGCCTGCAGCCCGAGCTGGCGTCTGACTTCATCCGCAGCCACGCGGCTGCCGCCTTCCAGCAGGACTACCTGGCTCTGTGGTCTGGTTTTTTGCAAGACGCGCAGGCCACGCTGACCAGCGACCGCGACTACCAGATGCACGATGCGCTGGCGCTGCTGCGGCGCGAATGCCACGTGGTGGGTTGACAGGTGCTCCCAACGGCCACGCGAGGAGGTATGGCCTGAGGAGCTCCAAGCGCCGGCTGAAGCACTGCATTGCTGCCCGCAAAGCGTCGCGGGGCAGTCAATGCTCTCGGTTACCATTGTTCACGTTGATAGTCATCTCACAGCCGGCAGGCGATAGCAGCCGGGCGTTGAGCGATGGCGTCGCGTTGTGAACCCCACTCCATCGCCTGCCCGTACCCTCTGTGCACAGCCCCACCCTCCTTATCGTCGCGGCCATTCTTGCAGCGCTGGTCACTGGCGTTTTGTCCGCGGTGTGGCTCTTCAACAGACGTATTCCGGGACTTCGCCTCTGGGCGCAGGCATTGTTCTGCGCCACTGTGTTCTGCATCAACCTGTTGCTGCGCGACCATGTGCCTCTGCCGTTGTCTGTCGTGCTGGCGCAGTCTTCCATTGCTTTGACTGCATACCTGTGCCTGCTGGGCGCACGCGAGTACATGGGCAAGGCGCCCCTGGGGCGTGGTGTTGCCGCTCTGGCCTTGGGGCTTCTGCTGGCGACTGCCTTGTTTTTTACCCTGGTGAAGCCTAACGTGCAGGTGCGCATCGTGCTGACGGGTCTAGTGCCAGGGGTGATATTCATTGCGGCTGCACACACGCTGGCACGTGGCGGTTTTCGTAAGGTACCCGCACGGTACCTGTTTGCGGCCACGGTGGGTGTGCACGGTGCCTTCTTGCTCGTGCGGCCCTTATTGTTCAAGCTGGCCGCACCCGCCGAAGGGGCGCAGCCCGAGGCGGGCATAGTGGCCGCGCTGTCGCAGTTTGTGGTTCTGGAGTCCACCCTCGCTGTGGTGCTGGTGGCGTTCGGCGCATTGATGCTGACCAATGAGTTCATCACCAACGAACTGCGCCACCTCGCCGAGGTGGACCCGCTGACCAATGTGTTCAACCGCCGCGCGTTTCTGACCTTGTTGGACAAGGCCATCAGCAACGCCCAGCGCACGCAGACGACGTTGCCCGTGCTGGTGATGGACCTGGACCACTTCAAGAAGGTCAACGACAGCTGGGGCCACCGCGCGGGCGATGATGTGCTGCGCCATTTTGTGATGCTGGCCCAGCGCTGCCTGCGCAAGGAAGACGTGATGGGCCGCCTGGGGGGTGAGGAGTTCGCGATCTTCTTGCCCAATGCAGGGGCCGGTGGCGCCATTGCGGTGGCCGAGCGCCTGCGCGCCATGGTAGAGGCACACCCTGTGGTGACCGAGCAGCGCAGCATTGCGCTCACGGTGAGTGTTGGTGTCACCCTGTGCGCGGGCAGCGAGTCGGCGGGTACGGCCTTGCAGCGTGCGGACGAGGCCATGTACCTAGCCAAGGAGCGGGGGCGCAACCGGGTGGAGATGACGGTGGCCCCAGCAGCGCCCTTGGTCCCCGTTACTGCAACCCCCGCGCCGGCCGCACCAACTACCCTGGCGGCCTAGGCGCAGCGGAGCGCCGGGAAGGCGCCCAGGCCTTGCAGCCCTGCGCCATGGCGTGCTGTGTCGGCTGCCCGACCCTGGCGATGGCTGCAGGGGGCACAAGGCAGGCGCTGCCCGGCACAATCAACGCTTTCACCCCACCCCGGTGATGCGAGCAGACAACCCCATGGCAGTTCCACCCCCTCCTGGCGCACCCAAAGCCGCTACCTCCAAAGCCACCCACCCCTCGCCGCCTGCAGCGCCCGACCGGAGGGCGTTTCTGGCCATCGGCACGGGGGTGGCGCTCGCAGCGGCTGGTGCTGCCGGGTATTTTCTGCTCCAGCCCGACAACGACAGGCAGCTGGTGTTTGCCACCCTGCACGATGCGATGCGCGAGGCCGAGCGGCTGAACGCAGCTTCCGTCCACGCGCTGGAACCCGCCACGGCCTGGACCTGGGCACAGACGCTGGTGCATTGCGCACAGAGCATTGAATACTCGCTGCAGGGTTTTCCGTTGCCCAAATCTGCGCTGTTCCAGAACACCCTGGGGGCTGCAGCTTTCAAGGTGTTTACCCTGCAGGGACGCATGAGCCACAACCTGGCAGAGCCTATCCCGGGCGCCCCCGCGCTGGATGCGCAGGCCACGGACACATCGGC
This sequence comes from Acidovorax sp. Root402, assembly GCF_001425125.1. Classification (NCBI taxonomy): domain Bacteria; kingdom Pseudomonadati; phylum Pseudomonadota; class Betaproteobacteria; order Burkholderiales; family Comamonadaceae; genus Acidovorax; species Acidovorax sp. Root402. Next base: position 27,393 of record NZ_LMDQ01000014.1, read on the forward strand.
CGCCATGGCCCGCCTGCGCCAGGCGGTGCAGGACTTTGCCATCCACACGGGGGCGCTGCAGCCTCACTTTGCCTACGGTGCACTAAGCCGGTCGCAGTACGAGCAAGCGCATGCCATGCACCTGGCCAACCACCTGTCGGCCTTCGATGGGCGCGGGTAGGGCAGTCTCCGGCAACCGACGCGACGCCTCTCAGAACCCGCAGAGGCAAGCTTGTGTCTCAGGCGGAAGCCCCACGCAATTGCAGCCAAATTGATGCAAGTCAAGCGAGGCGGCTGGCCACAAGCAGCCTATGAAGGCGCTGCGCTTACGATGCATTTTGAGGTGAGGCGCCTTTGCTGACGTGACTGGAAATGCGCTCGTGCCTCCGCATCAAAAGGGATCAGAGCCATGGGCAGCAAGTGGAAAATTTATGCGGCCGCCGCAGCGCTGTTGTTGCTGGGCACCGTGCTGGTCGTGCGGTGGGCGCCCTGGCAGCCCAAGGGGCCCGGCCCCGGGTTTGTGAGCGGCAATGGCCGCATCGAGGCCACCGAGATTGCAGTGGCCACCAAGCTGGCGGGGCGTGTGCTCGATGTTTTGGTGGCCGAGGGCGATTTTGTGAAGGCGGGGCAGCCTCTGGCCCGCATGCAGATCGACAGCCTGCAGGCCCAGCGCGAAGAGGCCGTGGCCCGGCTGCAGCAGGCGCAACTGGCCATCAGCAGTGCCCAGGTGCAGGTGGCCCAGCGCGAGAGCGACTACCAGGCCGCCTTGGCCGTGGTGGCCCAGCGCGAGAGCGACCTCGACACCGCCCGCCGCCGCCTGCCGCGCTCTGAGCAGTTGGCACGCGAAGGCTTTTTCTCCAGCCAGTTGCTCGACGATGACCGCGCCAAGGTGCGCAGCCAGCAGGCCGCTGTGACGGCTGCCAAGGCCCAGGCCAAGGCCGCACAGGCGGGCATTGGCGCGTCGCGCACGCAGGTGACCAGTGCCGAGGCCAATGCGCGCGCGCTGCAGGCCACGGTGGCCCGCATTGATGTGGAGCTGGCTGACAGCGAACTCAAGGCACCGCGCGACGGGCGGGTGCAGTTCCGCGTGCTGCAGCTGGTGGACCTGAGCGACGTGTACATGACCTTCTTTTTGCCCGAGACCGTGGCGGGCCGCGTGGCGCTGGGCAGCGATGTGCGCATCGTGCTTGATGCCGCGCCGGGCTTTGTGATCCCGGCCACCGTGTCGTTTGTGGCCAGCACCGCGCAGTTCACGCCCAAAACGGTGGAGACCGCCAGCGAGCGCCAGAAGCTCATGTTCCGCGTGCGCGCGCAGATTGACAAGGCGCTGCTGCTGCGCCACCAGGAGCAGGTCAAGACCGGTCTGCCAGGTGTGGCCTGGCTGCGGGTGGACCCCGCCGTGGAATGGCCCGCCAACCTCGCCATCAAGGCCGACCAGTGAATCTCCCCGGCGGCGTTGCACCCGTGGCGCGCCTGCGTGGCGTGGGCCAGCGCTACGGTCGCACGGTGGCGCTCGCAGACATCGATTTGGAAGTGGCCGCAGGCCGCATGGTGGGCCTGATCGGGCCGGATGGCGTGGGCAAGTCCAGCCTGCTCGCGCTGGTGGCGGGCGCCCGTGCAGTGCAGCAGGGCACGGTAGAAGTGTTGGGCGGGGACATGGCCCAAAGCCGCCACCGCAGCCGGGTGTGCCCCCGCATCGCCTACATGCCGCAGGGCCTGGGCAAGAATCTGTACCCCACGCTGTCGGTGGAAGAGAACCTGCAGTTCTTTGGCCGCCTGTTCGGGCACGACGCGGCCGAGCGTCGCCGGCGCATCGATGAACTCACGCGCAGCACCGGCCTGCACCCGTTCCTGGCGCGGCCTGCGGGCAAGCTCTCGGGCGGCATGAAGCAAAAGCTGGCGCTTTGCTGCGCGCTCATCCACGACCCCGACCTGCTGATCCTGGACGAGCCCACCACCGGCGTGGACCCTTTGGCGCGCGCCCAGTTCTGGGATTTGATCGGCCGCATCCGCGCCGCGCGGCCCGGCATGAGCGTCATCGTGGCCACGGCCTACATGGAAGAGGCCCAGCGTTTTGAATGGCTGGTGGCCATGGACGAAGGGCGCATCCTGGCCACGGGTACGCCTGCCGAGCTGATGGCCCGCACCGGGCACGATGTGCTGGAGCAGGCTTTTGTGGCCCTGCTGCCCGAGGCCAAGCGCCGGGGCCACCAGGCGGTGCAGATTCCGCCGCTGGACCGGTCGCAGGCAGACGACGCTGCCAACGTGGCCATCGAGGCGCGCGACCTGACCATGCGTTTTGGCGACTTTGTGGCGGTGGACCATGTGAGCTTTCGCATCCAGCGCGGCGAGATTTTTGGCTTTCTGGGCAGCAATGGTTGCGGCAAGTCCACCACCATGAAGATGCTCACCGGCCTGCTGCCCGCCAGCGACGGGCAGGCCTGGCTGTTTGGCCAACCGGTGGACCCCAAGGACATGGCCACGCGGCGGCGCGTGGGCTACATGTCGCAGGCGTTTTCGCTGTACAGCGAGCTGTCGGTGGAGCAGAACCTGGTGCTGCATGCCCGGCTGTTCCACGTGCCCGAGGCCGAGGTGCCCGCGCGCGTGACGGCCATGCTGGAGCGCTTTGACCTGCAGGCCGTGCGCAGTTCGTTGCCCATGAAGCTGCCGCTGGGTATGCGCCAGCGCCTGTCGCTGGCCGTGGCCATGGTGCACCAGCCCGAGCTGCTGATCCTGGACGAGCCCACCTCGGGCGTGGACCCGATGGCGCGCGACAACTTCTGGCGCCTGATGGTGGAGCTGGCACGGCGCGACAAGGTCACCATCTTCATCTCCACCCACTTCATGAACGAGGCCGAGCGCTGCGACCGCATCTCGCTGATGCACGCAGGGCGCGTGCTGGAGAGCGCTGCGCCGCAGGACATCGTGGCCAAGCGCGGCGCCGCCACGCTGGAAGAAGCCTTCATCGGCTATCTGGAAGATGCTGCGGGCACGGCCCAGGCTCCTGTGTCCGTGGCGGCTTCGGGCCCCACTGCGCTATCGCCGGCGTCCGCGCCCAACACTCCCACCTGGCCCACCCGCCTGCGCCAGAGCCTGGCCCGCATCCACAGCACCCAGTGGCGCGAGGCACTGGAGCTGCGCCGCGACCCGGTGCGTGGTGCCATGGCGCTGCTGGGCTCGCTGATCCTGATGTTCGTGATGGGCTACGGCATCAGCATGGACGTGGAGAACCTGCGCTTTGCCGTGCTGGACCGGGACCAGACCGCGCTGAGCCGCACCTACACGCTGAACCTGGCGGGCTCGCGCTACTTCACCGAGCAGCCGCCCATCACCACCTACGCTGAGCTGGATGCGCGCATGCGCTCCGCCGAGATATCGCTGGCGCTGGAGATCCCGCCCGGCTTTGCGCGCGACGTGGCACGCGGCCAGCCGGTGCAGATCGGTGCCTGGGTGGACGGGGCCATGCCCCAGCGCGCCGAAACCGTCATCGGCTATGCCCAGGGCCTGCACCAGCAATGGCTGGTGGAGCAAAGCCGCAGCCGCACGGGCGTGGTGCCCCGGGGCCTCTTGGAGGTGGAGCCGCGCTACCGCTACAACCCCGACGTGCGCAGCCTCCCGTCCATGGTGCCTGCCGTGATCCCGCTGCTGTTGCTCATGCTGCCCGCCATGCTCACGGCCCTGGCCGTGGTGCGCGAGAAAGAGCTGGGCTCCATCATCAATCTGTATGTGACGCCCACCACGCGCACCGAATTCATGCTGGGCAAGCAGCTGCCCTATGTGCTGCTGGCGCTGTTCAACTTTGGCCTCATGTGCCTGGCGGCCGTGACGGTGTTTGGCGTGCCCATCACCGGCAGCTTTGCCACGCTCACGCTGGGGGCCGTGCTGTTCAGCCTGTGCTCCACGGGCATGGGGCTGCTGGCCTCCACCGTTACGCGCAGCCAGATTGCTGCCATGTTTTTTGCCATGGTGGGTACGCTCATCCCGGCGGTGCAGTTTGCGGGGCTCATCAACCCGGTGTCGTCCATGACGGGCTTTGCGCGCCGGTTCGGAGAGGCCTACCCGGCCAGCCACATGTTCACCATCAGCCGGGGCGTGTTCAACAAGGCGCTGGGCCTGCAGGATCTGCAGGCCGAGTTCTGGCCGATGCTGTTGGCAGTGCCGGTCATCGTTGGCGCGGCGATCTTGCTGTTACGCAAGCAGGAGACCTGACATGGCGCTGCGTGGCCGCTGGTCGAACATTTTCAGGTTAGGCATCAAGGAGCTGTGGAGCCTGTGGCGTGACCCGGCCATGCTGTTCCTCATCGTCTACACGACCACGCTGGCGGTGTATTCGGCGGGCATGGCGCAGCCCGAAACGCTGCACCATGTGCCCATTGCCATCGTGGACGAGGACGATTCGGCCTTGTCCCAGCGCATCGCCACCGCGTTCTACGCGCCCCAGTTCACACGCCCCGCCATGATCAGCATGCGCGAGGTGGACCCGGGGCTGGACGCCGGCCGCTTCACGCTGGTGCTGCACATCCCCGCGCATTTCCAGCGCGACGTGCTGGCGGGCCGGGTGCCGCAGGTGCAGCTCAACATCGACGCCACGCGCATGGGGCAGGCGTTTGCGGCCAATGGGGCGGTGCAGCAGATCGTGCAGCTGGAGGTGGCCGAGTTCGTGCAGCGCGACCGCACTGTGGCCGCGCAACCCATCGAACTGACGGTGCGCTCGCGCTTCAATCCAGCGCTCAACCCCGCGTGGTTCGGCTCGCTGATGGAGCTGATCAACATCGTGACCATGCTCTCCATCATCCTCACCGGCGCCGCGCTGATCCGCGAGCGCGAGCATGGCACGGTGGAGCATTTGCTGGTGATGCCCGTCACCCCCGGCGAGATCATGCTGGCCAAGGTCTGGGCCATGGCGCTGGTGGTGCTGGTGGCTACCTGGGTGTCGCTCACGGCGGTGATCCGCTGGGCGATTGGTGTGCCCATCGAAGGCTCGGTACCGCTGTTTCTGCTGGGGGCCACGCTGCATCTGTTTGCCACCACGTCCATGGGCATCTTCATGGCCACGGTGGCGCGCAGCATGCCGCAGTTTGGGCTGCTGATGGTGCTGGTGATGATGCCGCTGCAGATGCTGTCCGGCGGCGTCACCCCGCGCGAGAGCATGCCGCTGTGGGTGCAGTACGGCATGGCCCTGGCGCCCACCACGCACTTCACCGAGCTGGCCCAGGCCATCCTCTACCGGGGCGCGGGATGGGCTGTCGTGTGGCCGTCGCTGGTGTGGTTGTTGGGCATTGGGGCCGTGCTGTTCAGCCTGGCGCTGGCGCGGTTTCGCAAGACGATTGCGCGCATGGCGTGAATGTCGGAGAGATGTTTTTGCTATTGAATGTATAGCTATCAAGGCATGATTCACTAGCGCTTGGAGCTAATTCGATGCAAAATCCACGCTGCCGGGCCGCCCAGTCAGGTTCAGCTGCGCCACGGGCACCGGGCTGCTGGCCACCCGTTGGCCGCGCCGCCACACACCTAGGCGCGTGGCCCGCAGGCGGATGGCGTCCACCGGGTTGCGCGCATGCAGCAGCACCAGGTCGGCATGGCAGTCGGGGGCGATACCGTAGCCCTCCAGCCCCAGCAGCTTGGCGGGATTCACCGTCACCGCATCAAAACACTGCCGCATCGCGGCCTGGCTGGTCATCTGTCCCACGTGCAGGCCCATGTGCGCGGCCTCCAGCATGTCGGCGCTGCCGCCGCTGTACCAGGGGTCGAGCACGCAGTCGTGGCCAAACGCCACCGTCAGGCCCGCAGCCATCAGCTCGGGCACGCGGGTCATGCCACGGCGCTTGGGGTAGGTGTCGTGGCGGCCTTGCAGCGTGATGTTGATGAGCGGGTTGGCCACCACGCCCAGGTCGGCCTCAGCCATCAGCGCCATCAGCTTGCTCACGTAGTAGTTGTCCATGCTGTGCATGGAGGTGAGGTGCGAGCCCGTCACGCGGCCCTGCAGGCCCAGGCGCTGGGTTTCGTACGCCAAGGTTTCCACGTGGCGCGAGTGCGGGTCGTCGGATTCGTCGCAGTGCATGTCCACGCGTTTGCCGCGTTCGGCCGCCAGTTCGCAAAGGATCTTCACGCTCTCGGCCCCTTGGGCCATGGTGCGCTCGAAGTGCGGAATGCCGCCCACCACGTCCACACCCATGTCCAGCGCGCGCTTCAGGTTGGCCAGCCCTCCGGGCGCGCGCAGCACGCCGTCTTGTGGGAAGGCCACCAGTTGCAAATCCAGGTACGGCGCCACGCGCTGCTTTACATCCAGCAGCGCCTGCACCGGCAGCAGGCTGGGGTGGCTGGTGTCAACATGGCTGCGGATGGCCAGCAGCCCGCGCGCCACGGCCATGTCGCAGTACTGCAGCGCGCGCTGCACGATGGCGTCGTGGGTCAGCGTGGGCTTGAGTTCGCCCCACAGCGCAATGCCTTCGAGCAGCGTGCCGCTCTCGTTCACGCGCGGCTGGCCGTAGCTCAGGGTCGAATCCATGTGGAAATGCGCGTCCACAAACGGTGGGCTCACCAGCAGGCCACCGGCATCCACCGTCTCATGCGCGGGGGCTTGCAGGCCTTCGGTCACTTCGGTGATGCGGCCGCCTTGCACGGCGATGGACATGTTCTGGCGGCCGTCGGGCAGGCTGGCGTGGGTGATGAGCAGGTCGAGCATGGTGGGGGAGTGTAGATATTCGTCGGGACGCGCTGGCACACTGCGGGGTCTCAAGAAGAAAGGGTCATCCGATGAACGCACATGAAAAGCTGAACTACGTCGAATTTGCCGCGTGCGATGTGCCCGCCACGAAGTCGTTCTTTGAAAAGGCCTTTGCATGGACCTTTGTGGACTATGGCCCCGAATACACGGCCTTCTCGGGCCAGGGGTTGGACGGCGGCTTCTTCCGCGCCAGCCTTTGTTCCACTCCAGCCACTGGCGGCGCCTTGCTGGTGTTCTACAGCGCAGACCTCGAAGCCACATTGGCCAAGGTGGAGGCGGCAGGTGGCCATGTGGTCAAGCCGGTGTTCGACTTTCCGGGAGGACGGCGCTTTCATTTCACAGAGCCCAGCGGCAACGAGTTTGCGGTGTGGTCCGACCAGAGGGTATGAATGAATCGGGCGTGGTGGGCTCATTCGCATCTTCTCACCGCTCCCCCTTGCGGTAGGGCTTCATCAGCGCCTGCGGATACGCCGCCTTGCGTGCCACCAGCACCAGCGCCAGGATGGACAGCAGGTACGGCAGCATCAGATACACCTGGTACGGCAGCCACGCATCGCCCGCCTGCTGCAGCCGCAGCTGCAGCGCGTCAAAGAAGGCAAACAGCAGCGCACCCAGCAGCGCCTTGCCAGGCCGCCACGAGGCAAACACCACCAGCGCCACGCAGATCCAGCCGCGCCCGTTGATCATGTTGAAGAAAAACGCGTTGAACGCCGACAGGGTGAGGAAGCTGCCCGCCACGCCCATCAGCGCCGACCCGGCCACGATGGCGCCGGTGCGCATGGCCGCCACCGAGATGCCCTGGCCCTCGGCCGCCTGCGGGTTCTCGCCCACCATGCGTACCGCCAGGCCCAGGGGGGTGCGCATCAGCACCCAGGCCAATAGCGGCACCAGCAGCAGGGCCAGCAGCGTGAGTGGGGTTTGTGCCGACAGGACAGGAATGCCCAGCCATTCCATCGGTGCAAAGGGCTCGATGGTGGGTGGCGTGTTCACCTTGGGGAAGCTCACCCGGTAGCCGTAGTAGCTGAGCGCCGTGGCCAGCAGCGTGATGCCCAGCCCGGACACATGCTGCGACAGCGCCAGCCCCACGGTGAGCCATGCGTGCAGCAATCCAAACACTGCGCCGGTGAGCGCCGCCACCAGCACCCCGGCCCACAGTCCGTGGCCCGTGTACACCGTGAGCCAACCAGTGAAGGCGCCAGCGACCATGATCCCTTCAATGCCCAGGTTGAGCACCCCGGCGCGTTCGCACAGCAAAACCCCCAGCGTGCCCAGAATGAGCGGGGTGGCGACCCGCAGGGTGGCAATCCAGAACGCGGGGTTGGCGAGGATGTCGAGCAGTTCGGTCATGCGGCTGCTCCGTGGAAATTTGCTTTCATTTCGATAGCATCTAGCGCATGATTCACTAGCGCCAGAGGCCTATTTGGCTTGAAATTGTGGTGTGTATGGGTTGTCATGGCTGCTTCACTTCCACCGCACGCGGTACTGCGTCAGCAGCCCGGCCACCAGCACCGCAATCAGCGAAGTCGCCACGATCACATCCGCAATGTAGGTAGGCACGCCCACCGCGCGGCTCATGCTGTCAGCCCCCACCAGCACGCCCGCCACAAAGGTGCCCGCCGCAATCACGCCCAGCGGGTGCAGTCCGGCCAGCATGGCGATCACGATGCCGCTGTAGCCGTAGCCGGGCGACATGTCGAGCGTTACATAACCAGTGCGACCGGCCACTTCGATGGCGCCAGCCAAGCCTGCGAGCCCGCCGGAGAGCAAGGCGACCAGCACCACCGTGCGGGTGATGGGCACGCCCGCAAAGGCAGCAGCGCGTGCATTGGCTCCCGCAGCACGAATGTCAAACCCCGGCACAGTGCGTGCCAGCAGCGCCCACAGCATCACGGCCAGCGACACGGCCCACAGCAGCCCCGTGTGCAGCCGCGTCTGAGGCACCAGCTTGGAGAGTTCCAGGTCGCCCTGTAATGCCACACTCTGCGGCCAGCCCATGGAGAGCGGGTCTTTCATCGGCCCATCGAGCAGGGCTGACACCAGCAGCAGCATGATGAAGTTGAGCAGCAGTGTGGTGACCACCTCGTCCACGCCCAGCCGCGCCTTCATCAGCGCCGGGCCCAGCAGCAGCGCCGCGCCCGCCAGCGCGGCCGCCAGCATCATGAGTGGGAAGAGCAGATAGGGCGACCACTCCAGCCCCGTGCCCCCATGCATGCCGCCCACGGCCACGGCGGCCAGCGCCCCGGCATAGAGCTGCCCCTCGGCCCCGATGTTGAACAGCCGCGCGCGAAAGGCCACGGCGGCTGCCAGCCCGGTCAGGATCAGCGGCGTGGCGCGGGTGAGGGTTTCGGTCAGCGCAAACACCGAGCCGAAGGCGCCCTGCAGCAGCAGCGCATAGGTCTGCCCCACGGGCGCGCCAGCCCACAGCACCAGCAGGGCGCTGACGATCAGTGTGAACACCACGGCGCCCACCGGCGCCAGCACGTAGGCGGCTGGGGAGGTGTGGTTGCGTTTTTCAAGTCTCATGCTGGGTTGTTCTTGTTGTTGTCGCTCAATGGGCAGCGCCCGCCATGGCCAGGCCGATGGCTTCGCGTGTCCAGTCTTCGGCGCGTCGCGCCTCGCTCAGTTGTCCGTCGTGCATGACGGCCACACGGTCACCCAGCGCCAGCACTTCGTCCAGATCGTCCGAGATCAGCAGCACGGCCGCTCCCGCATCGCGCGCGTTGATGAGCTGCTGCTGCACAAACATCACCGCGCCAATGTCCAGCCCCCAAGTAGGCTGGTGCGCCACGATGAGCTGGGGCGCAGGCGCGGTGTAGCCTGCTGCGTCCTTCGGCGGCATCAGCGCCCGGCCCAGGATGAGCTTTTGCATGTTGCCGCCCGACAGCGACCGGGCGGGCGCGTCGGCACCGCCGCCGCGCACGTCAAAGGTCTCGGCCACGCGCTGCGCGTGCTGGCGCGCGGCGCGGCGTTTGACCCAGAAGGCGCGGAACCACGGGTGCGCAAACCAGGGCCCGCGCAGGCGTTCGGCCACCGCGTTCTCCCACACGGGCAGGTCGCCCACCACGCCCACGGCGTGGCGGTCTTCGGGGATGCGGGCCACGCCCTGGCTTACTAGCCAGGCAGGCCGCGCTTGCAACGGTGCGCCGCGCAGCGTGACCTGGCCGGTGGAGGCGCTGCGCACGCCGCACAGCAGGTCGGCCAGTGCCACTTGGCCGTTGCCGCTCACGCCCGCAATCGCCACGATCTCGCCAGCGCGCAGGGCGAGGGAGACCTCGTGCAACCGATCGCGCCCCGTGGGCGCGGTGCTCACGTTGTTGAGCGTGCAGATGGGCTCGCCCACGCTCCCCGCGGGGCGGCGTTCGGCCGCTTCAATCGCGTGACCCACCATCCACTGCGCCAATTGCCCTTGCGTGGTGCCCCGCGCAGGCGCCTCTGCCACCAGCTTGCCCTGGCGCAGCACGGCCACGCGGTGCGATACACGCAGCACCTCGCCCAGCTTGTGGCTGATGAAGATGATGGACAGGCCCTGCGCCACCATTTGCGCCAGGGTGTCGAACAGTGCCTCGCTCTCTTGCGGGGTGAGCACGGCGGTGGGTTCGTCCAGGATGAGGATGCGGGCGCCCCGATAGAGGGCCTTCAAGATTTCGACCCGCTGGCGCTCGCCCACCGAGAGGCTGCCGACCTTCGCATCGGGGCTCACTGGCAGGCCAAACTGCTGTGACACCGCCAGCAGCTTGGCGCGCGCCACGCTGCGGCGTGAGAAGGGCTGCCACAGCGGCTCGCTGCCCAGCAGCACGTTGTCCAGCACCGTGAGGTTGTCGGCCAGCGTGAAGTGCTGGTGCACCATGCCAATGCCCGCCGCCAGCGCTGCACGCGGCTGGCCGGGCGGCAGGGGCTGGCCGAAGACTTCGATACTGCCTTCGTCAGCCACGTAGTGCCCGAACAGGATGGACATCAGCGTGGACTTGCCTGCGCCGTTTTCGCCCAGCAGGGCCAGCACTTCGCCGCGTGCCAGGGTCAGGCTGATGGCGTCGTTGGCGACGAGCTTGCCGAAGCGTTTGGTGATGTCCGACAGTTTCAGGACGGGGGCGTTGGTGGAGGCCATCTACTTCCACGCCGCCAGAAACGCCCGCAACACCTTGGCCGAGTTGGCGGCCGCCAGGCCCATGAAGGTGCCCATTTCGTTCTCGCCCTCGCCGCCACCGGCGAGGTCGCTCAGTGACCGGAAGGCGATGTAGGGCACGCCATTGCTGTGGGCGACCATGGCGGTGGCGGCGGTTTCCATGTCGAGCACGTTGGCCCCGAAGGTCTTGAAGGCGTACTCGCGGAAGGCCTTGTTGTCCACAAAGGCCTGGCCCGATACGCCGTTGCCGCCCACCACCAGTTGTGGGCGCTGCTTGAGGCAGGTGGCGGCCAGGCAGTGCTCCAGGCCCACGTTCTGCAGGCTGCGGGCGGTGGCCAGCATCTTCGGGTCGGCTTCGAACCAGAACTTCTTGCTGAGCTGGGGGTTGGCAGCCGATCGCACCTCCACCGGGCGCGGGTGCATCATGCCGAAGGCGGGCATCGTCAGCTCGCTTTGCATCCACGCGGGGGCGCTGTACTGGCCGGGTTTGTCTTCGCGCGCCATCAGCCATTCCATGTACTGGCCCCACTGCGCAGGCACCGTCACGTCGCCAATGTGCAGGCTAGGGTTCACGCCGCCCGCGATGCCGCTGAAGACCACATGGCTCACGTGGAAGCGGTCCAGCACCAGCTGGGTGTTCATGGCCGCGTTGGTCATGCTGATGCCCGACAGGAAAACCACCACGGGTTTGCCCTCCAGCGTGCCGGTGGTGAACTCCACGCCGTTGATGCTGTGCTTGGAAGGCTGCTGCACCTGGGGCAACAGCACGGTCAGCTCGGGCGCAAAGGCGGAGATGACGGCGATGCGGGGCGTGTCGTCCAGCCGCACGGCTGTTTTGCCAGGCGAGGTGGCGGCACAGCCCGCGACCACGGCGGCCAGGGCCAGGGCGCCCAGCAGGCGGGTGCACCGCGTTGTCAGAGTCGGCTTGGTGGTGTGGTGCGAAAACATGATCGGTGAGCCAATAGCGGTGAGCATCAAAACAAACAGGCCACCGCTTTGCTGGGGTGGCCTGTGCACAGAAGTTGAGGACGCGGGCACGGCGCCCGCTGCATCCGGTGCTTACTTGGCCGTGGACTTGGGCTGGCTGTCGTCCACCTTCACGGTGAACTTGCCGGCCAGGATGTCGGCCTCCTTGGCCTTGACCTTGGCGACGATGTCGGCCGGTACCTTCTTCTCGAATGTGCCCAGGGGCGCGAGTTCGGAGCCCTTGTGCTTCATCATCGAATACGGGCCGTAGTCCTCGGCGGTGAATTTGCCGTCCTTGACCAGCTTGAGCGCGCGCTCGATGCTGGGCTCCATGTGCCACAGGGCCGATGCCACCACGGTGTCGGGGTACTGCTCTTGCGTATTGATCACGTTGCCGATGGCGAGCTTGCCTTTTTCCTTGGCCGCGTCGCTCACGCCAAAGCGCTCGGCGTAGAGCACGTCGGCGCCCTTGTCGATCATGGCGAAGGTGGCTTCCTTGGCCTTGGGTGGGTCAAACCAGCTGTTGATGAAGGTGATGGTGAACTCGACCTTGGGGTTGGTCTCCTTGGCGCCCGCCATGAAGGCGTGCATCAGGCGGTTGACTTCGGGGATGGGGAAGCCGCCCACCATGCCGATCTTGTTGGTCTTGGTCATGCCGCCAGCCACCATGCCGCTGAGGTACGCGGGCTCCTGGATGTAGTTGTCGAACACGCTGAAGTTGGGCGCCTGCGGCTTGCCGGAGGAGCCGAGCAGGAACGAAGTCTTGGGGAAGTCCTTGGCCACCTTGCGGGCGGCGGCCTCTACCGCAAAGGCCTCGCCCACGATGAGCTGGTTGCCGCCGGTGGCGTACTCGCGCATCACGCGCTCGTAGTCGGCGTTGCTCACGTTTTCGCTGGCCTTGTATTCGATTTCGCCACGTGCCTCGGCGGCCTTGAGGGCCTTGTGGATGCGGCTGACCCATTGCTGTTCAAAAGGCACCGTGTAGATCGCCGCGACCTTGATCTTGGACTGTGCGAAGGCCAAAGAGGGCGCCATCGCCATGGCGGCCGAGAGGGCCATGGAGGTGCAGAGCAGGCGTCCGGTGAAGATGCGGCGAGTGGTCATGGTGGGGTTCCTTCAGACAAGCAAACAAGGAGGTTGGGTGTGCTGCTACCAAGCAAGGAGCGCGCCAGTCGGTGGCTGTGTAACTGCAAACCAGCGGCAAGTCTGCCAGAGGAAAGCCACCAGTTGGTAAAAAAATGGTGCATGCGTGCAGCGCATCAGGAAACCAGGCTGGGGCACCCCACCAGGGTAGGGCTCCCAATGGGCTGTTATGCAACGCAGAGAGGCCCGGTGATGAAAAAAAAGCCACCGCTGGGCGGCAGGCCCTGCGGTGGCTGGTGCACGGGCGCTGCCGTTGTGCGCTTATTTGGTGCCAAAAATGCGGTCACCCGCATCGCCCAGGCCCGGCAGGATGTAGCCGTGGTCGTTCAGCTCGCGGTCGATGGCGGCGGTGAAGATGGGCACGTCGGGGTGGGCCTTTTGCAGCGTGGCCACACCTTCGGGGGCGGCCAGCAGGCACACGAACTTGATGGAGCGGGGGTTGAGCTTCTTGAGGCGGTCCACACAGGCGGCGGCCGAGTTGCCGGTAGCGAGCATCGGGTCCACCACGATGATGTCGCGCTCGTCCATTTCGGACGGCATCTTGAAGTAGTACTCCACCGGCTGCAGCGTGGCCGGGTCGCGGTACAGGCCGATGTGGCCCACGCGGGCGCCGGGCACCACGTTGAGCATGCCGTCCAGAAAGCCGTTGCCCGCGCGCAGGATGGAGACCAGCACCAGCTTCTTGCCGTCGATCATCTTGCCGGTCATGGTCTCCAGCGGGGTTTCGATCTGCACGTCCTGCAGTGGCATGTCGCGCGTGACTTCGTAGGCCATCAGCGTGGAGAGTTCGCCCAGCAGGCGGCGGAAGCTGTTGGTGCTCGCGTCCTTCTTGCGCATCAGCGTGAGCTTGTGCTGGACGAGGGGGTGGGTGATGACGGTGACGTTGCTCATGGGGAACCTGAAAGGAGAAGGGCAGAGGCCTTTGCGCTGACGAACAGGCGCGCTCTGCCGCGCGGTGAGTGAAAAAGTGGGGGCTAGTCTGCCAGAAACCGTGCCAGCCGCGACAAATCGACGTTGCCGCCGCTGATGAGGATGCCGACGCGCGCTCCGTGGATGTCGACGTTGCCATGCTGTGCCCCGGCGAAGGCCAGGGCGCCTGTGGGCTCGACCACGATCTTCATGCGTTCGGCAAAAAAGCGCAGGGACTCGACCAGTTGCTCGTCGGTGGCGGTGACCATGTCGTCGGCCAGGCGCTGGATGATGGGGAAGGTGAGCTGGCCCAGCGCCTGGGTTTGTGCGCCGTCGGCAATGGTGTGGGGCGTGGGGATCTGCACCACATGCCCGGCCTTGACCGACTGCTGGCCGTCGTTGCCCGCTGCGGGCTCCACCCCTACCACCCGGCATTGCGGCGCCAGGGCCTCGGCGGCCAGCAGGCTGCCCGCAAGCAGGCCGCCGCCGCCGACGCAGACGAACAGGTAGTCCAGGTCGGGCACTTCTTCAAAAAGCTCCTTGGCCGCCGTGCCCTGGCCCGCGATCACATGGGGGTGGTCGAACGGGGGGACCAGCGTCATGCCGCGCTCCAGCGCCAGGCGGCGGCTGATGGCCTCGCGGTCTTCGGTGTAGCGGTTGTAGGTGACGACCTGGGCGCCATAGTCGCGCGTGGCGGCCATCTTGGAGGCGGGGGCGTCCTCGGGCATGACGATGGCGGCAGGCATGTCCAGCAGCCGGGCCGACAGTGCAATGGCCTGCGCGTGGTTGCCCGCCGAGAAGGCGAGCACACCGCGTTCGCGCTGCTCGTCGGTGAACTGGGCCAGGGTGTTGAACGCGCCCCGGAACTTGAACGCGCCGGTGCGCTGCAGGTTCTCGCACTTGAAGAACAGCTGCGCGCCCAGCCGCTCGTCGGCGGTGCTGGAGCGCAGCACGGGCGTGCGGTGCGCCATGCCCTTGAGCCGGTGCGCGGCAGCGGCCACATCGTCGTAGGTGGGTGGGGTCAGGCTGGGCAGCGTCATGGTGGCGGCATCCTTGTGGACAGGGCTGGAAGACGGCCATAACTGGCGCAGCCCTTGAAGCCTGATGATAGCCCTTTGCCTCGCCATTTCAAGCAAAAGGGCTTGCAAGCGCTAGTGCTGCATGCCTGGGCAGCTATACATTTTGATGTGGCACATGCCCGTGCGCGCCCCACAATCCGGGCCGCATGGCGCGGCCCGGCGGCGCTCAGCCCAGCTCGCTGAACCGTTGCAATGGTGTGAGCGCCGGGAACTCGCCCGCGCGTTTTTGCTTCATGGCCGTGACCGATTCGCGCACATGCTGGTTGCTCCAGATGGCGCCCTGCAGCCAGCCCATCTGGCGCAGGCTGTCTTCCACGCTGTGGTCGCGCGCGTAGTTCACGGCCTGCTTGGTGCCCCAGATGGCGACGGGTGGTTTGGAGGCGATCTCCTTCGCGCATTGCAGTGCGGCGGCCACCATGGCATCCTGTGTGTCGAACACTTCATTGACCAGGCCATAGTCCAGGGCCTTGGCTGCGCTCAGGCGGCGGCCGGTGTACGCCAGCTCCTTGACCACGCCCAGGGGGATGAGCTTGGGCAGGCGTTGCAGCGTGCCCACGTCGGCCACCATGCCGATGTTGATTTCCTGGATGCAGAAGAAAGCGTCGGCCGTGGCATAGCGGATGCAGCCTGCGGTGACCATGTCCACCGCTCCGCCGATGCAGCCGCCGTGGATGGCCATGATGACGGGGATGCGCAGGTTGTCGATGCGGGTGAAGGTGGCCTGCATGTCCGTCAGCAGGTCAAAGATGGCGGCACGGCCCTCGGGGCTCTGGTCGTCCATCGTGATGGCGCCGCCAAAGGTTTCCAGCGCCATGCCCGCGCTGAAATGTTTGCCGGTGCTGCTGATGACCAGCGCCCGCGCCGCGCCCGCCTGGTGCAGCTGTGCCAGCACCGCGTCCAGCTCGCGCCAGAAGGTGGGGTGCATGGTATTCATGGCCTCGGGTTTGTTCAGAACCAGATGGGCCACATGGTCAGTGATGCTGAGGGAAAAGCAGGTGAGGGTGTTCATGGGGTGCCACTGTAGACCGGTGTGCGCAGGCCCGGTCGTCGCCTGGGTGACTGGGCTTGATTTCAGGCAATTTTGGCTGCAGGCGCTAGTGCATCATGCCCGGGTAGCTATCAAAAAGAGAGTGATTGGGGCTGGCGTTGTGTCGCCAACGGGGTCGGTGGTTCAGGCGCTCAGTCCCCGCCACCACCACAACCGCCGCCGTCTCCCCCGCCATCCCCGCCGCCGTCACTGCCTGCATCCGAACTCTCGGCGCCGCCAAAGTCGCCCGAGCTGCCGCTGTAGCTGCCGTCCGAAAAACTGGTGCCGCAGTAGCTGTCGCCGCCGCTGCCACCCGCGTCGCTTTTGCGGGCGATGTCGGAGCAGTCGGGCACGTAGCTGAAGCCTCCGGCAATCGCGAACTTGGCGTCCAGCGCAAACAGCAGGGGCAGGCGGCTGGGCGCCTTGGGGTCGATGGATTCTTCCTTGCACACCCAGTACCAGCAGCGGCGCAGTCCGTCGTTGTGGCGCGCCTTGTGGCCCAGCGCCTCGGCGGGTGTGTGGTGCAAGAAGAAACCCAGTGCGTTCTGGCACCACAGCTTGTACGCCTGCGTGTGCAGGATGAATTCATGCCACAGCGCATCGACCGCCTTGGATGGCATGGCCACAAACTGCTGGTTGCTGCGCAGGCAGGCCATGAAGAACTGGCGCAGGCCGCGTTCCACCAGCTCACAGTCGCGGGTGCTCAGGTGGGGGTAGGTTTCGCGCAGCCTGCGCTGCAGAAAGCGGGGCAGGGGAGCCTCGCGGATGTAGCGCTGGCGCACTGCGTTGGTCCACTGGATCACCAGCGCCGTGATGATGACGGTGGCAATGAAGTACAGGACCCAGGGCCAGCGCAGGCGCCAGGCGCCTGCAAAGATGCCGAGGATGGCTGCCACCCACACCCCAATGGCCAGCAGCATGACCTTGCCGCCCCAGCGCAGCAGAACGTTTTCAATGCGTGTCATCGTCCCTCCTTCTTTTTGTTGTTGTGTATGGCGATTTCACGGCGGCCATGTGACTGATTTGTGACGAATCGCGGGGTGTCGTCAAAAGGTCACAGGCGCCATGTTGTGCGCTTTCACAGGGAGGCGAGCCAATGGCGGGAGGGGCGCCGCCGGTCTATGACGCCGGGCGCCGTCCCAACGGCGTCAGCGGCGCTTGCTGCCGCCGCCAAAGATGCCGCCGAGCACGCCCCGCAAAATCTCCTTGCCGATCGTGGTGCCCATGGTGCGCACGGCGGACTTGGCCATGGTCTGCGCCAGGCCGTCGCGTTTGCCGCCTCGCGGGCCGGTGCTGCCAAACAGCACATCGTTCAGCCCACCCAGCAGGCCGCCGCCTTCTTCGGTGGGCGTACCGGTGGCCACCTTGCCGTTGCCCCCGCCCGCTGTGTTGCCCGCCTGCCCGCCAGCTTCGGCGGCGCGGCCCTTGAGTTTTTCGTAGGCCGACTCGCGGTCCACCGCCTTTTCATACACACCCGCGACCAGAGAACTGGCCATCAGGGCCTGGCGCTGCTGCGGGGTGATAGGGCCCAACTGGCTGCCGGGAGGCAATACAAACACGCGCTCGGTCACGCTGGGGCGGCCCTTGGCGTCCAGAAAGCTCACCAGCGCCTCGCCCACGGCCAGCTCGGTAATGGCGGTTTCAATGTCCAGCCCCGGTTTTTGCCGCATTGTGGTGGCCGTGGCCTTCACGGCCTTTTGGTCGCGCGGGGTGAAGGCGCGCAGCGCGTGCTGCACGCGGTTGCCCAGTTGGGCCAGCACGCTGTCGGGGATGTCGAGCGGGTTTTGGGTCACGAAGTAAACCCCGACGCCCTTGGAGCGCACCAGGCGCACCACGAGTTCGATGCGCTCCACCAGCACCTTGGGCGCCTCGTTGAACAGCAGGTGGGCCTCGTCAAAGAAGAACACCAGTTTAGGCTGGTCCGGGTCGCCGATTTCGGGCAGTTGCTCGAACAACTCCGACAGCATCCACAGCAAGAACGTAGCGTACAGACGCGGCGAGTTCATGAGCTTGTCGGCCGCCAGGATGTTGACCACGCCATGGCCGTCCACGGTCTGCATGAAGTCCTGGATGTTGAGCATGGGCTCGCCGAAGAACTGCGTGCCGCCTTGCTGCTCGATCTGCAGCAGTCCGCGCTGGATGGCGCCCACGCTGGCGGCGCTCACGTTGCCGTACTCGGTGGTGAAGTCCTTGGCATTGTCGCCCACATATTGCAGCATGGCGCGCAGGTCCTTCAGGTCCAGCAGCAGCATGCCGTTGTCGTCGGCAATCTTGAAGACCAGGTTGAGTACGCCCAGCTGGGTCTCGTTCAGGTTGAGCATGCGGCCCAGCAGCAGCGGGCCCATGTCCGACACCGTGGCGCGCACCGGGTGGCCCTGTTCGCCAAACACATCCCACAGCGTGGTGGGGCAGGCCAGGGGCGTGGGCAGGTCCAGGCCCCGCTCCTTGAGCACGGCGGCCAGCTTGTCTCCGATCTTGCCGGGCTGGCTGGCGCCCGTGAGGTCGCCCTTCACGTCGGCCATGAATACTGGCACACCGATGCGGGAGAAGTTTTCCGCCAGGGTCTGCAGGGTGACGGTCTTGCCCGTGCCGGTGGCGCCGGTGATGAGCCCGTGGCGGTTGGCCAGGCCGGGAAGCAGGTGGCATTCAATCGTGTCGTGCTTGGCAATCAGCAGGGGTTCGGCCATTTCGGGTTTCCTCGGGGGTACGGGTTCGGCAAAAAGTAAAATCCACCGACTAGATTAAATCAATACAAAAGGACTTCTCGTGGCAGGACACAGTAAATGGGCGAATATCCAGCACCGCAAAGGGCGCCAGGATGAAAAACGCGGCAAGATCTGGACCCGCATCATTCGTGAAATCACTGTAGCCGCCCGTGCCGGTGGCGGCGACCTGTCTGCCAACCCCCGCCTGCGCCTGGCGGTGGACAAGGCCAAGGCGGCCAACATGCCCGCCGACCGCATCAAGTACAACATCGACAAGGCCACGGGCAACGCCGAAGGCCTGACCTACGAAGAAATCCGCTACGAAGGCTATGGCATTGGCGGCGCAGCCATCATGATCGACACCATGACCGACAACCGCGTGCGCACCGTGGCCGAAGTGCGCCATGCGTTCAGCAAACACGGTGGCAACATGGGCACCGAAGGCTCGGTGGTGTTCCAGTTCAAGCACTGCGGCCAGCTGATCTTTGCCCCCGGTACCAGCGAAGACAAGGTGATGGAAGTGGCGCTGGAGGCAGGCGCTGAAGACGTAGTGACCGACGAAGACGGCGCGGTGGAGGTGCTGACCGCCCCAGCCGACTTTGAAGCGGTGAAGAACGCGCTGGAGGCCGCAGGCCTGACGGCCGAGGTGGCGGGCGTGACCATGCGGCCTGAAAACACCATCGAACTGACCGGCGAAGACGCCGCCAAGATGCAGAAGCTGCTGGATGTGCTGGAAGACCTGGACGACACCCAGGAGGTTTATCACAACGCGGCATTGTGACTCCGCCCCCTAGAGCACCGCTTTTTCTTGCCCTGACCTGTTTTCCGACTGATATTCCCTCGAACCCTGCCCGGCAGCGCTGCGCTGCGGGCCAGGTTCACCAAAGGTTCCTATGAAAGTACTTGTGATTGGTGGCGGCGGCCGTGAACACGCGATGGCGTGGAAACTGAGCCAGTCCCCCAAGGTGACCAAGGTGTTTGTGGCACCCGGCAACGGTGGCACGGCGCTGAACCCCAAGCTCGAAAACGTGGCGATCTCCGACGTGCGCGAACTGCGCGCGTGGGCCCAGGCCGAGAAGATCGCACTGACGGTGGTGGGCCCCGAGGCCCCACTGGCGGCCGGTGTGGTCGACGAGTTCCGTGCCAACGGCCTGCGCATCTTCGGCCCCACCAAGGCGGCAGCACAGCTCGAAAGCTCCAAGGCCTTCTCTAAGGCCTTCATGCGCCGCCATGGCATCCCCACGGCCGACTACGACACCTTTACCGACCCGGTCGCCGCCCACGCGTTTGTGGACCGGCTGGGTGCACCCATCGTCATCAAGGCCGACGGCCTGGCAGCGGGCAAGGGCGTGGTCGTGGCCATGACGCTGCAGGAGGCCCACGACGCGGTGGACTTCATGCTGGTGGACAACAAATACGGTGTGACGCACAACGAAGGCGGTGCGCGCGTGGTGATCGAGGAATTCCTCGAAGGCGAGGAAGCCAGTTTCATCGTCCTGTGCGACGGCAAGAACGTGTTGGCCCTGGCCACTAGCCAAGACCACAAGCGCTTGAAGGACGGCGACGAAGGCCCCAACACCGGTGGCATGGGCGCTTATTCGCCCGCCCCCGTGGTCACGGCCGATGTGCACGCCCGCGCGATGCGTGAAATCATCCTGCCCACCATCCGGGGCATGGAAAAGGACGGCATTCCTTACACCGGCTTCCTGTATGCCGGCCTGATGATCGACGCCAAGGGCCAGCCCAAGACGCTCGAATTCAATTGCCGCATGGGGGACCCCGAGACGCAGCCCATCTTGATGCGCCTGAAGAGTGACTTCAGCGACGTGATGGCCGCTGCCGCCGACGGCAAGCTCGACCAGATGGAACTGCAATGGGACCGCCGCACCGCGCTGGGCGTGGTCATGGCCGCCCATGGCTACCCGGAGAACCCGCGCAAGGGTGACCCCATTACTGGCCTGCCTGCTGAGGCGGACGATGCCGTGGTGTTCCATGCGGGCACGCAGCTGAAGGATGGTGTGGTCAGCGTGACCGGTGGCCGGGTGTTGTGTGTGACGGTGCTGGCCGACAGCGTCAAGCAGGCGCAGCAACGTGCGTATGACGTGGCACGCGGCATCCAGTTTGATGGCGCGCAGTACCGCCGCGACATCGGCTTCCGTGCCCTGAAGAGCTGATGGCAGACGCTCAGACCTTGAACCCAGCCGACACGGTGACCCGCGTGCGCGGCTACCTGGTGGGCCTTCAGGCCCGCATCACCGATGCGCTGGAAGCCGTGGAAGCCGCTGAAGGTGAGGGCGGCGCACGCTTTCTGGCCGATGCCTGGAGCAAGCCGCCCGGCGAGCCGCTGCAGGGTGATGGCATCACCAAGATCATGGAAGGCGGCCGCGTGTTCGAGCGCGCGGGTTGCGGCTTCAGCCACGTACGCGGCCCGCAGCTGCCACCTTCGGCCACGCAGCACCGGCCCGAGCTGGCGGGTGCGCCGTTCGAGGCCATGGGCGTGTCGCTGGTGTTCCACCCGCGAAACCCTTATGTGCCCACCGTGCACATGAACGTGCGCATGATCGCCGCCGGTCACCCCGGTCAGGCGCCCACCTGCTGGTTTGGCGGCGGCATGGACCTCACACCGTACTACGGGTTTGAAGAAGACGCGGTGCACTTTCACCGCACCTGCCGCGATGCGCTCAGCACCTTTGGCGACGACAAGTACCCCCGCTTCAAGCAATGGTGCGACGAGTACTTTTATCTCAAGCATCGCAGCGAGCAGCGCGGCGTGGGCGGCGTGTTCTATGACGATTTCTCGGAGCTGGGCTTTGAACAAAGCCTGGCGATGACGCAGTCGGTGGGCGACGCTTTCCTCGGCGCCTACCTGCCCATCGTCGAGAAACGTCGGGGCATGCCTCACGGCGAGCGCGAACGCGACTTCCAGCTGTATCGCCGGGGCCGCTATGTCGAGTTCAACCTGGTGTGGGATCGGGGTACACACTTTGGCCTGCAGTCGGGCGGGCGAACCGAGTCCATTTTGCTGTCCATGCCGCCGCTCGTGTCTTGGTCTTACCAGCGCTCTGACGCAGCCGATTCGGCCGAAGCCGACCTCACGCAACGCTTTTTGGTGCGGCGCGACTGGCTGGCTGAAGGCCTTGGCGCAGCGCAGTCAATGGCCTGAAAAACGCAAAAGCTATAATTTCAATAGCTGCCCGCGCTTTTCACATGAGCGCAAGAGGTCAAAAACACCTCATATTGCTGCAGCGCCCCAGCACAACACCCGCGCAACACTCAAGGCCCAGCCCGCTGGCTGCGCGATGCGTTGCACGCTATATTGATTCCATTCCCTCTCTATTCACCGCCTGATGACCACCTCCACCAAATCGGAAACCGCTGCCAAAAAAGACGTCACCAAACTCCAGCGCGCCATCGTTGATGGCCTGGAAGACGTCAAGGCGCAAGACATCCAGGTCTTCAACACCGAGCATCTCTCGCCGCTGTTTGAACGGGTGATCGTGGCATCGGGCACCTCCAACCGCCAGACCAAGGCCCTGGCCGCCAGCGTACGCGACGCGGTCAAGGAGGCTGGGTTCTCCAAGCCCCGCATCGAAGGCGAAGACAACGGCGAATGGATCATCGTGGACTGTGGCGCGGCTGTGGCGCACATCATGCAACCGGCCATCCGCCAGTACTACCGCCTGGAAGAGCTGTGGGGCGACACCCCCGTGCGCCTGAAGCTCGGCGCAGCCAAGCCGGTGTCCAGCGCGGCCACAGAGTTGGCCGAGAAGAAGTCGGCCCAGAAGGCGGCCAAGTCTGACGCCAAGGCGGCAGGCAAGGCGCCCGCCAAGAAGGCGGCGGCCCCCACCGTAGCCGCCCGTTCGGGCAAGGCCACCGTCAAGGCGGTCGCCAAGACCGCTGCGAAGACTGCTGCCAAAACAGCCCCCAAGCCCGCTGCAAAAACTGCGGCCAAGGCTGCACCTGCCAAATCGGCTCCCAAGACAAGCACCGCCAAGCCAGCCAGCAAGACCACTGGCGCAGTGGCGACCAAGAAGCCCGCAGCCACCAAGACCCCTGTCAAGACGGTGGTGGTCAAGCCCGGTGGCGCCAAGAAGCCTGCGGCCAAGAAGTCGCCAGCTGCCAAGTCCCCTGCGCGCGCAGCTGCCAAGCCAGCCTCCGCATCGGGCTCCAAGCCCGCGGCCAAGAAGGCACCTGCTCGCAGCAAGGGCTGATCCGTTTCAGCTGCTGCGCGCTCCATCGCTTGCGCGCGGCAGCGGTGACTCCCTCACGCATCCAGGTTGATCCATGAAGCTGCTGATAGTGGCGGTCGGTCAGCGGGTGCCCGACTGGGCGCAGACCGCGTACGACGATTACGCCAAACGTTTTCCACCTGAACTCAAGGTCGAGCTCAAGGCCGTCAAGACCGAGCCGCGCGGCTCCAAGACGCTGGAGACGCTCTATGCCGCCGAGCGTGAGCGCATCGAAGCCGCCATTCCGCGTGGCACGCGCGTGGTGGCACTGGACGAGCGTGGTACCAACCTCACCACCAAGGCCCTGGCCGAACGGCTCAAGGGCTGGCAACTGGGCGGTGACGATGTGGCATTGGTCATCGGTGGCCCCGACGGGCTGGATCCGGCCTTTCGCCAGGGTGCGCACGAGCGCATCCGCCTCTCGGACCTGACGTTGCCGCACGCCATGGTGCGTGTGTTGCTCATCGAGCAGCTGTACCGCGCCTGGTCGGTGAACGCCGGGCATCCTTACCACCGTGAATGAAGCAGACCCTTTGCGATGATGGTCTGTAATACTCCTGTTTTCATAGCTGCTGGCGCTTGATGAATAAGCGTATGGGATGTCCTGCATCACTCCCCGCGGTCTGTGATAGCGCGGCCTCGGGCAGTCCGCTGCGTTGCTTTTCTTGCCAATAGCCCGGCTATTGGCTGCAAAAAGACGCCTTGCGGCCTATCCCGATCCGCACTACCACCGACTTGCGAGGGTGATGCAGGACATCCCTAGCCGATTTTTATTCAAAATCCGTTCATGCCCGACTTCATCTACCTCGCCTCCCAGAGCCCGCGCCGTCGCCAGTTGCTTGAACAGTTGGGCGTGCGCCACGAACTGCTGCTGCCCAACGTGGATGGCGATGAGCCCGAAGACGCTGAAGCCATCGAGGTGGTGCTGCCTGGCGAAGCGCCCACAGCGTACGTGGAGCGCGTGACGGCCCTCAAGCTCGACGCGGCCGTGGCCCGGCGTGCACGGCGCCAGTTACCGGATGCGCCCATCCTGTGTTCCGACACCACCGTGGCCCTGGGCCGCATCATCTATGGCAAGCCCGACGATGCCGCGCATGCGGCACGCATGCTGGCTGAACTGGCAGGGCACGAGCACCGCGTGCTGACCGCTGTGGCTCTGCAGGTAGGCACCAAGCGGCTGACAGCACTGTCGGTATCGCGCGTCACTTTCGCGCCCATGGCACCTGCGCAGATCGAGGCATATGTGGCCACGGGCGAGCCGCTGGGCAAGGCAGGCGCCTACGGCATCCAGGGCCGGGCGGCGGCGTATGTGGAGCACCTGGCGGGCAGCTATTCGGGCATCATGGGGCTGCCGATGTACGAGACCGCGCAGCTGCTGCGCGCAGCGGGTTTTGCGATCTGAGCGACGCCAACCAAAGACAACAACAACGCCATGCAACAAGACATCCTGATCAATTGGTCCCCCCAGGAAACCCGGGTGGCCGTGGTGGAGCACGGCGCGGTGCAGGAGCTGCACATCGAGCGCACGCTGGAGCGCGGTCTGGTCGGCAATGTCTATCTGGGCAAGGTCTCGCGCGTGCTGCCAGGCATGCAGTCGGCCTTTATCGACATCGGGCTGGAGCGTGCGGCCTTCTTGCACGTGGCCGATGTGTGGCAGCGCCAGCCCGATGGCGAGCCGCCCGCATTTGCCCGCAAGAACGAGCCGCAGGTACCGATCGAAAAGCAGGTGTTCGAGGGGCAGGCGCTGATGGTGCAGGTCATCAAGGACCCGATCGGCACCAAGGGTGCGCGGTTGTCCACGCAGATCAGCATTGCCGGTCGCCTGCTGGTGTTTTTGCCGCAGGACGACCATGTGGGCGTGTCACAGAAGATCCCTCCCGCCGAGCGCGATGCGCTGCGCGCGCGGCTGCAGGCGCTGGTGGGCGACAAATCCACGGGCGGTGGCGGCGGCTTCATCCTGCGCACCAACGGCGAAGATTCCACCGATGCCGAGCTGGCCGAAGACATCGCCTACCTGCGCAAGACCTGGGCGCGCATCAAGGAGGCATCGCTCAAGCTGCCCGCCATGTCGCTGTTGCACCAGGACCTGGACCTACTGCAGCGCGTGCTGCGCGATCTGGTGGGCGACCACACGCAGACCATCCGCCTGGATTCGATGGAGCAGTTCCAGCGCCTGCGTGCGTTCGGGCAGGAGTTCATGCCCGCAGCCGCTGGCAAGCTGCAGCACTACAAGGGTGAGCGGCCGATTTTTGACCTGTACTCCATTGACGAAGAGGTGGCCAAGGCCCTGGGCCGCCGGGTCGATTTGAAATCGGGCGGCTACCTCATCGTGGACCAGACCGAGGCGCTGACCACCATCGACGTGAACACCGGCGGCTACGTGGGTGCTCGCAATTTTGACGACACCATCTTCAAGACCAACCTGGAGGCCGCACAGGCCATTGCGCGCCAGCTGCGTCTGCGCAATCTGGGCGGCATCATCATCGTGGACTTCATCGACATGGTGCGGGACGACCACCAGCAGGCCGTGCTGTCGGAGTTCAAAAAGCAGCTGGCCCGCGACAGGGTCAAGACCATGTCATCTGGCACCTTCTCGCAACTGGGTCTGGTGGAGATGACGCGCAAGCGCACCCGCGAATCACTGGCACACATGCTGTGCGAGCCCTGCGAGGTGTGCCAGGGCAAGGGCAGCGTCAAAACCGCGCGCAGCGTGTGCTACGACATCCTGCGCGAGATCCTGCGCGAAGCCCGCCAATTCAACCCGCGCGAGTTCCGGGTGGTGGCCTCGGCCCGGGTGGTGGAGCTGTTCCTGGACGAGGAAAGTCAGCACCTGGCCGGCCTCTCGGACTTCATCAAAAAGCCCATCTCGCTGCAGGCCGAAAGCGCGATGGGGCAGGAGCAGTACGACATCGTGCTGCTGTAGCAGCACTCTTGATCGACTGAGGGCGTCGTCAGGCCTCGATTTGCATCGCAGGGCGCGCCTGCACCCGCGTCAGCCACGCCTGCACATGCGGGTGTGCATTGACGGGGGCACCCAGGTACACGCTGTAGCCCAGCACCGAGCCCACCACCAGATCCACCAGGGAATAGTCCGCGCCCAGCATCCAGGGTTGGGCGGCCAGGCGGGCATCCAGCAGGGTGAGCAGGTCGTTCAGCCCCGCTGTGGCTGCCTGTGCATGGGCAGGGCTGCGCAGCGCCTCTTCGCCCTGCGTGGCCAACTGCAGGCGCACCAGCACCGTGCCATAGGTCACGTACGCCCAGGTGCACCACGACAGCGCCTGCAACGCCTCGGGCGTACCGGCGGCAGGCCACAGGCCACGCTCGATGCCGTAGCGGTGGCCCAGCCACAGGTGGATGGCCAGGGCCTCGAACATGGGCGCACCGTCCACCGTCAGCGTGGGGACCTTGCCGTTGGGGTTCAGGGCGAGATATTCGGGGCGGCGCTGCTCGCCGGTGCGGATGTCGATCTTCACGCGCTCGTGGGGCACGCCCAGCTCGGTGAGTGCGCAGGCAATCGGGGTGGCGCTGGACATGGAGTGCCAGTAAAGGACGATGGACATGGAAAACTCCTTGGTCGTGGTGGAAGAAAAGGTGGAGTCACTGTAAGAACCATTGCGGACAATTTCAGTCCTCGATTCAACGTACAGTGTCGGCATGCTCAGTTCTTCCACACGCCTGTTGCGCCTGCTGTCCCTGCTGCAAACCCGCAGCCACTGGATGGGCCCCGAGCTGGCCGAGCGGCTGGAAGTGCATCCGCGCACGCTGCGGCGCGACATCGATCGCCTGCGCCAGCTGGGCTACCCGGTGCAGGCCAGCAGCGGCGTGGCGGGCGGCTATGCCTTTCGCGCGGGGCAGGCGTTGCCCCCATTGCTGCTCGACGATGAAGAAGCCCTGGCCGTATCGATCGCGCTGCGCACCGCCACTGCGGGTGCCGTGGGCGGCATTGAAGAGCCCGCCTTGCGTGCCTTGGTGAAACTGGAGCAGGCCATGCCCCTGCGGCTGCGTGAGCAGGTGGACGCGTTGCGCTCCACCATCCTGCCGCTGGACCGCACCGGGCCCGTGGTGGAGGCCTCGCTGTTGGCCACGCTGGCATCGGTCTGCCGCGACCAGTTGCGGCTCGGGTTCTCGTACGAAGACGGCAAGGGGCGCGCCACCCAGCGCGCCGTGGAGCCGCAGGGCATGGTGCACACTGGCATGCGCTGGTACCTTGTGGCGTGGGACTGCGACCGTGGCGATTGGCGCACCTTTCGCATCGACCGCATGGTGGCAAAGCCCGAAGTCGGCGCGCATTTCTCGCCGCGCCCCGGGCCGGACGGCGGCGACCTCAAGGCGTATGTGTCCCGCTCCATCACCGCGGCGCCGCACCCCGACCAGGCGCGGGTGGTGCTGCATGCACCTTATGCAGAAATGGCGCGGCGCATTCCGCAGTCGGCCGGTGTGGTCACGACGCTGGCCAACGGGCAGCAGTGCCAGCTGGAATGTGCGGCCAGCGATGCCCTGGTGTTCTGGCTCATGGCGCTGGACGTGGAGTTTGAGGTGCTGGCGCCCGCGTCGCTGCAGGAGCGGCTGCGCGTGGCGGGAGAGCGGGCGTTGCGTTGCACTGGTTAGGCCTGCGCCGGTGTGGTGCATTTGACTTACCATCCACCGCGGCAGCGCCTTGAGTCTGGCGGGTGTGCGTTGCTGAATATCAAAAATTTGGAGGGAGAAAATATGATCCGTTCCACGAAGGAAGGGCGCTGGTACGCGCGAGGCGCGCTGGCGGGAGTTTTGGCGCTTTCATGGTGCGTCGCCATGGCGCAATCGGGCGATGCGTCGTCTGTGCCGGTGATTTCAAGGCAGCTTCACACGACCTATGACGTTGCCGCAGACGGAAAGTCTTCGGTCACCTTCGCTACAGTCAATCAGATCGTGCATTCCAGTGCGTTGGAGAGGATGAAGTCCTTTTCTTTCTCCTACAGCAGCAGCATTCAGCAGGGCCAGATCGTTGAAGCTTTCACGGAGAAGCCCGACGGCCGCCGCATCGTGGTTCCGCCCAACAACTACCAGACTGAAGTCAGCGACGGGCGCGACGGCAACAAGCCCATGTTCTCGGACCGCTCGCGCATCTCGGTGGTCTTTCCTGATGTGGCCGTGGGTGACTCGGTGGGCGTGATCTACAAGATCGAGGACAAGGTTCCGATGTTTCCTGGGGCATTCTCGACGGTGCAAAGCTTCTCGCCGTACGGTGTGCACCAGGATTCCCGTATTACCGTGCGTGCCCCTCAGGGTTTGAACTTGCGCTTTGAGGCACATGACCTCAAGGAGCAATCTGCCACCGTGCAAAGTGATGTGGTGGTGCGCGAATGGCGCTATCAGAACCCTGTGCCGCGCAGATGGGACGAGGCGGATGCCGGAATCTGGCGGCTGGAAGAGACGCCCGTTTTATTGGTCAGCACCTTCCCGGACTACGAGAGCATCGCCAAGGCCTATGGCGACCGCGCACTGCCCAAGGCGCAGCCCACACCGCGTGTCCGGGCGCTGGCTGAATCAATTGTTGGCAACCAGGCAATTCCGCGTGAGCGCGCGAGGCTGCTGTACGAGTGGGTCTCCACCCAGATCACTTACGGTGGCAACTGCATTGGCGTGGGTGCGGTGGTCCCGCGTGATGTCGATGTGGTGCTGGACAACAAGATGGGTGACTGCAAGGACCACGCTACGCTCCTGCAGGCGCTGCTGGCCGCCGTTGGCGTCCACAGCGAGCAGGTGCTGATTAACTCGGGAAGCCTTTACGACCTGCCCGCAACGCCCGTCGTTTCCACCGTGAACCATGTCATCAACTACCTGCCTGATTTCGGCGTGTATTTGGACGCAACGGCGAAGCAGATTCCGTTTGGCTACCTGCCGGAAGATGCTTACGCAAAGCCTGTGATCCACGTGCGTGAGGGCAAGGCGCTGGCGCAGATTCCTGCGGGCAACCCAGCCCACACGGAACAGCGGATGCACATGGCGCTGAAGCTTGCGGCCAACGGCGGCGCGACAGGCACGCTGCAGGTGCAGATGAAAGGCGCCAAAGCTGCTTACTTGCGTGATTACATGCGCAAATTGCAAGGCGAGAGTGAGCGTGACTTCGTGAAGAAAGTCCTGTCTTCGTCCGGCTGGAAGGGCAAGGGGACGGTCGACAAGGGCGACCTGTCTGGTAGCAAGCTGCTGTCGGACCAGTATGCCTTCAGCATTGCTTTCGATATCGACAACTACCTGTCGTCCAGCGCGCAAGGGGCCTTCCACCTCGGGCCTGTGATCTCCCTGCCCTTGTCGATCTCCAGGCTGGGAGGTGAGCACGAGGACGTCGCGCCGCGCCGCCGCAGCACATGCTTTGGGTACTCGAGCTACGAGACCTACGATCTGGAGCTGGTGCCCGGCGTGGCCTTCACGCAGGTACCTCCCAATATGAAGACGCGAAACAAGCTGATCAATTACAACAGCTCGTATCAGCGAACCAAAAGCGGCTTCAAGGTTGTGCGCGAGCTCAAGGACGCGACGCCGGACGGTATCTGCAGCGCAGAGTACTTGGCGCAATGGAATACGGAGGTCAAGCCGATTTCGGACCATCTACAGCAACAGGTCTTCTACAAGCGTAAAAGCCGTTAACGCCGCTCAAGCCCTGGTCTGCATGCTGCAGGCCGAGCGCGGCATGGTGGTGCTGGTGTAACTCTTGAAGGCCGGGCTTTAGGGTACGAACCGGTACCCGATACCCGCCTCAGTCCGCAAGTGCCGAGGCATGGAGGCGTTGTCCTCCACCTTCTTGCGCAGGTTGGCCATGTGCACGCGCACGTAGTGCGTGTCTTCAGCATGGCCTGGGCCCCATACGGCCTTGAGCAGCTGGGCGTGGGTGATGACGCGGTCGGGCTGGGAGGCCAGATAGGTGAGCAGCTTGTATTCGATGGGCGTGAGGTGCAGGGCCTCGCTGCCATCGCCTTCGCCATTGCTTTGCGTGCGGCGCTCTACCGTGCGGCGGGCAAGGTCCACGGTGATGGCGCCGAACTGGATGACGGGTATCGCCTCTGGGCTGGAGGCCCGCTGGCTACGCCGCAGCTGCGCGCGCACGCGGGCCATCAGCTCGCCCGAGCCAAAGGGCTTGACGAGGTAGTCGTCGGCCCCTGCGTCCAGCGCCGCGATCTTGCTGGCTTCGGCGCTGCGGGCCGAGAGCACGATGATGGGCATCGCCGACCAGGTGCGCAGGTCTCGGATCAAGTCCACGCCATCCCCGTCGGGCAGACCCAGGTCCAGCACCACCAGGTCGGGGCGGCGGGTACCGGCCTCGATCAGGCCGCGCTGCAGGGTCGCGGCCTCGTGCACGGTGTGGCCTTCGGTCTCCAGCGTCAGGCGCACAAAGCGGCGAATATCGGCTTCGTCTTCAACGATGAGGATGTGCGTGGGCAGGTCGGTCATGGCATGGCATGGATGCAAGGGTGTCAGGCGTTGGCGTCATCGCCCAGGTCGGTGGGCGGTGTGCCGCGTGGCAGCAGCAGCGTAAAGCGCGCCCCGGCAGCCTGGCCTTGAGCGTTCAAGATCGTATCGCCCCGGATGCTGCCACCATGCGCCTGCACGATGGCGCGGCAGATGGCCAGGCCCAGGCCCACACCGGGCGTGGCGCTTTCGCGGGCGCCGCGCTCGAACTTTTCAAACAGCAACTCTTCGCGGCCTTTGGGCAGGCCGGGGCCTTCATCGGTGAGGGTCAGTGCCACCGCGTCGCTTTGGGGCTGCGCGCTGATGTGGATGGTGGTGTCTGCGGGCGTGTACTTGGCGGCGTTTTCCAGCAGGTTGACCAGCACGCGCTCCATCAGCACGGCATCGATCTGCAGCAGCGGCAGGTCGTCGGGCAGAGTCACTTCGACCCGGTGCGTTGCTATGGCCGGGGCGCTGGCGGCGAGGGCGCTGCCCACCACTTCTTCCAGCGGCTGCCAGGCCTTGTTGAGCTGCACGGCCCCAGCCTCCAGGCGGGCCATGTCCAGCAGGTTGTTGACCAGCGCGCTCATGCGCTGGGCCGATTGCTGGATGGCGCCGGTCAGTTCTTGTTGATGGGCAGGCAGGGGCGGCTGCACCATGGCCAGTGATTCGGCAAGGCCGACCAGCGAGGCCAGCGGCGTGCGCAAATCGTGCGAGATGGCCGAGAGCAGCGAGTTGCGCAGCCGCTCGGACTCGATCTGCACCGTGCTCTTTTGTGCCACGTCGATGTAGTGGATGCGTTCCAGCGAGATGGCCAGCAGCGATGCACAGGTCTGCAGCAGGCGGCGCGGTTCCACCCCAGGCACCTCTCCTTGGGGCATGGCCACCACCAGCACGCCACGGATGCGCATGGGCGCCTTGAGCGGCAGCACCAGCGTGGGGCTGGAGTGCAAGGTGTCGGTGCCCCGGCCTGCGGGCTCGCCGCGCTCGAATGCCCATTGCGCCACGGCCATGTCCACGGGGGCGGTGCCTCCGGGCAGCACCTGCAGGCGGTTGTCATCGTCGGCCACCACCAGCGTGCTGCCTGCGCTGAACTCGCCCGTGATGAAGCGTGCGCCAATCTCGGCCACCTGTTCGGGCAGCAGGGCGGCAGACAGGTCACGCGCCATGTCGTACAGGCTGCGCACGCGGTGTTCGCGGTCGGTGGCGGCCTCGGCCTGTACCTTGAGCCCGGCGGTGAGCTGGCCCACCACCAGGGCCACCACCAGCATCACGGCAAAGGTGACGACGTACTGCGCGTCGCTCACCGCAAAGTTGAAGCGGGGCGGCACAAAGAAGAAATCAAAAAACCCCACGCCCAGGAACGCCGCCATGATGGCCGGGCCGCGACCAAAGCGCAGCGCCACCCCCACCACCACCAGCAAAAACAGCATGACGATGTTGGTCAGCTCCAGCACGTTGGCCAGCGGTGTGGCAATGACGGCGGCAATGCAGCAGGCCAGGGCGGCGGCGATGTAGCCGGGCCAGAATGCAGCGCGGGGGGCTGCGGTGCTGGTGCGGGTGGTTTTGCGTTCGGTGGTGTCGGCGCTGCGGCTGGGCAGTGTGCCCACCTGCAGCAGGTCCAGGTCGCTGGCACTTTGTCCGATCTGCTCGGCCAGCGTGGCCTGCCACGGCCAGCGCCGGGTGCTGCGCCCCATGACCACACGCACAAGGTTGTGTTCGCGCGCATAGCGCACCAGGGCCTGGGCGGGCTGGGCTGCGGGCAGCACGGCGCAGGCGGCGGCGCCCAGTTGCTGCGCGATCTTCAGCGTACGCTCCACCTGCGGGTGCAGGGTGGCCGACTGGCCTTGCTGCTCGGGCGTTTCCACATGCACGGCGTGCCACGGCAGGTCGAGCTGGGCGGCCAGGCGGGCGCAGCTGCGCACCACCTTTTCGGCGTTGTCGCCCGTGCCCACGCAGGCCAACAGGGCCTCGCGGTTGGGCCACACGGCCTCGGCGCTGGTGCTGCTGGCGCGGCGGTAGGCGCGCATTTCGTCGTCCACGCGGTCGGCGGTGCGGCGCAGGGCCAGCTCACGCAGGGCCAGCAAGTTGCCTTTGCGAAAGAAGTTGGCAGCGGCACGCTCTGCCTGCTGGGGCAGGTAGACCTTGCCGGCTTTCAGGCGCGCCAGCAGCTCGTCGGGCGGCAGGTCGACCACCACCACTTCGTCAGCAGCGTCAAAAAACTGGTCGGGCACCGTCTCCCACACGCGGATGCCGGTGATGCCGCTGACGATGTCGTTCAGGCTCTCCAGGTGCTGCACGTTCATGGTGGACCACACGTCGATGCCTGCGGCCAGCAGCTCTTCGGCGTCTTGCCAGCGTTTGGGGTGGCGCGATCCGGCCACATTGCTGTGGGCCAGCTCGTCCAGCAGCACCAGGCCCTCGGGGTTCGCAGCGCCCCAGGCCAGGGCGGCGTCCAGGTCAAACTCGGGCAGGGTGCGGTCTTTGTAGGGCAGGGCGCGCAGCGGCAGGCGCGGCAGGTGTGCGGTTAGCGCCTCGGTGTCGGTGCGGCCATGCGTTTCGACCACGCCGATGGTGACGGGCAGGCCCTGCGCCTGTGCCGCCCGGGCGGCGGACAGCATGGCAAAGGTCTTGCCCACCCCGGCGCAGGCGCCAAAAAACACCTTGAGCCGCCCGCGCTGCTGCTGGGCCTGCTCTTGCTGGATGCGCTGCAGCAGCGCGTCGGGGTCGGGGCGATCCTGCATGGGCACAGTGTATCCACCAATTTGATGTCGAATAGGCCTCAAGCGCTAGTATCAATTGCGCTGATAGCTATTTATTTGATAGCGAATCGAGTGCCAGATTCAAGGCCAAAACGTTCACACGCGGCTCACCCAACAGGCCCAGCCAGGGGGTGTCGGTGTGCTGCTGCACCAAGGCTTGCACTTGTCCCACGGGCAGGCCCCTGGCACGGGCCACGCGTTCGCTCTGGTAGGCGGCGGCTGCCGGGCTGATGTGTGGGTCCAGCCCGCTGGCCGATGTGGTGACCAGGTCCACAGGCACTGGGCGGGTGTTGCCCGGGTCGGCAGCACGCAGGGCTTCAATGCGCGCCTTGACGGCATCGGTCAACGCCGGGTTGGTGGGGCCCAGGTTGGAGCCGCCCGAGGCCGATGCGTTGTAGGGCATGGGCGCTGTGGCCGATGGGCGGCCCCAGAAGTGGCCGGGCTCGCTGAACGACTGGCCGATCAGCTCGGAGCCCACCGCCTTGCCACCCTGGGTGATGAGGCTGCCGTTGGCTTGGTGCGGGAAGGCCGTTTGTGCGACACCGGTCACGGCCAGCGGGTAGAGCAGGCCGGTGACGAGGGACAGCACGACAAACAGCGTGAGGGCAGGGCGCAGCAGGCCGCCTGGGCTGGCGGGCACGTCGTCGCGGGGGATACGGATAGGCATACGATTTTCCTTTCAATGAAATTCCGGGAGCTGCGCATCAGACTGGCGCTGCTCAGGCGAGGGGACACCGAGCAAGGGCCGCCCCGCAGCGAGGGTGTCGTCCCGCTCCCCGCGTAGCGCAGCGAAGCGAGAGGAGGGGGAAGGCGCGAAGCGACACAGGGGGAGGCCCTGGTTCAGGTCAACCCGGCTGCGGCCAGCACCATGTCAATCAACTTGATGCCAATGAATGGCACCACCATGCCCCCCAGCCCATAAATGGCCAGGTTGCGGCGCAGCAGTGCGGCGGCACCCACGGCGCGGTAAGTCACGCCTTTCAGGGCCAGTGGGATCAAAAAGATGATGATCAGCGCGTTGAACACCACGGCCGACAGGATGGCCGACGAGGGGCTGGCCAGGTGCATGAAGTTCAGGGCCGACAGCTGCGGGTAGGTGGTGACAAACGCCGCCGGGATGATCGCGAAGTACTTGGCGATGTCGTTGGCAATGCTGAAGGTGGTGAGCGAGCCGCGCGTCATCAGCATCTGCTTGCCGGTCTCCACGATCTCGATGAGCTTGGTGGGGTTGCTGTCCAGGTCCACCATGTTGCCCGCCTCCTTGGCGGCCTGGGTGCCGGTGTTCATGGCCACGGCCACGTCGGCCTGGGCCAGGGCGGGCGCGTCGTTGGTGCCGTCGCCGGTCATGGCCACCAGTTGCCCGGCCGCCTGGTAGCTGCGGATGAGCTGCAGCTTGGCCTCGGGTGTGGCCTCGGCCAGAAAGTCGTCCACACCCGCCTCGGCCGCAATCGCGGCGGCCGTCAGGCGGTTGTCGCCCGTCACCATCACGGTCTTGATGCCCATGCGGCGCAGCTCGGCAAAACGCTCCTTAATGCCGCCCTTGACAACGTCTTTGAGCTCCACCACGCCCAGCACATGGGCACCATCGGCCACCACCAGCGGGGTGCTGCCACGGCGCGATACATCGTCCACTGCGGTCTGTACGGCGGTGGGGAAGCGCCCGCCCAGGGCTTCCACATGCTT
The DNA here is from genome assembly GCF_001425125.1 of Acidovorax sp. Root402. Lineage (NCBI taxonomy): Bacteria > Pseudomonadati > Pseudomonadota > Betaproteobacteria > Burkholderiales > Comamonadaceae > Acidovorax > Acidovorax sp. Root402. Next base: position 62,150 of record NZ_LMDQ01000014.1, read on the forward strand.
GCGGATGGCGTCGGCCGCGCCCTTGCGGAGCAGGCGGGCGCCGGGCAGGTCTACACCACTCATGCGGGTTTGCGCCGTGAACGGCACAAACACCGCCTGCAGGCTGGAGAGATCACGTTCACGCAGGTTGAACTTCTGCTTGGCCAGCACCACGATGCTGCGGCCTTCGGGGGTTTCGTCGGCCAGCGATGCGAGCTGGGCGGCATCGGCCAATGCGGCATCGGTCACGCCGGGGGCAGACACGAACTGACTGGCCTGCCGGTTGCCCAGGGTGATGGTGCCGGTCTTGTCCAGTAGCAGCACGTCCACGTCGCCTGCGGCCTCCACCGCGCGGCCCGAGGTGGCAATCACATTGGCCTGCATCATGCGGCTCATGCCCGCCACGCCGATAGCGCTGAGCAAGCCTGCAATCGTGGTAGGGATCAGGCACACCAGCAGCGCCACCAGCACCACCAGGCTCACAGGCTCGCCCGCGCCGCTGGCCTGCACGCTGAACAGCGAGAACGGCAGCAGCGTAACCACCACGCCCAGGAACACGATGGTCAGCGCCACCAGCAGGATGGTCAGCGCGATCTCGTTGGGTGTCTTGTGGCGCTTGGCGTTCTCCACCATGGCGATCATGCGGTCGACAAAGGTCTCGCCGGGGTTCACGGCCACGCGCACCACGATCCAGTCGGACAACACGCGGGTGCCGCCGGTCACGGCCGAGAAGTCTCCGCCCGATTCGCGGATCACCGGGGCCGATTCGCCCGTGATGGCGCTTTCGTCCACCGAGGCCACGCCGTCGATCACCTCGCCATCGGCGGGAATGGTGTCACCGGCTTCCACCAGCACCACATCGCCCTTGCGCAGGTGGGCGGCCTCCAGCGGCAGCCAGGTCATGGCAGTGCGCGGGGTGGTGCGGTCAAACTGGCCGTCCAGCTTTTTGGCCCAGGTCTGCTTTTTGAGGCCGCGCAGCGAGGCCGCCTGGGCCTTGCTGCGGCCTTCGGCCATGGCCTCGGCAAAGTTGGCAAACAGCACGGTGAACCACAGCCACAGCGCCACGGCAGCGGTGAAGCCCTCGGGCTTGCTGGCGGCCAGCGCGGTGGTGAAGGCGCTGCCCACGTACACCACAAACATCACCGGGTTGCGCCATTGCACGCGCGGGTCCAGCTTCTTGAAAGCCTCCAGCAGCGCGGGGCGTACCAGGGCGGGGTCAAACAGGGTCAATGTTTTGCGAGTCATCACAATCTCCCAGCCATTTCTTAACGGGGTGTGAGCACGAGATGCTCTACCACCGGGCCCAGCGCGAGGGCGGGCACATAGTTCAGCAAGCCCACCAGCAGCACCACGCCCGCCAGCAGTGCCACAAACAGCGGGCCGTGGGTGGGCAAGGTGCCATCGGTGGCGGTGGCGCGCTTCTTAGCGGCGAGGGACCCAGCCATGGCCAGCACCGGCACGATCACGCCAAAGCGGCCCAGCCACATGGCCACGGCCAGCAGCACGTTGTAGAAAGGGGTGTTGGCCGACAGGCCTGCGAAGGCGCTGCCGTTGTTGTTGGCGGCAGAAGACAGCGCATACAGCACCTGGCTGAAGCCGTGTGCGCCGGGGTTGGAGAGGCCTGCGCGGCCTGCCTCGCTCATCACCGCCACGGCCGTGCCCAGCAGCACCAGCAGGGGGGTGACGAGGATGGCGATGGCAACGAGCTTCATCTCATGTGTCTCGATCTTCTTGCCCAGGTACTCGGGCGTGCGGCCAATCATCAGCCCGGCGATGAACACCGCCATGATGGCGAACACCAGCATGCCGTACAGGCCCGAGCCGACACCGCCAAACACCACCTCGCCCATCTGCATCAGCACGAGGGGCACCATGCCGCCGAGGGGGGTGAAGCTGTCGTGCATGGCAATCACCGCGCCGCAGCTGGCGGCTGTGGTGATCACTGCGAACAGGGCCGAGGTGGCAATGCCAAAGCGCGTTTCCTTGCCTTCCATGTTGCCGCCCGCCTGCAGTGCGCTGGCGGCCTGGTCCACACCCAGCGATGAAAGCAGCGGGTTGCCCTGCTGCTCGAAGGCGGTGGCTGCTACTACTGCGACCACGAAGAGCAGACTCATCGTTGCCAGAATCGTCCAGCCCTGGCGCTCATCGCCCACCATGCGGCCAAACACCAGGCACAGCGCAGCTGGGATCAGGAAGATCGCCAGCATCTGCAACAGGTTGCTCGCGGCCGAGGGGTTCTCGAACGGGTGGGCCGAGTTGGCGTTGAAGAAGCCGCCACCGTTGGTGCCCAGCATCTTGATGGCCAACTGCGAGGCCACGGGGCCCATGGCCAGCGTCTGGGTGGTTTGTGTGGCGGGTTCCGTCACCGGGGCGCCCTGGGCGTCCAGCACAGGCTGGCCTGCGCTATCGAGCTTGGGGGCGTCGTAATGCACGGCCTCCAGCGTCTGCACTTCGGTATAGGGCGACAGGTTCTGGATCACGCCCTGGCCTGCAAACACCACGGCCAGCACCAGCGACAGGGGCAGCAGCACCCACAGCGTGGCGCGGGTCAGGTCGGCCCACACATTGCCAATGGATTGTGCTGAGTGCCTTGAAAAGCCACGCACCAGCGCGATGACCACCACCAAGCCCGTCGCGGCAGACAGAAAGTTCTGCACCGTCAACGCCAGCATCTGCGTGAGGTAGCTCATGGTGCTTTCGCCGCCATAGCCCTGCCAGTTGGTGTTGGTGACAAAGCTGATGGCGGTGTTGAAGGCCGAATCGGGTGCCACCGCAGCCATGCCCTGAGGGTTGAGCGGCAGCACGGCTTGCCAGCGCTGCAGCGCATACACCGCCAGCACGCCCAGGCCATTGAACACCAGCAGGCCCAGCGCGTAGCGCAGCCAGCCGGCTTCTTCATCGGGCCGCACGCCTGCCAGTCGGAACAGCGGGCCTTCCAGCCGCCGCCCCAGCGCAAAGCGGCCTGCCATCACGGTGTCGATATAACGCGCCAGCGGCCATGCCAGCGTTAGCAGCAGTGCCATGAACACTGCCAATTGCAGCCAGGCACCGGTGCTCATGAAAAGTCCTCCGGCCGCAGCAGCACGGCGATCAGGTACACCAAAAGCGCAGCGGCGAGCACGGCCGCCAGAATCATCCAGCCGCTGGTCATGACCGCCCCCCTTGTGCTTGGCGTTGCAGCAGCGCGCAACCCTTGGCCAAACCATAGACGGCCAGCCAGAGCAGGCCTCCCACCGCCATCAATATCCAGTCCATAGCGTCCTCCTTGAGACATGGACCGATGCTAGGAACGGCCGCATCAAGATGGGCGCAAGAGTGCGGTGCGGGGTATCAAGATCGCATCAAGATGCACGGGCGCCAGGTCTGGTTGGCAGAAAGATGTATGACAGTTTGCTATTGAATTTATAGCTGTATGCGCATGATATTCAAGCGCTACAGACCATTTCTATTCAGAGTTTTGCCTTGAAGCGCGGGTTTACTGGTTCTCGCACCGGTTTCGGGCGTCAGCACGCCCGGCAGGTGTGGCGCACCTTGAGGTCTGTCCGTTCTCCCAATGGTTCATAAGAGAACGCTCGCATCGGCCTGAAGCAAAGGCGTGTGCAAGGTGCGATCATCCCCAACCTGCATCACGCTTCTGTTCTCCATGACCCAGGCCACACCGCTCCGTCCCAGCGCTTCCAGTCCGCTCGATTCTTTCGTCCCTCTGCTGTTTGTGGCGCTCTGGAGCACCGGCTTTATCGGCGCCAAGCTGGGGCTGCCGTATGTGGAGCCGCTGACCTTTCTGGCGCTGCGGTTTGCCATCGTCATCGTGCTCATGCTCGCGGTGGTGGCCGTAGCCCGTGCACCCTGGCCGCCGTCGGGCAGGGCCTGGCTGCACATCGGGGTGTCGGGCCTGCTGGTGCACGGCGTGTACCTGGGCGGTGTGTTCATGGCCATCGGGCACGGGCTGCCGTCGGGCATCACAGCGCTGGTGGTGGGCTTGCAGCCGCTGCTGACAGCCCTGGTGGCCGGGGCTTTGCTGGGCGAGAAGGTGCGGCCTGCCCAATGGGCGGGCCTGGCCCTGGGCTTCACCGGCGTGGCGCTGGTGGTGGCCGGCAAGGTGGCTACCGTGCCGGCGGGTGCTTTGCTGGGCATGCTGCTGCCGGCGGTGGTCGCGCTGCTGGGCATCACGGCGGGCACGCTGTACCAGAAGCGGTTTTGCCCCTCGTTCGACTTGCGCACGGGCTCGGTGATCCAGTACCTGCCGTGTGCGGTGGCCATGGCTGCGGTCGCCTACGCCACCGAATCCATGGCCATATCGTGGACCGGCGAGTTTGTGTTTGCGCTGGGCTGGCTGGTGCTGGTGCTCTCACTGGGGGCCGTGAGCCTGCTCAACCTGCTCATCCGCCGGGGCGGCGCGGTCAATGTGGCCAGCCTGTTCTACCTGACCCCGCCCACCACAGCGCTGATCGCCTGGGCGATGTTTGGCGAGACGCTCAGCGGCTGGGCGCTGGCGGGGATGGCGCTGGCGGCTGCGGGGGTGTGGCTGGCGCGGCAGACGAAGTAAGAGCCCTGGAGGGCCCTGCGGATCACAGCTTGCGCAGCCGCTCCAGCGCCGCCCGCAGCGTCTCATCCTTCTTGGCGAAGCAGAACCGCACCACACGCTGGTCAAACCCGTCGCCATAAAACGCCGACAACGGAATCGCCGCCACGCCCACCTCGCGGGTGAGCCACTGGCAGAAATCAGCCTCGTTCAAATCACTGATCGCCGAGATGTCCACGCACTGGAAGTAGCTGCCCGTGCTGGGCAGCAGCTTGAAGCGCGAGCCTGCCAAGCCCTCGCGGAACAGGTCGCGCTTGGCCTGGTAGAACGCGGGCAGCTGCAGGTAGGGCGTGGGGTCTTGCAGGTAGGCGGCCAGGCCGTGCTGCACGGGGGTGTTGACGGTGAACACATTGAACTGGTGCACCTTGCGGAACTCGGCCGTCAGTGCGGCAGGGGCGGCCACGGTGCCGACCTTCCAGCCGGTGACATGGAAGGTCTTGCCAAAGCTCGACACGATGAAGGCACGCGCGGCGAGGCCCGGAAAGCGCGCGGCGCTCTGGTGCTCGACACCGTCGAACACCATGTGTTCGTACACCTCGTCGCTGATGAGCAGGATGTCGGTGGGGGCGAGCAGATCTTCCAGCTGGCGCATTTCCTCGGCCGTCCAGATGGTGGCGCTGGGGTTGTGCGGGCTGTTGATGAGGATGGCGCGGGTGCGGGGCGTGATGGCCGCGCTGATCTTGGCAAAGTCAGGGCGGAAGGTGCCGGGCGTGAGCGGTACGCGCACGGCCTTGCCACCGGCCAGCTCGATGTTGGGCACATAGCTGTCGTAGCACGGGTCGAGCACGATCACCTCGTCACCCGCGTGCACGATGGCCAGGATGGCGGTGATGATGGCCTGCGTGGCACCGGCGGTGATGGTGATTTCGGTGTTGGGGTTGTAGGCGCGGCCATGCAGTGCCTCGATCTTGCGGGCCACGGCTTCGCGCAGGGCGGGCACACCGGTCATGGGCGGGTACTGGTTGTGGCCGGCTTGCATGGCGGCGGTGACGGCGTTCACCAGCTCGGGCGCGCATTCAAAGTCAGGAAAGCCCTGGCCCAGGTTCACCGCCTTGTGTTCGGTGGCCAGCGCCGACATCACGGTGAAGATGGTGGTGCCGACGTTGGGCAGCTTGCTGGGGAAGGCGGGTGTGCGGGCGGTGGAGGAGGTCATGGCGCAGCAGCTTGGAAAACGGGGGAATTCTGGAAGGGTTCAGGGTGCTTCTCGGGCTGAACGGAGGTCACAGCTCGTAGTCGTTGACATGGCCCGTCATCGCACGGGCAATCAGCTCGCGGCTCAGGCGGTCGCTGAGCAGCTCGGCAAACTTGTAGACAAAGTTGCGCAGGTAGGCGCCGCGCTTGAAGGCCACGCGGGCCACGCTCTGGCCGAACAGGTGGCCCACGGGGCGCACGGCCAGGTCGCCCACCGGGTCGTCGCGCATGGCCATCTCGGCCACGATGCCGATGCCCAGGCCCAGGCGCACATAGGTCTTGATCACGTCAGAGTCGATGGCTTCGAGCACGATGCGGGGCGTGAGCTTGCGCGCCGCAAAGGCGTGGTCGATCTTGCCCCGGCCGGTGAAGGAGGGGTGGTAGGTGATCAGCGCTTCGTGCGCGAGGTCGTCCAGACCGATGCGTTCCTTTTGCGCCAGAGGGTGGTCGTTGGGCACCACCAGCACGTGCTGCCATTCGTAGCAGGGCAGGGTGACGAGTTCGGGGTAGTCAGCCAGGGATTCGGTGGCCATGCCGATCTCGGCCACCTCGTCGATGATCATGCGGGCCACTTCGTGCGGTGTGGCCTGGTGCAGGCTCACGTTGACCTTGGGGTAGGCCTCGCGCAGGCGGGCCACAGGCACCGGCAGCACGTAGCGCGCCTGGGTGTGGGTGGTGGCGATGCTGAGGGTGCCGCTGTCTTGCGCGCTGAACTGCTCGCCAATGCGCTTCAGGTTACCCACCTCGCGCATGATGACTTCGATGCTTTTGAGCACATGCTGGCCGGGCTCGGTGATGCGCTTGAGGCGTTTGCCGTGCCGGGCGAAGATGTCCACGCCCAGTTCTTCTTCCAGCTCGATGATGGCTTTGGAGACGCCTGGCTGCGAGGTATGCAGGGCCTTGGCGGCCTCGGTCAGGTTGAGGTTGCGGCGCGCAGCCTCTTGAACGAAGCGGAATTGGTGCAGATTCATATCGAATATCGCCTAAAGGATTGCATCATTATGCTGCAATCGTCTAAGCGAATGAACCGCACCCCAGAAATTTCAGAGCGGCGGGCTTTCGCAGGCGATCTCTGCCATCAAGGCCGTCATGCGTGGATCCTCCCCGATGGCGGCCTGGATGTGGAATTGCACGGCGGGGTGGGCGGTGCGCAGCTCCTGCACCAGCAGGGGCAAATCCTCCCGGGCGTGTTTGCCGGTGCCCAGAAACATCGGAACCACTGTGACGGCGGTGGCCCCATCTGCTACCAATTGCCGGACGGCGTCCGGCAGGGCCGGTTCACACAGTTCCAGATAGGCGCAGATGGCTCGGCGGTCTGGACTTTGGGACGCAATGCGCGTTGCGACTGCCTCCATGGGGGCGCGCCACAGGGGGTCGCGGGACCCGTGGGCAAACAGGACAATGGCGTGGGTCATGGGGCGGGGCGAGGTCAGGGTGTCAGCGTCTCAGCACCAGCCAGCCAAAGGCCGCCAGCGAGAGCAGGGAGTAGATCAGGCCGGGCGCTGCCGCTGTCAGCCATGGCGACCAGTTTTGCAGGTTGCCCGCATAGCCAAAGACGTTGTTGAGCAGGAAGAAGCTGATGCCCGCCATCACGCCGCCGAACACGTAGCCCGCGATGCCGCCCGAGCGGAAATGCAGGTACGCAAAAGGCAGCGCCAGCACCACCATCACCAGACAGCTCAAGGGGTAGAACACCTTGCGCCAGAACTCGATCTCGTACTTTTGGGCGGACTGGCCGTTGGCGTTCAGGTGCCGAATGAACTGAAAGAGGTCCAGTGTGGCCATGCGATCGGGCTTGAGCAAAGAGGCCGCCACCATGTCGGCACTGATCTTGGTCGGCCACTGCAGGGAGGGGCTTTCCAGGTGCTCCACGCGGGCCTCGTTCTTGTCGCTTTGCTGTTCAAAGTGACTGCGCTGCACCTTCTCCAGGGTCCACGCTCCATCCGAGCCGAACTGCCCTGACGCGGCCCGCGTCTGCGAAGCCAGGCGGCCCTTGTCGTCAAACTCGAAGATGCGCACGTCCAGCATGCCGCCATTGGGGGTGAGCGCGCGCACGTTGACGGCAAAGGAGTGGTCTTCCTGCCGCTCTTTGAGCCATGCGCCCGTGGCGCCTGCTGTCAGCCGCCCCAGGTAGCGCACCTTAATGAGCTGGGCGGTGCGGTCCGTCAGGGGGGCCAGGTAGTCACCGACAGCAAAGGTCAGTAGCACGAAGACGCCACCCAGCGTGAGCAGCGTGCGCAGCGCCCGCCAGGGGCCCATGCCGCTGGTGCGCATGATGGTGAACTCCGAGCTTTGGGCCAGGCGGGCCATCACAAAGATGGTGCCGATCAGCACGGTGATGGGCAGCAGTTCGTACAGGTGGCTGGGAATGCTGAGCACCACAAACAGCAGCGCGTGCGATAGCTGGTAGCCATCCTCCCCCGCACGGCCCACCCAGCGGAGTTCATCCACCAGGTCAAAAAAGAAGAACAGGGCCAGAAAGCCCACAGTGACGAAGGTGACGGCGCCGAGCGCCTCACGGTGGATCAGGCGGCGGATGGTTTTCATGCGGACTGCCCTCCGGTGCGCAGGGACTGCCATAGCCGGCCCGTCGTCCATTGGTTGTGTCGGACAGCAAGCACCAGCAGTGAGGCCGCCAGCATGCCGCCGTGCAGCAGCACCATGAAACTGGTCAGGCCCAGCCGGTCCGCGCCCACCCAGCTCTGGCCCAAGGTCATGAGGTTGTAGTAAACGATGAAGGCAAACAGCGCAAACACCATGCTCGTGCTGCGCGCTGCGCGTGGGTTGACGCTGGCCACGGCCAGACCCAGCAGCACAAAGTTGAGCGCGGCCAGTGCCAGGCCGAGGCGCCAGCCCAGCTCGGCGCGGTAGGCCGGCAGCGGCCGCATCACGAGGTCGTAGGTCGTGCGTGTCTTCACCGCCAGTTCTTCCGCCGCACCTGGGGCTGCACTACCGATGCGGGTGCCGTACAGGCTGAACTCGCTGATCTTCACGCCGGGCTTGTCCCGCGAGGTCTCCAGGCGCTGACCGTCGCTCAGCAGGGCCATGCGTTCACCGCCCTGGGTCTCCAGCCGGGCGCTGCGGGCGGAAGTGACGGATTCGCGTTTGCCGTCATTGGCGGCAATGAAGACGTTGTTGGCGGCCTGCGTGTCTGGGGTGTCCTTGTCGATGAAGAACACCCGGCTGCCGTTGGACGACTCCTGGAACTCGCCCGGTGCAATGCGGTCGATGTCGCTGCGCTGCTCGTAACGGGTCTTGAGCTCCTGGATCTGGGAGTTGGCCCAAGGCCACACCAGCAGCGACAGTACGGCAATCACCACCATCACCGGCCAGGCAAAGCGCAGCAGGGGTCGCACCAGACTGATCAGGCCGCGCCCGCTGGCGAACCAGATCACCATTTCGCTGTCGCGGTACATGCGCGATAGCGTGCCGACCACCGCAATGAACAGACTGAGGCTCAGAATGGTGGGCAATTGCCCCAAGACGGTAAAGCCCATGACGAGCATCACGTCGGACGGGCTGACACTGCCCTTGGAGGCCTGGCCCAGCGTGCGGATGAGCATCATGGTCATGACCACGGTCACCAGCACCACAAGGGTCGCGCCGAAGCTGCGCGCCAGCTCCTTGCGGATGGATGAATCGAATAACATTGGCTGGAAGGAAAACACCAATTATGAACTTTGATCTCAAGACCCTTGAACTTGCTGCGGCAGCCTCGGAGAAATGCGACCTGCTGATCGTCCTGCTTCCCGAGGGCTTCAAGCCGGGCAAGGACGCGCTTTCTGCCCTGGCGGCCTTGGCACTCAAGAACGGAGATCTGACTACCAAGGCAGGCAAACACCTGCAGCTGTACCAGGTGCCTGCCGTTGCAGCCCGCCGCGTGGTGCTGGTGGGGTTGGGCGATGGGTCGGCGCGCGCAACGCGCCAGGCGCTGCAGGCACTCGGTGGTGCCATCAAGGCGCCGCAGACCAAGCGCGTGGTGCTGTGTTTTGCCGGCGCAGCCCCGGCGGCGTCTGTCAGCGCGGCCGTGCAGGCGGTGGCAGACGTGAGCTATGTCTACACCACCACCAAGACCAAGGTGGAGGCACGCAGCCTGAGCCGCTGTGTGGTGGGTGTGCCCGATGCCGCCGGTGCGCGTGACGGGTTTGACAGCGGGGTCGCCCTGGTCGCTGGTGTGGAGTTTGCGAGGGAGTGGGGCAACCGCCCAGCCAACCACGCCACCCCCAGCCTGCTGGCGGATGCGGCCAAAACCCTGGCCAAGCTGCCACGCATCCAGTGCAAGGTCCATGGCCCGGCAGAGGTGGCGCGTCTGGGCATGGGCGCCTTCATGGCTGTGGCAAAGGGCTCTGAAGAGCCCCTGCGTTTCATCGAGCTGCGCTACAACGGCGCTGCCAAGGACCAGGCACCCATCGTGCTGGTGGGCAAGGGCATCACCTTTGACACCGGCGGCATCTCGATTAAGCCCGCGCCCGAGATGGACGAGATGAAATTCGACATGTGCGGCGCTGCCAGCGTGCTGGGCACCTTCCGCACGCTGGGCGAACTGCAGCCTGCCGTCAATGTGGTGGGCCTGATCCCCGCCTGCGAAAACATGCCGGACGGGCGTTCTGTCAAACCTGGCGATGTGGTCACCAGCATGAGCGGCCAGACCATCGAGATTTTGAACACCGACGCGGAGGGGCGCCTGGTGTTGTGTGATGCGTTGACCTATGCAGCGCGATTCAAGCCTGCTGCCGTGGTAGACATTGCGACGCTGACCGGCGCCTGCGTGATCGCTCTGGGGGGCGTACGCAGTGGTCTGTTTGCCAATAACGACGGTCTGGCGGAGTCCTTGCAGGCGGCTGGTGAGGCCGCGCAAGACCTCTGCTGGCGCATGCCGCTGGACGATGACTACGCAGACGGCCTCAAGACCAACTTTGCCGATATGGGCAACGTGGCGGGCCGTGCGGGTGGCTCCATCACCGCTGCCAAGTTCTTGCAAAAGTTCGTCGGCGACATGCCCTGGGCTCACCTGGACATTGCGGGCACTGCCTGGAAGGGAGGCGCGGCCAAGGGTTCCACAGGACGCCCGGTCGGCCTGCTGGTGCACTATGTGCTGGAGCAGTCCAGGTCGCAGGTCCGACAAGCCAAGGCACCCAAGTCCGCGTCACGCTCCGTGACCAGGACGGCCGCTGCTGGAGCTGTGGGCAAGCCAGCCGCCAAGCGGTCCTCCAGCACCAAGGCTGCGTGACGCGTCATGACCGAGGTAGCCTTTCACTTCAACGCACCCGACAAGCTGGCCTACGCATGCCGGTTTGCGCGCAAGGTGCAGCGCAGCGGGGCTCGTTTGGTCATTGCCGCGCCTGCGGATGCGCTTCAGGCGCTGGACCGCATGCTCTGGTTGTTGGCCCCGCAGGACTTTGTGGCCCATTGCCACGCCGACTCGGACGAGGAGCTGGTTCAGGCCTCTCCGGTGTTGCTGGCGCAGGATGCACGCCTGGCACCGCATCACGAAGTGCTGTTAAACCTGAATGCGGAAGTCCCGGAAGGTTTTGGCCGGTTTGACCGTCTGGTCGAAGTGGTAAGCGCCCAGGACGAAGCCGACCGTGCCCAGGCGCGTGCGCGTTGGCGCCACTACGCGTCCCGGGGTTACGCCATTACCCGCCATGATCTGGTGTTGAAAGCGGGCTGATGGCGCTCCCACCCAAAACCCCTCCGCGGTTTGTACCCACGCTCACCGAAGTGGTGCAGGTGCCTGGCGTGGCGCCCCTCGCGCCGGGGGCTTCAAATCCGGCGGCCCGCACCACCGTCCTGTCGCCGTCGCAGTCTGTGGCGTTGGCCAGGCCTGCATTGCCCACTGCGCGACCGGCTGGTGCGGCGCAGGTCGCTGCGCCCCCCGCCACAGAGCGTCCTGTGGCCTCTCCGGTGGCTGCGCCAATCCCTGTGGCCGCTCCCCCGGCATCACGTTCTACGTTATCCCATGTCCAACCTCGCCCGGCGGTTCATGCTGCCACCCCTGCTGGCCCAAAGCCAGGGGCTGCGCCCGTTGCGGCCCGCGCCTTGCCAGAGGGGATGGAGGAGTACATGGTGCACCGCGTCATGCAGCGCGTGGATGTAGTGCTGGACCAGCGCTTGCGCGAAGCAATCGCCACAGTGGTGCAGGAGCAGACGCGGTCAGTGCTTCCGCGTCTGCGCGAAGAGATCGAATCGGTGGTACGGCATGCGGTGTACGAGGCGGTGGCGGACGAGCTGGCCAGTGGTGCGCCCCCTGTGGCCAAGGGATGACAGGGTATTCCCCTGTGGTTTCTCTTGCGTTTAATCGTGTTCCCTAATGATCTGGCCCGTAAATTGCGATATGTTCGCCTGCGTTGAGACACAAGAAGATTCTCAGCGTTTATCTTTACTGGAGATTTGATATGCAATTGAAGTTGAAACTGACCGTGGTTGCTGCTATCGCGGCTGTTGCTGGTGTGGCCTCTGCACAAGAGCAGGTGGTCAAGATCGGCCACGTGGCTCCGGTTTCCGGCGCCCAAGCCCACTACGGCAAGGACAACGAAAATGGCGCCCGCATGGCCATTGAAGAGCTGAACGCTCAAGGCGTCACCATCGGCGGCAAGAAGATCAAGTTCGAGCTGCAGGCTGAAGATGACGCTGCCGATCCAAAGCAGGGCACTGCTGCCGCACAAAAGCTGTGCGACTCCAAGGTCGCTGGCGTTGTAGGCCACCTCAACTCCGGTACGACGATCCCCGCCTCCAAGGTGTACAACGATTGCGGCATCCCCATGGTGACGGGCGCTGCGACCAACCCCAACCTGACCAAGCCTGGCTACAAGACCACGTTCCGTATCATCGCCAACGACAACGCCCTGGGCGCTGGTCTGGCTTTCTACGCTGTGGACACGCTGAAGCTCAAGACCGTTGCCATCATCGATGACCGTACTGCTTACGGCCAAGGTGTTGCCGACGTGTTCAAGAAGACCGCTACGGCCAAGGGCATGAAGGTGGTGGACGAGCAGTTCACGACCGACAAGGCCACGGACTTCATGGCCATCCTGACCGCCATCAAGGCCAAGAACCCTGATGCCGTGTTCTACGGTGGTATGGACCCTCAAGCCGGTCCCATGCTGCGCCAGATGGAACAGCTGGGCATGGCCAACGTCAAGTACTTCGGTGGTGACGGCGTCTGCACGTCCGAAATCGCCAAGCTGGCTGCCGGTGCCAAGACCCTGGCTAACGTGATCTGCGCGGAAGGCGGCTCCTCGCTGGCCAAGATGCCTGGCGGTACGGCCTGGAAGGCCAAGTACGACGCCAAGTACCCCAACCAGTTCCAGGTGTACAGCCCCTACACCTATGACGCCACGTTCCTGCTGGTGGACGCTATGAAGCGCGCCAACTCCGTGGACCCCAAGGTGTACGTGAACGAACTCGCCAAGTCCAACTTCAAGGGCGTGACCTCCACCATCGCCTTCGAACCCAACGGCGAAATGAAGAACCCAGCGATCACGCTGTACGTCTACAAGGACGGCAAGAAGACACCTCTGTAATTGGAGTGTTGCTTTCTGCTGCGGGGCATTTCGGTGCCTTGCAGCAATCGCAAAAAAGGCTTCCCTCGGGAAGCCTTTTTTAATTGCGCGGTGTAGTCAGCGTTGCCAACGCCGCAACGGTTTGATCGGTTAGCGCCTGACTTGTAGCGAGCCAGGATTCACGATGTTGGTAGGCGTGCCTTTGATGAAATTCACCACATTGTCGAAAGCTGCACCAAAGTAGAGCTCGTAGCTGTCCTGCTCCACGTACCCGATGTGTGGCGTGCAGATGCAGTTTTCCAGGCGGAGCAGGGCGTGGCCTTGCAGGATGGGTTCGCTCTCAAACACGTCCACGGCCGCCAGGCCCGGGCGACCCCGGTTGAGTGCTGCGATGAGCGCGTCGGGTTCAATCAATTCTGCACGGGACGTGTTGACCAGCAGCGACGTGGGCTTCATGCACGAGAGGTCTTCAAGCGAGATGATGCCGCGCGTTTCGTCGTTCAGGCGCAGGTGCAACGAGATCACGTCGCACTGCGAAAAAAACTCTTCGCGCGTGGCGGCAGCCTGGTACCCATCCGTCAGCGCCTGCGCGCGTGAGGCTTCACGCCCCCAGACGCGCACGTTCATGCCAAACGTCCGTCCATAGCCCGCCACCAGTTGTCCGATGCGACCATAACCCCAGATACCCAGTGTTTTACCCCGCAGCACGCTGCCGACTCCGAAGTTGGGGGGCATGGACGCGGTCTTGAGACCGGACTGCTGCCAAGCGCCATGCTTGAGGTTGGAGATGTACTGGGGCAGGCGGCGCATGGAGGCCATCACCAGGGCCCAGGTCAGCTCGGCGGGAGCCACGGGGGAGCCGACCCCTTCTGCCACCGCGATCCCCCGCTCGGTACATGCCGCTACATCAATGTGGCTCCCAATCTTGCCAGTTTGGGCAATGAGCTTGAGCCGCGGGAGCTTTTCAACCAGTTGGCGTGTGATCTGGGTCCGTTCGCGGATCAGCACAATGATGTCGGCGTCTTTGAGTCGCACCGAAAGCTGCCCCAGCCCTTTGACCGTGTTGGTGTACACCTTGGCGGTGTATGCGTCGAGCCGAGAGGCGCAATGCAGCTTGCGCACTGCATCCTGGTAATCGTCAAGGATCACAATATTCATGCCGACATTGTGCCTTGACGGGCGCAGGGGAATGCCATAGGGGCCGTGCTGGGCATACCAAAGCCTGCGGTTTTTTGGTGACTGAGTGCTGCATGGGCCCCGCAGACGTACTTCTTGCACTGCGCGTGCACGGAAGTCCGCATTCAGAGAGTGCCATGCACCACGACTGCTGCAGCTCGGTGCGGATTTTTGGACCTGCCGGTGCCCCGGTGTTAGACGTTTGCGGATCGAGAACTGCCCGACATTGCCGCAGCCCTGGTGCGCGGGGCGTAGAAGAGGGCTTGGCGCTCGTGCCGCCTGCTGCGCTTTGCGAATCAGGCCCGGAGCGCCTCGGATGCTGCCAGGCGGTCCAGCTCTGCGCACACATCGGCCATGCGGCCAGCAATTACCAGGCGGCAGGTGCCTGTGTCAGAGGCCCGGCGCAGCACCCGGGTGGATTGTGGTGGGCAGTGGTCTGCACCCACTGACGCCAAAAAGGCTTGTCGTTTGCTGCCGGCCATGTGTGTTGGCAGGAAGGAGCGGTGGGGGGCAGCGGATCTGGTCGGGCTTTCTGGCGTTCGTACTGGAGGTTTGGCGGTAAAGGGCCAATTTCCGCGCAATGGACGTTGTGCCTGGGGCTCTGTGGAGTTGCTGGGAACCAGGGCTTGGGCTTCGTCGCTGCGGGAGGCCGATGCTGGGGCGTTGCCTGGCCTGGCACGTCTCATGCCGACTGGCTGTGCCTGCAGGTCCAGTCGGTCTTTGGGTGCACTGGCTGGGTTGGCAAGCAGCTTTTTAAGACTGCGAAAAGGGTTCTGCACAGCAGACAGGGTGAACAAAGCAATTCCCATGTGAAAACTCCGAAAGTCGGTGGTTGAACATAGGCAGGATTGCAAAGTGGTCGAACACCAGTGCAGACAGGCGCAGTGCGAGTTGATCCCTCGACAGTGCAGACAGCTGCTCCGCCGATCCATCAAGCATTGCCTGAGAGGCCTTGGCATTCAACGGGACCTGCACCGCAGGGCTGGTGAATCGGTTGTATCCGTTCACCAAACGCCCGCCACCCACGGTGCGGCCCCTGGGGCACACGCTACATCAGCATGGTGTTGCGGATAAGTCCCACTGCCAGTCCTTCGATTTCGAAAGGCTCGCCGGGCTGCACCACGATCACGGGATAGTCGGGGTTTTCGGGCAGCAACTCGATGGCAGTGGCTGTGCGGCGAAGTCGCTTGACGGTGACATCATCGCCCAGGCGGGCCACGATGATCTGACCATTGCGAGCCTCACGGGTGGACTGCACAGCGAGCAAGTCACCGTCCATGATGCCGGCGTCGCGCATGGACATGCCCCGCACCTTGAGCAAGTAGTCGGGCTTGTGTTGGAAGAGGCTGTTTTCCACGCTGTAGGTCTGGTCCACATGTTCCTGCGCGAGAATGGGCGACCCCGCAGCCACCCGACCTACCAGGGGCAAGACCAGCTGCGACAGACCCGGGATGGGCAGACTGAATTGGTTGCCACGGGCTGCGTTGATGGAGCGCACTGTGTCTCCGCGCAAGCGGATGCCGCGCGAGGTGCCGCTGACCAGTTCGATCACCCCTTTGCGGGCCAGGGCCTGCAGGTGCTCTTCTGCCGCGTTGGCTGACTTGAAACCCAGCTCGGCCGCGATTTCTGCGCGGGTGGGAGGCGCGCCGGTGCGTGCGATGGCGGTCTGGATGAGATCCAGAATCTGCTGCTGGCGGGCGGTGAGTTTGGGGTTGTCGAGCATGGTGGTTTCCGGTGCAGGCGGTTACAGTGGCGAACAACTGTTTTTTAATCCAGTAACTGTATTTTTCACCAGTTTTTCGGAGTATGCAAGTGAGTGGGCAAAAAATTGTGGTTTTGGGCACCGGTGGCACGATCGCGGGCACCTCTGCCCAGGCGGGAGACAACATCGGCTACACCGCGGCCCAGGTGGGGGTGGAGCAACTTCTGACGGCCGTGCCAGGCTTGCAGGCACTGGCAGGGGGCGCCTTGGCTGCAGAGCAGGTGGCGCAGATCGACAGCAAGGACATGGATTGCGAGGTGTGGCGCACGCTGGCACTGCGGTGCGCGCACCATTTGAGCGACCCGGAGGTGAGAGGTGTGGTCATCACCCATGGCACGGACACCTTGGAAGAGACCGCGTGGTTTTTGCACGAGGCGCTGGATGCGCGCAAGCCCGTGGTGCTGACCTGCGCCATGCGGCCCGCCACAGCCCTGACCCCCGATGGACCCCAGAACCTGCTGGATGCGGTGGCTTCGGTGTTGGCACCGGGTGCAACAGGTGTGCTGGCCGTTGCTGCGGGTGAAGTGCATGGCGCTCGGCATGTGCAAAAAGTGCATCCCTACCGCGTCAATGCCTTCAGCTCGGGCGAGGCCGGTCCTTTGGGATGGGTGGAAGAGGGCGTGGTCCGCTGGGCATGCAATAGCCCGGTAGCGCATGTCAATCATGCCGATAGCGCTATGAATAATATAGTGAACGCTGTGGCTTGGCCGTGGGTGGAAATCGTCATGAACCATGCGGGGGCATCGGGCAGGGCGGTAGATGCGCTGGTGCGAGAGGGCGTGCAGGGCCTGGTGGTGGCCTGCACCGGCAATGGCACGATCCACCACGATCTGGAGGCCGCTTTGGTGCGTGCGCAGGACGCCGGGGTGCGGGTGGTGCGCTCCACCCGCTGCGCGGAGGGTCAGGTGCTGCCCAAGCCGGGGGATGCGTTGCCCGCCTCGCAGGGCCTGTCGCCGGTCAAGGCGAGGGTTGCTCTGATGCTGGATTTGCTGCGGGCGGATTGATCGAAAAGGACTGCCAGCCGTGTTCACCGCACTCAAGACACACGCCTGGGCTTATCCCGCGCTCGAAGTCGTCCACATTGTGGGCATTGCGCTGTTGCTGGGCAATCTGGTGTTGCTGGAGTTGCGGGTGTTTGGGCGCGGTGCGGCCTTGCCGATGAAAGACCTCGCGCGGCTGGGTCTGACTTTGGCCGTGTGCGGCTTTGGATTGGCGGCAGTATCGGGTCTGTTGATGTTTGCCACCCAGCCTGCGGAGCTGCTCAGCAACCGCGCCTTTACCTTGAAGATGCTGTTGTTAATGCTTGCGGGCTGTAACGCGGCGTGGTTTCATGCACGCGGTTCGCTTGCACGCCTGGACGGGTTGGCACGTCTGCAGATGCTGGTGTCCACCGTGATCTGGCTGTCGGTGGTGGCCTGTGGCCGCTGGATTGCGTACCTTTGATATGGCCCCTTGAACCGGGTTTTATTCCTACGGGAGTCTTTATGGGCTTGCAACGTCGTCATGTGCTGATCGCCGCCAGTGCCTTGCCTTTGGGGGTGCACGCCCACCATGGCTGGAGCAGTTTCGATGCAGACCGACCGCTGTATCTGGAGGGCACAGTGCGCAAAGTGCGCTGGCAAAACCCACACGCAGAGCTGGAGCTGGAACCGCCCGCAGCGCTCCGGTTGCCAGCGGACCTTGCGCAACGTGCCATCCCTGCGCAGACAGCGCCCGTGGATGGCCGCGCGCTGCTGGCCAAAACGGTGCTCCCCACCCGCAAGGACCGCGTCTGGGAGATTGAGCTGGCGCCTTTGACCCGCATGCAGGCGTGGCAGGTACCAGAGATCAAGCCAGGCACCGCCGTATCAGTCGTGGGTTTTGGCCTGCGGGACGAAAAGGGCGAGGCGGTACTGCGCGCCGAGTACCTGTTTGTGGACGGCAAAGCCTACGGCCTGCGGTCCAGTCCTGCCTGAGTCAACGCACACGCCCGCAGCAGGCGCCTGTCGCGGCTGCCGTGCTTCAAGGCGGCCCATGAAAAAAGCGACGCCCTGGTGCGGTGCGTCGCTTTGATGTGGCTTGACCGCCCAACGTGTGTCAGGCGGTTTTTTGCTCCTGGTTCAATGTATCAGCTGGCCAGCGCCTGCAGCGCGCGTGCGGTGATCTCGTCCACACTGCCGGTGCCGCTGATGGCGCGGTACTTGGGCGCTACAGCGGGTTCATCCTTGGCCCAGTTGCTGTAGTAATCCACCAAGGGGCGCGTCTGGTCGCTGTAGACCTGCAGGCGCTTCTTGACGGTTTCTTCCTTGTCGTCTTCGCGCTGGATCAGTTCTTCGCCGGTCACGTCGTCCTTGCCTTCCACCTTGGGGGGGTTGAACTTGACGTGGTAGGTGCGGCCGCTGGCGGGATGCGAGCGGCGGCCGCTCATGCGCTCAATGATGGCGTCAAAGGGCACATCGATTTCGAGCACATAGTCCAGCTTGACGCCTGCGGCCTTCATGGCGTCGGCCTGGGGAATGGTGCGGGGGAAACCGTCGAACAGGAAGCCGTTGGCACAGTCTGCCTGCGTGATGCGCTCCTTGACGAGACCGATGATGATGTCGTCACTGACCAGGGCGCCCGAATCCATCACTGCCTTGGCCTGCAGGCCCAGGGGGGTGCCGGCCTTGACCGCTGCGCGCAGCATGTCGCCGGTGGAGATCTGGGGGATGCCGTACTTCTGGCAGATGAACGTGGCTTGCGTGCCCTTTCCGGCGCCAGGCGCGCCCAACAGAATCAGTCTCATGGATGTCCTCGAAGGTTAGAAATCGGGTGGCGCCGCTGGCGGGGACGTTCGAAGGGCGCCTGAAGCCGTTCTGTGCGCCCGGGATGCGGTGCTCTCGTTACAGTTGAGGATAGCATGTGACCACCTTGCGCTGACTTACATGGGTGACCGTTTCTAGGTCGGTGCCTCCACGTGTGCACCATGGAGCCCCGCTGTACGTCCCCAGTGCGTTGAAATGCGCCCGCAGTGCACACCGCACGGCGGCGCCAGAGAGCTTTCAGCGAAACAGCGCGCGCACCCGCTCCAGGTCCTCCGGCGTATCCACGCCAGGGCCGGGCGCCGCGTCTGCCAAGTGCACGGCGATGTGGTGGCCATGCCAGAGTGCGCGCAGCTGCTCCAGGGCCTCCACCGCCTCGGTCGGTGCTGGCGCCAGCTGCGGAAATTTCCGCAAGAACCCTGCGCGATAGCTGTAGATGCCCACGTGCCGCAGCGGTGCAAAGCCTTGCAGTGCCTTGACGCCGGGCTGTGCGGCCTGTGCCGCGCCCTCCCACCAGGCCGTGCCCGCGTGGTCGCGGCCAAAAGGGATGGGTGCACGGCTGAAGTAATGGGCCAGACCCCGCGCGTCCAGCACCACCTTCACCACATTGGGGTTGGTGTAGTCGGCCAGGGACGCAATGGCATGGGCAGCGGTGCCCATGCTGGCTTCGGGGCGCTTTCCATCTCGGTCTTGCAGCAGGCTTGCCACGGCATTGATGAGGCCGGGGTCTATCAGCGGCTCGTCACCCTGAACATTGACCACGATGTCGTCGCCGTCCAGCCCCAGCTGTATGCAGGCCTCGGCCAGCCGGTCGCTGCCGCTGGCGTGGTCGGCGCGCGTCATGACGGCATCTACGCCATGCACTGCGCAGGCTTGCAGGATGCGGGCATCGTCGGCGGCCACCACGACGCGGGTTGCGGCGCTCTGCGCAGCACGCTGGGCCACGCGCACCACCATGGGCAGGCCCGCAATGTCGGCTAGAGGCTTGTCTGGCAAGCGGCTTGAAGCCATGCGTGCCGGGATCAGCACGGTGAAGGGGGTGTGGGCTACGGCGGGCACGGGTGCGCTCACTGCTCCAGTTCCTCGTCGGTCAGGGTGCGTGCTTCGTTTTCCAGCAACACCGGAATTCCGTCGCGCACCGGGTAGGCCAGCCGCGCGCTGCGCGAGACGAGTTCCTGCGCCTCGCGGTCATAGGTCAGGGGTCCTTTGGTGACGGGGCAGACCAGCAGTTCAAGCAGTTTGGGGTCCATGGGGGAGGAGCTTTCCGGGAGGGTTCGTTCAGGCAGGGGCAGATGATAGCGGCGGCCTTTGGGCTCCTGGGCCGGTCGCAACTCGATGGAGCCAGGCATCGAGGACGGTAAAAAATTGCGGGTCCATCTGCGCGACCAGGGGAACAGCCAGTGCGTCGGGATGGCGGGTCCAGAGCTTGAC
This sequence comes from Acidovorax sp. Root402, assembly GCF_001425125.1. Taxonomy (NCBI): domain Bacteria; kingdom Pseudomonadati; phylum Pseudomonadota; class Betaproteobacteria; order Burkholderiales; family Comamonadaceae; genus Acidovorax; species Acidovorax sp. Root402. Next base: position 82,553 of record NZ_LMDQ01000014.1, read on the forward strand.
GGCGTCTTTTTCAGTGCAAACAAGCTGCATACGCTGGTCGGATATGCGCTGCCAGCTATCAAAATCATAGTGATCTGGCAGGGCCTCGGTGCGCTCCAGCGCCAGGCCCTGGGTGCGCAGCATGGCAAAAAACTCGCTGGGTCTGGCCACGGCTGCCACCGCATGCAGCGGTTGCCCCTGCATTTGGGCCAGCGGCACCTGGTGGCCGTTCGACCGCAAGGCATAGGGCGCCAGGCTACGCTGTAGCTCAAATGCAGGCGCCTTGGTCCCGTGCGGCGGCGCACTGCCTGCGTGCAGCACGATGTCCACGGCGCGGGGCCAGGGCTCCCGCAGCGGGCCGGCAGGCAGCAGAAATCCGTTGCCGATGCCCTGGTCATTGAAGATGCAGATCTCCAAGTCCCGCTGCAGCGCCAGGTGCTGCAAGCCGTCATCGCAAATAAGAACGTCGGTGTCAGGGTGCGCGGCCAGCAGCGCGCGTGCGGCAGCGATGCGGCGCGGGGCCACAAACACAGGCACTGTGCCACCCGCCGCCACGCTGCGGGCAATCAGGGCGGGCTCGTCGCCCACCTCACTGGCCATGCTGTCAGGCAGTACCGCACGGCAGTCGTGCGTGCTGCGGCCATAGCCGCGCGAAATCACGCCCACGCGCAGGCCGCGCGCCTGCAGGTGTTTGGCGAGTGCGATGACTACCGGGGTCTTGCCGGCGCCTCCGGCAATCACATTGCCCACCACGATGACGGGGCGGCCCGGGTGTTCGGAGCGAAGCCAGCCCCTGCCATACAGCCAGCGGCGCAGCGCCACCAACGCGCCATACACCAGGGAGACGGGCCACAGTGCCCAAGCCGCCGGACCCCGGGACTGCCAGATGTTGTGAAGCCGTTGTTCGGCCGTGGGCGGAGAGACCTGCGGGGCCGAAGCCCGGGGCGGCTGCGGCCCGGAAGCGGCCATGCCCGTCAGCGGCTGGCCGCGCGTCCCGACGCGGACGACTGCGTGGCAAACGTGATCTGCGTGAGGCCCACGCGGCGCGCGGCTTCCATCACAGTGACCACGGACTGGTGTGGCGACATGGCGTCGGCGCTGATGATGACCACGCTGTCGCGGCCTGCGGTGGCAGCACTGCGCAAAGCCTGGGCGATGGCATCCACACTCTTGCCTTCCACGCCGGTCTTGTTGACGGCGTAGCGGCCGTCTGCGGCCACCGACACGATCACTTCCTTGGGATGGTCGCGCTGCTGCTCGGCATCGGCCACGGGCAGGGTGAGTTGCAGCTCCGTGAACTTGCTGTAGGTGGTGGTGAGCATCAGAAAGATGAGGATCACCAGCAGCACGTCGATGAACGGGATCAGGTTGATCTCGGGCTCATCCTTGGCGCGGGGACGAAAGTTCATGGCGCTTACTTGGCTTTGCGCAGGCGCAGGATGTGGCGAACGAATTGCTCCGACGCCAGCTCCAGCGTGAGCAGATATGCGTCCACGCGCGCCCGGAAGTAGCGCCAGAAGATCAGCGAGGGGATCGCCACGATCAGGCCAAACGCGGTGTTGTAGAGCGCGATGGAGATGCCATGCGCCAGCTGGGCCGGGTTGCCGCCACCCATGGCCTGGCCCACACCGCCGCCGCCAGCCTGCGAGCCAAAGATCTCGATCATGCCGATGACGGTGCCCAGCAGGCCCAGCAGCGGCGCGGCTGAAGCGATGGTGGCCAGGGCCGACAGGTACTTCTCCAGCCGGTGCGCTACCGCGCGGCCGGTGCCTTCCATGGCGGCGCGCAGGTCGGTTTCGCTGCACTGGGGGTTACTGTTGAGGGTACGCAGGCCGCTGGCCAGCACTTCACCCAGGGCCGAGTTCTGGGCCAGCTGGTTCACCACGTCGGGGGTGGGCAAGGCCTTGGACGACACCGTGATGGCTTCGTCGAGGAGTTTGGGGGGGGCCACGCGGGCCGTTTTCAGGGCCAGAAAACGTTCAAAAATCAGTGCCAGTCCCAGGACGGAACACGCGATCAGGGGCCAGATGGGCCAGCCTGCGGCTTGTATGATGGACAGCAAATCTCTCTCCGCGCAGATGAAAGCAATCGGCGATTATGGCCTAGCTTGCGGCGGCTACCGCGTCACAAACCGTTACGTTATCGCGCACGCCACCCATCACCGCGCTCACCCACAAAAACTGTGGATAACTTTGTGGGCAACCCATATCCACAGCCTCGCAAAGTGGCTTCGCGCCGTGCTTGCAACAGATTGATGAAAAATTGTGCAGTGAAAAATGTATATAAATCAACAACTTGCACGTGCTCTCGTGTTTTGCAGCCGATTGGGGTGCCCAGTTTGAAGGTAACTCCCGCTGGCTCGAAACTGTGGAGTACTCGCAGGGGGGGCGCGGCGCCAACGCGCGCCGTTTCTCATGTTTGATCGTTCAAGCCCAGCAGCGGCGCCCCGTATCTGGGAAGTTGGCGCGCTGTGCCGCGCCATTGCTGATGCCTTGGAGGCGCGCTTCAATCCTGTCGCGGTGCGCGGCGAGATCACGGGCTTCTCGCGCGCGTCCAGCGGACATTGTTATTTTTCGATCAAGGACGCCAACGGGCAGTTGCGCTGCGCCATGTTCCGCCGCGCAGCCACGCTGCTTGACTTTTCGCCGCGCGATGGTGAATTGGTGGAAGTGCGCGGGCGTCTCGGTGTGTATGAGGCGCGGGGCGACCTGCAGTTCATCGTGGAAAGCATGCAGCGGGCGGGGCAGGGCGCGTTGTTCGAACAGTTCCTGCGGCTCAAGGCGCAGCTCGACGCCGAAGGCCTGTTCGACACGGCGCGCAAGCGCCCGCTGCCGCTGCAGCCCCGCGGCATTGGCCTGGTCACCTCGGCGGGTGCTGCCGCGCTGCACGATGTGGTGACGGCGTTGCGCCGCCGGGTGCCGCACATTCCGGTGGTGCTGGTGCCCGCGCAGGTCCAGGGTGTGGCCGCCCCGCCGTCGATCATTGCGGCGCTATCAAAACTGTATCTACTCGCGCAAGCGGGGCAGGCGCCTGGGGCTGATTCGAACCGGCATCCGCCCATTGACGTGATTTTGCTGGTCCGTGGGGGAGGCTCCATCGAGGACCTATGGGCCTTCAACGACGAGCAACTGGCCCGCACCATCGTGCAAAGCCCGGTGCCCCTGGTCAGCGGGGTGGGGCATGAGACCGATTTCACCATCGCTGACTTTTGCGCCGATCTGCGCGCACCCACCCCCACCGCGGCGGCCGAGCTGGTGGCTCAGCCGCGCGAGGTCTGGCTGGGCGCGCTGGATTTGCTGGCAGGCCGCCTCAGCGATGGTGTGCAGCGCCAGCTCGATACCCGCCACCAGCGGCTGGACCAGGCCGCGGCCCGCCTCGGCCGTCCCTCAGGCCTGGTGGCGCGCCAGCAGCTGCAACTGGCGCGCCTTGCGCAGCGCATGCGCCATGGGGTGCTCCTGAAAATGCAGCTCCTGGCGCAACGCCAGCAAACACTGGAAACCCAATTGCCCCAGGCTCTGCAACGCAGTGCTGCGCAGCACGCCGAGCGGCTGGACCGTGCTGCCTTGCGGTTGGAGCTGCTGGACCCACGCTTGGTACTGCAGCGCGGTTATGCGCTGCTGACCGACACCAGCGGCCAGGCGGTGACCAGCGTGCGCCAGGCCCAGCCGGGCGACGCGCTGCGGGCCACGCTGGCCGACGGCGCCGTGGATGTGACGGTGTCGCAGCCACGGTTGCTGTGAGCGGATTGCGGAGGGCGAGGGCTGCAGGGCTTTTTTGTAGGACAGCGGCGGTTTGTGGCGTTGCGGGTGGGGAACCGGGAGCCCACATGCTGCACAGGTCACCTGATGTTCCTACAATGCCCCCTTCGCGCTGTGTCCGACTGCATTGCTCAGGAAAGCCCGCGTTGCAGACGGCATCCCAGAATTTCAAACCACGAGGAAACACCACCATGGAACACACCCTTCCCCCGCTGCCCTACGCCATCGACGCCCTGGCCCCGCACTACAGCCAGGAAACCCTGGAGTACCACCACGGCAAGCACCACAACGCCTACGTGGTGAACCTCAACAACCTGCAAAAGGGCACCGAGTTCGAATCCCTGACGCTGGAAGAGATCATCAAGAAGGCCAGCGGTGGCATCTACAACAACGCTGCGCAAATCTGGAACCACACCTTCTTCTGGAACTGCATGGCTCCCCAGGGTGGCGGTGAGCCATCGGGCGCACTGGCCGCAGCCATCAACGCTAAGTGGGGCAGCTACGCCGCCTTCAAGGAAGCCTTTGTGAAGTCCGCCGTGGGCAACTTCGGTTCGGGCTGGACCTGGCTGGTGAAGAAGGCTGACGGCAGCGTGGACATCGTCAACACCGGCGCCGCTGGCACGCCACTGACCACCGCCGACAAGGCCCTGCTGACGGTGGACGTGTGGGAACACGCGTACTACATCGACTACCGCAACATGCGTCCCAAGTTCGTCGAGACCTTCCTCGACAAGCTGGTGAACTGGAAGTTTGCTGAAGCCAACTTCGCCTGATCGCTCCGTGCAGTTGCGGTGTGGTGCTCAGCCCACATCGCACTGACAACAAAAAACGGCCCTCGGGCCGTTTTTTGTTGCTCCACAGAAAAGTTGAAGTCTTTTCGACCGGATGCGCTAGTGAATCATGCCTGTGCTGCTAGTGAAAATATAGCGTCAGTCGCCACTTGCATTACTGCCGAGCAAACGGGGTCCCTCCGAGTTTCGCCCCGGCCTTGATGCCCTTCTTGGCAAACCAGCCCTGGTTCATCTCCAGCACGTAGCGCACGGGCTTGGCCGAACAGTGCGAATCCAGTGTCTGGGGCTTCATGTCCTCTAGGTTCACGATGGTACCGTCATCAGCAATGAAGGCTGCCGTGAGCGGCAGCAAGGTGTTCTTCATCCAGAAGCACTGCTGCGAGGGCTGTTCAAACACAAACAGCATGCCCTCGTGCGCGGGCATTTCCTTGCGGTACATCAGGCCCGTTTGGCGCTCCTGCGGGGTGAGGGCGACCTGGGCGTCGATGCGGTGCATGCCTGCGGTCAGCTCCACGCGCCGCAGGTTCATCTGGGGGCCTTCCTGCGCCTGGGCGATCCCAGCAGACGCTGCCAGTGCGCCCACTACCAGCCCAGCACACCACGCCCCGACGGCGCGGCGGGCGCGGCTTGGAACACCGGTCGCACCGCACAGGGCGGCGAGCGGGAAGGCTGGGAGGGCGCGTGAGGCGATCATGGGCGGGGCTTTCTGGTAAAAAAGACAACACGAAGTGCGGCAACTGCGCCAGGGACGGACTGCAGCGGTCGCGAAAAGTTCAGACGGTGTGCAGGGCGTCTGCAGCACCAAAGAAAACGCCCGCAGGAGCGGGCGGTTTTGAATCAGCGAAGGCGTGGGACCCGGCGGCGGGCACAGCAGGCCTTGCAGTGCTGTTTCAGGCGGCCTTGTGGGCGGTTTTCTTCTTGGCGACCTTTTTGTGGGTCTTTTTCTTGGCGACCTTCTTGGTGGCCGGTGCTGCTGCCTGGGCCGTCATGGGAGCGGCTGCAGGAGTGGTGGTGGCAGGGGTGGCTGCGGGTGCCTGTGCAAAAGCACCAGCAGTGAACAGACCGGCCACGAGGACAGCGAGGAGTTTTTTCATATATGCCGTTTCCAGTGTGAACGAAGGTTGAAGGGCCGGACGAATTCCGTACGGCTCCACTCGCAACGATAGCAGCGCGCGGCCCGTTGACAGGGTCTTCGACGAAATTTTTTGTCATTAGAATGGTTTGAAACCACACTGCCACGCCTGTGGCGGTGCCTCTTTTCCTCGCTTTGCCCCTCATCGACCGAATCAGACTCGGCGCATACCGGAGACTCCCCACCCATGACCACCTACCAGCACATCGTGGTGCCTGCCGAAGGCCAGAAAATCACCGTCAACGCCGACATGTCCCTGAATGTGCCGGACGAGCCCATCATCCCCTTCATCGAAGGTGACGGCACGGGCCTCGACATCACGCCCGTCATGATCAAGGTGGTGGATGCAGCCGTGGCCAAGGCCTACGGCGGCAAAAAGAAAATCCACTGGATGGAGGTGTACGCGGGCGAAAAGTCGACCAAGGTGTACGGTCCCGATGTGTGGCTACCCGATGAAACCCTGCAGGTGCTGCGCGAGTACGTAGTGTCCATCAAAGGCCCGCTGACCACGCCCGTGGGCGGCGGTATCCGCTCGTTGAACGTGGCGCTGCGCCAGGAGCTGGACCTGTACGTGTGCCTGCGCCCTGTGCAATATTTCAAGGGCGTGCCCTCGCCGCTGAAGGAGCCTGAAAAGACCAACATGGTCATCTTCCGCGAGAACTCGGAAGACATCTACGCTGGCATCGAATTTGAAGCCGAGTCCGACAAGGCCAAGAAGCTCATCAAGTTTCTGCAGGACGAGATGGGTGTCAAGAAGATCCGCTTCCCCAACACGTCCGGTCTGGGTGTGAAGCCCGTCTCCATCGAGGGCACGGAGCGTCTGGTGCGCAAGGCCATCCAGTACGCCATCGACAACGACAAGCCCAGCGTGACCATCGTGCACAAGGGCAACATCATGAAGTACACCGAAGGCGGCTTCCGTGACTGGGCCTATGCCTTGGCACAGAAGGAGTTCGGTGCTGAACTCATCGACGGTGGCCCGTGGTGCCGCCTCAAGAACCCCAAGAACGGCAAGGAAATCACCATCAAGGACAGCATCGCCGATGCCTTCCTGCAGCAGATCCTGCTGCGCCCGGCGGAGTATTCAGTCGTGGCCACGCTGAACCTGAATGGTGACTACATTTCTGACGCGCTGGCCGCGCAGGTGGGCGGCATTGGCATTGCCCCTGGCGCCAACATGTCCGACTCGGTGGCCTGCTTTGAAGCCACCCACGGCACGGCGCCCAAGTACGCGGGCAAGGATTACGTCAACCCCGGCTCCGAGATCCTGTCGGCCGAGATGATGTTGCGCCACATGGGCTGGACAGCGGCTGCCGACCTGATCATCAGCTCGCTGGAGAAGTCGATCGCATCCAAGAAGGTGACCTACGACTTTGCCCGCCTGATGGAAGGTGCCACGCAGGTCAGCTGCTCGGGGTTTGGGCAGGTCATGATCGACAACATGTAGTCGCATCCGCCTTGGCTTCGGGGCGGTTCAAAACGTCTCCATAAAAGAAGAACCCTGGTGCGTCATTCGGACCAGGGTTTTTTGTTTGCGCCTCATCGTCCCAGCGCGCGTACCAGATAGTCGATGAGCACCCGCACCCGCAGGGGCATGTGCCGGTTGCCTGGGTAGATCAGCGAAAACGGGCGTGACGCGCCCGCATGCCCCGCCAGCACTTCGACCAACTGGCCGTTGCGCAGATCCTCCTCCACCAGAAAACGGTACGTTTGTACCAGGCCTGCTCCTGCGCGGGCCAGCGTGACCTGACCCAGGATGTCATCAGCACAGCGCAACTTGCCCTGGGTCGGCCATTCCATGGTCTGGCCCTCGTGCACCAGCAACCAGGGAACGACCTGCCCGCTGCTCGGCAGCACGAACTGCACGCATTCATGTCGTTCCAGCTCGTCTGGCGTAGCGGGTGCGCGGTGGCGTTTCAGGTAGGCCGGGGCTGCGACAACGATCAAGGCCGCATCCTCCAACTTGCGAGCCACCAGGCTCGAATCTGGCGGTGTTCGGCCGCGGATGGCGAGGTCAAAACCTTCCTCGGTGAAGTCCACGTTACGGTTGGACAACTGCAGTTCTATCTCTATGTCGGGGTACTTCTTGCTGAACGCGGGCAAGAGAGGCAGTACGCGATGGTGGCCGTACGAAGTGGGCAGGCTCATCCGCACAAGGCCTGCTGGCTTGAGTTGCTGGCCCGACGCCTCACGCTCTGCCTCGCTGAGTTGCGTCAGCGCCTGGCGGCATTGGTCGTAATAGCGCTGCCCAACCTCCGTCAGGCGCACTTGGCGCGTAGTGCGCATGAGAAGGCGCACGCCCAGACGCTCCTCCAGCCGTGCCACTGAACGGCTCACGGCAGCCGCCGTGAGTCCTGTGGCCTTGGCTGCCGCAGTGAACCCCTGGTGCTGCGCCGTCAGGCAGAACAACTCAATGCAGCCCAGGCGAAGGTTGTCGAATTGCCGGTTCATTGTTGATTCTTATGTAATTAGTGATTTGAAATGAATCTAGTTTATTGTCAATTTCATCGCAAATACAGTTACTGCATCACCAACCACGGACGTAAGGAGTCCCCAGATGCAGAACTCGATCAAGCTTTACTACTCTCCCGGCGCATGCTCGCTGGCGACGCACATTCTTCTGCGCGAAACCGGCACGCCATTCACGCTGGAGAAGGTGGATACCCACAAACACACCACCAGCACTGGCGGCGACTTCTATGCCATCAGCCCCAAAGGCCAGGTGCCTGTGATCGAACTTGCTGATGGGACGCGGATCACCGAAGGGCCGATAGTTGCTCAATATGTGGCGGACCGGGCGGGCGCACGCACCCTGATGCCCCCCGCAGGCAGTCTGGAGCGCTACCGGGTCATGGAGTGGCAGAACTACGTGACGGCGGAACTGCACAAGTCTTTCACCCCGCTGTTCCACAGCGATGTGGATGCCAATGCCAAGAAGGCGCTGGCTGCTGTGCTTTACAAGAAGCTGGTCTGGCTCGACGGACAACTGGCTGGCAAGAGCTACCTCACGGGCAGCGATTTCACTGCCGCCGATGCCTATCTGTTCGTGGTGCTGGGCTGGGCCAAGTTTGTTCAGATCGACTTGGGGGAACTGCAGCACATCGGCAGCTTCATGGCGCGTGTGGCAGCCCGCCCCGAGGTCCGTGCCGCGATGCAGACAGAAGGCCTCGTAGCCTGAGGAATACTCCCATGCCTTACATCAAGATCCAGATCACCCGCGAGGGTGCATCGCGCGAGCAAAAGGCCCAGCTGATTCGGGGCGCTACCGACCTTGTCGTGCAGGTGCTCGACAAGAACCCTGCCACTACTTTTGTTGTGATCGAAGAAGTGGATACCGACCACTGGGGCATCGCTGGCGAAACCGTGACCGTGCTGCGTGAGCGGGCGAAGAAAGGCGGTGCGCAATGAGTAGCGCCGCTGACTTTGCCGCCATCCATTCGGTGCTGGAGCTGTACCTCGACGGCCTTTACCACAGCGACACAACGCGCCTGGCCAAGGTGTTTCATCCGCAGGCCCTGTACGCCACGGCGGTGGGAGAGCAACCCATCTTCTGGCGTATGAACGAGTACTTCCCGGTGGTGGATGCTCGCCCAGCCCCTGCGGCGAGCGGCCAAGGGCGCACCGACCGCGTGCTCTCCATCGACCTGGTAGGCCCCGTCACGGCACTGGCCAAACTCCAGTGCTCCATTGCGCCCAAACATTTCATCGACCTACTGACGCTGCTCTGGCTGGACGGACGCTGGCAGATCGTCTCCAAGGTCTTTCATTACGACATCAGAGATTGACATGAATATTCTTCGACCTTTCTCCAAGCCGTTTCTCTCTTCAGTGGGCGGGCTGGCGCTGTATTGCGTCACTGCAGTGCTGCTGGGTTTTTCTGCCAGCGCATCGGCGCACCAAGAGTGCGCGGCCCCAGGGTGTGCTGCTTCGGAGCCTTACCATGGAATGCCCGCGATTGCGACCATTGGAGCGCGCACCGGCAAGTACATGGAAATCCCCGAAGCTGCCAAGGGACCCACCATTGACCCCGCGAAGGGTTATCGAATCCAGGAACTGGGGCGCGGCCTGTACATGGTGACCGACAACGTCTACCAGGCGATGTTCGTGGTGCACGAAAAAGGCGTAGTGCTGGCTGACGCACCGCCCCCGCTGGCCGGATTTATCGCGAAAGCCATCCGTGAAGTCACGGGCAAGCCGATCACACACATCATTTACAGCCATGCCCATGTTGACCACATCGGTGCAGCAGGGGAGTTGCTAGCCACGCTGCCGCGCCGACCTGTGATCATTGCGCACGAAGAAACCCAAACCATCCTGGCGCGTGCACGTGATCCCAAACGCCCGCTGCCCGGCGTCACCTTCCGCGACAAGTACACCCTCAAAGTGGGCGGGCAGCGCCTGGACCTTTCGTACCACGGCAATGGTCATGAGCCGGGGAACATCTTCATCCTGGCACCTGAGCAACGTACGTTGATGGTGGTGGACGTCATCTTTCCCGGATGGATGCCGTGGAGACGCCTTGCGCTGGCGCAGGACATCCCGGGCTACTTCAAGCAGGTCGAGAAGATCAAGTCGATGGACTTCGACTGGCTGGTTTCTGGCCATGTTGCACGCGCCGGTACCAAGACCGATGTCGCCATGCAACACGAGTTTTTGCAAGATCTCAAAGAGGCTGCCGGCAAGGCACTGCAGAACACTGCCTCGGGCGAGGGCATGGATGCCCGCGACCAATCCAACCCCTGGGCCGTCTTTGACAATTACATAGACCGCGTGGCGGCCCAATGTGTGAACGCGTTGACACCCAAGTGGGCTTCTCGCCTGGCGGCTTTTGATGTGTACATCTGGGACCAGTGCTTCACCATGGAGCAGAGCCTGCGGCTGGATTGAACATGGCACTCAGAAACTACATCTACCTTATGTTGCTTACGCTGGCCGTTGGGCAGCCGATGGCGGTAGTAGCCCAACCATTGACAGAGTCTGTGGACGGATTGGAGGCGTTGTTTGGCAAACACGCTGGCGTGCGTCGTACGCAGACGAAGGGGCTGTGTGCGAAGGGCTTCTTCATCGGAACTGCCGAGGCACGAGCACTGAGCAAAGCGACTGCTTTTTCGGGAGCCCAAGTGCCAGCCCTCGCTCGGTTTTCGGTGGGTGGGGGCAATCCCGGCACGTCGGACAAAAGCCGTTCAACACGTGGTCTGTCGCTCAAGCTGGACCTTCCCGATGGGGCAGTCTGGATGCAGGCCAACCTGTCTGCTCCGGTATATTTTGTGAAGGACCCGGCGGACTTCGCTCCGTTTGTCCGATCCCGCGTCCCGGACCCGGTGACCGGTAAACCGTCTCCAGAACGCTTGGCAGCATTCAACCTGGCTCATCCCGAGTCGTTGCGCCAGGGGAAATATCTGGCCGAGCGTTCTGCGCCTGCGAGTTATGTCACGACTCCTTATTGGGGCGTGAACGCATTCATCTTCCGGGCTCCGGATGACCAACGCCGCTTTGTGCGTTGGCGCTTTGAGCCGGAGGCGGGAGAGCAGCGGCTGAGTGAGGAGCAGAGCATGCAGCTACCCGACGATTTTCTCGCGGCAGAGCTGAAGGAGCGACTTGCCAGAGGACCCGCTTCCTTCCGGTTTTTGGTGCAGTTGGCTGAAGACATCGACGATCCCAGCGACCCGACCGTCGCGTGGCCAGAACAGCGTCGGCAGGTCACTGCAGGGCGTCTGGTGATTGAGAGCTTGTCCGAGTCTTCGACCTGCGAGCCCGTCCTTTTCAATCCCCTGGCTCTGCCGGATGGCATCGAACCTTCTGCCGACCCGGTGCTGCTGGCGCGTCCAGCCGCATATGGGATTTCATTCGGGCGCCGAATGGCGGAGCGCCAATGAACGCCGCCGCCAGCGAGCGACACCGCTTGGTGTTTGTGGGAGACCCCATGTGTTCATGGTGCTACGGCTTCGGACAAGAACTGTCCGAGGCACTGGCCCAGCGGCCCGAAATGCAGCTCGACATCGTCACTGGTGGTCTGCGTGCAGGGGCTACTGAGGTATTGGACGATGCCGGCAAGAGCTTGAGGTTGTTTCACTGGGCGAAGGTGGAAGCACAGACAGGCCTGAGCTTTGACCGAGAGGCCCTCCTGGCTCGGCGAGGCTTTGTATACGACACAGAGCCTGTCTGTCGCGCGGTAGTTGCCGCTCGGCTCAGTCAGCCGGGTGCAAACCTGTTGGCCATTTTTCGGGCGCTGCAAAAGGCTTTTTATGCCGACGGCTTGGACACGACCGATCCAGAAGTGCTGGTCGCCGTAGTGACTCAGGCTCTGTCGGTACAGGCGTTGGATGCCCAAGGGCTGCAGGAGTGCTTCGTGGCCGATGCAACCCTCCAGGTGACTCAGAGGGACTTTGCGCAAGCGCGTCGCTGGGGCATCACCAGCTTTCCCGCACTTCTGGGCAAACATGGCGAGCACCTGGTCCGCCTGGTGGATGGTTTTGCCAAAGCGCCCGCGTTGCTTGCGACCATAGATCGTTGGATGGATCAGACATCGATGACAGTCACACCCCGGGGCTAGCGGGGGAAAGTGTATGCAACGCCACAGATGGTGAGGCCCACTTTGTACAGCAGCGCTATTGATCAGCCCCTGTTGCATGCTTCCCGATTTTTCCCACAGCCTGCATGATCGCGCTGGCAATTCAGAGTTGGCTTTTTGAATCTTTCCCTCCTAAGATGGCCTGACGCTTCGGCATTGCTGGCATAAGCCTGATGTGTGCTTTGCCGAATGTGGCGAGCGTTGAAGGTCCCTGGAGCAGCTGACTCTCCAGGAAGCAGAAAGCGAGAGGGCTGCATGGCGACTGACTTTTCTGCCGGGTACTGGGAGCAAAACCCCGATGCATTGCTGGTGCTATCACCCCAGGGCGTGGTGCTGGAGTGGAACCCGGCGGCCGAGCTGATCTTTGGCTATTCGCAGGCCGAAGTGCAGGGGCGCTCCATCCTCGACCTGATCGTGCCCCAGGGTCGCGCGCATGAAGAGGACCTTTTCCGTGCCGAGGCCCTGCGGCTGGGCACTTCGGTGCAGGAGGCTGTGCGCCGCCGCAAGGACGGCTCGCTGGTGCATGTCAATGTATCGACCAAGGCCGTGTGCGATGCGGCCGGCCAGGTGCTGTACTTTTTGTCGAGCAAGAAGGATGTCACCCAGCTCAAGGTGCAGCGCGATGCCAAGCTGCTGGAGGCGCGGTTTCGCGACCTGCTCGAATCCACCCCCGACGCAATCGTGATGGTCAACGTGACCGGGCGTATCGTGCTCGTCAACTCGCAGGCCGAGCGCGTGTTTGGCTACCCCCGCTCCGAGTTGTTGGGCCAGGCGGTGGAGGTGTTGTTACCCCACCGTTACCGGGGTGCCCACCTGGGCCATCGCAGTGGTTTTTTTGGCCAGCCGCGCACGCGCACAATGGGCGCAGGGCTGGAGCTGCATGGCCTGCGCAAGGACGGTGGCGAGTTCCCGGTCGAGATCAGCCTGAGCCCCATCGACACCGAAGAGGGCACCATGGTGATGAGCGCCATCCGCGACATCACCGACCGCAAGCGCGCAGACCAGAAGTTCAAGGACCTGCTGGAGGCCGCACCCGACGCCATGGTCATCGTCAACCGCGAAGGGCGCATCGTGCTGGTCAACTCCCAGGCGGTCAAACTGTTTGGCTGGAGCCGCGATGAGCTGCTGGGCCAGCCCATTGAGTTGCTGGTGCCCCAGCGCTTCAGCGCTCGCCACCCCGACCACCGGCGCAATTTTTTTGCCGAACCGCGTACCCGCTCCATGGGCGCAGGGCTGGAGCTGCACGGTTTGCGCAAGGACGGCAGCGAGTTTCCGGTCGAGATCAGCCTGAGCCCGCTGGAGACGGAGGAGGGCCTGTTTGTCTCCAGCGCCATCCGCGATGTAACGGAGCGCAAGCGCATCGAGCAGGTGCTGCGCGACAAGAACCTGGAGCTGGAGAACGCGGCGCTGGTCAAAGACCGTTTTCTGGCAAGCATGTCCCACGAGCTGCGCACACCGCTCAACGCCATCATTGGCTTTACCGGCACGCTGCTCATGAAGCTGCCCGGCCCGCTCAATGCTGAACAGGACAAGCAGTTGCGCATCGTGCAGACCGGTGCCAAGCACCTGCTTTCGCTCATCAACGACCTGCTCGATGTGGCCAAGCTCAGCGCCAACAAGGTCACACTGAATCTGGAGCCCGTGGACTGCAAGACCCTGATCGAAGAAGTGTCTGCGACACTGGAACTGGAGGCGCGGCGCAAGGGCTTGGCCTTTGCCGTGCATGCGCCGCCGGTGGATGTCTTGCTGCTCACCGACCGGCGCGCGCTCAGTCAGATTCTCATCAACCTCGTGGGTAACGCCATCAAATTCACGCAACAGGGGAGGGTGGATGTGGTGCTGCAGGAGTTGCTGCTGCCCACCGGCCGCGCCGTTCAGCTGCGGGTGCAGGACACCGGGCCAGGCATACCGCTGCAGGAGCAGCCCCGGCTGTTCGAGGCGTTTTCGCGGGTCGAGAGTGCGGACCGCCGCCACCATGAGGGCACGGGCCTGGGCTTGCACCTGAGCCGCAAGCTGGCCGAAGCACTGGGAGGCACCCTGGGTTTTGACAGCACCGAAGGCCTGGGCAGCACCTTCACTCTGCAATTGCCGGAGCCCCAGGCATGACAACCACCATCCATCCCGCCACCATTCTGGTCATCGAGGATGATGACGCAAGCCGCCTGCTGGTCACCTACCTGCTGGAAGCCGCTGGCCACCGCGTGCTGGCGGCCGAAAACGGCGCCGTGGGGCTGGACCTGGCCCTGGCCGAGAGTCCGGACATTGTGTTGTGCGACCTGCAGATGCCGGTGATGAACGGCTACGAGGTGGCTCGCGGCCTGCGCGCCAGCCCACGCTGGCGGGTGGTGCCACTGGTGGCGGTGACAGCCTTCTCAATGCCGGGCGACCGCGAGAAGGCCCTCGAAGTCGGCTTTAATGAACACCTGTCCAAGCCCATCACGCCCGAGACCTTTGTGCAGCAGATCGAGGCGTTTTTGGCTGGTGCCCACCCGGCTCCGCCCCAATCAGGTTGAATATCCAGCACGTACAGCATGGCAAAGATCCTCGTCGTCGATGACCTCCCAGCCAACCGCGCCCTGGTGGTGACCCTCATCGGGCACAGCGGCCACCAGGCGCTGGAGGCGGCTGATGGCGCCGAGGCGTTGGCCGTGGTCCGTGCCGAACGCCCCGACCTGGTGATCTCCGACATCCTGATGCCGACCATGGACGGCTTTGAGTTTGTGCGGCAACTGCGCTCTGAACATGGCCTGGCGGCCACGCAGGTGATCTTTTGCAGCGCCCACTATCACGAGGTAGAAGCCCTTCGCCTTGCCAAGGCCTGCGGTGTGACCCAGGTGCTGTTCAAGCCCTGCGAGCCGCAGGACATCCTGGCCGCCATCGAGCAGGCGCTCACGCAGATCCGCCACCAGCCCTCGGTGGCGCTGGAGCACAGTTTTCAGACCCGCCACCTGCAACTGATGACCGACAAGCTCACCGGCAACATGGCCGAGCTGGAGGCCATGAACCGGCGCCTGTCCGCGCTGACCGATCTGAACCTGCAACTGGCCTCCGAGCGCGATCCGCAGGTGCTGCTGGCCAATGTGTGCCGGGGTGCGCGCGAGCTGGTGGGCGCGCAGTACGCCGTGTTGTGCGTGGTGCGCAAGCACAGCGACGGTGCCATCACCTGCACCAGCGGCATGGACCCGGCCCTGCAGAACGGACCGCTCGATCTGCCTGTGGTGTCGCATGGACTGTTGGGGCAGCTGCGGGCCGAACGCCGCCCGCAGCGCCTGGTCAATGCCGGCGGCGACCCTGTAGCGCTCGGCTTGCCCGCAGGCTATCCCCCGGTGCACACGGCAGTGATCGCACCCATCGTGTCGTTGTCGTTCTCCTATGGCTGGCTTTGCCTGGCCAACAAGCTGGGAGCCGATGCCTTCAGCGCCGATGACGAAAAAGTCCTCGCCATCCTGGGCGCGCAGGTGGGCCGCATTTACGAGAACGGCAGCCTCTACCTGGAGATCCAGCAGCACGCCGACCAATTGCAGGTGCAGGTGCAAGAGCGCCAGCGGGCAGTGGATGCCCTGCGTGCCAACAAGGCCAGCCTGCGCCGGGCCCAGGCGCTGGCCAAGATATCCCACGTCATCAGCGGGCCCGATGGCGCCTTCGAGAGCTGGCTCGATACCTTGCCCGACATGCTGGGCCTGGACGAAAGCGCCATGCCCCGCTCGGCCCGCGAATGGCTGGCGCTGGTACACCCCGACGACCGCGACATGTTCCGCCGCCATGCGCTGCAGGCCGCCCACCTGGGGGCGCGCATGGATTTCACCTACCGGGTGCTGCGTGGCGACGGCCAGCCGCTGTACTTGCGCCAGGTGATGGAGCCGCTGGAGGACGAGGCGGGCCGTGGAGAGCAGGGCCGCTGGTTCAACACCATCCAGGACATCACCAAGGAAAAGCGCGCCGAAGAAGAACTGCACGAAAGCGACCGCCGCTTCAACGACATGCTCGACAAGGTCGAGATGATCTCGCTGATGCTTGACTGCGAAGGACGCATCACCTACTGCAACGACTACCTGCTGCGCCTGACCGGCTGGCAGCGCGACGAGGTGTTTGGCCGCAACTGGTTCGATCTGTTCGTTCCACCCGAGATGGGCGATGTGCGCAGTGTTTTTGCGGACGTGCTGGCCGATCGGCCATCGGCGTGGCACTACGACAACGAGATACTGACCCGCTCTGGCGGGCGGCGCCTGGTGCACTGGAACAACACCGTGTTGCGCTCGGTGGGCGGGCAGGTGACCGGGGTGGCAGCCTTGGGAGAAGACATCACGGCGCGCCGGGATGCCGAGCGGCGCATCAAGCGCCTCAACCGCGTGTACGCCGTGCTCAGCGGCATCAACACCTTGATCGTGCGCGTGCGCCAGCGCGACGAGCTGTTCCGCGAGGCCTGCCGTGTCGCGGTGGAGCACGGCCAGTTCAAGATCGCCTGGATCGGCCGCGTGGACCATGCCCTGCAAGAGGTGGTGCCGGTGGCGCTCGCCGGGGCCGGGGCGGAGTTCCTCATGCATGTGCGGCGCCGGTTGTGGCTCAGCGAAACCCCCAGGGAGGGCGAAAGCCTGAGCGCCAGCGTGGTGCGCACCCAGCAGGCCGCGGTGTGTGAAGACATTCAGAGCGACCCGCGCATTCTGGTGCCGCAGGAGCTGGCTGCGCGCGGCGTGGCATCCATGGCAGTGCTGCCCTTGCTGGTGGCGCACGAGGTGGTGGGCGTGATCGCCCTCTTTGCAGACGAAGCCGGGTTCTTTGACGATGACGAGATGCACCTGCTGACCGAGCTGGCGGGGGACATCGGTTTTGCCATGGACCACCTCGACAAGGAAGAGCGGCTGAACTACCTGGCGTACTACGACGACATCACCGGTCTGCCCAACCGTACCCTGTTCCTGGAGCGCAGCGGCCAGCACCTGCGGCCGCGCGAAGGGGCCAAGGCGCTGCTCGGCATGGGGCTCATGGACATCAGCCGGTTTCGGTTCGTCAACGACACCCTGGGGCGCCAGGAGGGGGACGAACTGCTCAAGCAGGTGGCGCAGCGCCTGCAACAAGCGGCGGGCGACGCCTACGACGTGGCGCGCATTGGCGTCAACAGCTTTGGCATCGCCGTGACCGACGCGCGGGATGCCGGCGCGGTGGCGCTGGCGCTGGATGGCCTGATGCGGGCCTGTTTTGGCGCCCCCTTTGTGCTGGGCGGCACCGAGCTGCGCATGGCGGCCAAGGCCGGTGTCGCGCTGTACCCCATGGATGGTGCCGATGCAGAAACCCTGCTGCGCAACGCGGAGGCAGCCCTCAACAAGGCCAAGGCCTCGGCAGATAGCCTGCTGTTCTACACCTCGGAGATGAACACCCGCGTGGCGGAGGCCCTGAGCCTGGAAGGCCGCCTGGGCGACGCACTGGAGCAAGGCCAGTTCGTGCTGCACTACCAGCCCAAACAGCACCTGGCCACGGGTGCTATCGCCGGGGCCGAGGCCCTCATCCGCTGGAACGACCCCCGCCGGGGGCTGGTGCCACCCGCGCAGTTCATCCCCATTCTGGAAGAAACCGGCCTGATCTACGACGTGGGTCGCTGGGCGCTGCGCCAGGCCCTGGCCGACAACCTGCGCTGGCGCCAGGCGGGGCTGGCGCCCCTGCGGGTCGCCGTCAATGTGTCGTTCTTGCAGCTGCGGCACCGGGGCTTCATTGCCGAGGTGCGCGACGCCGTGTCCCACGACGCAGGGGCGGCCGCAGGGCTGGAGCTGGAGATCACCGAAAGCATGGTCATGGACGATGTGCAGCACAGCACCGCCAGCCTGCATGCGCTGCGCGAGATGGGCATCACCATTGCCATCGACGACTTTGGCACAGGTTTCTCGTCACTGAGCTACCTGGCCAAACTGCCGGTCGATACGCTAAAGATCGACCGGTCCTTCATCCTGAACATGGCCTCAGGCCCGCAGGGCGTGGCGCTGGTGTCCACCATCGTCAACCTGGGGCACTCGCTGGGCCTCAAAGTAGTGGCCGAAGGTGTGGAGACTGAGGACCAGTCCCGGCATCTGGCGCTGCTGGGTTGCGACGAGATCCAGGGGTATCTGCTGAGCAAGCCGGTGCCTGCCGAGGTGTTTGAGGCGCAGTTTCTTCAGTCAGCGGTGGCCGATTGACAGAGCATGTCTTCGGCGTGTTTGCGCTTTGGTCCACAACGGGCTGTCTGGTCATCTGTTAAGGCGATTCGCGCATATGCAGCGTGTGCGTTGCAACGACATTTGCCAGCGCCTCATCATGGGTGACCAACACTAAAGCAGCCCCGGATTCGTGTACGGCATCTAGCAGTACCTGTATAGCCTCTTGCTGCGTGATCGGGTCCAGGCGCGAGGTCGGCTCATCGGCAAACAGCAGCGCCGGTTGCGCCACCAGCACGCGCGCCAGCGCAATGCGCTGCAGCTCGCCGCCCGACACCTGGTCGGGCCTGCGCACCAGCATGTCCTCGGGCACGCGCAGTTGGGCCAGGCGCTGCTGCACCGCCTTCCAGTCGCAGCGGTGCAGGCGGGCGGCATCGCGCAGCGACTGGGCCAGGCTGATGTGCGGCGCAAACGAGCCCACCGGGTCCTGGTACAGCTTTTGGAACGCATGCGGGCGCAGCCGGGCGCTGCGCTCCACACGGCCCGTGTCGGGCGCCACCAGGCCCAGCAGCACATTGCCCAGTGTGCTTTTGCCGGTGCCGCTGGGGCCTTGCACGGCGATGCGTTCGCCGCTGCGCAATTCCAGGTCCAGCGGTGCAAACAGCTTCTGCGCACCATAGGCTTTGGAGATACCGCGCGCCTGCACGACGGGCTCGCCCAGCGTGGGCTCGGCAAACGGCAGCCAGTGGGCCGGGTCGGCCTGCAGCAGCTGGCGGGTAAAGGCGTGCTGCGGCGCGGCGGTCACGGTGTGGATATCGCCTTGCTCCACCGCCTGCCCGTGGCGCAGCACGATCACCTGGCCGCCCAGCGCCTGCGCCACCTGCATGTCGTGGGTGATGGTGAGCAGGCAGCCGCCTGCCTGCAGCACCCCCCGGAACAACTCCACCATGCGGCCGCGCCAATGCGCGTCCAGGCCCTTGGTGGGCTCGTCCACCATCAGCACCGGCGCGCCTCCGGCCAGGGTGATGGCGGCCACCGCGCGCTGGGCCATGCCGCCCGACAGTTGCCAGGGGTAGTGGCTGCCTGCACCGCCCAGGCCCGCAGCGCTCAGCACCTGTTCGGCCTGCGCGCTGGCGGCGCTGGGGGGCTGCTGGTGCAGCAGGCGGTACACCTCGGCCAGCTGCGGTGCCACGCGGGCCAGGGGGTTGAGTGCCAGCGAGGGCTCCTGCGGCAGCAGCGCCAGCTTGCGGCCCCACAAGGCGCGGCGCGCGGCGGCGTCCTGGGCGCGGGTGCTGGTGCCATCCAGCGTGATCTGGCCTGTGGCCTGCAGCGCAGGCGGCAGGTTGCCCATGATGGCCTGGGCTAGCAGCGACTTGCCTGCGCCGCTTTCGCCCACCAGCGTGAGCGCCTCGCCCGGCCGCAGGCTGAAGCCGATGTCGCGCAGCAGCCGCTTGCCGCCCACCTGGATGCCCAGGCCCTCCACGACCAGCAGGGCGTCGGATTTCAAAGGCGTGGTCATGCGGTCTCCCGGTCGGGGTTGAGCAGCATCATCGCGGCCACTAGCCACACCAGCAGGGCGGTGGGGGCGGCAATGAGCCACGGGGCTTCTTCGTAGTAGGGCATGGCCTCTGTCATCATCAGTCCCAGCTCGGGCGTGGGTGGCTGCATGCCCACACCCACAAAACCCAGCGCGGCCAGCGCCAGCACGGCTTGCGATGTGGTGAAGGCCAGCAGCGTGCCCAGCGTGGGTGCCAGCGCGGGCAGCAGGTGGCGGCGCAGCACATAGCCGCGTCCAAAACCCAGCAGGCGCGATGCCTGCACCGCATCGCCCGCCAGCACGGGCCGGGCCACCGCACGGCTCACGCGGAAGTACTCCACCCACAGCGCCGCCGACAGGCCCGCATACAGCGCCCACAGTGCACCGGGCGCCAGGGCTGCCACCAGCAGCACCAGCAGCAGGCCGGGGATGGCGAGCACCGAGTCCGACAGCATGAGCAGCGCCCGCTCGGTGCGCCCACCGCGCCATGCGGCGACGATGCCCAGCAGCGTGCCGGGCACGGCGGCGCTCACGGCCGCCAGCAGCGCCATGCCCAGCGACAGCTGCGCGGCATGCGCCAGCCGCGCCAGCGCTGAGCGGCCCAGCACATCGGTGCCCAGCCAGTGCTGGGCGCTGGGGGGCGCCAGGATGTTGCGCAGGTCCTGCACCACCGGGCTGGCACCCACTAGCCAGGGGCCGAGCAGGGCAAACAGCGCCAGCAGGCCGAGCATGGTCAGGCCCAGCATGGTGCGCAGCGGCCAGCGAGGCTGGGCCACCAAGCCGCCAACTGGTGAGGAAAGAGTGGAAGGCACAGCACTCATGCAGCTACCTTCTGGGTATGCCGAGGGTCCAGCGCCAGGCACGCCGCATCCACCAGCAGGTTGAACACTACAAACAGCACACCCATGCACAGGGCCGTGCCTTGCACCACCGGGATGTCGCGCCCGAACACGGCGTGCACCAGCGCGTGGCCAATGCCGGGCCAGGCAAACAGCGTCTCCACCACCAGCGCACCCTCCACCAGAAACAGCGCCTGCACGCCCAGGTAGGCCGTCACCGGCACGGCGGCATTGCGCAGGCCGTGGCGCAGCAGCGCCTGCCAGTCGCTCAGGCCCTTGGTGCGCGCAAATTCAAAGAAAGGCGACACCACCACCTCCAGCATTGCAGCGCGGGTCACACGCGCCAGCCCGGCAGCCAGGCCCAGCCCCAGCGTGAGCGCAGGCAGCACCAGGCTGGCCTGGCTCTCGTCACCGCCCGCAGGCAAAAAGCCCCACTGCACCGCCACCAGCAGGATGAGCAGCACCGACAGCAAAAACGGCGGCAGCGCGCGCAGCACCACGGCCATCAGCCAGCTGGCCTTGTCCACCCAGCCCTGGGGGCGCAGCCCGGCCCACACGCCCAGCGGCACACCCACGGCAAAGGCAATGGCCAGCGCGGCGGCAGACAGGCGCAGCGTGGCGCTCAGGTGGTGCGCCACCTCATGCCACACCGATCGCTGCGACACCAGCGACTGGCCCAGGTTGAACGTGGCCATGTCGCGCCACCAGTGCAGCAGCGCCAGCCAGCCGGGGCGGTCCAGCCCCAGCTCTGCGCGCACCGCGTCGGCGGCAGCGTTGCTCACCAGGTCATAGCCATAGCGGCCCGCCGCCACGCGCATGGCCAGGTCGCCCGGCAGGGCGCGCACCATCAAGAAGCACAGCGTGCCGATCAGCAGGGACACGGCGAGCACCTGCACCAGCCTGCGGCCGAGCAGGGCGGCCCAGGGTGTTGAAATCAAAGGGTTCATGGGTTGGTCCACTCAATGCCGGTCAGGCGGTAAGAACGCTCCAGCGGGTCCAGCGTGACGCCCGCCAGCCGGGGGGCCACGGCCACATGCTGGCGGTACCACGCCACGGGGATCACGGGCAGCTCGGTTTGCAGGGTTTGCGTGATGGATTGCCGCAGCGCCCGCGTGCGCTCGGGCGGCGCCTGGGTGCGCGTCAGCTCTTGCAGGGCCTGCACCACGGTGTCGCTGTGCCAGCCCATGGCGCCCCAGTCGCCGCCCTGGGCGGCAAAGTCGCCCGCCAGCGTGCCTGCGGGGTCGGGCACGTTGGCGTAGTTGCGCGCAGCCAGCGCCAGTTGCAGGCTGCCGTCGCGGTGGCCCCGGGGCACGTCGCCCGAGTTGCCAATGCTCACCTTCACTGCCATGCCCGCCAGCCGCCATTGCTCCTGCAAGGCGGTGGCAATCAGCGGCAGCTCGGGCCGGTCCACAAAGGTGCGGATCACCAGGTGCAGCGGCTGGCCCTCGGCATCGCGCAGGCCGTCGCTGTGGCGCTGCCAGCCAGCGGCCCCCAGCAGGCGCGCGGCGGCTTCGGGGTCGTGCTGCAGCGGGGGCAGGTGCGGGTTGTGCCACGCGCCCAGCGTGGGCGGCAGTAGCTGCGTAGCCGCCAGCGCCTCGTCGCCCATCAGCGCCAGGGCAATGCCCGCACGGTCGATGGCCAGGCTCAGCGCCTGGCGCACGCGCACATCGCGCAGCGCAGGCAGGCCCGCGTTGAGCTTGACGATGACGGTGCGCGGCAGCGTGACCGACGCAATGCGCACCGCTGTGCGGCGTGCCAGCGCCGGGTTCTGCGCATGGCGCCGCAGCCGCCGCAGGCTGGCCGGGTCCAGCCCATAGGCCAGATCGGCCTGGCCGCTCTCGGCCATCAGCGCGCGGGTTTCGGCACGGCTGGCGGCCAGGTAGCGCACGGCGGCAATGGCGGGGCGCGGGCCGTCATAGGCGTCAAACACCACAGCCTCCACCTGCTGCGGCGGCACCAGCACCGCAATGCGGTAGGGCCCGCTGCCGATGATGCTGCGAACCTTGCCGTCGGCCCCATAGCTGGCCGGGGCCAGCACCATGGTGCTGGAATGCGCCAGCAGCGCGGGCAGGGCGGTGTGGGGGCGTTGCAGGCGGATGAGCACCGTGCCCTCGTCGGGCGCGGTGATGGACTCGATGGGCGCCTGGCTCAGCAGTGCGGGCGCCACCTGCGCGGCCTGCAGGCTGCGCACCACGGCGGCGGCAGTCACAGGTGTGCCGTCATGAAAACGCGCCCCGCGCCGCAGCTCAAAGTGCCACACCAGCCCATCCGCCGATCGGCGCCAGAGCCGCGCCAGCGCGGGCCGTGGCTGGCCTTCGTCTGCAGCGTCCAGCAGGGTTTCGGTGACCTGCAGGCGCGTGAACACATAGCCACTGCTGGCGGGCGCCAGGCCGCTGATCTCCCACGGGCCGACGATTTGCAGCGGTGCGGGGGCGGAAGCGGGTGGTGTGCCCTGTGCCCAGGCCGCGGGCAGGGCGCCCGCCGCCAGCGCGGCCATGGGGGCCTGCAAGGCTCGGCGCCGGGTCAGGGGTTTGAGGGCGGAGGAGAGTGTTGTCATGCAGGTCACCGGCACCACTCAGAACTTGGCTTGCAGGCCAAGGGTGACGGTACGCGCGGCCCCCGGCGCCACCCACACGCGGCTGTACGAGCTGGTGTAGTGCACCTTGTCAAACACGTTGTCCACGTCCAACGACAGGTTCAGCGTGGGGCTCAGGCGCCAGTACGCCATCAGCTTGGCCGTGGTGTAGCTGGGCAGTTCAAACGCAGCCGTGCCCGCATTCGCCTCGGCCTGCGTGCGGGCCTGGCCCAGGCGTTTGCCCATGTGCGTCACGCCACCGCCTACGCCATAGCGCTGGCCGTTGGCCAACTGGTTTTCGTACACCGCCAGCACGCTGCCGTTCACGCGCGGCACGTTCAGCAGGCGGCCACCCACCTCCAGCGTTTTGTCGCGGGTCACCTCCACGTCGTTGACAACCAGGCTGGCGTTCACGCGCCAGTGGGTGCTCAGGCGGCCCGCCAGGTCCAGCTCCAGGCCCCGGCTGCGCACTTCGCCTGCAGCGGCGGAGAAGCCCGCGTTCAGCGGGTCGCTGGTCAGCACATTGCGCTTGGTGATGTCAAACAGCGCCGCCGTGGCGCCCAGGCGCTGGTCGGCGCTCTCCCACTTGGCGCCCAGCTCCAGCGCGCGGGATTTTTCGGGGTCAAAGCCATTGCCCGCCACATTGCTGCCCGTGTTGGGGCGGAAGGAACTGCCCGCATTGGCATACACCGTCCACCCCGGAGTGGGCAGCCAGCTCACGCCCAGGCGTGGCGATACGGCCGAGGGGCTTTGCGCCGTGGTGCGGTTGGTGATGCGGTTTTGCAGGCTCTGGTCGTAGTTGTCGGCCCGCAGCCCGGCCATCACGCGCCACTGCTCGCCCAGCTTGAGGGTGTCTTGCACATACAGCGCGGTGTTGCGCTGCTTCTCCAGCGTGTCGGTGTTGCGCCCCGGCGTGGGCTGCGCCTGGCCGTACACGGGGTTGAAGATGTCGATGGCGTACGGCGCGGCAGCGCTGGGGTTCACGCGCAGCATCACCGAATCCATGCTGAACCGGTAGCTCTCCACCCCCACTAGCAGCTCATGCTCCAGCTCGCCCGTGCGCAGGTTGCCTTGCAGTTCAGCCTGCATTGCCACGTCGTCCGACTGGAAGTCGCGATACCGCCGCTGGCGCGTCAGCGTGCGGCCATTGGCCTGCAGCGCGGTGGCTTCGGTCGAGAAGCCTTCCATCCCCGTCTCGCGGTACGACAGCCCCACGCGGCTGCGCCAGTCGGGGTTCCACTCGTGCGACAGCACCAGTTGGTGTGTCTGGTTGGTCACCGTCACATCGCCATCGGCAGGCTCGCCCAAAAAGCGGCTGGCGGGCACCGCGCCCAGGCGGTTGTTGACCGCCACCACGCCCCGGTCCAGCGGCGTGGCGTGACGCAGAAATTCGGCCGTGTACTCCAGCACCGTGTCGGGCGACAGCTTCCAGGTGAAGGCCGGGGCCACCACCTGCCGCTGCGCGCGCACATGGTCGCGAAAGCTGCCCTTGTCTTCCACAGCCACATTCAGGCGGTAGGCCAGCCGGTCGTTGATGGGGCCGGTGGTGTCCAGCGCCGCACGGCCCAGGCCGTAGCTGCCCGCGTAGGCCTCTACCGAATGTGCGGCCTTCCACAGCGGCTTCTTGCTCACGATGTTGAGCGTGCCGCCGGGCTCGCTGCTTCCATACAAGGCCGCCGCTGGGCCCTTGAGGAACTCCACCCGCTCCACCCCCGCCAGATCGCGCGGCGCGTTGAAGCCCCGGTTGGACGAAAACCCATTGAGCAAGGTCGCCATGCCCGTGTTCTCGTTGCCCGGCAGGCCCCGGATGGCGATGTTGTCCCACAGCCCGCCAAAGTTGTTCTGGCGCGAGACCCCGCCCACATAGTCCAGCACATCATCCAGCCGCGTGGCGCCCAGGTCGTCCAGCGTCTGGCGCGACATCACGCGCACGGATTGCGGCAGCTCGCGCAGCGGCAGGCTGGTCTTGGCGCCTTCGGCCTCGTCGGCGTAGTAGGTGCCCGAGGCACTGCGGCCCACCACGTCCACGGCAGACAGGGTGGGTGGGGTGACCACATCGCCGTCTGCGGCCCAGGCGGGGTGCAGGGATGCCAGAAACGCGGCAGCCGCCATGGCCGTCAAGGTGGGGCGTGGCAGGGGCGCAGGGCGTGAAGAAGAAACAGAAGCAGAGGAAGAACGCATGGCAAACCAGTCCAAAAGCGGTGTGTGCAAAAGCCAGGAGCAACGCGGCTCACACCCGCCAGGGAGTTGGCAGGCGCACATGGCCGCGTGCCCACACCCACCCACGGGGGTGAATGCAAGGGCGAAAACGAGAAGGGGATGCGCTGGAAAGCGCAGGCTGGCTGGGGTCTGACGCGTGTCAGGCCCGCTGGGCTGGCGGAGGATCGCGTGCAGCAAACGGCCAGCGCACCTGCTGGGCCGTCAAGGGGTCTGCGCTTTGCGGCGCGATGGCGCCGGGTTCTGCGGGTGAGTGCGGCAGTCGCGCCGGTGCATGCGCCAGCCCCGCCTCCAGCGCGTGGGTCAGGCACCAGGCGCAGGTGGTGTGTGTCTCTTCACTGTGCTCGTCGCTGGCTGCGGAGCTGGTTGCCGCGTAGGCATCCACATTGCCTGCGGTTGCCGAAGCTGCTGCGCTGCGCACCAGCTCCTGAATGTGCCGCGCCTCGTGCAAGGGCGCGCCCGCCAGGGCGTTGAACAACGCCACCAGCAGAAGCACGATGTGGAAAGGCAGGGCGGGGATGGTGCGGCGCAGCATGAGGGGATGCGAATCATACTCAAGTGCGGGGGGTGGCGCGGGGAAGCGCCGATGCGCCGGTTACGCACTTTGGCAGGCCATAGTCTGCCGGGTTAAAGTTGCCGGGTTTAACGGAATTTTTATCCCTGGATTTTTGAACAAATCTATGGCTGCAAAAAATAGGCCCGGAGCCGCATCCAAGAGGACTCAATGTCCAGAATATCCGCACGGTCCAGTTTATTGCGCAAGGTTTGCGGTATACATCACGTTAGCCCTCAGAAAGCCATCGCATGCGTCGTCCAATCGCCCGGTTTCATCTGTACCGCTATCAGTTGCTCCCCGTTGATCGGCACTTTCAAGGCGATCTCTACGGCGCATCGACGATTGACGATTTGCTCGCTCAAAAGAACAGAATCTTCTCGAATGCGCTTGCCGCACCCAGTGCCTTTGACGGAAGTCGAACGCAAACAGCGACACAGAAGCTGGCGGAATCTGACGAGTTTCTTCTCTACCGAATCGCGGCGAATCGTTCGCTTCAACATGAGACCCGAGACTTTCAAACTGAGGTCATAGACAACTGGCCGAAGATCCTTCTGGTCATTTGGAATGCGCCGGACAAACAACTGATCGCAGTCCAGCACAGAATCAACGCGTTCAAGGATACAGAGTCGGTCGTGAAGCTCGTATTCGATTCAATCGAACCGATCCTTTCAAAGAACCAGCTGACGGCCATTTGGGAACCTCTCTTCGAAAAGAAAGTGTTCTGGGACCTGATTGACAAGAATATGGGCAAGATTCAGGAGATCGACTTCGAGTTGGTCACGCCAAATATGGCGAACATCTCTGCCGTGTTGCCAGAGAATTTGCGACAGTTCGCAAAGCGAACAAACGCTGTAAAGAGCCACGTCGCCATCACATCCGACGGAGCTTCAGCGCTAAAGATTGAGCGCAACGATCCTGTAGTAAATGCGCTCGTGGACTACAGCAGTGAGGGCGGCGGTGACATAGCTATCCGGCTTGCAGGAATAAAGAAGAAGATTCACACCTCGCGCACTGTTCGAGAGGTCTCTATCGACGAAGCAGTTCTTCAAGGAACGCCGGAAAACGTCGCCTCAATTCTTCGGGAGCTACTCAAGTGATCGCCCAGATCGCGAAGACATCGCTGCTCTCGCTCGGTGCGGGCTTCATGTGCCAGCTGGCCCAGGACTGGCTTGCGAGCCAGTACTTCAACGAGTTCTTGCGCGCAAATCTCATCAATATCTTGATCGCCCTTTTGGCCGTCAACTCGGCGACTATGGGGATCGTTCTCACTAAGATCCGTGAACTCATAGAGAAGCATGGTCACGGGGATGCGTTTCAACAAACAAGAGAACAGTTCCTTCTGTCTGTCAAAGAGCAAGTTGCTCTTATAGGCGTGGCAATCGTTTTGCTAACAGTCTCACAGTCCAAGTACCTCAAAGACATTCCGAACGTTGGAATGTTCTTTGGCTCAGCCATCGCTGCCGTTTTCGTCTATTCCATGACCATCCTTTACGACACAGCAAAGGGTGTTTTGATCATCATTGACTACAAGCCCGAGAACTGATGGCTAACCCTTCCACTCTGGAACCGAAGAGCGATGGGAAGTGAATCTCGCCGGGTTTTGAGGAGTCTTTTCCACTCCGGTAAGCCCAATAAAAAACGCCAGCAGACGCTGGCGTTTTTCTTTGACGGAAGAGCGATTACCCCTTTTGAACCATCTTAATAATGCTGGAAAAATCCAGCGCCCCATGCCCCGCCAGGCTGTGCGCCGCATACAGATTGCGCGCCATGCCCCCCAGCGGCGTGGCTGCCTTCACCGCCATCGCGTTCTCCTGCGCCAGGCCCAGGTCCTTCAGCATCAAGTCCGTGCCAAAACCGCCCGCGTAGCCTTTGCTGGCGGGCGCGGTTTCCATCACGCCGGGGAAGGGGTTGTACTTCTCCAGCGCCCAGTTGCCGCCCGAGCTGCGGCGCATGATTTCGCTCAGCACCTTGGGGTCCAGGCCGTTGGCTACGCCCAGGGCAATGGCTTCGCTGGTGCCCGCCATCAGGATGCCCAGCAGCATGTTGTTGCAGATCTTGGCCGTCTGGCCTGCGCCCACGCTGCCTGCGTGGAAGATGTTGGCGCCCATTTTTTCGAGCACGGGGCGGGCGCGTTCCAGATCGGCGGCGTCGCCGCCCACCATGAAGGTGAGGGTGCCTGCAATGGCACCGCCGGTGCCGCCCGACACGGGGGCGTCGATAAAGGCCACGCCCTTGGCCTTGGCGGCTTCGGCCACCTTGCGAGAGGTGGCGGCGGCGATGGTGGAGCAGTCGATGATCAGCGTGCCCGCAGGCAACTGGGCCAGCAACTCGCCCGCGCCCAAAAAGAGGCCTTCCACATGCTGGCTGGCGGGCAGCATGCTGATGACGACTTCGGCGCCTGCGACTGCCGCCTTGGCGTCGGTGGCGATGGGCACGCCGTCTGCAGCCAGCTTGTCGCGCGCGGGTTGGGAGAGGTCGAACGCGCGCACTTCGTGGCCTGCCTTGTGCAGGTTGTGTGCCATGGGGCCGCCCATGTTGCCGAGGCCGATGAATGCGATTTTCATGGTGTGTTGCTCCTGGATGTCGTTGTGATGGTGAAAGGGAATGGGTACGGGTTTAGTATGAATTTGATAGCTATAAAGGCTTATCCATAGCGCGGTAACGGCCTAAAAAGCTTGAAATCTAGGGGCTGATGTCTGCCCCACGACTTGCCAGCTCGGCGCGCAGCACCGACCGGTGGCAGCGGGCTTCGTCCTCGCAGTAGCAGCCCAGCGACATGGCGCTGTGGTGCGACAGCGCGGCCAACAAATCGAGCGTGCGGCTGGCCTCGGGCTGGGCCAGTTCTTTGCGGAACTGTTTGGCGAAGGCCTCCCACGCCTTGTCGCCTTCTTGGCCGGTGGGCACCTGCTGGCCCTGGGCCATGAGGTCGGCGCTGGGGGAGAGCAGGGGGTACCACACGTCGTAGTAGTCGCGGCTGGCGAACTCGGCCTTGGGCACGCCACGCGGCGGGCGGCGCACTGTGCCGATGCGGGTACCTTCCCCGGCGGCGCGCGGGGTGCCAAGGCGGACGATGCGAAGGGGCATGGTGATGGGCTCCGGGGTGGGCGATGGAAAGGGCGGGTCAGTCGTCGGCTTC
This sequence comes from Acidovorax sp. Root402, assembly GCF_001425125.1. Lineage (NCBI taxonomy): Bacteria > Pseudomonadati > Pseudomonadota > Betaproteobacteria > Burkholderiales > Comamonadaceae > Acidovorax > Acidovorax sp. Root402. Next base: position 111,766 of record NZ_LMDQ01000014.1, read on the forward strand.
GAAGATGCTGTGCTTCTTGGCGGTCGGCTTTTTGGAGAGGGGATTTGTAGCTTTGGCAGCGGCACCTTTTGGACGCGCGCCTGTTGCTGTGACTTTCTTCGGCGTGGCGGGCTGGGCTTTGGCGATGCCCATTTTTTTCTTGGGCGGTGCAGCCTTGGCGTGCGGGTTGTAGGCCAGCGCTTCGTCAATCCAGAAGCTCCACTGCGTCCGGGTAGAAAACCCATTGGGCTCCACCCAGAAATAGCCCTTCATCCCCCCGCCCGGTGAGAGTTCGCGCGTGTTCTGCATTTCCTGCAGCTCGCCGTGCCGCTCCGGCGGCAAGCGCACCAGCAGCTCCTCGCCCTTGACGGCGATGCACATCTTGCCGTCCACGAAGAAGGCGTGCGTTCCAAACAGGGCGCGTTCTTCCACGTCACTGCGGTGGGCGAGCGCCGTGCGCACGGCGTCAATCAGGTGCAGGGTTTCGTCAGACAGCGGACGGGCGGGCATGGTGAGAGCTAAAAATGCCGGTAGCGCTAGTGCAATATGCCTGGGTAGCTATGAATGTTGTAGCTACCGGATGGCCTCGGTGGCATCTCCATCCAGCATGCGCCGCGCAATGATCACCCGCATGATTTCATTGGTGCCTTCCAGGATCTGGTGCACGCGGGCATCGCGCAGCAGGCGCTCCAGCGGGTATTCGCGGATGTAGCCGTAGCCGCCGTGCAACTGCAGGGCGTCGTTGATGACGGTGAAGCCTGCGTCGGTGGCAAAACGTTTGGCCATGGCGCAGTAGGTCGATGCATCGCGGGCCCCCGCGTCGAGCTTGCTGGCCGCCAGGCGCACCATCTGGCGCGCGGCCACCAGCTCGGTGGCCATGTCGGCCAGCTTGAACTGCAGGGCCTGGAAGCTGGCGATGGGTTTGCCGAACTGCTTGCGGTCTTGCATGTATTGCTGGGCTGCGTTGAGCGCGCCTTGCGCGGCGCCCACCGAGCAGGTGGCGATGTTGATGCGGCCTCCGTCCAGGCCCTTCATCGCGATCTTGAAGCCTTCGCCCTCGCGGCCCAGCAGGTGGTCGTCGGGGATGCGCACGTTGTCAAAGCTGATGGTGCGCGTGGGCTGGCTGTTCCAGCCCATCTTCTGTTCCTTCTTGCCGTAGCTGATGCCGGGCGCATCGGCGGGCACGGCAAAGGCGCTGATGCCGCTGGCGCCGGATTGCGCATCGCCGGTGCGGGCCATGAGCACCAGCACGTCGGTGCTGCCTGCGCCGCTGATGAAGGCCTTGGCGCCGTTGATGACGTATTCGTTGCCCACCAGCTCGGCGCGGGTCTTGAGCGAGGCGGCGTCGGAGCCTGCGCCGGGCTCGGTGAGGCAGTAGCTGGCGAGCTTTTCACCGGTGGTGAGCAGCGGGCCCCAATGGTCGCGCACGGCAGGCGTGGCCCAGGTGCCCAGCATCCAGGTGGCCATGTTGTGGATGGTGATGAAGGCGGTGGTGCTGGGGTCAATGGCGGCCATTTCCTCGAACACCAGCGTGGCGTCCAGGCGGGGCAGGGCGAGGCCGCCGGCGGCTTCGGGCGCATACAGGCCACAAAAGCCCAGCTCGCCCGCCTTGGCGATGGCTTCTTTGGGGAAGATGCCTTCCTCGTCCCAGTGCGCGGCGTTGGGTGCGAACTCAGCTTGTGCAAAGTCGCGGGCCGTCTGGGCAAAGGCGCGTTGTTCTTCGGTGAGTTCAAAGTCCATGGTGTTCTGTCTCGTCGTCAGTTCTTGTTGTTCTGGGGGCCTTGCTCAGGGCTTGGCGGACGGGTGGTCCAGCGTGAGCCAGCGCATCAGGCCCTTGCGGCGCGCCTGGGTTTCGGCCGTCAGGCACTCGTGGTACAGGCGCGGCCATTGGGGCTGCGATTCGTTGCTGCGCTGGGCCTGCTTGCAGCGCGTGGTGCGCTCGCGCTGCCAGGCCGTATGCTCTTGCCGAAGCTGGGGCCGCTCGTGCGCCGACAGGGCGCGCATCACGTCGCCGTAGAGGATGGCGATCTCGGTGTCTGCCGCCTGGAAGACTTGCACGGCGCAGGCGTTGGTTTCTTCCACGGTGCCACCGGGTTTGCAGGCTGAACCGGCCTGCGCGTGGGCGTCGGCACCCATCAGCATCGCGCAAGCAGCACCGAAGACCATGGCCCATCCCCGCATCGTTGTCAGATCAATTTGCATGCCCCGCTTTTACCACCGCGCGCAGTCGTTGAAACTGGTGCGGCCCAGGCCAGTGCCACCGTGCAAGGGCCGCCCCGCCGCACGGGTGGCGTCCCCCTTCCCGCGCAAAGCGCGAGAGAAGGGGGAAGGCGCGCAGCGCCTCAGCGGGATGTCACTTCAAGCTAATCGTCGTGTTCACACCATGCGAGATGGTGCTGTCGTCAAACCAGCGTGCTGTCACGGTCTTGGTCTGCGTGTAGAACAACACGACCTGCTTGCCGTAGGGGCCCAGGTCGCCCAGCTTGGAAGCGCGCGAACCCGAGAACGAGAACAGCGGCACGGGCACAGGGATTGGCACGTTGATGCCGACCTGGCCCACGTCGATCTCTTCCTGGAACTTGCGGGCTGCCGCACCCGACTGGGTGAAGATGGCAGTGCCGTTGCCGTTGGGGTTGTCGTTGATGAAGGCAATGGCTTCATCGATGTCTGCCGCAGCCGACAGGCACAGCACGGGGCCAAAGATTTCCTGGTCGTAGATGCTCATGCCGGGCTTGACGCCGCTGAACACCGTGGGGCCTACAAAGTTGCCCTTTTCGTAGCCAGCCACCACGGGGTTGCGGCCGTCCAGCTCCAGCGTGGCGCCGTCGGCAATGCCGCGCTCGATCAGGCCCTGCACACGGTCCTTGGCGGCGCAGGACACCACGGGGCCCACGTCCGTGCCTTTTTCCACACCGGCGCTCACCTTCAGGGTCTTGGCCTTGGCAACCAGCTCGGGGATCCACTTTTGCGCCTCGCCCACCAGCACCACCACCGACAGCGCCATGCAGCGCTGGCCAGCGGCGCCAAAGGCAGCACCGGCCAGGGCGTTCAGGGTCTGTTCCTTGTTGGCGTCAGGCATCACGATGGCGTGGTTCTTGGCGCCCATCATGCATTGCACGCGCTTGCCGTTGAGGCTGGCGCGGTTGTAGACATGGGTGCCCACCTTGGTGGAGCCCACGAAGCTGATTGCCTTGATGTCCTTGTGGTCGCAGATCGCGTTCACAGCGGCTTCGCCACCGTGGATCACGTTGAGCACGCCAGGGGGGATGCCCGCTTCGAGCGCCAGCTCCACCAGGCGCATGGTCACCATGGGGTCTTGCTCGGAGGGCTTGAGCACGAAGGTGTTGCCCGTGGCAATGGCCATGGGGAACATCCACAGCGGGATCATGGCGGGGAAGTTGAAGGGGGTGATGCCTGCGCACACGCCCAGCGGCTGCAGCAGGGTGTAGGTGTCCACGCCGCCAGCCACGTTGTTGGCCAGCTCACCCAGTTGCAGGTTGCCAATGCTGGCAGCGTGCTCGACCACTTCCAACCCACGGAACACATCACCTTCGGCGTCGGGCAGGGTCTTGCCTTGCTCTGCCGTGAGGATGGCGGCCAGCTCGGCCATGTTTTCGCGGATGAGCTGCTGGTACTTGAGGAAGATGCGGGCGCGGGTGCCGATGGGGGTCTTCTTCCAGGTCTTGAACGCTTCCTTGGCCGAGGCCACTGCGGCATTGATTTCATCGGCCGTGGCAAACGGCACGCGGGCCAGCACTTCTTGCGTGGCGGGGTTCACCACATCACGCCACTCGGTGGACTTGGATTCGACGAATTTGCCGCCGATCAACAGTTTGACGGTGGGGGCCAGCACGGCCGTGGAAGTGGGTGCGTTCATGGGTTTGTCTCCTGGAAAAAACGGGCAAAGGTGCGGGCAGGGTGCCCGGAACTTCGCCATCCTAGCTGTGCAGAATTGTCTGCACAATAGACAATGGTGCGCACGAGGTTTGCAAAAATGCACATCGCTGCTTTTACCTCCGACCTTTGCGCATCCTTGTTTGCGTAATTGCTCACTGATTCAAGGACTACCCCGTGGACTGGGACAACCTGCGCTACTTTCTGGAGCTGGCCCGCGCTGGCACGTTGGTGGGGGCCGCGCGCCGCCTGGCCGTAGACCACACCACGGTGGCGCGCCGCCTGCAGGCGCTCGAAAAGCAGGTGGGCTCCGCCCTGTTTGCGCGCGAGGCGGGCGGCCACCGGCTGACCGAGGCCGGGCGCGCACTGCTGCCCCAGGTCGAGGCCATGGAAGCCGCCTTTCTGGCGGTGGAAAACGCCGCCCCCGGCGTGCGCCAAGGCCTACATGGCCTGGTGCGCATTGGAACCACCGAGGGCTTTGGCAACCTGATCCTGGCGCCCCAGTTGGCCCGGTTTGCGCTGGACCACCCCGGTCTGGTGGTGGACCTTCTGGCCCTGCCGCGCCTGGTGCACCTGTCGCGCCGCGAGGCCGACATCGTCATCTCGCTGGAGCGCCCGGCGCGCGGCGCGGTGGTGGTCGTGAAGCTCACCGACTACGTGCTGCAACTGTATGGAGCGCGCAGCTACCTGCAGCGCCATGCCCCCATCCACACGCCAGACGACCTGCGGGGCCACACCTTCATCAGCTACGTGGACGACCTGCTGTTTAGCAAGGAGCTGCAGATCCTGGACGAGCTGCACCGCCCCGCGCATTTCGCACTGCGCAGCACGAGCATCCTGGCCCAGTACGAAGCCGCCCGCGTGGGGGCGGGGCTGGCTGTGCTGCCCGCCTTTGTGGCAGCGCAAGACCCATCGCTGGTGCCTGTGCTGCCGGGGGTGGCACGCTTTCAGCGCACCTTTTGGATGTCCATGCCCGGTGACAACAAGCACGTGGCCCGCATGCAGGCCACGTGGGCGTTTTTGCGGGAGGCGGTGGCGGCTCAGCAGGGGTTGTTGTTGCCTGCGGTGATTGCTACTTAATTGATAGCTGATAAGTCAATTTCGACTAGCACTACAGCCCGTTGGATTCCATTTCCTGATTTTTGGGGGCGCTACCTGTGCGGCTGGAGTCCATGGCTCAGGACACGTTTCGAGGGCGCTCGTGTCGGGGCGGGTATTGGGTGTTTGTCCCCAGCTTTTGGGCCGACCTATCGACGCAACACTTGCCCCGGCGTCCGCCACTGCAGCGGTACCAGGTCATACAGCGGGCTGGGCTCGCGCTGCCAGCCGCTGGTGGGTGCAGCGTTGGTCATGCCGGTGGGCGAGCTGTTGGTGCCGATGTGGAGGCCTGCGAGCTGCTGCATCCACGCGACGTCGATGGCGCCGCCTTGCAAGGGTCTGGAGAAGATCAGCTCCAGCATCTTGCGGCCCTGTGGGTCGCCGCTGCTGGCTGCTACCTGGTACAGGCGCACGGCCTCGGTGTAGTTGGCAGGTACGCCGTCGCCGCGGTGGTACCGCTGGGCCTCCGCGTACCAATCTGCAGCGCTGTAGCGGGCTGATCGGGTGCGGGCGTTGGGACCGCTCTGGATGCGGCGGGCCAGAAGGCGGGCGTTGGCAGCGGCGGCCTCGGATTTTGCAGACGCTGATTGAAACTGGACCATCGCCTGTTCGAGATCGCCACTGGCGATGAACTCCAGCCCCAGTTCGTTGCCGGCCTGCGCGTTGCCGGCGCGCACGGCTTGCGTCAACAGTTTTTGAAGCGATGGGCTGGTCGTCGCTGGGGCCGCTGAGCCGGGATATCGGTCAGGTGAGGGCAAACGGGGCTCGGCTAATGGAGCCAATGCCTTGGCCGCATGCCATTCGAGGTATTTGGCAAGCCCTGGATCGGCACGGCCCACCAGCGCAATCCAGTGCATGGCGGTTGAAGGATTGGGTGCTGCCACGCAGCCGCTGAGCTGGCACCACGCAAGGCCTGCAGGAGCCAGGGGGTGGCTGAGCATTTGCGCTCGCTCAAACCAGTGCTGCGCCTGCGCCGGGTCAGCGGGCATGGCCAGGCCATGCAGCGCCAGCAATCCCAACAGCCACGCCGCATCGGCAGGCGTCAGGTCGCCCGTTGATCGCGTCGTAGGGGCAGGGGGGGGGCGCGGCTTGCGCGTCGGCACCCCATCGCGTTGCGCGGCGCTGCGAAGTTTTTGCAACATCTTCTCCTGCATGGGGTCGTCAGACCCGGGCACTTGGGGGGAAGCGGCGTTCAGGCTGGCGCGATCGATGTCGGTGATTTCCGCGGGCGTGGGAAGCGCCCGCACCGATCCCTGCGCAGGAGCAGCAGTCACCACCGCCATTACCAGGCACGCTGCACCCGAGGCCTGCGCCACTGCGCCATGGATGGCGCGCCATATGCCCTGCGGTGCGTGTACCCCACCAAGGGTGGAATACGTGCGCGCCGTGGTCGCCGGGGTGGTGGTCATCGCGTTCGCCTGCGCAGTGCTTTTCCGACGGTGTTTCACTTGCGCGGGGCGGGTTGTGCAGGCGCACTAGCGGCGGCGGGCAGGGCCCGGCGTGGAATGACTTGCCAGTACACGGCATTGCCGGTGTAGCCATCGGTACCCCAGGCGGTGGCGAAGGCTTCGTTCAAGCGCTCCAGCGCCCGGTAGTTCGGGATGGGCTTGAGCGGCGGTCCGCGCAGCGCCTCGGGCAAACGGGGCGTGCTGTCCTCGTCGGTGGCAAAGCAGGCCACACCTTCGGTGCCGGGGCTGGCTGCGTCCATGATGAAGCCGGGGTTGGGGCTCATCCAGTCGGGGATGCGTATGGCCTGGTTGGCAGACACCCAGCCGGTGGTGTTGGCCTGGTTGGGCAGCAGGCGGATGACTGTGCCGGTGGCATCGGCCAGAAAACACTGCAGGTAGGAGGCGCGCGACACGGTGGCCGACAGGAAGACCTGTTCCCCCACCTCGAATGCGGTGCGCTCCAGCAACACGTTCTCGATCTGCAGATCGATGCTGCGCGCAGGCGGTGGGTCTCCGTACTTGGCCGCCCCCGGATTGCTGCTCACCACATGGATTGCAGTATTGGGAGTGGCAGGACTGGCGGCGATGTGCGGCACAGGCTCTGCGTGCGTGCTAGCCCAGCCAATGCGGGCCAGGGTGCCGTCTGCGGACAGCCCGACAAAGTGGCGCAGCGCCCGTTCGTAGGTCGCAAAGTCCACCACGCCCGTCACCACCATACCGTTGTCCGCCTGAAAGCGCGCCAGGGCTTTGCGCAGCGCCGGGTCGTTGTCCGGCAGGGGTTGCGCGACGGGGGCAAGGTAGCCCCGGCTGACCAGCGAGCGTGTGATGAGCTGGGTGCGCACGGCGGGCGAGCCTTCGTCAAACCAGTCGCGCAGCTGCCGCTGAAAGTCCGGGTGGTTTTGCTCCAGCGTCAGGCATTGCCAGTAAGGCACCCGGGCCCATTTGCCAATGAGTTCGATGGTGGCCAGGTCCACCAGTGTGCGCACTGCACTGCCTGAGCCCTGGGTGTAGTCACGCCCCACGTTGAACTGAACGCCATAAGTGCCGATGCGCCCGGCCAGGTCCACGCCCTGTCCGCCGTTGCCAATGATGACTTCGTTGGCGGAGTCCAGTCCGGGAATCAGAGTGCGGGTGCGAAAGTCGCCCAGGTGCATCTCCAGGCCGATGATGGTGGCGTTGCGGCTCTGGCTGTAGCCCATGTCGATGCGGGGGCCGGAGAGCCCGGTGTCGAACCGGTTGTTGATCACGTTCTGGTCCACGAACGAGATGGCACCCGACAGGTACAGCGCGGGCCGCTGCAGCTGCATCTGGTTGTTGTTGAGCAGGATGGTGGTGAGGTTCTGCACCGTGTCCTGGCGCGCGATGTCCACCTCGTAGTCCACAAAGCGGAAGGCATTGCTCAGGCGCGACATCTGCGACAGGGCCGTGATCACCATGTCCTTGGTGGCCACGGTGACGCGGGTGGAGTAGTCGGGAATCTGCTTGCTCGTGATCAGTGTGGTGGGCAGCTGTGCATCGCGCAGCATGTGGTCCATGCACATCAGCGAGTCGGAGAAGCTGGAGATGGAGCGTGTGGGTCGCACCACGGGGCGGTCGGTGATGGAAGCCAGGCTCTGAAAGGCCTGGTCCTTGCGCGGATCCCTGGGCGTGGCACAGCCAGCCAGTCCCAGTCCGACGACAAGCCAAAGCGCTCCATGGATCGCGCGCATCACAGGGTGTGGGGAGCGTGGGCGCTGGGGGCGAGAGCATGCAGGCATGGCGGGGCTCGGCGGGGTGGGCGGCATGTTCTCTCTCCTGGCGGCCGGGCGTATGGCGCCTGGCCTGTTATTTGCAGATATTGACGAGATCGCCGCGCAGCACCACCACCTGCGGCGCCTGGTTGGGACCGTACTTGGCCGATCCCGTGGTGTTGGCAGACACGGTGTTGCTGCCCACCTCCTGGACGCAGGTCTTTTGCATGCCCTGTGCATTGGCAGTGGTGACCACGTCGTTGTTGGTCAGCACGCCAGTGGTGTCGTCTGAGAAAGCCTTGGCTTCGTAGCGGGCGATGCGGGCGCGTAGCCACGATGGCATGGTGTTGCTGCCGTCCAGTCCCGTCGAGGCTGCCACTGGCCCTGTGGGCTGCATCTGGACCGAGAGCTTCTTGGTCAGGATGACCGGGTCTTCCCCGGGGGCCTGCGCCCACGCGGGGCCTGGCAGCAGGCCGCAGACCGTGAGCAACGCTGCGCATGGCGCCAGAAAACGTGTGTTCATGGAACACCTCCTATGGTGAGAATGAGGGGCCCACCCGCGCTGCTGTTTGCAGCCTTGCCGGTGTGCCCCTGGCACGAACTCATCCGGGCACTGATGTGCTGCCGGAATCAGACCCTCGCAGGTCTATTCACCAGCCGAGCTGGTGCCGATCTCAGTAGGGCCAGCCGGCGGGCTTGGTGGGCTGGCAGGTGAAGCAGGCGTTGTTGGAGGCGATGTTTTGCACCGCCTTGCTGTTGCTGCCGCTGGAGAGGTTATTGACCGACGAGTTGATCATCGAGGTGAATTGGCTGGAGTTGCCAATGATGGTGACTTCGCCCACGTTGGATGACAGGTTCTGGCTGGCGTAGGCTTCGCTGCCGCTGGCGGTGTTGGTCAGATTGCCGCCAAAGCCCGTTACCGTCTGGGTCGAATTGCCACTGATGGTGACGTTGCCGGTGTTGGAGGCCAGGTTCTGGAAAGCTTCGCTCTTCGAGCCCGTCGAGTTGTTGTTGACGGACACCGACGTCAGGGATACCGACTGCGTGGAATTGCCGGTGATGGTGATGTCCGGAGTGGAAGGGACCGGACCGGTGGCCATGGCGGCGGAGGCGATGACGCTGAGCGTGATGAAAGCAAGGGTTTTCATGACAGATCCTTCAAGGATGACTTCTACACTGGCTGCAACCGCAGCGAACCTGCGGTGCAGAGGGGGTTGGACGGCGCTTTCAGGCCTGGTTTTTTGAGAACCGGTGGCCGTTAGGCGCTGTCGGAGTTCAGTGTGCGAGCCGATGCGATTCGTGCGAATACGCCGGGCGGGCTACCTCATACAGCGGAGCGGTTCAACCCTTGGACCCGCGCAAAGCCTTTGCCAGCGCGGCTTGGCCGCCCGCACCACATGAGATCGGCCGAACAAAGTCAGGTAGTAACCAATTGCTACTTGGGCAACATTGCCAAATATATTTGGACCTTGAAATTTATTTGGCGCACTGTGTGCGCTGCCGTACAGAGGGGCATGAGTGCGTTGGAGAACATGCATGTGAACGCAAGAGTTGCATGCAGATGCGTCCACCGAAAGACCCAGTCCATCGGGGCCCACCACCACGTCCGCAGGAGTTCACCCATGAGCAGCAGTTGGCAGGTCGATACACCATCGCAAACGTTGACGTCTTCAGCGTTGCTTTCAAAGCAGAGTGCGCGCGACCTTGCATCGCTTCCCTCGGGCCGGTTTGAAACCTATTCCAATCCGCCATCGGTCTGGCCCGCCTTCCTCACTGGGCAGGAGGCCAACCCGGTGCGGGTCTTGCTGGTGGACGACGATCCGCACATCCGCCTGGTGATTGCACAGGAGCTCATGGCCGATGCCCGCACGTTGCTGGTGGCGCAGGCGGGCAGTGTCCGCGAGGGGCGCAAGGCCATCAAGAATCACGATTTTGATGTGCTCCTGGTGGACCTGAACCTGGGCGACGGTGACGCCTTTGACCTGTTGCACTACGTGAAGCCTGTGCGCCCATCGGCCCAGACGGTCGTGATCTCGGTCATGGAAAATGACGAGCAGGTCCTGCGGGCCTTTGAACTGGGGGCCACGGGGTATGTGGGCAAGAACTCGTGGTTCGGCAACTATTCGCAAGCCGTGTTGCAGGTGGCCAATGGTGGCGCCTCCATCACCCCCAACCTGGCGCGGCGGTTGCTGCAGCGGTTTGACCGCACCCACTCAGCCGAAAACAAGCGACGGCAGCCCGATGAGGCAGATCGGCTGTCCACACGGGAAAAGGAAATCCTGCGCATGGTGGCCAGCGGCTACACCAGCGTCGAGGTGGGTGCGCGCCTGCTCATCAGCAGCATGACGGTCAACACCCACTTGCGCAACATCTACCGCAAGTTGCAGGTGCGCACCCGTGCCCAGGCGGTGCGCTTCGCCTCGCTGCGGGGGCTCTTTTGACGGAGTGATGCAGGTGGCTGCCGCGTGTGTGGGTTGTGCGGTCACCAGGTGTGCTCTCGGTTGCCCACGCCACTTAGAAAGCCAGGATTGAGCGGTGTTTCGCACACGTCCCCCGTTGTTCGCCATCGCTTGCATGTGCATGTGGCTGCTGCAATGGGCGCTCCTTGCGACGGCGTTTTATGGCTATGACGAGGAGAGGCCGTCGGATCGGCAATGGTGGGAGCTGGCCGCCCTGGTGATCTCGGTGGGCCTGGGGGCCCTGCTGCTGGTGCAACTGCCGCGGGCCCTGCAGTGGCGCCCCCGGCTGCGGCTGCGCGCCAGTGCTGAGGTGACGGCAGAGCGGCGGCGCATTGCGCAGGATTTGCATGACAACCTGGGCGCACAACTGGTCTTTGCCATGGCGCTGCTGGAGACCGAGCCGCCCGCAGTGCGTGAACTCCGTTCGCTGCTCGACAAGTGCATGCTGGACCTGCGACTCGTGGTGGACTCCATGGATGCGGCGGACGAGCCATTTGCTGACCGCCTGGCCCGGCTCCGGCACCGCATCCAGCCCGTGCTTGATCGGCGTGGCATTCGCATGGTGTGGGATGTGCAAATTCCGCCGTTGTCCAGTTTTCCGTATGCCGACAGTGCCATGCACCTGGTTGCCATTGTTCAGGAGGCCTTGAGCAACGTGTTGCAGCATTCGGGCGCCACCGAGGTCTCGGTGGGTGTGCGTTACCGTGCGGGTGCCGAGTCCTGGTGTGCCGAGGTCAGCGACAACGGGCGTGGCATGCTGCTTCACGCTGGCGAAGGCAGCCCACTGGGAGGCCATGGGGTGGCAGGCATGAACCACCGCGCCCAGATGGCGGGCGGTGACTTGCTGGTGCTGCAGCGTCCGGGTGGGGGCACCTGCATTCGGGTGGTGATGCCGGGCAGAGGGAGTGCCTAGGATCGCGTGCGACTGCCGGGCTCGCAGCCTCCAGCCCGCTGTCCATTCGCAAAACTGGCGTGAAAACTGTTGGCTTATTCGCCCACCGTACGGGCTGCTGCCCGCTACCCTTGGTGCATCTGGGCGATGCGGTGACTTGCGGACAGGTCAAAGGTACCGGGCTGTCGCCACACAGGAGTTCATGGCGATGTCCCCTCTCATTTGCGGCCTCGCATCGGTGGCGTCGATGATTTTCAATGCCGCCTCCAGTGGCGCGGGCAAGGCGTCCGCGCGGCGTGGGGGTGAGGCGGCGTCGCCCGAGCCCTCGGCCGTGGTCACGCTGAGCCCCGAGGCGCAGACGCTGGCGGGAATGGCCGGGCAGGGCGCTCTGGCGACCCAGGGCCAGCCTTCTGGCGCGGGGATGGCCGTGGGGCGTTCGTCCGGTCAGGCCACTGCGGCATTGCCCGGTGGCCGTGCGGCAGGGGCCGTGTCCAAGGACGATTTCCAGGCGTTGCTGACCCGGTTTGGTGCCACCGAAGATCAGAAGCAGCAGCTCACGGCGGGCTTTGACGCGGACAAGGATGGTGTCATCACCCACGATGAATTCCTCAAGGGGCTGGCCCGCACCAAAGGCCAGCAGGCGGGCAGCGATCCGTTTGCGCAAGCCGTGCTGCAGGTGATGGACCGTGCGGGTAACGCCGATGGCACCGTGGCCAAGGACGAGTTTGCAGCGCTGACTTCGGCGTTTGCTCTGGCAGAGTGGCGTGCGCCCTCGACACGGACTGCCTGAACAGCCTGAACCGTGAGGGTGCACCGGTACCTGCCACCTGTGCTGTGAGCACGCGTGTTGGGGCTGGAGCTGTATCAGGTGACCTTGGGCAGCGGCAGCGACACCCAAAAGCTGCTGCCCTTGCCCGGTTCGCTCTCCACCCCCAGGCTGCCCCCCATGCCCTCGACGAGGCGTTTGCACAGCGCCAACCCCAGTCCCGCACCCTCAAAGCTGCGCGTGGATGACCCGTCGACCTGTTCGAACAACGTGAAGATGCGGTGCTGGTCACCGGCCGCAATGCCAATACCCTCGTCCGTCACGCGCAGCCGCCACACCGTCGCATCAGGGGTGTCCTGCTCGGTCTCCAGGGTCAACTGGATGTGACCCGAGAGGCTGAATTTCACGGCGTTGTCCAGCAGGTGGACCAGCACCTGCTGAATACGGTCTGCGTCCCCCACGTGGCTGGCGTCGGTGCCCACGCCATCGAGGGCCAGGAAGATCTGCAAGCCTTTTTGGCGCGCCTGCGGCTCCAGCAGTTGCACCGCATCTGCGGCCAGCTCTGGGACCGATAGCGGTGCAAACTGGAACGCCACCTGGCGTGTTTCCAGCGCAGCCAGATCGATCAGGTCGTTGAGCATGCGCATGAGGCCTTTGGCCGCATCCATCACATTGTTCAGCACGGGCTTCAGGCGCTCATCCTGCGAGCGGTTGCGCACCAGTTCGGTCATCCCCAGGATCAGTGTCATGGGGGTACGCAACTCGTGCCCAATGTTGGCGAGAAAGATGCTCTTGGTGCGCAGGGCAGCCTCTGCGGCTTCCTTGGCGACGGACAGCGCCGCCGTTCGTTCCTTGACCCGGGCCTCCAGGTGCTCGCGCTCGGCCTGCAGGGCCTGTTCCAACTCCCGCCGGGCGGTCACATCGCGGCCGATGCTGTGGTAACCAGCGGGCTGGCCCGAGGCGTCGCGGTACAGGCGGCTGGACATCTCGAACCAGCGCACGCTGCCATTGGCACAGCGCATGGGCAGTGTCAGCAGTTGCCGCCGCTCGCGCACAGCCTGTCGCAGTGCTTCGGCACCTTCGGGCGTCAGGCCCTTGAAGATGGACCTTCCGATGACGTCGCGGGCGGGCACGCCGCGCGCCCGTTCGTCGGCGGGGCTCACGTACGCCACCGTCATGTCGGGGTTGATCCGCCAGATGACTTCTGCGGCGCCTTCGGTCAGCAAGGTGTACTGCTGGTCCCGCTCGGACAGGTGCTGGTACAGGCGCAGCGCCTCACTGACGAACAGGTAAAAACACAGGCTGCTCAGCGACAGAGCCAACGTGAAGATGATGAGCGCGTGCAGCGAATACGGCGCGCTTTGCATGCCGTTGCTGCCCACTACCAGCGCCAGTGTCAGGACGGTATAGCAGACGCCCGCGGCCCGCCCCAGCAGCAGATATGCCGCGCCCACTCCGATCAGGAACCACACGGCGCGCAGCTCGTGTCCCAGGGGCTGCCACAGGGCATAGGTGAACAATGCCAGCCCGATGGAGGTCTGGATGAGTGCCACCGGAACATAGACCCGCGGCCAGCAGCGCAAGGCCCACCACAGCGCCATCATGACCGCGGTGCCAGTTCCCAGGGCAAGGTTCCACGACCCTGGGGAGGGAACCAGCCCGGTAGCGCCCACCGCCAGCAACAGCAACTCAAAAGCCACATTGGCTGACAGGATGCCCTGCAGCAGACGGATCTGAACCTGCCGCATGTTGCCAACGGGGTAGGGGGATGAGGGCATAGTCTGGGCGGTATGGCGATGTTTTGTATTTATCGTTTATATCAAATAAATGATTAAAATGCCAATATTATCAATTTGATTGTATTTTGCTGCAAATTAATCATTTGCGTGTTTCTGGCCGAGTCCGGGTGGTCGCCATGCCGCGCCACCCTCCTACAAAGCGCCAAAGACAAAGGGCCCTCGGAAGGGCCCTATGTGTGCATTTGAAAACTTCCTCTCGCAGACGCTGTGTGGCCTGCACCGGAAGTTCAGCTACCGGTCATATCCGGCCCATCAGCAGCAGGATCACCAGGATCAGCACCACCAGGCCAATCCCGCCGCTGGGTCCGTAGCCCCATGAGCGGCTGTGGCCCCAGGTGGGCAGGGCGCCGACCAGGATGAGGATCAGAACGATCAGAAGAATCAGCGAGAGTGACATGGCAGTTCCTTGTTGGAGTGGTTTGCGGTGAGTGCATTGTTGGGTGCACCCCGCGAACTGCCCGCAGGTGCCGCGCCCGCCACTGGGTCAGGGATTTCCGACACCCACTGTGGGATGTGCGGGTTGTGCCCGGACGAGACCCGGCAGATTCATGTCAAAAATGATAGCTGCAGGCGCATGTTTGACTAGCGCTTGCAGCTGTTTTTTCTCCAAACCTGTGCCGAAGCCTCTCAATGGGCCCCCGCTGCGTCTGCCGCGCCAGCACCGCCGCTGCGCGCAGGGCGCTTGGTCAGCCAGATCAGCCCGATGAGCAGCAAGAACAACCCGGCCGAGCCCAAAAAGATGTCGTTGGCCGCGCGGGTGAACGCCTGCTGGTCGATCAGCCGGTTGATCTGCGCCAGCGCCTGCATCTGCGTGAGGCCCGAGGCCACCAGGCCGTCCAGCGTCTGCGCGAACACCCCCTGGCCTTGCACCAGCCCTTCGGTCAGGTGCGCGTGGTGCATGGCGGCGCGGCTCTCCCACAGCGTGGTGGCAATCGACGTGCCCATGGCACCGGCGGTGATGCGCACAAAGTTCGACAAGCCTGCTGCCGCCGGGATGCGGTCTGGCGACACACCCGCCAGCGTCAGCGTGGTCAGCGGGATGAAGAAGAACGCCATGGCCGCGCCCTGCAGCAGCGTGGGGATCAGGATGTGGATGAAGTCGGTCTGCACCGTGAACTGCGAACGCATCCACAGCACCGTGCTGAACACGATGAACGCACCCGTGGCCATGCGGCGCGGGTCCCACTGGCCGACCTTTTTGCCCACCAGCGGCGTGAGCAGGATGGCGAACACGCCCACCGGCGCCAGCGCCATGCCGGCCGAGGTGGCCGTGTAGCCCATCCACTGCTGCAGCCACAGCGGCAGCAGCACCACGTTGCCGAAGAACAGCGCATAGGCCACCGACAGCGCCAGCGCACCAAAGGTGAAGTTGCGGCCCTTGAAGAGCTTCAGGTCCACCACCGGGTGCTTTTCGGTCAGCTCCCACACCAGAAAGACAGCAAACGCCACCACGGCGACCACGGCCATGGTGATGATCTCGCCCGAGGCAAACCAGTCCAGCTCCTTGCCCTTGTCGAGCATGAGCTGCAGCGCGCCGACCCACAGCACCAGCAGGCTGAGGCCCACGGTGTCAATCGGCAGCTTGCGGATGGGGGTCTCGCGCTTGCGGTAGATGCCCCAGGTCAGCACCCCGGCCAGCAGGCCCACGGGCACATTGATGTAGAAGATCCACGGCCAGGAGATGTTGTCGGTGATCCAGCCGCCCAGGAGCGGCCCCACCACCGGCGCGACCAGCGTGGTCACGCCCCACAGGGCCAGGGCAGTGCCCGCCAGAGCGCGCGGGTAGCTTGCCAGCAGCAGCGTCTGGCTCAGCGGAATCATCGGCCCGGCCACCAGGCCCTGCAGCACGCGGAAGAAGACCAGCATCTCCAGCGACGACGCAAAGCCGCACAGCCAGGAGGTCAGCACGAACAGCAGCACGCTCATGGTGAACAGCCGCACCGCGCCAAAGCGCTGGGTGAGCCAGCCGGTGAGCGGCACCGAGATCGCATTGGCCACACCAAAGCTGGTGATGACCCAGGTGCCCTGGCCGGGGCTCACGCCCAGGTCGCCGGCAATGGCCGGGATGGAAACGTTGGCGATGGACGAGTCCAGCACGTTCATGAACGTGGCCAGCGACAGCGACAGTGTGCCCAGCAACAGGGCGGTGCCCTGCAGCGGAGGATAGGCAGCAGGCGGCCCGGGGGGGGCTGCTGGTGGCGACACCGCAGCAGGCGCCGCCGGAGCGGGGGCCTGGCCTGCGGTGTCTGCAGTGGGGTTGGCGGCAGTCATGCTCGGTCAACCCCGCTTACTGCACCACCGGGGACTGCACAGCGGGCTGCGCCGGGGCCGATGCATGCTTTTGCGCCTGCACTGCGGGCTGGCTGCTCACCTTGGGCGACGCCACGGCCACGGCGGCCTTGCCATTGCGGCCCAGGTTGGCGGCGATGATGTGCGCCACTTCGTCGTCGGCGGCCTTGAATTGCTCGTCAAACACAGCGGTGGCGGCCACGGGCGTGGTGCGCTGGGTGTCGGCCAGCGTCTTGCCGCTCTGGTCGGCGGTGTCCACCTTGACTTCCATCGACAGGCCCACGCGCAGCGGGTGCTCTGCCACTTCCTTGGGGTCGAGCGCAATGCGCACGGGCACGCGCTGCACCACCTTGATCCAGTTGCCCGTGGCGTTCTGTGCGGGCAGCAGCGCAAAGGCAGCGCCAGTGCCTGCGCCCAGCCCTGTCACCGTGCCGTGGTACGTGACCTTGGTGCCGTACACGTCGGCTTCCAGTTCGGCGGTCTGGCCGATGCGCAGGGTCTTGAGCTGGCTTTCCTTGAAGTTCGCGTCCACCCACAGGTCGTTCAGCGGCACCAGCGTCATCAGCGGGGCGCCGGCCTGCACACGCTGGCCCACTTGCACGCCGCGCTTGGCCACGTGGCCGTCCAGCGGGGCGACCAGCTGGGCACGCTGCACGGCCAGGTAGGCCTCGCGCACGCGGGCCGAGGCACGCTGCACATTGGGGTGCTGCTCGACCGAGGTGCCTTCGGTCTGCGTCTGGCTGGCGGCCAGTTGTTCTTGTGCGGCCAGTACGGCCGACTGGGCGGCGGCCACGATGCTCTTGGCGGCGGCCAGCTGAGCGGTGGCGTGCTGGAACTCTTCTTTGCCCACGGCACCGCTGGCCATCAGCGGGGTGCGGCGGTTCACGTCGTCCTGGGCGCGGGCAGCATCGGCCTGGGCACGGGCCAGGTCGGCGCTGCGCAGGCTGACCTGGGCCTTGAGCGTGGAGTTGTTGGCATACAGGGTGCGCACTTCGCGCACCGTCTGGGCGAGCTGGGCCTCGGCCTGCTCCAGCGCCACGCGGGCGTCGGCAGGGTCGAGCTTGACCAGCAACTGGCCGGCCTTCACGTAGTCGGTGTCGTCAGCGCCGATGGACACCACCGTGCCGCCGATCTGTGGCGTGATCTGCACCACGTTGCCTGCCACGTAGGCGTTGTCGGTGGTCTCCACATGGCGGCCATTGGCCCAGTGCCAGCCGCCCCAGCCGATGGCCACCAGCGCAACGGCTGCGGCGATGAGGGTGAGGCCGCGGCGGCGGGCGGTGTTGGCTTCGTTGGCGGTGAGGGGTTCGCTGTTGGCGGTCATGGCTGTGGTCTTTCAGGAATGTGTTGTTATGTGTTTTTGAATGAGTGCGGTCCGGTGCGGTGGGCCGGTCAGTGCGCGGCGGCGGTGTGCAGCACGGCCGTGTCGTCCGTCCAGCCGCCACCCAGGGCCTTCATCAGCACCAAGCGGGTGTCGAGCTGGCGGGCGCGCAGGTCCACGGCCAGGCGGCGCTGGGCCAGTACCTGGCTTTCGGTGGAGAGCACCACCAGGTAGTTGCCCAGCCCTGCGCGGTAGCGCTCCTGCGCAAAGCGGTAGGCTTTTTCGGCGCTGGCCACGGCCTCGTCCTGCAAGGCCTGCTGGCGGGTGAGCGACTGGATGGAGGCCACGGCGTCGCCGGCTTCCTTCACCGCATCGAGCACGGCGCCGTTGTACTGGGCGATGGCCACGTCCATCTCGGCAGCGCGGCCGCCCAGCTGGGCGCGCAGGCGGCCCCCGTCAAAAATGGGCAGGCGCAGCGCGGGGGTCACGCCCATCTGGCGCGAGCTACCGTTGAACAAACGGTCCAGTCCCAGCGAGTTCAGGCCAATGAACGCGCCGATGTTGATGTTGGGATAGAACTCGCTGCGCGCGCTGTTCACACCTTGCGTTGCCGCTTCCACGCGCCAGCGCGCGGCCACCACATCGGGGCGGCGGCCCAGCAGGTCGGCGCCCAGCACCTCGGGCACGGCAGTGGGCTGCAGGGCAGCAAGGCGGGGCGTGAGCTGGGGCAGGGCGTCGGGCGCCTGGCCGGTCAGCACGGCCAGTTGGCGGCGGCCCAGGGTGATCTGCTCCTCGAGCGCTTCGATTTGTGTGCGGGCGTCGGGCACAGCGGCCTGGGCCTGGGTCAGCTCGACCTGGCTGTCCAGGCCGGCAGAGGTGCGCTCTTGCGTGAGCTTGCGCTGTTCTTCCCGTTGCTCCAGCGCGCGCGTGGCCACATCGCGCTGGGCCACCAGCCGGGCCAGCGCCACATAGCTGCGCCCCACCTGGGCGGCCAGGGTGTTGGCGGCGGCGGCTGCATCGGCCTGGGCGGCGCGGGCCTGGCCCAGCGCAGCCTGCAGCTCGGCAGCGTGCTGGCCAAAGAAGTCGGGCGACCAGCTCAGCGTGGCCTGCACGGTGCCGCTGTTGTATGTGTTGCCAGCCACCGGGGCGGGCACCAGCCCGTTGGCGGTGTAGCGCTGGCGGGTAGCGTCCACGCCCAGGGTGGCCTGCGGGCCGTTGGCGGCCTCGCGCACCTGGCTCAGGGCCACGGCTTGCTCCAGGCGGGCACGGCTCACGGCCAGGCTGGGGTTGCCCTGCAGGGCGGTGTCGATCAGGGTGTTGAGCTGCTCGTCGCCCAATGCTTTCCACCATTGGCTGGTGGCCACCACGTGGGTGGTGGTTGCGGTCAGTCCAGCGGCGGCCGGGGTGGTTTGCGCGAGCGGTGTGTGGGCCGGGCCGGGGTTGGCGCAGCCCACCAGCAGCAGCGCGGCGGCCAGGGCAACGGCCGATACCGCCAGATGGGCGGCGAGGGCAGAGCGGGTGGACAGGGAGGTGGGGGCAGTGGCGGTCACGGAAATCTCCAGGGGGCAGGGCAACAGGGCGGGGTCAACCGGCTGCGGGTTCGGTGGGTGAGGGGGGCTGCTGGCGCAGCGCTTCGCCGTTGGCCAGCATGCGGCGCAGCATGGACAGCAGCAGCTGCCACTCGTCATGGCTGAAGTCGCTGAGGTGGCCGTTGAGCACGTCGGCCAGCACGGGCGGCACGAGGGCTGCAATGCGCTGGCCTTCCGGTGTGAGCCTGAGTTGCACGACGCGGCGGTCCACGGTGGAGCGCTCCCGCACCACCAGGCCCTTGGCTTCCATGCGGTCGAGCGACCGGGTCATGGAGGCCGGGTCGGTCTCCAGGTCACGCGCCAGGCTGGCCACGGTCGCGGTCTCGCACAGCGACAACTTGAACAGTGGCAGCCACTGGGCGTAGGTGAGTTCGTGCAAAGACAGCTGGGCATCGGCCTGCGTGCGGATGGACGACATCACCTTGCGCATCAGGTAGCCGACGCTGTTTTCGGGCACCAGCTTGCTGGGGTCGTAGTGCTCGGCGTTATAGAACGCGGGGGCTTGGCTGGGTTCGGGAGGGGCTGACATGGGTGGGAAATTTAATTGACTAGACAATTATTGTCTTTGCATTGATTAAATTCCTGACACTGAAGAGGGGCCTTTGAGCGGGGTGGGAGCCCACGAACGGGAGGTAACGGACGGGGCTTCGCGGTGCTGAAAATGGCGCGAGCGAAGGGAGTGCGCCCCTGCAAGCAGCCTTGCAGAATGTCAATTTGCTACGTATTTGATAGCTGATAAGGCATGTTCGACTAGCGCATCAGCCCAAAAAACCTTGATTTTTGGTGCGCAGGCTACCGCCGATATAGTGAGGCGCCTTGTTGACCGCCCCTTCTGTGACTTGCCCACCGGGACACCGCCATGACCGCTTCTGCTGATTCGTCTGCCTCCCTGCCCACTGCCTTGGACATTGCACCGCCCCTGCGCTTTGCCGTGATGGGCGCGGGTGCCGTGGGCTGCTACTTTGGTGCCTTGCTCGCCCGGGCGGGTCATGCCGTCACGCTCATCGGGCGGCCCGCCCACGTGCTGGCCGTGCGTGACAACGGTCTGCGGCTGCAGACGGCGGCGATGGATGTGCAGGTGCCCCTGGCGGCCAGCACCGAGGCCAGCGCGGTGCACGGCGCGGACGTGGTGCTGTTCTGCGTGAAGTCGTCCGACTCGGAAGACGCCGCGCAGCAGATCCGCCCACATTTGGCCCCTGGCGCGCTGGTGCTGACCTTGCAGAACGGTGTGGACAACGACGAGCGCGTGCGCGCCGTGCTGGACGCCAGCACCCCCGTGGCAGCCGCGGTGGTCTATGTGGCTACTGCCATGGGCGGCCCCGGGCACGTGGTGCACCATGGCCGGGGCGAGTTGGTGATCGCACCTTCGCCGCGCAGCGACGAGGTGGCCCGCCAGCTCACGGCGGCGGGCATTCCCACCCAGGTGTCAGACAACGTGCGCGGCGCGCTCTGGGCCAAGCTGCTGCTCAACAGCGCCTACAACGCGCTGTCGGCCCTGGCGCAGCAGCCCTACGGCCCTCTGGTGCAGGTGCCCGGCGTGACGCAGGTGATTGCCGACATCGTGGCCGAGTGCCTGGCGGTGGCGGCTGCTGACGGAGTGACGATTCCGGGCGATGTGCAGGCGGCGGTGCGCGGCATTGCCAGCACCATGCCCGGCCAGTATTCGTCCACCGCACAGGACCTGGCGCGGGGCAAGCCCACCGAGATCGACCACCTGAATGGCTATGTGGTCAAGCGCGGCGCCGCCTTGGGCGTGCCGACGCCGCTGAACCACGCGCTGCAGGTGCTGGTGAAGCTGGCCGAGATCAAGCGCGCTGCTGGCTGAACCGGGGGGCCGTCAGGCCAAGGCCGCCTCTTCCAGCAGCCGCTCGCGCACTTCCTGAGCGGCCTGCACCATGTGGCGCAGGGCGGCTTCGGTCTCGGGCCAGCCCCGGGTTTTGAGGCCGCAGTCGGGGTTCACCCACAGGTGCTCCACGGGCACGACCTCGGCGGCTTTTTCCAGCAGCGCGGCCATCTCCTGTACGTCGGGCACGCGGGGCGAGTGGATGTCGTACACGCCGGGGCCGATCTCGTTGGGGTAGCGGAAATCACCGAACCCCTGTAGCAGCTCCATGTCCGAGCGGCTCGTCTCAATTGTGATCACATCCGCATCCATGGCCGCGATGGCGGGCAGGATGTCGTTGAACTCGCTGTAGCACATGTGCGTGTGGATCTGCGTATCGTTGCGCACGCCGCTGGCGCTGATGCGGAAGGCGCGCGTGGCGCGCTCCAGATAGCTCTTCCACCCCGCGCGGCGCAGCGGCAGCCCTTCGCGGATGGCGGGCTCGTCGATCTGGATGATGGCGATGCCGGCGGCTTCCAGGTCGCACACCTCGTCGCGGATCGCCCAGGCGATCTGGTCGGCCGTGGTGGCGCGCGGCTGGTCGTCGCGCACAAAGCTCCACTGCAGGATGGTGATGGGGCCGGTGAGCATGCCCTTCATGGGTTTGGCGGTGAGGCTCTGCGCGTACTGCGTCCACGCCACGGTCATCGGCGTGGGGCGGGCCACGTCGCCGTAGATGATGGGCGGCTTCACGCAGCGCGAGCCATAGCTTTGCACCCAGCCGTTGGCGGTGAAGGCAAAGCCGTCGAGCTGCTCGCCAAAGTATTCGACCATGTCGTTGCGCTCGGCCTCGCCGTGCACCAGCACGTCAATGCCCAGCGCTTCCTGCTTGCGCACGGCCAGGGCAATTTCAGCTTCCATCTTCTGTTGGTAGTGGGCGGCATCGAGTGCCCCGCGCTTGAAGGCGGCGCGGGCCGCGCGGATCTCCGCCGTCTGCGGGAACGAGCCAATCGTGGTGGTGGGCAACAGCGGCAGCTTCAGCCGTGCGCGCTGGGCCTTTTGCCGGGCAGGGAAGGCGCTGGCGCGCTGGTCGGCCCCTGGCGCGGCCGCGGCAATGCGGGCCGCCACGGTGGCGCGGTGCACACGCGGGCTGGCGCGGCGCGCGGCCAGGGCGGTGCGGGCGGCGTGCAGTTCGTCGTCCACCGCCGCTTCGCCTTGCGACAAGGCGGTAGACAGAACACGCATTTCGTCCAGTTTTTCCACCGCAAACGCCAGCCAGGACTTCACCTCGCCATCCAGCTGCGTTTCGGCCTCTAAGCTGAACGGCACATGCAGCAGAGAGCATGATGGTGCCAGCCACAGCTCGCCCTGGTGCTTGTCGGCCACGGGCCGCAGCTTTTGCAGCGCCGCATCCAGATCAGTGCGCCAGATGTTGCGGCCATCCACGATGCCTACCGACAGCACCTTGTGCGAAGGCAACCAGTCCGCCACGCCCACCAGCTCGCCGGGGGCGCGCACGGCGTCCACATGCAGGCCGGCCACGGGCAGCTGGCAGGCAAGGCGCAGGTTCTCGGCCAGCGGCGAGAAGTAGGTGGCCAGCAGCAGCTTGGGCGCGCTGCGGGCGAGTTGCCAGTAGCTGGGCTCAAAGGCGTGGCGCCACACGTCGGGCAGGTCCAGGCCCAGGATGGGCTCGTCGATCTGCACCCATTCCACGCCCTGGGCCTTCAGGCGTGCCAGCACGGCCTCGTACACCGGCAGCAGTTGCGCGAGCAGGCTGAAGCGGTCAAAACTTGTCGCCTTGGATTTGCCCAGCCACAAGAAGCTCAGCGGCCCCAACAGCACGGCCTTGACGCGGTGGCCCAGTGCCTGGGCCTCGGCCACCTCGGCAAACAGGCGCTCGCTGGCCAGGTGGAACTGGGTGTGGGCGCTGAACTCGGGCACGAGGTAGTGGTAGTTGGTGTCGAACCACTTGGTCATCTCCAGCGCGGGTTGGCCGGTGGTGTGGTGCTGGGCTGTGCAACCGGCGCTGCAGCCTTGGTGGTTTTCAGCTTGGGCCGACACGCCCCGGGCCATAGCAAAGTAGCGCGCCAGCTCGGGCGTGTGGGCATCAAAGCCAAAGCGCGCAGGCTCGCAGCCCAGCAGTTGGATGTGGTTGGCCACATGGTCGTACAGAGCAAAGTCGCCCACGGTCACAAATCCCAGGCCCGCATCGGCCTGCGCCTGCCAGTGTTGCTGGCGCAGCTGGGCAGCGGTGGCCTGCAATTCAGCCTCGGTGCTGTCGCTGCGCCAGAAGGATTCGAGCGCGAACTTCAGCGCGCGCTGCGCCCCCATGCGCGGAAAGCCCAGGGTGTGCGTGAGCACGGGGCGGCGGGTGGTTGGAGCGGCGAGCGACATGGTGATTTCCTTCTTCTGAATGGAGCAATGCAATGAAGGCACCGATGGTCGCGCGGGCTCGTTTATTATTCAAACGAAAGTTTTGGTAGTTCAACTTGAAAATTAATAATGAACCAGTCGATTCTGGAAGTGCGCCATCTGCGCACGCTGGTGGCCTTGCGTGACAGCGGCAGCCTGGTGCGGGCCGCGCAGCTGCTCAACCTCACGCAGTCGGCGCTGTCGCACCAGGTCAAGCTGCTGGAAGACCGCTACGGCCAGCCGCTGTTTGAGCGCAAATCGGTGCCACCGCAGTTCACCGCCGTGGGCGAACGCCTGCTGGCGCTGGCCGATGCCGTGCTGCCGCAGGTGGAAGGGGCCGAGCGCGACATTGCCCGCCTGGTGCTGGGGCAGGGCGGGCAGATGCGCATTGCGGTGGAATGCCACACCTGCTTTGACTGGCTGATGCCCGCGATGGACGCGTTTCGCACCCGCTGGCCCGAGGTGGAGCTGGACATCGTGAGCGGCTTTCATGCCGACCCCGTGGGCCTGCTGCACCAGGGCCGGGCCGATGTGGCGATCGTGTCCGAGGTGGATGCCGACGAGGCGGGCGTGGACTATCACGCGCTGTTTGGCTTCGAGATCCGCGCGCTGCTGGCCAACACGCACCCGCTGGTGGCCAAGCCGCATCTGGTGGCGCAGGACTTCGCCGGCCAGACCATCATCACTTACCCCGTGCCCGACGAAATGCTGGACCTGATCCGCCAGGTGCTGGAGCCCGCCGGCGTGCGCCCCCCGCGCCGCACCACCGAGCTGACGGTGGCCATGCTGCAGCTGGTGGCCAGCGGGCGCGGCGTGGCGGCGCTGCCGCTGTGGGCGGTGCAGAGCTACCTGGACCGGGGCTATGTGACGGCGCGGCCCATCGGTGAAAAAGGCCTGCGCGGCGAGCTGCACGCCGCCTGCCTGCCCAGCCTGTCGGCCAAGCCGTATCTGCAGGACTTTGTGCAGGTGACGCGCGAGACCAGTTTTGTCACGCTCAAGGGCGTGGAGTTGTTGTGACTGGCTCAGGCGCGTACTTGTCGCCCACTTCTTCGCGCAGCGGGTGGGTGTCGTAGACGATGTTCATGTCGCGGATGCGGGTGCTGCCCGCGTCGAACGTGAACACATCCACGCAGGTGAAAGTCACCTCGCGGCCATCGTTCAAGGTCCAGTCGTAGCGGAAGTAGGCGGCGACCCGCACGGCGCCGCCGTTGTCTGGCTGGGCGGAGACAAACAGATCCAGCACGGTGATCACGCTGCGGCTGGAGGCCTGGGCGAGCTTTTGGAAAAAGTCGCTCGCGCGCATGGTGCCCAGGAAGGGCGAATGCACCACGCCATCGTCTTCAAAGCAGGCAATCAACCCGTCGGTGTGGCTGGCGTGCAGGTGGGCGAGGTAGGTGCGGACGGTGTCGATGGGGGTGTGGCTCATACGTGGCGATGCAAAGGGCGCGGAGTGGAGTGCGTAGCTTCGCCAACTCCGCGCCGCACGACAAGAGACAATGGTGGCTTATACATAAAAGGTGTTTATGTATCTGCGCTACCTGCAATACCTCCACGCGGTCATCGAAAAGGGCTCGTTCGCCTTGGCGGCCAAGGCCTGCGGCGTGTCGCAGCCTGCGATCAGCCATGGCATGAAGGCGCTGCAAGCCCACTTCGCGCAGCCCTTGCTGGTGCGCGAGGGGCGCCGCCATGTGCCCACCGATCTGGCCCGGGCCGTAGCCGCGCAGGCCCTGCCCTTGGCACAAGGGGTTGAGGCGCTGCCCCGCGCGTCAGTGGCTGCGGCAGACCGCCATCTGCTGCGGGTGGGGCTCACGTCTTCAGCGGCGCTGGTCTGTGGACCGCTGCTGTATGCCAGCTGGTGCCTGCCCAATGCCCGGCGCTCGCTGGAGATGGCGACGGCCGATGAAGGCAGTCTGCTGGAAGGCCTGCTGCAGCAGCGATTTGATGCGGTCATTGCCCCCAAGCCGCGCAAGTTTGCGCATCCTGACGTGGTGGAGCGGCGCCTGTACGAGTTGCATCCCCAGGTCTATGCGCGCAAAGGCCACCCTATGGCCCAGGCTCGGTCACTGGCGCAACTGCAGGGCGCCGCGTGGGCGTGTGTGGGGCCCAGTGTCAGCGGGCCGGTGGATGTGCTGACGGAAGCGCACCGTGTGCGCCGCATGCCCGCGCCCAAGATGTCCGTGCGCTGCCCCGACTTTGCCAGCCTGTTGCACCTGGTGGCGCAGTCCGACCTGCTGGCGGTTGTGCCGCACCCTGCGTTGCTGGGCGGCGCGTCCACGCTGGTGGCGCCCCTGCGACTGGCGGAATCTCTGCCGCTGTATGGCATGTGGCTGTTCGAACCCCGGGGCCACAAGTCACGACTGGGCCCCGAGGTGTTTGCGCCTGCGGGCTGAGTCTGGCGCGCAGGCGCTGACCGAAACATTGCAAGGAGGATCAGTGTTTGAAATTGGTGTTGCAAGACTCCATAATCGCTTTCCTCATTCCTTCACCGAGCCTTTGCACCATGCACCATCCGCAGCGCCGCCCACACTCAGCCCCTTCGTTTGTCCGCCCCCTGATGGCCTCGCTGGCGCTGGCGTTTGCCGCCGCCGTGGCCCACGCTGCGCCGGTGGCTGATGTCCATGCGCTGGCCCAGAAGGAGCAGCAGCCGCTGCTCGACACCCTGCGCGACCTGGTGCATATCGAGTCGGGCAGCAAGGACATCGAAGGCCTGAATCAGATCGCCGAGCGCATTGCCAGCCAGCTCAAGCAACTGGGCGGCACGGTGGACGTGCTGCAAACCAGCGATATCTACCGCCTGGACGACACCCCCGAGAAGGTGGGCCCTGCTGTGCAGGCCGTGTTCAAGGGCACGGGCAGCAAGAAGATCATGCTCATCGCGCACATGGACACGGTGTACCTGAAAGGCATGCTCAAGGGCCAGCCTTTCCGCATCGATGGCGACAAGGCCTATGGCCTTGGCATCTCGGACGACAAGCAGGGCATCGCGCTCATCATCCACACCGTGGCCTTGCTACAAAAGCTCAACTTCAAGGACTACGGCACGCTCACTGTGTTGATCAACGGCGACGAAGAAATCAGCTCTCCCGGCTGGCGCAGCACCATCACCCGTGTGGCGTCTGAGCAGGACGTGGTGTTGTCGTTCGAAGGCGGCGGCACCGACGGCACGCTGCGCCTGGCCACCAGCGGCATTGGGGCGGCCTACCTTACGGTGCAGGGCAAGGCGTCGCACGCCGGGGCCAAGCCCGAGGATGGCGTGAACGCGCTGTATGAGCTGTCGCACCAGCTGCTGCAAATGAAGGACTTGTCCAAGACCGACGAGGGCCTCAAGCTGAACTGGACGGTGTCCAAGGCGGGCACCAACCGCAACGTGATTCCGGCCGAAGCCACGGCCCAGGCCGATGCGCGCGCGCTGCGTGTGGCCGATTTCGACGGGCTGGAGAAAGGCCTGCAAGAGAAGGTCAAGAGCAAGCTGCTGCCCGCATCCAAGGTGGATGTGAAGTTTGAAGTGCGCCGCCCGCCGCTGGAGGCCAGCGACGCATCCCGCCGCGTGGCGGGTTACGGCAAGGTCATCTACCAGGAGCTGGGGATGTCGCTCAATGTGGTGGAGAAAGCCACGGGCGGCGGCACCGACGCAGCGTTTGCGGCGCTCAAGACCAAGGGCGCGGTGGTGGAGGGCATGGGCCTGTCGGGCTACGGCGCGCACTCCAACGATGCGGAGTACGTGCAGATCAACACCATCGTGCCGCGTCTGTACCTCGCCACGCGCATGATCATGGACATCTCGCGCGACCGCGTGAAGTGACACGCTGAGCTGCTCCACACCCTCCCTGTGAGGGCAGCCGTGTAACACAGGGCGCCGTGGCGGGCTCAAGCGCCCGGCGTGCCCGGCACCGGCGTGCGCACGGTGCCGGTCGCAAAGAAGGATGCCAGGTTCTCCAGCACCAGGTCTGCCATGGCGCGGCGGGTTTCGTGGGTGGCGCTGGCGGTGTGCGGGGTCAGCACCACGTTGTCCAGCGCCATCAGCGCGGCGGGCACGCTGGGTTCATTCTCAAACACGTCCAGCCCGGCGCCGGCAATGCGGCGCTCGGTCAGCGCATCGATCAGTGCCGCCTCGTCCACCACAGTGCCACGCGCCACATTGATGAGAAATCCGTTGGCGCCCAAGGCCTCCAGTACATCGCGGTTGACGAGGTGGCGCGTTGCGGCGCCACCTGCAACGGTGAGCACGAGGTAGTCGGCCCACTGCGCCAGCGCGGTCACCGACTCGAAGTAGGGCAGTGCGCATTCCTGCGCCGGGCGGCGGTTGTGGTACCCCACCTCCATGCGAAAGCCGCTCGCACGCTCGGCCACGGCCTGCCCGATGCGGCCCATGCCCACGATGCCCAGCCGCTTGCCGGACACGCGGGTGCCCAGTGCGTATCTGGCCTTCGGCCATTCACCACGGCGCACAAAACGGTCGCTGGCGGCCACGTGGCGTGACACATCCAGCATCAGCGCAAACGCCATGTCGGCCACACAGTCGTTGAGCACGCCGGGTGTGTAGCCCACCTGCACACCACGGGCCTTGGCTGCATCGATGTCCAGCGCATCAAAACCCACGCCAAAACTGCTGATGACCCGAAGGTTGGGCAATGCCGCAATGACTTCGCCCTTGAGGCCGATGGCTGCGGTGGTCACCACCCCCGTGAACTCCGCACCGTGCGACGCCAGAAAAGCCGCCGGATCGGTCTGGTCGGCCAGGCAGGCGACGCTGTAATGGGCAGCCAGTTCGACTTCCAGTGCAGGAAGGGGCAGGCGGCCGATTTGCAGGATGCGAGGGGGAGTCGTGGTCATGGTTTCGTGGGGCAACAGTGCCAAAAAATGCAAGGGGCGGCATACGGCGGCACACAGCCGCCCCGATGTGTCTACATCATGCCGCGACGCGCACGGCCTGGCGCGCCAGCAGCTTCCACTGGCCACCTTGCTGTTGCCACACGCCCAGGATCTTGATCTGCACCTTGCCGGGCTTGCCCGAGTCGTTGGTGTCGGCCGTGAGGGTGTGGCGCACGATGGCGGTGTTACCCACCACCTTGATGGTCTGGTCGGTGATGGCGATGGTCACGAAGTCGGACTTGCCAGCGATCAGGTCGCCGATGAAGCTGTCCTTGGTGTCCACGCGGCCGCCCGAATGGCCGTAGCTCAGGTCGTCGGCGACGAGGGCGGTCAGTGCAGCGGGCGTGGGGTCGATCATGGCCACGCGCAGCTTTTCTGCGGCGGCAGCCACTGCCTGTTCGGTCGATGCCGAGGAGGCTGTGGCTGCCGCACCCGTGGCGCAACCTGCGAGCGCGGCAATGGTCACGGCAGCGGCCGCGGCGAGAACGATTTGCTTGAACATTTTGTCTGTCTCCGTTGTTGTGTTGGGGTTTTGGGAATGGGCGTGCCACGACTGCCTCCGGACCTGTGCACGGCCGGGCCCGGGGTGTAGGGGTGTCTGCAATGGGAGCAAAAAACGAGGGCCTGGTGAACCAGGCCCTGCGCCAGGCCGCGCTTACTGCGGCCCGAGCTTGTCAATCAGCGCCTTGAGCTCTTCCATCTCGTGGGGCTTGAGGTCCGTCAGCGGCGCCCGCACCGGCCCGCCGTCATGGCCCACGATGCGTGCCCCCGCCTTGATGATCGACACGCCATAGCCCTCCACCCGGTTGCGGATGGCCAGGTACGGCATGAAGAACGACTTGAGCAGCCGGTGCTGCGTGGCCGTGTCATCGCTGGCCACCGCCTTGTAGAACTCCATCGCCGTCTTGGGGATGAAGTTGAACACCGCCGACGAATACACCGGCGTGCCCAGCGCCTTGTAGGCAGCGGCATACACCTCCGCCGTGGGCAGACCGCCCAGGTACGAAAAGCGGTCACCCATCTTCATGTAGATGGAAGACATGGTCTCGATGTTGCCCACACCGTCCTTGAACCCCACCAGGTTCGGACAACGCTCGGCCAGGATGGCCAGGGACTCGGCCGTGAGCTTGGTGCGGTCGCGGTTGTAGACGATCACACCGAACTTCACGCTCTTGCAGACCTGCTCCACATGGGCGATCAGGCCTTCCTGGCCAGCTTCGGTCAGGTAATGCGGCAACAGCAGGATGCCATGGGCGCCCAGGCGCTCGGCCTCCTGGGCATGGGCAATGGCCGTGCGGGTGGGGCCACCGGCCCCGGCAATGATCGGCACCTTGCCCCGGCAGGTATCCACGGCCGTCTTGATGACCTCGCTGTATTCGGGTCCCGAGAGCGAGAAATACTCACCCGTGCCACCGGCGGCAAACAGGGCGCTGGCGCCATAGGGGGCGAGCCACTCCAGGCGCTCGATGTAGGTCTTGGGGCGGAAGTTGCCCTGCTCGTCGAAGTCGGTGATGGGGAACGAGAGCAGGCCGGAGCCCATGATGGTTTTGAGTTCTTGCGGGGTCATGGTCATTGCAGCGGGAGAGGATGGTGAATGAAACGGGTGTCTGCGGCGCTCAGTCGAGCTTGATGTTGGCGGCCTTCACCACGCTGGCCCAGCGCGCGCGTTCCTTGGCGAAGAACTGGTCCTGTTCGGTGGAGGTCATGGTCACCACTTCGGCGCCCTGGCCGGCCAGGCGCGAGCGGATCTCGGGTGCGCGGATGGCAGTGATGAGCGCCTTGTTGAGCTTTTGCACGACCGCATCGGGTGTGCCGCGTGGCAGCAGCACGCCTTGCCAGGTGCCGGACTCGTAGCCGGCCACACCCTGCTCGGCAATCGTGGGCACGTCACCGATCAGCGGCATGCGGGTGGACTTGGAAACGCCCAGCACCTTGAGCTTGCCGTTTTGTACCTGGGGCAGGGTGGCCAGCATGCCGTTCATCAGCACCTGGGTCTGGCCGGCCACGGTGTCCTGAATCGCGGTGACGCCGCCCTTGTAGGGGATGTACTGCCAGCGTGCGCCGCTGGCGCGCTCCAGCGCCACGCCGGCAAGGTGGGGAGCGCTGCCGGTGGCCGTCACGGCGAAGTTCAGCTCGTTCTTCTTGGAGTAGGCGATCAGCTCCTTGAGGTTGTTGACCGGCACCGAGGGGTGCACCACCAGCAGGTGGGGGGAGTAGGCCAGCATGGTCACACCGCGCAGGTCTTTGGAGGGGTCGAACGACAGCTTGGTGTAGACCGAGGGGCTGATCGCCAGCGCGCCCACATCACACAGCAGCATGGTGTAGCCATCGGGCTCGGCCTTGGCCACAAAGTCGGCACCCAGGTTGCCATTGGCGCCGGGCTTGTTCTCGACGATCACGCTCTGCTTGAGCGATTCGGACAGCGCCTGGCTGATCGAGCGCGCAATGATGTCCGAGCTGCCGCCTGGTGGGTAGGGCACCACGATGCGCAGTGTCTTGGCAGGCCATTCAGCGGTCTGGGCCGTGGCAGAAGCTGCCGCCAGAGCGGCAGTGCAGGCCAGAAGAATTGCGCGACGTTGCAGGCTCATGGAATGTCTCCGTGTGTTTGTGTTGTTAGTCATCGTACAACTAGATCGAAAAATATGCAATCCATGCCGGTGCCATTCAGTGCATGTTTAGGTGGATTTCAGGGTTTGTACTGAGATTTCTGGTCCAAAAAAGTCCAGAGATTGTTGACTGGCGGGTGTTTCAAGGTTGTACGTGACCTCGGGTAATCCCTTTCTCTGTCAGCGCTGAAGATGGGTCAGAATGCATTCCTTGTTGTATGACGACATATCACAATTACACGATGCTGCAGCAATGAATCGCCATGCGAATGGCGTCTCCGGGCGCAGCAGAACCACCACAGCCTCACTGGCGGGCGCGCTTCAGAGTCGCAGTCCAGCCGAAGGCATTACCAGGGGACCGAGCATGAGCATCCCATTTCGTATCCATCACCGCGTCGCGCCCGTGATGCTGGCCGTCGCAACCGCGCTGGGCGTACAGGCGGTACAGGCAGCCACCTGGGTGTACGTAGCCAATGCAGACAGCCAGGATGTGTCGGTGCTGGAGCTGGACCGCGCCGCCGGGACGCTCAAGCCCGTGGACACCACGGCACTGGGCGGCGCTGCCATGCCCATGGCCGTCAGCCCGGACAAGCGCGTGCTCTACGTGGCATTGCGCTCACAGCCGTTTCGGGTGGTCAGCCTGGCCATTGACCCGGTGAGTGGCAAGCTGCGCAAGCTGGGCGAGGCGCCGTTGGCCGACAGCATGGCCAATATCGACACCGACGCCACCGGGCGCTGGCTGTTCGCAGCCTCCTACCCCGGACACAAGATCACGGTCAACAGCATTGGCAAGGACGGTGCCGTGGGAGCGGTGCAGCAGCTCATCCCCACTGCGCCCAACGCGCACGCCATCCACGCGGACGCAGCCAACCGCTATGTCTTTGCTACCAGCCTGGGTGGCGACCACCTCTCGGCCTGGAAGTTTGATGCAGAGACCGGCAAGCTCACCGCCCACGAGCCCGCGCTGACCCCCGTGGCGCCCGAAAAGTCCGGCCCCCGCCACTTTGTCTGGAGCGGCGACCAGCGCCACCTGTATCTGCTTGACGAACTGGATGCGGCCGTGCATGTGATGGCCTACGACAAGGAGCGTGGCACGCTGCGCCCGCTGCAGCGCACCACGGCGTTGCCCGCAGGTTTTGCGGGCAAGCCCTGGGCCGCCGACATTCACCTATCGCCCGATGGCCGCACGCTGTATGCGTCGGAGCGCACGTCCAGCACGCTGAGCGCATTTCGCGTCGATGCCGCCACCGGGCAGCTGCAGCCCCTGGGGCATGTGCCCACCGAAAAGACGCCGCGCGGTTTTGCAGTGGACGCGTCTGGCCGCTTCCTGATCGCTGCGGGACAGGAGTCGCACCACGTCGCACTGCACCCCATTGACCCCGCGACAGGCCTTCCCGGTGTGCCCACCCGCGTTCCGGTGGGCAAGAACCCCAACTGGATCGAGATCGTCGATATGCCCTGAGCGAGTAAGGGCGCGCGTTCACAGGCTGCACCGACAACACGGCCTCTGCAGGCGCCCTCGCTCTTTGCCCCCTTTTTTCATTGCCCCTAGGAGACAAACACATGCAACGCAGAACCCTGGTCCAATCCGCAGCGCTGGCAGCTGCAGGCGCGCTGATGGCGCTGCCCGCCATGGCCCAGACCACCTGGCCCACCGGCAAAGCCATCAGCTACGTGGTGCCCTTTGCCGCCGGTGGCACCACCGACACCCTGGCCCGTCTGATCGGCCAGCAACTCGGCACAGCCCTGGGCACGACGGTGGTGGTGGAGAACAAGGGCGGTGCGGCTGGCAGCATCGGCTCGGAGGCCGCCGCGCGCTCGGCCCCGGATGGCTTCACGCTGCTGGGTGGCACGGTCAGCTCGCATGCCATCAACATCAGCCTGTACCCCAAGCTGGGTTACGACCCCATCAAGTCGTTCAGCCCCGTCACGCTGATCGGCACCAACCCGGTGGTGCTGGTGGTGTCGGCCAACAGCCCTTATAAAACCCTGAAGGACGTGCTGACGGCCGCCAAGGGCAAGCAGGGCGGCCTGTCGTCCGCGTCCGCTGGCACCGGCAGCTCGCAGCATCTGGCGGTGGAACTGCTGGCCTACAAGTCGGGCGTGAAGTTCACGCACATCCCCTACAAGGGCAGCGGCCCCGCGATCCAGGACGTGATCAGCGGCCAGGTGGACATGATGTTTGACACCACGGTGGTGGCCGCACCCCACATCCAGAGCGGCAAGCTGCGCGCCATTGCCGTCACATCGCCCAAGCGCCTGGCCTCCATGCCCGACGTGCCCACGGTGGCGGAGTCGGGTGTGGCCGAGCTCAAGGACTTCGAGGTGCAGTCCTGGCAGGCGATTTTTGTGCCGGCGGGCACGCCCACCCAAGTGGTGAGCCGCCTGCACGACGAGATCCGCAAGATCCTCGCCCAGCCCGACATGCAGACCCGCCTCAAGGGGTTTGGCATGGAGCCTGCCGACATGAGCGTGGCCCAGATCGCCACGTTCCAGAAAGCCGAAGTAGACAAGTGGGCCCAGGTCATCAAGGCGGCCAACATCAAAGTGGACTGATGCTCCGCTGACCCCTTTTGCTCCCTGTAAAGACTTGGCGGAACAGCCTTCGGGCCATTCCGCCTTTTTTATTGCGGGTTGGGCGCTTGCGCGTTTGCGGGGGCGTCCGCCGACGGAGAACGTGGCGTGAGCACGAGATCTGGATGCTGCCCGGTGAGCAACAAAAACATCGCAAACACCGGCCCCTGCATGTTGCGCTCGTCGGTCATGCTCTCCAGCGCCTGCCAGGTGCGCGATTGCACGCCGCCCCGGCTGCCGGTCTGCAGCGGGTAGCCCATGAGTTCGGCGGCTTGCGCCTGGCTGAGCCCGGCCGCAACGCGCGCGGCCTTGAGCTGCTCGCCGGTGGGCACAGGCATCGCAAGGGCCATGGCGGAAACGGGTGGTGTGGACATGATTTGCTATAAAAAGAAGAGCTAATTGGGCATGAAGTACCGGCGCTACAGCCCATTTTTACCCAAAAAGCGGGAGCGTTATCCGGGTGTGGTGCTGGCACATCACTGGACAAAACAGAGAGGTGCCGCGATGCAGGCTGGCGGAGGGCGCTTCTAGAATTTGCTCGCACTTGACGAGCGTCAACACAAACAACAAGCCGCATTCCGAGCGGCATCCGAGGAGGGATTCGTGAGCTACACCATCCAGATCTGGGAAAAGCCCGCCGATTGGCCGTGGCCCACGACCAAGGCCGAGGCGGACGCGCAGTACGAGCGCGTGGAGGCAGGCCCCCAGGTGCCGATGAACCCCAAGTACGCAGCGTGGGCCCAGGCCGTCGAGCCGCGCTTTCCCGGGTTCTGGGACATCTACTTGGGCGGCCCAGACATCACCGATCCGACCTTTGGCGTGGGCATCAACACCCGCTTTCCGGATTGGGGTCCGCCGTTTGACGATGGCTGGGAGCAGGCGGCCCGCCTGGGCCTGAATCTGTATGACCCACAAAGTGGCGTGCACTATCTGGCCAATGGCGACGCCCCTGAGGAGCCCGACTTGCAGGTGCACCATGCGGTCCGTGCGCGCCAGGCGGGCGATGACGCCAAAGCCTGGGCCGAGTACCGGCGCTGGGCAGCGCGGGGCAACCCCCATGCGCTGTATGCGCTGGGTCGGGCCCTGCGCTTTGGCACCATGGGCCAGCGCAGGCACTTTGACCTGGCGGCTGCACTGCAGCTCATGGGCGCGCACGATGCGGAGACCCGCAAGGACGCCCAAGCCTTCTACGAGCGCTTTCCGGACAAGGCCAAGGCCCGCGTTCAGGCTCTGATGGCACGGCTGACGGCCGCCCCGGGCGAGACACTGCTGCAGATCGTGGACGAAGAGCGCAAGGCGGTGGATGACGCCGTGGCCCGCAGCGAGCAACTGGCCTTGTACTCGCGCAAGCGCATTGAAGCGGCAGACGCCCTGGAGCCCGCAGCGGCCCAGGGCCACGAGGTGGCAGCCTTTCTGCACGCGCTGGAGACCGTGATCGGCTGGGAGCAGCCCAACTACGAGAACGCGCGCTCCTGGTGCCAGCGCGCTGCAGACTGGGACCATGAACCCGCCAAACGCCTGTTGGCCGTGATGTTCGAGCGCGGCTGGGGCGGGCCGGCGGACGCGCAGCAGGCCGCCAAGTGGAACGCCGCCGCGCAAACGCAGCGGCAGCGGGCGCAGCAAAAGCAGCAGGCCCAGCAAGCGTCAGAGTCGCCCGGCGGCCTCAGCCTGGCGCCCATGGCTGCAGCTTCGTCCGCGCCCGGTGCCGCAGCACCCCTGGTGTGGACTGGCAACCCCCTGCGCGACCTGCCGGGCTGGTACGCCCGCGAGGGCGATCCGCACGCCGCTTTCCACCTGGGCACCAGCGACGAGCATGGCCGCTATGGCGGCCCCGTGAACCTGGCCCAGGCCCGCGCCTGGTATGCCCAGGCGGCCGAGGCAGGCCACGCCGACGCCACCTACAACCTGGGCACCTTCATCGAAAGCGGCAAGGGCGGCCCCAAAGATGCCCTGGTGGCCAAGGCGTTGTTCATGCTGGCCAATACGCGGGGCACCACCATGCAGGTGGCCGACCTGCGCATCAAGCCGCAAGAGCAGGGGCCCGTGCGGGCGCTGGTGATGGCACTGCGCGAGCCGGGGCGGCTGCGTGCCGTGCTGCAAGAGCGGGGACTCGCCCCGAATCCTCAGGCTGCTGGTGGGGCCGCCGCGCGGGTGGTGGGCGCAGCGGCAGCGGCGGGTCTGTCCGCAGGTGAATGGGGGCGGGGTGATGGCGCCCCGCCGTCGCCAGGTACAGCCAGGCCGCCAGAGCCACAGACTCCGCGTTCGCAGGCGCCCAGCCCCTCGCGCAGCCGCACAGGCCCGACGCATCGCAGCGAAGAGGGCGACGAGGGCGATGCCCATGAAGATGCCCGCTATGGACGCTCCACCTCCACGTTTGCATGGCACCTGGGCCATGCGGCGCTGGGCATTGGTGTGGCCAACGGGGCATTGCTGATGGCCTTTTTCAAGCCCGGGGCCAGCTTTCGCGTGGGCATGGTGGTGCTGGGCCTGATCGCGGCGCTGGGCGCCTGGCGCACAGCGCGCGACTTTGACTGGTCGCCCCTGGCGCGTGCCGTGGTGGCGGTGCTGGCCGCCATCCCCTTGCTGGGCATGGGCGTGTGCCTGGGCCTGCTCTTCAAGGCCTTGCGCGAACGCGGGTAGGGGTGGGCCGCCCACCGCAAACCCACGAGGCCGTCAGGTGGTGACAGAGTGCTCCAACGCCTGCGCAAAGTACGAATCGGGCTGGATGTTGGTGTAGTTGGGAATGTCTGCCGACAGTTCAGCCATCGTCGCTTTGGCTGCTGTCTGGGCCTGCTTCAGGTCGCTGAAGAACGCGTTGGTCAGCGCCACGATCTGGCCTGGGCGCGGATCGCCGGGGTAGAGCACGCGGTCGCTCTCCAGCCGCACCAGGCCCAGCGGCTGCAGTGCCGCGCGGGCGATGCGCATGTGCTCGGAGTGGTAGTAGTCGTGGTTGAAGGTGGCGCCTTCACGCCAGCGGTAAACGGCGGTGACTTTGATCATCGGTGCGATTCCATCCGGTGGTTGAAACCCGCCACCGTAGGGACAACACACCCGCGGCACAGCCGCGTGCGCGACAGCGTGTCGCCCAGGCGGCTCGTGTCCGTCCTCGCCGACTCAGTCTTCTTCCGATTCGCCCAGGAACCCGCCGCTCTGGTGGCCCCACAGCCGGGCATACACGCCGCCCTGGCCCAGCAGCTGGGCGTGTGTGCCTTCTTCCACAATGCGGCCCGCGTCCATCACGATGAGGCGGTCCATGGCGGCAATGGTGGACAGGCGGTGGGCAATGGCGATCACCGTCTTGCCCTGCATCAAGCCGTCCAGGCTTTGCTGGATGGCCGCTTCCACCTCGGAGTCGAGCGCGCTGGTGGCTTCGTCCAGCAGCAGGATAGGCGCGTCTTTCAGCATCACGCGTGCAATGGCCACACGCTGGCGCTGGCCACCCGAGAGCTTGACGCCGCGCTCGCCCACATGGGCGTCATAGCCGGTGCGGCCCTGCAGGTCGGTGAGTGTGGCGATGAAGTCTGCGGCCTCTGCACGCGCGGCCGCCTGGTGCAGGTCGGCCTCGCTGGCATCGGGGCGGCCGTACAGGATGTTGTCGCGCATGGAGCGGTGCAGCAACGAGGTGTCCTGCGTGACCATGCCGATGTGGCGGCGCAGGCTGTCCTGGGTCACGTGGGCAATGTCCTGCCCATC
The DNA here is from genome assembly GCF_001425125.1 of Acidovorax sp. Root402. Taxonomy (NCBI): domain Bacteria; kingdom Pseudomonadati; phylum Pseudomonadota; class Betaproteobacteria; order Burkholderiales; family Comamonadaceae; genus Acidovorax; species Acidovorax sp. Root402. Next base: position 149,009 of record NZ_LMDQ01000014.1, read on the forward strand.
GATGAGAATGCGGCCCGACTGCACATCGTGAAAGCGCAGCAGCAGGTTGACCAGCGTGGACTTGCCCGCGCCCGAGCGGCCAATCAGGCCGATCTTCTCGCCGGGGCGGATGGTGAGGTTGAGATGGTCGATGACCGGACGGGCATCGGGGCCGCTGCCGTAGGCAAAGCTCATGTCCTCAAAGCGTACCTCTCCCCGGGTCACGACCAGGGGCTTGGCGTCGGGGGCATCTACCACGGCGCGCGGTCGGGTCAGCGTGTTGATGCCGTCCTGGATGGTGCCCACGCTTTCAAACAGGGTGGTCATCTCCCACATCACCCAGTGCGCGTGGCCCGATACGCGCAGCGTCATCGCGGTGACAGCCGCCACGGCACCCGCCCCCACCTCGCCGGCCGACCATAGCCACAGGGCCGTGCCGCACGCGCCGAGAATCATGGCCACCACCAGCAGCTGGTTGACGATCTCGAACAGGCTCACCAGGCGCATCTGCGCATAGCCGGTCAGCTTGAACGCGTCCATGGCGGCACGCGCGAATTCGGATTCGCGCCGCGTGTGCGAGAACAGCTTGACGGTGGCAATGTTGGTGTACGCGTCGGTGATGCGCCCGGTCATCACCGAGCGCGCGTCGGCCTGCGCCTTGCCCACCTGGCCCAGGCGCGGCACAAAGTACCAGCAGGCCAGGCCATAGGCCACCATCCACGCGGCAAACGGCAGCAGCAGCCGCGCGTCAAACCCGGCCAGCAGCACAAGGATGGTCACCAGGTAGATGCCCATGCCAATCACCACGTCGGTGGTCGTGAAGATCATGTCGCGCACGGCCAGCGCGGTCTGCATGATCTTGGTGGTGATGCGGCCCGCAAACTCGTCGGCGTAGAACGCCATGCTCTGGCCCAGCATCAGCCGGTGAAAGTTCCAGCGCAGCCGCAGCGGAAAGTTGATGGCCAGCACCTGGTGCTTGATGCTGGTCTGCAAGGCGACCAGCACCACCGACACCAGCAGCAGCGCAGTGATGCCGATCAGCGCCGCTTTGCGTTCGGCCCATAGCGTGCCCGGAGACGCGGACGTGGAGATCCAATCCACCACCACGCCCAACACGGCAAACAGCAGGGCTTCGTAAATGGCAATGGCTGCGGACAAACCTGCCATGGCGGCCACGTAGCCACGCAGGCCACGGGTGCCGTCCCACACAAAGGCCAAAAAGGCCTTGGGAGGCAAGTGCGGCTCTGCAGCGGGGTAGGGGGGAAGCCGGCTTTCGAAGAAACGGAACAACGTCAAAACTCCTGGGGCCACGCGGTGCGAGCTGCCGCGCGGGGCAGCAGGCTGCGGGCCCATCCAATCAATAGACCCTAGACCAGCAGCGTGACCACGACGATCACCACACCCAGCGCCAGGTTCACGCCCACCCAGCTGCGGATGCTGCCCAGGGCCTTGGCGCCGCTGGGCCAGTCCGACGCTGCCACGGCACGCTGCAGGCGCCGGAACAACGCAAAGCGGATATGGCCGAAGATGGCCATCATCACGAGGCCCAGCGTGGCCATGATGGTCCAGTCCAGTGGCATGGAGAACACACCGCCCGTCTGAACGGCCTGCTTGGCCGCGCGGCCGATCATCCACAGGCCGCTGCCCAGCACCAGCACCACGGCGGCAGTGACTGCCACAAAGAAGCGCTGCAGCACGTCATGCATCAGCCGCAGGCGCTGCGGGGGCTCCAGCGACTGCGCGGCAGGCCGCAGAAAAAAATGGGCGAACACCATGCCCCCCACCCACACGATGATGGACAGGACATGGACAAGCTTCAAGGCGTTGTAGAGCATGGGTGCGTGGCGCTGGGCGCCGAGTGTGGTGAAGTGACCCAGGGGTGGGTCAGAGCATCCGGCCAGCGGGGTTGCGAATGCCAGGCCGCATTGTGCGGTGATATGCCTGCGGCGGTGAACCTCGACCCAAGAACCCCTATGTGTCTGCGTGGCCATGTGGCTTGCGCAAGAGTGCCTTGGCCAGGCGCCACACTGCGGGCAGCAGCAGGGCCGTGACCATGGGCACCCACACGGCCAGATAGCACCAGCTGGCCGGCCCGCTGTGGCCCACGCTTTCGATGCCTGTCGTGCGCTCCACCCATGACCACACCGGATAGAGCATCAGCGTGACGGCAAGGGCCACCGGCAAGGCCGCCACAGCCAGACCCAACCGCACCACGCACTGCAGTACAAGCGGCTTGGTCCCGTTGTATGCCCCCACCGAAGTCGCCTCAGAGCCAGGGACGGACGTGTGCAAGACGGGCTGGCATCACGGACATCAAGAATGCAGGGGCGCCAGCGCCACCCGCACCTGGTTGCCGCCGTTGCGCTTGGACAGGTACATGGCTTCGTCGGCGTGGCCCAGCAGGCGGTGCTCTTCGCCACCATGCTCGGGGTAGATGGCCACGCCAATGCTGGGCTGGATGTACAGACGCTGGCCTTCGAGGTCGAAATCCTGACCAAAGGCCGCGAGTATCTTGTCGGCCACCGCACAGGCGTGCTCGCGGGCCTGGCCGCCTTCGAGCAGCACCACAAATTCATCTCCGCCCAGCCGCGCCACCGTGTCGGATGCGCGCACGCATTCGAGCAGCCGCTGCGCCACCCGCTGCAGCAGCAGATCGCCCATGGCGTGGCCCAGGGTGTCGTTCACTTCCTTGAACCGGTCGAGGTCAATGAACAGCAGCGACAGCAGCGTCTGGTCGCGCCGCGCGCGGGCCAGGGCGGTCTTGAGCCGGTCCAGAAACAGCTGGCGGTTGGGCAGGTGCGTGAGCTGGTCGTACTGCGCCATATGTTCAAGGCGCTCATACATCTGCTTGCGTTCAATAGCGGCCGCTACCTGGGTGGAGACGAACTGCAGCAGCTCCTTGTCCTTGTCGGTGTAGCGGCCTTGTTCGGTGTAGCTTTGCAGCACCAGTGCTCCCAGGGGGCCACGCTGCGTCTGCAAGGGCACACCCAGCCAATACAGCGGTGTCCGCGTGGCATGCGCTGCAGCGCGCCAGTGCGTGGCCTTTGCTACCGACGAGTCCGGCGTGAGCAGCAAGGTGGCACCGCCACGGATCACCTCCGCATAGCGCGGGTCCTCGGCCAGCGCCATGGGTTCGGGCGCGGGCAGGTGCTCGTTGACGTGGTACGGAAAGCTCAGCTGGTCATCGTGCGGGTTGTACAGGGCCACCGCAAAATTGGTGGCGGGCAGCAGGCCGCCCACGATCTGGTGAATGTGCTGGAACAGGGCCTGCAGGTTGTGTGTGGTGTGCGCGGCTTCGGAGATGGCGTAGATCACCGCCTGCATCGACTCGGTGGCCTTGCGCGCGGTGATGTCATGGGCCACCSCCAGCCGCACCTGCTTGTCGGGCAGCCAGCGGGCCGTCCAGCGGATGTGGGCGATGGAGCCATCCTTGCGCACGTAGCGGTTTTCAAACTGCAGCTGCAGCTCGCCCTGCGTCACGTTGTGGGCCTGCCGTTGGGTGGCGGGCAGGTCGTCGGGGTGCACCATGTCCAGCATGCGCTTGCCGATCACTTCGTCGGGGGTGTACCCAAAGATGCGCTCGAACGCCGAACTGACAAACACAATCGAGCTGTCTCCCCGCACGATGCAGACGGCGTCGAGCAACAGGTCCACCAGGTTCAACGAAGAAATGCTTTGCATGGTGCAGCGCGCACGGTGTACTGGAAAGACCCATTGTGCCCGGCACCGGTGGCTTGTGCGGCCTTGAAGGCAAAAACGCGACGGGTTCTTGCCCCGGGGGTGACACTAAGGCCTGGCGTACTTCGCTTCCAGCGTATCCCAGTCGGCTTTGCGCACCAGCCGCTGGCGCTCTGCAAACGGTGCGACCAGTGCGGGGTCTTCGTCAATGCGCTGCGCGTCGCGCAGCACGGTCAAGGCCTTTTGCATGCCAGCCACCGCGCCCTGCAGCGCTGCGTTGGCGTACAGCACCAGGCCATAGCCCAAGCCGGCGAGTTCTTCGGCGCTGGTGATGGGGGTCTTGCCTCCGATCACCATGTTCATCAACTGTGGCGCCGCCAGCCGCTGGGGCAGGGCGCGGATCTCTTCCAGCGTGGTGACGGCCTCCACAAACAGGATGTCTGCGCCCGCCTCCTGAAAGCGCTGGGCGCGCTCCACGGCGGCCTCGAAGCCCTGGGTGGCGCAGGCGTCGGTGCGGGCCAGGATGAGGGTGTCCGCATCACGGCGCGCCTCCACGGCGGCTTTGATCTTGCCCAGCATCTCGTCGGTACTGATCACGTCCTTGCCGTTGAAATGCCCGCAGCGCTTAGGGCTGACCTGGTCTTCGAGCTGGATGCAGTCGGCCCCCGCGCGCTCCAGCACACGCACCGCATGGTAGGTGTTGAGGGCGTTGCCAAAACCCGTGTCGGCATCGACGATGAGCGGCAGCTCCACCGCGTCGCGGATGCGTGCGGTGTGGTCGGCAATGTCGGTCAGGCCCATGAAGGCCTGGTCGGGCAGGCCGAACCACATGTTGGTCACGCCAGCGCCGGTGACGTAGAGGGCTTCAAAGCCCAGGTCGGCCACCACGCGGGCGGAGAGGGCGTTGAAAGCGCCGGGCACGATGACGCCCCGGCGAGCCTGGGCCAGGGCTTTGAGTTGTTGTCTGGTGTTCATGGTTGGGGTGGTGAGCTGGGTTGCTATATGTTTGATAGCTGTTGGCGCATGAGTCACTAGCGCATCAAGCCATTTTTGCTTTAAAAAATGTCGCCCGGCACCCGCACCCAGCCTTCCATCAGAATGCGGGCGCTGCGGCTCATCAGGGCCTTGGTCACCTTCCACTGGCCGTTGATCTGCGCTGCTTCGGCCCCCACGCGCAAGGTGCCCGAGGGGTGGCCAAACCGCACGCTGCTGCGCACGCCCCCGCCCGCTGCCAGGTTGACCAGCGTGCCGGGGATGGCTGCGGCCGTGCCAATGGCCACCGCTGCCGTGCCCATCATGGCGTGGTGCAGCTGGCCCATGGAGAGCGCGCGCACCAGCAGGTCGATGTCCTTGGCGTCAATGGCTTTGCCGCTGGAGGCCGTGTAGCTGGCGGGAGGCGCGACGAAGGCGATCTTGGGGGTGTGCTGGCGCGTGGCGGCCTCGCTCACATGCTGGATCAGGCCCATGCGCAGGGCGCCGTATGCACGGATCGTCTCGAAGCGCGCCAGTGCCGCCGCATCGCCGTTGATGGCCCGCTGCAGCTCGGTGCCGGTGTAACCCAGCTCTTGTGCATTGAGAAAGAGGGTGGGGATACCCGCGTTGATCAGCGTGGCGGCGAAGCTGCCGACCCCGGGCACCTCCAAGGTGTCCACCACGTTGCCCGTCGGGAATAACGCCCCCACGCTCCCCACTGCGTGTGGTTCGCTGCCCCCCGAGGGGGCCCTCGCCAGCTTGGGGCGGCCCGGCGCTGTCGAGATGGCTCCCCCGTCATCGCCATCCTCCGCCGGGTCCATGAACTCCAGCGCCACCTCGGCGGCTGCAAAGGTCACGCCGTCCAGCTCGAAGTCGCCCGTCTCCTGCACCTGCCCATGGGCAATGGGCACATGCGCCACGATGGTCTTGCCGATGTTGGCCTGCCAGATGCGAACCGGAAAGGTGCCGTTCTGTGGAATACGCGCCGCATCGATCAGCCCCATGTGAATGGCGCACGGCCCCACCGCAGCCGACAGGTTGCCGCAGTTGCCGCTCCAGTCCACAAAAGGCTGGTCGATGGACACTTGGCCAAACAGGTAGTCCACGTCGTGGCCCGGCCGCGTGCTGCGCGACAGGATCACGGCCTTGCTGGTGCTAGACGACGCATTGCCCATGCCGTCGATCTGCTTGCCGTAGGGATCAGGGCTGCCCAACACGCGCAGCAGCAGGGCGTCGCGGGCGGGGCCAGGTTGCTGGGCGGGGGCGGGCAGGTCGTCGAGGCGAAAGAAAACGCCCTTGCTGGTGCCGCCGCGCAGGTAGGTGGCGGGAATGCGTATCTGTGGTGCGGAGTGGATGCTCATGAAGAAATATCAAATTTAATAGCGCACAGTGCTTTCTAGGCGGGCGCGAGCACCTGTTTTTGGTCTGCATTCTTGGCAAGAAAGTCTTGCGCAAAGCGCTGCAGCACGCCACCCGCTTGATAGATAGAGACCTCTTCGGCGGTGTCGAGGCGGCATGTCATGGGCACTTTTGTTTCCTCGCCATTCTTGCGGTGGATGACCAAGGTGAGGTGGGCACGGGGTTGCATGTCTCCCTCCACGCCATACACCTCCGTCCCATCCAGCCCCAGCGTGATGCGGTTGACTCCCGCTTCAAACTCCAGCGGCAGCACCCCCATGCCAATCAGGTTGGTGCGGTGAATGCGTTCAAACCCCTCGGCCACCACCACCTCCACCCCCGCCAGCCGCACCCCCTTGGCGGCCCAGTCGCGGCTCGACCCCTGGCCGTAGTCGGCGCCAGCAATGATGATGAGTGGCTGGCGGCGGTTCAGATAGGTTTCCATGGCCTCCCACATGCGCATGACCCGGCCTTCGGGCTCCACGCGGGCGAGCGATCCCTTTTTCACTTTGCCATCCACCACGGCCATCTCGTTGACGAGCTGCGGGTTGGCAAACGTGGCGCGCATGGCGGTGAGGTGGTCACCCCGGTGCGTGGCGTAGGAGTTGAAGTCCTCCTCGGGCACGCCCATGTGGGCCAGGTATTCGCCCGCTGCGCTGTCCCGCAGGATGGCGTTCGAGGGTGACAGGTGGTCGGTGGTGATGTTGTCGGGCAGGATGGCCAGCGGACGCATCCCTTTCAACGTGCGCGGGTGGGCGGCGAGTGCACCGATGCCCTCGGTGTCCCAGTAGGGCGGGCGGCGGATGTAGGTGGACTGCGGGCGCCACTCGTACTGCGGCGACACGCGCTGGCCATCGTCGTGTCGGATGGCGAACATGGGTTCGTACACCGCGCGGTACTGTGCGGGTTTGACGGCGGCCTTTACCACCGCGTCGATTTCTTCATCGCTGGGCCACAGGTCCTTGAGGCGGATCGGACTGCCATCCACCACCGCCAGCACGTCTTTTTCGATGTCAAACCGTACCGTGCCGGCAATCGCATAGGCCACGACCAGCGGGGGCGAGGCCAGAAACGCCTGCTTGGCATAGGGGTGGATGCGCCCGTCGAAATTGCGGTTGCCCGAGAGCACGGCGGTGGCGTACAGGTCGCGGTCAATGATCTCCTGCTGGATGGCAGGGTCCAGCGCCCCACTCATCCCGTTGCACGTGGTGCAGGCAAAGGCCACGATGCCAAAGCCGAGCTTTTCCAGGTCGGCCAGCAAGCCCGCTTCCTTCAGATACAGCTCCACCGCCTTGGAGCCGGGCGCCAGCGAGGTCTTGACCCAGGGCTTGCGCGTGAGGCCCAGCCGGTTGGCGTTGCGCGCCAGCAGCGCGGCGGCGATCACGTTGCGCGGGTTGGAGGTGTTGGTGCAGCTGGTGATGGCGGCAATGACCACGGCGCCATCGGGCATCGTGCCGTCCTGTGGTGCGGGCATGGCCCAGGGGCCCGCGATGCCTTGGGCGGCCAGGTCGGACGTGGCCACGCGCGCATGCGGGTTGGAGGGGCCGGCCAGGTTGCGTACCACGCGCGACAGGTCGAACACCAGGTTGCGCGCGTAGACCGCGCCTTTGAGGGTGTCGGACCACAATCCCGCTGCCTTGGCATACGCCTCGACCCGCTTCACTTGTTCCGCCTCGCGGCCCGTCAGCGTCAGATACTCCAGCGTCTGTTCGTCGATGCTGAACAAGGCTGCCGTGGCACCATATTCGGGCGCCATGTTCGAGATGGTGGCGCGGTCGCCAATCGTGAGCTTGGCGGCGCCTTCGCCAAAGAACTCCAGATAGGCACCCACCACCTTGGCCTTGCGCAAAAACTCGGTGAGCGCCAGCACCACATCGGTGGCGGTGATGCCGTCCTGGCGATGTCCGGTCAGCTCCACGCCCACGATCTCAGGCAGCCGCATCATCGATGCGCGCCCCAGCATCACGTTCTCGGCCTCCAGGCCGCCCACGCCGATGGCGATCACGCCCAGGGCATCCACATGGGGGGTGTGGCTGTCGGTGCCCACACAGGTGTCGGGGTAGGCCACGCCACGGTCGGCATGGACCACGGGCGACATTTTTTCCAGATTGATCTGGTGCATGATCCCGTTCCCCGCCGGGATCACATCCACGTTGGCAAAGGCTTTTTTCGTCCACTCGATGAAGTGAAAGCGGTCCTCGTTGCGGCGGTCTTCGATGGCGCGGTTCTTGGCAAACGCGTCGGGGTCGAAACCGCCACACTCCACGGCCAGCGAGTGGTCCACGATGAGCTGCACTGGCACCACGGGGTTCACCTGGGCCGGGTCGCCACCCTCCTTGGCAATCGCATCGCGCAAGCCCGCCAGGTCCACCAGCGCCGTCTGGCCCAGGATGTCGTGGCACACCACGCGCGCCGGGTACCAGGGGAAGTCGCGGTCGCTGCGCCGCTCGACGAGCTGGCGCAGGCAGTTGTTGATGGTGGCCGGATCGGCGCGGCGCACGATGTTTTCGGCGTGGACCCGGGCGGTGTAGGGCAGGGTGGCCCAGGCGCCCGGTTGCAGGGCTTCGACGGCCTCTCGGGCATCAAAGTAGTCGAGCTGCGTGCCGGGCAGCTTCTTGCGATACAGAGTGTTCATGAGCGTGGGGCAGGGGGCTTCGGCCGTTTGGTTTTACTTGCGGTCCTGGATTGGTACGAACGCCAGGTCTTCGGGCCCGGTGTAGTTCGCACTCGGCCGGATGATCTTGTTGTCGATGCGTTGCTCGATGATGTGCGCCGCCCAGCCGCTGGTGCGTGCGATGACGAACAGCGGAGTGAACATGGCGGTGGGCACACCCATCATGTGGTAGCTCACGGCGCTGAACCAGTCGAGGTTGGGGAACATTTTTTTGACCTCCCACATCACCGTCTCCAGCCGCTCCGCAATGTCGAACATCTTGGTGCTGCCAGCGGCGTGCGACAGACTGCGTGCCACGCCCTTGATGACCACATTGCGTGGGTCGCTCACGGTGTAGACCGGGTGGCCGAATCCGATCACCACTTCCTTGGCCTCCACGCGGCGGCGGATGTCGGCTTCGGCCTCATTGGGGCTGTCGTAGCGTTTCTGAATCTCGAACGCCACCTCGTTCGCGCCGCCATGCTTGGGGCCGCGCAGCGCGCCGATGGCGCCGGTGATGGCCGAATACATGTCGCTGCCCGTGCCCGCCACCACGCGGGCGGTGAAGGTGCTGGCGTTGAACTCGTGTTCTGCATAGAGATTGAGTGAGGTGTGCATCGCACGCTCCCAGGCGGCGCTGGGCTTGGTGCCATGCAGCAGGTGCAAGAAGTGCGCACCGATGGAGTCGTCATCGGTCTCCACCTCGATGCGACGGCCCGAACTGGCCCAGTGGTGCCAGTAGAGCAGCATCGAACCGAGAGATGCCATGAGCCGGTCGGCAATGTCGCGCGCACCGGGCAGGTTGTGGTCATCCTTTTCGGGCAGCGCACAGCCCAGGGCCGAGACGCCCGTGCGCATCACGTCCATGGGGTGGCTGGCGGCGGGCAGTTGCTCCAGCGCCTGCTTCACACTCATCGGCAGGCCGCGCAGGGCCTTGAGCTTGGACTTGTAGGCACGCAGTTCGGCGCGTGTGGGCAGCTTGCCGTGTACCAGCAGGTGGGCGATTTCTTCGAATTCGCAGACCTCTGCAATGTCGAGGATGTCGTAGCCCCGGTAGTGCAGGTCGTTGCCCGTGCGGCCCACGGTGCACAGGGCGGTGTTGCCCGCCGTCACGCCCGAGAGCGCGACGGACTTCTTGGGCCTGAAGCCCGGGGTGTCTGCGGTGGTGGTGGTCATGCGGTCTCCTGGTTCAGATACGAATTAGTGATGGCAACGGGACGGCCTTTGGCATCCACCGCCACCATTTCAAAAATCCCCTTCAGCACCTCTTCTGGGGGAGAGCCCAGCGTGGCGGCCAGGCCCGTCACACACACGGTGAGCGAGCTGCGCCCGATGCGGCTGACCCAGGCGCGCAGGGTGAGCACATGGCCCACGGGCACGGGGGCCAGAAAACGCACATCGGTCACGCCCGCCATCACCACGTCGCGCTGTGCGGCGCCGCGCGCTGCCAGAAACGCCGCCTTGGCCATGAGCTGCAGGGCGTTGCCGCCGAACAGCGTGCCGTAGTGGTTGGCTTCTGCGGGGAAGACGATTTCCGTCAGTTCGACGGTGCCAGTGGGGGTTGTCATGCTTCGCAATTTACGCACAATGGCATTTCGCTGTAAGCACTAAATTGGCGAATGATTGCGAATGAAAACTCGTCAATTTGCGAATATTGCGAATGGCGATCAGGGTGCGACCAAAGAGCAGCGAGAAAGATGGAATGAAAAAAACCTTCATGGGTGTGCGCCTGCGCCGCCTGCGCGAAGAGCGCGGCATGACCCAGGTGGCGCTGGCCCGGGCGCTGGACCTGTCAGCCAGCTACCTCAACCAGCTGGAGCAGAACCAGCGCCCGCTCACGGTGCCCGTTCTGCTCAAGATCAACGCCGTGTTCGGTGTGGATGTGCAGCGGTTTTCTGACGACGACGAGGCGCGTCTGATTACCGGCCTTCGAGAGGTGCTGGCTGACCTGCCTGCGGGTGTGGGCGGGGAGGGCGCGGGCGATGCCGTGTCTCTGGCAGAGATCCGCGAGCTGGCCGCAGGCATGCCCGCTGTGGCGCGCACGCTGCTGGCGTTGCACCAGAGGCACCGTCAGGCGCTGGAGCGCCTGGCCGCCCTGGGCAATGACCGGGGCGGCGAGGGCACCGTGGCCCACCATCCGCCCATGGCTTATGAAGAGGTGCGCGACTTCTTTTTTGCACGCCAGAACCACATTGCCGAGCTGGACGATGCTGCCGAACGCTGTGCCGCTGAATGGGGCCTGCTGCCAGGGCGGGCGGATGAAGCGCTGGCGCAGCGACTGCACCAGGCTCATGGCGTGCGCGTGGTGGATGTGGCCGACCTGCCCGGGCAGGCGCAACGGGTATTCCAGGCCGATGCCGGCGTGTTGCAGCTGGCGGCTGGCCTGGAGCGGGGGCAGCGGGCGTTTCAGATGGCGACGCAGCTGGCGTTTCTGGAGCAGGGCGCCGAGCTGCAACGTTTGGCCGCTGGCGCCGGGCTGTCGAGCGACCAGGCCCGGGCGCTGGCGCGTATCGGTCTGGCCAACTACTTTGCGGGGGCGCTGGTGCTGCCCTACACTGCCTTTTTGCAGGCGGCCGAAGCGGCGCACTACGACATCGACCGGCTGGGCCAGCAGTTTGGTGTGGGCTTCGAGACCGTGTGCCATCGCTTGTCCACGCTGCAGCGGCCCAGTGCGCGCGGCGTGCCGTTCTTCTTCATCCGGGTAGACCGCGCGGGCAACATCAGCAAGCGGCAGTCGGCCACACACTTTCACTTCAGCAAGATCGGCGGCACCTGTCCACTGTGGAATGTGTACGAGGCCTTCGCACAGCCAGGCCGCATCGTGCCGCAGGTGGCGCGCATGCCCGATGGCCGCGCCTACCTGTGGGTGGCGCGTGTGGTATCGCGCACCGGCGGCGGCTGGGGCGTGCCCGGCAAGGAGTTCTCCGTAGCCCTGGGTTGTGACATCCGCCACGCGCCGCAGCTGGTGTATTCACGTGGGCTGGACCTGGCCAACCCCGAGGCCGCCGTCCCCATCGGCATGGGCTGCAAGGTGTGCGAGCGAGACGCCTGTCCGCAACGCGCGTTTCCGCCCATCGGGCGGGCGTTGGATGTGAATGAAAACCGCAGCCGTTTCGCGCCGTACCCCGTGGCGCCAGGGGCAGTCGTCGGGTAAACCCGTGGGCGTTCTGGTTCGGAAATATGCTCATCATTTCATAGCTTGTGAGGTAAGTCGCTGTGGCGCTAGAGGCACTTTTTTCTTAAATTTTTCGCCGTAACCAAATGTTGGCTCCACAGTGGCTGGATTGCCGCTATCCTGCGCAATTTGCATGGTGTCTGGTCGGCTCCCCGGCCAGCAAAGCAAAGGCACGTCTCTGACTTCTTCCACTTCTTCCCCGCTGGCTGCCCTGGCTCCCCCAAGCCGCTATCGGCATTGGGTGGCGGGCATGGGTGTGGCCGTTCTGGGGTTGGTGGTGAGCCTGTGGCTGGCGCAGCACCAGGCTGCGTCGATGGCGCAGATCGAAGAAGCGCGCTTCACCCAGGAGACGCGGGCGTTTGCCGAGGCGCTGAGCCAGCGCATTGCCGGTCACACCGAGGTGGTCAACGGCCTGCGGGGCCTGTTCACGGCCAACCCCCGCTTGTCGCGCCTGGACTTTGAACGGGCCGCCAGCGAGATGGAGGTGGGCCAGCGCTACCCCGGTGTTCGCAACCTGTCTTTCACGCGCTGGGTGCCTGGGCGTGAGCGCGAGGCCTACGAGGCCAGGGTGAGGGCGGACACTTCGTTGTCACCCGACGGTTTGCCCCAGTTCAAGATCCACCCACCCGGCGATCGTGCCGAGTACTTCGTGGCCGAGTATCTCTGGCCCATGTTCGGCAATGAAGGGGTGCTGGGCCTGGATATCAGTGCCCAGCCCGCCAACCTGGCCGCCATGCGCTACAGCCGCGACAGCGGGCAGACCGTGGTGTCTGCTCCGTTCGATCTGCTGCAAGAGACAACACATCGCGCAGGCATCGTCATCCGCGTGCCGGTGTTCGACCCCACCGCCGGCACGGCCGAGCAGCGTTTTGTGGGCGCGGTGGCGTCCACCTTGCGGGTCTATGACCTGGTGCAGGGGCTGGGCAGCCAGGGGTTTCTGAACGGCATCGCTGTCGCCATGGCGGATCTCGGCCCGGTGCGCCCGGATTCGGGCGATGCCATGGTGCGACCCCTGCTGGAGCAGACGGCCCCGGGCCTGCCCGGTGCACGGCCATTGGTGCGTGAGCTGGGGGTGCATGACCGGCGCTGGCAGCTTACTTTCTACCCGACCCGGTCGTTCCTGACGGCGTCGGAAACGCGTTTGCCGTGGCTGGCCGGGCTGGCGGCCGCAGTGGTGTCGTTGTTGCTGGCTTCCGTCGTGGCCCTGCTGGTGCGCCAGCGCACCCTGGCGCTGGTGCGCGCCCAGCTGTCCGACGATGCCCGGCGCGAGAGTGAGGAGCGGTTCCGTGCGCTCTTCAACCAGGCCACCGTGGGTGTCGCACAGGTGGACTCGGCCACGGGCCAGTTTGTGCGCGTCAACCAGCGCTACGGCGACATTCTGGGGTACAGCCCGGAGGAAATGGTGGGCATGACCTTTCAGAGCCTCACCCACCCCGATGACCTGGCAGCGGACCTGGCGCAAGTGAGGCGGCTACAGAGCGGCGATGTGCCCGAGTACCGGCTGGAAAAACGCTACATCCACAAGGACGGGCACGAGGTCTGGGGCGACCTGACCGTGTCGTCGATGTGGGCGTCAGGCTCCGCGCCCGGCCACCACATTGCCGTGGTGCAGGACATCACTGCGCGCAAGCGCATGGAAGAAAACCTGCGGGCCAATGAACAACGCCTGCGCAGCATTCTGGAGCGCCTGCCCATGGGCCTGTGCCTGGTGCAGGACGATGGGCTCATCAGCTTTCGCAACCAGCGGTATGTCCAGATCTGCGGCTACACGCAGGAGGAGGTGCCCGACACCGACACCTGGTGGCAGCGCGCCTACCCTGACGCTGCGGAGCGCGACGCGATCCGCCAAAGGCTGCTCGACACCAGGCACCTGGGCGTGATCCCGCTGGCCGAGTACACGATCCGCTGTGCGGACGGCAAGTACAAGCCGGTGGAGATTTCCGGCATTTTTGTCGAGGGGGGTCGCCTGATCACCATGCAGGACCTGAGCGAGCGCAAAGCCGCCGAGGAAGAGATCAACCAGCTGGCCTACTACGACCCACTCACCCGCCTGCCCAACCGCCGTTTGCTGATGGACCGGCTGCAGCAGGCGCTGGCCACCAGCGCGCGCCACCAGCGCAGTGGTGCACTGCTGATGCTGGACCTGGACAACTTCAAGACGGTGAACGAAACCCGGGGCCACGACCGGGGCGATGCCTTGCTGTTGCAGGTGGCGCACCGTTTGCGCGGCTGTGTGCACGAAGACGACACCGTGGCCCGACAGGGCGGCGACGAATTTGTGGTGGTGCTGGAAGACCTGGGCGACAGTCCCGAGGAGGCTGCAGCGCGCGCCGAGGACGTAGGTCAGCGCATCCTGGGTGTGCTGCGCGAGCCCTACCAGATAGATGGCGCTGCGCACCACAGCTCGCTGAGCATGGGTGTCACCATCTACAGCGGCACGCGCGAGACCGTGGACGAGCTGCTCAAGCGTGCCGACCTGGCGCTGTACCAGGCCAAGAACGCGGGGCGGGACACCTTGCGCTTTTATGACCCTCAGATGCAGGCCGCGGTCAGCGCCCGCGCCACGCTGGAGCTGGACATGCGGGTGGGCCTGGCCCAGGGCCAGTTCGAGCTGTATTACCAACCCCAGATCGACCGCGGCCGCATTACCGGGGCCGAGGCGCTGCTGCGCTGGCGGCACCCGCGCGATGGATTCATCTCGCCCGCGCATTTCATCCCGCTGGCCGAAGAAACCGGCCTGATCCTGCCGTTGGGCGAGTGGGTGCTGCAGGCAGCCTGTCGGCGGCTGGCCGCATGGGCCCAGCAGCCCGACCTTGCCTTGCTGAGCCTGGCCGTGAACGTGAGCCCACGGCAGTTCCACCAAAGCGGCTTTGTTGCCCAGGTGCTCGCGGCGCTGGCGGGTGCGGGGGCTGACGGCCACCAGCTCAAGCTGGAGATGACTGAAGGCCTGCTGCTGCAAGACGTGGAAGACACCATCGACAAGATGGGCCAGCTCAAGGGCTACGGCGTGGGCTTTTCGCTGGACGACTTTGGCACGGGCTATTCGTCGCTGAGCTACCTCAAGCGCCTGCCGCTCGACCAGCTCAAGATCGACCAGAGCTTTGTGCGCGACGTGCTGACCGACCCCAATGACGCGGCCATTGCCCGCACCGTGGTGGCACTGGGCACCAGCCTGGGCCTGCGCGTGATTGCGGAGGGCGTGGAGACCGAGGCGCAGCGCGAGTTTCTGGAGCGCCACCACTGCCACGCCTGGCAGGGCTACCTGCTCAGCCCCCCCGTGGCAGTGGCGGAGTTTGAGGCGCTGGTGCGCCGAACCAATGGCGCCCTGGATGGGCGCCTTGGATGACGCGGGGCGTGCGGCGTGCGGCGGGCGCAGGGTGGCGTGTGTTGCGCGGAGTGCAGGTGGCAACACGCCGCCGGAAACCCTTTGCAACCGCAGTCTGGCTGCGCCACCTATGATGCAGGCGCTCCACCGCTGCCGCCTTCATGTTCTTCAAAAAGCCTTCGCCGCCCGCACCCTCGCCATTGACGCAGGGCTTTGACGCGCAGCGCGAACGCTCGGTGATTGCCGAGATGCTGCTCAAGCGCTCGGCCAAGCTGATCCTGGGGCGCAGCGAGCTGGAGATCATTCGCGGGGTATGCCAGGCCATTGTGGATGTCTCCAGCCACATCCGCCTGGCCTGGACCTGGTTCGGTCCGACCGACACGCACACCATCCGCCCGCAGGTGTTTGCAGGCCCGGCGGCGGCATATGCCGAATCGCTGAACATCGAACGCAACCTGCTCACCCGCATTGGCCCTGCCTTCACCACGCTGGACGGCAAGTCTGCAGGCCCTTTCACGGTGTCGCAGTTTTCGCCGTTTGGGCCCTGGCGCGACGCAGCCCGCCACCACGACATCCACCATGTGCTGGCCTTGCCCATCGCCTCCACCTTCAACGGCTACAGCGGCATCTTTGTGCTGTATGCCGACCGTGATGGCTACTTTGATGAAGTCGGCGTCAGCCTGTTTGCAGGGCTGGCCGAGCTGTTCGGCTCCCTCATGACCGTGGCCGCCGAACGCCAGGAGCTGCAGCGCGCCGCCTACCACGATGCGCTCACCGGGCTGCTCAACCGCCATGCGGTGGACCTGATCGACCGGCGCGTGTACCGCGCCTCGCTGTTTGAGCCCGTCTCGTCCATCCTGTTGATGGACCTGGACCGGTTCAAGAGCATCAATGACCGTTTTGGCCACGACGCGGGCGACAAGGCCCTGCAGGCGGTGGCCCGGGTGCTGACCGACACCTTGCGGCGTGGCGACGAGATCATTCGCTGGGGCGGCGAGGAGTTTCTGGTCTGCCTGCCGCAGACCGCGCTGCCCGACGCGATGAAGGTGGCCGAGAAACTGCGCCGCGCGGTGGAGAGCATCACCGATCCCGAGCAGCTCACCGTGTCAATTGGCGCGTGCGAAATCTCTGCACTGCAGCACCTGCCCCAGGCGGTGGCCCGTGCGGACGAGGCCCTGTTCCAGGCCAAGTCGGGTGGGCGTAACCAGGTGTGTGTGCTGCATTGACGTTGCCCGCTTTTGACTATCAAATTTGATAGCAAACAAGCCATATCACACTAGCGCATCAGGCCGGTTTTGCCGATTTTTCGCCTGCGCAGCTGCCCCAGGCGCCACCCACAGCCCTGGAGGCCGGGGGGCGGGCAGGCGGCGCGGTATCATTCCGGCCTTGCCCACACCCGGCCCTGCCGGTGTGTTTTACGCCGGGACTGCGCACCGGCGCCCTGGTTGACCCCCGCGTCCCTCCTGCATTTATCCGCCTTCTGATCCGTGCGTCTTACCTCGATCAAGCTCTCTGGCTTCAAGTCGTTCGCTGAACCCACCAACTTCATGCTGCCCGGGCAACTGGTGGGCGTGGTGGGCCCCAACGGCTGCGGCAAGTCCAACATCATGGACGCGGTGCGCTGGGTGCTGGGCGAGAGCAAGGCCAGCGAGCTGCGCGGCGAGAGCATGCAGGACGTGATCTTCAGCGGCACCACTACCCGCAAGCAGGCCAGCCGCGCAAGTGTGGAGCTGGTCTTCGATAACTCTGACCATCGCGCAGGCGGCCAGTGGGGTCAGTACGGCGAGGTGGCCGTGCGCCGTGTGCTCACCCGCGACGGCACCAGCAGCTACTACCTCAACAACCAGCCCGTGCGTCGGCGCGACGTGCAGGACGTGTTTCTGGGCACCGGCCTGGGGCCCCGCGCCTACGCCATCATCGGCCAGGGCACCATCAGCCGCATCATCGAAAGCCGCCCTGAGGAACTGCGCCTGTTCCTCGAAGAGGCTGCGGGCGTCTCCAAATACAAGGAGCGTCGCCGCGAGACCGAAAACCGCTTGTCGGACACGCGCGAGAACCTCACGCGGGTCGAAGACATCCTACGCGAGCTGAACGCCAACCTCGAAAAGCTCGAAAAGCAGGCCGAGGTGGCCGCCAAATACAACACGCTGCACGCCGATGCGACGCTCAAGCAGCACCAGCTGTGGTTCTTGAAGCGGGCTGAGGCCGAGGAGCAGCAGAACAAGGTGCGCCTGGACGGCCTGCAGGCCGTGAACGACCTTGAATCGCGCATGGCCGACCTGCGCGCGGTCGAGTCGGACCTCGAAACCATCCGCCAGGCCCACTACGCCGCGGGCGACCAGGTCAACCAGGCCCAGGGCAAGCTCTACGAAGCCACAGCCGAGGTCGGCAAGCTCGAAGCCGAGATCCGCTACGTGGTCGAGGGCCGCCAGCGCGTGGAACAGCGCCTGGTGCAACTGGCCGAGCAGATCGCCCAGTGGCAGACCCGCAAGGAAGAGGCCGACATCGAGCTGGAGAACCTGGCCGGTGCGGGTGTGGACGCCGAAGAACGCGCCGAGCTGCTGGCCGCCCAGGTCGAAGAGCAGGCCATGCAGATGCCCGACCTGGAAGAGGCCCTGCGCCAGGCGCAAAGCCGCACGGCCGAGCAACGGACTGCCGTGGTGCAGGTGCAGCAGCAGATTGGCGTGCTCGCTGCCGAGCAGCGCAGCTTTGACGAGCAAAGCCGCCAGCTGGACGCCCGCTTCGAGCGCCTGCGCACCGACCGCAATGCGCTGGCCGCGCCCGACGAGGCCCGTCTGACCAACTTGCGCGAGCAGCTCGAAGAAGCGCAAGAGATCGCAGAAACCACCGCAGCCCGCCTGCACGAGTTGCAGGAGTCCGTGCCCCAACTGGACGACGACCGCCGCGCCCGCCAGCAGGCCGTCAACACCGAAAGTGCCCGCCAGGCCGACCTGTCGGCGCGTATGGAGGCCCTGAAGGCGCTGCAGGAAAAGGTCAAGACCGATGGCAAGCTGCGCCCCTGGCTTGCCAAGCACGGCCTCGACGGTCTGCAGGGCCTGTGGAGCCGCATCCACATCGAACCCGGCTGGGAAAACGCGCTCGAAGCGGCCCTGCGCGAGCGCCTGGCCGCCTTGGAAGTAGGGCGCCTGGACATGGTGCGCGGCTTCCTGGGCTCGGGCGGCAACGACGCGCCGCCCGCGCGCCTGGCCTTCTACAGCGCCCCCGCTGCGGGCCACCCCGAAACATCGTCCCCCCATGCCCGCCTGTCGGACCTGCTGCGCCTGAACGATGCGGGCCTGCGTGCCGTGTTGGTGGACTGGCTGCAGGGCTGCTACACCGCGCCCACGCTGGACGACGCGTTGGCTCGCCGCAGCACGCTGCAACCCGGCGAAGTGGTGTTTGTGCCCACAGGCCATGCCGTCAGCGCCCACAGCGTGAGCTTTTATGCGCAGGACTCGGAGCAGTCCGGCATGCTGGCCCGCGCGCAGGAGATCGAGCACCTCGAAAAGGAATTGCGCGCGCAGGCGCTGATCGCCGAAGAATCACGCACCGCTCTGGTCCGTGCGGAAGCGGCCTATGCCGATGCCTCGCAGCGCCTCGTGGCCGCACGCCGCGAAGCCACCGAGACACAAAGCCGCGCCCACGAGCTGCAGGTCGAAACCCTGCGCCTGACCCAGCTGGCCGAGCAGACACGCGCCCGCAGCCAGCAGATTGACGGCGACCTGGCCGAGGTCGAAGCCCAGCTGGCCGACCTGCAGGAACGCCGCGTGGCCGCCGAGGCCCGCTTTGAAGAGCTCGATATGCAGCTGGCCGACAGCCAGGAGCGCGAGGCGCAACTGGGCGACAAGGTCATCGAGGCTGAGCGCAAGCTCACCGCTTGCCGCGAACAGCAGCGCACGCTGGAGCGCCAGGCGCAGGAGGCCACGTTCTCGCAGCGCAGCCTGGAGGCGCGCCGGGGCGAACTCAACCGCTCCATCGAAACCGCCACACAACAGGCCAAGGCCCTGGCCGACGAAGAGCAGCGTGCGCGCGATGAACTCGCCCGTCTCTCTGACGCCGCGGCCCAAGGCGGCCTGCAGGCCGCGCTGGAAGTGAAGATGGAGCGCGAAAAGGCACTGGCCGCCCAGCGCAGCGAATACGACGACCTGACCACCAAGCTGCGCGCCAGCGACGAGCGCCGCATGCAGCTGGAGCGCGCGCTCGACCCGCTGCGCCAGCGCATCACCGAGTTCCAGCTCAAGGAACAGGCCGCGCGCCTGGGCCTGGAGCAATACACCACCTTGCTGCAAGACGCCCAGGCCGATCTGGAAGCCGTGGCCCGCTCCATCGAGGAGGGCAATGTGCGCATGGGCGGCCTGCAGAGCGAAATCGACCGCCTGCACCGCGAGATCGCGGCACTGGGCGCGGTCAACCTGGCCGCACTGGATGAACTGAAGCTGGCCAGCGAGCGCAAGGTGTTCCTCGATGCGCAGACCGCCGACCTGACCGAGGCCATGAACACGCTGGAAGACGCGATCCGCAAGATCGACGGCGAAACGCGCCAGCTGCTCTCGGGCACGTTCGACACCGTGAACGCGCACTTTGGCCGCATGTTCCCCGAGCTGTTCGGGGGCGGCCAGGCCAAGCTCATCATCACCGGTGACGAAATCCTCGATTCCGGCGTGCAGGTGATGGCCCAGCCACCCGGCAAGAAGAACCAGACCATCCACCTGCTGTCGGGGGGCGAAAAGGCCCTCACGGCCATCGCGCTGGTGTTTGCCATCTTCCAGCTCAACCCCGCGCCGTTCTGCCTGCTGGACGAGGTGGACGCGCCGCTGGACGACGCCAACACCGAGCGCTATGCCAAGCTGGTGTCCAGCATGAGCAAGGGCACACAGTTCCTGTTCATCAGCCACAACAAGATCGCGATGGAAATGGCCGAGCAACTGATCGGCGTGACCATGCAGGAGCAGGGCGTGTCGCGCATCGTGGCCGTCGACATGGAGTCGGCGCTGACGATGGTGGACGCTTGAACCCATTGATTCAAACATGAGCACATTGCAACTGAGTCTCGCCATCATCGGTGGCCTGGTGCTGGCCCTGATCGTGGCCTACAACACCTGGACCTCGCGCCGCAACGCGCCCAAGCGCGCCTTGCCCACGGAGCATGACCCAGCGGCAGAGCCCGCGCAGCGCCTGGAGCCCGGTTTTGATGCCGCTGCGGCGGGGGCAATGCCGCCCAGCGAGTTCCATGGCCTGGACCGGGGGCCGGAGCCGTCTGAACACACCGTGGATGCGGGCGACGCCCTGCAACTGCCCGTGCCGCCGTTTTCACCCGAGCGCCGCCCCGGGCTGGACCCGCTCATCGATGTGATCGCCTCGCTGCAGCCCGAGCATGTGGTGTCGGGCGATGCGGCGCTGGCCGCGCTGCCGCCCACCCGCCGCGCAGGCAGCAAGCCCTTTGCCATCGAAGGCCTGAACGAAGCCACCCAGCAGTGGGAAACCCCGACCCCTGGCCAGCGCTACCAGTCCTTCCAGGCGGGGGTGCAGCTGGCCAACCGCATGGGCGCGCTCAACGAGATCGAGTTCTCCGAGTTCGTGGTCAAGGCGCAGGCCTTTGCTGACGCCATCAACGCCGCTCCCGACTTCCCCGACATGCTGCAAGAAGTGGCCCGCGCCCGCGAACTGGACCAGTTCGCCAGCGACCACGACGCCCAGCTCATGTTCATGCTGCGCGCCCGCCAGGCCGCCTGGAGCCCTGGCTACGTGCAGCAGAACGCTGCCCGCCTGGGCTTCGTGCCCGGCGCCATGCCCGGCCGCCTGGTGCTGCCCGCCAGCACCCAGGGCCTGCCGCCATTGCTCACCCTGGGGTACGACACCCAGGCCGCGCTGGCCGAAGACCCGGACCAGTCCGCGATTCGCGACATCACCCTGAGCCTGGATGTCGCCCAGGTGCACCGCACCGAGCAGCCCTTTGCCCGCCTGCGCGACGTGGCCGCCGCCCTGTGCCAGGCCATGGATGGCGTGCTGTGCGACCAGAACGGCACGCCGCTGCCCGCCATGGCCATGGACCCGATCGCTGCGGACCTGGAGCTGCTGTATGACCAGCTCGATGGACGCGATCTGTCGGCGGGGTCGGTGTTGGCGCGGCGCCTTTTCAGCTGAGCGCCGGTGCGGCCATGACCGACAATCTGGATCTTTTTTCGGCTCCAGCGCTAGTGGATCAAGCGCAGCCTGCTATCAAAATCAAAGCACTGCGCGACCAGCTCAACCAGTGGGCGCACCAGTACTACGTGCTGGACGAGCCCACCGTGCCCGACGCCGAATACGACCGCGTGTTCCGCGAGCTGCAGGCGCAGGAAGCCGCGCACCCTGACCTGGTCACCCCCGACTCGCCCACGCAGCGCGTGATTGGCGCGGTGATGGAGGGCCTGGCCCCCGTGCGCCATACGGTGCCCATGCTCAGCATCCACACCGAAACCGACACCGAGGCCACGGGCGCCCAGGCGTTTGATGCGCGCGTGCGGCGCGAGCTGGGCCTGACCGATGCTGACCCTGCCATTGAATACGTGGCCGAGCCCAAGTTTGACGGCCTGGCCATGAGCCTGCGTTACGAAAACGGCCGCCTGGTGCAGGCCGCCACGCGCGGTGATGGCGAGGTGGGCGAGGACGTGACGCACAACATCCGCACCATCCGCCAGATTCCGCTGACCCTGCCCGACGGCGTGCCTTCTTTGCTCGAAGTGCGCGGCGAGGTCTACATGCGCCGCGCCGACTTCGACGCGCTGAACGAGCGCCAGCGGGAGCAGGGCGGCAAGACCTTTGTGAATCCACGCAATGCGGCTGCGGGTGCGGTGCGCCAACTGGACTCCAACATCACCGCCCAGCGGCCCTTGAGCTTTTTTGCCTATGGCCTGGGCGCCATCACGCCGCCTGCCGAGGGTGGGCCCGTGTTCCGCACGCATTTCGAGATGCTGCAGACGTTGAAATCCTGGGGTTTCCCGGTGGCAGCGCAGGTACAAATTGCGGTGGGTGCTACTGAATTGGTAGCATTTCACCAGCAGGTGGGTGCCAGCCGCGATGCGCTGCCGTACGACATTGACGGCGTCGTCTACAAGGTCAACTCGCTGCAGCTGCAGCGCGACCTGGGCTTCAAGACGCGCGAGCCGCGCTGGGCCGTGGCGCACAAATATCCCGCGCAGGAGATGGCCACCAAGATCGAAGGCATAGACGTGCAGGTGGGGCGCACCGGCAAGATCACGCCGGTCGCACGCCTGGCGCCTGTGTTTGTGGGCGGCGTCACCGTCACCAACGCCACGCTGCACAACCTGTTCGAGATCCGCAAGAAGGGCGTGCGCGTGGGCGACACCGTCATCGTGCGCCGTGCGGGCGATGTGATCCCCGAAGTGGTGGGCGTGATGCCGGGCAACCGCACGGGCTATGTACCCAATTTCCAGATGCCCAAGGCCTGCCCCGTGTGTGGCAGCGCCGTGGTGCGCGAAAAGGGCGAGGCCAACCACCGCTGCACCGGCGGCCTGTTCTGCGCCGCGCAGCGCAAGGAGGCGATCCTGCACTTTGCCGCGCGCCGCGCCATGGACATCGAGGGCCTGGGCGACAAGCTGGTGGACCAGCTGGTGGATGCCAATGTGATCCGCACGCTGCCCGACCTGTACCGGCTGGGCCTCACATCGCTGATTGCGCTGGAGCGCATGGCCGAGAAGTCGGCCCAGAACGTGCTGGCCGCGCTCGAAAAATCCAAGCAGACCACCTTGCCACGTTTTCTGTTCGGCCTGGGACTGCGCCATGTGGGCGAGGCCACGGCCAAGGACCTGGCGCGGCACTTTGGCACGCTGGACGCCATCATGGACGCCAGCGTGGAGCAGTTGCTGGAGGTGAACGACGTGGGCCCCGTGGTGGCGCAGAGCCTGCACACCTTCTTCCAGCAACCGCACAACTGCGAGGTGGTCGAGCAACTGCGCGCCTGCGGCGTGACCTGGCCCGAGGGGCCGGTGGCCGAGCGCGCTCCGCAGATCCTGGCGGGCAAGACGGTGGTGCTGACCGGTACCTTGCCCACCCTGAGCCGAGACGCCGCCAAAGACCTGCTGGAGGCGGCTGGTGCCAAGGTGGCGGGCTCCGTCAGCAAAAAGACCAGCTATGTGGTGGCGGGCGAAGAAGCCGGCAGCAAGCTGGCCAAGGCCCAGGAACTGGGTGTGCCCGTGCTCGACGAAGCCGGCATGCTGGAACTGTTGTCAGGCCAGGGTGTCTGACGGAGCACGGTGCACCATGCCCGACTCTCTTTTCGCGTTCTCATTCCCCTTTCTCCTTCCTGACCGGCCCCTGGTGGGGCGGTCCTGAAGCGACCCCCAATCTCCCGGCGATTCATTGATGCACAACTGGCTGCTTTCTTTCCGGGCCCGCATGGCGAGCCTGTTGGCCTGGGTTCCCCGGCCCGTGCGGCGCCTGCTGCTGTGGACGGTGGTGGCGGTGCCCGCTGCGCTGCTGGTGTTCACGCTGGCGCTGGTGCCTTTTACTCCCGGCATCAGCGACATCCGCAAGGCCAAGAGCGAGCTGCCGGCGCAGCTCATGTCGGCCGACGGCAAGCTGCTGGCCGAATACCGCTGGGCCAACCGCGAATGGGTGGAGCTGAACCAGATTTCGCCCAACGTGGTGGACGCGCTGATAGCAACCGAGGACCACCGTTTCTACAAGCACTTCGGGCTGGACTGGCGCCGCACGGCGTCGTCGGTGGTGCTGACGCTCCGTGGGGACCCGCAGGGCGGCTCCACCATCACCCAGCAGCTGGCGCGCAACCTGTTCCCGGAGGAAATCGGGCGCTCGCGCACGCTCACGCGCAAGCTCAAGGAGGCGATCACCGCGCTCAAGATCGAGGCGTCGTATTCCAAGGACGAGATCCTGGAGACCTACCTCAACACCGTGCCGTTTCTGTACAACGCCTACGGCATCGAGATGGCCGCGCGCACCTATTTTGACAAGTCGGCCGACAAGCTCAATGTGCTGGAAAGCGCCACGCTGATTGGCATGCTCAAGGGCACGGCCTACTACAACCCGGTGCTCAACCCCGAGCGCGCGCAGGCCCGCCGCAACACGGTGCTGTCGCAGATGGTCAAGCGGGGCAAGCTCGATGCCAAGCAGTTCGAGACCCTGCAAAAACGCCCGCTGCGCATCAACTTCGAACGCCAGACGGAGGTGATGGGCCCGGCGCCGCACTTTGCGATCCAGCTGCGCAAGCAGCTCATCGACTGGGCCGACAGCAAGGGCTACAGCCTGTATTCGGACGGTCTGGTGATTCGCACCACCATCGATTCGCGCCTGCAGGCCTATGCCAACCAGGCGGTGGCACGGCAGGGCCGGCAATTGCAAGGCGTGGCAGACACCGCCTGGTCGCAGCGCAACGGCTGGGGCCCCAAGAACGAGCTGGTGCAGACCCTGGTGCGCGAGAGCGCCGAATACCGCGCCGCCGTTGACAAAGGCGACACCCCTGACGACGCCCTGAAGGCGCTGATGGATGACGCCTCCTTCATGGCCAAGCTGCGCGCCGAAAAGACGCGTGTGCAGGCCGGCTTTCTGGCGCAAGACCCGGTCACCGGCCATGTGCTGGCCTGGGTGGGCAGCCGCGACTTTGCGCAAGACCCGTTTGACCACGTGCAGGCTGCGCGCCGCCAGCCGGGCTCTACCTTCAAGCCATTTGTGTATGGCGCTGCGTTTGCCAACGGCGCCACGCCCGAAGACACGCTGATGGATACTGCCGTCGAAATCCCGCTGGGCGGTGGCCGCGTCTGGCGCCCCACCGACGGTGGCCCGCCCAGCGATCAGCCCATGACGCTGGCCGATGGCCTCGCGCTGTCCAAGAACACCATCACCGCGCAGGTGATGCAGCAGGTGGGCCCGGCCCGCGTGGCCGAAGTGGCACGCGCCCTGGGCGTGCGGCAGTCCAAGCTGGAGGAGGTTCCGTCCCTCGCGCTGGGCACCAGCCCGGTCACGCTCAAGGAGATGATCTCGGCCTACAGCAGCATCGTGAACCTGGGCCGCTATGTGGAGCCCGTGCTCATCACCAGCATCGAAGACCGCCACGGCAAGGTGCTGGAGACCTTTGCCAAGCCCGTGCCGGAAGAGGTCTTCCAGCCCCGGGCTGCCCAGACCCTGCGCAACACCATGCGCGGTGCCGTGGACCGGGGCACGGCCACGGCCATCCGCACGCGGTATGGCATCCAGGCCGACGTGGCGGGCAAGACCGGCACCACGCAAGACAACACCGATGGCTGGTTCATCCTGATGCACACCCGCGTGGTGGCAGGCGCGTGGGCCGGCTTCAACGACGGGCGCATCACGCTGCGCAGCGACTACTGGGGGCAGGGCGCGCGCAGTGCGTTGCCCATGGTGGGCGAGTTCATGCAGCAGGCCATCCGCAACAAGGTGATCGACGGCAACGACCGGTTTGTGGACGAGTTTGACACCAGCCCGCCGCCACCGCCCGACAGCTCGCTCAGCACCATGCGGGACTGGATCCGGGGGCTGTTCCGTACCGACCCCCAGCAACCCCCGGTGCCTGGCATGCCGCCTCGGCCTGCCGGTGCGGGAGGCTTGCCGCCGGTCACCATTGACCCACCGGGTTCTGTCTCGCCGCCTGTGCCTGCGGAAGACCGGGTGGGGGGCGAATAGGCCGTTGCGTCTTCCGGGCTTCTGTGACGCCAGCGCCGCGATGATGTGGGTGTTGCCTTGGGGCCTTAAAGCAAGGCCGCCTGAATAGGGGCTTTGCGAGGTGTAGGACGTTGTCGCCAAAGTCTGCGTCCAGCGTTTGTCGCCCGCACTAAGCGCGCAAGCGAACAGACCCTGCCAGAGGTGCCCCGCACAGTGGCGCATGCAGTCGTTGGACTGCATGCAACGCCAAAGGACTCACCATGAAAACAATCACCACCACCTTGCTGGTACTGGCCACCCTGACGCTGGGCGCCTGCACCGGCCCCATGGGCCCTCCGGGCGCGCAAGGCAATACCGGCAACACGGGTTACACCGGCAAGACTGGCGATACTGGCTACACCGGCGCGACGGGAGCCACGGGCAACCAGGGCAATACGGGCTACACCGGTGCCACAGGCAGTATGGGCTCGACAGGGGCCACCGGAGGACAGGGTAGCACCGGGGCCACCGGCATGCAGGGGGCTACCGGCTACCAGGGTGACACGGGGGCCACGGGCGCAAAGGGAAATACGGGCAACACCGGCAGCAAGGGCAACACCGGAAACACCGGCAGTGCCGGTAGCTCGGGCGACGGCAATACCGTCATCGTGATTCCTGCCAAGCCTTGATGCGCTGCGCGCGGCAGGTGCGATAAGACCACGGCCTGATGGGCTGGCCGCGCAGTCAGGCCACCGTACCGGGCCACACGATGGCCTGCGCCACGATCACGGTCTGCCCATTGAAGGTGGCCGCAGGAGAGCCATACAGCCGATAGCCCAGCGCCAGCGCGTCGCTCACGCGGCGGCAGAAGCTGGCGTCGTCGGGGCCGGTGAGCAGGCGGTAGGCGGGCAGGCCATCGGGCGGCACACTGGCCTGCGGGGTGGCCACGGGTGATGCTGTGGAGGTGGCAACTGTCATGGCAGGGCCTACTCAATGTCGATGAAGTGCATGCCCATGGTGCCCGCCTTGCGGTCGGCAAAGTAGCACTCCAGTGTTTCTTTCACGGTGCGGAAGGCCAGCTCGTCCCAGGGCACCTCGTCTTCGGCAAACAGCCGCGCCTCGATGGTTTCGTAGCCCGGGTTGAACTGGTCGCTGAGCAGCGTGGCCCGGTAGAACAGGTGCACCTGGCCCACGCGGCGCACGTTCAGCAGGCTGAACAGGGGGCCGATCTCGATCTGCGCTCCGGCTTCCTCATCGGTCTCGCGCGCCGCACCCTGTGCCGTGGTTTCGTCCAGCTCCATGAAGCCTGCGGGCAGCGTCCATTTGCCCCAGCGGGGTTCGATGTTGCGCTTGCATAGCAGGATGCGGCCATCGGGCAGCGCGGGCACCGTGCCCACCACATTGAGCGGGTTCTCGTAGTGCACCGTGTTGCAGGCGGGGCAGACCGCACGCTGTTTGGTGTCGCCGTCGTCCGGCAGGCGGTACACCACGGCGGTGCCACAGGCGCGGCAATGTTTGATGGGGCTGCGGTAGGTCATGCAGGGGTTTGAGGGTCAGAATGGCTGGCAGCGCCAGTGAAACATGCGCTACCAGCTATGAAAATCGTAGCGTTTTCGGTGTTCGCCTGGCCGGGCAGAAGGGCAGCCCGGTGGTCTTCAGACTACCGTCAGGCGCAAGGGCGTGAGGCCGCCCACGCCGCCTTCGAGCGTATCGCCACGCACCACGGCGCCCACGCCTTCGGGGGTGCCGGTGTAGATCAGGTCGCCGGGCTGCAGCTCCCACGCGGCCGACAGGTGCTCGATGGTCTCGGCAATGTTCCAGATCAACTGGGTCACGGTGCTGCGCTGGCGGTCCGCTCCGTTGACCTGCAGCCAGATGGGCGCATTGGCCACATCACCTGCCTGGGCTGCCGGCGTGATGGGACCGATGGGCGCGCTGGCGTCGAAGCCCTTGCCGATGCACCAGGGGCGGCCCTGTTTCTTCATGTCGTTCTGCAGATCGCGGCGGGTCATGTCCAGGCCCACGGCGTAGCCGTAGATGTGCGCAAACGCGTCGGCGGCCTGGATGTTCTTGCCACCCTTGCCAATGGCCACCACCAGCTCGATCTCGTGGTGCAGGTTGGCGGTCAGGCTGGGGTAGGGCAGTTGCCCGGTTTCGCCCGCGTTGACGACCACGATGGCATCCGCAGGCTTGAGGAAGAAGAACGGTGGCTCGCGGCCGGTGAAACCCATCTCCTTGGCGTGTTCTTCGTAGTTGCGGCCCACGCAGTAGATGCGGTGCACCGGAAACCGTTCGCCGCTGCCCACCACGGGCACGCTGACCACGGGGGCTGGAGGAAACACGTAGCTCATGTCTGCCTTTCAATGGTTCTGGGAATGCTGTCAAAAAACCGGGCGCAGTGCCGTGCGCGCCGCAGTGTGGCAGTGTGCCATGGGCGCAGGCCCTCTGCTGGGGGGCGCTACACTCGCGCTCATGGCAAAGAGCTTCGATTTCCACAACACGCCGGGCCACCTGGTGCGCCGCGCCCACCAGCGGACCGTGGCACTTTTCATGGAAGAGACGGCCGGATTTGACGTGACGCCGGTGCAGTTCGCCATCCTGCACGAGCTGCTGGCCCAGCCGGGCGAAGACCAGGTCACCCTGGCGGCCCGCGTGGCGTTCGATGCAGCCACTTCCGGCTCGGTGATCGGGCGCCTGGAAAAGCGCGGCTGGATCCGTCGCGAGCCCGACACCCGCGACCGCCGCCGCAAGCTGCTGTGGATCACCCCTGAAGGCGAAGTGGCCGCCCTGCAGATGCGCGACGCCGCCCAGCGAGTGCAGGAACGCCTGACCGCACCGCTCACCGCCCAGGAAAGCGCCGACCTGATGGTGCTGCTCTCCAAAGTCGTATACAACCACCAGGACCCGGCAGGCACTTCGGGCGCCTGACCGGCACGTCCCGCGCTCTCAGGCCCCAGAGGCTTGCCATCTGCGGCGTGCTGGCACCACGGTGCGCCGGTTCCGTATCCCCACAGACCCCATCACAGGCACCGTTCTTCCATGCAGCTGTACAACTACTTCCGCTCCTCTGCCTCGTTCCGCGTGCGCATCGCGCTGCAGATCAAGGGCCTGGACTATGACTACCTGCCCGTGCACCTCGTCAAGGGCGAACACAAGGACCCCGAGTACCTGCGCCGCATTGGCGACGCACTGGTGCCCACACTGGTGACCGACGGGGGGACGGCGCTGTCCCAGTCCATGGCCATCATCGAATACCTGGACGAAACCCACCCGACGCCCGCTTTGCTTCCCGCCACGCCGCTGGCCCGGGCCCGGGTGCGGGCGCTGGCGCAGATGGTGGCGTGCGAGATCCATCCGCTCAACAACCTGCGCGTGCTCAAGTACCTGGTGCGCGACCTGAAGGTGGATGAGGATGCCAAGAACGCCTGGTACCACCACTGGGTGCGCGGCGGTCTGGAGGCGTTTGAGCGGCAACTGGAGCTGCTGGCCCAAGAACGCGCAGCACAGGGTATGGCACCCTCGGTGCTGTGCTGGGGCGATACGCCCACGCTGGCCGACTGCTGCCTGGTGCCCCAGATCTTCAACGCCCAGCGCTTCAAGGTCAGTCTGGACGGCCTGCCACTCACCATGGGGGTGTTTGACGCCTGCATGGCACTGCCTGCATTCCAGCAGGCGCAGCCCTC
The DNA here is from genome assembly GCF_001425125.1 of Acidovorax sp. Root402. Classification (NCBI taxonomy): domain Bacteria; kingdom Pseudomonadati; phylum Pseudomonadota; class Betaproteobacteria; order Burkholderiales; family Comamonadaceae; genus Acidovorax; species Acidovorax sp. Root402. The sequence continues at coordinate 178,489 of NZ_LMDQ01000014.1, forward strand.
GGCCTGCCCGGACAACGAAGCGTGACGCCTGTGTCATCGTCGGTCCCAAGCCGGCACGCAGACTGGCTGGTGCCCGACTGGCCCGCACCGCCCGGTGTGCATGCGCTGTGCACCACGCGCACGGGCGGCGTGAGCCGCGCACCGTACGACCAGTTCAACCTGGGCACTCATGTGGGCGACGATCCGTTGGCAGTGGCTGCCAACCGGCAGACCTTGCAGTCCGCCTTGCAATCCACCACCCCGGACGCCCGCGCGGTGTTCCTGAACCAGGTGCACGGCGATGGCGTGGTATTGCTGGATGCGAGCACCCCCGACGGCACAGAGGCCGACGCCTGCGTGGCCAGCGCACCCGGCGCCGTCTGCACCATCATGGTGGCCGACTGCCTGCCCGTGCTGCTGGCCCACCGCTCAGGCCAGGTGGTGGCTGCGGCCCATGCCGGCTGGCGCGGACTGGCCGGGCACGCAGGGCAGGGCGTGCTGGAATCGGTTTTCAAGCATTTTTGCCATGAAGCGCTAGTGCATCATGCCTCAGTAGCTATCAAAAACGGAGCGTCGGCGCCAGGCTCTCCGGCCGCTTCAGAGCTTGCTGCGCACACGCTGGCCTGGTTGGGCCCCTGCATTGGCCCCACAGCTTTCGAGGTAGGGGCTGAGGTGCGTGCAGCGTTCTGCGACGCGCCGGGCGCATTGGGCGCTGCGGCTGCTCCATGTTTTGTGGCCCGTCCCGACGCACCGGGCAAGTACCTGTGCGATCTCGCAGGGCTGGCCCGGCTGCGGCTGCGTGCCATGGGCATCACGCACATTTACGGCAACGACAGCACCCCGCCGTGGTGTACTGTCACGCAGGCCTCAAGGTTCTTTTCGCACCGCCGTGACAGCGCCGCCCTCGGCGGCAGCGGGCGCTTTGCCGCCTGCATCTGGCGCGGCTGACGCTGCCGACTCGGCTCCCGCATCGGCCACGCGGGCTGCAGCCTGCTCCGCGTCATACGCAGCCTGTTCGGCCGCCTCCCGTTCCTTGATCTTGCGCTTGCGCGAAGGCGTGCCCAGGATGTACACCAGGATGCCCATGGGCAGCAGGCCATACAGTGCAAACGTGATGATGGCGCCCAGCACGGTGCCCTGCGGACTGGTGGCCTCGGCCACCGCCATCATGAGTGTGACGTAGGTCCAGGCGATGACGATGAGGTACATTGGTTTGTGTGCACTGAAAGCGTTGAATTCGTTGCCATGCACCGTGGCGGTGGGCAACAATGAACCCGCGAAACAAAAATCAGGCCCCAGCCGCTGCGAGCGACCAACCATCGAGGAATGAGCATGACTTCTGAATCACCCTGGGCCGAGAGCGCCCAGCAGTTCCAGCAGATTTTCGGGCAAAGCTGGTCGCAGGCGCTGCAATCGTTCCAGAAACTGGACCTGGGGGCGCAGGTACCCGCCGCCGCACCCCTGAAGCTGTCGCAAACCAAGCTGCAGGCATTGCAGCAGCAATACCTCAAAGAAGCGCAGGACCTCTGGGCACAGGGCTTGCAGGGCACCCCCGAGGTCAAGGACAAGCGTTTTGCCGGTGAGGGCTGGGCCAGCAACCCCGTGGCAGCGTTTTCCGCCGCCGCCTACCTGCTCAATGCCCGCACCCTGATGGGGCTGGCCGAAGCAGTCGAGGCTGACGAAAAGACCAAGGCCCGCATCCGATTTGGCGTGGAGCAGTGGATGGCCGCCATGGCGCCCAGCAACTTCCTCGCTTTCAACGCCGAGGCGCAGAAGAAAGCCATCGAGACCCAGGGCGAGAGCATCGCCAAGGGCATGCAGAACCTGCTGCACGACATCACGCAGGGCCATGTGTCGATGACCGACGAAAGTCTGTTCGAGGTGGGCCGCAATGTGGCCACGACCGAAGGCGCGGTGGTGTACGAGAACGAGTTGTTCCAGCTGCTCGAATACAAGCCTCTTACCGCCAAGGTGTACGAGCGCCCGTTCCTGCTGGTGCCGCCCTGCATCAACAAGTTCTATATCCTTGACCTGCAGCCCGAGAACTCGCTGATCCGCTACGCGGTGGAACAAGGCCACCGCACCTTCGTGGTGAGCTGGCGCAACCCTGATGACAGCCTGGCCCACAAGACCTGGGACGACTACGTGGAAGATGGCGCCATGGCCGCCATCGACGTAGTGCAGAACATCACCGGTGCCGAGCAGATCAATGCGCTGGGTTTTTGCGTGGGCGGCACCATCCTGTCCAATGCGCTGGCGGTGCTGGCAGCGCGCGGCGACGAGCCCGTGGCCAGTGCCACCTTCCTCACCACGCTGATTGACTTCACCGACACGGGCATTCTGGACGTGTTCATTGATGAAGCCTTCGTCAAGTTCCGCGAGATGCAGATGGGCCATGGCGGGCTGATGAAGGGGCAGGACCTGGCGTCCACCTTCAGCTTCTTGCGACCCAACGATCTGGTCTGGAACTACGTGGTGGGCAACTACCTCAAGGGCGAAACGCCGCCGCCGTTTGACCTGCTGTACTGGAACAGCGACAGCACCAACCTGCCCGGCCCGTTCTACGCCTGGTACCTGCGCAATTTCTACCTCGAAAACAACCTGGTCAAGCCGGGCAAGCTCGCCGTGTGCGGCGAAAAGCTGGACCTGGGCAGCCTCGACCTGCCTGTCTACATCTACGGCTCGCGCGAAGACCACATCGTGCCCGCCACAGCCGCTTACGCGTCCACCCAGGTGCTGCCGGGCAAGAAGCGTTTTGTGATGGGCGCCTCAGGCCACATCGCGGGCGTGATCAACCCACCCGCCAAGGGCAAGCGCAGCCACTGGACCCGCGCCGACGGCAAGTTCCCAGGCACGCTGGACCAATGGCTGGAAGGCGCTACCGAGCACCCCGGCAGCTGGTGGACCGACTGGTCAGGCTGGCTCAAGAGCCATGCGGGCAAACAGATTGCTGCGCCCAAGGCCTATGGCAAAGGCACCAAGTTCAAGGCCATCGAGCCCGCGCCCGGCCGCTATGTCAAGCAGAAAGCCTGATACGCAAAAGTCCTGACTTTTGGCGCTGCGAGAATCACTGAACCACCACTCACCACTACAAGGACATTCCATGGAAGACATCGTCATCGTTTCTGCCGCTCGCACTGCTGTGGGCAAGTTTGGTGGCTCGCTGGCCAAGACGCCTGCGACCGAACTCGGCGCTATCGTGATCCGTGAAGCGATCGCGCGCGCAGGTCTCTCGTCCGACCAGATCGGCGAAGTCATCATGGGCCAGGTGCTGGCAGCTGGCGTGGGCCAGAACCCCGCGCGTCAGGCCTCCATGAAGGCGGGCGTGGCCAAGGAAACCCCTGCACTCACCATCAACGCAGTGTGCGGCTCCGGTTTGAAGGCGGTCATGCTGGCCGCCCAGGCTGTGGCCTGGGGCGACAGCGAGATCGTGGTGGCCGGCGGCCAGGAGAGCATGAGCCTGGCGCCGCACGTGCTGCCCAACTCGCGCGACGGCCAGCGCATGGGCGACTGGAAGTTGATTGACACCATGATCGTGGACGGCTTGTGGGACGTGTACAACCAGTACCACATGGGCATCACGGCTGAAAACGTGGCCAAGCAGTACGGCATCACCCGCGACATGCAGGACGCACTGGCCCTGGCCAGCCAGCAAAAGGCAGCTGCTGCACAAGATGCTGGCAAGTTCGCCGATGAAATCGTCGGCGTAAGCCTGGCGCAGAAGAAGGGTGACCCCATCCTGTTCAACACCGATGAGTACCTCAACCGCAATACCAACGCCGAAGCCCTGGCCGGCCTGCGCCCCGCCTTTGACAAGGCGGGCAGCGTGACCGCCGGCAACGCATCGGGCCTGAACGATGGCGCCGCCGCTGTGGTGGTGATGAGCGCCAAGAAGGCTGCCGCCCTTGGCCTCAAGCCCCTGGCGCGCATCGCCGCGTTTGGCACCAGCGGCCTGGACCCTGCCACCATGGGCATGGGCCCCGTGCCGGCCTCGCGCAAGGCCTTGCAGCGCGCAGGCTGGAACGCCGCCGATGTGGACCTGTTCGAGCTGAACGAAGCCTTTGCCGCACAGGCCTGCGCTGTGAACAAGGAACTGGCCATTGACCCCGCCAAGGTCAACGTGAACGGAGGCGCCATCGCCATCGGCCACCCCATCGGCGCATCGGGTTGCCGCATTCTGGTCACGCTCTTGCACGAAATGCAGCGCCGTGACGCGAAGAAGGGCCTGGCCGCGCTGTGTATCGGTGGTGGCATGGGCGTGTCGCTGGCTGTGGAGCGTTAACCTCAAAGCCTCGGCCAGGACTGCCCTGGCTGGTTGTTGATTGGCGAGGCAGCAGGCGACAGAAAAAGGGCCGCATTGACATGCGGCCCTTTTTTTGTCCAGTCGAATATTGAATTGCATAGTCACAAAATTACCAACAAGTTTACAATTCACACATAACGGTTAATTTTTGATCTCTATGTCCATTTTTTCTGCGCCCCCCACGGATTTCTCAGAACGTGCAGGTGGTCCGGTCCCAGGCGCCCTGCTCGGTGACCGGGTCATCTTGGCAGCTATTGGACTGAGTTCGCTGGCAGCCATTGCGCTGGGCTTGCAGTTTGTGGATTCGATGCTGGCGTTGACGGCAGTTTTGCTGTTGGGTGCGGTTGCCGCTGTGGCCTATGCTTTGGCTCCGGGCACGCTGGCATCGCGTCTTGTGTTGTCGTTTGTTCAGGTCAGCTTGGTTGCACTGCATATCCAGTTGGCTCGCGGCATGCTGGAGTTCCATTTCGGTGTCTTCGTGACGCTGGCGCTGCTACTCGTGTATTTGGACTGGCGGCCCATTGTTTGGGCTGCGGCATTGTTCGCCGTACACCATGTCGTGTTTGATCGGCTTCAGGCGGCAGGGGTTGGCCTGTACTGCATTACCGCTCCTGACCTGGGCCAAGTGATGTTGCATGCGCTTTACGTGGTGATCCAGACGGTGTTGGAGGTCATCCTGGCCGTGAAGATGGGCCGGACGGCTCAAGAATCCGCCGAGTTGCGACGTCTGACGGCGTCGCTGGCGCACGGCGACCGGATCATGTTGGACATGTCTCGCTTGTCAGTTCACACGCCAGGCGGGCGAGCGCTGAAGGAAGCCCTGGACCGGCTGCATCAGACCGTAGCTACCGTGCAGCAGGCCGCAGCCGGCATGGCAGTGGCGTGCGAAGAAATCGCAAGCGGAGCGCAAGACCTGTCTGTACGCACCGAACATGCTGCCGGTAGTTTGCAAGCCACGTCTGCCAGCATGGAACAGTTGACAGGCACCGTGGGGCAGACTGCCGCTGCGTCCGCCGAGGCCAACACGCTGGCGGTGTCGGCCGCAGGGGTAGCCCGGCGCGGTGGGGACGTGGTGGGCGAAGTGGTGCGGACCATGCGTGATATCAACGAAGGCTCAGCCCGCATCGCTGACATCACAGGCGTGATTGACTCCATCGCATTTCAGACCAACATCCTTGCCCTCAATGCGGCTGTGGAGGCTGCGCGTGCCGGTGAGCAGGGGCGCGGATTTGCAGTAGTCGCCACCGAAGTGCGGGGGCTGGCGCAGCGCTCGGCACAAGCAGCCCGCGAGATCTCTGGCTTGATCGGCGCATCGGTGCAAAAGGCGTCACAGGGAGGGCAATTGGCTGATGATGCCGGCCGTACCATGACCGAAATTATGGGATCGGTCCAGCGTGTGAGCGCGATGATGGGTGAGATTCATACTGCAGCCAGAGACCAGTCCTCGGGCATAGCGCAGGTCAATCAGTCGGTGGGCCTGCTTGATCAGATGACGCAGCAAAATGCCGCTCTTGTGGAGGAATCGGCTGCAGCCGCCGCGACCCTCAAAGGCCAGGCCGACCGGCTGGCCGAGGCGGTGGCGGTCTTCGTGCTTTAGTCGCTGGGGCCGCGTTGGGGCTATGGTCTACGTAGCAACACGAGGCTGCAGCTTTGTAATGATGCGTTACCATGGTTCTCCATGACAGTGACCATTTTTGCCCAACCCTTCGAACCTGTGGGCTGCCAATCCTGTCGTGACAAGACGCAGCTTCCGTTCGACTTCACGATGGCGTTCCAGCCCATCATGGATCTGGAGTTGGATCGTCCGTTCGCCTACGAAGCGCTGGTACGCGGTGTGGATGGCGAGTCGGCTGGTACGGTGCTGTCGTGGGTGGATGACACCAACCGCTACCGGTTTGACCAGGCGTGCCGCGTCAAGGCCATTGAACTAGCGTCGCGCCTGGGGCTCGCCAGCCTGCCAGACTGCCGACTGAGCATCAACTTCCTGCCCAATGCGGTGTATCGGCCCGAGACCTGCATCCGCGCCACCATGGAGGCGGCTGAAGAGTTCGATTTTCCGCACAACCGGATCATGTTCGAGGTGACGGAGGGCGAGCAGGTCAGCAATGGTGCACACCTGAAGTCCATCTTCAATGAATACCGGCGCCAGGGCCTCATTACGGCCATCGACGACTTTGGTGCGGGCTACGCGGGGCTGAACATGCTGGTGCAATTTCAGCCCCATGTGCTCAAGATCGACATGGAGCTGATTCGCAACATCGATCAGGATCCCGTGCGACAGGCGATCGTGTGCGGCATTGCGCTGGTCTGCCAACGGCTGTCCATCGACATTGTGGCGGAGGGCATTGAAACCTCCGCTGAGTCCGCCTACCTGAGTTCGGTGGGCGTTCGCTACCAGCAAGGTTATCTGTTCGCCAAGCCGGGATGGGAGTCCTTGCCGCTGGCGCCACGGCACGTATAGCGCAACACAGCGCCTGCATTTCAAGCCAGTCCTTGCGGGCTGCCGGAGTCCACAGCAGCCAATCCGCTGCCTCCATTTGGTGCATCTGCAGGCGCTACGCCGGTGACGCGTCGCTAAGCGTGCCTCGCGTCAGCTGTGCGACGCATGTGGATATGTCAAAAAGGAAAGGGCTTCAGTGTTTTCCTTCACGGCAGTGCCCAATTTCTTCGGTAGAGTGGGTCCTGAGCCAATCACTAACAAGGAGAAATCACATGAGCCAGAAAGTCGCGTATGTCACCGGTGGCATGGGAGGCATCGGTACCGCCATTTGCCAGCGCCTGCACAAGGAAGGTTTCAAAGTCATCGCTGGTTGCGGCCCGACACGGGACCACGCCAAATGGCTGGCAGAGCAGAAGGCCCTAGGCTACACGTTTTATGCGTCGGTCGGTAACGTGGGTGATTGGGATTCCACCGTGGAAGCCTTTGGTAAGACCAAGGCAGAGCACGGCACCATTGACGTGCTGGTGAACAACGCTGGCATCACACGCGACCGCATGTTCCTCAAGATGTCGCGCGAAGACTGGGACGCCGTGATCGAAACCAACCTCAACAGCATGTTCAATGTCACCAAACAGGTGGTGTCTGACATGGTGGAAAAGGGCTGGGGCCGCATCATCAACATCAGCTCTGTCAACGGCGAAAAAGGTCAGGCGGGGCAAACCAACTATTCCGCCGCCAAGGCGGGCATGCATGGCTTCTCCATGGCCCTGGCGCAGGAACTGGCCACCAAGGGCGTCACCGTCAATACGGTAAGCCCAGGCTACATCGGCACTGACATGGTCAAGGCAATCCGTCCGGATGTTCTGGAAAAGATTGTCGCCACGGTGCCTGTCAAACGCCTGGGTGAGCCCAGCGAGATTGCATCGATCATCGCCTGGCTGGCCTCGGAAGAGGGCGGATATGCCACCGGTGCAGACTTTTCGGTCAATGGCGGCCTGCACATGGGCTAAAGGCTGTTCCGTCCTTTTGGACCAACAAAAAACCCCGCATCTGCGGGGTTTTTTGTTGGGACTTGCAAGAATCGCGGAAGTTAACTCCGACCTTGCTATGGCCCACCTGAGAAATATGGAGCTAATGTGGCCACATTTCTCATGCCTTGGTATGGTTTATGCTTGATGTGCACTGTGTGGCTACACAACAGAGGCAAGGCCGCAGCGCTTTCAGAAGCGGGCCGGTGCGCGCTTACGGTCGCGTTCGTCTTCGGGCCAAGCGGACAAGATTGCGGTGGTATTCATGGTGGAAAACTCCTGTGATGTACCAACAACGCGGGCGGTCCACAGTCCGTTGACAACCTTTCGCAAAAAAATGCAACCGCAATAGCCTGTAGATTTACACTAAAAGTTGCTACATATTTGATAGCGTAGAAGTGAGATGGATCAATGGAAAGTCCGGAAAATTCTGGAAAGAATTTACAGGACTTTACATCTCTAGCCCACCGAGGCCGCTGAAATTTCTTCGAGTTCGGAAGAAATTTCCAGCCAACGCTCTTCCAGTTTTTCCGTTTCATCATTTCCGGCTTTCAATCGCCGGCCGCACTCGGCGATCTCTGCAGGAGGCAAGGCTTCCGTCAGTTTTTGCTCCAATTGGGTGCGTTCTGCGCTCAGGGCCGTCAAGCGTTTATCGATCTGTTCCAGCTCTTTTTTGAGTGGCCGGGTCTTTTCGGCCAGCTGCTGGCGCGTTTGAGCGTCAAGCTTGCGCTGCTCGCGCCCATCACGCGAAGGGGACAGAGCGGGAGCCGGCGCTGGCGCGGCAACGGAGGCCAGAGCGACCACCGGTGTCGGTGTTGCGGTAGGGGCTGCTGCAGGAGCTTGTGAGGCCTGCGCCTGCTCGGCAAGGCGTGCTTCTTCGCGCAGGCGCTTGGACTCTTCGAGCAGGTAACGTTGATAGTCGTCCAGGTCGCCGTCGAACGGGCCGACCACACCCCGGCCCACCATCCAGAAGTCCTCGCAGACCGAGCGCAGCAGGGCGCGGTCGTGGCTGACCAGCATCACAGTGCCATCGAAGTCGTTGAGCGCCATCGCCAGCGCCTCGCGGGTGGCCAGGTCCAAGTGGTTGGTAGGCTCGTCCAGCAGCAGCAGGTTGGGGCGCTGCCATACGATCATGGCCAGCACCAGGCGCGCCTTTTCACCGCCGCTCATGGTGCCAACGGCCTGTTTGACCATGTCCCCGGTGAAGTTGAAGCTGCCCAGGTAGCTGCGCAGATCCTGCTCCCGGCTGGGTTGCTTGGCATCAGGCCCCAGCTCCTTGGCCAAGCGGATCATGTGCTCCAGCGGGTGTTCGCTGGGGCGCAGCACGTCGAGTTCCTGCTGGGCAAAGTAGCCAATGTTCAGGCCCTTGCCCTCGGTGATGCTGCCGCCCAGTGCTTTCATGGTGCGCGCAATGGTCTTGACCAGCGTGGACTTGCCCTGACCGTTGGCGCCCAGGATGCCGATGCGCTGACCCGCCAGCACCGAACGGTTGACGCCCGTAAGAATGGTGGTGGGCGTACCCTCGTCGTCCACATAGCCGAACGAGGCGTCGCTGATGGCCAGCATCGGGTTGGGCAGGTTGGCCGGTTCCTTGAACTCGAAAGTGAAGTCCGCCTCGGCGAGCACAGGCCCGATTTTCTCCATGCGTTCGAGTTGCTTGACCCGGCTTTGCGCCTGCTTGGCCTTGCTGGCCTTGGCCTTGAAGCGGTCGATGAATTTCTGCAGGTGGGCCATCTTCTCCTGCTGCTTGGCAAAGCTGGCCTGTTGCAGTTCGAGCTGCTGGGCGCGCAGTTCTTCAAACTTGCTGTAGTTGCCGCCGTAGCGGTTCAACTCGCCTTGCTGGATTTGCAGCGTGACGTTGGTGATGGCGTCCAGAAACTCGCGGTCGTGGCTGATCACGATCATGGTGCCCGCGTAGCGCTTGAGCCAGGCTTCGAGCCAGACCAGGGCGTCCAAGTCCAAGTGATTGGTGGGCTCGTCCAGCAGCAGGAGGTCGCTGGGACACATCAGCGCACGCGCCAGTTGCAGTCGCATGCGCCAGCCACCGGAGAAGCTGTTGACGGGCTGGTCGAGTTCGCTCACGCGAAAACCCAGGCCCAGGATCAGCGCCTGGGCACGCGCCACGGCATCGTGCGCGCCGGCGTCATGCAGGTCCGAATAGGCATGGGCAATGGCCATCCCATCGTCGCTGGCCTCGGCTTCGGCCAACTGGCGTTGCACCTCGGCCAGACGCGTGTCGCCTTCGAGCACAAAATCGGTGGCCGACTGGTCGGTCTCGGGCATGTTCTGCGCGACCTCGGCCATCCGCCAGCTCGACGGGATGTGAAAATCCCCGCCATCTTCATGGAGCTTGCCGCTGAGCAGCGCAAACAGGCTGGACTTGCCCGCGCCATTGCGGCCCACAAGCCCGACGCTTTCGCCGGGGTTGATGGTGGTGGACACGCTGTCGAGCACGACTTTAGTGCCTCGGCGCAGGGTAACGTTCTTGAGGGTGATCATCCGGGAATCAGAAAAAAGCGCACCCGCACGAGGCGGGTGGCATGCAAAACTCTGGGGGCCAGCGCAACTGCCAACGGCACAGCCGCTGCTGCTGCCAAAGGTGGCGTAAAGGGCTCTATTGTGCCGTGAGCCGGGTTTGGGCAGCCAGCGCCTGCCGGGTGACCAGCAGAACCTGGTCTTCTCCTGCACTGGTATCGAGCCAGAAAACCGGCAATTGCGGAAAGGCCGCCTCAAAATAGGCGCGCTCGTTGCCGATCTCCAGAATGATCACGGCGTCTTCGCTCATGCAAGCGGGCGCGGCGGCAAACAGCTGGCGCACAAAGTCCATGCCGTCCTTGCCACCGGCGAGGGCCAGTTCGGGCTCTGCGCGGTATTCGCTAGGTAGCACGGCCATGCTGTCGGCGTTGACGTAGGGCGGGTTGCACAGGATCAGGTCCCAGGGGCCGGGCAGGGCACTCAGTCCATCGGACAACTGCAAGGTGATACGGTCCTGCAGCCGATGTTTCTCCACATTGATGCGTGCCACGGCCAAGGCGTCGGGCGAAATATCAGCACCGGTCACTTCGACTTCGGGCCAGGCCATCGCCGCCAGCACAGCCAGGCTGCCGTTGCCCGTGCAAAGGTCCAGCACCCGATGGGTGCGGTCGCTCAGGAAATCGTCCACGCTGCCGTCCACCAGCAGCTCTGCAATGAAGCTGCGCGGCACGATGGAGCGCTCGTCCACATAGAACGGCACGCCCTGGAGCCAGGCCTCGCGCGTGAGGTAGGCGGCAGGCTTGCGACTGGCAATGCGTTCTTCAAAAAGTGTAGCAACCAACGCTATTTCTGCAGGCGCTACCGGCTTGTTTTTGATGGACTCTGGTGCATCGGAGAGGTCGCTATCCAGCGGCAGGCCCAGGCGCCACAACACGAGCCATGCAGCTTCGTCCTGCGCATTGGTGGTGCCATGGCCGAACGAGACGCCGGCCGACTCCAGCTGCTGAGAGCCCCATTCGATCAGGGCGCCAACGGTGTCACCTGCAACTGCCGGTGGGTGGTGGCTGGGTGCCTTGCTCATGCGGCCACCGCCTGGGCCGCCAGGGCCTGCGCATGCAGGTTCTCCAGCGTGCGGCGGTAAATGTTCTTGAGCGGCTCGATATCGGACACCACCACATGCTCGTCGATCTTGTGGATCGTTGCGTTGGACGGGCCCAGTTCGATCACCTGGGGGCAGATCTGCGCAATGAAACGCCCGTCGCTGGTACCACCGGTGGTGGAGAGTTCGGTGGCAATGCCCGTCTCGGAGGCGATGGCCTGCTGCACGGCGCCCACCAGTTCACCGGGCGTGGTGAGGAAGGGCTGGCCGCCCAGCGTCCAGCGCAGGTCATATTCGAGGCCATGGTGGTCAAGCACGGCGTGCACGCGCTGCTGCAAGCCCTCTGCCGTCGATTCGGTCGAGAAGCGGAAGTTGAAGTCGATCACCACCTCACCCGGGATCACGTTGGTGGCGCCGGTGCCGCCATGGATGTTGCTGATCTGCCAACTGGTGGGCGGAAAGAAGGCATTGCCGTTGTCCCACGCGGTGGAGGCCAGTTCTGCCAGGGCGGGCAGGGCCTGGTGGATGGGGTTGCGGGCCAGTTGTGGATAGGCGATGTGGCCTTGGACACCGCGCACGCTGAGCTTGGCACTCAAGGTGCCACGACGTCCATTCTTGATCATGTCACCGGTTTTCTCGACCGACGTCGGTTCGCCCACGATGCAGTAATCAAGCTTTTCACCACGCGCCTGGAGCTGCTCGACCACGACCTTGGTGCCGTCAACGGAAGGACCTTCCTCGTCACTGGTCAGCAAAAAGGCCAGCTCGATCAGCGGTGCGGGCGTGGCGGCCAGGAACTCCTCCACCGCGACCACAAAGGCTGCGATGGAGGTCTTCATGTCGCTCGCACCCCGGCCATAGAGCTTGCCGTCCTTGTGGGTGGGCACGAACGGGTCGCTGCTCCACTGGGCCAGAGGCCCGGTGGGGACGACATCGGTATGGCCTGCGAATACTACTGTTTTGATAGCGGATGAGGCATGATTCACTAGCGCTACCGGTCGCTTTGCCCACAAATTGCTGACACGGAAGTCTGTGGGGCCACTGTCCAGTCGTTCGCACACAAACCCGAGCGGAGCGAGCCGTGTGGCCAGCAGATCCAGGCAGCCGGCGTCCTCCGGCGTGATGGAGGGCAGGGAAATGAGCTGTTCAGCCAGGTGCAGGGTTCGGGACATGGGATGGGGTCAGGGAATGGAGACAGGCAGCCGGGCTGCGATCATGGATACAGGCATTGGCGCTGCGTGGCCCAGCCCAGAGCCGCCAAGCAGGGGATGCCAGGCACCGAGCGCGTCGTCCTCCCTGAGGGAGGGCTCCGCAGGCCGCTCAAGGCGCGTCACATCACGCCGCCGGCTTGACGTCCAGCACGATCTCGGTGAACGACGGTGCATCGTCGGGTGCATCGCGTGCTTCTTTCTGGGCCTTGGCGGCGTTGGCGGCCAAGGAAAAGTCATTTTGCAGGCGCCACATCAGGTTGGTGGGCGAATCGGCGTAGGCCATGCCTTCCTTGCGGTCGATCTGCGCATCCATGATGAGGCGTGCCAGCGCTTCTTCAAAGGTCTGCGATCCTTCGGCCATGGATTTTTCCATGGCCTCGCGGACGCCCGAGAAGTCGCCTTTTTCGATGAGATCGGACACCAGCTTGGTGTTGAGCATGACTTCAACTGCCGGCACCCGGCCGCCGTCGGTCTTGCGCACCAGACGCTGGGAAACCACGGCTTTGAGTGCCGATGCCAGGTCGCCCAGCATGGTGGGTCGTACTTCGACGGGGTAGAACGACAAGATGCGGTTGAGCGCGTGGTAGCTGTTGTTGCCGTGCAGTGTGGCCAAGCACAGGTGACCCGACTGCGCATAGGCGATGGCGGCTGACATGGTTTCGCGGTCGCGGATTTCGCCGATCAGGATCACGTCGGGCGCCTGGCGCAGCGCGTTTTTCAGGGCCGTCTGCAGGGACTGGGTGTCGCTGCCGATCTCGCGCTGGTTGACGATGGATTTCTTGTTCTTGAACTGGTATTCGACCGGGTCCTCGATGGTGAGGATGTGGCCTGTGAGCGCCTCGTTGCGGGTGTCGATCATCGACGCCAGCGAAGTGCTCTTGCCGGAACCCGTGGCACCCACCATCAGGATCAGTCCGCGTTTTTCCAAGATGAGTTCGCGCATCACCGGGGGCAGGCCCAGGGAATCGAACTCGGGAATCTGCTGGGAGATGAAGCGGATCACCACCGCATAGCTGCCACGCTGGCGCATGGCGCTGACCCGGAAGCGGCCCACGCCGCTGAGCGGCACACCCATGTTGAGTTCGCCGGTTTCTTCCAGCTCTTCGATACGGTCCGGGGGGACCACTTCGGACAGCAGGTTGCGCGGCGCATCGGGCGGCAGGATCTGGTTGTTGATGGGCACGCACTCGCCGTTGATCTTGATCAGCGCGGGGGCGTTGGCCGACAGATAGACGTCGGAGGCCTTTTTCTCTGCCATCAGGCGAAGAATTCGTTCCATCGTGCTCATGGTGTTTCCCTCTTGTTGTCAGTCTCTGTCGGTGTGGCGAACGGCCCGGGCCGTCCGCAGGTCCCCGTCAATCAGTCGCGCAGCAGGTCGTTGATGCTGGTCTTGGAGCGGGTTTGCGCGTCCACCTGCTTGACGATGATGGCAGCGTACATGCTGTAGGGCGTGCCGTTGGCGGCCGTCTTGGGCAGGTTGCCGCTGACCACCACCGAGCCCGAAGGCACGCGGCCGTAGCTGATTTCGCCGGTGGCACGGTTGAAGATCGGGGTGCTCTGGCCCAGGTACACACCCATGCCCAGTACGGAGTTTTCTTCGACCACCACGCCTTCGACCACCTCGGAGCGTGCGCCGATGAAGCAGTTGTCTTCAATGATGGTGGGGCCGGCCTGCAGAGGCTCCAGCACACCGCCAATGCCCACGCCACCCGACAGGTGCACGTTGGAGCCAATCTGTGCGCACGAACCCACGGTGGCCCAGGTGTCGACCATGGTGCCTTCGCCCACGTAGGCGCCGATGTTCACGTACGAGGGCATCAGGATCGCGCCCTTGGCGATGAAGCTGCCACGGCGGGCCACAGCAGGCGGCACCACGCGCACGCCAGTGGCTTTCATCTCTTCTTCGGACAAGTGGGCAAATTTGGTCTGCACCTTGTCGTAAAAGCCCAGGTCGCCAGCCTTGACGACTTCGTTGTCCTTGAGGCGGAACGACAGCAGCACGGCCTTCTTGATCCACTGGTGCACCGTCCACTGGCCCACGCCTTCGCGGGTGGCCACGCGCAGCTTGCCATTGTTCAGCTCGGCAATCACATGCTCGACGGCGTCCTGGATCTCCTTGGGGGCGGCGGCGGGCGAGAGGCTGGCGCGGTTGTCCCAGGCGTTGTCGATGAGGGTTTGGAGTTGTTGGGTCATGTTGTTGTCGATCAGATCAGGCAGTACGGGATTGGATGAATTGCACGATGCGCAGCGCAGCTTCCACGCATTCTTCGGCTTCGGCCACCAGGGCCATGCGCACGCGCTGGGCGCCGGGGTTGCTCCCCTGGGCCTCGCGGGCCAGGTAGCTGCCGGGCAGCACCGTGACATTGTATTGAGCCAGCAGGGCGCGCGCGAACTCGGCATCGTCCATCCCCAGGGCTTCCGGTACTTTGGCCCACAGGTAAAAACCGGCATCCGGCAGGGCGACTTCCATCACGCCAGCCAGCAGCGGTGTGACCTGGGCAAACTTCTTGCGGTACAGCGCCCGGTTGTCCACCACGTGCTTTTCATCACCCCAGGCAGCGATGCTGGCGGCCTGCACGATGGGGCTCATGGCGCTGCCGTGGTAGGTGCGGTAGAGCAAGAACGACTTGATCAGCGCTGCGTCGCCAGCCACGAAGCCGCTGCGCATGCCGGGCACATTGCTGCGTTTGGACAGACTGGTAAAGGAGATCAGGTTCTTGAAGTCGCCGCGCCCCAGCTGCGCCGCAGCCTGCAGGCCGCCCAGGGGCGGCTCGTCGCGGAAATAGATCTCGCTGTAACACTCGTCCGAGGCAATCACAAAACCGTAGCGGTCGCTCAGCTCAAACAGCTTCTTCCACTCGCTGAGCGGCATCACGGCGCCCGTGGGGTTGCCAGGGGAGCAGACGAATAGCAGCTGGGTGCGTTGCCACACAGCCTCGGGCACTGCGTCCCAGTTCACCGCAAAGTTGCGGCCGGGGTCGCTGGCCGCGTAGTACGGCTGGGCTCCCGCCAGCAAGGCGGCACCTTCGTAGATTTGATAGAACGGATTGGGGCAGACGACCAGCGGCTGGCCTTGCGAGGGATCGATGATGGTCTGCGCAAATGCAAACAGTGCCTCACGCGAGCCGTTGACGGGCAGCACCTGGGTGCCCGGGTCCAGGGTCAGCGCATAGCGCTGTTGTATCCACTGGGTAAAGGCCTCGCGCAGCTTGGGTTCGCCTGCGGTGGCAGGGTAACTGGCCAGTCCGCCCAGGTTGTTACTGAGTGCATCTTTGATGAACTGCGGTGTAGGATGGCGCGGCTCACCCATGCCCAGGCTGATGGGGCTGTAAGCCGCCGGGAGTGTGACTCCCGCAAAGAGTTGCCGCAGCCGCTCGAAGGGGTAAGGCTGGAGTTGGGAGAGCAGGGGATTCATGGAGCGACATTATGGGCGAAGGGCATACGCCCACGGCACGGTGCAGGGTGTCGCGCCGTCCATGGCGAGGGGCGGGGCCAGGTGCGCAGTCAAGCACTGTTTACCCCATGCCGAGTTGTCAATCCGACGTAAGAGCGGGCACATAGCATGGCCCACATTCAAAAACGATAACGGAGACAAGATGTCTGGATTCCTACCGCTGCGCCCCGGGCTCTGGTGGATGCGCAGGTGGCACCTGCCGGGCAAACTGGTGACATTGGGCGTGGTGATGGGTGGCGCCCTGGCGATGGCCGCCGTGGATGCTCCGTGGTGGGCGGTGGCATTGGCAGCCGCCGTGGTTCTGTATGCACTGTGCGCGTTGTATGCGGGTCTGGCATCCGACCTGCAAGGCCTGGCGCATGCGATGGAGCAGACCACACGCGGTGATTTGTGTGCCAGGGCGGGTGTTTATGGGCGGGACGAGGTCGGGTCCATGGCCCAGTCGCTGGACCGCATGGTGCTCGCACTGTCGGCCATGGTGGCCGATATCCGCAGCAATGCTGCGTTGGTGGCCCATGCGGGACAGAGCCTGGCGCAAGGTAACCGATCGCTGGCCGATCGCACCGAACAGCAGGCGGCCAACCTGGAGCAGACGGCTGCCAGCGTGGAGCAGCTGTCGTCGGCCGTGCAGAGCAACGCACAGACCGCGCGCAGCGCCGATGCCCGCGCCGCAGAAGTACGCAAGGCAGCCGACACCGGCGCCGAGGCCATGGCCCGCGCCGTGCAGTCGGTGGAGGCCATCCAGCAAAGCGCGCGCCGCATGACCGAGATCATTGGTGTCATCGACAGCATTGCGTTTCAGACCAACATCCTGGCCCTGAACGCTGCGGTGGAGGCCGCCCGTGCGGGCGAGCAGGGCCGGGGCTTTGCCGTGGTGGCGGGCGAGGTGCGCACGCTGGCCAAGCGCTCGGGTGATGCGGCGCGGGAGATCCGCGAGCTGATCGGCGCCTCGGTCAGCCAGGTGGAGGCCAGCGCCGGGTTGATCCGGTCGGCGGGCGAGGGCATTGCCAACATGGCCAGCGGCATCCGCAGCGTGGCGGCGAGCATGACCGAGATCTCCGGCTCCAGCGCCGAGCAAAGCACGGGACTGAGCGAAGTCAGCTCCGCCGTGCAGCAACTCGACCAGATCACGCAGCACAACGCCCAGATGGTGGGCCACGCGGTCTCGCAGGCCGAGGCGCTGGAGCACCGCGCGTCCACCCTGTCGCAAGCGGTGGCGGCGTTTCGCCTGCAGCAGGGCACAGCCGATGAGGCAGTGGCCCTGGTGAACAAGGCGGTGGCGCTGCACAAGACCAGTTCGCGTGATCAATTCCTGCGCAGCATCACCGACAAAACCCAGCCCTACCATGACCGTGACATGTATGTGTTTGTGCTGGACGCCGGCGGGACCTATCTGGCCTTTGGTGGCAACCCGGCCAAGGTGGGCACGCGGGTGCAAGACATCCCCGGCATTGCAGGCGACCGGCTGGTGAGCGACATCGTGACCCAGGCCGACCGCGCCCCGGGGTGGGTTGAGTACGACATCAACAACCCGGCCACCGGCGCGGTGCAAACCAAGATGTCCTACGTGAGCCGGGTGGGGGACTGGTACGTGGGCTGCGGCGTGTACAAGTCACTGGCCGCGCGGTAATCCGCAGACAAGCGGTTTCTCGTCCAGCAACCTGGGTGTCGCTCTCAGCGCGACCCTTTTTCGCGCAGTTGGCGCGCGCGCTCCATGGCGGCGGCAATGGCCGCCTTGCGTGCCTCCATGCCCTCGGCGGCCACCGCAGCGGCGGCTGGGCTGTGGGTGGCGGCCGATGTCGAATCGGCCTGCGCTCCGGAGCCTTCGTCCTCTACATCCTCCAGCGGCACCCGCTGACGGTGTTGCTGATACCGCTGTTTGGCTTGGAGCGCGAGCGCATCAGACCACGCAGCCCATCCGGTGGCCATGCCGCTGGCGCTGTCGAGCTGGATGCAATCTACCGGGCAGACCGGGATGCACAGCTCGCACCCTGTGCAGTAAGCCTCGATGACGGTGTGCATTTTCTTGTTGGAGCCCACGATGGCATCGGTGGGGCAGGCCTTGATGCACAAGGTGCAGCCAATGCACCACGCCTCGTCGATGAAGGCCACGCGGCGCGGTGCCTCCACCCCATGGTCGGCGCTCAAGGGCGCCACGGCATGGCCCGTGATGGCGGCCAAGCGGGCCACGCCCTCAGCACCGCCCGGAGGGCACTGGGTGATGGCCGCCTCCCCCTGGGCGATGGCCTGCGCATAGCTGGCGCAGTCTGGATAGCCGCAGCGCGTGCACTGCGTCTGGGGCAGGGCGGCATCAATCCGCGCTGCCAAGTCGGTGAGGGCAGCGTGGGATGGGGTCGTGCTGGCGGAGGCGGGGTGGCTCAAGCCTTGCGCGCCTTGCTCTTGCTGCCGCTGCGGGTGGACGGCGCTGCAGTGGCGCTGGTCTGAGTCGTGGCCAGATCAGCGGTGGGCGCCTGCGCTGCACCTGTGGGCGCCGCGGCGGGCTGCACCCAGCGGGTGGCCACAGCGGTGGCCGCCACGGGCTTGGCCGCAGCGCGGACTGGAGCAGGCTTGGCTGCTGCCGTAGGCGCCTTGGTCGCCTTGATCACCTTGGTGGCGGCGGGTTTGGCTGCCGGTGCGGGCTTGCTGGCAACCTTGGCAGGGGCCGGTGCAGGGCTGGCGAGCCTGGGGGCCGGTGTGGACGTTGCGGCCACAGTGGCGGGCTTGGCAGGCAACTCGTGTTCCAGGATGAATGCGCGCACCTTGGGGTACACGATGTCGCGCCAGCGGCGGCCACTGAAGATACCGTAGTGGCCTGCGCCCTTGGCTTCCAGGTGGCGTTGCTCCTTGCGCACGATGCCGCTGCACAGGTCGTGGGCCGCTTCGGTCTGGCCCGAGCCAGAGATGTCGTCCAGCTCGCCTTCCACCGTGAAAAGGGCTGTGGTCTTGATGTCTTGCGGACGCACGCGCTCCAACTTGCCAGCGGGCGAGCGCACATCCCAGGTGCCGTTCACCAGCTTGTAATCCTGGAACACGGTCTGGATGGTTTCGAGGTAGTAGTCCGCATCCATGTCCAGCACGGCGTTGTACTCGTCGTAGAACTTGCGGTGCGCCTCGGCACTTGCGTCGTCGCCCTTGATCAGGTCCTTGAAATAATCGTAGTGGCTGGTCGCATGGCGGTCCGGGTTCATGGCCACAAAACCGGTGTACTGCAAAAAGCCCGGGTACACGCGGCGGCCCGCGCCGGGGAATTTCTCCGGCACGCGGTAGATCACGTTGTTCTCAAACCACTCGTAGCTGCGGTTGGTCGCCAGATTGTTCACTGCCGTGGGCGACTTGCGGGCGTCGATGGGGCCACCCATCATGGTCATCGTCAGGGGCGTTTTCTCGCCGCGGCTGGCCATCAGCGACACGGCGGCCAGCACGGGCACCGTCGGTTGGCACACACTGATCACGTGGCAGTTGCCGTAGATGCCCTGCAGATGGCGGATGAAGTCCTGCACGTAGTTGACGTAGTCGTCGAGGTGGAACTCCCCCTCCGACAGCGGCACCAGGCGGGCGTTCTTCCAGTCGGTGATGTAGACCTTGTGGTCCTTGAGCATGGTGCGCACGGTGTCGCGCAGCAAGGTGGCGTAGTGGCCCGACAGCGGCGCCACGATCAGCACCACGGGCTGGCCCTTGAGCTTGGTCAGCGTGGCAGGGTCGTCCGAAAAGCGCTTGAAGCGGCGCAGCTCGCAAAACGGCTTGTCGACCTCAATGCGTTCGTGGATAGCGACACCGATACCGTCCACGTCGACCGTGTGGATGTCGAAGGTGGGCTTTTCGTAGTCCTTGCCCAGGCGGTAGAGCAGGTCGTAACCGGCAGCCATGCGCTGTGCTGCTGAGGTCTGGCTCAGCGGCGAGACGGGGTTGCTGAACAACTTGGAAGCCGCCTGCGCAAAATCTGTGAAGGGCTCCATCAAGGAGCGCTGGGTTTCGTAGAGGTGGTACAGCATGGGGCGAAACTCCGTTTTGTTGCAGTGCAATATAGCAGCACTTGGTAACAAGCGCATGGAGTAAAACCACCAATGTCCAGTCGCCTATGCGACAAATTGACGTGGCCCCAGGGGCGGCGCGCCGGTTCGGCGACGAAGGCTGCGAGGCTGTCAAAAATGATAGCAACTCAGGCAATTAGCACTAGCGCTTGCGCCGATTTTCGCCTCAACCCTGCACTTTGGGCTCCGCGTTGTCGCTCAGCCAGGCCTCGAACGACTCGCGGGCCGAGTTGCGCAGTGCGGGGCGGAACGCCGTCTTGTTACTCAGATACAGGCAATGCCGGATCACGGTGTACGGGTTGAAGCTGCCCTGCGGGTTTTGCTCTTCAAAGTGCTGCTTGTAGCGTTTGACCACTCCGATCGTCTCGCGCATCAAACTGTTAAAGCGCGCACGTGTCATGCCGGCTGACCAGGCCTGGATGTCATCCACAAACCCATCGACCTTGGACGGCTCAAATTCGAAGTCCTTGAAAAAATGCGTGGCGATCTTCAAGAACGTGAACGCGTTCAGTTCGCTGCTGGTGGCGGCTGCGCGGGTGGGAGCCTGCAAATCGGCGGCGACATCGGTTGCGGGTTCGGCGGTTTCGTCGGGGGCCTGCAGCAGCTCGGCCGCAGTGGCATCGCGGATCTGGCGGAACTCGCGGTCGGCCAGCTCGAACAGGGCGGACAGCACGTTGATGCGCCGCTTGAGCTGGCCCGGGATGGATTTTTTGTACTTGATCTTGTGGTCCAGCACGCTCCACGAGTCCTGGATGATGGTGCGCACCTGCAGCTCGAAGGGCCACTCGGCATAGGCCGCGTGCTCCGGCAGGTCGCGTTCGGCCACGCTCAGCCGCAGGTCCAGGTGCAGCCCTTTGTAGCCAAAGGACGCCTCGGTGCTTTCCACCGCCGAGACCTTGTCGGTCACGTCGATCACGGCGAAATGGGCGCGCACGATCTGGGCAATCTTCTCCAGCTCGTCTTCATACAGGCACACCACCCGCACGCCAATCAGGTCGGTGACGTAAGCCTCTATGTCGTAGGGGGTGTTGCTCTCTTCCAGCGCCGGACGGTATTTGCGCACGAACTTGCGCACGCATTCGTCCACATCCTTCACGCGGCCCTCCACCTTGGTGATGTCCACGCCGCCCGCCTGGGTCACCACCGCCGCCACCCGCGCGGTCAGCGCTGCGCAGGCGTCTTCCAGCGCAACCGCCTGCGCGGTGTACCAGCTTCGAAATTGGGATTCCTCCAGGTCGAAATCGAGCGATGCCATGCCAGGCCTTTGTGATGGGTATTGCCAGGGTTGATACGGGAAGTGGGTGCGGGCGCATAGCCCTTGGCCCAGCGGGTGCGAGCATAAACGGCATGCAGAGACCCGGCATGTGCAGTTTGCGCGCAAATGCCCCTTTTCGGCGCAGGACAGATGCTCATAATGGGGCAGCACCGCCGGTGCATCGAAGTCACACCATCCACCATGACACCCCACCCAGCCCCCGACAACGATGACCTCGCCGCGCCAGGGCAGGCGGCATGGGGGGCTGAAGGGGTTGCGGGCACCAGCAACCACCGCTGGTTGCCCGTGGTGCTGCCCCCACTGATCGCGCTGCTGACCCTGGGGCTGACCTTCCTGTACTGGCAGAGTGAAGAAAAGAACACGAGGACCAAACGCGAGCAGAACTTTGAAGTGGCGGCCGACCAGATTACCTACAACCTCAAGGACCGCATGGCGACCTACGAGGTGGTGTTGCGCGGCGTCAAGGGCTACTTTGAGGGGTCGGAGCGCATCGACCGCGAGGAGTTTCAGGCCTATGTGAGCGCGCTGCAGTTGCAGGCAACCCGTCCCGGGCTGCAGGGGGTGTCGCTGATTCTGCAGTTTCCTGGCAAGGCGCTCGCTGCCCATCTGGAGGACATGCGCCAGCGCGGTTTTGACCAGTATGCAGTGCGCCCGCCCGGCGAGCGCGAGTGGCTGGCACCCATCACCCACATCGAGCCGCTGGAGGGCCCCAACCTCAAGGCGCTGGGACTGGATGTGTTGACCATTCCCCCTGCCAAGGAGGCGCTGGACCGGGCCCGTGACACCGGAGCGCTGGCGTTGTCCGGGCGACTGACCCTCATGCAAAACGGTGCCCCTGGGCTGGTGATGTACATGCCCCTGTACCGCGCCGACGCCGACAACGGCACGGTAGAGGGCAGGCGGCAAGGGCTGGCGGGCTGGGTGTCGGCGCCGTTTCTGATGGAGGACGTGATCAACGGCATGTCCCGTGAATTTGACGCCGACATCGGCCTGCAGATCACCGACAGCACCCCGGGCGCGGGTGCGGCATCCCCCGGCACCGGACCAGGAGATGCCGGTGCCGTAGCGGGCGCGCTGCTGTTCAGCAACCTGAAGACACCGGCCCAGGGCGCTGGCGCTCCGGCGTTGCAGGCGCGGCGCGAGCTGGAGCTGGGCGGGCGCCGCTGGGCCTTGCACATGGCCCCACTACCGGGCTTTGCGCAGCGCTTTCAGGACGATGGACACCACCCGGTGGCGCTGTTGGGCACGGTGCTGAGCCTGATCCTTGCGTGGTTTACCTGGCTGCTGGCCACGGGGCGCGAGCGTGCGGTGGCACTGGCGCGCGACATGACGGCCGAACTGCGCGCCACCCGGGATGATCTGGAGAGCACGCTCAGCGCCATTCCTGATTTGTTGTTCGAACTGGGGCTGGACGGCTGCATCCACCACTACCGGTCGGCACGATCGGGAGAGCTGGCTGTGCCGCCAGAGATGTTTCTGGGCCGCCTGCTGCGCGATGTGGTCCCCCCCGAAGGCGCCGCCGGCTGCCATGCGGCGCTGCAAGCGGCCCACCAGACCGGGTACTCGTCAGGCCACCAGTTCCGGCTGGAGCTGGGCGGGGTGACCCACTGGTTCGAGTTGTCGATTGCGCGCAAGGAGAGTGCTGCGCCTGGCGACGAACCCCGCTTCATTGCACTGTCGCGCGACATCACCGAGCGCAAGCAGGCCGAGGCGCGCTCACACCAGCTGGCTTACTTTGACGCGCTCACCGGCCTGCCCAACCGGCGCATGCTGCTGGACCGCATGGAACATGCGCTGGCCAACGCTCTGAAGGCCGCCCAGGTGGGGGCGGTGCTCTACATCGACCTGGACAACTTCAAGCAGATCAACGATGCACGGGGCCACACGGTGGGCGACATGCTGCTCATGCAGGTGGCCCAGCGGCTCACGCAGCTGCAACGCCCGGGCGACACCGTGGCGCGCCTGGGTGGGGACGAGTTTGTGGTGCTGGTGCACAACGTGGCGTCGGACATGGAGTCCGCCGGGCGCGCTGCGCTGCTGGTGGCCGAAGAAATGCGCGCCGCACTGGAAGCGCCTTACACCATCGACACCCACCTCTACAGCACCACCGGCAGCATCGGCATCACGCTCTTCCCCAAGCGGGGCGAGGGTGTGGAAGACCTTCTGCGGGAGGCCGACACGGCCATGTACCGGGCCAAGGACCTGGGTCGCAACCGCATCCGCTTTTACGAAGCCGCGATGCAGGCCGACGTGCAGGAGCGCCTGGCGCTGGAGCAGGACCTGAAAAAAGCGCAAACCCTGGGCCAGTTGGCCGCCTTTGTGCAAAACCAGGTGGACGCTGCGGGCAACGTCGTGGGCGGCGAGCTGCTGATGCGCTGGGACCACCCCGTGCGCGGCAACGTCCCGCCCAGCCGTTTCATCCCCATCGCCGAGGCCTCGGGCCTCATCCTGCGCATGGGCGACTGGATGATCCAGCAGGCCTGTGAGACCCTGGCACGCTTGCAGGTGGCAGGGCACGCGCTATCGCTGTCCGTCAACGTGAGCGAGCGACAGTTCCGCCAGGACGACTTTGTGGAGCGCGTGCGCCACATCCTGGCCCACACCGGCGCCAACCCGGCCCATCTGATCCTGGAGGTGACGGAAAGCCTGCTCATCGAAGACCTGGACGACACCATCGCCCGCATGACCGAGATCGTGCAGCTGGGCGTGCGTTTCTCCATCGACGACTTTGGCACCGGCTATTCGAGCCTGGCCTACCTCAAGCGGCTCCCGCTCTACGAGCTCAAGATCGACAAGAGCTTTGTGGACGACACGCCCGACGACCCCAATGACACGGCCATCGTGCAGTCCATCATCTCGGTGGCCCGCCATCTCAACCTGCGCGTGGTGGCCGAGGGGGTGGAGACACGCGCCCAGGCCGACTTTCTGGTCGAAAGCCAGTGCGAGTGCCTGCAGGGCTACCTCTTCGGGCGGCCCGAGCCGCTGGCGGCCTGGGTGGGGCGGCTGACTAAGTAGTCACGGAGTCCAGTGTTGTGGGCTCAGCGCTGGGCTCCGACGCTCCACTGGCATAGGCCTGCATCGCCAGCGCATGCACTTCCCGCGCGGGGCGGTCCTTGAGCAGATGGTTGCTCCACACCTGGCGCCAGATGCGAGCGCCGGGCAGGCTGTGGCGCAGGCCCAGCATGTGGCGGGCGATGTGGGGCCAGGGGGTGCCATGCTGTGCGGCCTCGCGCTCCATGTATTCCACCATCGCCAGCTCCACTTCCTCGCGGGTCAGGGGGCAGGGGGCGCCGCCGTAGTAGAGCTGGTCCCAGCGCGCCAACCACCAGGGGTTGTGGTACGCCTCGCGGCCGATCATCACGCCGTCCAGGTGTTGCAGCTGCTCCTGCACCACCGCGTCGGCGGTGATACCGCCGTTGATGGCGATGGTGAACTGTGGAAACTCGGCCTTGAGGCGGTGGACCACCTCGTAGCGCAGCGGCGGGATGTCGCGGTTTTCCTTGGGGGAGAGGCCCTGCAGCCACGCGTTGCGCGCATGCACGATGAACACGGTGCACCCGGCCTCGGCCACGGTGCCGACGAAGTCGCGCACAAAGCCGTAGTCCTCCACCTTGTCGATGCCGATGCGGTGCTTGACGGTGACGGGCACGCTGACCACGTCCTTCATGGCCTTGACGCCGTCGGCCACCAGCTGGGGGGCCTTCATCAGGCTGGCGCCAAAGGCACCGCGCTGTACGCGGTCGCTGGGGCAACCGCAGTTCAGGTTGATTTCGTCGTAGCCCCATTCCTCACCCAGTTTGGCGGCCTGGGCGAGCTTTTCGGGCTCGTTGCCGCCCAGCTGCAGGGCTACGGGGTGCTCTTCGGCGTTGAAGCGCAGGTGGCGCTCGGTGCCGCCATACAGGATGCCGCCCGCGTTCACCATCTCGGTGTACAGCAGGGTCTGGCGCGTCAGCAGCCGGTGAAAGTAACGGCAGTGGCGGTCAGTCCAGTCCATCATGGGGGCGACGGACATGCGCCAGGGGCTCAGGGTGGTTTCCACAGGCAAACAGCGAAGGCGGGGAGGGGAATGTTCTGCAGCAGAACGCCCCTCTGGTCGGGGGCGCTGCGGGGCTGCAGGTGCGAAACCCGCATTATCCCACTGGCTGCGTGAGGGGCGCCAGCGGAGGGTTTTGGGTCAGAACGGGCGCAGGTGCTAGTGCCGATTGTTCCGGGTGCTATCAATAGAGGAGTGCTGGAGGTGGCGGGTGTCGGCCCGCAGGGTGCCCGTGCCCGGTCGCCGGCGCATCCACACTCGTTCTATCCCAGGTCCTGCAACCCGTATTTCCGCACGATCGCGGCCCGCTGGCGCGGGTCGATGTTGATGTGGGCGGCGTCGCGCCCCACCTGGGCCAGCAGGCGCGGGTTCATCACGCGGCGCCACAGGGGCGGCACATAGGCCAGCATGAACATGCCGAAGTAGCCGATGGGCAGCTGCGGCACATCGTCAAAGTGCCGCAGAGACTGGTAGCGGCGCAGCGGGTGCGCGTGGTGGTCGGAGTGCCGCTGCAGATGGAACAGGACCCAGTTGGAGAACACGTGGTTGCTGTTCCACGAATGCTGGGGGCGGCAGGGTTCGTAGCGGCCGCTGGCGTCCTTTTGCCGCAGCAGCCCGTAGTGCTCGACATAGTTGGCCGAGGTGAGCTGAAAGTTGGCCCAGAAAGACGCCACCAGCAAAAACGGCAGGATGACCACGCCCAGCCACAGCGCCAGCCCTGCCCACAGCAGCGCCGTGATGAGCGCTGGCTGCAGGATCTCGTTGTGCCACGACAGCAACGGCAGGTGCTGGCGGGCCAGGCGGTCTTTTTCCAGCGCCCAGGCGCGGCGTGCGGCGCCGGGCATCTCGCGCCGCACAAAGCGGTAGATGGACTCGCCCATGCGCGACGAAGCCGGGTCGGCCGGTGTGGCCACATCGCGGTGGTGGCCCCGGTTGTGTTCGATGAAGAAGTGCCCATACGCCGTGGGCGCCAGCACCAGCTTGGCCAGCCAGCGCTCCAGCGCTGTGTTCTTGTGGCCCAGCTCGTGCCCCAGATTGATGCAGAACCCGCCCACCGTGCCCGTGGTCAGCACCATCGCCAGCACGCCATGCCAGGGCAGGGGCTGCGTGGCCACCCACCAGGCGCTGAAGATGAAGGCCGCCCACAGCACCGGCACCAGCAGGAAGGTGATGCGGCGGTAGTAGCGGTCGTTTTCCAGCGCAGGCACGGCGGATTCGGGCGGGTTGCTCTGGTCCACGCCCAGCATCCCGTCGAGCAACGGGGCGACGAGGTAGAAAAACGCCACCGGCGCCCACAGCACCAGCGGTTCGCCGGTCCATGCCATCAGTGCCGGGCCTACGCACACGGTGCAGGGCACCACCAGGGACAGCAGCCATGCGTACCGCTTGCGGTCGCGGTAGGGCGGGGTGGTGGGCAATAGGGTTGGCAGCATGGGGCGGCAGCGACAACGCGGACCTGCTGGTGGTGCATTCTGGACCGGTGGAGATCCAACGCCAGTTTTATTTGGCATGGCGCCTTTGCTCCGGCAATTGAAGCAAAAATGACTGGTAGCGCTAGTGATGTTTGCCCTGATTGCTATGAAATTGGGAGTAATCTGCAGGGGTGCATGCAAGCGGCGACGGCTCCACTTTGCCTTGCGTCAAGGTGGGACATTGGCACGATCAGCGATACTCGCGGCGCTCTCGATGCCTGTGGAGCCAAGCGCCCACTGCCTGTTTCAGCGCCCCGGGCTCCGTTCTGTCACCCCTTTTCCCATGCACCACACCATTTTTGACACACCGGTTGTCAACACGCTCCTGCGCGCTTTTTCCCGCTTCACCCTGCGCATCACCGGCTGGAAGGTCGAGGGCGCCTTGCCAGCCCATGCTGCCAAAAGCGTGCTGATCGCCGCACCCCACACCAGCAACTGGGACTTGCCGTACACGCTGATGCTGGCGTTCTCGCTGCGCCTGCGCGTGTACTGGATGGGCAAGCACAGCCTGTTCAAGGCGCCGTTTGGCGGGGTGATGCGCTGGCTGGGGGGCATCCCGGTGGACCGGGAGCAGACGAACAATTTGGTGGCCAGCTCGGCCCAGGCCATGCGGGAGGCCGAAGGCCCCATGCAGCTCATCGTGCCGCCCGAGGGCACGCGGGGCAAGACGCGGCACTGGAAGACGGGTTTTTACTTCATCGCCCAGCAGGCGGGCGTGCCCATCGTGCTCGCGTTTGTGGACTATGGCCGCAAGGTCGGCGGCCTGGGCCCGGTGTTCGAGCCCACGGGCGATGTGGATCGTGACATGGCGCGCATCAAGGCGTTTTATGCGCCGATCCGGGGTAAGAACCCGACGCAGTTCGAGGCTTGATTCACTGGTTGTAAAAATAGCCACTATCGCTTGATAGATAAGGGCTGGTAGCTTCAGTATCCATAGCGTTCAGCGCTTGATTTTGAGCGCGCTGGTGGCTATGGGCGCAGCGTCCCCGTCCCGAATCGCGCAGCGAGTCGTGAGAAGGGAGAAGCGGCGTAAGCCGCTCAGGGGGATGTCACCCTACCTGTCGTCGGTCGATTTTGCGGCTGAGCACGATGCTGGTCTGCGTCTGGTGCACGCCCTCCAGCTGGCCGACCTTGTCGAGCAGGGTGTCGAGCTGCTCGTGGCTGGCACAGCGCAAGAACACCAGGTAGTCAAACGGCCCGCTCACGGCCGACACCTCTTCAACCTCGGGCATGGCTTCCAGCGCGCGCAGCACGGCGGGCGCTGCCTTGGGCAGCACGCTGATGCTGCACCAGGCCCGCACGGTGGTGGCGTCTAGCCGCGTACCCAGCCGCACCCCGTAGCCCGCGACCACACCCGAACGCTCCAGCCGCGCGATGCGCGCCACCACGGTGGTGCGGGCCAGGCCAAGCTTGCGCGCCAGCGTGGCCGTGCCCTCGCGCGCATTGGCCTGCAGCAGGCTGAGCAGTTGCCGGTCGGTGTCATCCAGGGCCTGGGTCATGCGCATTTCCTCAAAAAGTCATAGCGCCCATCATATTCGCCGTTATGGCAAAACAAAAAACAGCTTTCGACGTTTTGAACGCTACACATTGACAGCGCTGTTGCCTAGCATCAAGGCATCCACAACACCTCTCCGCCATGTGCGGAGAGCACTACCAGGAGCACTGCCATGACCACCTTCGACATTTCCTCGTACTCCACCTCCCGCCGCCCCATCACCATACTGGGGGCGGGCCACATCGGCTTTGCC
The DNA here is from genome assembly GCF_001425125.1 of Acidovorax sp. Root402. NCBI lineage: Bacteria > Pseudomonadati > Pseudomonadota > Betaproteobacteria > Burkholderiales > Comamonadaceae > Acidovorax > Acidovorax sp. Root402. The sequence continues at coordinate 207,038 of NZ_LMDQ01000014.1, forward strand.
ATGGCGCTCTTGCTGCAGCGGTCGGGCGACTACGACATCCTGGTGGTGGACCGCGATCCGGTGCGGCTGGCCGAGGTGGCAACTTTGGGTATTTGCACCCGATTGGCCACAGACGACGCGAGCCTGCAGGCCGCCATCGACGGCCGCTTTGCCGTGCTGAACGCACTGCCATTCCACCGCGCTGTGCCCGTGGCCACGCTGTGCGCCAGCGCAGGCGTGCATTACTTTGACCTGACCGAAGACGTGGCCAGCACCCAGGCCATCCGCGCCCTGGCTGCCAACGCACGCAGCGTGCTGATGCCGCAGTGCGGCCTGGCGCCGGGCTTTATCGGCATTGTGGGCAACGACCTGGCCCGGCGTTTTGACACGCTGCACACGCTGCACACGCTGCGCATGCGCGTGGGGGCGCTGCCCCGCTACCCACAGGGTGCCCTGCGTTACAACCTGACCTGGAGTACCGAGGGCCTCATCAACGAGTACTGCAACCCCTGCGAAGCCATTGTGGACGGCGTACGCACCACGGTGCCTGCGCTGGAGGGGCTGGAAACCTTTGCGCTGGACGGCGTGGAGTACGAGGCCTTCAACACCTCGGGTGGCCTGGGCACGCTGACGGAAACCTTGGCGGGCAAGGCGCGGCAGGTGGACTACCAGTCCATCCGCTACCCGGGCCACAACGCCATCCTCAAGCTGTTACTCAATGACCTGCGCCTGCGGGACCGTCGCGATCTGCTCAAGGACATTCTGGAAACCGCCATCCCCACCACGGACCAGGACGTGATCGTGGTGTTTGCCACCGCATCAGGCCTCAAGGGCGGGCGGCTGGTGCAGGACTCGTACTCGGCCCGTATCGTGGGCACGCAAGTGGCTGGGCATACGCTGAGCGCCATCCAGCTCACCACGGCCGCAGGCATCTGCACGGCGCTGGACCTGGTGTCGCAAGGCAAGTTGCCGCAGCAGGGCTTTGTCGGGCAGGAGTCCGTGGCGCTTGCGGACTTTCTGGCCAACCGCTTTGGTTCCGCCTACGCCCGGGAGGGCGAGTTGGTGTTGTAAGAAGCAAGCCGAGGCTCAGCGCCCCGGCTTCTGGTACATGCCCTCAATGGCTTCGGCAAAGTGCGCCATCAGGTTGTTGCGCTTGAGCTTGAGCGTGGGCGTCATGAAGGTGTTTTCAATCGTCCAAGGCGTGAGCGTCAGGTGCACCGTGCGCGGCACGGCATAGCGGGCAAAGCTGGCGGTGTTCTTTTCGATGCGCGCCAGCACAGCACGGTGCACGCTGGGGTGGTTCAGGCTGTTGGCGGCCTGGGGGTTCAGGCCCAGGTCAGCGGCCAGGCGCTGCCACTCGCCCGGGTTCAGCACGGCCACACAGGCGATGAAGGGGCGGTTTTCGCCCACCACAAACGCCTGCTCCAGCAGCGGGTCGGCCAGCATGGCCAGCTCCAGGTCGCCCGGGGGCACCTTTTCGCCGGTGGAGGTGACGATGATCTCCTTGATGCGGCCCTTGATGTAGATGCGGCCGTTCACGATCTCGGCCTGGTCGCCCGTGCCCAGCCAGCCTTCTGGGCTCAGGATGCGCGCGGTGTCTTCCGGGCGCTTCCAGTAGCCCTTCATCACGATGGGGCCACGCACCTGCAGCTCGCGGTTGTCGCCAATGCGCACTTCCACACCGGGCAGGGCCTTGCCCACGCAGGCAGGATCGTTGTCGTCCAACGAATTCACCGACACCACGGGCGCGGTCTCGGTCATGCCGTAGCCCTGCACCAGCGGCAGGCCCAGGCCCAAAAAGCATTTGGCGATGGTGGGCGACAGCGGCGCGCCGCCGCTCACCGCCACGCGCACGCGGCCGCCAAACTGGGCCAGCAAAGGCTTGGCCACCAGGGCCTGCAGCACCGGCCAGGGCAGGGCGGCCATCCAGCCTGCGGCCTGACTGCTGGAGTCCGGTGTGGGGGCAGCCAGCCCCTGGGCTGCACAAAACCGGGCCCAACCCTTGTTCTGCGTGGCTTCGTACAGCTGCATCTTCCAGGGCGTGGGCGAGAGTTTTTCGAGCAGTTTGGCGTGGATGCGCTCGTAGATGCGCGGCACCGACACCAGCACGGTGGGGCGTATGGTTTTCAGGTCTTCCGCCAGCTGGGCCACCGAGCGGGCATAGGCCACGCAACTGCCCGCTGCAATCGGCAGGTAGTAGCCGCCCGTGCGCTCAAAGGTGTGCGACAGCGGCAGGAACGACAGGAACACGTCGTCCACTGTGGGTGCAATGCGGTCGAGCACCGCCTTCACATCGCTGACCACGTTGCGGTGGGTCAGCATCACGCCCTTGGGTTTGCCGGTGGTGCCGGAGGTGTAGACGATGGCCGCCAGGTCATCGGCCTGCGGGCCTGTGGCCGCGGTGGACGCGTCCGTTTGTGCCGCACCCGTCAGCCATTGCGCGAGCGAGCCCACGGCCGGGCTGTCGCCCGACGCCGGGGTGGCCTTGAACGCGTCGTCGTCATCAGTGATCACCACGGCGCGCAGGGCCGGGAAGGGCGTGCCCACGGCGCGGATCTTTTCCCATTGCTCGGCCTGGCTCACGATCAGCATCGATGCCTCGCAGTCCGCCAGGATGTAGGCGATGCTGCCGGGGTTGTCGATGGCGTGCAGCGGCACAGGCACTCCGCCGACGGCCAGCGTGGCCTGGTCTGCGCACATGGCATTGAGGCCGTTGGGCAGCAAGATGGCCACGCGGGCCGCAGGCGGCAGCTGCATGGCGGCGAGGGCCTGGGCCCAGGCTTTCACGCGTTCTGCGGTCTGCGCCCACGTCAGGCTTTGCCAAGCCTTGCGGTTCGTGTCATATGCGCGAAAGGCGTCGGCCTGGGGAGTTTGGCCGACCCGGTAAGCCAGTAGTTGGGGCAGCGTGTGAACGTCGGAAATTCGGGTGGGGGCGGTGGCTGAGGTCATCTGACTGGTGCATGGTGCCCGCTGAGGGACTTCAGTGGGGCGTCCGCATGCCGGAGCGCCTCACTGGGAGATTCTGGGCCCTGATCAGGGCAAACCCGAAGATGATAGCCAGCGCAGGAGCTTGCGGCACCCATCCGGTGGCGTGCTTTGTGAGAAATGGTGCATTCCTAAAGATGGAATGCCGGGGCGGGCACTGCGTGCGGCCGCCACATGGCGCGTCGAGGGCTGCAGGCACCATGGGCACAATACGCGCCATTCCATAGCCACGCGAACGCCGCACCAGCAAACCCCATGGACCCTGTCACCATTTTTTTCATTGCCACCCTCATGATGCTGGCAAACGGTGGGGTTCTGGGCCTGATGCACAAGGACTTGCCGTTGCCCATGCGGCCCGCTGCGGCCAGCTGGCGCGTTGCCACACTGCTGTTTGCCGGTGGCTCTATCCTGTTTGCCGCGCAGGGGCTGAACCCGCCCGCCTACACCCTGGCCCTGGCCAATGCGCTGGTGATGTTCGGATTCACGGGTTATCTGCGTGCATTGCGGCAGTTTTATGGCCTCAAGGACAAGCTGTGGATCATGGTGCCCGCCGCTCTTGGCACGGCGGCCGTGTTCTGGCTGACCTTGGGTACGGCTGACGTGGGCGGGCGCATTCTGACCGTGTCGGTGGTCTGGTCGGTGCTGATGGTGCACTGCATTGTGGTGCTGGTTTCGCAGGAGCGCCGCGACGGCGCCCGCAGCCGACGCGTGATGGCTGGCCTGTTCACGGCCGTTGCCTTGTTTGTGCTGTTCCGTGCGGGCTACTTCGTGTTGATGGGTGTGAACCCGGCCTTCAATGTGCTGGGGGCGGGAGCCTGGATGAACATTGCCACCCCTATGGTGGCCGCCACTTTGCCCGTGATTGGCACCACAGCGTTCTTGCTGATGTGCTCGGAGCGCATCCGCCGCCAGTGGGAGCGCGCAGCGTCCACCGACTACCTGACCGGCCTGCCCAACCGCCGCACGCTGGTGGAGATGGGGCTGCAGCGTTTTGAGCAGGCCCGCACCAGCCCGGCGTCCGGCGGGTTCGGGGTGGCGATTGTGGATATAGACCACTTCAAGCGCATCAACGACGAGCACGGCCACGAGATGGGCGATGTGGCCCTCAAGCATGTGGCGATGCGGCTGCGGTCGGCCTGCCGGGGGGCCGAGTTGCCGGCTCGGCAAGGTGGGGAAGAGTTTGTGGTGCTGTTCGACAACCTGCAGCTGCACGACGCCCCTGCCGCTGGCGAGCGGTTGCGCCAGGCCGTCGCCCAGGCGCCGTTCACGGCGGGTGACCTGGTGTTGCCGTTGACGGTGTCGATAGGCTTGGCGGTGCTTCGCGCTGACGACGCTCACTTTGATAGCTTGCTGCGCCGCGCGGATGAGGCGCTTTATGCGGCCAAGGCGGCCGGGCGTAACCGGGTGGAAGTCGCTCTCTGAAGGCCCAATCGAGCCTGATGCCCACTGGGTCCGGTGTCTGGCTACCAGCCTTTTCCGGTGCCAAGAATCAGGTCGCCGCTTCCAGCCCCTGCGCAAAGTGCGCCTGCATAGCCTTCACCGTGCCCTTGGCATCGCGCACCACCATCGCAGCCAGGATTGCGCGGTGTTCGCCCAGCGAATCTTCAATACGCCCTTGCTTGAACAGCGAGTTGTGGCGGTTGAGCTTCATCACCTTGCGCAGATCCGCCACCATCTGGCTACGCCAGCGGTTGTCGGCCATCTCCAGCAGATGCATGTGAAAGCGTTCGTTGACGGCAAAGAATTTTTCGCGATCAGCCACGGCGGCTTCCAGCTCGGCGTGCAGGTCCTGCAGCGTTTTCAACTGCGCCTCGGTGGCGTGTTCGGCCACCACACCGGCGGCGTCGCTCTCGAGCAGGCTGAGCAGGTGGTAAACATCGCGCAGGTCTTTTTCGCTCATCTCCGTCACATAGGCGCCACGGCGCACCTTCATCGTGACCAGGCCTTCAGCGGCCAGCACCTTCAGCGCCTCGCGCAGGGGCGTACGGCTGATGCCGAATTCCTCGGCAATCTTGAGTTCGTCAATCCAGCTGCCCGGCTCCAGTTCGCGCCGGAAGATGCGCTGGCGCAATTGCTCGGCCACTTCTTCGTAGAGCGCGCGGGGAGTGAGGGTAAGGGCAGACATGGGGTGGATTGTAAGCTGGGTGGAATATTTTGAATCAATAATTATGAATGATGTAAACTCGCCGCCACACCACTGTACCTGTGCGGTCACCGCCTGTGCGCTGTGTTGGACGCCCCAACGCCATCTTCGGAGTAGCTTTTGCCATGAGTGACAACCCCACCAACAACGCCCCAGAGTTCGCCGCGTCTTCGCTGGAAGCCTGGGCCAAGGCCGCAGCCAAGTCGGCGCCGGGGGGCGATGTCAGCGCCCTCAACTGGGTCACGCCCGATGGCATCACCGTCAAGCCGCTGTACACCGCCGAAGACACGGCCAGCCTGCCGTACGCCAACACGCTGCCCGGGTTTGAGCCCTACCTGCGTGGCCCCCAGGCCACCATGTATGCCGTGCGGCCCTGGACGATCCGTCAGTACGCTGGGTTCTCTACCGCCGAAGAATCCAACGCCTTCTACCGCAAGGCCCTGGCTGCGGGCGGGCAGGGCGTGTCGGTGGCGTTCGACCTGGCCACCCACCGGGGTTACGACAGCGACCATCCCCGCGTGACGGGCGATGTGGGCAAGGCCGGCGTGGCGATTGATTCGGTCGAGGACATGAAGATCCTGTTCGACCAGATCCCGCTCGACAAGGTGTCCGTGTCGATGACCATGAACGGCGCCGTGCTGCCCGTGCTGGCGGGCTATGTGGTGGCGGCAGAAGAGCAGGGCGTCTCGCAAGACAAGCTCTCCGGAACCATTCAGAACGACATTCTGAAAGAGTTCATGGTGCGCAACACCTACATCTACCCGCCCAAGCCGTCGATGAAGATCATTGGCGACATCATCGAGTACACGGCCAAGAACATGCCGAAGTTCAACTCGATCTCGATCAGCGGCTACCACATGCAAGAAGCCGGGGCCAACCAGGCACTGGAGCTGGCCTTCACCCTGGCCGACGGCAAGGAGTATGTGAAGACTGCCATCGCCAAGGGCATGGACGTGGACGAGTTCGCCGGGCGCCTGTCGTTCTTCTGGGCGATTGGCATGAACTTCTATCTCGAAGTCGCCAAGATGCGCGCCGCGCGCCTGCTGTGGTGCCGCATCATGAAGGCCACGGGGGCCAAGAACCCCAAGAGCCTCATGCTGCGCACGCACTGCCAGACCTCGGGCTGGAGCCTCACCGAGCAGGACCCCTACAACAACGTGGTGCGCACCACCATCGAGGCCATGGCGGCCGTGTTTGGCGGCACCCAAAGCCTGCACACCAACAGCTTTGACGAAGCCATTGCGCTGCCCACCGAGTTCAGCGCCCGCATTGCGCGCAACACGCAGCTCATCATCCAGGAAGAGACCCACATCACCAACGTGATCGACCCCTGGGCTGGCAGCTACATGATGGAAAAGCTGACCCAGGACATGGCCGACGCGGCCTGGAAGATCATCGAAGAGGTCGAGGCCATGGGTGGCATGACCCAGGCCGTGGACAGCGGCTGGGCCAAGCTCAAGATCGAAGCTGCTGCCGCCGAGAAGCAGGCGCGCATCGACAGTGGCAAGGACGTGATCGTGGGCGTCAACAAGTACAAGCTGGCGAAGGAAGACCCGGTCGACATCCTGCAGATCGACAACATGAAGGTGCGCGACGGCCAGATCGCTCGCCTGCAAAAGATCCGTGCAACGCGCGATGCCGCCAAGGTGCAGGCAGCACTGGATGCGCTGACCGCCGCCGCAGAGAGTGGCGAGGGCAACCTGCTCGATTTGTCCATCCAGGCTGTGCGTCTGCGTGCCACCGTGGGCGAGATCAGCGATGCGCTGGAGAAGGTTTTTGGGCGCCACCGCGCCGATACACAAAAGGTGACCGGTGTGTACGCAGCTGCCTATGACTCGGCCGAAGGCTGGGACAAACTCAAGACCGAAATCAACGCCTTTGCCGAAGAACAAGGCCGCCGCCCCCGCGTGATGATCGCCAAACTGGGCCAGGACGGCCATGACCGGGGCGCCAAGGTGGTGGCCACCGCGTTTGCCGACTTAGGGTTTGACGTGGACATGGGCCCGCTGTTCCAGACCCCCGAGGAATGCGCGCGCCAGGCCATCGAGAACGACGTGCATGCCGTGGGCGTGAGCACGCTGGCCGCAGGCCACAAGACGCTGGTGCCCGCCATCATCCAGTCGCTCAAGGACCAGGGTGCGGACGACATCATCGTGTTTGTGGGCGGGGTGATCCCCGCGCAGGACTACGATTTCTTGTACGAGTCGGGCGTCAAGGGCGTGTACGGCCCCGGCACACCCATTCCCGCCAGCGCCAAGGATGTGCTCGAGCAGATTCGCAAGGCGGTGGCGTGACACCTGCGGCGCTTCTTGACGGGGTGGTGCAGGGCACGGCGGCGGTGCAACGCCGCGCCATGTCCAAAGCCATCACGCTGCTCGAATCAACGCGGGTGGACCACCGCGCCCAGGCCGACGAGCTGCTGACCCAGCTGCTCCCGCACACCGGCAAGGCCTTCCGCCTCGGCATCAGCGGCGTGCCCGGCGTGGGCAAATCCACCTTCATCGAAGCCCTGGGCCTGTACCTGATCGGTCAGGGCCACCGCGTGGCCGTGCTCACCATCGACCCGTCCAGCACCGTCTCGGGCGGCTCCATCCTGGGCGACAAGACGCGCATGGAACACCTGTCGGTGCATGAAAAGGCCTACATCCGCCCCAGCCCCAGCAGCGGCACGCTGGGCGGTGTGGCCGAGAAGACGCGCGAGGCCATGCTGGTCTGCGAGGCCGCAGGCTACGACGTGGTGATCGTCGAAACCGTGGGCGTGGGCCAGAGCGAGATTGCCGTGGCGGGCATGACGGACATGTTTGTGCTGATGCAGCTGCCCAACGCAGGCGACGACCTGCAGGCCATCAAGAAGGGCGTGATGGAGATTGCCGACCTGGTGGTCATCAACAAGGCCGACATCGACAAGAACGCCGCCACGCGCGCCGAGGCGCAGATCACCTCCAGCCTGCGCCTCTTGAGCCAGCACGGCAATCCGGAAAACGCGCACCACGACGAAACGCTGTGGCACCCGAAGGTCGTGCAGATCAGCGCGCTGCTGGGGCAGGGCGTAGACAGCTTCTGGGCCGCCGTCACGCAGTTCCGCCAGCTGCAATCCGCCAACGGCCGCCTGGCCACGCGGCGCGAGAAGCAGGCGCTGTCCTGGATGTGGGAGCGCATCGACGCAGGCCTCAAGCTCGCATTTCGCCAGCACCCGCAGGTGCGTGAGCTGCTGCCCCAGATGCAGGCCGATGTGGCCGCAGGACGCATTGCAGCATCCACTGCAGCACGAAATCTGCTGCTAGCGCAATCCAATCATGCGCTGGCAGCTATCAAATAGATAGTAGACACCAACCCATTCACCAAAGGACGACCATGCAAGACATCCTGGATCAACTGGAGAAAAAGCGTGCGCTGGCACGCCTGGGCGGCGGGCAAAAGCGCATCGATGCGCAGCACGCCAAGGGCAAGCTCACCGCGCGCGAGCGCATCGAGCTGCTGCTGGACGACGGCACGTTCGAGGAATGGGACATGTTCGTCGAGCACCGCTGCACCGACTTTGGCATGGAGGACAACAAGATCCCCGGCGACGGTGTGGTGACGGGCTACGGCATGATCAACGGCCGCCTGGTGTTCGTGTTCAGCCAGGATTTCACCGTGTTCGGCGGGGCACTCAGCGAGACGCACGCCGAGAAGATCTGCAAGGTGATGGACCAGGCCATGAAGGTCGGCGCTCCTGTCATCGGCTTGAACGACTCGGGCGGCGCCCGCATCCAGGAGGGCGTGGCGTCCCTCGGCGGCTATGCCGATGTGTTCCAGAAGAATGTGCTGGCCAGCGGCGTGATTCCGCAGATCAGCATGATCATGGGCCCCAGCGCCGGTGGCGCCGTGTACTCGCCCGCCATGACGGACTTCATCTTCATGGTCAAGGATTCGAGCTACATGTTCGTGACCGGCCCCGAGGTGGTCAAGACCGTGACGCACGAAGAAGTCACCGCCGAGGAACTGGGCGGCGCCGTGACGCACACCACCAAGAGCGGTGTGGCCGACATGGCGTTTGAGAACGACGTGGAGGCGCTGATGATGCTGCGCCGCCTGTACAACTACCTGCCGCTCAACAACCGCGAAAAAGCCCCGGTGCGTCCCAGCAACGACCCGGCCGACCGCATGGACCTGAGCCTGGACACCCTGGTGCCCGAGAACCCCAACAAGCCCTACGACATGAAGGAGCTGATCCTCAAGACGGTGGACGATGGGGACTTCTTCGAGCTGCAGCCCGAGTACGCCAAGAACATCCTGATCGGCTTTGCCCGCATGGAAGGCCAGACCGTGGGCATCGTGGCCAACCAGCCGCTGGTGCTGGCGGGCTGCCTGGACATCAAGAGTTCCATCAAGGCCGCGCGTTTTGTGCGCTTTTGCGATGCGTTCAACATCCCCGTGGTCACGTTTGTGGACGTGCCCGGCTTCATGCCTGGCACCAGCCAGGAGTACGGCGGCATCATCAAACACGGCGCCAAACTGCTGTACGCCTATGCCGAGTGCACCGTGCCCAAGATCACCGTCATCACCCGCAAGGCCTACGGCGGTGCGTACGACGTGATGAGCTCCAAGCACCTGCGCGGCGACGTGAACCTGGCCTGGCCCAACGCCGAGATCGCGGTGATGGGCGCCAAGGGCGCGGTGGAAATCATCTTCCGCGAAGACAAGAACGACCCGGTGAAGCTGGCCGCCCGCGAGGCCGAATACAAGCAGCGTTTTGCCAATCCGTTTGTGGCCGGTGCACGCGGCTTTATCGACGACGTGATCCTGCCGCACGAAACGCGTAAGCGCATTTGCCGTTCGCTGGTGATGCTGCGCGATAAGAAGCTGGAAAACCCATGGCGCAAGCACGGCAACATTCCGCTGTGATCTGAGAGCTTGAGCATGCACACCGCTGATCTTCGGCCTCAAATTCGCGCCGATTGGCAGCCGCTGTCGCAGTTGGTGGTGCCAGGGCTTTGGCGCGGAACTGTGCTTCGAATTACGGCTGCTCAGTGGCCATACGAGCCAGTCGTTGATTTGATGTGTCTGGAGTCACAGGTCTCCGATTGCGGTTTGAGTTTGATTGTCTGTACGGGGCAAAAAGCTGGGCTTACGCTGATCGAACTTCCTCTGGAAGCGAAGTTTCAGCCTGACGCAAGCTCTTTGTCTGTTGAATGGCTCAGGGCGAATTGGGGACGATGGATCTATCCAGAATGCTCGGTGGAGCAAGTGCTGGTGATTCCTCAATACCCAAGCAATATGTGTATCAACCACCGCGAAGCCGCCGCTTCGCGGGATCTCCAAGTTGAGTAGGGCAAAGCAATGTTTACAAAAATTCTCATCGCCAACCGTGGCGAAATCGCCTGCCGAGTGATTGCAACGGCCAAGAAAATGGGCATCGCCACCGTCGCCGTCTACTCCGACGCCGACAAGGAAGCCCGCCACGTCAAGCTGGCCGACGAGGCCGTGCACATTGGCGCCGCGCCCAGCCGCGAGTCCTACCTGCTGGTCGACAAGATCATTGCGGCCTGCAAGCAGACCGGCGCGCAAGCGGTGCACCCCGGCTATGGCTTCCTCTCTGAGAACGAAGCCTTCGCCAAGCGCTGCGAAGACGAAGGCATTGCCTTCATCGGCCCCAAGGCGCATTCGATTGCGGCCATGGGCGACAAGATCGCGTCCAAGAAGCTCGCCAACGAGGCCAAGGTCAACACCATTCCTGGCTACAACGACGCGATCAGCGGCCCCGAGCAGGCGGTGGAGATTGCCAAGGGCATTGGCTACCCCGTGATGATCAAGGCCTCGGCCGGGGGCGGCGGCAAGGGCCTGCGCGTGGCGTTCAACGACAAGGAAGCGTTTGAAGGCTTTGCCAGCTGCCAGAACGAAGCCCGCAACAGCTTTGGCGACGACCGCATCTTCATTGAGAAGTTTGTGCAGGAGCCGCGCCACATCGAGATCCAGGTGCTGGGCGATTCTCATGGCAACGTGATCTACCTGAACGAGCGCGAGTGCTCCATCCAGCGCCGCCATCAGAAGGTGATCGAAGAGGCGCCATCGCCCTTCATCAGCGACGCCACCCGCAAGGCCATGGGCGAGCAGGCGGTGCAACTGGCCAAGGCCGTGAAGTACCAGAGCGCGGGCACGGTGGAGTTCGTGGTCGGCAAGGACCAGGACTTCTACTTCCTGGAGATGAACACCCGCCTGCAGGTGGAGCACCCGGTGACGGAATGCATCACCGGCCTGGACCTGGTGGAGCTGATGATCCGCGTGGCCGCAGGTGAGAAGCTGCCTTTGAGCCAAGCCGATGTGAAGCGCGACGGCTGGGCCATTGAGTGCCGCATCAACGCCGAAGACCCGTTCCGCAATTTCCTGCCGTCCACCGGCCGCCTGGTGCGCTTTCAGCCGCCGGAGGAGTCGATGTTCCAGTCCGATACGACCAAAAAATTGGGCGTGCGGGTGGACACGGGCGTGTACGAGGGTGGCGAGATCCCCATGTACTACGACTCGATGATCGCCAAGCTCATCGTGCACGGCACGGACCGCAACGATGCGATTGCCAAGATGCGCGCGGCGCTCAACGGGTTTGTGATTCGCGGCATCAGCAGCAACATCCCGTTCCAGGCGGCGTTGCTGGCGCACCCCAAGTTCGTGACGGGCGACTTCAACACCGGCTTCATTGCCGAGAACTACGGCAAGGGCTTCCACGCCGAAGACGTGCCGCACAGCGACCCGCTGTTCCTGGTGGCGCTGGCCGCGTTCATGAACCGCCGCTACCGTGCACGCGCCTCCGGCATCAGCGGCCAGCTGGCCGGCCACGAGGTGAAGGTGGGCGAGCAGTTTGTGGTGGTCACGCTGGGCGCCGAAGGGCAGAACCAACACCACGAGGTGACGGTGTCCGACTTTGAAGACAAATCGGGCTCCAGCGCAATCAGCGTGGGCGGAAATAGCTATCAGATCAGTAGCGCCGCCACGCTGGGCCAGATCCGCGTGCAAGGCGCATGCAACGGCCAGGGCTTCACGGCCCAGGTGGAACGCGGCGTGGGCAAGAACCCGCTGGCGCTGCGCATTGCGCACAACGGTACGCAGATCGATGCGCTGGTGCTGTCGCCGCTGGGCGCGCGGCTGCACAAGCTGATGCCCTTCAAGGCGCCGCCAGATCTTTCCAAGTTCCTGCTCTCGCCCATGCCCGGCCTGCTGGTCGATGTGGCGGTGCAGCCGGGCCAGAAGGTGCAGGCTGGTGAAAAGCTGGCGGTGATCGAGGCCATGAAGATGGAGAACATCCTCTTTGCCGCGCAAGATGGCGTGGTGGGCAAGATCACGGCGGGCAAGGGTGAGTCGCTGGCGGTGGACCAGGTGATCCTGGAATTCCAATGATCCCGCCAAGGGATCCTCTGCACGAATCTCGCTGGCCAAGTGAGCGCAGCGGATCGGGAGGGGCTGCAAGGCGCAAAACGCAGCAATAGCCGTAGCTATTGCGATTATTTGCAACGCTGCAGACCGCCCGAGGCCGCTGATGCACACGGCGCGCTGATTCGTGCAGAGGATCCCAAAGGCCCCACAACCCATCCAGAGGGGCCTTGCGCCCCTTTTTTAGTCTTTTTGGCCGCTAGCGCCAGAAGAATATGCGCTGGTAGCTATCAAATCAGGAGTAATCATGAGCACAACCCCACGCCCCTTCAAGGTCCTGGGCATCCAGCAGGTGGCCATTGGCGGCACCGACAAGCAGCGGATGAAGACGCTGTGGGTGGACATGCTGGGCCTCGAACAGACCGGCACTTTCCAGAGCGAGCGCGAGAACGTCGATGAAGACATCCTGGCCATGGGCAAAGGCGCCTTCAAGGTGGAGGTGGACATCATGCAGCCGCTGGACATCTACAAGAAGCCCGCCGTGCACACCACGCCGCTCAACCACATCGGCCTGTGGATCGATGACTTGCCCAAGGCGGTGGAATGGCTCACGGCCAAAGGCGTGCGCTTTGCGCCCGGCGGCATCCGCAAGGGGGCGGCGGGCTACGACATCACGTTTTTGCACCCCAAGAGCAATGACGAGTTTCCAATTGCGGGCGAAGGCGTGTTGATCGAACTGGTGCAGGCACCGGCGGACGTGATCGCCGCGCTGGGCTGAACCCCAACACCACCACAGCCCGCTGTCGCACCCATGGTTTCGCTCCAGCGTACGTTGCTGGCCGGCGCCAAGGTGAGCGCCCTGCTGGTCCTCGCACTGTCAGGGCAGGGCGGTGGGGCCGCAGGTGGCACGGGCGCCTATCCGCTCGACTGGGGCCGGCCGGGGGAAACCCTGCAGTACCGGTCCTGCGGCTGCGCGGACCGCTGCTGGGTGGCGGAAGTGAAACACCAGCGGTCCCGCAAGACGCTGGCCTCCCTGCGATGTGACTGCGAGCGCCTGTTCGGTCGCGTCGGCAGTAGCGGCGCTGAGGTGGAGCACAGTCCGAGCTGCTCTGCCATCGACGACGCAGACAACAAGCCCCGCGCCATCCGCGAGGCGCTGGAGCAGATGCTGGGGCGCTGAACAGCGCGGCGTCCATGACCTGGGGCGTCATGGTCACCGGGCCCGGCGGGGGCTACAACGGCAGCACCTTGTCTTTGGTGTCACCTGCCCATGCAAAAAATCGCTTCTCTGGCCTTGCTGCTCGCAGGTGCCATTCACCTGATTCCCTTGATCGGCGTGCTCGGCGCAGAGCACTTGGCCAGACTCTACGGCGTGGCCCCTTCCGATCCGAACACGCTCATCCTGCTGCGGCACCGCGCTGTGCTGTTCGGCATCGTGGGTGGGCTCTGCCTGATGGCGGCGTTCAAGCCCGGCTACCAGTGGTTGGGCTTGCTTGTTGGCGCGGTCAGCGCCCTTTCTTTCCTGCTGCTTGCATGGCTCACCGGTGGCTTCAATGCGCATTTGCAGCGCGTGGTGGTGGCTGATGGCCTGGCCCTGGTGTGCCTGGTGGCGGGCGCTGGGGCCTTGAGCTGGTCTGGCCGGGGTGCAACGAGCGGCTAACTTTCATGAACGTCGGAGCCTGCGAGGTGGCACGGGCTGCAAGATAGAAGCCAAAGCCGCCGGTTGTCAGCGCGTTACTTTGGCGGTTTTGGCCGTGGTTTCAACATGCTCTCTAAAGTGGTCAACAGTCGGCTTTTTTGCCGTTCTCGCGCAGCGAGATGCCGGCCGTTGAGCACCGGAAAATAGTGGCACCTTTTGTGACCATGTTGAGAGCAGTTGTGCCGAAATCTCCTTCAAAATCATGGTGATAGCGATGCAGGGCGGTGCTCCGGAAGACTCTGGAGTGGCGCCTCGTGTGATCACCGACGCAATGCCTGGTGCTTGCAGCAGCAGGCTCTTGAAAGGACCCCACCTATGGCCAACGCAACCCTCTCCGCCCCGCAGCCCATCCAGGTCCATCGCCCCGTCTCTGCGCCGGTTGTGCAGGGAGAATGGTCGGTGGAGGCCATCCAGGCGCTGCTCGACAAGCCCCTGATGGACTTGCTGTTTGAGGCACAAACCGTGCATCGCCAGCATTGGCCTGCGGGCGACATCGAGCTGGCCACGCTGCTGTCGGTCAAGACCGGCGGCTGCCCAGAAAACTGCGGCTATTGCCCGCAGGCGGCCGAGTTCGACACCGGTGTAAAGGCCGACAAGCTCATGGAGGTGGATGAGGTGGTGCGCGCTGCCCAGGCCGCCAAGGACGCGGGCGCCACGCGCTTTTGCATGGGTGCCGCCTGGCGTGCGCCCAAAGACCGCGACATTGAAAAAGTCAGCGCCCTGATTGGCGCGGTGAAAGGCCTGGGCCTGCAGACCTGCGCCACGCTGGGCATGCTCGAATCGCACCAGGCAAAAGCATTGAAAGACGCCGGGCTGGACTACTACAACCACAACCTGGACACAGCCCCCGAGTACTACACCGATGTGGTCAGCACCCGGGCCTACCAGGACCGGCTGGACACGCTGCAGCATGTGCGCAGCGCAGGCATCAGCGTGTGCTGCGGCGGCATCGTGGGCATGGGCGAAGCGCCCGTGCACCGTGCGGGCCTGATTGCGCAGTTGGCCAACCTGCAGCCGTACCCTGAGTCGGTGCCCATCAACAGCCTGGTGCGCGTGCCTGGAACGCCTTTGGCCGACAGCGAGCCCATCGACCCGTTCGACTTTGTGCGCGTGATTGCCGTGGCCCGCATCACCATGCCCAAGGCCCGTGTGCGCCTGTCGGCCGGGCGCCAGCAACTGGGCGAGGCCGTGCAGGCGCTGTGCTTCATGGCCGGGGCCAATTCCATCTTTTATGGCGACAAGCTGCTGGTGACGGGCAACCCCGATGTGGATGCCGATGTGCAACTGCTGGCCAAGCTGGGGCTGAACGGGCACCGCACAACGACCACCACCCTCGACGGGCACAGCCACAGCGCTTGATGCCCCCCGACGCGGCGGCGTGCTTCTGCTGGAGCCCGCTGCGGCGCCACCGAATGCCGTGCCTCAGTGCTGCGCCACGGTAAGGCGCGGGGCACTGCCATTCAGAGCGGCTCTTCGCGCGAGGTCAGTTCGATGCGCTCCATGGGCAGATCGGCGGCCAGGCGGTCCACCTGGGCCAGCCGTGCAGGCTCGGCATCGGCAAACTGCTGGGCAATGCGCCGGAACTCCTCGGACAGGGTCAGGAAGGCATCGACCATGTCGGGGTCGAAGTGGCTGCCCCGGCCGTCGCGAATGATCTCTACCGCCTGTTCGTGGGAGTACGCGGGCTTGTAGACGCGTTCGGAAATCAGTGCGTCGTACACGTCGGCCACGGCCATCAGCCGCGCTGACAGTGGAATGGTGTTGCCCACCAGACCTTCGGGGTAGCCCGAGCCGTCCCATTTCTCCTGGTGGCTGTAGGCGATCTCCTTGGCATACCGGAAAAACGGGTTGTCCTGTGTGGTCCCCGTCTCGGCCGCGATGATGGCGTCGCGGCCCAGCGTGGTGTGCGTCTTCATGATCTCGAACTCTTCCGGCGTGAGCTTGCCGGGCTTGAGCAGGATGCGGTCGGGGATGCCCACCTTGCCAATGTCGTGCAACGGGGCGGACTTGAAGATGGTCTCGATGGCGGCGTCGGTCAGCTCGTCCTTGAAGCGCGGGTGGTTTTGCAGGTGGCGGGCCAGCGCTTCCATGTAGTGCTGCGTGCGCCGGATGTGGTTGCCCGTTTCGTTGTCGCGCGTTTCGGCCAGCGAGGCCATGGCGCGGATCGTGGCGTCCTGCAGCTCGGCCATCGCCCGGGTGCGGTTGGCGACCTCCTGCTCCAGAAAGTGGTTGTGCTGGGCCAGGAAGTCGCGCGCGCGCTTGAGCTGCAGGTGGTTGCGCACCCGGGCCATCACGATGGCCGGGTTGATGGGTTTGGTGATGTAGTCCACCGCACCCAGCTCCAGGCCAATGCTTTCGTCATCGGCCGCGCTCATGGCGGTGAGGAAGATGACAGGGATGTCTTCAGTGTCGGGGTTGAACTGCAGGCGGCGCAGCACCTCGTAGCCATCCATGTCCGGCATCATGATGTCCAGCAGGATCAGGTCGGGCTTGCTGTCGCCCGCCACGATCTGCAGGGCGCGCTCGCCACTGGGCGCAAGCTTGACCTTGTAGTCGGTGCGCAGGAGGTCGCTCATCAGCGAGAGGTTGTCGGGCGTGTCGTCTACGACCAGCACCGTGCATTTGCCGCTGGGTGCGAATGGGCTATTCATGGACCGGGTCCTCCTTGTTGTCATTGTGCGCCTCGGGGGCCTGGCGCAGTATGGCCAGTGCCTCCACAAAGTCGTAGCTGTCCAGCGACCGCTTCATCTGGCCATATGCCGGCCCCAGCAGGGCCTGCAGGGTGGGCGTGGATTGCCTGAAGATTTCGATGGCGTCGGAATCGTCGTCGGACAGCAGTGCTTCAAGCTGCGCCACCAGCGCATGCGCAGCGGAGGCGTCGATCTGCGGGCCAGGCGCAGCGTCCGTGCCCGCAACCTCCTCTGCGGGCAGGGCCTGCTGCAGCGCAGTGACCAGCGCCTGGCAAGCCGCTTCCACGGGCTCCAGCAGTGGCTCTGCCAGCTCGGGCGAGGCCTTCTGGGCGATGGCTTCTTCCGCACGCTGTGCCAGGGCTGCCAGTGCGGTGGCGCCAATGGTGCCGGCCGTGCCTTTGAGCGTGTGCATGGCGCGCTGGGCCTCGTCGTGTAGCCCGGCAGCCAGGGCAGTACGGGTGGCTTGGACCGCCTGCGCTTGCCCCGCCACAAACTTGCGCAGCAGGCCTTCGTAGGCAGGCCGTTTGTCCAGCACACGCCGCAGGCCGGCGGTCACGTCGAGCCCTGGGATGCGGCGCAGTGCGTCATCGGCGGGAAGCGCGGCTGTGGAGTGGGGCGCTGTGTCGGAGTTGGAAGGGGCGCTAGCTGGCTGCCCCTGAGGGTCTCCGCCTTCGCGGTCAGCCTCGTCCGCACCGGTGGCTCGGGGTGCAATCCATTGCAGCAGGGCAGCAAACAGTTCGTCCGGGTCGATGGGCTTGGCCAGGTGGCCGTTCATACCCGCTTCCAGGCACAGGTCGCGGTCGCGGCTCATGGCGTTGGCCGTCATGGCCACCACGGGCAGCTGGGCCCAGGACGGGTTCTGGCGCAGGTGCCTGGTGGCGGTCAGGCCGTCCATCACGGGCATTTGCATGTCCATCAGTACCAGGTCGTAGAGGGCTTGGGCGAGCATGTCCAGCGCCACCTGCCCGTTCTGGGCCACGTCCACCACCAGGCCAGCGCTGCTCAGCAGCTCGGCGCCCACCTGCTGGTTCAGGTCGTTGTCATCCACCAGCAGCACCCGTGCGCCAGCAATGGCGGAAAGGTGCGCAGCGCGCCGGGGTATTTGTGTGCCACGCCTGTCGGACGACCGGACCTGCCCGCCCAGCGCCTGCATGGCGGCATCAAAAAGTTGCGAGGGGCTGACGGGTTTGGACAGCATCAGCTGCAGCCCGGCGCGTTCCAGTTCGCTTTGCACATCGTCGCGGCCTGCTGCGGTCACGATGACCGTGAATGGCGGGTGCTGCAGGCGGGCAAGTGCGCGGTGGGTGTCAAACCCGTCCATGCCGGGCATCTTCCAGTCCACGAATGCGATCTCGCAGGGGCGACCAGCCTGTTCGGCGGCGCGGGCCTGGGCCACCGCCTCCTCGCCGGAAGAGGCCGTGGTGACGGCAAAGCTCATGCGGGCCAGCATCTCGCCCAGGATATGCCGGGCCTGCTCGCTGTCGTCCACTACCAAGACATGCCGCCCGCGCAGGTCGGGGGTGGGCAGCAGGGGGGCATGGCTGGGGTTGCCCAGCCCCAGACGGGCGGTAAACCAGAAGGTGCTGCCCACCCCCGGCTGGCTTTGTACTCCTACTTCGCCGCCCATCAAGCCGGCCAGCTTCTTGGAGATGGCCAGCCCCAGCCCGGTGCCACCGTATTTGCGCGTAGTAGATGTGTCGGCCTGTTCGAACGAGCGAAACAGCCGCGACTGCTGCTCAGGAGTCAGGCCGATGCCGGTGTCCTGCACCTCAAAGCGCAGCAGGACTCCGGTGTCGCCGCGCGAGGTTTCGGTGACGCGCACGATGATTTCGCCCTTGTCGGTGAACTTGACGGCGTTGTTGGCGTAGTTCACCAGGATCTGCCCCAGGCGCAACGGGTCGCCGCGCAGGTCGTCGGGCAGGGCCGGGTCCACATCGAACAGCAGCTCCAGACCCTTGTGCGCGCATTTTTCGCTGACCAGGTTGGCCACGTTGTCCAGCACGCCGCGCAGGTCAAAGTCCACCACCTCCACTTCGAGCTTGCCCGCTTCGATCTTGCTGAAGTCCAGGATGTCGTTGATCAGGCCGAGCAGATGCTGGCCGGAGCGCTGGATCTTTTCGACATAGTCGCGCTGGCGCGGTGTGAGGTCGGTGCCCAGGGCCAGGTGGCTCATGCCGATCACCGCGTTCATGGGGGTGCGGATCTCGTGGCTCATGTTGGCCAGGAAGTCCGACTTCATCTGCGAGGCGTCCTCCGCACGGGCGCGGGCAATCTCCAGCTCATCCTCATGTTCGCGCAGGGCTGCGTTGACTTTTTGCAGCTCCACGGTGCGCTCGGCCACGCGCGCTTCCAGCACCTCCTCGTTGCGCTTGAGGGCATCGACCAGCTCGTTCTGCGCCGCCATGGCCTGGGCCGTCGCCTTTTCGCGCTGAAGGAACTGCCGCGCCATCGCAAAAGCGAGCAAGAACGTAAGCAGTGCCTGGAATGCAGTGAGCCCGGTGGTCAGCAAAGTCTGGTGTTTGACCTCGGCGTTGCGGGAGTCGCCCAGCAGGGCCGACACGCGCGACGCACTGAGCGACAGCTCTTGCACCGTTTCACGCAGGCCGTCCAGCTCGGTGCGCAGGCGCCGCATGTTGGTCTGGCTGGAGAGGGCATCCACACTGGCGCCAAAGTAGCTGTCGCCCGCCGCCACAAACCGCTGCAGGGCGGCCAGCGCATTGCTGTAGATGGGCTCGTCCTGCATCAGCGTGCGCGAGGTGCCGCTTTCCAAGGCGCTGAATCGGCTCAGGAACAGGTCATACCGCAGCTCCAGCCGGTCCATGGTGATGCTGGTGGGGTCCAGCTCGAACTGGTGCAGCGCATGGTCCAGCTTTTCATATTCCACATTGAGCTGCAAGAACGACCACAGCGCATTCACATCGCCGCGCCGCATGACGGCCTCCACACTGCGGTACTGGCTGTACTGCACCGCCGCAATAGCGACATAGGCCAACACCAGCCCGGCAATGATGAGCCGCAGGATGTGTTGGCTGCGCAGCATAGATGGGGCAGGAAGCGGGGAGGGCGGCTACCGGATGTGCAGTGCGTTGAGCTGCCAGGCCGCCCGGTTGTAGTACAGCTCGCTGCGCAGCTCGGCCTTGGTATCAAACGGGTACACGATGAACAGCGGGCCTTTCTCGCGGATGGGCATGGGCCGGTTGTTCATCAGGCGCGCCACGATCACGTCATGCCGCGTGGCGTCGTCTGCCGGGATCTCGGTCTTGTAGTCATTCAGGGCCACGGCGGTGATCTTGGTGCCCTTGGCGCCCACCGCCGCCAGCACATCGCGCAGCAGGGGGCCAGTGAACGTGACTGCGCTGGGGTACCAGGGTGTCTGGGTGGAGAAGCTGTGCTGCGGCAGCTTCTCCAGCATCTTCATGTCGAACTGCGCCTGCTGACCCCGGTTGGTCTGGGTGATGGCGCCGTCGATGGTCAGGACGACGGGGCCTGTGGGTGGCTCCAGCGCCTGCACATTGCTCGCTGCCAGCAACGCCGCGCCGATGACCCATGCCGCCCATGCCTTGGACAACGCCAATTTCAACCCATGACGACGATGAGATTGCATGGACACCCCCTCCTGTTTTGGTAACAGTCTCGCGGATAGATGCCCAAAATGTAAACCGATTTATCGCCGCCAGTCTGACGGAGGGCACGCCGGGGTGTCGAGCGTGCGACGGGGGCGGACAGGTGGCAGGGCCCCTGCTTCAGGCTGCGGCTGTGGCATTGGCTGCGACGGCCATGGTGTCCCAGGCCTTGAGGGCCTCGGCCGTATACATGAGTGCCGGACCTCCCCCCATGTAAACGCACACGGTCAACATTTCTTCCAGTTCTGCGCGGGTGGCGCCGAGCTTTTGCAGCGCCTTGACATGAAAACCGATGCACCCGGAGCAGCGCTGCGTGACGCCGATGGCCAGGGCAATCAGCTCCTTGTGCTTGCTGGTCAACGCCCCTTCCGCCATGGATGCCTGGGCGAGCTGCGCAAAGCCCCGCATGGCGTCGGGCTGCGCCTTGCGAAAGGTGGCCAGGTTTTCGTTGATGCCCTGAATCAGGCCGATGTGGTCAAACGTACTCATTGAATGGTTCCTTGCTGAGGCCGGGGAGAGTGCCGGGCTCTCTCTGAATCTCTGTGTGTGGCCGCCTGCCGGCGGTTTATTTCTTCACGGGGCAGGTATTGATTCCGAGCAGCGTGTAAGCCGGGCAGAAGCGAAACAGTCCGGTGGCCAGTGGCACCACGCCCAGCCAACCCCACCAGCCCACCGTGCCAGTGGCAGCCAGCGCAATCAGGACCAGGCCTGCCAAGACGCGCAGTACACGGTCTGCGGTTCCTACGTTGATGTTCATGATGAGTTCCTTGCTCAAAGGTTGCGGCCCGGGAATAGGCCCTGCTTGCACAAGCGCGGTGAACGCGAAATGCGCTCACCGCCCGGTCAATCGAATGAGGGGGATGCGGGCGCCGCGACGGGCTTGCCCGCAGCCACCCACGCGTCAAAGCCACCGGCGATGGACTGCACCTGCAGGTAGCCCATGTCCTGCATGGCGCGCGCAGCCAGCGCGGCCCGGCCACTGGTCTTGCAGTACAGCACCACCTTGAGGTCGCGTGCGCTGAGTTCGGACGTGCTGCTGAGCCGGAACTCCAGCACTCCGCGAGAGGCGTGAATCGCGCCGGGGATATGTCCGGCCTGGTACTCGTCGGCCTCCCGCACATCGATCAGCACGTCGGCGGTGCGGATGGCTTCGTCGGCCTGGTCCAGCGGTACCTCTTGCACCAGGGCCTTGGCAGCGGTGACGAGGTCGTGGGCTGTTTTCATGTGTGCGTTCCTGCAGTGGGTGGGGCGGTACGGATGTGGCAGTTGTGTCACAGCGCGTTGACAGGAATCTTGAGATAGGTCACGCCATTGGCTTCCGATGGCGGCATTTCCCCTGCGCGGATGTTGACCTGCACCGAGGGCAGGATGAGCACGGGCATCTCCAGCGTCGCGTCGCGCTGGGTGCGTAGCGCCACAAAGGCGTCTTCGGTCACCCCGTCATGCACATGGATGTTCTTGGCACGCTGGTCGGCGACGGTGGTTTGCCAGGCCACGGCACGCCCTGCGGGTGGGTAGTCGTGGCACATGAACAGGCGGGTTTCATCCGACAGGCTGAGCAATTTGCGCACCGACTGGTACAGCGTGTGGGCATTGCCCCCGGGAAAATCGCAGCGCGCTGTGCCCACGTCGGGCATGAACAGGGTGTCTCCCACAAACACAGCGTCGCCCACCTGGTAGGCCATGCAGGCGGGCGTGTGACCGGGCACTGCCAGCGCCTGGGCCTCCAGCTGTCCGATATGGAAGACCTCGTTGTCGTGCAGTAGCTGGTCGAACTGGCTGCCATCGGGGTGGAACCCTGGCTCCAGATGAAACACCTTCTTGAATACGTCCTGCACCTGGGTGATGGACGCACCAATGGCGATTTTTCCACCCAACTTGTCGCGAAGGTAGTGCGCGGCCGACAGGTGGTCTGCGTGGGCATGGGTTTCCAGAATCCATTGCACCGTCAGCCCCTGACTTTGCACAAACTCCACGATCTTGTCGGCAGACCGCGTACGGGTGCGGCCCGACTTCGGGTCGTAGTCCAGCACCGAATCCACCACCGCGCACTGGCCGCCAGACTGATCGAACACCACATAGCTCACCGTCCAGGTGGAGTCATCAAAGAAGGCTTCTATCTGGGGGGTCATCGAAGGGCTCCGTATTTAATTTCGATGTTGATAGTTTATTGACAAATAGATTGTTAGTCAATAGAATATCAACATCGAATTTGAAAAGGAGCGCGCGACCATGCACGCAGAAGCACAAATGGACCTGGAAACCTTGCGCAGGTCCGCCGACAGCGCTTGTCGCTTGATGAAGGTGTTGTCCAACCCCGACCGCCTGCTGCTGCTATGTCAGCTGACGCAGGGTGAAAAGCGTGTGGGTGAACTGGAAGAGTTGGTGGGCATCTCCCAGCCCACCTTGTCGCAGCAGCTGGGCGTATTGCGCGAGGAGGGCCTCGTCAACACGCGCCGTGACGGCAAAAACATCTATTACGAGATCGCCAGCCCCCAGGCCCTGGCGGTGATGAACGTGCTGTTTGAACAATTTTGTGGCCCCGCCCAGGAGAGCAAGCCATGCTGATCGACGGGACCCACTTCACTCCCTGGGCTGCGCTCGCTGGCGGCGTTTTGCTGGGCCTTGCCTCGGCGCTTTTTGTGCTCCTCAACGGACGCGTTCTGGGCATCAGCGGCATTGTGGGCGGGCTGTTGCGCCCCCGCGCTGGGGACATTGGTTGGCGCTTGGCTTTTGTGCTGGGCATGCTGGTAGCCCCCAGTCTCTATTGGCTGGTAGTCGGCCCCACGCAGCCGCGCATTGATGCGAGCTGGGGCATGGTGGTGATCGCTGGCCTGCTGGTGGGTGTCGGTACCCGCTACGGATCGGGCTGCACCAGCGGCCACGGTGTGTGCGGACTCTCGCGCATGTCGCCCCGGTCCCTGGTGGCCACCCTGGCCTTCATGGGGGCCGGGTTTGTCACCGTCTTTCTCATCCGGCACGCGCTGGGCTGACCCAGCCTACATCGGAGCATTGATCGCTATGAAAAATCGCATTACAGAGTTTGTGGTGGGTCTGATCTTCGGACTGGGCCTGATCGTCTCGGGCATGACCGATCCCGGCAAAGTGCTGGGCTTCCTGGACCTGGCTGGCTTGTGGGACCCGTCGCTGGCGTTTGTGATGGGCGGCGCGATTGCGGTGGGCGTCTTTGCGTTCGCTGCGGCCAAGAAACGCACCATCAGTTTCCTGGGAGGCGCCATGCATCTGCCCACGTCGCGCGACATCGATCGCCGCCTGGTGGTCGGGAGCCTCATCTTTGGTGCGGGCTGGGGCATTGCAGGCTTTTGCCCGGGGCCCGCCATCGTTTCGGCGGGCGCGGGCCAGCCCAAAGCCATCGTGTTTGTGATGGCGATGCTGGCGGGCATGTGGCTGTTTGAACTGGCCGAACGCATGTCCCACCGCGCCCCACCTACCCAGACCGGAGCCCGCTGACATGCCGATGCAGATCATTGCCCTGACCCCCGACTTCGCAGTGTCGCCCCAGCTGGCCACCACGGACTTTGCCTCTTTGGCCCAGCAGGGCTTCAAGACCATCATCAACAACCGGCCCGACGGGGAGGGCGGTGGCGCACAACCCACCAGCCCTGAAATGGAGCGCGCCGCCACGGTGGCCGGACTTCATTACGTGTACCTGCCTGTTGTGAGCGGTTCCATCACCCCGGAACAGGTACGGGCCATGCACAAGGTCGTGATCTCCGCTCCCAAGCCCACGTTGGCGTTTTGCCGTTCGGGTGCCAGGTCTGCCCAGTTGTTTGGACTGACGCAGACCCTGGATGCCGAGGCGTCCTGATCACCCCGGAGCCATCATGAACTTCATACCCGGCTGGGTCCGCAACTACCAGAAGTCCTGGCTCTCCGGGGACATGGTTGCCGGTGTGATCGTGACGGTCATGCTGATCCCGCAGAGCCTGGCCTACGCGCTGCTGGCGGGCTTGCCCCCCGAGGTCGGCTTGTACGCCAGCATCCTCCCCATCATTGCCTACGCCATGCTGGGCTCCAGCATGACGCTGGCTGTGGGGCCCGTGGCGGTGGCCTCCCTCATGACGGCGAGCGCCCTGCAGCCGCTAGCGGCGGCTGGCTCGCCCGACTACGTGGCGCTGGCCATGCTGCTGTCACTCCTGTCAGGAGGCATGTTGCTGCTATTTGGCGCATTGCGGCTGGGCTTCCTGGCCCATTTTCTGAGCCATCCGGTCATCAGCGGGTTTATCTCCGGCTCGTCAGTGCTCATCGCTGTGGGCCAGGTCAAGCACCTGCTGGGGGTAAGGGCCGGCGGTACCGACGTGTTTGACACCGTGGTGCAGCTCGCGCACGCGGCACCCGGAACCAACCTGGTCACGTTGGGCATTGGTGCGGGCAGCGTGTTGTTTCTCGTGCTGGCGCGCAAGTCCTTGTCCCCGTGGCTGGTCCGCCTGGGCGCCAGCCCTCGGTTGGCAGACATCGCATCCAAACTGGCGCCGATGCTGGCGGTGATGGTGTCCACCGCCTTGGTGGCCGCCATGCGCTGGGACCAGACGGCAGGGGTCAGCATTGTCGGCACGGTGCCCCAGGGCCTGCCACAGCTTGGGCTGCCCGCAGTTTCTATGGCGTCTGTGGGCTCGCTGTGGCTGCCTGCGCTGCTGATCTCGCTGGTGGGCTTTGTGGAAAGTGTGTCGGTAGCGCAATCGCTTGCGCTCAAGCGGCAGCAGCGCATTCAGCCCAACCGAGAGCTGCTGGGCTTGGGAGCGGCCAATGTCGCCAGTGCGCTGTCGGGCGGTTTCCCCGTCACGGGCGGCTTTGCGCGCTCGGTCGTCAATTTTGCCGCCGGAGCCAACACGCCCCTGGCAGGTGTCATTTCTGCCGTGCTGATGGGTGTGGTGATTGCCGCGCTGACCGGGCTGTTTCACTATCTGCCCCATGCCGTGCTGGCGGCCACCATCATCGTGGCGGTGGTGTCCCTGATTGACGTCGAGACACTGCGCGAGGCCTGGCATTACGACAAGGCGGATGCCATGGCCCTGCTGGCCACCGCAGGGGGCGTGATCGCTTTGGGCGTGGAAGTCGGCATCCTGATGGGGGTGGCGTTGTCGCTGGGCACTTTGGTGTGGCGCAGCAGCCATCCGCACATTGCGGTCGTGGGGCGCGTGCCTGGCACGGAGCATTTCCGCAACGTCGCCCGCCATGCAGTCACTATCGAACCCGGCCTGATTGCCGTGCGGGTCGACGAAAGCCTGTATTTCGCCAATTCGGACGCGTTACTCGATAAGGTGGAGTCTCTGGTTGCGGCACAGCCTGACACGCACTATGTGCTGTTGGTGTGCTCGGCCATCAACCAGATCGACACCACAGCCTTGGGTGTGCTCACCGACCTGGAGCGCAGCCTGGTCCAGCGCGGCATGGCATTGCTGCTGGCAGAGGTCAAAGGGCCTGTGCTGGACCGCCTGCAGACCACGCCGCTGGGGCTGCGTTTGGAGGGCAGGGTGTTTCTGAGCACCCATGCAGCGTTCCAATTTGCAAACCGCGAGGCGACTGTCTCGCCCAACCCATCGCCATCGCTGGCCCGATAGCGTGCAGCGGGTGGACGGCGACTGACGGCACGGGTGCATTGAGCCCCATCCACGGCCCTTTTGCGCTTGGACTTTGCCTGTGTTCGCCATCGAACAGACCGTGCCCCGCCTGCTGCTTACATTCCGTCTCACATCCCTGCAGGGTGTGACGTAACGGGGTCGCAAGACGCCGCCACTCCACGTCCTGCGCGCAGGGTCCAGCAGTGGTCTGAACAAAAGGCGTTCTATGCACGTGAATCGAGAGAGCCGGCAGCTTGGTCCTGCCGAGCGCAGCGCTGCACCCGAAATTCCCCCGGCGCGGTGGCTGTGGTTTGCGACGGCATTTGCCACCCTGTTGGGCAGCGCCAGTACGTGGGCGGCCCCGATGACGCAGCCTCTTGAATCCATCGAAGCGCTCAGTCAGCGGTGGGTGCCTGGCCCTGTGGCATATGCGGTGCTGTCCACCATGGCGGCGCTGCTGGCCATGATCATCTTGGTGATGATGGTGTATGCCACCCGGCATGGAGTGCTCACACTGAACCGCCTGTTAGGGCACCAGCGCCATCCGTACCTGGACATCGATCAGGCAGACTGGCCGCTGATCACGGTGTTCATCGCTGCCCACAACGAAGAACAGGTGATCGCCGGATGCCTGCAGGCCCTGCTGGACACCAATTACCCGCTCGACCGGCTGAAGGTGGTGCCGGTCAACGACCGGTCTACCGATGGCACGCGCGCCATCATCGATGACTGGGTAGGCCGTTACCCGGGGCGAATCGTGCCGTTTCACCGTACCAAGGGCAAGCCAGGCAAGGCCGCAGCGCTCAAGGATGCCCTGCAGCATGCGCAGGGCGACATTGTGATCATCTTCGATGCCGACTATGTGCCCGGCCGTGGGCTGCTCAAGCAGCTAGTGGCGCCATTTTTCGACCCCGAGGTGGGGGCAGTGATGGGCCGTGTGGTGCCGGTCAATACGGGGGTGAACCTGCTCACACGCATGCTGGATCTGGAGCGAAGCGGCGGCTACCAGGTGGACCAGCAGGCCCGTATGAACCTTCGCCTGGTGCCCCAGTACGGCGGCACCGTGGGTGGCGTGCGCTGCTCGGCTGTGGCTGCGGTGGGCGGCTGGCACGACGATACGCTGGCCGAAGACACGGACATTACCTATCGGCTGTTGCTCAACGGCTGGAAGACTGTCTACACCAATAGGTCCGAGTGCTATGAGGAGGTGCCTCAGGACTGGCAGGTGCGCATCAAGCAGATCAAGCGCTGGGCCAAGGGGCACAACCAGGTGATGGTGCGCTATGGCTTGCGCTTTGCATTCAGTCCTTACCTGAGCTGGCGAGAACGCCTGGACGGGCTGCTGCTTTTGTGGGTATTTGTGCTGCCGCCGTTGCTGCTGGTGGGTTGGCTGCTGGCGCTCGGCCTGTATTTTTTCAATGCCGGGGACATGCTGACGGGGCTGATCTCCTTGTTTGCGCTCATGGCCTATGGCACGCTGGGCAACTTTGCCGCGTTCTTTGAGATCGCCGTAGCGGTACTGCTGGACGGCAAACGCAGGCGGTTGCGGCTGCTGCCGCTCAGCTTGCTGGGCTTCGTGATCAGCCTGTTTGCCATATCGTCATCGGTGTGGGGGCAGTTGATGGACAAGCTGCTGCGCCGCGACATGGTGTGGGACAAGACCGTGCGCTACCGGCAACCGAGCGTCGAACAATGAACACCGCCTTGTTCTACCTGGCCTTCGTATTGATCAGCTCGGGATTGATGGTGATTGCCCTTGGTCCCACCTGGCGCGAGTGGCGGCACCCCACCGATACCGAGGCATTGCAGGTGTTGCCGCACTACACCACCGACATCGACCATTTCGCTGACCGGTTCCGCGCGCTGGTGCAGGCCCACCAGGCGCAAGTGCCGGGTCCTTATGCCAACGAGTTTGATTTTGCGCCGGTGTCACTGGAGGGCGTGAACTGGGCCGGCATGCTGCGACCCCTGGTGTGCCTGGGCTCGGTCAAGCCGCAGACAGCGATCCAATGTGCTGCACCGCTGTTCGTGCATGGTGACTTCGAAGCACCGGCCCGCAGCCGCTTTGTGGGCCTGTTGGCGCAGGGTCGTATCCGGCTGGGTGCGGGTAGCGATGTGGGGCAGTGGGCACATGCCGACGCGTCCCTGCATCTGGCCCGGGGCTGTTCGGGGCTGCGGCGCCTGTCTTCATCGACCGCCGTGGAGCTGGAGGCCGATTGCTGTTTTGAGCGGATCCAGGCGCCACACATCCGCTTTGGTGGTGATGCGGCCCTGCAACCTGAACGGGAGCATGCGCCTTTGATCGAGGCCAGCTTTGATCGGCTGGAGGGTGCGCTTCGCCAGAGCGAGCATGTGACGCTCGTGCGCGGCGACTGTAAGCTGCCACGCATGCACCGGTATCACGGCTCGCTGGTGGTCACGGGGCGTTTGCTCATTGGGGCTGGCACCGTGATTGAAGGCGACGTGAAAGCCCGTGGCGGCATCGTCATGGGCGACCACGCGCGGGTGCAGGGCTCGCTATGCAGTGAAAAGCAGATCCAGCTCCTGGACCATGCCCAGGTGGCCGGACCCGTGGTGTCCGAATCGGGCATCCTGCTGGGCGCTGGGGTACAGGTGGGCTCGCCGCAGGCCCTCACCACCGTCAGCGCAGAAACCATCATGGCGGAGGCGGGCGCCCGGGCGCATGGCACCGTGTGGGCCCGCCAACTGGGCATTGTGTGGTCGGCGTGAACGCGGCGCACCCGCATTGCATGGCTGGTCGGTGGCCTGCACCCTCGCATTGTTCCATCCGCTGAACCGCCACAGAGGGCTTCTACTTGCCACATCCCACCGTTATTCCCCACAGCCGCCGAGACCGCGAGCTGGCTTTCAATGCTGCGCGTGGCCTGTTGGCGCAGGCCCAACAAACCCACAGGCACCAGTTGCCCCATCGCGCTCTCAGCCGCATCCGGCTCAACCCATGGCTGCTTTTGCAAATGGTGGGGCTGCCGGTGGTGTGGTTGTCTCTGATCTACGCTTTGCGGGAGCCTCTGTACGGTTTTTGGCGCAACTACCTGCTCACCTGGGCGCAGTGGCTGCATATGCCGCTGCAGCCAGCGGCAGTGTCATCACGCCAGGACCTGTTGGGGATGAGCTGGTTGCCAGGCGCGGGTGACCTGGGGCTGTCCATCACCACTGGTGCTGCCCTGGCTGCCGTGCTGACTGTGGTGGCCTGGGGGTTGGCACTGCGCCTGCGAGGGCGATGGCTTCCCGCGCAGTATCTGGTGCGGGTGCTGTGCGTGGTGCAGGCACTGGCGCTGCTGTACTTCTGGTTTGCGCCGATGCCGTTCCCGCACTTGGTGCTGAACCATGTCATGGACCTGCTGGATGCTGGCTATTTGCTCATTCTGGCCATACCGGTGCTGATGGCGCTCGGCTACTACCCACTGCAAATCAGCTGGCAGGCCAAGGTCGTGCATACCTTGCTTATCTTGTTGTTCTTTGGGGTCATGGTGCCGCAGCAAGCCATGGTGCACCTGCTGGTTCTGCAGCACTTTTCGGTGGTATTCATGCCCGTGCTGTACCTGTGTTTGGGGGCGCTTTTCGACATGATGGTGTTTGTGGCTCTGTATGCATGGGCGGCCAGCACGGCCCCCTTGTCCGCTACACATTAGGGCGCTCATCCCCCTGTCGGGTCTGTTCAGCCGTACCCTCTGCGGCGCTGCCAGGTTCACCTGTCTGTACGCCTGCGTACGCAGTGAAGAAATCGGAGGCATCTTCTGCAAAATAAGTACGCCACCCTTTACCCGGGGGTGTCGGCCTTCCTGGCAGTGCGCTTCTTTTTGCGCTGTTGCTCTCCAGATGTTGAAAGCGGTGTCCGGGCTTGCGTTCGGAGATCGTGCACATGCGGCGTCGTTCATTGCTAGAAAAGGTGCCAGCCTTGGGGGCTGGGTTGCTTTTGTGTTCGGCCAGCTGGGCGTCAGAAGCTCGCGCGCCCATCGATGCTGTAGCGGAGATCAAGGCGTTGCGCATCCTGTCGGGTCCCTATGCCGGTGGCTACGAGCTGGCGCCCAATGGACGCCTGAACTGGTACTTCGCCAACCTGGGATTGTTGCCCTTGGTGCCCATGCTCAGTGCGCCGGATCTGGAAACATACGTCCTCCCGTATCTGAATCTGTACCTGGCCAGCACCGATCCTGCCACCAGCACCATTGCGGATATTGAGTTCCCCTATGGCCGGGCCAATACCTCGGTGGTCAAGAAGGTGCTGGCTGACTCGGACGACGCCTATGCATCCACCTTTCTGTCCCTGGCGTCGCGCTATGTGGCGGCCAGTGGCAATTGGGCCTGGTGGGAGGCGCGCAAAGCCGCCCTCAAAAATATCGCTTACCGCAACCTGGCATTGACTGCCAAGCCTTCGGGGCTGACTGCAGTGTTTCAGGCGCCGCGCAGCCAGACCAACGCCAGCGGCTACCTCATGGACAACTGCGAAGGTTACCGAGGTCTGCGCGACTTTGCGGCGGTGCTGCGGTCGCGCAGCGAACTGTCTGAAGCCAACTACTATGACCTGCTGGCGACCAATACCGCAGAAGGCATTGCGCGCCAGCTCTACAAGGCCCCAGAGCAGTCATTTTTGGCCAGCGACGCCGCGCTGGCACCCAGCGCAGAGTTTTACCCTGGCACCACTTGTCAGGTGTACCCGCAGGCCTTTGGATTGCGCGAGCTGACCGGGCTGTTTGCAGCAGGGTGGAACTGTCTCAACACGCGCTCACCAGGCTGGGAAACCGGGCGCTATGACCCTTTCCCGTGGGCCATCCTCGGGTACGTTGCCGCGCTTCGAGGGCAGGGCAGTCAGGCGCGTACTCAACTGGCGGCCATGGAAAAAACCTTTGCGGCCAACCGCAGCCTGGTCACCATCAACGAATTGGGTTTCTATCTGCGCACCAAAGCCGTGTTGGGCGGGAGCACGGCGGCATGAGGGCGGGCTTGCGTAAGCTCCATGTGCGCCAGCAGACAGACAGAGACGGTGTGCCCTCCGAGAATTCAAAACGATCCCGTCCTGCTGTCAAGAAGCCGCACATCGACCAATCCCTCGCGAACCGACTGCTGGCCCTTTTGCGGCCTACAGAGCGGTCGCGCCTGCTGTCCGTTGCCGAGTGGGTCGAACTGGAAAGCCAGCAAGTATTGGGGCGAGCGGGTGAACGACTCAGCCATGTGTACTTTCCCACCAACAGCATGATCTCGTTGCTCTCCAACCTGGAGGGCGCGCGGCACTTTGAGGCCGGACAGATCGGCTTTGAGGGCATGTTGGGTGCCAGCGCAGGGCTGGGGGTGACGGCCTCGGCCTTTGATGCGGTGGTTTCGGGGGCAGGCCAGGCATGGCGAATCCAGCTGGATGCCTGGCGCAGCCATTGTTTGGCCAGCCGGACGCTGAGCCTGCTGACCACCCGCTATCTGTATGTCGAGCTATCGCAAATGGGCACGATGGTGGCCTGCGGGCACTTTCATTCGCTGGAGCAGCGTCTGGCGCGGTTTCTGCTGATGAGCGAAACGCGGCTGCGCACCCCCGACATCCAGATGACCCATGAGACGCTGGCGCACCTGCTGGGGGTACGCCGGGCCGGTGTGACGCTGGCGGCCGGCAAGCTGCAAGAGAGCGGTGTAATCCAGTACACGCGCGGGCATATCCTTGTGCTGGACCGAGAGGCATTGCTGGCGCAAAGCTGTGGGTGCTTTGACCAGGATCTGGAGACCTATGAACGGGTCATGTCAGGCGCTGTCGCTTAGACGCTGCAGGCTCGGACAACCTAGGGCAGTTCCCAAAACAGCGACAGCTTGGCGCCGTTGCGGGAATAGTAGGGGTTGCGGTAGCGCTCTAGGCCCGCAGTAATGCCCCACTGTGGGCCCAGCCACTGCCGCAGTGTGAGCTGTGACTGGCGACTGTCAAAGTTGACCAGAGATACCCCATTGCCAATGGCCTGGTAGCCCTCGGCACCCCAGCCGTGGCGGGCAATGATCTGCGTGTGGTGCGCGCGCCCCCAGGTGGCCGCCACAAACTGCTGATGGGTACGCACGCCACCGGGGGAGCTGTTGTTGAAGCGTATTTCTGCCTGTACCACCCACGGCAGATCGAAATAGTAAGTGGACCCGAGGCTGATGTTGCGGTCGATGTGGCCGTCTGGCGCTCGGTAGTAACCTGCCCCCAGGGTGGCCACCCATTGGCGTGTGGGCAGCAACTTGCGGTTGATGAACCCGTCCACACGGTAGCGCGGCAGGTAAGCAGCACCATCGCCTGCGCCCACCGATAGCATGGAGAACCAGTCTTCGTTCCAGGTCATGGTGTCGGACAGCCCGATGAACAGGCCCGACTCTCCAAACCGCCGCGTGGTGGCGATTTCCATGCCGAGCCACTGGCTGTTCACACCCCATTGGCCGCGCACGCCAGCTTCATGCCAGTTGCCATACCCGTTGGTGAGGGTGTGGCGGCTGGTGTAGGCCTCAATGCCCCGGACCGGGGCCGGCAGGTCTGCAACGTCTTGCGCATGGGCTGCAGGTAAGGCATGGGCCAGCAACCCCAGTGCCAGAACAAGGGACGGGGCAGGGCGGTGGATGTAGTGGGTGTTCATGGTGACCGTGCGGGGGTGTGACGAGAACTGGTGCAGTTAGTTGTGTCCACGGCGGCAGTGATGGCCTTGGACTGCAGGATTTGCGCGGCGACTTCGTCCGTCACCGTCCAGTGGGCGCCGTGCCGATGGGGCAGGGCGGTACGAAGCCAACAGCGGGCAGAGGGGATGTCGCCTTGCTGCAGTGCCACCACAGCCACCAGACCCCAGGCAAAGTCGTCCTTCACCTGGGCCAGCCATTCGTTGCGGTGCTCAGCCATCCAGCGGCGGTAATGCGCGGGCGCCCCACCAGGGATCAGCGGAAAACGCACCAACAGCGGAAAGATCTGCGCCACGGCGTCGGGGTAGAAGGCATGTGCGGTCTCACGCTGTCCGGGCTGGGTGGAAACCAGGTAGCGCTTGCGCTGATCGTCCCAGAACACGGTCGCCAGAGTTTTGGTGAAGTTGGGGTGGCGCGCGTTTTGTGCCGCCTTGTGGGTGAGCGGGTAGGCCCACAGCTCCAGGTTGTCCATGAGCAGCCCATGTTGGTACACCGGTGAGACCAGGTAAATTCCCCGGTTGGGGTCTACCAACTTGGCCAGCGCCGCACTGGTAGCCATGCGGCTGCGCACCCAACTGGCCTGGCTGCGTTGTGAGGCAGGCATGCTGTCCATGAACGCCAGCCACAGGCCGAGTACAGAGTCATCGGCATCGGCGGTTTTACATGGGGCCCACACAGGGCCGTTGCGGCAAAAACGGTCAAAGGTCGCGTCGGGCTTTTGCCGCTGTACCAGCCAGGCGCCCCAGGCCTTGGCAGGCGTGGAAATATCCAGCCCATGGCTTTGAGCCAGCAGCAGTGCCTGCAAGGCAAAGTAGGGATCTACCGTGTCGCCCTGGTGCTGCACCGAGATGGCGCCCGAGGTCTCGGCATACCCCTCCAGATCGAGCACGGCCGCCGAAGTACAAAGTGGTGCTGCAAGAACGGCGCACGCCAGAGCGTTGCCTATCCAGCGCTTCAGGCCAGAGTGGGCCTGTGACAAATGAAGGCATTTGGGAGCTGGAGAGTCTGGTGTCAATGGGTGATCCGTGGCATGGAAAGCCATGGTCAGCGTGTAGGCACAGAGCTGTCTGTTCGATACCGTACATAACGCGGCGCGTTCGATAGCGCACAGACCGTCTCGGTCCAAAGCCCCACCGTCGGTGTTCGCCTTGGCCTGGGGTGCGGGTTATCTGGCGAATCTCATTCAACAGGACTACCCATGACAACGCAAAAAATGTTTGGAACCGACGGCGTGCGCGCCCCAGTGGGTATGGAGCCCATGACCCCCCAGACCATCATGCGGCTGGCGCACGCCTGCGGCCAGCTGCTCAGCCGTCAGCACACGGGACTGAACCCGCGACCTGTGGTGGCAGTGGGCACCGACACGCGCGGGTCGGCCCCCATGTTTGAGGCGGCCTTGCAGGCGGGGTTTTCTGCGGCCGGTGTGGACACGGTGATGTGCGGCGAGTTGCCCACACCCGGCGTGGCCTACCTGACGCGCTTGCGCGGCTACCAGGCGGGTGTGGTGGTGAGTGCATCGCACAACCCTTGTGAGGACAACGGGGTGAAGTTCTTTTCGGCCACAGGTGACAAGCTGCCCGACGGCATGGAGGCCGAGATCGAACGCACCATGGACCAGCCCATGGTCTGTTTGCCATCGTCTCGGTTGGGCCGCGTGTCCCTGCTGCCCGAGGCCTCCGATCTGTACATCCAGTTTTGCAGGCAGGCATTGCCGGCAGGTTTGCACCTGCAGGGTATGAAGATCGTCATCGACGCCGCCCATGGCGCCTGCCACCGCATCGCCCCCGAGGTGTTCCGACAGTTGGGCGCGGAGGTGGTTGCGGTGGGCGCCACGCCTGATGGGCAGAACATCAACGACAACGTGGGCGCCACGTCGCCCAAGCACCTGAGCGAGGCCGTGCTGGCTCATCAGGCAGATGTCGGCGTGGCGCTGGACGGCGATGGAGACCGGTTGGTGATGGTGGACAGCGAGGGCCGCATCTATGCGGGTGACGAGCTGCTGTACGTGCTGGCCGTGGATGCCCAGACCAACGATGGCTTGCAGGGTGGGGTGGTGGGCACGGTGATGAGCAACCAGGGGCTGGAGCAAGCGCTGCTGCGCCGTGGGCTGGACTTTGCAAGGTCTGCCGTGGGTGACAGGCATGTGCTGGAGCTGC
The DNA here is from genome assembly GCF_001425125.1 of Acidovorax sp. Root402. Lineage (NCBI taxonomy): Bacteria > Pseudomonadati > Pseudomonadota > Betaproteobacteria > Burkholderiales > Comamonadaceae > Acidovorax > Acidovorax sp. Root402. The sequence goes on from NZ_LMDQ01000014.1 coordinate 241,881, forward strand.
TCAAGCAGCGGGGTTGGCGCTTGGGCGGCGAGGGCTCGGGCCACCTGATCGGGCTGGACTGGCACAGCACCGGAGACGGCGTGATGTCAGCCTTGCGGGTGGTTGCTGCCATGAAGCGCTCGCAGCGCAGCTTGTCGCAGCTGTGCAGCGATCTGTGCATGAACGCTCAGTGCCTGGTCAATGTGCCCGTGACCCGTGGTGCGGGGATGGCCGACAACACCTGGATGCCCCACTTCCAGCTGCGGGCCGAAAAGTTGCTTGGCGACGATGGGCGGGTGCTGCTGCGTGCCTCGGGCACCGAGCCTGTTGTGCGGGTGCTGGTGGAGTGCCGTACTGCACTCAGGGCGCAGCGGATGGCCAGCCGGTTTGCCAAAGAGGTCAGCCAACTGCTGACCGCACCCGCGGCGCTGGATACAGTTACCGCCTGAACGGCCGCCGTCCCCGCACCATCCTGGATGGTGGTGGGGCCGCAAGCGCTGTCAGTCCACCGTGCAGAGCCGGTCTGCAATGTGCTGCGCGGTGTGGCCATCGCCAAACGGGCTGCTTTCCAGCTGCATGCTGCGGTACGCCCCATCGTCGCGCAGCAGGCGTGCCGCCTCAGTCACCATGCGGCGGATGTCTGTGCCAACCAGTACCGCACCACCAGCTTCCACCAGCTCCTGCCGCTCGGTGCTGTCGCGCGCAATCAGCACTGGCCGCCTCAGAGCAGAGGCCTCTTCCTGAATGCCGCCCGAGTCCGTCAGCGTGAAGTAACAGCGTTGCAGCAGGCTGATGAGGGCAGGGTAGTCCATGGGTTCGGTCAGACACACCCGTTGGCGCAGGTCGTCCGGCAATGCGTCGATCACCGGCCTCACCGCCTGACTGACGGCTGGGTTGGGGTGAAGCGGCCAGACCACAACCAGATCGCCATGGGCCGCCAGCAACTGCCCGATGGCAGTGGCGATATTGCGTATGGGGTCGCCCCAGTTCTCTCGGCGGTGGGCAGTCACCAACAGAAGCCGTTGGTTTATTTGCTGATCTAGAAACTCTGCGACCATGGCTGGTACCACTGAAGACGAACCGGACGGCAAGACAGAAGGCGCGGACGATGCATTGGTCTGCAGGCGCTCCTGCGTCCAGCGCGCCGCGTCAATCACCGTATTGCCGACGACGGAGATACAGGCGTCTGCGATGCCTTCGCGCAAAAGGTTGTCCCGGGTCCGCGCCGTCGGTGCGAAGTGCCAGTGGGCGAGCCGTGCAATCAGCTCCCGGTTTTTTTCCTCCGGAAACGGCTCGCGTGTGCCTGTGCGCAAACCCGCCTCGATGTGGGCGACCGGCTTGTCGTTGTAGTAGCCACTCAGCGCTCCGACCAGCGCAGACGTCGTGTCGCCCTGCACCAGCACCACATCAGGCTGGGTTTCGTCCACCAGCCTGTCCACTCCCTCCAGCAACAGCGCCGTGAGGTCGCCCAACCTCGGTGTGCGCCGCTCCAGTGCCAAGCGCAGGTCTGGCCCCATATCAAAAAATCGGTAAAGCACCTCGGCCACCTCGGCGTGCTGCCCGGTGTGGAGCACCACCACGCGGTGGCCACGCAGCTTTAGCTCGCGATGCAACGGTGCCATCTTGATGATCTCAGGGCGGGTGCCTAAACACGCAAGGTAAGTGGTCATGGGTTCTTTCAACGCAGCGGCGCTCGCGTTTTGGTGGGAGGCGTTGGAACCAGTCCAGACGGACTTTCCGGAAGGGAGACTTGGGAGAACGCCGCCACAGCAGGTGCCCCCAAGGCCGACGCATGGTGCGGTTGGGGGGCGTGGAGTGTCTGTTCGACACCGCACAGAGTGTGTATTTGATATTTAACATAATATACATCGTATCTAGTGTTAATGATGTCATTCCAACGAAGCGCCAATGCGCCGTCGGCCCTGCATCCTGTTCAAGCCGCTACCATCACCGCCCATGAACCTTCCCACCCAAGCACCTTCTACATCGTCCATCCACTTCGGTCATCAGGGCCGCGTCTGCATCGTCACGGGTGGCGCCCAAGGCATTGGCGAGGCCTGTGTCCGCCGCTTTGCGGCCGAAGGCGCCAAGCCGGTGATCGTCGACGTGGACGATGCGCGTGGCCAGGCGCTGGCGCAGGAGCTGGGCGCGCTGTATGTGCGCTGCGATGTGGGCGATAAATCGCAAGTGGATGCACTGGTGGCCCAGACCCTGGCGGCCCATGGGCGCATCGACGTTTTGGTGAACAACGCGGGCATCTTTCGCGCGGCAGACTTTCTGGAGGTAACCGAGGCCGACTTTGACGCAGTGCTGCGGGTCAACCTCAAGGGCTCGTTCCTGGTCGGCCAGGCGGTGGCGCGGGCCATGGTGGTATCGGGAGGCGGTTCGATCGTGAACATGAGCTCGGTCAACGGTGTGCTGACCATTCCCAATATCTCCAGCTACAACGTGAGCAAAGGCGGCGTGAACCAGCTCACGCGGGTGATGGCGCTGGCATTGGCCGACAAGAACATCCGCGTGAACGCGGTGGCCCCGGGCACCATTGCCACTGAGCTGGCCGCCAAGGCCGTGCTGACCAGCGATGAGGCCAAGAACAAGATCATGAGCCGCACGCCCATGAAGCGGCTGGGCGAGCCGTCCGAGATTGCCGATGTGGTGGCCTGGTTGGCCAGCGATGCGGCCAGCTATGTGACCGGCGAGATTGTGACTGTGGACGGTGGGCGCATGACGCTCAACTACACCGTGCCGGTCTGACGCACTTCTGGCCACTCCTGTTTTGATAGCTGCCAGCGCATGATTCACTAGCGCTAGCAGCTGTTTTCATCACTTTCAGACCTGTGGCATGCGCTGCAGCAGACGGGTGGTACTGCGCGGCCAGCCCACCGGACCGAACCAGGCGCCGCCAGCAATCGCCCAGGCGTTGACCAAGCCGTAAAGCACCAGCGCCGCCCCCTGCGCTGCAAACACGGCAGCCAGTCCACCGCCCCAGCGCAGCGCCAGCCAGCCGCCGGTGACGGCCACCGCCAGGCGCACGATGTTGCCGATCACCGGCCAGAGCAGGCGCCCTGCCCCTTGTGAGGCAAAGTACAGCACCAGACCCAGGCCGAAGAAGCCGTACACGGGGCCGACGGTGCGCAGATACAGCGCACCCGCTTCCAGCATGGCGGGGTCGCTGTTGAACAGGGACAGCCACGCGTTGGGAAAGGCTGCCGCCCACAGGCCAATCGCCTCGGCCATCACAAACGCCATGGCCGCGCCAATCCAGGTGGCGCGCAAGGCGCGCTCGCGCTGGCCGGCGCCGATGCATGTGCCGACCATGGCCACCAGCGGCGCGCCCAGGCCAAACACCAGCGGCACCAACAGGTATTCCAGCCGCGATGCGGTGCCGTAGCCCGCGATGGCCGCTGTGCCAAAACCACCCACCAATGCGGTCGTGACGCCAATCGCCAGATTGGTGGCGACGGTAGACACCGTGCCCACCAGACCCACCCGCAGGATGTCTTTGAACAGCACCCAACGAAACCGGATGTGCGCCAGCGACGGCCGCAGCAGGCTGCGCGGCGACCACAGGTATGCGGCCAGCACGGCGCTGCCGATCAGGTAATACGCCATCAGCGCAATGGCGCCACCGGCAATGCCCAGGCCCGGCATGGGGCCCCAGCCAAAGATGAACAGTGGCGACAGCGGCACCAGTACAAACGCGCCCAGCACCGTGACGTAGGCTGGCACGGCCATGTTGCCCGTACCCCGGATGACGGCCGACAGCGTGTTGAACAGCCAGACCAGAAACGCGCCCGCAAACACCCAGTTGGAATAGACCAGTGCCGCATTCAGCGCGCCGCCCGTGCCGCCCATGCGGGTGTAGAGCCAGCGCCCTCCTCCCACCACGCCCACAGTAAAGACCAGCGAAAACACCGCCGCAATGGCCAGCGCATGCAGCACCAGCGCGTCGGCATCGTCCCGCCGCCTTGCGCCCAGGGCGCGTGCTATGGCCGAAGCAATGCCGCCGCCCATGGCGCCCGCCGAGGTCATCTGCATCAGCATGACGACCGGAAACACCAGCGCCATGCCCGCAAGCGCATCGGTGCCCAGCTGGCCGACAAAGTAGGTCTCAATCAGCCCGACGCCCGCCTGCGCCAGCATCACCAGCACGTTGGGCGCGGCCAGCCGCAGCAAGGTGGGCGCAATGGGCGCCTCCAGCAGCATGCGGGTGCGCGGGTTCAGGGCCTCGGTCACATCAGGCCCCTGCCCCACCGGCTGCAGGCCGGCGTGGCACCACGATGCGCACGGTAGACAGCTGCAGCACATCGCCGTGCTGGTTGCGGGTCTCGCTGCGCACCGTGACCATGCCCCGGTCGGGCTTGGACTTGGAGGGCTGGATCTGCACCACCTCGCTCACCACATGCAGCACATCGGTGGCGCGTGTGGGCCGGGGCCAGGTCAACTCGCCCCCTGCGCCGATGATGCCGCCTGCAATCGGCAGCCCACTGGTCACTTGCAGACGCATGGTCACGGCCGCCGTGTGCCAGCCGCTGGCGGCCAGACCGCCAAACAGCGTCTCGCGCGCAGCAGCGTCGTCCAGGTGAAAGGGCTGCGGGTCGAACTGGGCGGCAAAGGTGGTGATCTGCGCTTCGTCCATGGCGTGTTCGCCGCTTTGGAACTGGTCGCCGACAGACAGGTCGTCCAGGTAAATCGGAGACGTGGGGGCTGTCGAAACGTTGCTGGCGGGGGTCTGCGTCATGTCGATGGCTTTCGTGGAGAGAAGGTGGTTGGTCAGGCCGCTGTGGCGGCGGGGCGCGCCACGCGCGCTTCCCGGATCGGCAGGTTGACCAGCGCTGCGCCCACGGCCAGCACGATGTCGATGTACCAGACCCAGTCATAGCTGCCGGTGGCCTGGAACACGCTGCCGCCCAGGTAGGCACCCAGGAATCCGCCAATCTGGTGCGACAGCATCACGATGCCGAACAGCATTGCCATGTTGGCCGTGCCAAACATCTTGGCGACCAGTCCGGCCGTGGGTGGTACGGTGGACAGGAAGGTGATGCCCATAACGGCGGCGAAGACCAGCACCACGGCCGGCGTCTTGGGAGCAAACAGGAAAATCAGTACCGCCAGACCTCGCGTGGCGTACAGCAGCGACAGCAGCGACTTCATGCGCCAGCGCCCTACCGCCCACCCCATGGCCAGGCTGCCCGCAATGTTGAACAGCCCGATCACCGCCAGCGACCAGCCCCCTACTTCGGGCGCCAACCCGCACGCTGCAATCACGCCGGGCAAGTGCGTGGCCAGGAACGCCACGTGAAAGCCGCACACCAGAAAGCCTGCCGCCAGATACCGGTAGCTCGGTGTGGCCAGGGCCTGGGCAATGGCCTCGCGCGCGGTCAATGCCTTCTGGCCGGATACCGCTGCAGCCTGTGCCGCCAGCGCGTTGGAGTTGCCCTTGAGCACCCACACCGCCGGCAGCGCCAGCAGCACCAGCACGCCCAGCCACTGCATCGCACTGGCCCAGCCCACGGCGGCGGTCAGGCTGATGGCGATGGGCGCCATCAAAAACTGCCCGAACGAGCCGCCCGCGTTGACGATGCCGCTGGCCAGCCCGCGCTTTTGCACAGGCACCAGCCGGGCAGTGGCCGCCATCAGCACAGACGGCCCAGCCATGCCTGCGCCGCCTGCGGCCAACACGCCAATCGCAAAAATCAACCCGGCCGTGGTGGTCATATACGGCGTGATGAAGGTGCCCAGCGCCACCAGCGCCACACCGATCAGGATCACACGACCCGTGCCGATGCGGTCGGCCACAGCCCCGGCAAACGGCTGGGTCAGCCCCCACCACAGTTGGCCAAACGCAAACGCCAGGCTGATGCTGCCGATGCCCAGGCCCGTGGAGGTGTTGAGTGCGGACAGGAACAGACCCATGGTCTGCCGCGTGCCCATGGTCAGTGCAAAGGCGCCTGCGGCCGCCAGCAGCACCAGCCACAGGGCCAGCGGTGCGGCGGGCTTGGTTGCCGTCGCCTGAGGGGTGTGGTTATTCGTCATGCGCAGTCTCCTGCACTGGCAGTGCAGCCAGCAAATCGAGCGAGTCGTCCACCAACGCGTGCAAGGCCATCACGCGTTCCACGCCCAGTGCCTCGTTCAGCGCCAGTTGTGCGGCCTTCCAGTGGCGTTGCGCTTCCGCGCGCTTGTCGCGACCTGCGTCGGTGATGTGCACCAGACGGCTGCGTGCGTCCGTACCCGCCTTCAGCGTCACCCAGCCCGCGTCCACCAACGGGCGCAGATTGCGGGTCAGCGTGGACGCATCCATCTTCATCTCCGTGGCCAGATCACCGGGGCGAATCGGGCCCAGCTTGAGCACATGCGACAGCAGCGAATACTGCGTGGTCTTGAGTCCACATTTCGCCATTTCGGCGTCGTAGTGGTTGGCCACGCGGCGCATCAGCTGGCGCAGCTTGAAGTTGGTACAGCCCTGCGGCAGCACAGGGGCCAGGGTGGATGGGTTGGCTTGCATGGATTTGATTGTATCTGCAATAATTGCATATGCAACTCATGCATTTCAACCCCGCTACAAACCAGGACACCCCATGACACAGCACAACCACCTTGAAGACTGGCTGGCACAGGAGCGCGACATCCTGGCCACGCTGGATGCAGGCCCCGGCCCGGGCGTGGCCCGCCGCGAGCAGATCGCCCACCTGAACGGCCTGCAGCAGATGCAGGCCATGCTGCGCGGTGAGCTGCCCTACGCGGCCATTGCCAAGACGCTGGACTTCCTGATCGTCGAAGTGGGCGAAGGTACGGCCATCTTCCAGGGCACACCCCGCGCAGAGCACCTGAACCCCATGGGCACGGTGCATGGCGGTTGGTTTGCCACCTTGCTCGACTCCGCCCTGGGCTGCTCCATCCACACGCGCATGGAACCTGGGCGCGGCTACACCACGGCCGAGCTGGGCATCAACCTGGTCAAGGCCATCACGCCCAAGGTACAGCGCGTGCGCGCCGAGGGCCGGGTGATCCACAGCGGGCGCCAGCTGGCCACGGCCGAGGCGCGCCTGGTGGGGCCGGACGGCACGCTGTATGCCCACGCCACCACCACCTGCCTGGTTTTCGATCTGCCTGCACAATCGAAGGGATGAAATTCCTCCACACGATGCTGCGCGTTGGCAACCTTCAACGCTCGATTGATTTCTACACCCAGGTGCTGGGTATGCAACTGCTGCGCCAGTCCGAGAACCCCGAGTACAAATACTCGCTGGCCTTTCTGGGCTTCGAGGGCGGCAACCCCGGCCAGGCCGAGATCGAGTTGACCTACAACTGGGGCGTGGAAAGCTACGACATGGGCACGGCCTACGGCCACATCGCGCTGGGCGTGCCCGATGCGTATGCCGCGTGCGAAAAGATCAAGGCCTCGGGCGGCAACGTGACGCGCGAAGCAGGTCCGGTCAAGGGCGGCACCACGGTGATCGCGTTTGTGACCGACCCCGATGGCTACAAGATCGAGTTGATCCAGCGCGCCGAAGGCGCAGGCGGCCAGGGTCTGCGGTGATATTCACTATCAAATAGATAGCTGCTGGCGCATATTCCACTAGCGCATGCGGCCATTTGGTCCCAAAAAACCCGGCAGCGCCGGGTTTTTTGTTGGAGAAGCAGGCGGCGCTTACAGGGCGCCCAGCGTCACTTCCACGCGGCGGGCTTCGGCGTTGCTGCCGGTCGCGGTGGCTTCTTCTGGCTTCTTCAGCTCCACCTTGTCTTCGGCCACGCCCAGGGCCTTGAGCGCTTCGGCCACGGCCACTGCACGCTGCTTGGCCAGCTCCGCGTTCAGGGCGGCGTCGCCCGTCGCGTCGTGGAAGCCCGAAACAACGGCCTTCTTGCCTTCAGCCACACCCTTGACCACATCAGCCAGGGCTTCGTTGGCGCCTGCGGCCAGTTCGGCCTTGGCGGTGGCAAAGTAGAACTTCACCACGCCGCTTTCCACGCGCACGCTGGCAATATCTTCTTCCACGGCTACGGCGGGTGCTGCGGGCGTGTTGCTGGCTGCAACGGCGGCAGGCCGGACCGGTGCCTTGGCGCCCAGACGCTTGACCACCACGGTGCCCACCACCACGGAGATCACCAACGCAATCAGTGCAAACAGAAAACCGAGGGCAAAACGTTGTTGGCTATCGTCGTCAGAGCTGGACATGGAAGATCCCTGTAGTGATGAATAAAGTGGTTGGACGGCCAATGCAGGCGTTGCGAAAACAAGGCCCTGGCCGATTGCAGCAAAGCTTTCGATTGTAGAGTGAAGGCATGACGAATCTGCCCGCCCCACTGCGAGACCCGGCGCCGATGCTGGAGCGTGCCCTCCAGGAATGGGGTGGCCATCAGGACCTGTGGATTTTTGGCTATGGGTCGCTCATCTGGCGGCCGGATTTTGACTACGCCGAGCGCCGCCCGGCCAAGGTCCACGGCTGGCACCGGGCGCTCAAGATGTGGAGCCGTATCAACCGCGGCACGCCCGAGTGCCCGGGGCTGGTGTTCGGCATGCTGTCGGGCGGAAGCTGCCGGGGCATGGTGTTCCGCGTGGACAAGGTGCATGCGCGGCAGGTGATGATCAACCTGTGGCAGCGCGAGATGGTCACCGCTGTCTACGACCCGCGCTGGCTGACGTGCCACACACCCCATGGCCCGGTGCGGGCGCTGACTTTTACCCTGTCGCGCAAAAGTCCCAACCACACGGGCGAGCTGCCAGACCACGAATACTGCCGCATTTTCGAGCAGGCCTGTGGACGCTACGGCACCACCCGCGACTACGCCCAGGCCACCTACGACGAGTTGCGCAAGCACGGCATCCACGACAGGGCTTTGGCTCGGTTGATCGCGTTGGCCCAAAAAGAGGCATAGTGCACATTTTTCTGGACTCTCGCGTGGTGGCTTGCGAGACTGCGCCTTTGTATCGGGTTCAATCCCGCGTTCATTCATTCGCACCGAGGAGTTTGAGTCATGAAGATTCGTTTTGCTTTTGCCCTGTCTTCCCTGGCTGTTGTGGCGCTGGCGGGCTGTGCCTCCCACCTGTCTGGCAACCGCGCTACCGCCAAGCTGGAGCCCACCCGGGGCAACACAGCCACTGGTACGGTGACGTTTGTACAGACCGGCGATGGCGTGCAGGTGTCGGGTGAAATTCGTGGACTCAAACCCGATGCAGAACACGGCTTTCATGTGCATGAAAAGGGCGACTGCTCGAGCGGCGACGGCATGAGCACCGGCGGACATTTCAACCCCACGGCCAAACCGCACGGGTCCCACGGCGCGGGCGAACACCACACCGGTGACCTGCCCAGCCTCAAGGCCGACAAATATGGCGTCGCCGCATTCAGCTTTGTGTCGCGGTCCATCAGCGTGGGCGGCCCAACCACGGACATCGTCGGCAAGGGCCTGATCGTTCACCGCGACCCCGACGACTACAAGACCCAACCCACCGGCAACGCAGGACCACGCCTGGCTTGCGCGGTGATTGCTTCCAAATAAAGCGGAAGCGGCCCTCGCCGCCGTTACCCACGCGCCGCCAGCAACTGCGCGGCGCGCTCCAGGTCTTGCACGGTGTCAATGTCGGTCACCGTGCCTTCGTCATCCACCTCCACCTGCCGTACCCTGCCCTGCTGCGCCTGCGCGCGCACCACGCTGGCGGCGCCCTGCTCGCCGGTCAGCGCCAACAGGCTGGACAAGCATGCGGCCGAAAACCCCACAGGGTGACCGCGCTCGCCCTGGTACACCGGCATGACCACGGCGCAGTCCGGGTCCGCCAGCGCGGCGGCGATGGTGCGCAAGGTGTCGGGACGGATCAGCGGCAAATCCCCCGGCAACACCAGCCAACCGGGCGCCTGGGCCGTGGCGCGCACGGCTGCGGCGATCGAATCCCCCATGCCGGGGTGGCCTGCATCTTCCAGGTGCCAGGGCAGGCCGCTGGCGCGCACGGCATCGAGGGTGTGTTCCAGCACGGTCTTTGCTCCCAGGGGCGCGCGCAGCTTGTGCACCGCACCGCCGGACGCGGCAAAACGCTCTCCCCGGCCCGAGGCCAGCACCAGAACGACGGGAAGTGAGGTTGGTTGAAGCATGGGGTTGCGCTTGAGCAGGTTCCGGGGGCCGGCGGCTGCGGCTTGCAGTCGGCGCGATTCTAGGGCCGCCATCCGCGCATCAAGCTGTCAGAACGCGCCACTCGCCACCGTGAAATCCGCATGCTGCGCTGCCAGCCCGTGCAGCATGCTCACCAGCGGCCGCAGGTCATCACGCCGACTGTGCAACGCATAGTCGAGCGACCCCAGCGGCACAGGGCTGGGCAACACCTGCAACACATCCCGGGCGTGCAGGGCTTGCGCCCAGCCCTCGGGCAGCAGGCCAGTGCCGCTGCCCTGAGCCAGCAAGCCCACGATGGCGCCCCAGTGGTTGCACACCAATCTGCGTGCGGGGCGTGCATCGGCCTGCCGCAGCCAGTCGTCGATGAGGTGGGTCACCCCCGAGCCTTGCGGCAGCGTTACCAGCGGTTGCGACTGCATCGCATCGGCATCCATCTGGCGCAGGCCGTGCGCCACGCCAGGGCCAGCGCACCAGGCAAAGCGCGCATGCGCCAGCGGCACCGAGGTCAGCGCGCTGCGGCTGGCGGGGCCAGCGATCACGGCCACATCCAGCTCGCCCTTGTCCAGCCGCTCCGCCAGGGCTGCACCCACATCCACGTGCACCGACACCTCCAGTGCCGGGTGCGCCGCCGCCAGGGCTTCCACCAGGCGCGGCAGCCAGGTGATCGCCGTCAGCTCGCCCACCCCCAGGCGGCAGGGCCCGCGCAGGCCGATGGTGCTACCCATGTCCTGCTGCAAACGGTCTGCCTGTTGCAGCAACGCGCCCGCCAGAGGCAGCAGTCGCGTGCCCGCCTCCGTCAACGCCGCGCGGTGTCCGGCGCGGTCAAACAGCACCTGGCCCAGCGATGCCTCCAGTTCGGCGATCCGCTTGGACAGCGAGGACACCGACAGGTGCACCCGCTCGGCCGCCATGGCAAAACTGCTGCAGGTGGCTGCCCAGTAGAAGGCTTCGAGCTGCTTGAGGGTCATGTCGTGAATATATTTTCAATTTGGCGAACAAATAATTAGCAATAAATTCGCTTTCTTGATTATTGCGGTTTCAGGACACTGCTTTCCAGCCCTTGTTTGCTCTTGCCTGGAACCACGCCATGCCCACCCCCTCCACCACGCCCCAACAGCCCGCCACCAATGCCTGGAGCGCCTTCAACGGAACGCATCGTAGTGGCCGCACGTCCCATCTGCTGTCGCTGGACGACTTTGAAGCCGCTGCCCGTCGCGTGCTACCCCGCCCTATCTTTGGCTACGTGGCCGGGGCGGCGGAAGACAACCTGGCCCTGGACGACAACCGCCAGGCGTTCCGAGAGATCGCCCTCGTCCCCCGCGTGCTGCGCAACGTGGCCCAACGCGACCAGGGCGTGACCCTGTTCGGCCAGCGCTATGCCAGCCCCTTTGGCATCGCGCCCATGGGTATCGCGGCGCTGTCGGCCTACCGGGGCGACATCGTGCTCGCCCGTGCGGCGGCAGCGGCGGGCATCCCGGCTGTGCAAAGCGGCAGCTCGCTCATCCGGCTGGAAGAAGTGATGGCCGCCGCCCCCGGCACTTGGTTCCAGGCCTACCTGCCCGGCACCCCCGAACGCATCGACGCCTTGCTGTGGCGCGTGATTGCGGCAGGCGTACAGACCCTCGTAGTGACGGTGGACATCCCCGTGGCGGGCAACCGCGAGAACAACATCCGCGCGGGCTTCTCCACCCCGCTGCGCCCCAGCCTTCGCCTGGCGTGGGACGGCCTGGTGCGCCCGCGCTGGCTGGCAGGCACGCTGCTGCGCACGCTGGCACACCACGGCATGCCGCATTTTGAAAACTCGTTTGCCGAACGCGGCGCGCCCATCCTGTCATCGCGTGTGCAGCGCGACTTTGCCGCGCGCGACCACTTTGACTGGAGCCACATCGCCCACATCCGCCGCCAGTGGCGCGGCCCGCTGGTCGTCAAGGGCATCCTCAGCCCGCAGGATGCCGCCCTCGCCCGCCAGCACGGGGTGGACGGCATCATCGTCAGCAACCACGGCGGTCGCCAGCTCGATGGCGCCGTGGCCCCGCTGCGAGTGCTGCCCGCCATTGCCGAGCAGGCTGGCAGCGGCATGACAGTGATGTTGGACGGCGGCATCCGCCGGGGCACCGACGTGATCAAGGCCCTGGCGCTGGGCGCGCAGGCAGTGTTTGTGGGGCGGCCCTTCAACTACGCAGCAGCAGTTGACGGCGAGGCAGGCGTTACAGCGGCCATCGATCTATTGCGCGCCGAGGTGGACCGCAATCTGGCTATGCTGGGCGCTACCACCTGTGCAGCGCTGGGGCCAGAGCATCTCATGGACCGCCGAGCACCGTAGAGGACTGCGGCGCACGCGTATCGGAGGGTCTCTAAGGCGCAAAGCGCCATCAGCGTAGTTTGAAATGAAGTGATGGCGGCGCAGGCAAAAATCCTGTTGATCACTTCAATATTGATAGCAGTCAGCACCTATCGGAAAAGCGCTAGCAGCACTTTTCATTGATTAGTAATGGTCTGCAGCGCCACAGACGGCCTTGGGCTGATTTCGAACTTTCACTCGACCACCATTGGCAGGCAGTTTTTGGCCCGAACCGGTGTGTTTGCCGTGCACTATGGACCTGCCATGCGCGGCCCTTCAGTTAAAGTCCCCGCCCCGCGGGCGATTTTTGACCGCATCGTGCTCCCCGGTGACGGGGTTCGAAAACAAAATCTGCGACTTTGGGTGAGGCTCGCCGGCGGATGCGGCCGTGCAAAACGCAACTCGCGGAGATAGAAAAAATATGCTGCTAACCGATATAGCCGTCGAGCACACTTTGGTGTCTAAAAAGGATGGCGTTCGTCAGACTTTCTTGCTGCATCCTTTTACTGATACACAGCGCGATTCACTGGGCAAATTCGAGCTCGTTCGCGACGTCAGCCAGCCCGGACTCAAAGACGTGAAACGCTCCACCTTCGTATCGTTTCACCAATTGGCGGAGCTGTATGCAAAAGGCCTGCTCGAAGAATTCGGGTTTTCCGTTCGCATGTGTCCGGGTAAAGGCACCTACCCTGCCAAGCTTCCAGCCAAAGAGATACTGCCCACCAGCATCAAGCCAGGCTCTTCGTTCGATCTGGCGGTGCAAAAGGTGGATATTTCCAAACCGGCCACGCGCGAATTGAGAACCGCCTTGCTTCGCGCCAACGTCCAAATTTAAGCGTGACGGCGCTGATTGATAAGGGAGCCGATGTGAATCCAACCATTGCGCATGCTGAACTGATTGCCACATTCAAGCGGGCCGAGGCAGATGCCGCTCACAAGTTCGGACTGATCCAAGCGGCTGCGAACAAGGGCCCCAAGGCGATACAAGCCGCCACAGAAACAGCGGCAAAGGCGGCAAAACGCAGGGACTCTTTTGCGAAAAAGCTGGGCGATCTGGGGGTGAATCTAAAGTATTGAACGCCGCCACGCACATGGCGCAACACCCACCATTGGCGACCGCGCACAAGGGGCCTTGATCATCAAAATAATCTCCGTAATCTGAAAACAGAATCGGTCATGGGTTCTGCCCCGATTTGCATGTTTTCCAAGCGCGGCAGTTGAAGCGTCTTCGTTTTCCAGATTACAAAGGTGTTGAGAGAGATGGAAACCGCTATAGCTGTGTTGCAGTCATTCAGTGACGGTAAACGAATGAGTACTACCGGCCAGAACCGGACGTAGAACTTGCTACCCAGAGGCTCTCTCGCGGGATTCGGGGTTGGCTTCGTATCTAAGCCATCCTGCGATCGCAGAGCCTCCTCCAATTCGATCTTTCGGATGTGTTCTGCCTTCGTTGACTGGCACTTCCGCGAAGTCAAAAGGACTCATCCCTTCGATGCAGGCCACATTGACTCCGTATTGGTCTGGCGATGAGCGACGCTGGTGGAAGGTGTAAATACCGCACCTTGAGCAGAAGTAGTGCTTGGCCTCTCCCGTATTAAACGTGTACAGCGTGAGTGCCTCATTGCCATGCGTGACCTGAATATCGTCTAGGTCGGCCGATACCGCTACTGCCCCTCGCATCCGACAGTAGGAGCAGTTGCATCTACGGGCTGTTCTCAGGCCATCTCTTAAGCGCAATGAAAACCGCACAGTACCGCAATGACATGCGGCTTCATACGAAGGCCGTTCTGGGAGATTGCTATCGGTCATTCCTCATTCTCACTTACAAAGTGCGCGTCGGGAGATGACTGTATGGGCCCAAAGCTGAAGCTCAATCCTCGCCGAATGCGTGCGTACAAGTAGTTCTCAACCACAGGTCATCGGGCGGACCATTGAAACCAACTAGTGCATCAACGCCGCATCGGAGGCAGATGGCCGTTTGATTCTGGTTGTCTCCAACGCCCCATTCAATGATGGTATTGGGTGCATTGCAGTCATTTCTCTGCCGCTTGAGCTACGCCGAAAGCTGCGCGCCAAAACACAGCCAGAGCAATGCCATGGTGGACACCGAACTGAAGCAGATGGATGGGTCTAAAAAAAAGCGCCGTGCTTTCCCAAACCCGGCGCTCTCATTCCAACAAGCTTTATCAAGCCAGCTTGAACGGCAGCTCGCGTGGCGTCTTGCCCGTGATCTGCGCGATGGCATTGGCAAACGCAGGTGCCAGCGGCGGCAACCCAGGTTCGCCCATGCCCTTCGGTGGATCGGCGCTGGGCACGATGTGCACCGTCACCTGCGGCATGTCGGTGATGCGGGGCACGGCGTAGTCGCCGAAGTTGCTCTGCTCCACCACACCGTCCTTGAGCGTGATGGCTGCGCCGGGCAGGCAGGTGCCCAGGCCCATCAGCGCGGCGCCTTGTACCTGGGCTTCCACGCTTTTGGGGTTGACCACCAGGTTGCAATGCACGCCGGCCGTGATGCTGTGCAGCTTGGGCGTGCCGTCTTTGACGGAGGCCTCGACCACATAGGCCACCACCGACTCGAACGACTCGTGCACCGCCACGCCCCAGGCGCGGCCGACGGCCAGCTTCTTCTTGCCGTAGCCCGACTGGGCGACGGCCAGCTGCAGGGCTGCCTTGTGGCGCGGGTGCTTGTCGCCCATCAGGGCCAGGCGGTAGGCCACGGGATCTTGCTTGGTGGTGCGGGCCACTTCGTCGATCAGGGTCTCCATGGCGTAGGCCGTGTGGGTGGAGCCCACGCTGCGCCACCACAGCACCGGTACGTTCACGTCCGGGTGGTGCACCGACAGCTTCATGGGCACGTCGTAGGGCTCTTTCATGCCTTCGATGGCCGTGGCGTCAATGCCGTTCTTGATCATGAAGGCCTCGAACGGCGAGCCCTTGGTGATGGACTGGCCGACGATGGTGTGGTCCCACGCCAGGATCTTGCCCTTGGCGTCGAAGCCGATCTCGGCGCGGTGCACGTGCATGGGGCGGTAGTAGCCGCCCTTGATGTCGTCCTCGCGGCTCCACAGCGTGCGCACCGGCGCGGTGATGCCTGCAGTGCGCGCGGCCTTGGCCACGCCGCAGGCCTCCACCACGTAGTCGCTGGTGGGGATGGCGCGGCGGCCAAAGCCGCCACCGGCCATCTGCGTGTTGACCTTCACGTTCTGCGGCTGCAGGCCCAGTGTCTTGGCGGCGGCCATAGCGTCCAGGCCGGGCATCTGCGTGCCCATCCAGAGTTCTGCTTTGTCGCCGTCCAGTTTCACGGTGCAGTTGAGCGGCTCCATGGGCGCGTGCGCCAGGTACGGGAAGACGAACTCGGCACTGATCTTGTGGGGTGCGCCCGCCAGCGGCGCCATGTCGGCCTGCATGGCCACATTGCCCGGCTTGGCGGCCAGTTCGCGGTACTGCGCCAGCAGCGCAGTGGTGTCGGGCTTGGTGACCGCGCTGGTGTCCCATTCCACCTTGAGGGCGTCGCGCCCCTGCTTGGCGGGCCAGTAGCCGTCGGCCACGATGGCAACGCCCTCGCCGCCCCGGTCGGTAGGCACGCGCAGCACGGCCTTCACGCCCTTGATGGCTTTGGCAGCGCTGTCGTCCAGGGACTTTACCTTGGCACCAAACACGGGCGGGCGGGCCACCACGGCCGTCAACATGCCGGGCAGGCGCACGTCAATGCCGTAGTCCTGCTGGCCGCTCGACTTGGCCTTGGCATCCAGCCGCCCGGTGGGTTTGCCGATCAGGCGGAATTGCTTGGGGTCCTTGAGTGCGACCTTTTCAGGCACGGGCTGCTTCATGGCTGCTTCTGCCAGTGCACCGTAGCCCAGCTTCTTGCCACCGGGGCCGACCACAAAGCCGTTGCTGGTGCGCAGGGCCGACGCGTCCACTCCCCACTGGGCGGCCGCCGCCGAAACCAACATGGCCCGGGTGCGCGCGCCCAGCTCGCGGTACTGGGTGTACGAGTTCTTGATGGAGTTGGACCCACCGGTGAGGTGCATTCCAAATGCGGGGTCGGCATAGGCCGGGTTGGCGTCGCCGTGCACGCTGCGCACCTTGCTCCAGTCGGCATCCAGCTCCTCGGCCAGGATCATGGGCAGGCCGGTTTGCACGCCCTGGCCAAAGTCCAGCCGGTTGATGGTGACGGTGACGGTGCCATCGGCATCGATGCGCACAAAGGCCGAGGGCTGTTCGTGCGGCTTGAGGCCAGCGGGGGCCGCAGCGGCTGCGCCCTGCGCAGCAGACACCAGGGGAAATGCGCCCAGCGCAAAGCCCGAGGCAGCCGACACCTTGAGGAAGGTGCGGCGAGCCACACCTTCCGACGCATCAAAAGCTCCTGAATTCATAGCGCCCTGCGCTTTATCCACTAGCGCTTGGAGGTGTTTTGGCATGAAATGTTGTGCTTGGCCCTGCAGGGCATGGGGTTCGAAGTGCATGGCGGTCTCCTTCAATCAGGCCAGGGTCATGGCAGCGTCGTGGATGGCGGCGCGGATGCGCACGTAGGTGCCGCAGCGGCACACGTTGCCGGCCATGGCAGCGTCGATGTCGGCGTCGGAGGGCTTATTCTTGCCCTTGAGCAGCGCGGTGGCGCTCATGATCTGGCCGCTCTGGCAGTAGCCGCACTGGGCCACATCGTGCTTGACCCAGGCGGCATGCACGGCCTTGCCCACCTTGTCGTCGGCGGCAATGGCTTCAATGGTGGTGATCTTCTGGCCTGCCGCCGCCGAGATGGGCGTGATGCAGGACCGCACCGGCGAGCCGTTCAGGTGCACGGTGCACGCACCGCACAGCGCCTGGCCGCAGCCAAACTTGGTGCCGGTCATGCCCAGCGTGTCGCGCAGGGCCCAGAGGATGGGGGTGGATTCGTCGGCATCCACGGCCGTGTCTTTGCCGTTGATATTGAGGGTGGGCATCGTGGGACTCCTTGGGGTGAAGGTCAGCGCTCAAAAGCACAGCGCAATCGGTAGGGCGGCGCGGGCAGACATCAAGCCGCTTTGTTGTTTTAAGAGAATAACTATTCGATTAAACCGCAAAATTCGAGTTTCTGCAGCGGCACGATTTACGCCTTGATGGCGTCCCAGCACAGGCCAAACGCCATTTGGTGCACGGCCTCGTCATCGGGCAGCACCTGGGTACGGATCAGGTTGCCGGTCTCCCGCACCGAGCCCACCAGGCTGGCCGTGAGCAGCGGAATGGGCACGGCCTTGAGGATCTCCTGCTGCTGGCCTTCTTCCATCAGCGCAAAAAAGCCCGCCATCAGCCGGGTCGAAAATTCGCGGTTGCCCTGGGTGAACCAGGGCGAGTTGTAGTACTGCTCCTGGAACACCACCTCGGCGTATTGGTCCAGCCGATGGCGCAGCAGATTACCCCAGGCGCGGCGCACCCGTGCGCGGTAGGGCATGCCAGGTTCTATGCCGTCCATGATGCGCGCGGCCGTCACTGTCTTGGCATCCTGGTACAGCTGGCTGATCAGTTCGTCCTTGGACGGGTAGTACACGTACAGCGTGCTCGTGGCCACACCCGCTGTCCGGGCAATGTCGGCCAGGGTCAGGCCGCTCAGGCCCCGCTGGGCCACCAGTTCAAAGGTGGCCTGGGCAATGGCACGCTGTTTTTCGTCGTCTTTGGGTTTCATCGGAACCAGGAATATAAGCGAACACAAATTCGATCACCACCAAAGCCCGTGCGCATGACTACGGCGCCATGCCCTAGCGCAAAGCACCATGGTACGGGGGATGCACAATCGTGGCCATGACCACGAACTCCATCGCGGACCTCCGCAAGAGCTACGAGCGCGCCGAACTCAACGAAGACGCCTCGCACGCCGCCCCCCTGCAGCAGTTTGACCAGTGGCTCAAAGAAGCCATCAGCGCCGAAGTGCCCGAGCCCAACGCCATGACCCTGGCCACCGTGGGCAGCGACCTGCGACCCAGCACACGCATCGTGCTCATCAAGGGTTATGACGAGCGCGGCATTGTCTGGTTTACCAACTACGACAGCCGCAAGGGCCGCCAGATTGCGGGCAACCCGTTTGCAGCGCTGCAGTTTCACTGGGTGGAGCTGGAGCGTGTGGTGCGCATCGAAGGCGTGGTGGAGAAGGTCAGCGACGAAGAAAGCGACGAATACTTCCACAGCCGACCGCTCGACTCCCGCATCGGCGCCTGGGCCAGTCCGCAAAGCCAGGTCATTTCAGGCCGCAGCGTGCTGGTGGCCAATGCGGCCAAGTACGGTGCGCAATTCATGCTGAAACCGCCCCGCCCGCCGCACTGGGGCGGCTACCGCCTCAAGCCCGACCAGTGGGAGTTCTGGCAGGGGCGCAAGAGCCGGCTGCATGACCGGCTGCGCTACCGGCTGGACGCAGGCGAATGGGTGCGGGAGCGGTTGGCGCCCTGAACACTGCTGGCCGCCCTGCGTGAGCCTTAGCGATGGGTAACCAAGTGGATTCCACATCCGAAGTCGTTTACCTGTGTCTCAACCCGGAGTCTGAGCTGCCCCAGCTTTCTCTGGGGAGCTTTCGCGCCATCGTCGTGATTGAGTCGGAAGTGTCTGCGCTCTGGCAGAACACTGTGAGCGACTGGCTGGTACGTTCAGGATGTCTACAAATGATGTCCTGGGGTCTTGGCAGCAGTTCCTGGGACGACTCTGTGGACTGGGCCAACATCAGCCAGTTTGATCATGGAGATATACCGGACGAGAGCTTTGTCCTGACCTCATGGCATGAGGATCAGTCGTTGCAAGAGGTCATGCATTTCTGCAAACACTTCGCAGACCATCCGTTTGCAGAGCTACGCTCAACGCTGCTTTTGCATATCGCGCACGAGCCGCGCGAAGAAGGAATTTGCAGGTTGTACAGCGATGCCTAGCCGATCAAACAGGCTGCTGAACGAAAGACTTGCGCACCGCTGCGGATATCACCCCACCACCCACCGCGTGACCGCCAAAATCACCACTGGCATGGTCACCAACCCCATGGCGGTGGACACCGCCACGCTGGCCGTCACCTCTTCTTCTGCCACGCGATAGCGCTGCGAGAACAGAAACACGTTGGCCCCGACGGGCAGCGAAGCCGCGACGATCATCACGGCCAGCGGCATGCCCGACAGGCCCAGCGCCCAGCCCATGCTGGCCAGCACCAGCGGGTGCACCACACATTTCACCAGCGCAATGCGCAGCGCGGCCTTGAACTGGTGGCCCACCTTGGTGAATGCCAGCGTTACCCCCACCAGCAACAGCGCAATCGGCCCCAGCGCCTGGCCCAGCAGTTGCAGGGGCTTGCCCACCACCTCGGGCACCACCAGCCCGGTCTGCGCAAACAGCAGGCCCGCAATGATGGGCAGCGGCACGGGGTGCACGATGCCGTTGCGGATGGCTTGCAGCACGGTGCGCCACATGGGCTGCTGCACCCCGCCGGGGCGCCCCGCATGTTCGCGCGCGGCCGCCAGCTCGAACACCACGGTAGCCGCAGTCAGCAGGATGAGCGAGTGCACCGAGATCAGGGTGAACAGCGTGACCAGCCCCGCATCGCCAAACACCAGGCCCACCAGCGGCACGCCGATCATCAGCGTGTTGCTGAAGGTGTTGGCCAGCGCCCGCGCGGCGCCCAGCGTGTTGAAGCCCTGCACCGCCAGCGTGGCGGCATAGACCACACCAAACGCCACAAAGTAGATGCCCACGGGGCCGAAGTTGAGGTCTTCGATGTGCACCGTGCTCATGGTGCGAAACAGCAGCGCGGGCGTGAGCACCATGAACACGAGGTTGGCCAGGTCCTTGACGGACTCGGCACGTATCCAGCCGCGCCGCCCCACATAAAAGCCGATGGCAATGAACAGGATGACGGGGATCAGCGAGGTGAAGACAGGAGAGTTCACGGAGAAAAGCGCGCCAGGTCGGCAAGGGTGGGCGCCGATTGTCTCCCATCATCTCTGCCGACCAGGCGTAGTGTGTCTGGCGTACAGCGATACCACGCTATATTTTTAATAGCTATCAGCGCATACTCCACTAGCGCTTGGCGCCGATTCCTTTCAAATCCTCTGGCCTGCGCCC
Source organism: Acidovorax sp. Root402 (assembly GCF_001425125.1). Taxonomy (NCBI): domain Bacteria; kingdom Pseudomonadati; phylum Pseudomonadota; class Betaproteobacteria; order Burkholderiales; family Comamonadaceae; genus Acidovorax; species Acidovorax sp. Root402. The sequence goes on from NZ_LMDQ01000014.1 coordinate 262,381, forward strand.
GCTGGGGGCGTATCTGCTGCGGCGCGCGGTGCGTCCGCCGACAGCAGGGCCAGCAGCCCTTGCAGCCCCTCCACCCGGTGGTCTGCCAGAGGCCAGGGCTCGACACCCGGCCGCACGGTCTGGACGGTGGTGGCCCCCAGCGCGCGCCCGGCCGCCAGCTCGGACAAGGGGTTGTCGCCCACCACCAGCATCTGGCGGGGCTTGCAACCCTCACGGGTCAGGATCTGTTCAAAGAGGGCCTGCTTGCCGTGCCCGGCACCGGTGGGTGGTGCGTCAATCGCGTCGATGAAGACCTGTTCAAACCATGGGCGGATTCCCAGCGCATCGATCTTGCTGTCCTGCAGGCGCCGAAAGCCGCTGGTGACCAGGTAGCGCCGCAACGGAATGCAGGGCAGCAGACCGATGTCGGCATAGCCTTGCAGCGGTGCTGTGGCTTCCATCTGGCTGAACTGGCGCCATCCAGCCGCACGCATGGCCGGCGTGAAATGGTGGCGCTGGGCCACCAGGTCGAACGCGGTGAACCAGCAGGCCTGCAGCGCTTGGTCCAGGGCCTGCGGGCTCAGCGCGCCCTGGTTGGCTTGCCGCACAGCCTCGAAAGCGGGCTCGAACAAGGGGCCCACCGCCCGCGCGTCCATCAGGCAGTTGTCCAGGTCAAAAACAGCAACGGTGTAGTCCAGAGGCATGGCTCAACAAAAATGGGTTAACAAAACGGTGCGGCGCATACCGGGCAAACGCCGCGCACCTTTAAACAGGTTCTTATCCGGCCACCACGGATACGCCGTGGTCTGCCAGCGTCAGGCTGACAGGGGCGCCCACGTCCAGCGGCAATTCCACCAGGGGCGACACCACAAAAATGGCGCCCAGGGCGCTGGCAAAGGTGTATTCCATGACGCTGCCCAGGTAGGTGCAGCGGATGACCCGCGCGGCGAGGCCCGCCGATGTGGCCGGGCCAATCACCCAGGCCTCCGGGCGCACGGCGATCTTGACCGGGCCTGTGGGCAGTGCGGCGGGTGACGGCACGCGCAGCGGGCCCAGCTGCGCATACCCGGTGTCCGCGGTGCTGCCCGGGCTGGGCGCGTGGTTCTGGGCTGCGAAAAGCATGGCCTCGCCCATGAAACCGGCCACAAACTCGGACGTGGGTTGCTCGTACAGCGCGCTGGGCGCGCCGCGTTGGGCGATAGCGCCCCGGTCCATCACCACGATCTGGTCGCTGACGGCGAGGGCCTCGGACTGGTCGTGGGTGACATAGGCCACAGTGAGCTTCAGGCGCTGCTGCAGGGCGCGAATCTCCTCGCGCATCGCGCGGCGCAGGCGGGCGTCCAGGTTGGACAGGGGTTCGTCGAACAGCAGCACCGCGGGCTCCAGCGCCAGCGCGCGGGCCAGCGCCACGCGCTGCTGCTGCCCGCCCGACAGCTCATGCGGCCTGCGCTGGTCCAGGCCGTGCAGGCCCACGGTGTCGAGCATGGCGCGCGCCTTGTCGCGCACCTGCTGCCTGCCCAAGCCCGAAAGGTGTAAGCCGTAGACCACGTTGTCGATGACGTTCATGTGCGGAAACAGCGCGTAGTTCTGGAACACCAGGCTCACATTGCGCTGCGCCGGGCCGAGGGGGGTCACATCCTGCCCGTCGATAAAGATGCGGCCCGATGTGGGTGATTCGAGCCCGGCAATCAGGCGCAGCGTGGTCGTCTTGCCGCAGCCCGATGGCCCGAGGATGGTGGTAAGCGTGCCGCGCGGCACGCTGAAGCTGATGTGGTTCACCACCAGCGGAGCGTCGGGCGACGAGCCGTAGCGCTTGCTGACATCCCGGAACTCGATGCCATGCACGGTTGGTGTCTCAGAGGGGGGCGTCACGGGCATCTCATTCTTCCCAGGCCACGACGGCATCCACGCCGATGACCTGCCCCGCGTCCATGCGGTTGAACAGCGTGACCTGCGCGCCCATTGCCTCGGCAATCTGCCGGCAGATGGATAACCCCAGGCCCACCCCACCCTGCCCGGCCGAAAACGGCTGGAACAATCGCTGCCGCACAGCGTCGTCGATGCCAGGGCCCTCGTCCCACACCAGCACCTCGCGCCGCCCCGTGCTGTCGCGCAGCAGCACCCCCAGCCGCCCATGGGTGGGCGTGTGGTGGATGGCGTTGGCCAGCAGGTTGCGCATCAGTTCGCCCAGCAGCGCTGCGTCGCCGGGTGCCCACAGCGTGTCAGGGCCCTCCAGCGCAAAGTCGAGCCGTTTGGCCGCAATCAGCGGTGCCAGCTCCATCACGGCCTCGCGGGCAATCGCGTTCAGGTCCACGTTGGGCAGCTCGCCCATGCGCTTGAGCTGCTCCACCTTGCTCAGGCTGAGCAACTGGTTGGCCAGGCCCGAGGCGCGATCCACGGTGTGCAGCATCTGCTGCAGCGCATCGCCCACCAGCATGTCGCCTGCCATGGCGGCCTGCAGCTGGGTGCGCAGCACGGCCATGGGGGTGCGCAGCTGGTGGGTGGCATCGGCCAGAAAGCGCCGCTGCTCCTCGATCCAGCGGCTCTGGCTGTGTTGCAGCTCGGCAAAGTGCTGCACGGCGGGCGCGAGTTCCGACGGGCCTTCGTAGATGCGCTCTGCAGTGCCCACAACGTCGCCGCTGGGCGGCCGCATCAGCGACACATCTGCATGCCGCAACCAGCCCGATGCCGCCCGCGCCAGCAGCACCGCCACGGTGGTCATCGCCAGTGCCAGCAGGACCACCCACCACAGGCCCGACGCACCGCCCAGCAGGCGGCGCGCACCCGGCAGGCGCTCGCCCAGCGGGCGCGCCGCCTGGCGCAACACGGGCGCAGCCACGGCTTGCCCCTCCTTCACCCCGGTGGGCTGGTACAGGGTCACGGCCACCCGCACCAGTTGGTCTCCGACCTGCGCCAGGTAGAAGTGCACGGCACCGGGGTCACGCACCACCTCGGTGGGAGGCACGCGCGGCAGGTCGGCGCTGCCCGCCAGGCGTTCGCCGTCCAGATTGCTCTCGCGGTACCAGACACCGGGCACTTGTTGGGCAGGCAGGGATGCGGCAGGCTCTGCTGACAGATCTGCAGGCCAGTGCGCCAACGCCTGGCGCAGGGCCTCATCTTGCGCGGTGGCGTCATGCTGCGCCTGATAGGTCCATTGCACCACGCAGATCACGGCCACCAGCCCCCACAGCGGCACCACCCAGCCCACCAGCAGCACCCGCTGCAATGAGCCGCCCCGCGGCCGCCAGGGCCGCCGCTGCCACCACCGCAGCGTCACCGGACAACCCCGCCCTTATCGGACTTGTCGGCTTTGTCCGTCTTGTGGGCGGCCATGCTGTCGGCGTCGCACAGCAGGTAACCCACGCCGCGCAAGGTCACAATCTCGGCTTTGGTGCCCACCAGCTTCTTGCGCAGCCGGTGCACCACCACTTCCACCGCGTCGGCTTGCACCTGCTCGTCCGTGTTGGCAAACACCTGGGTGCGCAGCTCTTCCTTGCTGACCACCCTGTCCACGCGCGACATCAGCAGCCGCAGCAGTTCGGACTCCCGCTGCGACAGCTCCAGCGGCAATGCGTCGTTGTAGAACACGCCACTGCCCGGCTCGCGGTACAGCGCCCCGCAGCGCAACTGCCCGTCGCGCCCCACGCGGCGCGTCAGGGCCCGCAGCCGCGCCACCAGCTCATCCAGGTCAAAGGGCTTGGCCAGGTAGTCATCGGCCCCGGCCTCCAGTCCTGCCACCCGGTCCGTGACGGCAGCGCGGGCCGTCAACGCCAGTACCGGTGTGGTGCTGCCGCCATCGCGCAGGCGCCGCAGCACCTCCAGCCCGTCCAGGCCCGGCAGCGACAGGTCGAGCGTGATCACGTCAAACGCGGTGCGCCGCGCAGCCGCCAGGGCCTCCTTGCCATCTGCGCAGCACAACACCTCGAACCCACGGGCCACCAGACTGCGGCTCAGGGCCCCGGCCAGATCAAAATCGTCTTCGACCAACAGCAGTTTCATCCCCCGATCATGCCGCCTGTGGCGGGCTGGGGCCACTGTGCTTCTACGGACAGGCGATGAAAGCGAAGCGAAAGGCGGTGCACACCCCTCCACGGCTGTGCCGCTGTACAGTAATGCGCAGTATTTTCGAAACCGCCTCCATGAGATACCTCCGGAACCAGACAGCGCTGCCAGGCCTTTATCGAAGGACCTTGCAGCTGGTGGCAACCGCACTGGCCCTGTGCACGGTGCTGCCGGCCCAGGCATCGCAGTCCCTGCGCTGCAATGGATCACTGGTGGGCAAAGGCGACTCTCCCGTGACGCTGCTGCAAAAATGTGGCGACCCCATCTACCGCCAGGGCGTGTGCGTTTCCATGCTGCAGCTGGGCTGGGTGGTGACGCCCTACCGCCCGGGCGGTCCCGCAGCAGTGCTGGCCAACCAGTGTGTGCCCATGGAAGAGTGGACGTACGACCGGGGGCCGGGCACCTTTCTGGGGGTGGTTCGCATCTACAACGGCACGATCGAATCCGTGCGCGACGGCGATCGCAGCAGGTAGCGGGGCCCGCTGGCCCGCCTGTCCCCTCAGGAAGCCGCGGCGATGACGATGCTGGATTCGTCAAAAACCGCCGTGGCTTGCTGGCCCGCTCGAACCTTGGCGCCCTCAGCGGCAAAGCCCACCAACTGGATGCCGCAGGGCAGCTGCAGCACCACCTCGGGGGCGGCGCCGCGAGCGACGCTACGCACCACCCCGGCCATGGCATTGCCTGCGGGACTGCCAGGGGCCTGGGCCACCTGAACCGCCGTCGCCTTGCACAGCGCCAGCACACCAACCCCTGCCTTCAAACCCAGCAACTGCGCGCTGACCCGCGTGATGGACGCATGCAGCGCCTGCCCATCCGCCAGCAGCAGCTGCACGCGCACCAGCCCTCCCACGGCCCGCACCTTGCCCACGGTGCAAGGAAACTGGTTGCGCATGCTGGTGCGCAGCGCCAGTGCGGCGCGGCCGGTCGCTGCGTCGTCGTCGCTCTTCAATCGGCCCAGCACCTGCTGGCGTGCATCCGCCAGCGCATGGGCCGCCTGCAGCACCCGCTGGCCGGCTGGGGTGAGCGCGGCCCCGCCGCCGCCGCTGCCGCCCACCACCTTCTCCACCAGCAACACCCCGGCCAGGTTGGTCAGCGTCTCCAGTGCCTGCCAGGCGGCCTTGTAGCTCACGCCCGCGCCCCGCGCCGCCTCGGAAATGGAGCCCACCTCGCCGATGCGGCGCAGGATGTCGATGCGCTTGTCCGTGGCCTCGTGGCCCAGCACCTCGGCCAGCGGCAGTGAAGAATTGCTCATGCGGGGATGTTAACTGGGTGGTGCAGACGCTTGAGACACCGCTGTTCATCAACGGAATAGCGATGCGGCTGACATGCTACAGTCCCGCTATTCCAATGAAGAATAGCGAGATTGTCGTGAAGCGTTTCCTGTTGTCCGTGGCCGCCTTGTTGGCGATGGCGGTTTCGGCCCAAGCGGGTGAGGTGTCGGTGGCCGTGGCCGCCAACTTCACAGCCCCGATGCAAAAGATGGCCCGCCTGTTCGAGCAGGACACTGGTCACAAAGCCTCGCTGGCTTTTGGCTCCACCGGGCGGTTCTATGCGCAGATCAAGAACGGTGCGCCGTTCGACCTGCTGCTGTCCGCCGATGATGAAACCCCGGCCAGGCTCGCCAAGGAAGGCTTGGCGGTCGATGCCAGCCGCTTCACCTACGCCATTGGCAAGCTGGCCCTTTGGAGCAAGCAGCCCAGCCTGGTAGATGCACAGGGCCAGGTGCTCAAATCCGGCACCTTCGACAAGATCGCGGTGGCCGACCCCAAGCTCGCCCCTTACGGAGCCGCCGCAGTGGAGGTAATGACCCAAATGGGCGTGCTGAACACCCTGCGGCCCAAGTTTGTGCAGGGCGAGAACATTGCCCAGACCCACCAGTTCGTTGCCACCCAGAATGCCCAACTTGGCTTTGTCGCCCTGTCGCAGGTGATGGCCGATGGCCGCCTGGTGGAGGGCTCGGTGTGGGCGGTGCCTGCAACGCTCTACTCCCCTTTGCGCCAGGACGCCGTCCTGCTGACCAAGGGGCAGGGCAACGCCGCGGCGGCCGCATTGATGCAATACCTTAAGGGCGACAAGGCGCGGGCGGTCATTCGCGGCTTTGGCTACGAGCACTGAGATACTCACACCCCTATCCCCCATCGCCCTTTTCCTTTATGCCTCTGGGCCCTGAAGCACTGCAAGCCATCTGGCTGACCCTGCAGCTTGCCACCCTCGCCACCCTCGTGCTGCTGTTGATCGCCACGCCACTGGCCTGGTGGCTGTCGCAAACCGAGTCGTGGTGGAAAGGGCCCGTGGGCGCCTTTGTGACCCTGCCGCTGGTGCTGCCGCCTTCGGTGCTTGGCTTTTACCTGCTGGTGGCCATGGGGCCTGCCGGGCCCTTGGGGCAGTTCACTCAGGCCATGGGCTGGGGCCTGCTGTCTTTCACCTTCACGGGCTTGGTGATCGGGTCGGTGGTGTTCTCCATGCCGTTTGCGGTGCAGCCGCTGCAGCATGCCTTCGAGTCGATGGGCCGCCGCCCGATGGAAGTGGCCGCCACTCTGCGGGCCAGCCCGGTGGATGCGTTTTTCACGGTGGCCTTGCCGCAGGCCCGCACCGGTCTGCTCACCGCCGCCATCCTGAGTTTTGCCCACACGGTGGGCGAGTTTGGCGTGGTGCTGATGATTGGCGGCAACATCCCGGGCAAGACACGGGTGGTCTCCACCCAGATCTACGGCCATGTGGAAGCCATGGAATACGCCCAGGCGCACTGGCTGGCGGGCGGCATGGTGCTGTTCTCGTTCGTGGTGCTGCTGTGCCTGGCACTGCTCAAGAACCGTGGCTCGCGGGTGCTGCCATGAGTGCGTCAGGTAGCCTGCGCATCCGGCTTGCGCTGCCGCGTGCCGACTTTGAACTGGCCGTGGACCTCCACCTGCCCGGCAGCGGCATCACGGTGCTGTTTGGCGCCTCGGGCTCGGGGAAGACCAGCGTGCTGCGCTGCGTGGCGGGGCTGGAGCGCGCGCACCCCGGCCTGGTGGTGGTGGCGGGCGAGGTGTGGCAGGACGATGCCACCCAGGTGTTTCTGCCCACCCACCAGCGGGCGCTGGGCTACGTGTTCCAGGAGGCCAGCCTGTTCGAGCACCTGGACGTGCTGGGCAACCTGCGGTATGGCCTGAAGCGCGCCCGGTCTGCGCAGGCCGAGGCCACGCTGCAGACGGCCATCGAACTGCTGGGCATCGGCCGTCTGTTGCATCGCCGGCCCGGCCAGCTCTCGGGCGGCGAGCGCCAGCGGGTGGCCATTGCCCGTGCCTTGGCAACTTCCCCCCGCCTGCTGCTGCTGGACGAGCCCATGGCCGCACTCGACCTGGCGCGGCGCCAGGAGATCATGCCCTGGCTGGAGCGCCTGCGCGACGAGCTGCACATCCCCATGCTGTATGTCACGCACTCTGCCGACGAACTGGCACGGCTGGCCGACCACCTGGTGGTGCTGGAGGGCGGCCAGGTCAAGGCCGCCGGGCCGGTGGACCAGGTGCTGTCGTCGGTGCACCTGCCCATGGTGCTGGGCGACGACGCGGGCGCGCTGCTGCGCGGCCAGGTGCTGGAGCGGGACACGGCCTGGCACCTGGCGCGCGTGGGCTTTGCCGGTGGCGCCATGTGGCTGCGCGACAGCGGCCTGCCCGTGGGCCAGGCGGTGCGGCTGCGGGTGCTGGCCCGCGACGTGAGCCTGACGGTGCAGGAGCCCACGCAGACCAGCATCCAGAACCACCTGCCCTGCGTGATCGACTCGGTCGCGCCCGACGCCCACCCCTCGCAGGCGCTGGTGCGGCTGCGCTGTGGGGAGTCTTTTCTGCTCGCGCGGGTCACCCGCCGGTCCCTGCATGCGCTGGGTGTGGTGCCCGGCAGCGCGGTGTGGGCCCAGGTCAAATCGGTGGCGATTGTTCCTTGAGGTGCCCACCTTCGGCCCTGCAGCCCGGATCCGCACGCCCTCGCAGGGCGTGGCCACGACGCCTTATGGGGCCACGCACACGCCCAATGACTGACTTTTGGCCTGGTACATGGCGGTGTCTGCCGCGCGCAGGTAGTCGTCGACCGTCGCCAGCCTGGATGCGCTGGTGGCCAAGCCAACACTCGCGCCACTGATCACGGTGTGTTCGCCGATCACATAGGGTGCGGCAAGGGCGGCGGCGATCTGCTCTGCCCGTTGGCTGGCTTCAGCGGGGTCAATGGACTCCAGCAGCACATTGAACTCGTCGCCACTCATGCGGGCGACCAGATCCACCGCCCGCACGCAGGATTCGAGCCGCCGCGCCACCTGTTGCAATAGCTGGTCGCCCACATGGTGTCCGTAGCAGTCATTGACGGCCTTGAACCCGTTAAGGTCCAGCAGCAGCACGGCAAACATCGTGGCCCCACCGCGTATTGGCTCGCCATCACCGTTCACCCCGTCGTTCTGGTGCAGCGCGATGAGTTGCGCGAGGCGATCGCGGAACAACGGCCGGCCGGGCAAGTTGGTCAGTGCGTCGTAGGAGCTGCCACGCTCGGCCAGATCGCTCAACGATCCCGCCATGCGCACGGGAACACCGTCTTCAAACTCGGCGAGCCCGCGCCAATTGACCCACACCAGCCGCCCAGCCCCGTGGAACGCACGGAAGTCCACCGAAAAGTTCGCGCTGTTTCCGGACAGATGTCTGCGGTAGGCCTCCTGCACGCGAGCGCGATCCTCGCGATCGATCAGTTGCTCGAGAAAGCGCCAGCCTCCGTCGTACACATGATCGCGGCTACCCAGCCCGACGATCTGGAGAAAGCGCCCGGACACATGCAGGGCGTCCGTTCGCAAGTCCCAATACCAGATGCCGTCATTGGATCCGCGGGTCGCCAGCGAATAGCGGTTTTCGGAGCGCAACAGATCGAGTTCGGTATTCTTCTGCTGGGTGACATCGATCATCAGGCCGATCATGCGGTTCGGGCGACCCGGCTCGACCACTGCGCGGCACAGATCACGCACCCACACGACCTTGCCCGACTTGGCAATCAGCCGGTAGCTCATCTCGTAGGCATGGCTGTGCGTGGCGTTGTAGGCGGCATCGTCGATCACCAAGGCCTCCTCCAGATCATCGGGATGCACATGCGCCCTCCAGAAGCCCGGGTCGGCCCGCCACTCCTCGACGGAGTAGCCGAACAAGCGTTCGACCTGTGGGCTCAGAAAGGTATTGCCCACCCCGATTTCAGCCTCCCACACCACGCCATCAATGGTTTCCAGCAAGCGCAGAAAGCGCTGGCGAATTTCCACCAGCACCTGCTCAGTGACCTCGGTGATCTCGATCAGGACACCCTGGCGGCTGATCACCCGCTCTGCCGCATCCGTCTCCGGGTGGAACTGCAGACGCACCCAGCGGTAGTCCGCGTCGGCAAAGCGCAAGCGGAACACCGGCATGCCCGAGCGCATGGTTCCGATGTCGTCGGGATGCACGAACTCCAGCAAAGACCTGCCAAGCGCCGCTGCCACCGAGTGGCCGGTGAGCTTGTGCCACGCCGGGTTCAGATACGTGATCTCCCACAGCGCATCGGTCTGCACCACCGCCTCAGGAAGCAGTTGCAACAGGTTTGCGGACGGCGTGGGAGTGATGGGCATGCAGGGCTATTGCAAATGGGTCAGATTCATGCAGGGACGCGCCGAACAAGTCCTTCGCGCGTCGCGCAACCCGGCGTTGGGCGGCCTGCTGCGGTGCCAATCCCATTTCCGAATCGGTTGCGCGCCATCACCGGGACTGAGACAGCGTCGCCTTGACGGATCGAAATATCAACCACGTCAAAGCGAGTATGGCATGCATCCAAGTCACCTTTGGACTCGGTGGTTTGGGTGGTTTGGGGCCGGGAGGTGGGCGAGCCAGCAACGCCCTCCCCGCCGCTGGCTCGCTCACATCACGACGGCATCACCCGTCAGAACGCTACCTTCACCCCCACCGTCAGATTGCGCCCCATCAGCGGCGCTGCGTTCTTGATGAACGAGGTGTGTGCGTACGCAAGGCGGTCCGTCAGGTTGTTGGCCTTCAGGTACACCTGCCAGGGGGTGCCGCTGCTGAACTGGCCGTTGTAGCTCACGCCCAGGTTCAGCATGCCGTAGCCGGGCGTGGCGGTTTCAAAGTCGGCCACGCGGTTCTGGCGGGCCACCTGCACCCATTCCACCTGGCCTTCCCAGGCCTGCCAGTTGGCGTCCAGCCGCACACCGGCGCGGGTGGCCGGGATGCGCGGCAGCAATCCACCGCCATCCAGCCTGGCGCGCACGGTGTCGCCAAACAGGGTGATGCCCAGATTGCGTGTGAGGCGCTGGCGCACCTGGCCTTCGATGCCGGTGAAGGTGGCGTCGGCCTGGCTGTACTGCAGCAGTTGCAGGCCGTCCAGCGCGTCGAGCGTGCGGCCATAGATGTAGTTCTGGATGCGGTTGCGGAACACGCTCACGCCGAAGGTGGTGTCGCCGCTGGTCTTCTTCAGGCTCACATCGATGTTCTGCGAGATTTCGGAGCGCAGGTCGGCATTGCCCCGTTCGTACGTGCTGGTGGCCATGTGCAGGCCCTGGGCGTACAGCTCTTCGGCCGACGGGGCGCGGCTGGCGCGGGTGAAAGAGGTGCCCACCTGGTAGCCCGGCGTGAACTTCCACACCGCGCCCAGCGACGCCGAGGTGCCGTTGTGGCTGCGCTCGATGCCACTGGTCTGGGCCTCGGCCGTCTGGCGGTCATGGCGCAGGGCGGCTTCAAAGCGCCAGTCGTTCCAGCGGTACTCCTCCAGCACGAAAAGGCCCGTCTTGCGGGTCACAGTGGGCTGCACATAAGCCTCCTCGCCCTCGGCGCTGAACTTGCGCTGCGAGGTCTGCAGGCCGATCACGCCCTTGAAGCCGCCGATGGGCTCGTGCTGCAGCTCGACGCGCGTGTCGTAGGCCTTGTTCTTGAAGGTGGTGCTGATGGCGCCGTCTTCGACCTCGTCGTGTTTGTAGTCGGTGACACCCGCACGCAGCCGCAGTGCCGAGAAGCCCGCAAACGGGTTGCGCAGCTCGCCCCGCAAGTCAAAGCGCTCGCTGCGCAGGTCCACCACCGGCACATCGCCTGCTGCGGCGTCGTGGTCATGGCCGTCGGCTTCGTCGTCCGCGTGGGCGCCGCAGTGCAGGTGGTCGCCATGGGTGTGGCAGCCGTCAAAGCTGTGGTTGTGGCCGGGCAGACCGTACTTGGCGGTCTGGCGGGTGTAGGCCGCACCCAGGTAGCCCTGGTCGCCCACCCACGACAGGCCCACGCTGCCAGTGTCCGTGCGGTTGAAGCTGCCCAGCACCTTGCTGCCGCCCGACCAGCCCTTGCCCACGCGGTAGTCGCCCGCATCCCGCGCCACGCCTTCCACATGCACGGCCAGATTGCCCGCCCCACCCGTCAGCGAAAAGGCCCCGGCGCCCTCGCCTGCCCCCGAGTTGGCACGCAGCTCGGCACTGCCTTCGTAACCCTTTTGCGGGATGGCGGTGGGCACCTTGCCGTCCAGCACGTTGACCACGCCGCCCACGGCGCCGTTGCCGTAGACCAGGGCCGAGGGGCCACGCAGCACCTCGATCTGCGTGGCCAGCAGCGGCTCGGACACCACGGCGTGATCGGGGCTGATGGTGGAGGCGTCGTGCAGCTCGGCGCCGTCGCTCAGCACCTTGACGCGCGGGCCGTCCATGCCGCGGATGATCGGCCGGCTGGCGCCCGCACCAAAGTGGCTGCTGGTGATGCCGGGCTCGCTGTTCAGCGTTTCGCCCAGCGTGGCCTCGCGGCGGCGCACCAGTTCATCGCCTTCCAGCACGGTGGCGGGGGTGGTCATGTCGCTGGCGCCCAGTTGCAGGCCGCTGGCCGACACGGTGACTGCGGGCAGACTGGGTGCAGCGTCAGCCGCCGCAGCGGGCGCGGGTGCAGTCTGCGCCTGGGTGGCAACGCTGGTGCCAGACAGCGCCAGCAGGGTCGCCAGGGCCACAGGGTGGAGCGCCGGGCGTGCACGGCGGGAAGCAAAGCGGTGGGTAGAAAAGGTGTGGGTCATGGTGGTGGCCTGCAACAAGGCATGCGCGGCGCTGGCGGTGTCAACGCGCCTGCGCATGCCGACCCGCGCCCGGGGCGCGGGTTGATGAATAAAAACCGCTGCAAGCGCTAGTGAAATATGCGCTAGCAGCTATGAAAACAGGAGTAATGATGGGCGGCGCGCCGTGGTACGGCCGCTGGCAGCCGCCAAATCGGCCTGCATACAGCGGCTTGCATACCGCGCCCTGCGCCAGCAGGCACAACACCGCCGCGTTGCCCTGCAAAGCACACAGCGAGGACGCCGGCTGAGAAGGTGGGGCTGGAGGTGCGCTGCGCGTCAGGCGACCGGTGGGCCGCGCGCATGGAACAGCGCAATGTGGGGTGTGCTCGCCCGCCCTGCCGCATGCACGGCCGGCGGCAGCGGCGCATCGGCCGCAGGCAGCGCCAGCGGGGCGGCATGCAATGCGTCGCCCAGCGCCAGCTGGTCGAGCAACAGGCAGTCCACCGGCGCGTGGTGGGCCAGCAAATAGGGCAGCCACAGACCGTGGCCGAGTGTGGCAGCGGGGCGCACAGTGGGGGCCAGGTCCCACGCCGGCTGCCCGGGCAACGAAGAGGGCGCGGCCAGCACCCCGGCATGCGCCTGGTCCAGCGCGCCGCCGTGCACCACCTGGTGCAGCCGCCCCAGCGTGGGCACCACCACCAATGCCAGCAGCAGCCACGCCAACGCCATGCGCCGCACCGCTGCGCCGCGCAGGTCGGCCGACGGCAGGTGCAAAGGGCGAAGGAAGGCGCGGGTCACGTCAGGCAAAAAGGGAAAGGATTGCGGCAGAGGCTGCAGCGGCAAAAGCCGTGGATTATTTCACCGGCACCGCGTCCACCACGCGGTAGTACAGGCCATATTGATCATTGGGGAGCACGGTGAACTTGCCTTCCACCACCACGGGCTCCAGCGAATAGCGCACGGGTGTCTTGGCCTTGACCTCGACCATACTCTCGGGCCCGCCCGGCGTACAGAACGAGCAGGTCAGCGGCACGGAGGTGAGGATGAAGTGCGTCTGCGTCGGCTTGGCATCCAGCGGCACCATGAAGCCCTGAATGCGCTGCGTGGTCTTGTCCATGCCTTTCTGGGCATCGTTGAACACGGGCAGGATGCCGTCCTTGGTGGTCTTTTTGCTCAGGTCGGTCAGCACCGACCAGGGCACCACGTCGTTGCGCTGGGGCAGCGGGGCAATCGGGCTGTTGGGGCTGTGGTAGCCCGCACCCGACCCCGCTGGCACGACGGTGCCAGCGCCCGCAGGCAGGGGCGACGACAGCACTGGCGCTGCGGCCGCGCCTTCCTTGGCACGCTCAAAAGCGCCCGGCGCGGGCTTGGTGGCGCCGCCTTGCTGTGCGTGCGCACAGGTTGCCAGAACCAGCGTGGCGGCCAGACAAGCCACGCGAGCCATCAGGCCGGGGATGGGCAAGGGTTTCAAGGTGCAGGACATGGCGGGGACTCCGGGCGAACGAGCATCAAAAAAACAGGCGCTCAATGTGCGTGTTTCATGCCGCAGTATTTTCCAATGGCCAGGTTCTTGCACGCCGCCTGCAGGTCTTTCTGGCACTGGTCGTGGCCCTTGCCGGACTCCAGGCACTTGGCGGCGGCCTCGTGGGCGGCAGCCATGGCACGGTGGCGGGCGACGTCTTCCTGGGTGTCCTTGTCATTGTGGGCTTGCGCGTGGGCCAGGGCACCGGCGAGCAGCATGGGGGCCAGGGCGAGAGCAGCGAAAAGTTTTTTCATGGAAAGACTTTCAGGTTGAGTGGCTCGAGGGTTTATGGAGGTCAGAACTCGGGGGCCGCATCAGGGCTGGCTCAACAAGTCGGCCACATCGGTGCGGTAGGCCTGCATGGCCGGCAGCAGCGCCGCCAAGGCCGCCACGCCTGCGGCCAGCAGCGGCACCCCGGCTTCGGCGGGCAGCCAGATCCAGCCCGTCACCGGCAGCAAGCCCTGCGCCTGCAATGCCCAGCCCAAGGCCTGCGCCAGGCCGTGGCCCAGCAGCAGCCCCAGGATGGACGCGAGCGCGGCCAGCCACAGCGCCTCCCACAGCACCAGCCCGGCCACACGGCCCGGCGGCGCGCCCAGCATGCGCAGCATGGCCAGGTCGGCGCGGCGCTCGCGCACGGCATTCCACAGCGCGATGAACACGCTGAGCGCGGCCACGGCCAGCAGCACGCCGCCAAAGGCGCGCAGCACATCGGCACCCACGCCCAGCAGGCGCAGCAGGCGCGTGACCTCGATGGCGGGCGCCGCCGCCTGCATCGAGGTGCCGCCGTTGATCAGGCGTGGCAGCGTGATGGCCGCCATGGGCGTGCGGTAGCGCACCAGGGCCACGGTCACCTCACGCTCTTCCTTCATGATTTCCAGGTCCTCGGCATCGTTGGCCGTGGCGGTCTCGTGCACCATCCAGACGGATTCGGTGCTGGTCAGTATCAGCCGGTCCAGAACACAGCCGCAGGGCGCCAGCACCCCGCTCACACGGTAGGGGTGGTTGCCATGGGCGTGCCCTCCTCCACCCAGGCCGTGGCTGCCAATGAAGGTGGCCCCCACCAGCGGCGCGCCTTGATGGCTGGCTTTGACAATACCCCGCGCCACGCTCGCGCCCAGCACCGCGTCCATGGGCTGCTGCCACAGCGCGCCTTCGGCCAACTGGGCCTCATAGTGCGCCACGTAGTCGGGCGTGGTGCCCACGATGCGAAAGCCCTGGTAGCTGTCGCCCAGGCTCAGCGGGATGACCTGCGCCACCAGCGGGTTCTTCTGCAGCGCCTGCACCTCTTGCAGCGGGATGTTGCCCGTGGGCACGTCGATGTGGAACACGCCCGCCAGGATCAGCTGCAACGGGCTGCCCTTGGCGCCCACCACCAGGTCGATGCCACTCAGGTCGCGCTCGAACGCCTTGTCGAGCTGCGTGGCCACCAGCAGCACCAAAGTGATGGCGGCCAGGCCCAGCGTGAGAACCAGCAGGTTGAGCACGGCGGCCAGCGGGCGGGACCACAGGTAGCGCCAGGACAGGCGGGCGAGTTTGAATACTCCTGAATTCATAGCTGCTCAGGCATATTCAACCAGCGCTCCGTGCCGATTTCATTCAAATTGAGGGTCTGGACACCTGCCAGGGCGGACACCACACGCTGGTCATGCGTGGCAATCACCAGGCTGGCATCGCAGGCAGCGGCGCTGTGCTGCAGCAGGGCCAATGCATCGGCCGCCGCCTCGTCGTCCAGACTGGCCGTGGGCTCGTCAGCCAGCAGCACCTGCGGCGCCAGCAGCACGGCCCGCGCCAGCGCCACGCGCTGCGCCTGCCCACCGGAGAGCTGGTGCGGCTTGCGGGCGGCCAGTTCGGCCACGCCCACTTGGGTGAGTGCGCGGTGAATGGCCGCATCGTCACGCGGCAGCCCGGCTGCAAAGTACGCCAGCGCCAGGTTGTCCGCCACGGTGAGTGCGCTGCTGAGGTACAGCTTTTGCGGCAGAAAGCCGATGTTGCGCGCGCGCCAGGCATCGATCTCGGCCCCCCGCTGCGTGCCCAGCTGGGTGCCCGCCACAAATAGGTCGCCACCACTGGCACCGCGCAGGCCGGCCATCAGCGCCAGCCAGGTGGACTTGCCGGTGCCCGAGCGCCCGCGCAGCAGCAGCGTGCCGCCCTGGCGCAGGTCCACATCCGGAAAGCGCAGCGGCGCGGCGCCACCCGTGGCATAGGTGTAGGAAAGCCCCCGGGTGCGGATCATGCGGCAGCACCCTCTGCCGGGTGCGCGCAGTCGGCACAGCGCCCGTGCACGGCAACGTCCACTGCCAGACTCTCATGCCCCGCAGTGGCCAGCGCCTGCAACACCTGCTGGAGCGCCTTTTGCACCTTGGCAGAACCCTGCGACAGGCGAAACTGGCGGTGGCAGTCGTCGCATTCAAACCGCGGTGCCGCGCCCTCCTCCCCCTGTGGGGCCAACGCGTAGCGCGTCACGCGGCCGGCATCGATCTGCTTGTGCAGCAGCCCTGCGGCAGCAAAACGGTCAAGCAGGCGGTAGACCGTGACCTTGTTGACCGCAACGCCCGCTGCAGCCAGGGCCGCCTCGACCTCGGGCTCTGACAGGACCGCGTCCGGCCGGGCTTCGTACACTGCCGCCAACGCCCGTGTGGCGCGGGTGGCGCGCATTCCGACTGGGAGGGACCAGGGCTGGATGCCGTGTGCGTGTGGAAGAGGCGGTGCGGACATGGGTGGCGCGTACGAACGGTGCATAACGCAATCGGGTTGCATTATGCCTGCCTGCGGCCTCGCTCTGAGCGAATTTGCTCCCTCCAAGCATTGAGCCCAAAGCGCAAGACCCGGATCCCGCCCCTTTTGGCAGCTGCTAGCGCGTCAGCGTCAGCCCTTCAAATACCGCGCAAACGTCTTGCGAAACTTCTCCACCTTCGGCCCCACCACAAACGCGCAATACCCCGCGTTGGGGTGGTTGGCAAAGTAGTCCTGGTGGTAGGCCTCGGCCGGGCTGTAGTTCGAAAGCGGCTTCACCTCGGTGGTGATAGGCGCGCCAAACAGCTTGTCTTGCGACATCTGGCGGATCATGGCGTTGGCAATCTCGCCGTGCTCGGGGTTGTCGTAGTAGATGCCGCTGCGGTACTGCGTGCCCACGTCGTTGCCCTGGCGGTTGAGGGTGGTCGGGTCGTGGGTGTGGAAGAAGATTTCCAGGATTTCTTCCAGGCTGATCTCGTCGGCGTCGAACGTCAGCCGCACCACCTCGGCGTGGCCGGTGTCGCCCTGGCAGATCTGCTCGTAGGTGGGATTGATGGTGTGGCCGTTGGTGTAGCCGCTTTCCACGTCGGTGATGCCGCGCACGCGGTCGAACACGGCTTCGGTGCACCAGAAGCAGCCGCCGCCGAGGGTGATGATTTGTTGGTTATTGGCCATGTGGGTCTCCATGCAGTTCGGGGGAAGAGCGTTGGCGGCATGGTACGCGCCCTCACCCGCCGCAGTGCGGGCGGGGGCATTGGGTCTGTGCGGCTTGGCGGCTATTCCGTTTCCAAATCATTCGTGTCTAGGCGCGAAGCCGCAGACAGTGCTGCAGCACGGCAAGGCGAAGCAACAACGACACGGATGATTTAGAAGCGGAATTACTCGTACTGGCGACCCTGGGCCATCAGCTCGGGCGTACCGATCAGCGCATTCAGGCCGTCAAAGTCCATCATCTGGTCCTTGAAGGGCGCGGTGGTCTGGTGCGTGTGCAGGCTGGCGTAGTAGCCCTGCAGCGTGTGCGCCACGGCGCGGGCGGTGCCGCCGGGGAAGATCACGATGCGAAAGCCGCGCTGCTGCAGCTCGGCCGCGCTCTGGATCGGTGTCTTGCCGCCTTCGACCATGTTGGCCAGCAGCGGGATGCGGTGGGCAAAGCGCTGGCAGGCCGCGTCCATCTGCTCGGGGGTGCGCAGGGCTTCGATGAAAAGCGCATCCACACCACATTCCAGGTACGCCTCGGCACGGTCGAAGGCGGCGTCGATGCCCTCCACGGCCAGCGCGTCGGTGCGGGCCAGGATCAGCGTGTGGGCGCTGCGGCGCGCGTCCAGCGCAGCGTGGAGCTTGCCGCACATCTCGCCCGCCGGGACCACCGTCTTGCCGTCCAGGTGGCCGCAGCGCTTGGGAAATCCCTGGTCCTCGATCTGCACCATGGCGGCGCCCGCACGCTCAAAGCCGCGCACGGTGCGCTGGGTGTTGAGTGCGTTGCCAAAGCCGGTGTCGGCATCGACGATGACCGGCGTGCGCACGCGCTCGGTGATGCGTGCCAGGGTGTCTTCCACCTCGGTGTAGGTGGTCAGGCCCACGTCAGAGCGGCCCAGGCGGGTGTAGGCAATCGATGCGCCTGAGAGGTACAGCGCCTCGAAGCCCGCCTGCTGGGCCACCAGGGCGCTCAGGGCGTCGTAGACGCCGGGGGCCAGGATGGCGCGGGGTTCATGGAGGCGTTCTTTGAACGATGAAGGGGTCATGTCTTCAAACTTTCTGACGGTTCAGCCCGGCCGCCGTGTTCGCAGCGATGTAGCCACCGGCCACGGCGCTGAGCAGGCCGTTGCCGGAGAGATAACCCCACACCGCATCGCCCGACACGCCACGGGCCGCGCCGCCTGCGGCCAAAAGATTGGGGAATGGCTGGCCGGTCTGCATCAGCACGCGGCACTGGGCGTCGATGTCCAGCCCGCCTTGGGTGTGGAACAGCGCGCCGGTCACCTTGACCGCGCAGAACGGCGCCTGCAATGGGCGGGCAAACACACGTCGGTTGTGGTCGTTCTGGCCGCTAGCGCTAGTGGTACTTGCCAGGGTTGCTATCAATTTTGATTCATTGCAGCCGATCAATGCCGCCAGCGCCTGCACGCTGTCACAGTGCTTTACCGCGCCGGCTGCCTCGGCATCGACAAAGTCCGGAAATCCACGCGCCAGTGCGAGGATGGGCGCATCGAACACATTCCACGCCACGCCGCCCGGTTGCGCCAGCACATGCACCGACGCCTCGGAGTAGCCCTGCGTCTCGTCGTGAAAGCGCTCGCCCAGCGCATTGACCTGGATGCCGCCTTCCATCATCAGCGCCCACGAGATCAGCGCGCCCTGCGGAATGGCCCAGGAGCCGTGGCCCTGGTAGCCGCCCAGGTCCGCCAGCCGTGCGCCCAGCGCCTGGCCCCAGGCGATGGCGCTACCGTCGTTGCCTGTGTGGCCGGCGAACAGGGCGTCGCGCATCTCGGGCAGCAGCTCGCGCACCATGGACGGGTTGCCGCCAAAGCCGTTGCAGGCCAGGATGAGTGCGTCGCAGGCCAGGTGCTCCAGGGTGCCATCAGGCCGCTCGTAGCCCACGCCGGTCACGCGCTGCTGGGCATTGACCCACAGCTCGCGCACGGTGGCTTCGGTGATGAGGGGAATGTCCACCGCCGTCACCGCGTTGGCCAGGCGGCCCATCAGGCCCACGCCGGTTTTCTCGGGCGTGGCGTGCATGCGGCGCACGCTGTGGCCGGGGTACAAAAATCCATCGAGCACCTGCCACTGCAGACCATGGCGCGCTTGCAGTGCATCGAGCGCCGGGCCGATGGCCTGGACATAGGCCTGCACCAAATGGGGCGCTGCCCTGCCCTTGGCCTTGGCGCTGATGTCGGCGGCAAACCGCTCCGGGCTGTCATCAATGCCCGCCGCGCGCTGGGCCTGCGTGCCGGGCGCGGGGATAAAGCCGGATGAGAGGGCCGAAGAGCCCAGAGGCGTGGCATCGCGCTCCAGCACCGCGCAGTCCACACCGGCGTCGTGCAGCATCAGCGCCGCCGTGAGGCCACAGGCGCCGCCGCCCACGATGAGCACGGGCACATGCGCGTCTTGCGCCACGGTGCCGGGCATGTGCTCGGCATGGCAGATGCGGGGGGTGCTCATGGGCGCATTCATGCGGAAGGGGCGGCCACAGTGGCAGCAAAGTCGGCGCAGGTCAGCACCTGGGCCACGTTGGCCATGTCGGCCACCGAGGTGTCGTGCACTGCCTGCTTGAAGGCCGCGCAGCCGTCGGACAACACCAGCGTCTGGTAGTCGCGCATGTGCGCATCGCGCACCGTGCTGGCCACACCCCCGTTGGTGACGATGCCGCACACGGCCACGGTGGTGATGCCCGCGCGGCGCAGCACCCAGTCCAGCTGGGTGTTGAAGAAAGCCGAATACGCCACCTTGCACACCGACACGTCCACCCACGGTGCGATCTCGGCCACATGCGCCTGGCCTGTGCTGCCGGGCTCAAAGTCGCCGCGCCGCAGAAACGGGCGCAGAGCCTTGAGGTGCGGCGACACCATGGGGTCGCCCTGCGCATCGGGCCACAGGGTGAACTGGCTGCCCACCACCATGCCGCCCGCCGCCTTGAGTGCCTTGGCCACTGCTGCCACCCGGGGTGGCAAGGCCTGGGCGGCAGCGCTCACCGCGCCACCGCGCGCGTAGGCGCCGTCCGGGGCCAAAAAGTCGTTTTGCAAGTCGATGATGACCAGCGCCGTGTGGCGCGGGTTGATGCTCAGGTTAGGTGCGCCGTGGCTCATGCTGCGCCCTCCCCGCCGGCCCGCACCAGCAGATTGCCCAGCGGGTCCACCGTGGCGCTGAAGCCAGGCTCCAGCCACACCGTGGTGTCGGGCTGCTCCAGGATGGCGGGGCCGTCGATGCGGGTGCCAACGGGCAGGTCCAGCCGCGCGTGGCGCGCGGCGTCCCACCAGCGGCCGGCGTGGAACACGCGCTGCACGCCCAGCGACGGGTTCACGGTGGTGGCCTGCGGTGCCAGCACCGTCAGGTCGAACTTGGGGCGCACGCCCACGCGGGCATAGCGCAGGTTCATCACCCGCACGGCAATGCCGTCAAGCACACGGCCAAAAGCGGCGCGGTAGGCGGTCTCGAACGCGGCGCGGATGCCTTCGTGGCTCAGCGCATCAGCCGCCACGGGCACCTGCACGGTGTGGGTCTGCCCAGCGTAGAGCATGTCCAGCGCAATGATTTCCTGCACTTCCACAAACTTCACGCCCGCCGAATCCAGGCGCTGCTGGCAGGTGGCTGCGAGTGTGGCCACCCGTTGGCGAAGGTCGGCCACGTCCAGGTCGGCCAGGGGCTTGTTCAGCGTCTGCACCGCGTCGTGGCGCATGTCAGCCATCACACAGCCCAGGGCGGAGGTGACGCCGGGGTAGCGCGGCACGATGCCCGTGCCCACGCCCACCTCGCGCATCATGGCGCACACATGCAGTGCGCCGCCGCCGCCAAAGGGCATGTAGGCGAACTGGCGCGGGTCGTGCCCGCGCTCGATGGACACCACGCGCACGGCACCCGCCATCTTGGCGTTGGCCACCGTGAGGATGGCTTCGGCGGCTGCCATCACATCCAGGCCCAGGGGTCGGGCCACATGGGTCTCGATGGCGTCGCGCGACTTTTGCGCGTCCATGGCGGCCAGCAGGCCACCGCCAAGGGGCCGGTCGGCGGCGATACGGCCCAGCAGCACGTTGGCATCCGTCACCGTGGGGCGCGTGTTGCCTCGACCGTAGCAGGCGGGGCCAGGGATGCTGCCTGCCGACTCGGGGCCCACCTGCAGCATGCCGCTGGCGTCCACCGAGGCAATGGAGCCACCACCCGCGCCGATGGTCTCGATCTGGATCATGGGCGAGCGCACCACCATGCCAAATTCAATGGCCGTCTGTGCGGCCAACGCCGCCTCGCCCTTGGCCACCAGCGACACGTCGAACGAGGTGCCGCCCATATCGCCCGTGATCACATCGGGGAAGCCTGCCGCACGCGCAATGGCCGCGCAGGCAATCACGCCCGCAGCAGGGCCCGAGAGCGCGGTGCGCACCGGCACATCGCAGGCCGTCTGGCGCGACATCACGCCGCCGTTGCTTTGCACGATGAGCAGCTCGCCGCCAAAGCCCTGCGTGCGCAGGTCGCCTTCGAGCCGCTCCAGGTAGCTGCCCACTACGGGCTGCAAGGCGGCGTTGAGCGTGGCCGTGGAGCAGCGCTCGAACTCGCGGATCTCGGGCAGCACCTCACTGGCGGCCGTCACATGCGGGTTGGGCCACACGCTGCGCACGGCGGCCACGGCGGCCTGCTCGTTGGTGGGGTTGGCGTAGGTGTTGATGAAGAACACGCAGACGGCCTCGCAGCCCGCCTCCAGCAGCGCGCGCGCCTGGGCCTTGACCTGCTCGATGTCTACCGGGGTGTGCACCGTGCCATCGGCCAGCACGCGCTCGTCCACCTCCAGCCGCAGGTTGCGCGGCACGATGGGCTCGAAGCTGCCGCGCAGGCCCCAGGTCTGCGGCCGGTCGCGGCGGCGCATCTCCAGCACGTCGCGAAAGCCGCGGGTGGTGATGATGCCGGTGCGTGCCACCTTGCGCTCCAGCAGCGCATTGGTGCCCACGGTGGTGCCGTGCACGATGGTGGCGATCTGCGCGGCCGAGTCGGCCACGCGCGCCACGCCGTTCATGAAACCGCGCGCCTCCTCGCCCCGGGTGCTGGGCACCTTGACGATGCGGGCGCTGCCATCGCGCTCGTCCAGTACAAACAGGTCGGTGAACGTGCCGCCCACGTCCACACCCACCACATACGAAGCCTGATCCGAAACCTTGCCGCTGCTCATGCCTTGCCTTTCGCTGTGGCGGGGGCAGTGACGTAGCCCATCGCCAAATCCTTATCACGCGCTGCTGCGGCCCGTGCGGCCGGCACACCGTAGCCACCGCCACCGGGGGTTTCCAGCCGCACGCGCTCGCCCTGCTTCAGGCGGATGCCGATCATCTTGGAGCGCATGGGTGGCTGCTTCCATTCACTATTGTTTTCATAGCTGAAGACGTTCATGGAACCGGCGCTACCGCCCGAAATGCCTTGGGGTGCGGCCTTGCCGCGCTCGCCAAAAATGAACACCTCGGCGTCCTGCTCCAGCAGCTCGATTTCATAGATCGCACCCAAGCCGCCGCGGTGCTCGCCATCACCGCCCGAATCAGGGCGCAGCGCCCATTGCGTAAAGCGCACAGGGTACGCAGCCTCCAGAATTTCGAGCGGCGGGATGGTGGCGGTGGAGATGGGCGCATTGCCATGGCTCAGGCCATCGCCATCGCTGTGCCCGCCGTGGCCGCCGCCAAAGAAGCTGAACATGACCCATCGCTGACCCTTGCGCGCGGCGTCGGTGCGCAGCCCGGCGATGGACAGCGCGTTGATGGTGCCGTAGGCCTGGGCCATGGCGCGCTTGGGGTCGGCCTGCGCTGTGGCGCTGAAGATCACATCGATCATGCGCAAGATGGTCTCGGTGTACCCACCCACAGGGCGCGGCCGTGCGGCGCTGATGACCAGCCCCTCGGGCAATACAAAGTCCACCGCGTCCAGCACACCGGCATTGGCAGGCACATCGGGAAACAAATGCTTGAGCGCCACGTAGCACGCCGCAATCGCCGTGGCGCGCGAAATATTGACCGGCCCGGCGCATTGCGGCGAGGTGCGCGAAAAGTCGAGCGTGAGGCGCTCGCCCTGCACCGTCATGTCGAGGGCGATGGTCAGCGCCTCATCCTTCACGCCGTCGTTGTCCAGGATGTCGCTGAAGCTGTAGCGCCCGTCGGGCAGCGCCGCGATGTGCGATTGCATGAGCTTGACGGCGCGCGTGCGCAGCTCGCCCATGGCCTGTTGCACCAGGGCGTCACCGTATTGGTCCAGCAGGTCGTGCAGGCGCCGCTCGCCCAGGTCCAGCGCGGCCAGCTGACCGTTCAGGTCGCCCCACAGGCTGTCGGGCAGGCGGGTGTTGGCCTTGAGGATGGCGAGCACATCGTCATCGAACACGCCGCTACGCACGATGCGCACGGGCGGAATTTGCACGGCCTCTTGCCAACATTCGGTAGCGGCCGGGTTGTAGTTGCCGGGCACATTGCCGCCTACGTCGTGCCAATGCGCGGCCGATGCCAGAAAGCAGTACAGCGTGCCACCGCGAAAGAAGGGACGCACCAGCTTGAAGTCATTGGCGTGTGTGCCGCCTTCGTAGGGGTCGTTGAACAGCCAGGTGTCGCCCGCTGTGATGCCACCTCGCTCGCCCGCTGCCCGCATGGCAGCACGCACGGCGAAAGCCATCGCCCCCACAAACACGGGCAGGCCCGATTTGCCCTGCACCAGCGTGTCGCCACTGATGGCGTCGTACAGGCCGTGGCAGGCATCGTGCGCCTCGGCAATGATGGGGTTGAACGCGCTGCGGTACAGCGTGGCGTCCATCTCGTCCGCGATCTGCTCCAGGCGGCCGCGCAAGACGGCCAGGGTGACAGGGTCCATCGAGGGCGGTGCGGTGGTGGTGTTGTGTTCAGCCATTGAGGGCCTCCTTGCCAAAGCGGGTGCGCAGCTGGTTCAGCAGACCGCCAGCGCGCACCATGTCCATGAGAAACGGGGGAATCGGATCGCAGGCCAGCGCGCGGCCCTGGGGGGAGATGACAGCGGGCGCTTGCCAGTCGAGCGTGACGGCATCGCCGTCACCCAGCGCACCCAGTGCATCGGCCTCGGCGCAGGTCAGCAGCAGCAGGCCCAGGTTGAAGGCGTTGCGAAAGTACAGGCCGCTGAACGACGGCGCGATGACCGCCACAATGCCCAGCCGCACCAGCACCGCAGCCGCCTGCTCGCGCGAGGAGCCAATGCCGAAGTTGGGCCCGGCCACGATCACGTCGCCCTTGCGCACGCCGCCCACGAAATCTGGCCGCACCGATTCGAGGCAGTGGCGCGCCAGCACGTCCAGGCCGTGCTTCATGGCATGGCCGGGGGCGAGTACATCCGTGTCGATGTCAGCGCCAAGGCGCCATACCCTGTGAATATTCGTCATTTCGTTCATCCAACGCGCTGTGTATGAAACCGGCAAGGCCCAGACCAGTGCCACCGTGGAACTGGCTTTGCCAGGCCTCCGGTGGCGTCCCCCTCCCGCGCAGCGAGAGAGGGGGAAGGCGCGAAGCGACTCAGGGGGGGAATCATGCTCATGCGAGCACCTCGCGGGGGTCGGTGATGAAGCCCCGCAGGGCCGAGGCCGCCACGGTGTAGGGCGATGCCAGGTACACCTGCGCGGTGGCCGAGCCCATGCGGCCCTTGAAGTTGCGCGCGGTGCTGGAGATGACCGTGGTGTTATCGCCCACCGTGTCGCCATAGCCGGCGCAGGCACCGCAAGTGGTAGGGAACAGTTCGGCCCCCGCGTCCTGCAGCACCTGCAGAACGCCCTCGTCGCGCGCAGCGGCCTGGTCCTGCTGGCTGGCAGGGGCCACCATCAGGCGCACTCCACTGGCCACGCGTTTGCCACGCAGCACCGAGGCGGCAGCGCGCAGGTCGTCCAGCTTGGCGCCCGTGCAGGCGCCGATGTAGGCCACGTCGATGCCCTGCCCTGCGTGCTGTGCCACGGGGGCGGCGTTGGCCGGGCTGTGGGGCGCGGCGACCTGCGGCGTGAGCGTGCTGGCGTCGAAGGTGTGGCGCGTGAGGGCTGCGCCTTCATCCGTGCGCCAGGCATCCAGCCCCTGAAGGTCTGCGTCGGGCACTCCCGCCGCCCGCAACCACTCGCGTGTGGTGGCGTCGGGGGCAATCAGCCCGGCCTGGGCGCCCAGCTCGGCGCTCATGTTCGAGAGCGTCATGCGTTCCTGCATGCCCAGCGCCTGCACGGCGGGGCCGGCAAACTCCACGGCCTGGTACTGCCCGCCGTTCATACCAAAACGGCCAATCATGTGCAGCATCATGTCTTTGGCCGTCACGCCCTGGGCCAGCTGTCCGCTCCAATGCATCTGCAGGGTGTGGGGCACGCGCAGCCAGATTTCGCCGGTCACCACCACGCCCAACATCTCGGTGCTGCCGATGCCAAACATGTAGGCACCAAAAGCACCGCCCGTGGGCGAATGCGAGTCGCCGCCCACGCAGAACATGCCGGGGCGGATATGTCCGTGCTGGGGCACCACCACATGGCAGATGCCCTGGCCGTCATACACATGGGGCAAAGCCTGCTCGCGCGCCCAGTCGCGGGCGATGCGCACGATGCGGCGGGATTCTTCGTCGCGCTCGGGCAGGTAGTGGTCCATGACAAGGACCACGCGCGATTTGTCCCAGATCTGCGCGCCCAGTTCGTCGAGCATGGGCTTGAGGCGCCGGGGGCCGGACGAGTCGTGGAACATGGCGAGATCCACCCGGCAGTTCACGATTTCACCGGGTGTGACGCTGGCGCGGCCGCTGGCGCGGGCCACCAGCTTCTGGGCCAGGGTGCTGGCCACAACATCAGGGGTGGCGGTCATTCGGGTTTGGCTCCGGCAAACTTCACCACCTTGGCCCAGCGCGGGATTTCAGCCTGCACAAAGCGCGCAAACTCGTCCGGGCTGTTGCCCACGGGCACGGCACCCTCCAGCTCCAGGCGCTTTTTCACGTCGGGGGTGGCAATGGCCTGGCGTGCGGCATCGCTCAGGCGCTTGGCCAGCTCGGGGTTCATCTGCCCCGGGCCAAACAGGCCAAACCAGGCGCTGGATTCGTAGCCCGGCAGCACCTCAGCAATCGCAGGCACATCCGGAAAGGCGGGCAGGCGCTTGGCACTGGTCACGCCCAACGCCTTGAGCTTGCCCGCGCGGATCTGCGCCTGTGCATTGCCCACGGCGGCGAACATCAGGTCGACCTGCCCGGCCAGCACATCCTGCAACGCTGGCGCAGTGCCCCGGTACGGAATGTTGACGATGTAGGCGCCCGACTGCATCTTGAAGGCATCGCCCGCCAGATGCAGCGATGAACCCACCGCGCCAATCGCAAAGTTGAGCTTGCCAGGCTTGGCCTTGGCCAGTGCGATCAGCTCACGCACATCTTTGGCAGGCAGCGTGGGGTGGGCCACCAGCACCGAGGGCGAGGTGGCCACACAGGTCAGCGGGGTGAAGTCCTTGACAGGGTCGAACGGCAGCGAGGGGTAAAGGCTGGCGTTGATGGCATGGCTGGTGAAGCTCATGAGCAGCGTGTTGCCATCGGGTGCGGCTTTGGCCACCGCGTCGGCGGCAATGTTGCCGCCCGCACCGGGCCGGTTCTCGACGATCACGGTGCGGCCCAGCAGGCGGCCCATTTCGATGGACAGGGTGCGCGCCAGGGTGTCGGTGGAGCCGCCGGCCGGGGCGCCAACCAGGATGCGGATGGGCGCGGACTGGGCAAAGGCCCGCCCGCCCATCAGCACGGCCGGCACAGGGGCAAGAGCTTGGAGGATTCTGCGGCGTTGGATCATGGTGTGGTGTCTCCTTCTTCAGTCACAGCGCAGGCATCACCGTGCCTTGGTCAAACGGGATGGCACGGGCGAGGAGCATGGGATTCAAAGGCCCAGATAGGCGCGGCGCAGGTCGTCGCTGCGCAGCAGTTCGTCGGGCGCGCCAGAAAAGCGGATGCTGCCGTTTTCCATCACGTAGGCACGGTCCGCAATCTCCAGCGACTGGCCCACGTTCTGCTCGACCAGCAACACTGCCAGCCCGGTGGCACGCAGCTGGCGAATCAGGCCGAACATCTCCTCGACCAGCAAGGGCGACAGGCCCAGCGAGGGCTCGTCCAGGATCAGCAGGCGGGGTTCGGCCATCAGGCCCCGGCCAATGGCCAGCATCTGCTGCTCGCCGCCGCTCATGGTGCCCGCGAGCTGGGTGGTGCGCTCCTTCAGGCGCGGAAAGGTGGCAAACACCTTGTCGATGTTGTCGGCTCGGCGCTCCCGCGCGCGGGTGAAGCTGCCCAGCGAGAGGTTTTCGAGCACGCTGAGGTTCGGGAAAATCTTGCGCCCTTCGGGCACCTGGATCAGCCCGGCCTTGACGACCTCGGTGTAGTGCGCGCCGCTCAGGTCCGCGCCGCCAAAAGCGACAGTACCGTCCCAGGCCTTGTAAATGCCACACACGACGTTGTTGAAGGTGGATTTGCCCGCACCGTTGCTGCCCAGCAGGGCCACGGTCTCGCCGGGCTGGACCTGCAGGTCCACACCCCGCAGGACCTCGACGCGGCCGTAGCCGCCACGCAAGCCCGCCACGCTGAGCAAGGGGCTGGATGCGGACGATGGGACGGCGCTGCTCATGTGGCCTCCTTCGCTGCAGCGGCACGCAGGCGCGCCGCCGTGCCGTGGCCCAGGTAGGCCTCGATCACGCGCTCGTCGGACGTCACCACGCCCGGGCTGCCCTCGGCAATCAACTGGCCCTGCGCCAGCACCCACACATGCTCGGCCAGGTTCATCACGGCCTGCATCACGTGCTCGATCATCAACACGGTCACGCCACCATCGGCGATGCCGCGCACCACGGGAATCATCTCGGCAATCTCCTGGGGGTTGAGGCCCGCCAGCACTTCATCGAGCAGCAGCAGGCGCGGTTGCGTCGCCAGCGCGCGCGCCAGCTCCAGCCGCTTGCGGCCCGCCACCGTGAGGTCGGCTGCAGGCTTGTCCAGCTGGGGCGAAAGGCCCACGCGAGCGGCCACGTCGCTGGCCAATGCCAGCGCCGCGCGGCGGTTGGGCTCCTTGAGGTGCACGCCCACAGCAATGTTTTCACGCACGGTTTGTGCCGCAAACGGCTGCACGATCTGGAAGGTGCGCGTCATGCCCAGCCGGGCATTGAGGTGGGGCGCCTGGGCGGTGATGTCCTGGCCTGCGAAGCGCACCGTGCCTGCGTCGGGCCGTACAAAGCCCGACATCAGGGCAAACAGCGTGGTCTTGCCTGCGCCATTCGGGCCAATCAGCGCCGTTAACGAACCTTCTGGCACCGCCAGGCTCACGTTTTGCACGGCTTTCAGGCCGCCGAAGGATTTGCTCAGGCCACTGAGCTGCAACAGGTCATTGGCCATGGCGGCCTCCCGAACGTTTCCACATCGCCACCACCGACTGCCCAATGCCTGCGATACCACGCGGCAGGAACATCACGATGAGCACCAGCACCACGCCGTAGATCACCATGTTGATGCCCGGCAGCTGCCCGAACAGGTTGCGCGTGATGTCGGCCAGGATGTGCAGCACCAGGGCGCCCAGCACGGGCCCCCAAACGGTGCCGATGCCGCCCACGATGGCGGCCACCAGGGCTTCCACCGACGTGACGGAGCCGTAGGCAATGCCCGGGTCGATGTACTGGAACACCTGCACATAAAACGCACCGGCTGCGCCCATGAAACCGCCCGACAGTGCGATGGCGCCCATCTTCACGTTGAAAGGATTCACGCCAATGGCGCGCGCCGCGTCTTCGTTGTCGCGCACGGCCTGCAGCCAGGCGCCAAAGCGCGAGTTCTTGAGCCACCAGCTCACGAGCAGCGCCAGCGTGACCAGCGCCAGGATCAGAAACACATAGCCCTTGCGCGATCCGAACTGCATGTTGCCCAGAGATTCCTTGAGCGGCAGCATCAGGCCCACACCCGCCCCGGTGAACGGCACCGACAGCGCCAGGATGCGGAACACCTCGGCAAAGGCCAGTGTGACCAGCGCAAAGTACGAACCCTTGAGCCCGTAGCGGAACGACAGCCCGCCCACGAACAACCCCACCAGCGCACTGCCCGCCACGGCCATGGGCAAAGCCACCCAGGGGTTGATGCCGCCTTGCATCTGCGCAATGGCCTGGATGTACGCCCCCGTGCCAAAGAACAGTGCATGGCCGAACGAGAACTGCCCGCCAAAGCCGCCCAGAATGTTCCATGCCTGGGCCAGCAAGGCAGCGTAGAGCGCCATCATCACAAAGTTGAGCAGCACACCGGAGTCCGACACGCCCGTCACGGCCGCGACGATGGCCGCGAACACTCCAATGGTCCAGAGTTGCTTCATGCCTTGGCTCCAAACAAGCCCTGCGGGCGGAACAGCAACACCGCGATGAAGATGGCAAAGATGCCGATCTGCCCCAGCGATTCGCCCAGATACAGGCCGCCCAGCGACTCCACCACCCCAATCAGCAGCCCTCCCACCAGCGCGCCACTAAAGCTGCCCATGCCGCCCAGCACCACGATGGTGAAAGCCACCAGCACAAAGCCGCTGCCCACCTGTGGATTCACGTAGTAAGCCGGCAGCAGGAAGCACGCGGCCGCCCCCAGGCAAGCCAGGCCGATGCCAAAGCTCATCGCGTACACGTGGTCCACGTTGATGCCCATGAGCTTGGCGCCATGCTTTTCCTTGGCCACAGCACGGATGGCGCGGCCAAGGTCGGTCTTGCCGACGATCCAGAGCAACACACCCGACACCACCAGCGCCCCGGCGAAGGCCACCAGCTTCGGGAGCGCAATCATGGCGGGGCCTACAGCGACGGTGGTCAGCGTGTAGGCCGTTTCGATGGTGCGCGTGTCGGACTTGAAGAACAGCAGGGCGAGGTTCTCCATCACGATGGAGATGCCCAGCGTGACCAGCAGGATGTTCTCGTCCTTGCCGTGGCTTGCGCGGTTGATCACCAGGCGCTGCAGGCCATAGCCCAGGGCGAACATGCCAGGCACCAGGATGGGCAGCGCCAGGTAGGGGTCGAGCCCGAAGTGCTGCTTGAGCAGGTACACGGCGTACAGCGCCAACATCAGCGACGCGCCATGCGCGAAGTTGATGATGTGCAGCACGCCGTAGATCAGCGTGAGCCCGAGCGCGATCAGGGCATAGACCGCGCCCGTCGTCAGGCCGTTCAGGAGGGAGGGAAAGAGGATGCTGAGCTCGAACATGGGTGTGGAGTCCGGCGTTCAGGCAAAGGCGCGGCCTGGCGCTCCGCGTGGGAGCGCCCCGCAGCCCCTGCATTCAGGGCCGAAAAGTGGTGGGTGTCAGGCCTTCAGCGGGAAGAGCGGGTCCGCTTCGCGATAGTCGCGCGGGATGATGACCTTGATGTCCTTGTTCAGCACCTGGGTCATGAGCGGCTGGGCACCCTGGTTCTGTCCATTGACGAATTTGGTCGGGCCATACGGCATGATGTGATCGGCAAAGGTGCTCTTTTCCAGTGCGTCGATGAGGGCGGCACGGTCCATTGACTTGGCGCGCTCCAGCGCATCGGCCAGCAGCCACATCGAGGTGTAGGTCATGAACAGCTCGTAGCTGAAGAACAGGCCCTTGGCCTCGACCCGCTTCTTCAGGTCCTGCGCGCGCTTGTCCTTGGGGTTGAACCAGTGGTTGCAGTCGATGATGCCGTTGGCAGCGTCCGGAAACTCCTTGACGAACTTGTAGCTCGACGCGGCGCCGCCCAGCACCGAGTAGATGGCCTTGGGCGTGACCTTTTGCTGCTGCATGGTGCGCACCAGCAATGCGTATTCGTTGTAATAGTTGGCGGGGATGACGATGTCGGGGTTGATCGCCTTCATGCGCAGCACGATGTTGTTGAAGTCGCGCGTGGGGTTGGCGTGCTTGACGACTTCCTTGACCTCGTAGCCGTAGCCGGGCAGCTCTCGCGCCAGCAGTTGCGCAGTGCCGGTGCCAAACAGCGATTCTTCATGGATGATCATCACTGTTTTGGCGGGCTTGCCTGCCGCCGTGTTCAGCACATGCAGGTTGGCCACGGCGGTCTCGGCGCATTTCTTGTAGCCGGGGCCAAAGCGGAAGGTGTTCTTGAGGCCGCGCTCCACAATCTGGTCGGCCACGCCCACATCCACGATATGCGGCAGGTTGTACTTGGCGGCGGCCTGCGTAGTGGCCAGGCAGATGGCCGAGGCAAACGCCCCCACCACGGCGGACACGCCCGCTTCATTCATCTTCTCGACCTCGGCGGCACCGGCCTGAGGCTGCGACTGCGCATCGCCCAGCAGGGCTTCGAGCTTGGCGCCGCCCAGAGCCTTGATGCCACCAGCCTTGTTGATGTCTCCAATGGCCATCATCGCGCCTTCGCGGCATTGCTGGCCCGAATAGGCCAGTGCGCCGGTCACCGGGTGCAGCACCCCCACCTTGACGGACTTGGCCTGCGCCCCGCCCACCAGTGGGAAGGCCAGCGCCGACGCGGCGGCAGCCGACTGGGACATGAAATGGCGGCGAGTACTCATGGGCATTCTCCTGGCAGGTGGGTCGGGTTGAGGTTGGGGGAACGGATTCAGTGGAACTGGGCCGACAGCTCTTTGCTGACCCAGACCTTGGCGTCGATGCTGCCCACACGGGACAGCTGCATTTCGTATTCGTAGCGGTCCGGCCGGTAGAGGCCGTGCAGCCACTGCACAGGGCGCTCCTGGTCGTCGTAGATGAGACGGCGCACAGCCAGCAGTGCCGAGCCCACCGAGACATCCAGGTGCCGGGCCACGACAGCGTCAGCCAGCTTGGCCGAGATGGTTTGGTGCGCGCGGCCCACTTTGACGCCCGACTCTTCGAGCAGCACCAGGATGGGCTTGCGCGCCAGCTCGCGCCGTCCGAACTGGCGGGCAATGTCGGCGGGCACATAGGTGGTGATATGGGACAGCGGCCCCTCTTTGGTGCTGCGCACCCGGACCGCCTTTTGCACGGCGTCGCCCACTGCAATATTCAGTGCACCGGCCACGGCACGCGATGCTGTGACCGTATCGACATCCAGCACCTTGACCGAGGTGCGCAGGCCCATGCTGACCAGGTTCTCCAGCAGGCCGGTGAGATGCGCGCGGCTGCTTTCGCCCTCACCGCCCGCGCCATTGGCGGTGGCTGGGGCGGGAGCCAAAGGGCGGGTGCCCCGGCCGGGCTCGCGGGAGATCATGCCCTCGCCTTCCAGCAGCTCCAGCGCGCGGCGCACCGTGACACGCGCCACCGCGAACTGCCGCATCAGCGCCAGTTCGCCCGGCAGACCATCGGCAAACCGCCCCTCTTGCAACTGCTCCCGCAGCACCAGATAGATCTGGTGGTACTTGGGGAGCGGCAGATTGTTGGACGGCATGGAGGTCATATTAGGAATAGTTCTAATGTCCTGTCAATAAGACATTTAGGAGCGAAATTTGTCTTGCTGCAGACATTTGCGGCACCGGTGCACTGCACCGAGTGCACGCAACCACCGTGCCAGCAAGGAGAGATGTGCACCGCAGCAATGCGAAACGGCGCGCTTTTTGGCGGCATATGACAAGGCCGCATTGACGCGCCCACAGGCACTGGCTACATTACTAACCAGTCAGTCATTAAAAATAGCCGGTTTGACCACTCCCCCCCCACCCTCCTCTGCCACGACCAGCACCAAACGCGAGCGCCGCAAGGAAGCCCGCCCGGGAGAGCTGCTGGAGGCTGCCCTCGACCTGTTCGTCGAGAAGGGGTTTGCCGCCACACGGGTGGATGAGGTGGCGGCGCGCGCAGGGGTATCCAAGGGCACACTGTTTCTGTACTTCCCCAGCAAGGAAGAGCTCTTCAAGGCGGTGGTGCGCGAAAACATCGCCGGCCGCTTTGCCGAGTGGAACAGCGAGCTGGAGACCTTTGTGGGAACCACCAGCGAGGTCCTGCGCTATTGCTACCAGATCTGGTGGGAACGCATCGGGTGCACCAAGGCCTCAGGCATTACCAAGCTCATGCTCAGCGAGGCGCAGAACTTCCCCGAGATTGCGCAGTTCTACCAGCACGAAGTCATCCTGCCCGGCCAGGCGCTGATTCGCCGCATCCTGGAGCGTGGCATTGCGCGGGGCGAATTCCGCCCCGTGAACCTCGACTACGCCGTGTACCTGGTGCTGGCCCCCATGATCTTCCTCATGATGTGGAAGCACTCTGTGGGCGCCTGCGTGCCTGATGCCCAGGAGCTGACACCTGAGCAATACATCGAGACGCAGATCGACAACATCCTGCACGGCCTGTGTGTGCGCTCGGAGGCGCCTGCAGCTTCCGGCGCGGCAGGCACATTGCCGTCTGACAAGCCGTCCCCTCCCCCTTCTTTCACGCGCTCGCGCACACCCTGACCATGAAACGCTGGATTCCCTGGATGGCTGCGGCCGTCGTTGTCGTGCTGCTCGGTGGCGGTGTCTGGCGTGCCATGGCGGCGCGGCAGGCGCAGCAAAAGGCTTTGGCCGAGGCGTCCACACAACGGGCCGAGGCACCGCTGCAACTGGCGGCCGACGAAGTGATCACCGTGCAATCGTCCCAACTCTCTCTGGGGGTACCGGTATCAGGCTCGTTGCGTGCCGTGGACTCGGCCATGGTCAAGGCACGCGTGGCCGGCGAGCTGCAGGGCCTGACTTTACGTGAGGGCGACAGCGTCAAGGCGGGACAGGAAGTGGCACGCATCGACCCGACCGAAGCCCGTGCACGCCTGCGCCAGGCCCAGCAGCAGGCCGATGCAGCAAAATCGCAGGTGGACATCAACCAGCGGCAGTACAACAACAACCGTGCACTGGTAGACCAGGGCTTTATCTCTGCCACGGCGCTGGTCACCTCGCAAGCCAGCCTGGAAGCGGCCCAATCCAGCTACCAGGCCGCCGTATCGGCCGCCGACGTCGCCCGCAAGGCGCTGGAAGACACCGTCCTCAAAAGCCCCATCAGCGGCCTGGTGGCGCAGCGGCTGGCCCAGCCGGGAGAGCGGGTGCCCATCGACGCCCGCATCATCGAAGTGGTGGACCTCTCCCGCCTGGAACTCGAAGCGCTGCTCACCCC
This sequence comes from Acidovorax sp. Root402, assembly GCF_001425125.1. NCBI lineage: Bacteria > Pseudomonadati > Pseudomonadota > Betaproteobacteria > Burkholderiales > Comamonadaceae > Acidovorax > Acidovorax sp. Root402. The sequence goes on from NZ_LMDQ01000014.1 coordinate 296,406, forward strand.
GGCTGACTCCGTCGGCGTGCGTGTGGGTCAGAAGGCCCAGCTCACGGTCGAAGGCGCCTCGGCGCCGGTACAAGCCACCGTCGTGCGCATCAACCCCAGCGCCCAGGCGGGCAGCCGCACCGTGCCAGTCTATTTGCGGGTGGACCAGGCACCCCACAACGCAAGCCTGCGCCAGGGCCTGTTTGTGCAAGGCCTTCTGGCCACCGGCAGTGCGCAGGTACTGACCGTTCCATTGGATGCCGTGCGCACCGACAAACCGGCACCCTATCTCCAGACGATCAAGGAGGGCCGCGTGGCCTATGCGCCGGTACAGACGGGAGCGCGCGCCGTGGTCAATGGGCAGACCCTGGTCGCGGTGGACGGCGTACCCGTGGGCACGACGGTCATTGCAGGCCGCATGGGTTCGCTGCGCGAGGGCACGCCCGTGGCGGCGGCAGCTGCTGCGCCGCAAGCCGTTCCCGCCTCGCGCACTGCGCCCTGACCAGCTGACGCGCCATGTGGTTCACCAAAGTCAGTCTTAAAAACCCCGTGTTCGCCACGATGGTGATGCTCGCCATCGTCGTGCTGGGCCTGTTCTCGTACCAGCGCCTCAAAGTCGATCAGTTTCCGAACATCGACTTCCCGGTGGTGGTGGTCACCGTGGACTACCCCGGTGCGTCGCCTGAAATCGTCGAGAGCGAGGTCACCAAGAAGATCGAGGAAGGTGTCAACTCGATTGCGGGCATCAACGCCCTCACCTCGCGCAGCTATGAGGGCACGGCGGTTGTCATCATCGAGTTCCAGCTCCACATCGACGGCCGCAAGGCCGCCGAGGATGTGCGCGAAAAGGTCGCCACCGTGCGCCCCTTGCTGCGCACCGAGGTCAAGGAGCCACGCGTGCTGCGTTTTGACCCCGCCAGCCGCGCCGTATGGTCGCTGGCCGTGTTGCCCGACGAAAAATCGGGTCGCAGCGCGGTGGAACTGACCACCTGGGCCGAGCAGATCCTGAAGAAGCGCCTGGAAAACGTGCGCGGCGTGGGCGCGGTGAACCTGGTGGGTGCTACCAAGCGCGAAATCAACATCTACCTCAACCCGCAGGCCCTGGAAGCCTTTGGCGTGACCCCCGACCAGGTGGCCAATGCCGTGCGCAACGAGAACCAGGACCTTCCCGTGGGTGCGATCCGCTCGCTGGCGCAGGAGCGCGTGGTGCAGATCGACGCGCGCATGGAGCGGCCCGAGGATTTCGGCAAGATCATCGTGGCCCGCAAGAACGGGGCGCCGGTGCGCCTGGACCAGGTGGCCCGCGTGAACGACGGCGCGCAGGAAGTGGAAAGCCTGGCGCTCTACAACGGCCAGCGCACGCTGCTGCTGTCGGTGCAAAAATCGCAGGGCGAGAACACCATTGAGGTGGTCGATGGCCTGAACGCCGCCGTGGTGGAACTGAAGAACCAGCTGCCACCCGGGGTGCGGCTCGAAACCATTGGCGATAGCGCCCGCCCGATCCGCGTGGCGGTCAACAATGTGCGACAGACGCTGATCGAGGGGGCCATCCTCACGGTGCTCATCGTCTTTCTGTTCCTGAACTCCTGGCGCTCCACTGTGATCACCGGGTTGACGCTGCCCATCGCGCTGATCGGCACGTTCCTGTTCATGAACATGTTTGGCTTCACCATCAACATGATCACGCTCATGGCACTGAGCCTGTGCGTGGGGCTGCTGATCGACGACGCCATCGTGGTGCGCGAGAACATCGTGCGCCACGTGCAGATGGGCAAAGGCGCCTACGCGGCTGCCATGGACGGCACGCAGGAGATCGGCCTGGCGGTGCTGGCCACCACGCTGTCCATCGTGGCAGTGTTCATGCCCATCGGCTTCATGGGCGGGATCATCGGCAAGTTTTTCCACGAGTTCGGCATCACCATCGTCGCGGCGGTGATGATTTCGATGTTTGTGAGCTTCACGCTCGACCCGATGCTGTCGAGCATCTGGCACGACCCGAGCATTCATGCGCACGGCCAAAAGACGGCGCCCGTCACCTTCTACGACAAGACCATTGGCCGCGTCACCGGCTGGTTTGACCGCGCCACCGATGCGCTGGCAGAGGGCTATCAGCACATCCTGCGGTGGTCGCTGGTGCACAAGCTGGCCACCATGGTCATCGCCCTGGCGGTGTTCGTGCTGAGCGTGGTCATGGTGCCGCTGCTGGGCACCGAGTTTGTGCCCAAGGCCGATTTTTCAGAGACCTCCCTCAATTTCTACACCCCCGTGGGTTCGTCGCTCGAGGCCACCGAGGCCAAGGCCAGGCAGGTGGAAGGCATCCTGCGCGAGATGCCCGAAGTGCGCTACACACTGGCCACCATCAACACCGGCAACGCCCAGGGCAAGATGTACGCCAGCATCTACGTGCGGCTGGTAGACCGCAAGGACCGCAGCCGCAGCGTGGACCAGATGTCCGACGTGCTGCGCGAGCGCCTCAAGACCGTGCCCGGCATCACCGTGACCCATGTGGGCCTGCTGGACGCGGTGGGCGGCCAGAAGCAGGTGGAGTTCTCGCTGCAGGGGCCCGACCTGCGCGAACTGGAGCGCCTGACCAAAATCGTCACCGAGAAGATCCGCGGCATCCCCGGCCTCGTGGACCTTGACACCAGCGCCAAGCCTGACAAGCCCGTGATTGCGCTGGATGTGAAGCGTGAAGTGGCGTCGGACCTGGGCCTGTCGGTGGCGCCCATGGCGGCCTCGCTGCGCACGCTGGTGGCAGGCACCACGGTGGGCAACTGGCGTGCGCCCGACGACCAGACCTATGACGTGAATGTGCGCCTGGCCCCCGAGGCGCGCACCACCCCGGCCGACCTGGAGCGCCTGCCCTTTGCCCTGGCCGCCACCGACGGTACGACCCGCATCGTGCGCCTGAACCAGGTCGCCAGCGTCACAGAATCCACCGGCGCCAACCAGATCAACCGCCGCGACCTGACCCGCGAAGTGGCGGTGAACGCCAACGTGTCCCAACGCTCGGCCGGTGAAGTGTCGAACGACATCAAGAAGGCGCTGGAGACCGTGACCTTCCCGCCGGGTTACCGCTACCAGTTTGGCGGCTCCACCAAGAACATGGCCGAATCGTTTGGCTATGCCATCTCGGCACTGGCCATGGCCATCATCTTCATCTACATGATCCTGGCGAGCCAGTTCAAGAGCTTTTTGCAGCCGCTGGCGCTCATGACCTCGCTGCCACTCACGCTGATCGGTGTGGTGCTGGCGCTGCTGATGTTCCGCTCCACGCTGTCGATGTTCTCCATCATCGGCGTGGTCATGCTGATGGGGCTGGTGACCAAGAACGCCATCCTGCTGGTGGACTTTGCGATCCGTGCCCGCGAGGAACACGTGAATGACCAGGGCCAGACCGTGCCCGGCCTGCCCCGCGCTGACGCGCTGCTGCTGGCCGCCCGGGTGCGGCTGCGCCCCATCCTCATGACCACGCTGGCCATGATTTTTGGCATGGTGCCATTGGCGTTCGCGTTGTCCGAAGGGTCAGAGCAGCGCGCGCCCATGGGCCAGGCCGTGATCGGCGGGGTCATTACCTCTTCTCTCTTGACCCTGGTGGTGGTGCCAGTGGTGTATTGCTACATGGACGACTTGGCGCAGTGGGCGCTTCGCAAGATGGGACGCGCCCCGGCAGCGCCTAAAATCGAAGGTTTGTCCTGATCGCCCCGATCGGCCTTGCATCTGCCCCACGGAGAAATCCCATGAACCTGCCCCTGAACACGTCCGCCAACATCAGCGATCCCATCGCCCAGGCCCGCTACAACATGATCGAGCAGCAGATCCGCCCCTGGAACGTGCTCGATGCTGACGTGCTGGACCTGCTGGCCGTGGTGCGCCGCGAAGACTTTGTGCCCCCGGCCTACCGCAGCATGGCCTTCATGGACATTGAAGTCCCCCTGCTGGGCACGGACGCTGAAGAAGCCGTGCGCAAAGGCCACAGCATGCTGCAACCCCGCGTGGAAGCGCGCGTCCTGCAAGACCTGCGGATTTTGCCCACCGACCGCGTGCTCGAAATCGGCGCCGGCTCGGGCTACATGGCCGCCCTGCTGGCCGCCCGTGCCGAACGTGTGGTGTCCCTCGAAATCCACCCCGAGCTGGCCGAAATGGCCCGCGAGAACCTGCGCGATGCTGGCGTGCAGAACGCCGACGTGCGCCAGGGCGACGGTGCCCGCGATGCCATCCCTGACGGCCCGTTTGACGTGATTGTGCTCAGCGGCTCCGTGGCCGAGGTGCCCAGCCACCTGCTGTCCCTGCTGCGCGATGGGGGCCGCCTGGGCGCCATCGTGGGTGGCGAGCCCGTGATGCGTTTCACCCTGACCCGCCGCACCGGCGACCGCTTTGAGAACACATCGCCCTGGGACACCATCGCGCCGCGCCTGGTGAACTTCCCCGAGCCCTCTGGCTTCACGTTCTGACCCCCTGCCCTTCGGTTGCCTTCGGAGTTTTGCATGATCGATCACGTCCGCCCCGCCCAGCTGTCTGCCTGGTTTGCCGCTGCACCTGAAGGCAGCCAGCCCCTGGTGCTGGACGTGCGTGAGCCCTGGGAGCTGCAGACCGCCAGCGTGCGCGCCGACGGGTTTGAGCTGGTGGCCATCCCCATGGGCGAGTTGCCCGCGCGGCTGGCCGAGCTGGAGCCCGCCCGCCAGGCGCAACGTCCTATTGCCTGCCTGTGCCACCACGGCGCCCGCAGCCTGCGCGTGGCCTCGTTCTTGCAGCACCACGGGTTCGAGCATCTGGCCAACATCACCGGCGGTATTGACGCCTGGTCGCACGAAAGCGATCCGGCGGTGCCGCGCTACTGACGCCCTTTGTGGTTGATGGACCGTTGTTGATGGACCGCACTTGCCGCACCCATGCCCCAGTGCTGCCCGCCGCTGCCCACCCCGATTCGATTCGCAGACTCTTCCGAAGGACCCCCAATGACACCGTTTAGGCCCCTGTCCCTGTCCATCCTGTCCCTGGCGCTGGGCGCAGCGCTGTGTGCGCCAGCCCAGGCCCAAAGCCTGCTGCAGCTGGTGGAATCGGCCCGCACCTATGACACGGCCTGGCAGTCGGCGCGTGCGCAACTGGACGCCGCAGCCCGCAAGGCCGACCAGGCCCGCGCCGGCCTGCTGCCTTCCGCCGCACTCACCGGGGGCCTCACCCGCTCCAACGTGGAGCTGAGCAAACCCAAGATCGAGAACGCCGGCACGGCACAGACCGTGGGGGTCAATGCCTCCCAGCCGCTGTACCGGCCTGCCAATCGCATCACGCTGGAACAAGGCCAGCGCGGCGTGGACGTGGCCCAGGCCCAGCTGGATGCCGCCACCCAAGACCTGCTGGTGCGGGTGAGCCAGGCTTACTTCGACGTGCTGGCTGCGCAAGACACCCTGACCTTTGTGCAGGCCCAAAAGGCCGCCGTGTCCGAGCAACTGGCCGCCGCCAAGCGCAATTTCGAGGTCGGCACCACCACGGTGACCGATTCGCGTGAAGCCCAGGCCCGCTACGACCTGGTGATTGCCCAGGAGATCGCCGCCGAGAACGATCTGCGCGTCAAGCGCCTGGCGCTGGACCAGCTGGTCGGCATCGCCGGCACCAAGCCGCAGCCCCTGGCACTGCCGGTGCAACTGCCTGGCGTAGTGCCGGACAACCTTGCCACCTGGGTGGACACCGCCCGCGACCAGCAGCCCGGCGTGCGCCAGGCCGCCATTGCGCTGGACATTGCGCGGCTGGAGACCAAAAAAGCCGAAACCGGCCACCTGCCCACGGTGGACCTGCAGGCGGGCTACAACGTCACGCGCAACCTGCACGGCACCATCACCTCGCCCGGAGTCACGGCCCGCAGCAATGCCGCCAGCGTGGGCGTGGCGCTGAACTTGCCCCTGTTTGCAGGCTTTGCCGTGCAAAACCGCGTGAAGGAAACCCTGGCCCTCGAAACCAAGGCCGAGGCCGACCTCGAAACCGCCCGCCGCAACGTGGCCCAGGCCACGCGCGCAGCGTTCTACGGCGTGCAGTCCGGCCAGGGCCAGGTGCAGGCCCTGGAAGCGGCCGAAGCCTCCAGCCAGAGCGCGCTGGACGCCAACAAGCTGGGCTACCAGGTGGGTGTGCGCATCAACATCGACGTGCTCAACGCCCAAAGCCAGCTCTACCAGACCAAACGTGACCTGGCCCAGGCCCGCTACAACGTGCTGCTGGGCGGGCTCAAGCTGCGCCAGGCGGCAGGCACGCTGTCGCAGCAGGACATCGAAGCGGTCAACGCACTGCTGGCCAAGTAATTGGTCCTTGCACCCCGCGCCGGGGTGCATCCCGTGCATGAATTGCTGAGGCCTAGTGCAGGCCGCCCTCAGGCTGCACCATCGCCACAATCGCACGCGCCGTGGCCTGCGCGGCCCCTCGGTGCGTGGCGGCAAACCGGGTGGCCCGCTCGCTGGCCTCTTCGTGCGCGTGGGCGTCCCCCGCCAGCGCTGCAGCCTGTGCCATTCCTTGTGCGAGGTCGGGCACCCGCTGTGCTGCCCCCGCCGCGCACGCCAGTTCGGCCGCCTCGGCAAAGTTGAAGGTGTGCGGGCCCAGCACCACGGGGCAACCGCAGGCAGCGGCCTCGATCAGGTTCTGGCCGCCCAGTGGGGCGAAGCTCCCGCCCAGCAAGGCCACATCGGCCAGGCCGTAATACAACGCCATTTCGCCGATCGAGTCCCCCAGCCAGACGTCAGCGGCCGCAGGTGCCGCAGCCCAGGTGCTGCGGCGCGACACCGACAGGCCGGCCCGCTGCAGCAGCTGGTGGACCTCGTCAAACCGCTGCGGGTGGCGCGGCACGATGAGCCATTGCACGGGGGAAAGATCACCGCCAGATGCTTCACTATTGATAGCTGCCAAGGCATGATCCACTGGCGCTTGGGGCGATTTTTGCCGTATTTTCTGGATCTGCTCCAGCCACATGGCTTCCTCGCCCTCGCGGCTGCTGGCCAGCAAGACCACCGGGCGGCCGGTGCGCGTGCGCCACTCGCGGCCCCGCTCCAGCAGCTGTGCGTCGGGCACCACGTCAAACTTGAGGTTGCCCAGCACACCACGCACCGGCGCGCCCATGGCCGCGAGCCGCGTGGCGTCTTCCTGCGTCTGGGCCCAGACTGCCGTCAGGCCGCCATACGCAGGACGTGCCAGGGCTGACAGGCGCTGCGCCTTGCGCAGCGATATCTCGTTGAAGCGCGCATTGGCCAGCACCAGCGGAATGCGCCGCTGCCGGCAGCCCGCCACCAGGTTGGGCCACACCTCGGTTTCCATCAGGATGCCGATGGCCGGGCGGAACTTGCGCAAAAACCGACCCACGGCGCCCGGCGTGTCCCAGGGCTGCCACACCTGCACGTCGCCGGGCAGCAGCAGCTTTTCTCCCTCGGCCCGCCCTGTGGCGGTGCCGTGGGTGAGCAACAGGCGCATGCCTGGCAGCTGTTCACGCAACTGGGCCAGCAAGATGGCGGCGGCCCGGGTTTCGCCCAGCGACACGGCATGCACCCACACAAACCGCCCCAGCGGGTCGGTGCTGCTGTGGGGCATCAGGCTGTCGATGGGTGCCGGGTAGCGGCCAAAGCGCTCTCCTACCGCGTAGGCGTAGCCCGGCTCGGCCACTGCACGGCGGCGCAGCTTGCGGCGCAGCAGCGGCTGCGCGCTCCAGGTCAGCAGCGAATACAGGGCCCGCGCGGCGTTCATGCGGGCACAGACAGGCTCAGCACACCACCCGCCCAGCCGCTATCGCTGCGCTGTGCCCAGACGATGCAGTGCGCGTCACCCGGCGCAGCCACCACACAGCGGCCACCGGGCGCCCAGAAGGCGCTGCGCCCCGCACTCACGTAGCCACCGGACGTGCCGCTGTAGTTGGCGGCAAGCACCGCCATGTCGTGGTCACAAGCGTAGCCTTCCAGCATGGCCGATTCGGCCGCATAGGCCTTTTCAGAGATCAGCACGCCCGCCGCATACAGGGCCGCGCCCGCTCCACGGGCCGCCTGGGCATGCTCGGGATGGGTGATGTCGGCGCACACGGCCAGTGCCGTGGGCTCGCCGGCCACCAGTTGCACCTGCGCGTCGTCCGTGCCCGCGCTGGCAAATTGCTCTTCGCTGTCGTGCAGATGGCGCTTGCGGTACAGCGCCACGCTGCCGTCCTGCCCCAACAGCCAGGCACCAATGGCGGGCAATGCGCCCTGCTGCGCAGGCTCAGCCGGAGCACCCACCACCAGGGCCATGCCATGGCTTTGGGCGGCCTGGCGCAAGGCCCGCAGCACGGGGTGGTCGGCCGTCAGTACATGGTCTGCCATGAGCGCGGGCTCGTAGCCCATGAGCGACAGCTCCGGGAACTGCAGCAGTTGCACGCCCTGGTGGGCGGCAGCCCGCACGCAGGCCAGGTGCGTTTGCAGGTTGCGCTCCAAGTCGCCCGGCGCCGACGGCGTCTGGGCGGCAGCGACACACAGGGGGGTGGAGAGCGACAGCATCGGGCGTGCGGCAGGCAATATCAGTGGCTGGCTGCGCCCACATGGGCGTCGGGCTTGACCCGGTGCAGCAGCGCCAGCATGGCAGCCTCGATGCGGGCCAGGGCTTCGGGCGTGTGGCCCTCAAAGCGCAGCACCAGCACGGGGGTGGTGTTGCTGGCGCGGATCAGGCCAAAGCCATCGGGCCAGTCCACGCGCAAGCCATCGATGTTGCTGATGGCGGCGGGCGCGGCAAAGGTTTCTGCGGCCAGGGCCTGCAGCTCGGCCGTCAGGCGGTGCGGCTCGCCCTCGGCACAGGCCACGTTCAGCTCGGGGGTCGAGAAGCTGGTGGGCAGCGCGTTCAGCACGGCGCTCGGGTCGCTGCTGCGGCTCAGGATCTCCAGCAGGCGGCAGCCGGCATAGGTACCGTCGTCAAAGCCGTACCAGCGCTCCTTGAAGAAGATGTGGCCGCTCATCTCGCCACCCAGGGGAGAGTTCGTCTCCTTCATGCGCGCCTTGATCAGCGAGTGGCCGGTCTTGAACATCACCGGCACGCCACCGGCCGCTGCAATGGCGGGCGCCAGGCGCTGGGTGCACTTCACGTCAAAGATGATCTCGCCGCCGGGCACGCGCGAAAGCACGTCTTGCGCAAACAACATCATCTGGCGGTCGGGGAAGATGTTGGTGCCGTCCTTGGTCACAATGCCCAGGCGGTCGCCGTCGCCGTCAAAGGCCAGGCCCAGTTCGGCATCGCTGGCCTTCAGGGCGTCGATCAGGTCACGCAGGTTTTCAGGTTTGCTCGGGTCGGGGTGGTGATTGGGGAAGTTGCCGTCCACCTCCGAGAACAGCTCGATCACCTCGCAGCCCAGCCCACGGAAGATGGCGGGGGCCGACGCGCCGGCAATGCCGTTGCCGCAGTCCACCACGATCTTGAGCGGCCGGGCCAGCTTCACGTCACCCACAATGCGTTCGCGGTACGCGGGCAGCACATCCACATGGCGGACCGAGCCACCGGCCAGCAGTTGCCAGCTTTCCTGCTCCATGGTGCGGCGCAGGCCCTGGATCTCATCACCATAGATGGCGCGGCCGTTCAGCACCATCTTGAAGCCGTTGTAGTCCTTGGGGTTGTGGCTGCCGGTGACCTGGATACCACTGGTGCACAGCGTGCTGGCCGCAAAGTAGAGCAGCGGCGTGGTGACCAGGCCCACGTCGATCACCTCGATGCCCGCCTCCACCAGCCCCCGGATCAGCGCCGCCGACATGGCCGGGCCCGACAGGCGCCCATCGCGCCCCACCGCCACGGTGGTCTGCCCTTCCGCGCGTGCTGCGGTGCCAAAGGCCCGGCCCAGGCCCAGGGCCACGTCTTCGTTCAGGGTGGACGGCACGATGCCGCGGATGTCATAGGCTTTGAAGATGGCGGGGGTCGGTTGCACGCAGGGGGGCCTTTCGTGATGGGGTTGAAAAGTCCGCTGCATTGTAGGCGGCGGCCCTGGGGGTGTTTGTCAGTCGATGCCTCAGGCGTGCGCCCTGCCCTTGCCAAAGGCACAGGTCCGAAAACGGCCAGTGGTGCGAAGCCAGGCTCCTATGATCTGCCCATGACCCCGACCGCTCCCCCCTCGTACACCGCCACGGATGTGGCATCCGACGAAGGCCGCTACCTGGCGCTGCAGGCGCGCGACGCGCGGTTTGACGGGCATTTTTTCACCGGAGTGACCTCCACCGGCATCTACTGCCGCCCCGTCTGCGCCGTGCGCACACCCCGGCGCGAGAACTGCCGGTTTTTTGCGCTGGCGGCGCAGGCCGAAAGCGCCGGGTTTCGCCCCTGCCTGCGCTGCCGGCCGGAGCTGGCCCCCCAGGCGATGGTGTGGTCGGTGCAGGACGCCAGCGGCATCTTGGTCCAGCAAGCCGTGCGCCTGCTGGACGCGCCCGACCTCTGGCCCACACCGGCCGCACCCGGCGAGGGCAGCGCCACCGTGGCCCGCCTGGCCGAGCGGCTGGGCGTGAGCGACCGGCACCTGCGCCGCATTTTTGAAGCGGCCGTGGGCGTATCGCCGCTGCAATATCTGCAGACACGGCGGTTGCTCACGGCCAAGCAGCTGCTCACCGACACCGCCATGCCCGTGACGCAGGTCGCACTGGCCAGCGGGTTCGCCAGCGTGCGCCGCTTCAATGCCGCCTTTGTGGGGCATTACGGGCTCAACCCCACCCAGCTGCGGCGCAACGGGGGTGGCAGCGCCGCATCGGGCGCGGGGCGCACCAGCGCTGTGCGCCTGGCGTGGCGCCCGCCACTGGACGTGGCGGCGTTGCTGGCCTTTTTTGAAAAGCGGCAGTTCCATGGCGTGGAGTGCGTGGTGCATGGTGCGGACGGCCCCGGCCTGCGCCGCACCGTGCGGCTGGCCAGGACCTGCACCGGCCTGCCGCAGGAGACCACCGGCTGGCTGAGTGCCCGTTTTGACCTGGCGCGCCATCAGGTGCTGCTGCAGACCAGCGACAGCCTGTACCCCGTGCTGCCGCTCGTCATCCGCCGTGTGCGTGCCATGCTCGACCTGGACGCCGACCCCGCAGCCATCAACGCCGTGCTGCACCCGCACTTTCCGGAGGGTGATGGCCTGCGTGTGCCCGGAGCGTTTGACGGCTTTGAGCTGGCCGTGCGCGCCGTGCTGGGCCAGCAGATCACCGTGGCGGCCGCGCGCACGCTGGGCCAGCGGCTGGTGGAGCGGCTGGGTGAACCCATCGCCACGCCCTGGCCCGGGCTGCACCGGCTGTTTCCCACCGCAGCCACCCTGGCCTGCTCCGATGGCGACACGCTGGGCCAGCTGGGCATCGTGCGCCAGCGTCAGGCGGCCATCGTGGCACTGGCCCGCGCGGTGGACAGCGGCACCCTGCCCCTGCACGCGGGGGCCGACGTGCCCAGCACTACCGCCGCCCTGTGCGCCCTGCCTGGCATTGGTGACTGGACGGCGCAGTACATCGCGATGCGGGTGCTGCGCTGGCCCGACGCCTTTCCGGCGGGGGACGTGGCGCTGCACAAGGCGCTGAGGGTGCAACAGCACAAGAACCCGGCACGCGCCGCGCAAGAGGCCTCGCAGGCCTGGCGCCCCTGGCGCAGCTATGCGGTGCTGCGGGCCTGGGCTGCTGGCAACAGCGGTGCCGGCACGCCTGCACCTGCCGACGCCCAGAAACTATCAAAACCATAGCACTTCAGGCAATAGGCAGTGGCGCATGGTGCCGATCTCGGATCAAAACCTCCCTCAATACCCTCTAACGACCTCTTCTCATGCAGTTTCACCCCCTCACCGCGCAGGCACGGGCCGACACCCCGCTGGGGCCCGTGCGGCTGGCCGCTTCCCCCAACGGCTTGTCGGGCGTCTGGTTTGAAGGCCAGCGCCACGAGCCCACCGCCTACTTGCACGGTTCCGAGGCCTGGGCGTTGGCCCCTGGCGACCACCCTGTGCTGCAAGAAGCCGTCCACCAGCTGCAGCAATACCTGGGCGGGCAGCGCCAGCATTTCGACCTGCCGCTGGACCTGTCGGGGGGCACGGCATTTCAGCAATCGGTGTGGCGCGCGCTGCTGCAGATTGACCGGGGCCAGACCATCAGCTACGGCACGCTGGGCCGCCAGCTGGGCAACCCCAGCGCCGTGCGGGCCGTGGGTGCCGCCGTGGGCCGCAACCCGCTGAGCGTGGTGGTGCCCTGCCACCGTGTGCTGGGTGCCGATGGCAGCCTGACGGGCTATGCAGGCGGCCTCGATCGCAAGAGGGCTTTGTTGACGCTGGAGAATGCACCCCTTTTGGCCGCCGCAGCCCACCCCATGAAAGCCACCGCATGAACAGCCCCGCCACCCGGCCCGTCTCCACCTGGATCGGCGAATTCATCCTGCTGGCCGCACTCTGGGGCGCGTCGTTCCTGTTCATGCGCCTGGGCGCGTCCGACTTTGGTCCCCTGCCCACCGCCGGCCTGCGGGTGGCGTTGGCCACGGTGTTCCTGTGGCCCATCATGCTGCGCCAGGGCCACTGGCCTGCGCTGCGCCAGCACTGGCGGCCCATCCTGTTTGCGGGGGTCATCAATTCGGCGATTCCGTTCTCGCTGTTTTCCTGGGCGGTGCTGCACATCGCCACGGGCCTGACCTCTATCCTCAACGCCACGGTGCCGCTGTTTGGTGCGCTGATCGCCTGGGTGTGGCTGGGCGACCGCATCAACCGTCTGCGCTGGGTGGGCCTGGCCCTGGGTTTTGTGGGCGTGGCCCTGTTGGCATGGCGCGCACCCGCCGGCACCGGGTTCAAGACCGACCACGCCCACCGGGCGATTGCAGCCTGCCTGCTGGCGTCGGCGTTCTATGGCGTGTCGGCCAGTTTTGCGCGGCGCCACCTCACGGGGCTGCCGCCATTGGCCACGGCCGCAGGCAGCCAGCTGGGTGCAGCGCTGGGCCTGGCCTTGCCCACGCTGTGGCTGTGGCCGGCGCAGATGCCCGGTGTACGCGCCTGGGCGGCCATCCTGGCCATTGCCGTGCTGTGCACCGGCATTGCCTACATCCTGTACTTTCGCCTGATCGAGCACGCGGGCCCCAGCCGCGCGCTGGCCGTGACCTTCATCACCCCGGTGTTCGCTGTGCTGTATGGCACGCTGTTCCTGGGCGAGACCATCACGCCGTGGATGGTGGGCTGCGCGCTGGTGATCGTGTGCGGCACTTTGTTGTCAACCGGACTTATCAGGACGCTGCGGCCCGCCCGGCCCACCTCAGAACAGGCCTAAACTTGGCGGATGGTTTTTTTATCGGGTGCATGCCTTCTGAGCAAGGCCACATGCGGCACAGGTCGCGACATGCACCCGCTCCTTCTTTTGGCTTGTTCGCCACTTTTCAGACCCGCAGCCGACCGCTTCAGCGACCAGACCACCCAGGGAAAACACCATGGGTAACAACACGCTGCTGGCGGGCACTGCCCTCATGCTGCTGCTGCTGGTGCCGGTCTGGCTGTCGCCGCAGGAGTCTCTGCACCCGTCCCGGCGCACCCTGATCCTGCTGGGCGTGGCGGGCGGGCTGGTTTCCATCGCAGCTTTCGAGGCGCTGCGCTGGAATGCGCCGGAACTCCACATCGTGGCCTACCCCACCGCCACGGCGTTCGTGGCGCTGTTTTTTGGCGTGCCGGCGGCGGCCATCACCGCCGTGCTGGCCTTGCAGGCCGCGCTCTGGACAGACACCTCGGCCGTCTGGCCCGCCACCACCGTTCTGGGCGGCGCGCTGGCTACCGGCTGGGCGTGGCGCAGCCTGGGCCAGCGCTGGGCCTGGCCCGACTGGGCGCCACTGGCCGGACTGACCCTCACACTGCCGCTCGTGGTTTCGCTGGTCACAACGGCCACCAGCACGGCCCCTGAAGGCACCAGCAACATGCACTGGCACCATGGCGCTGGCGTGCTGATGCTCGGGATTGGCTGGCTGGTGATTGCCAGCCGGGCCCGCGCCGAGCTGGCGCGCAACGAGATCCAGCAGACGCTGGGCCAGCAGGAGCACCAGCTGCGCCTGGCGCTGGATGCCCTGGGCGGCGGCCGCTGGGAATGGGATGTGGTCGAACGCCGGTTTTTCTGTGATGGCCGGTTTTACGAGGCCTATGGCATTACCAGTGCCGACTTTCAGTCGCCCGACCTCTGGCAGCGCTGGTACGCCCGGCGCCACCCGCTGGACGCTGAACGCAATGCCGCCAAGCTGGCCCGTGCCATGGACGGGCTAGAGGAAAGCTACGAGGCCGAGTTCCGCGTGATGGACACCCAGGGGCGGTGGCGCTGGCTGATGTCCCGTGGCACCGTCGCCCGGCGCGATACGCAGGGGCGCCCGGCCAGCCTGATCGGCATGGACGTGGACATCACCGCCCACCGCGAGACCGAGGAGGCCCTTCAGTCTGCCGAGGCCAAATACACCACCTTCTACCAGACGCTGCCCGACCCGGCAGGCATCACCCGCATAGCCGACGGGCGCTACATCGATGTGAACCCGGCGTTCTGCGAGCTGCTGGGCTTCACACGCGAGGAGGTCCTGGGCCGCACCTCCTCGGAGCTGCACATCTGGGCCAACGAGCACGAGCGCAAGCGGCTGCTGGACACCTATCAGCGAGAAGGCAAGGTGGACCGGTTGCCCCTGGTTGCGCAAAGCAAGGGGGTGCAGGTTCCGGGCCTGATGTCGGCACGCTCTGTGCTTGTGAATGGCGAAAACTGCTTTGTTTTCGTTTTCCACGACATGACCGAAGCCCAACGCACCAGCGACGAACTTCGGGCGCTCTACAACCAGCTGCAGCAAGCCGGCCGACTGGCCCGGCTGGGCGCATGGGAGGACGAGCGTGGCCGTGGCCTGGTGTACTGGTCGGACGTGTGTTTTGACATCCACGGCCTGTCGCCCAACCAGCCGCCCCCCAGCGACTACATCGACCGCCATGTGGCCCCGCAGTACCGCGAGCCGCTGCGCGAAAAGTTCCGCCAGAGCATCCGTTCACGCGCTGAGTGGAGCATGGAGATGGAGGTTTATCACGCCGACGGCCATCTTTTTTGGGTGCGCGCCCGGGGCGAGCCGGTGATCGAGAACGGCCGCGTGGTCAGGGTGCGCGGCGTGATGCAGGACATCGACGAGGCCAAGCGTGCCGAGCAGCGCCTGCGCCAGTCCGAGGAGCGCTTCTCGCGCATCTTCCATCTCATGCCCTACCCCATGGGCCTGTCGCACCGCAGCGATGGCCGCTATGTGGACCTCAACCCTGCCTGGGTCGAGATGCTGGGCATTCCCCGCGAGGAAGCCATTGGCCGCACCGCCGTCGAGCTGGGCATCTTCACCGCCGAAGACCGCCAGCGCCTGATGGAGCAGGTCAGCCAGAACGGCCACCTCAGCGATTACGAAGTGACCTTGAACGTGCGCAATGGCCCCCGGCGCACCGTGCTGCAGTCCATGCGCGCTACCGAGTTCGATGGCGAGCCCTGCTGGTTGTTTTCGGTGCACGACATCACCGACCGCAAGCGCAACGAGGTGCAGGTGCGTGAACGCGAGGCCCTGCTGTCGCTCACCATCTCCGCCGCATCGCTGGGCCTGTGGGACTGGGACCTGCAGACCGGCCTGGTCACGGGCGACCGCCGCTGGCGTGCCATGCGCGGGCTGCCGGTGACCGGCGACACCTCGGCGGCCGTGCAATGGACCACGGCCATTGCGCCGGACGACATCGACCGCATCACCACCGAGCTGTCGCGCCACACCGCCCACCTAGGCACCCCGTTTGACGCCACCTGGCGGCTGAACCAGCCCAACGAGCCGGTGCGCTGGGTGCGCAACCTGGGCAAGATCGTGGGCTTTGACGAGCAAGGCCGCCCGGCCCGCATGCTCGGTGTGGCCATCGACGTGACCCCCCAGCGCGAGCAGGAGGTCATGCTGCAGCGCCTGGCGCTGTACGACGCCCTCACCGGCCTGCCCAACCGGGTGTTGCTGGCGCGCAAGCTGCAGGAATGCATGGCCCAGGCCCGCGACACCGGCAAGCAGCTGGGTGTGGCCTACCTCGACCTGGACGGCTTCAAGCCCGTCAACGACCGCCTGGGCCACGGGGCGGGCGACCGCCTGCTGGTGGTGGTGGCCGGGCGGCTCACGCGCGCACTGCAGCCGCTGGACACGGTGGCCCGGCTGGGAGGCGACGAGTTCGTGATCCTCATGCCTGGCCTCGGCTCGGTGAGCGACTGCGAACGCATGCTGGAACGCGTGATGGAAAGCGTTTCGGCCCCCTACACGCTGGACACCGAGCGCGTGGTCGTCACGGCCAGCATCGGCTACACCATCTTCCCGCAGGACGACGCCGACGCCGACACCCTGCTGCGCCATGCCGACCAGGCCATGTATGCGGCCAAGCAGGCGGGGCGCAACCGCTTCCACCAGTTTGACGCCGCCCAGGAGCGCGCCCTGCAGCTGCTGCGCGCGCAGGGGCACTACCTGCGCGAGGCACTGGCGCAAGCCCAGTTCATCCTGTACCTGCAGCCCAAGGTGGACATGCGCAGTGGCACGGTGGTGGGCGCCGAAGTGCTCTCACGCTGGCAGCACCCCGAGCGCGGCCTGGTGCCTCCCGGCGAGTTCTTGCCGCTGCTGGAGGGCACCGATCTGGAGATCGGCTTTGGCGAATGGGTGGCAGAGGCCGCGCTCACGGTGCTGGAGCAGCTGCAGGACCGGGGCATGCCCATGCCGCTGAGCATCAACATTGCTGCCCAGCACCTGCAACAACCAGACTTTGCCGACTGGGTGGCCGGCTGTCTGGCGCGCCACCCCCGGGTGCCCGCGCACCTGGTCGAGATCGAGATCACCGAAAGCGCCGCCCTGTACGACCTGAGCGCCGTCGCCGACACCCTGAACGCCCTGCGCGCCATGGGCGTGACGGTGGCGCTGGACGACTTTGGCACCGGCTATTCGTCGCTGACCTACCTGCGCCGCCTGCCCATGGACACGCTCAAGATCGATCAGAGCTTTGTGCACGGCATGATGGGCGACCCGGGGGATCTGGCCATCGTGCAGGGTGTGATCGGCCTGGCACGCTCGTTCGGCTACCGGGTGATCGCCGAAGGGGTGGAAACCGTCGAACAGGGGCAGATGCTGCTGCAGCTGGGCTGCCTGCAGGCGCAGGGCTACTGCATTGCCCGGCCCATGCCGCTGGAGGATTTCATCGGCTGGACGCCCACCTGGCAGCCGCCTGCGGGGTGGCAGCGAAACCGGCCGGTTTTGTAGCATTAAAACTTTCCCATGCGCTAGTATCGTATGCGTCAGCAGCTATTATTTTGATAGCAACCAAGCATATTCTTCGCCCCCTGGAGGCTGGCCTTGAACATCCGTGAACTCAGCGCCGAAGACCTGGCCCCCCTGCTCAGTCTGTACACCCACCTGCACGCGCAAGACGACCCGCTGCCCCCACTACCCGAGGTGCAGACCGTGTGGGCCGAGGCGCTCGCCAACCCACGCATTCGGTACTTTGGTGGGTGGGATGAGGGTGTGCTGGTCTCGTCCTGCACGCTGACCGTCATCCCCAACCTCACGCGCGCATGCCGTCCCTACGGCGTCATCGAGAACGTCGTGACGCACTCGGCCCATCGCGGCCAGGGCTGGGGGCATGCGCTGCTGCAGCACGCCCTGGCCCATGCCTGGCGGGAGCACTGCTACAAGGTCATGCTGATGACGGGCCGCAAGGACGAAAACACCCTGCGCTTTTACGAGCAGGCGGGGTTTGACCGGCAGGGTAAACAGGCATTTGTTGCCAGGCCACTGCAGTGACCCGCCGGCCCGGGCGGGCCTGAACTCAGCCCACCAGGTCCTTCACCTGCTGCAGCGCGGCCGGGTCTTCCATCGTCGTCAGGTCGCCCGGGTCGCGCCGCTCGGCCACGGCCTGCAGCGCGCGGCGCAGCAGCTTGCCGCTGCGGGTCTTGGGCAGCACGGTCACAAAGTACACGCGCGACGGCCGCGCCACGGCGCCCAGCTGGTGGTCCACCTGCTTCATCACCTCGCCTTCGAGCTTCAGGCGTGCAGCGTCATCGGTAAGCCCTGACGCATCGCGCGCCACGGCAAACGCCATCGCCACCTGGCCTTTCAGGCTGTCGGCCACGCCCACCACGGCCACTTCGGCAATGTTGGGGTGGGAGGCAATGCTCTCCTCGATCTCGCGCGTGCCCAGGCGGTGGCCGGCCACGTTGATCACATCGTCCGTGCGGCCCAGGATGAAGTGGTAGCCGTCGGCATCGCGGATGCCCCAGTCAAACGTGCTGTAGATGAGGCGGCCGGGGATGCTCTTCCAATAGGTGTTCACAAAGCGGGCGTCATCGCGCCACACCGTCTGCATGCAGCCGGGGGGCAGCGGGCCTTCGATGGCGACCACACCCTTCTGGTTGGCACCGGTCAGTTCTTCGCCCGTGGCCTCGTCGATCAGCTTCACGCCATAGCCATACATGGCTTTGCCGGGGCTGCCGAAGCGTGTGGTCTGCTGCTGAACGCCGTTGGCAAGGGTCAGGATGGGCCAGCCGGTTTCGGTCTGCCAGTAGTTGTCGATGATGGGCACGGCCAGCGCGTCGCTGATCCACTGGGCCGTGGGCTCGTCCAGCGGCTCGCCCGCCAACCACAGGGCTTTGAGGCTTTTCACGTTGTACTTGGCCAGATAGGCCGGGTCCTGCTTCTTCAGCACCCGCACCGCCGTGGGGGCCGAGAACATGTGCGTGACCTGGTACTTCTCGACGATGCTCCACCACACGCCCGCATCGGGCCGCGTGGGCAGGCCTTCGTACATGATGGTGGTCATGCCCGCGATCAGCGGGCCGTAGACGATGTAGCTGTGGCCCACCACCCAGCCGATGTCGCTGGTCGCAAAGTACACATCGCCCGCCTTGGCGTCAAAGATGTGCTTCATGCTTGCCGCCAGCGCTACCGTGTAGCCGCCGGTATCGCGCTGCACCCCCTTGGGCTTGCCGGTGGTGCCGCTGGTGTACAGCGTGTAGCTGGGGTGGGTGGATTCGACCCATTCGCAGGGCACCACGGTGTTCAGGTGCTGCTCTCGCAGCGGCGCCCATTCGTGGTCGCGGCCTGCCTGCAAGTGCATGGGGGCCAGGCCCCGGTTCACCATCAGCACGGCGCTGGGCTTGTGTTTGGACAACGCAATGGCTTCGTCCAGCAGCGGCTTGTACGGCACCACCTTGCCACCGCGCGACCCGGCATCGGCGCTGACCACGGCCACTGGCTCGGCATCTTCGATGCGCGAGGCCAGCGAGCCCGAGGCAAAGCCGCCAAACACCACCGAATGCAGAGCGCCAATGCGCACGCAGGCCAGCATGGCAAACGCGGCCTCGGCAATCATGGGCATGTAGATGAGCACGCGGTCGCCCTTCTTCACGCCCAGGCCTTGCAGCACCGCCGCCATGCGCTGCACCTCGGCATGCAATTCGGCAAAGCTGTAGCTGCGTTCGGTGTCGGTTTCTGTCGATATCGCCACCAGTGCCGCCTGGCTGGCGCGCGTGGCCAAGTGGCGGTCTACCGCGTTGTGGCACAGGTTGGTGGTGCCGCCCACAAACCATTTCGCAAACGGCGGGTTGCTGTAGTCGCACACCTGCTGCGGGGGCGTCTTCCAGTCGATCAACTTCGCCTGCTCGCTCCAGAAGGTGTCTCGGTGGTCGATGGACTGGCGGTAGAAGTCGGCGTAGGTGCTGTGTGCGGTCATTGTGGGTGTCTCCTCGGCATCTCTCTCGCCCTGCCAGGACAGCAGGTTTTGAATTCATAATTATTCATGACGGGCTTGCGGCAAACTGACGCAGCCAACCCTCTGCCTCGTCATCCATGGCTCCAGATGCAGCAGGCATATTGATATGTCGGCAAACGTCATACCGGCCTGTCACACTCCCGGACCATGCACCCAGCACCGTCCCCTGCCCCCACGTCCGTCCCGTTCCGCGACGCTTTTCTGTTCTGGCTGAAGCTCGGGTTCATCAGCTTCGGCGGGCCTGCAGGCCAGATCGCCATCATGCACGCCGAGCTGGTGGAACGCCGCCGCTGGATCAGCGAAAACCGCTTCTTGCACGCCCTCAACTACTGCATGCTGCTGCCTGGCCCCGAGGCGCAGCAGCTGGCCACCTACATCGGCTGGCTCATGCACCGCACCTGGGGCGGCATCGTGGCGGGGGCGCTGTTTGTGCTGCCCTCGCTGTTCATCCTGATCGGGCTGTCGTGGGTGTATCTGCGTTTTGGCGATGTGCCCGTGGTGGCGGGCATCTTCTACGGCATCAAGCCCGCCGTAACGGCACTGGTGCTGCATGCCGCGCACCGCATCGGCACCCGCGCGCTCAAGAACGGCTGGATGTGGGGCATCGCTGCCGCATCGTTTGTGGCGATCTTCGCGTTCCACACGCCCTTCCCCGCCATCGTGCTGGCGGCCGCGCTGATCGGCTACTTTGGCGCGCAACGCTGGCCCGCCTTGTTTGCACTGGGGGGCGGCCATGCCAATGCCCACAAGGGCTATGGCCCCGCGCTGATCGATGACGACACGCCAACGCCTGCCCATGCGCGCTTTTCTCGCGTCCACCTGGTCAAGGTGCTGGCGGCGGGGCTGGCGCTGTGGCTCGCCGCCATGGGCCTGCTGGTGGCTACCCAGGGCTGGCAAGGCACGCTCACGCAGATGGGATGGTTCTTCACCAAGGCAGCCATGCTCACCTTTGGGGGCGCCTATGCCGTGCTGCCTTATGTGTACCAGGGCGCGGTGGAGCACTACCAGTGGCTCAGCGGCCCGCAGATGATTGACGGCCTAGCACTGGGCGAGACCACCCCTGGCCCGTTGATCATGGTGGTGGCGTTTGTGGGTTTTGTGGGCGGCTGGCTGCAGCAGGTGTGGGGGCCGGACGCCCTCTTTGCAGGCGCCGTGGCTGCGGCCACGGTCGTGACCTTTGTGACCTTTTTGCCCTCATTCATCTTCATCCTGGCAGGCGGCCCGCTGGTGGAGGCCACGCACGGCAAGCTGGGATTTACCGCTCCGCTGTCAGCCATCACGGCTGCTGTGGTGGGCGTGATCCTGAACCTGGCGCTGTTTTTTGCCTACCACCTGCTGTGGCCACAAGGATTTGGCGGCCACTTCGATGCCGTGTCGGCGGTGATCGCCGTGGGTGCGCTGGTGGCACTGTTCCGCTTCAAGCTGGGCGTCATGCCGCTGCTGGGCGGCTGTGCCCTGGTGGGCCTGGCAGTCAAGCTGGCAACGCCCTACTTCGCCTGACCGGAACCTGCATCAATCACTATTATTTTGATAGCTGCCAGAGCATGAAAATCGTGAACTAGCAGCCAATTTGGCTTGAAAAGCGCTATTTGATCAGCCCGAGCACGTCCTTGAACGCCGGGTGCTCACAGCTGCCCAGCCATTCAAACGCCACCATCTCGGTGGTCACCAGCTCGGCGCCTGCGCCGGCCAGGCGGTCAAAGGCGGCGTCGCGGTTGCGTTCGGTGCGCGAGCCGCAGGCGTCGGTCACCACCCACACTTCAAACTCGTCGTCGATCAGGTCCAGCGCGGTCTGCAGCAGGCAGACATGGGCTTCGCACCCGGCAATCACGATGGTGCCGCGCTCTGCCGCCAGCGGGGCAGGCTTTTGCAGGTGCTTGGGCAGGCTGCGTGCGTTGCCCCCCTGGGGCTTGGCCGGCGGGCGCAGCCATTCGCCCAGGCCTTCTTCGGCGGCGCTGAAGTGCATCTTGGCCAGGGTTTTCTGGCACAGGGCGCGCAGCGCGGCGTCGTTGGCGCCCAGTCGCGAGGGGTTTTGTTCGGTGCCCCACACGGGCACATCCAGCATGCGGGCGATCTCGGCCAGGCGGCGGGCGTTGGCCAGCACGGCGGGGCCTTCGTGGATGGCGGGCATCAGGCGCTCCTGGTAGTCGACCAGGACGAGTTGGGATTCGGTGGCGTCAAGCAGCATGGTGGGACCGTTTCTGTGTTCGTTGAATCGCTGTGCGGGCGCAGCGAGGAAGGCAATGGCACATTGTCGCAGCCCGAGCCCGGGGTTTTCAGGTGCGAAGGACGGACTGCAGCGCCGTGGCCAGCGGCCCGGCCATGGCCACGGCGTTGCTCGGGTGCGGGATGCAGTCCGTGCTCCACACCTCCCCCACCCCGGCTTCATGCAGCACCTGCAGCGCATCGCCCGCAAACAGCGCATGCGTCACCGCCACATCCACCGAGGCGGCACCCGCCTGCAGCAGCAGCCGCGCGGCCAGCGCCAGCGTGCGGCCGGTGCTGGCCATGTCGTCCAGCAGCACCACCGCCCTCCCCTGGGCGTTGAGCGCGGGCAGTTCGATGGCCACGTGGCGGTCGCCATGGCGCACCTTGGTGCACACGGCATGGTCAAAGCCGTGGCGCGCGGCGGCCTGGGCGATCCACTGGGCGGATTCGCCATCGGGTCCCACCAGCAAAGCATTGGGGCGGCGCTGGGCAATCAGATCGGCCAGCGGCTCGGCGCCGCTGAGCACCACGGCCTGCGGCACGGGGATGGCCTGCTCCAGCCGTTCGATGCGGTGCAGGTGCGGGTCCACGGTGATGACGGCATCGAACAGCCCGGCCAAAAACCCACCCACCACCTGCTGGCTCACGGCCTCACCGGGATGGAAGGCGATGTCTTGCCGCATATAGGCCAGGTACGGCGCCACCAGCGTGAGGTGCTGCACACCCAGGCTGCGGGCCGTGCGTGCGGCCAGCAGCAGCTCCACCAGCTTTTCATTGGGCTGGTGCAGGCTGCGCAGCAGCAGGGCGTGGCGTGGGAGGCGGCCAGTGGTCTCGTTCACCGGCAGGCGCAGCTTGAGTTCGCCATCGGGAAAACGGTGGCGTTCGATGGCCTGGGCAGGCAAACCGGCGGCCTGCGCCAGGCGCAGCGCAGGTGCGGCTTCGTCGTCGAAATACAGCACGCACGCGGCTTCAGGTGCGGCCATGGTCAGAACTCCACAAACACGCGTGGCACCTCGTCGGCCGTGCCCAAGCGGTAGCCGCTGTCCCGCTCGCACGCGTGGCGCGCAAACTCGAGGTCAGCCGGGTAGCTGGCATGCACGCGGTACAGCAGGTCGCCCGCCGCCACGGTGTCGCCCAGCTTGTGCATCAGGTCCACCCCGGCGCCCGGCACCTTGGGCGCCCCGGCCAGCCGGGCCACGCGGGCGATCTGGTAGTTGTCGATGCCCCCCACCACGCCGCTGGCGGGAGCCACCACGTCCAGCGTCAGCACACCCAGTGCCGGGTGGTTGTGGTCAAACCCCGTGCTGCCCTGGGCGGCAATGATGGCGTTCATGCGCGCCAGCGCCCGGCCGGAGTCAAGAATGTCGCGCGCAATCGCGTAGCCGTCGCCGCCGCGCACATCAGGGTCGCACTCGATCAGGCGCCCGGCCAGGCGCAGCGCCTTCTGCCGCAGGTCGTCAGGCGCGCGCGGGTCGTTCTGCAGCACACGCATCACATCGCGCGCCTCCAGCACCGGGCCCACGCCGTTGCCCACGGGCTGGCGGCCATCGGTGATGACCACGTCCAGCGACAGGCCCATGCGCCGCGCCACATATTCAAACAGGCGGCGCAGGCGCTGCGCGTCGGGCATGGAGCGCACCTTGGCCGTGGGGCCGATGGGAATGTCGAGCACCAGGTGCGTGGCACCGGCCGCCACCTTTTTGGACAGGATGGACGCCACCATCTGCCCGGCGGAATCGATGGACAGCGGCCGCTCCACCGAGATCAGCACATCGTCGGCGGGCGACAGGTTGGCCGTGCCGCCCCAGGCCAGGCAGCCTCGGTAGTCGCGCACGATGTCGGCCAGTTGCTCCAGCGGCAGCTCCACCTTGGCCAGCACCTCCATGGTGTCGGCCGTGCCGGCAGGGGATGTGATGGCGCGCGAAGACGTCTTGGGGCACAACATGCCGTGCGCCGCCACGATGGGCACGACCAGCATGGTCGTGCGGTTGCCGGGGATGCCGCCAATGCAGTGCTTGTCCACCACCAGCGGTTCGTGCCAGTCCAGGCGCCGGCCACTGGCCACCATGGCATCGGTCAGGAAGAAGACCTCCTCCCGGTCCAGCTCGTTGCGGTGGCAAGCCACCACAAAGGCTGTGAGTTCGATCTTGGAATACCGGTGGTCGGCAATGTCACGCACGATGGCGCCAAAGTCCTCCCGCGTGAGGCGCTCGCTGGCGATCTTGCGGAACAGCGCGCCCATGGACTCGGGTGGCTCTGCCTGGGCCACCGACACGGTATGGCCGTTGTCCACGCCGAGCTGGGCAAACGCGTCTTCCGACAGGCCCAGCTCGTGGCAGCCCACGATGGCAGGGTCGTCCACCACGTTCACCGTGGCCAGGATGCGGCGGCCGTTGGCGCGCACCTCGATCTTGGACAGCGCCTGGAAGCCCTCGGCCCGGTACACGGCGCAGTCGCGGTGCAGGTAGGCGACGTTTTCTCGCCAGGTGTCGATCGCCACACGGCGCAGGGCCAGCTGAGACCGGGCCGGCGTGCTCGCCAGATCGTCGGGCGCGGTGCCCGGATTGACCGAGGCCGCAGGAGGAGCGGAGGGCGTGGCAGGGGAAGAGGTGGTGGGCTCAGCATGCATCGCGCCAGCCTATACCGAAAATACGCGCCCAGCCTGCGGGATCACCCCGGGTCCGCCGGATCGGTCACCCATCTCCGGGCTTGCTTGACCTGCATCAAGCAAAACCGGTCATGGGGCCGCAGCGGGCTGCAAGCGCAGCAACCGTCCCTGCGGGCTGTCGGTCAGCAGGTACAACAAGCCGTCTGGCCCCTGGCGTACGTCGCGGATGCGCTCGCCATTGCCTTGCAACAGCCGCTCCTCCTTTTGCACCTTGCCGCCAGACACTTCCAGCCGGTGCAGGGTGCCGAACTTGAGCGACCCTACGAACAAACTGCCCTGCCACGCTGCGCCGTAGCGCGTGCTGGTCAGAAACGCCATGCCCGAGGGGGCGATGGACGGTGTCCAGTGGTGCAGCGGCTGTTCCATGCCGGAGCGGGCCGTGCCCTCGCCCATCTTTCCGCCGCCGTAGTTCTCGCCGTAGGTGATGACAGGCCAGCCGTAGTTGCGCCCGGGCTGGGGCAGATTGATTTCGTCACCGCCCTGCGGGCCATGTTCGTGCATCCACAGCTTGCCGTCGGGGGCCATCGTGGCGCCCTGGGGGTTGCGGTGGCCGTAGCTCCAGATCTCGGGCAAGGCGGCGGGCTGCTTCACGTACGGGTTGTCGGGCGGCGCTGCTCCGTCCGGCGTGATGCGGATGACCTTGCCGTGGTGGTTGTCGAGCTTTTGGGCATCGTCCTTGCGGTGGTAGCGCTCGCCCAGCGCCACAAACAGGTTGCCGTCGCTGGCCTGGGCAATGCGGCAGCCAAAGTGCAGCGCGCTCTCCACCTTGGGCCGCTGGCTGAAGATGACGCGCACCTCCTGAAGGCTGCTGGCGTCGGCCGACAAGGTGGCGCGCGCCACCGCCGTGCTGTTGCCTGCCGCGCCACCCGCTGCGGGCTCGGCAAAACAGAAGTAGATGCGGCGGTTGCGGGCAAAGTCGTTGTCGGTCACCACGTCCAGCAGGCCGCCCTGCCCGCCTGCCGCCACTTGCGGCACTCCCGCCAGCGCAGGCCCCACCTGTCCGGCCGCGCTGACAACGCGGAGGCGCCCCGGCCGCTCGGTCACCAAGAACTGACCGCCCGGCAAAAAGGCCACCGCCCAGGGGTGGACCAGGCCGGTGGCCACCGGCACCAGCGACACCGCCGACGGCGGCACGGGGACGCCTTGGGCCTGGCTGCCTGCGTGCGCACTGGCTGCTATCAACAATATAGCTACCCGTGCTTTTTTCACTAGCACTACCTGCCGATTTAGAGTCCAACCCATGCTCTCAAGCTCCTTTTGGCCCATGGCCTTGCCACCGACCGCACCTGGGGCGGAGGCAAGCCGGTCTGGCGCGCATCTTGCAAGCGGCTTTTGCCTGTGAAAACACTGCGCCCATCGATTTATCTGAATCAAATCAACAGCTTGCAAAAATGCTTATTTTTGATAAATAACCATACCGTGTTACCCTTCGCCCCCATGTCCAGATGGTTTTGCATCCTCATCCTTGCCTGCGCCACCGCTGCGCATGCGGCGCCCCAGGGCACCAATTCTGACGATATGGACCGCTTGCTCGCGGACAAAGGGCTGTTTACCCGACTCGAAGACGTGAGCCACAAGGTGGCTGACAAGGCCCAGACCGTGGCAGGCCGCGCGGGTGACCTGGTGGTCAACGCCATGGGTTTTTTGGGTGTGCCCTACAAGCGTGGCGGCAACAGTGCCGAGACCGGCTTTGACTGCAGCGGCTTTGTGCGCGCTATCTACGAGCAGACGGTAGGGCTTTTGCTGCCCCGCCGTGCTGATCAGCAGGCAGCCGCCACCCAGGTCATCGACAAGAAAGAGCTGCAACCCGGCGACCTGGTGTTCTTCAACACCATGCGCCGCAACTTCAGCCATGTGGGCATTTATGTGGGTGACGGCAAGTTCATCCACTCGCCCCGAAGCGGCTCAGAGATCCGGGTGGAAGACATGGGCGTCGCCTACTGGGCACGCCGTTTCAACGGCGCGCGCCGTGTGACGCCGGGCGAAGGTGTCGAGAGCGCCCAGGCACCCCAGGCGCAGAAATAAATCGTAAAACGCTCCCGGCTTCCTTCATTGGCGGGCCGTGGTGATCAGGGCTTGACCACGTACACCGTCTCGGTGCTGCGGATCGGGCCGCCGGTCACATTGACCGGCCCGGCAGACGGATCGCCCCGCAGCAGCGCCTTGGCTGCTGCCATGTCAGCCTGATAACGCGCCCGGGCCTCGGACTCACACCGCTTGCGCTCAGCCGTCGGCATGGCCCGGCACTCTTCCAGGCTTACCTTGAGCCCGCCCCCCGCTTCACGAATGGCCGACTGGTAGCGCTGCTGCGGCGTGGTGTCAGGCAAAGCACCGCGCGCCAGGGATGCCTCGTCGCTTTGCGCCTGGGCGGCAGTGGGAAACGACAGCACACCGCCCAAGGCCATGGCGGCCAACAATACGGCGGCCGGGCGAGCCACCAACCGGCTCCATGACGAGCGCAGGGCCCCAGCCGGTGCAACGGAGTACGAAATGAATGGGGTGGATGACATAGTGAACATGGTGGGTACACCTTTCTGTCTTGAGAGAAGTCTGCGGCAGTTGTGGGTACGACAAGCACCCCACCACCCTTTGCGAGCCTCACTGTAGCCCCGGGCGCAACCTGCGCGGCGCCAGCACCGGCCGCGCTACCATGTCGGACACCACCCACAGGGCGTTGCCATGCACCACACCCCCGCGCTGCCCCTAGATGCTGCGACTGCACACGACAAGGGCTATCTCCGGCGCCTGCTGTCAGAGCGCAACCAGACCCCCACCAGCGGCACCGGTGCGATTGACGCCGCCATTGAACAGGCGTTTGTGCGCAGTGTCGCCATCCTGGTGCTGGACATGTGCGGCTTCTCCCGCATCACCCAGCGCCACGGCATCATTCACTTCCTGGCGATGATCCACCAGATGGAGCAGGCAGCGCGCCCTGCGATCGAAGGCAACGGCGGTGAGGTCATCAAGCAGGAGGCCGATAACCTGTTTGCGGTGTTCGCCACGCCCGAGCAAGCCCTGGAGGCCGCGCTGGACACCCTGCGCGCCCTGGGCGCCATGAACACCGTGTTGCCGCCCGAGCGGACGCTGAACGTGAGCGCAGGCATTGGCTTTGGGCCCACCCTGGTGATTGCACGCGAGGACCTGTTTGGCCCCGAGATGAACTGCGCCTGCAAACTGGGCGAAGACATTGCCACGGCCAACGAGATCCTGCTCACCGAGGCGGCTTGGGCCAGCCTGCCGAACGGGCGCTACGTGTGCTCGCGCACCGACCACCAGATATCGGGCATGGACCTGCATGCGCACCGCTTTGAGCGCTGCCTTTTTGAACGCCCCCTGCATCCGTGGGAGTCCACGTCCCACCGCGTCGCTTTGCCTGGGGGACGCTGACAGGGGGCATTGTCCGACAGCGCTTTGACTGCCCCATCTGTAAAGTGACTCTATCGTCTGAACCAACTATCAAGGGGAAAAACATGCTGTCACTTCTGGGGATGTTGCTGATTGGTTTGGTGGTGGGCTTGATTGCCCGTGCCGTCAAACCCGGGGACGACAAGCTAGGCTGGATCATGACGGCGCTGCTCGGTGTAGCGGGCTCGTTTCTGGCCAGCTACGTGGGCATGGCCATGGGCTGGTATGCGCAGGGCGACAGCGCTGGCTGGATTGCATCCGTGCTGGGCGCTGTCGCTCTGCTGGTGGTGTACGGCCTGGTCAAGGGCAAGTCCTGAGAGGTCCTGGATCTTGCCCCGCTCGCTGAGCTGCCCGCCATCTGCGCTTTGAATCACGCACTTTCGTCCTATCACCCTCCATCACGTTGTCACCCATGCCCACCTCATTGCAAATGGCCGCTGGAGACCCTGAACTGGCCGCGGTTGTACGCCGCGCCCGCAAGCTGCTGCACCGCCGCGCAATGGTGGCGGCAGCGGCCAGCGTTGTCCCGGTGCCGGGGCTGGACTGGGCGGTCGATGCTGCCCTGCTTTCCCGCCTGATCCCACAGATCAATACCGAGTTCGGCCTGTCGGCCGAGCAGATCGACCAACTGGATCCAAAAAAGCGAGAGCAGGTGCAAAAGGCGGTGGGCCTGGTGGGTTCGGTGCTGATCGGCAAGCTCATCACCCGCGAACTGGTCATCCGTGCCACCCAGACGGTGGGCTTGCGCCTGAGCACCAAGCAGGCGGCCAAGTACGTGCCCCTGGCGGGACAGGCCATCGCGGCCACCCTTGGCTACGCCACCCTGCGCTACCTGGGCGAGCAACATCTGCGTGACTGCATCCGCGTGGTGCAACAAGCCCAACTGCGGTTGCCGCCGCCCGTGGAGTCCTCAACGGTCAAGCGTTGACCCCAGGACCCGGGTGTACAGACCCAAAAAAAGGGCCCGAGGGCCCTTTCCGCTTTATTGCGGCATCGCTCAGGCCGCGCGTCAGCTGGCCGAGCAGACAAAGCTGCTGGCGTCTTCCACACTGCCCGAGCCCTTGTACTTGGCAAACTGCGGGTAGGGGCACAGCGGACGCGTGCGGTTGGGGAAGTCGGCGTTGGTGGGCAGCGCCTTGGCCGCGATGCTTTGTGGGGCAATGCCCTTCTCTACCCAATCCACCATGGTCTGGATTGAGTCGAAGTTGTCGGTGGCCGGACCGCCCGAGCAGTGGTTCATGCCCGGCACCAGGAAGGTTCGCGCAAAGTTCTGCGTAGCCGCCATGCCGCCGTTGTTAGCGGCCAGACGTTCGTAGTAGTCCACCGTGTCAAACGCCGAGAAGATCGGGTCAGACATGCCGTGAATGAACAGCAGCTTGCCGCCGCGCTGCTTGTAGGCCGCCAGTTTGTCGTCGGCATAGGTGTCGTAGACGGCAGAGTACGCGGCCATGCGTGCGGGGTCGGTATCAAAGTTGAAGGCCAGCGGGTTGAACGAGAGATCCGGCGGTGTGAAGAACTCGTTGACCAGGGCATCCACCATCAGCGTGATGTAGCGTGCGTCGGGGGTGGCCGTGGTCGAGTTACCCAGCGTCCAGGACCGCCAGCCGGGAGCCGCCAGTCCGGCATCCCAAGGCTGGCCCGCATACAGCGCCTTGCCCGCCGAGTTGCGGGGCCCGGCGAACACGCTCTTGAGCGCACCCACTTGGGCGGACGACAGGCAACTGTCGGTCTTGCCGCCCGCGCATTGCAGCACGCTGGGGTCAAACGCCTTGCAGGCGTTGACGTTCTGGGCCAGGCCGTCCACCACGCCATCGGCCGCGTCGCAGCGGGCATTGACCGCAGTGGCCACCAGTTTCAGGTCGGTGTTGCTGAAGGCGCGCGACAGGATGCGGTTGCCACTGGCGTCTTGGGGCGCAATGGCGTTGAACTGGATGGTGTTCCACATCGCGGCCACCGTGGCACCGCTGGACACGCGCATGGCGGGCGCTCCGGCGGTGATGCCGTCAAAGTAGTCCGGGAACCGCTGCGAGAACATCATGCCCTGGCGCCCGCCGCCGGAGCAGCCAGAGAAGTAGGAGTAGTCGGGCTTGCGGCCGTAGCGCGTGCTGATGAGCGACTTGGAGGCCACAGCCGTCTTGTCGTAAGAGTTGTAGGCATGGTCGGTGCGCGCCTGCGGGTCGGCGCCAAAGCTGGCGCTGGTGCCGGTATGGCCCGCATCGGTGGACACCACCGCAAAGCCCTGCCCCAGTGGCGATGGCGTGCCGCCCGAAATGCTGGAGCTGAGCGAGGTGTCGCGCAGGATGCCGTCGTTGCCGCCCCCGCCGATGAACAGAAAGCGTCCGTTCCAGCGGTCGGGCAGGCTCAACTGAAAACCGATTGCATAGTTCTTGCCATCCACACCCACACGCGGATTGATGGCACCCGTGACCACACAGTGCCCGGGCAAAAAGTCGCCCGTGGCAGCGCCGCCGGGGCGGCGCGTGCCCGGCGGCACATAGCTGGTGGACAAGTTGGTGTTGCTGAGCTGCGCGTTGGTGCTCAATGCGGCGCAAGCGGCGGCCGGGTTGGCGCTCTCGGTCACCAGCACAGCGTTGCCGCCGCCGCAGGCACTGAGCAATAACGGCAGCAGCACGGCGGCGGGCAGCGCAACGCGTTGCGCGATGGGGGTATCCAGCGAAAGGGACGGCATGGTGGTCTCCTCGGTTGATCGGTCTTGTGGGGTTGAACCTTTGGCGCAGCAACGCCCGGCGACGGCCGTCAGGGCGTCGCTGAGGAAGGTGCGCGGATTTTTTGGTAATCGGACGGCGTTGCCCCTATCGCCTGGCGCCGCCCTGCGAGCGGAATGCGTAGCGCCCGGCAATCACTGGGCAGTGCCGACTCAGTCGGCCTTGAAGCCCGTGGCGGCCACGGCCTTGCCCCAGGTCACCGTGTCGGCCGCGATGATGCGGGCGAACTCCTCGCGGTTGGTGCCCGTCACGCGGAAACCAGCCTCTTCCATCTTGGCCTTGCCCTCAGGCGACTGTACGGCCTTGATGATGTCGGCGCTCAGCTTGGCGACGATCTCGGGGGGCGTCTTGGCCGGGGCCACGATGCCAAACCAGGAGTTGAACTCCAGGCTGGGGTAGCCCTGCTCCTTGATGGTGGGCACATCGGGCAGTGCGTTGGACCGGGTGCCGCCTGTGGTGCCCAGCGCTACCAGCTTGCCAGCCTTCACGTTGGGCGCAGCCAGGCCCACGCTGGCAAACACGCCCTGCACATCACCGCTGAACAGGCCGCCCAGCGCGTCGGTGGTGTTCTTGTAGTGCACCGGTTCGGGCTTGAGCTTCACGGCC
This sequence comes from Acidovorax sp. Root402, assembly GCF_001425125.1. Classification (NCBI taxonomy): domain Bacteria; kingdom Pseudomonadati; phylum Pseudomonadota; class Betaproteobacteria; order Burkholderiales; family Comamonadaceae; genus Acidovorax; species Acidovorax sp. Root402. The sequence goes on from NZ_LMDQ01000014.1 coordinate 327,706, forward strand.
TCGCCAAACATGAAGGCGCCAAAGTGCCCCGGGGTACCCGCGCCAAAGGTGGCCAGGAACAGGCCCTTTTGCTGCTGGGTCCAGGCCACAAAGTCCTTCACATTGCGCGACGGCACCTTTTGTGGGTTGACGAGCAACGCGAAGTCGGCGGTGACCACCTGGCTCACGGGCGCAAAGTCCTTTTGCGGGTCGTAGGGCAGCTTGTTGTAGCTGCTGGGCGCAATGCTGAGCTGTCCGGTTTCGCCCAGCATCAGCGTGTAGCCATCAGGGGTGGCGCGTGCGGCCTCGGTCGCAGCGATCAGCCCCCCGGCGCCGGGCTTGTTGTCCACGATCACGCCCAGGTTGCCCCAGCCTTCCGACAGCTTCTGCGCCAGCAACCGCGCCACGATGTCCGGCCCCGTGCCTGCCGGAAAGCCCACGATGATGCGCACCGGCTTGTTGGGGTAACTTGCCGTCTGCGCCAGGGCGCCAGTGGCGGGGGCCAGGCCCGCCACCACCGTGGCTGCCAGGCAGACGCTGCGCAGGGCATGCCGACGGGAGAAGTTGCGGGACAGGGTACGGGTGAGCGTCGAAAAAGAGGTCATGACAAGGTCTCCAGGGTGTTGTTGTGTGCTGTCGGTCATCAAAAAAAGCGAAATGCGGGACTGCTGTGCGGCTACATCAGCTCCCAGAACCGCATGGCTACTGCATCGGGAAACCGCGCACCGGTGCCCGTGAACATGCGCTCCCCGATCCATCGCAACGCGGGAGACGCTGTCTCGAACTGGGGGCTGCAGCGAAAGTAGATCTGCGCAGGGTCCACCACCTCGCCACGCACCAGGCGCGCCATCAGCTCGGGCGGGCCGGACCGCACGGCGCGGTTTTGCACATAGATCAAGTCGCCGCCATCCGCCTCCAGCGTGTAGCGCGCGTCCAGCTCGGCCAGGGTGTCGCTCACGATCAGCTGAAAATCCGCACCGCCGGGCATCACCCGGGCCTGCCAGCCATCGCCCTGGGCCTTACCGCCCAGGATGGGGATGAGCCGGCGCAGGCCGTGTACGGTGCGGCCCACCTCCTGGGGTACGCCCACCTCCACGCGCAGGTCGGCAAAAAATCGCAAACGGGGTTCCACAAAGGGCACGGGTTCGGTCATGGGCTCCATCTTTCGGGTGTCTGGTAGGCAAGCGGCCAGGGGCGGCGTGCACCCAGCCTGCTTGCGGGGTTGCACCTAGCGTAAATCCCGTGGCGCTTGACCCCTGTCATCCCTGAAGATGACAGCAATGACAAAGCCCACCCGGCATACCCCGCGCAACCCATTAGGCACTGGCTCCCTGCAAGCACATCCGGCGGCGGCATCACGCCCCCGCCCAACCTCACGGGCTCGGCCCTGGGCGCCATGGTTCACCAGCTGGGCGATGACGGGTTTGCCTGCGGCATGCTGCAGGAGCTGGCACCCGTTCTGCCCGCAGCGTCGTGGTCGGTGTACCGCACCGGGCGCCATTGCAAACCCACCTTGTTCATGTCGGCCAGTTACGGCATTCCCGACACCACGCAGGACTGCTGGTGGGCCTACCTGTCAGGCCCCTACCGCACCGACCGCACCTGGGGCCGCTCGCTGGACGAAGCCGCCCCGGCCGAAGCGCCCACCCAGTTGTGCCACCTGACGGCGCCCGAGGTGGACGCAGAACACCGCGCCCGCGTATACGAGGCCCATGGCGTGGCCGAGCGGGTGTCGGTGGTCGAACACGAGAGCGATGGCTCGGTCTTTGCCGTCAACTTCTACCGCCACCAGCACCAAAAGCCCTTCCAGGACCGGCAGATCAGCGACTTTGAGGGCATGGCCCCGGTGCTGCTGGCGCTGACCCGCAAGCACATCGCCCTGGCCCAGCGCCCCGGGGTGTTGCAACCCCCACTGCAGCCCCCGCCACAGGCCACCGCGCCCGCGCTGTCCCACAGCCTGCCCGCACTGCGCGAACGCCTGCTGCGCGCCCACGCAGGGCTGACCGAGCGCGAGCTGGACGTGTGCGCCCGCCTGTTGCAAGGCATGACGCAGGAAGGCATTGCCTGCGACCTGGGCCTGAGCCTGCCCACCGTCAAAACCTACCGCAACCGCGCATTCAGCCGCCTGGGCATCCACTTTCGCAACGAGCTGTTTGCACTGGCGCTGGGCACCCAACGCAGCGTTTAGACGAAAGGGCACGCCACGCATGGGCACAATGCCAGCCCATGCCCAGCCTGCCGCAGTCACCCGTTCCACCCACGCCCCCTGCAGGTCGGGCCCATGTGGTCGCGCAATGGGCCCAGGCCCTGCGCAACCGGGCTGACAGTGCCGCCCTGCAGCAGCTGCCCCCGCTGACCGACGCCGAGGCCGCGCAGGTCATGGCCCAGCTGCGGGGCGACGGCAGCCACCCGCCGGGCCACAGCCCGGCGCCCAACACACCCGATGGCGTCGTCCCCGGCCACTTTCGCCCGCGCATCACCCTCATGACGCTGGGTCGGGGCGATGGGCTGCTGGGCATGGCGCCCCAGGGCAAGCTGGGCCCGCGTGGTGACAGCGTGACGCTGGTGCAGATTGACTGGACCTACCGCACCGACGATGGCGCCACCTGGCAGACGCCGGCCCCCACCTCCATCCTCAACGCGCGCCCGGCCCCGGTGCAAGACCTGTTCGACACAGGTGGCCCAGTGGTGCGCATGCAGCGCAACCTGGCCGCCGAGGCCGACGCCATGGACCGCGTGTGGGACCTGGGCCTGACCCCTGTAGACCCCAAAAGCCTGCAGTGGCGCCACCGCGCAGCCGCTACCACGCTGGGCCCTGTGTGGACGCTGGCGCAGGAGGCGCACTTTGGCGACTTCTGGGCCGACGTGGTTCCCCAGTTGCGCACCGAGGGCTGGAGCGTGGTGGTACACCCCGGCTTTGCGCACGAAAGCGTGCCTGTGTCGCGCTGGAAGCTGGTCATCGCCCCCGACACTGGCGAGCTGCTGGCCAAGGAAGTCGATGGCCCGCTGGGCACACGCCAGCGCCCCCTGCAAAAGCTCATGCTGCCCGAACGCGAGGGCGCCTGGCTGCTCAGCCTGGGCATCGAGATCGACGGTGAAACGCTGGACCTGGCCCCCATGCTGGCCGACCTGCTGCGCCGCGACGCCCGCTGGCTCAACGCGCGGCAGATGGCCGCCATCGATGACATCGCCATCATTTCGCTGCGTGCGCCCGGCGGCAAGCGCATCGAGGCGCCTGCCGGGCCACTCAAGGCCATCGTGGGCGCCATGGTGGACTTGCTGACCGACCCCACCCGCAAACAGCTGAAGGACGGCGACCAGCTGCGCCTGGGCGCGTGGGAGGCGCGCCGCATCGAGGCTCTGCGTGCCGGGCTCGTGCAGGTGCACCGCGTGGGCACGGTGAACGGCTGGAACAACGACTGGCAGTTGCAAGGCGACGTGGGCTTGGCGCAGCTCGCCAAGCGCCTGCGCTCTATCGGTGCGCCCCAGCCGGTGGCCGCACCGCAGGGCCTGCAGGTGCAGCTGCGCCCCTACCAGCTTGAAGGCCTGGCCTGGCTGCAGTACCTGCGCGCCCAGGGCCTGGGCGGCATCCTGGCCGACGACATGGGCCTGGGCAAAACCGCACAGGCGCTGGCCCATGTGCTGACCGAAAAGGAGGCCGGGCGGCTGAAGCGCCCGGCGCTGGTGGTGCTACCCACCTCGCTACTCTTCAACTGGCAGGCCGAGGCCGCGCGCATGGCACCAAGCCTTCGCGTGCTCGCCCTGCATGGCGCGGACCGTGGCAAACGTTACCTGCGCATCGCTGACCACAACCTGGTGCTGACCACCTATCCGCTGCTCTGGCGCGATGTGGAGGCGCTGGCCGCCGAGCCCTTTCACTTGCTGATCCTGGACGAGGCCCAGATGGTGAAAAACGCCGGCAGCCGCAGTGCCCGCGCCCTGCGCAAGCTGCAGGCGCCGCACCTGCTGTGCCTGACCGGCACGCCGCTGGAAAACCACCTGGGCGAGCTGTGGGCGCAGTTCGACTTTTTGATGCCTGGCTTTCTGGGCGATGTGCGCAGCTTCAACGCCCGCTGGCGCAAGCCCATCGAGGAAAACGGCGAAACCCTGCGCGCCCAGCTGCTGTCGCAGCGTGTGCGCCCCTTCATCCTGCGCCGCCGCAAGCAGGACGTGGCCACCGAACTGCCGCCGCGCACCGAAACCATCCTGCGCGTGCAATTGCAAGGCAAACAGCGTGAGCTGTACGAGGCCGTGCGCACCACGGCCGACAAGCAGGTGCGCCGCGCACTGGAGCGGCAGGGTTTTGAAGGCTCGCAAATCGCCATCCTGGACGCGTTGCTCAAGCTGCGCCAAGTCTGCTGCGACCCACGATTGGTCAAAGGCACCACGAAAACGGCCCACTCGATGGAGCGCGCCAAGCTCGAACTGCTGGCCGACCTGTTGCCCGCCCTGGTCGATGAAGGCCGCCGCGTGCTGGTGTTCTCGCAGTTCACCGAAATGCTGGGCCTGGCAGCCGAGATGCTCGACAACCTGGCCCTGCCCTACCTCACACTCACCGGCCAGACGCCCCCCCGCCAGCGTGGCGCGGTGGTGCGGCAGTTCCAGTCGCAGGACGCAACCAGCGCCCCCATCCTGCTGGTCAGCCTCAAGGCCGGGGGCCTGGGCCTGAACCTCACGGCCGCCGACACCGTGATCCACCTGGACCCCTGGTGGAACCCTGCCGTGGAAGAACAGGCCACCGCGCGCGCCCACCGCATCGGGCAGGACCAGCCCGTGTTTGTCTACAAGCTGGTGGTCGAAGGCAGCATCGAAGAGCGCATGCTGGAGCTGCAGGCCCGCAAGGGCGCGCTGGCCCAGGGCGTGCTGGGGCACGATGCCGAAGGCGCAGTCAAGTTCAGCGAGGCCGACCTGCACGCGCTGCTGGCCCCCTTGACCGAACCGGCCAACAACCCGCTGGGCATACCCGGCGAAGACGCGCTGCGCTGGGGTGGCACGGGCAAACGGCGGCCCCGGCCGCTGCAGCCACCTGAAACCTGAGTTTGGGGCGTTTTTACCTTGTAGCGCTAGTAAATCAAACGCTGGCAGCTATCAATAAATGAGCGCACTCATCCGTGCGGGGAGCCTTGCGCAAAAGCGCAGAATTCAAAAGCAAGCTTCGGAGTGCGCCCCTCGGCCTCCGTCCCTAGAGTGCATGGCATTGCAACCCACCTTGTGAGCCCTGCACCATGATGAATGTGACCGCCCTTCTTCCCCGCAGCACCCCCATGCCCACCCGCCACCGTCCCAACACCAAAGCCGAGCAGGCAGCCGCCACCCAGGCCGACCCGCGCTGGGCGGCAGTGGTGGCGCGCAGCACTGAGGCCGATGGAACGTTCTGGTACTCGGTGCAGACCACGGGCGTGTACTGCCGCCCCAGCTGCGCGTCGCGCACACCCCGGCCAGAGAACGTGCTGTTCCATGCCAGTTGCGACGATGCGGAGCGCGCCGGGTTCCGCCCCTGCCAGCGCTGCAAGCCGCGCCAGGCCACCGCGCTGTCGCACCACGCGGCGCTGGTGACGGAAGCCTGCCGCATCATCGAAAGCGCCGCGCCCGGTGAGGCCCCCACCCTCGATGCACTGGCAACCCGCGTGGGGCTGAGTGCCTCGCACCTGCACCGCATCTTCAAGCAGGCCACGGGCCTCACCCCCAAGGCCTATGCGGTGGCCCAGCGCGCGCAGCGGCTTCGCAGTGCGCTCGACAGCCCGACCACGGACTCGGTGACGGACGCCATCTATGGCGCGGGCTACCAGTCCAGCAGCCGGTTTTACGAACAGTCGGCCCAGGTGCTGGGCATGCGGCCCAGCCACTACCGTGCGCGGGGTGCGTCGCAGGACATCCGCTTTGCCATCGGCCAGTGCTCGCTGGGCGCGATTCTGGTGGCGCAGAGCGACCGGGGCATCTGCGCGATCTTGCTGGGCGACGACCCCGACGCGCTGCTGCGCGAGCTGCAGGACCGGTTTGTGCAGGCCCGACTGATTGGCGGCGACACCGCGTTTGAAGCCCTGGTGGCACACGTGGTGGCGTTTGTCGAGGCCCCGGGCCTGGGGCTGAACCTGCCGCTGGATGTGCGCGGCACCGCGTTCCAGCAGCGGGTGTGGCGGGTGCTGCAGGCCATCCCGGCCGGTCAGACGGCCAGTTATGCCGAGGTGGCCCAGCGCATCGGCAGCCCCAAGGCCGTGCGGGCCGTGGCCCAGGCCTGCGCAGCCAATGGGCTGGCAGTGGCCATCCCGTGCCACCGGGTGGTGAAGAGCGATGGAGCGCTGTCGGGCTACCGCTGGGGCGTCGAGCGCAAACGCGCCCTGCTGGCGCGCGAGTCCGACGCAGAAGCGGCCCCGCTGCCGGCAGAGAAGGTGGCATGAGCGTGGCGGCTTTTTCCAGCCCGGGCACTCTGGCGGATAGCGTGTGGCACCAACGCGCGGCCACCATCGACTGGCAAACCGCCAGCGAGGCCCTGCGCCAGCAAGGCAATGCCGTGCTGCCCCGGTTGCTGAATACTGCCGAGTGCGCCGCCCTGGCGCAGTTGTACGGCCACGCGCAAGAGGGCACCTTTCGCAGCCGCGTGGTGATGCAGCGCCACGGCTTTGGCCAGGGTGAATACCGGTATTTCAGCTACCCGCTGCCCGACCTGGTGGCGGGCCTGCGCGGGGCGCTGTATCCACATCTGGCCCCCATCGCCAACCAATGGAACACCGCGATGGGCATCGACGTGCGCTACCCCGCGCAGCATGCCGACTTCATCGCCCGTTGCCACGCCGCAGGCCAGGTGCGTCCCACCCCGCTGCTGCTGCAGTACGCCGCTGGCGACTACAACTGCCTGCACCAGGACCTGTACGGCGAACATGTGTTTCCGCTGCAGGTGGCCATCCTGCTGTCGGAGCCGGGGCGAGACTTCACCGGCGGCGAGTTCGTGCTGACCGAGCAGCGCCCGCGCATGCAGTCGCGGGCCGAGGTGGTGCCGCTCTCGCGCGGCGACGCCGTGGTGTTTGCCGTGCACCACCGCCCCGAGCAGGGCACGCGCGGGCCCTACCGCGTGCAGATGCGCCATGGCGTGAGCCGCTTGCGCAGCGGGCAGCGGCACACGCTGGGCATCATCTTTCATGATGCTGAATGAGGTTGTCACCGCCAAAGCCGTTGCAGGCAGCCCCTCGCCAAAGATGACAGATGCCATGACCGCCAGCCTGTTCGACGACCCACCCCAGCCCGCCCGGCCACCCGAGGTGCTGGAGCCCGGCGCCCTGGTGCTGCGTGGCTTTGCGCTGGCGCAGGCGGCGGACTTGCTGGCTGCAGTGCAGCAGATCACCGCCCAGGCGCCCTTCAGGCACCTCGTCACCCCCGGCGGCCTGACCATGTCGGTGGCCATGACCAACTGCGGCGCGCTGGGCTGGGTGAGTGACCGCAGCGGTTACCGCTATGACCGCTCTGACCCCCAGACCGGCCAGCCCTGGCCCGCCATGCCGCCGCTGTTTCGCCAGCTGGCGCTCGATGCAGCGCAGGCCGCAGGCTTTGCCCACTTTGCGCCCGACGCCTGCCTCATCAACCGCTATGCCCCCGGCACACGCCTGTCACTGCACCAGGACCGCGACGAAGGCAACTACGCCCACCCCATCGTGTCGGTGTCGCTGGGTGTTTCGGCGATGTTTCTGTGGGGTGGTGCGCAGCGGGCGGACAAGACCCGCCGTATTGCGCTGCTGCACGGCGATGTGGTGGTCTGGGGCGGGCCTGCGCGCTTGCGGTTTCATGGGGTGCTGCCCTTGCCCGAAGCACACCACCCGCGGACCGGTGCACACCGCATCAATCTCACTTTTCGCGCAGCAGGCTGAAGTACTGGCGCATGCTTCACGCCAGCCAAGGTGCGGCTGCTAACGGCATGGAAAAAGTCGATTCATTTTTTCCCAGTGAGGCAGTACGCAATCAGCCCAACTGATCTGGAAAAATCGCACGTGCGATCGATAAATACACAAGCACACCGAAGCAATGTTTTGAAACAAATTAAAAACTTGGCACCGATCACCAGCAACGAGACGCCTATAAGATTCGTTCGCCCTATAGAGTCAAGAGAGCTCCATTTCGGGTGACGCAATATGTGCGGGCACATGTTTTACAACATGGCTCGCGCCAAATACAAATCAACGTCTTAGTAGCCATGAAATTTTTCAAACATACCATTATTACCAGCTTAGTCATCACTGCATCGTCCGTTTTCGCACAATCACTCCCAGACATTGGAGGGGTGAAAATTGGGGCATTGCTTGCCACACAAAAACCGCTGATGGAAAAGGTGAATGCGGACTACAAATTCAGCGAAATCAAGACCCGCGAAGGTAAAGTGGTTGGAATTCAGGGAATTGCAGAAAGCAAGGAAAACAGAGTCAATGACCACATGATTGCGCTGCAGGATGACTCTGGGAAAATTTGGTTTTTGGGACGTGCTCAAAAATACCCAGAAGGTGGCTATATTCCCACAGCAACTTTTATTTCAGCACTGAAGCAGAAATATGGTGCCCCTTCTGACGTTACACCCGATCAGCTGTCCATGCTGTGGGCTTATGACAGAAATTATGCCTTGACGAATATTAAGGGATCTACCATGTGCCCCTTTGGAGCGGGCGGCAACGTCACCACGCCACGCACAGATTTATCCAGATTAAAAGGCGACAGCATTAACTTGGCCGTACCAGCGGCCTTTGAGCCAAACTGTGGGATTCAAATGAATGCAAAATTGAATCGCCACTATGGCTCCGACATGATCACCGGATCAGCGATCCAAATCGTTGACCACAAGGTTCGCTACGACGTGCTGGAAAAGAAAAACAATGAAGAAGAAGCCGCGCGGAAAAAGGCGCTGGATGCCATGAAAGATAACAAGCCCAAGCTGTGACACACCGGCGGCGCAGGTAACAAGGCCAGGGGTCCCGCGGTCTGTACATGCGGTTAGCGGACGTTGTAGCCTGTGGCGCTACCGATGGATGCGAGCATCCGGTCCGCTTCCTTGCGCCCCCGCAGATCCTGAGCCACCGTGATCCTCCTGCCGCTGTGCAGCAGAGCTTCAATGCGGAAATACACCTCGCGGCGGTTGTTGATCTCCATGGAGTAGCTTTCGGTCACACACAGCCGGACGATATCGTGGGGAGGCACCTGGTGCCAGCGCAGCATCAGGCCCAGCAGGCGACGCTCGGTGCGCAGGCCGGTGTGGTCCAGCTGCACGCGCAGGCTGTTGGCGATGGCGTAGAAGCTGGCCAGCAGCACCACACCGCCCACACCGCCAAACAGCAGGCGGAACAGCCACGGCGCCACATCGCCCGATGATTCCTGCTCCCAGGGCACCAGCGCCCCGACGGTCAAAAACACAGCCCCCACCAAGGCCAGCGCCAGCTTGAGTCCCCACCAACGGCCCGCCGGAAAGTACATGGCCACCCCGCCGGGCGTGCGCTCCACCCGCCCGGGCATGCCTGGCGCCAGCGACTGGGCGCCACTGCCCGCACGGCCCTGCGGGGCGCGGGTGGGGCGCAGCACATACACCAGCAGACCGACGCCCACGCCGCCAAACACCACCACAAACACCATCTTCAGGGCCAGCAGGCCGGGCCGCAGGCTGCGGTCAATGACGGCGTCCGCAGGATCGGACGGACTGACCCAGACCTGAACGGGCGCGCCGTCGCGCAGTGCCTGCTCCAGCCGCACACCCAGCGCTTCCTGAAAATCGCCCACGTTGTCGCCACCACCGCTGATCGCCACGCGCTCGCCCTGGTACTCACGCCCCGCCACTTGGTAACGGTAGGTGGCCTTGACGGTGTAGGAGCTGGATTTGCTGCTGCGGCTGGTCTCCAGCCGCGCAGCCACCAACGTGGCCGGAATGGGTTGCCACCACTGCATGCGTGCCCAGTCGTACAGCGTGGGCAGCACACTGAGCAGCAGCATGCCCACACCCACGGCTGCAAATGGCAGGGCAAACAGGCCCAGCAGCCAGCCCCCAGCGCGCTTGCCGCCACGGGCAGCCGGGTCGCGTGCACCCTGCGCATGGGTTGAGGAAGAGCGTTTGGTCATGGACAAAGTTCAGGGCAAATAAGACAACAAACCGACGCGGTGATGGCCCTGGTGAGTGCCGCCACATTCGGCCTGGACCGGGGCGACCAGCCTTGCACGGTCAGATTCTGCGGCGCGTCCCCGGGCTGCGCAATCTGCCATGCGGACAGCAGGCCATTTCAACGCGTTGGCCGCCGATTTATGGTGTTTTTGGCCACAAGCGCTAGTGGAACATTCCTGGATAGCTATCATATTGATAGCAGTTCACTTCCTGCGACTTGGGTTGCGGCGCCCGACACCACCTGCGGCATCTTTGACAGAATGCGTCCATGGTCACCGCTCCCACCCCTTCACACCCCCCGCACGCCGCCGCGGGCCGCCCGGCCCAGTTCTGGCTCATGAAGTCCGAGCCGGACGAGTGCTCCATCGACGACGCTCTGGCCGCGCCCAAAGCCACCGTCCCCTGGACCGGCGTGCGCAACTACCAGGCCCGCAACTTCATGCGCGATGCGATGCAGGTGGGTGACGGCGTGCTGTTCTACCACTCCAGCTGCCCCGAGCCCGGCATCGCCGGCCTGGCCCGCGTGGCCAGCGGCACCCGCCCCGACCCCACGCAGTTCGACCCCACATCGCCCTACCACGACCCCAAATCCCCGGCAGACAACCCCCGCTGGCTGCTGCTGGATGTGCAGGCGCTGCGCAAGACGCGGCTGATCAGCCTGGCCGAGCTGCGCGCCCACCCGGAGCTGGCGGACATGCGGGTGTTGCAAAAGGGCAGTCGCCTGTCCATCACGCCGGTAGAGGCGTCTGAGTGGGGTTACATCACCGAAGTGCTGATGCAGGGCGGCTGACGCGCGTCGCTGGCCTGCCTAGCGCCTGACAATGGCAGTCACAAGCTGCGCTCGGCCGACACATGCCCCTTGTCGGCGTACATGGCCTGGTCCGCCGCACGCAGCAGCTCGAACGTGGTGGTGCCATCGCGGGGGTAAAGGGCGGTGCCGACGGCGGCCGACACGCTCACCACGCGGCCCTCACCCAGATCGATGGGCTGCTCGATGGCCGCCATCACCCGGCGCAGCGCCTGGTCGACCTCGGCCGGGTCCTTCACGGCGGTGAGCACCAGCACAAATTCGTCACCACCGATGCGGGCCGCCGTGTCGTTGCCCCGCACCTGCTTCAGCAGGCGGCGGGCGGTGACCTTGAGCACCTCGTCGCCCATGTCGTGCCCGTAGCGGTCGTTGATGGGCTTGAAGCCGTTGAGATCGAGATAACACACTGCCGCCTGGGTCTGGGTGCGGTCGCTCAGGGCAAAAGCCTGGGCCATGCGGTCGGCCAGCAGCAGCCGGTTGGGCAGGTGGGTGAGCCCATCGTGGAAGGCGATGTGCTCCACCTGCTCCTGGTACTGCTTCATGGCGGTGATGTCCTGCATGAGCCAGAGCGACTCGCCCTGCCCCTCCAGCAATACCCCATTGACGTCGATCCACACGATCTCTCCCGTCACCTTGCGCATGCGGCGCTGCTGCCGGTAGTGCTGGCCCGAGGCCAGCACCGCGTAGGCATCGCGGCCAAAAGCCAGAAAGTCCTCCTGGTCCACGTACATCTCTTCCGTCGTGCGCCCCTGCAGCGTGCCGGGCGCATAGCCAAAGATGCGTTCCAGCGCCGGGTTGCGCCAGACGATGACACGGTCCTTGACCTTGGCGATGCCGATCAGGTCGTTGTCCAGCATCGCCTGCTGCTCCAGGTTCAGCGTGTGCAGTTGCTGGCGCGCGGCGTGCAGCTCGCTCACGTCGTACATGATGGAGCGGCTCATCACATAGTCGCCCTGCGCATTGAGGATGGCGGTGGACGACACGCTCACCCGCCGCTGGACGCCGCCACGGCCACACAGGTTGAACTCCAGCGGTCCGATCTTGCCCGTCTGCAAGAACACCGGAAAACACGCGGTGAACAGCGCCTTGCCCTCGTAATCAAAAAAGTCTGCGGGGCCCAGCTTGCCGATGACCTCCTCGCGCGGCAGGCCCAGCCACTGCAGGGTGAGCAGGTTCAGGTGCACATATTTGCCCTGGCGGTCCAGCGCGTAGTACCCGCAGGGCGCGTGGTCATACAGGTCCTGGAATTGTTCTGAGGCCTGTCCCAGCTCGGCCTCCAGCTGGCGGCGCTCGGTGATGTCGCGCCCCACAGACTGCCATTCCACCAGCTGTCCCGCATCGTCAAACAGCGCACGGTTGCTGAACTGGCACCAGCGGATGGAACCATCGCCCGACACCACGCGGTTTTCGATCACCACCAGCGGATTGCGAGGGTGGATGGCGGCGAGCTTCTGTGTGACCAAGGGCAAATCATCCGGGTACACGATGGGCGACCATACCCGCCCCAGCACATCCTCGCGGCGCAGATGAAAGAGCCTGCAGAACGCATCGTTCACAAACGTCATGCGGTTGTCGGCATCAAAGCGGCAAATGATCTCGGTCTGGTCTTCGAGAATCGACAGGTAGCGCTGCTCGCTTTGCTGCAGGGCCTGGGTGCGCTCGATCACGCGATGCTCCAGCTCGGCGTTGGCCTGCTCCAGCGCGGCCTTGCCATCTATCAGGCCCTGGGTCATGTTCTGCAGGGCGGAGCGCAGATGCTGGAACTCCACCGTGTCCATTTCAAAATCAAGCGCCGCGACCTGGCCCGAGGCCTGCACCTGGCGTGCCGCCTCGGCCAGCCGCTCCACCGGCTGGCTAAAGCGCCGCGCCGCCCAGTAGGCCAGAGCCACCAGCAGGGCCGCCATCAGTCCCAGCAGCAGCGCGAGCAGCGTGTGCAAGCGGTTGATGGGCGCAAGCGCCATCTCCAGCGGCTGCCGCGTGACCAGCATCCAGCCCAGGTCCGTGACCGTCTGCGCACGCACCGGCACCACGGCAGTCAGGTAGGTCTCCTTGGGGTCATCGCCCCAGGACATGACCTGGAACGTACCCTGCGACGGAAGGATGGGAAGCGCCGCACGGGGCTGTTCGACCGCGCCTGCGGTGTTGATGACGCCGTCCTTGTTCACCAGCAGAACCTCCAGCCCGCCTGTCATCGGAGACTGCGGTGTGGCGCGGCGAATGATGTCCTGCACCCAGGCCCAGTTCACATGGGCCGACACCACGCCTTTGAGTACCGAGTCCTGCCCCCGAACGGGCGACGCATAGTCCATGAAGCGCAGGGGCACCGGGCTGCCGGGTGCGCGCAGCAGTTTGTCCAGCAACACCGCATCGTGGGCATCGCCCACATAGGGCCCTTGCTGGCCCGCGCTGAACCAGGGGCGCTGCGACACGTTTTGGCCCCGCAGCAGGTTCCCGGTGGACACCTGCACCACGCCCTGCGCGTCGGTCACGCCAATCCAGGAGTAAAACGGGTAGGACTGGCGGATTTGCTCCAGGTGCGCTTGTAGTTGGGGTGCGTAGCCGTCGTCACGGGTCAGCATGGGCAGGTAGCTGAGCAACGCGATCTCGCGCTCACGCTCTTGCATGCCCTGGGCCAGCGCCAGCGCGATGGGCTGGCTGGCACTGACCAGTGATTGGCCACTCAGCTCGGTCAGGTGCCGGGTCAGCACCTGGTCGGCCACCAAGCCAATCGCCAACCCCGCCAGGACTGCCGTGCCGCCAAACAGCAAGGTCAGCCGCGAGCGTGTGGTCTGCAGCCATGAAGACACAGCAGGCATCAGGGTCATGAGGCAGCGGGCATTTCAGTGTTTGACAGCCGTCGATTCTGGCATCGAAAGCGCTGTGCAAGTCGCCGGACGGCAACGCTGCAGGGTGGTAGAAACCCGTTCGGTGACGCGCCCTGCTTCGGTGCCAGTACCACTGCCTCTATGCTGCCCCCATGACCGCTGCCAAAACCCTGCTGATCGTCTACCACTCGCACACCGGCGGCACCCGGCAGATGGTGGACGCGGCCTGCGCAGGCGCAGCATCGGCCGATAGCGGTGTGGCGGTGCGCTTGCTGCACGCGCCACAGGCCCAGGCCGCCGATGTGCTGGCGGCGGACGGCTATCTGTTTGCCACCCCAGAAAACCTTGCAGCTGTCAGCGGCCTGCTCAAGGATTTTTTTGACCGCACCTACTACGCGGCGCTCGACCAGATCAATGGCCGCCCCTACGCCACCCTGGTCTGCGCCGGCAGCGACGGAACCAATGCCGCCCGCCAGATCGCACGCATTGCCACGGGCTGGCGCCTCAGGCAGGTGGCGGACCCGCTGATCGTCTGCACCCACGCGCAAACGCCCGAAGCCATCCTGGCCCCCAAACAGATTGCATCGGCCGACCTGGAGCGCTGCCGCGCGCTGGGCGAAGCCATGGCGGCAGGGCTGGGGATGGGGGTGTTCTAGAACAGACTCTTAGGCCGGGGCCGCCAGCTCGGGCGCCTGGTACACCAGCACCTTCAGCGCCCGCTCCGGCTCCACATCGGCAAACACGGGGGGATTGGCCACGCGCTCCACAAACCGCAGATCGGGCGCCAGCTCCTGCATCTGGTCCTGCAAGAAGGCCAAGCCCAGCTCTGGCGCATTGAGGCACAACAGCGCGTGGCCGCCGGGGGCCAGCAGGTCGGGCAGCCGGCGCATCAGGCGGGCGTAGTCCTTGGTGGCGACAAAGCTGCCCTTTTGGTAGCTGGGCGGGTCCACGATGACCAGGCCGTAAGGGCCGCTGCGGTTGATCTTGCCCCAGCTGCTGAAGATATCGTGCGGCAAGAAGGCGGCGCCCGTGGTGATGCCGTTGAGCTGGTGGTTCTGCTGCCCGATGCCGATGGCGCCGTGGCTCATGTCCACGTTGACCACCTGTTTGGCGCCCGCCTGCAGCGCCACCACCGAAAACGCACAGGTGTAGGCAAACAGGTTCAGCACCTTGAGCCCGTAGCGGTCTGCACTGCGCGCTGCGGCATAGTTGCGCACCCATTGGCGGCCTGCGGCCATGTCCAGAAACAGGCCGTGGTTCTGGCCGCGCAGCACATGCACGCGGTAGCGCACGCCCGCTTCGGTGACCACATGGGGGTCGAGCACCGCACCTGCCATCAGGCGGGTTTCACTGCGCCCCTCGATGCGCAAGGCCTCGCCCCGGTGCTGGAAGACCCAGTTCAGCGGCTGGCCTTCCGGCGCAATCTGGGACCAGCGTGCCTGCAGCGCCTCGCCGATGGTCGCCAGTTCGGAATCGCTGGCCGGCGCGAAGCTCGTCAGCACGAACACTGGCGGATACGCATCCAGCACCCACTGCTCGCAGCCCGGAAACAGCCCACCCCGGCCGTGGAAGACGCGCTGGGCGTCGGTGGGCAGGGGCATGGAGGCAATGGCGTCGAGCAGGGCTTGCATGGAGAAAAGGGCTGGCAAAAAACAATTTCAGAATCAAAACGGCATGATGCGCTAGTCCAGCATGCCTGGGCAGCTATTGATTCAATAGCAATTGAGCATTATCGCCGCCAGCACTGGCGCAGACACCCACCAGAGACAGCGAATTGCCGTGGGCCCGGCTACGCCGGCCCGTCGGTGCCAGGCAGCCCCTGCCGCCCCAACCACTGCTTGCGCGATGTGCGCAGCTTGAAGCGCTGGCGGTACGCCCCTGGCGTCACCCCGGCCACGCGGGTGAACACCTTGCGAAAACTGCCCGTGTCGTTGTAGCCGCATTGCTGCGCCACATCGTCCACCGTGAGGTAGGTGGTCTGCAGCAGCGCCTGGGCCTGGGCAATGCGCAGCCGGTGCAGGTAGTCCTGAGGTGTTTCGCCATGCACCTGGGCAAACCAGCGCAGCAATGTGCGCGGGCTGGTGGCGGCGGCGCGGGCCGTGGCCTGCAGGCTGTAGGGCTCGTTGCGGTGGTCCTGCAGCCAGCGCCGCGCCTGCTCCAGTGCGCCCGCAGCCAGCGGGTTGCCCGTGGGGGTCTCCATGGCGGTGGTGGCGGTCAGCTGGCGCTGCGGGTCAAAAAGCAGCGCGTGCGATGCGGCCTGCGCCAGCTCGGCCGCCGGTGTCTGGGCCAGCAGGTCCAGCATGGCGGCCAGGGTGTCCTGCAGGGATGCGGTGGTCCACAGGGCACCGTCACGCTGCCAGGTTCGCTCCCGCTGCCAGGCCACCTCGGCCACATCGGCCGTCCTTGCCCCACTCTCGCTGGACTGCAGCACGATGGACGGCGCAAACACCCACGGCAGCGCCGCCTTGCGCCCAGCCAGCAAGCCACAGTGCGCCAGCAGGCTGGACCCGTTGAATAGCGCAGCCACCAGCCCGCCCCGCTGCAGGTGGCCCTGCAGCATGGCGCCAAAGTGCTCGCTGTAGCGCCGACTGATCTCACGCAACTGCGGCCCCGTGGGGACCAGCCAGCCGGGGATGACGACCACATCCAGCGGCTCCGAGCCCAGTTCCGCGCCAGGCACTGGCGGTGGGGTGGCGTCGCGCTCCTGCGGCATCTGCAGCCACAACCAGCGCACCACGGGCTGCGCGCCCCCGGGGCGCATCGCCGCCAGCATGTTCATGGCGCGCAGAGCGTCCACCGCAGCGGCGGCGGTGCTGGCAATGCTGCCGTGCCCCCAGAGGATGCCCACGTTCAGGCAGGACGGCAGTGCAGTTTTGGCAGTGGGCATGGTGGCGATCTTGCCACCCTTTGTGGCCAAACCGCCACCGCTTCTCGGTGTTACCGGGCAGTAGCATGACCGTGCGACGACAGCGCCCCGCAGCCATTGCCCTGCGTTGCGGGCCCACACAAACGGAGACACCCACCCATGCACGAACCCTCAACCCATCGCAGCCTTTCAATGGCCCTGACCACTCTGGCCGCGGCCTGCACCGCCCTCTTTCTGGCGGGCTGCGCCAGCCAGCCAGGCGCTGCAGGCACAGACCGCAGCGTGACCATTGAGCGCACCACCTACGGCATTCCGCACATCACCGCAAACGACCCCGAATCACTGGCCTACGGCGTGGCCTATGCCTACGCGCAAGACAACGTCTGCATGACAGCCGACCAACTCGTGACCGCGCGCGGCCAGCGCAGCAGCACCTTCGGCGCCCAGACCATCGGGCTGCTGGGCCGCCGCTACATCCCCAATGCGCAGATCGACCTGTTCATGGCAGCCCACATGGACGACGCCATGCTGGAGCGCGCCTGGGCCAAGACCAGTGCCGAAACGCAGGCCCTGGCGCGTGGTTATGTGGCGGGCTACAACCGCTTCCTGGCCGACAACGCCGCCACCCTGCCCGATGCCTGCCGGGGCAAGCCCTGGGTGCAGCCCATGACCCTGGCCCAATACCGCCGCATGGCCGAGGTGGTGGCCGTGCAGGCCGGTATTGCCGCGCTGGCCGATGGCATGCTGGGCGCCCAGCCGCCCGCGGCCAAGGCCGCGCAGGCGCCCGCCTCTGCAGTGAACCTGGCCGATGCCGCGCAGGCGCTGCGCGACGTGGGCCTGCTCGACTCACCCCTGGGCTCCAACGCCTGGGCCTTTGGCAAGGATGTGACGGCCAGCGGCAGCGGCATGCTGCTGGGCAACCCGCACTTCCCGTGGAGCGGCCCCAACCGTTTCTATGAAATGCACCTGACCATGCCCGGCCAGATGGACGTGATGGGCGTGGGCATTGGCACCTACCCCATGGTCTCCATCGGCTTCAACAAGGACGTGGCCTGGTCGCACACGGTGTCCACCGGCAAGCGTTTCACCTTCTACGAAGTGACGCTGGCCGAGGGCGACCCCACCACCTACCTGGTGGACGGCAAGCCCGAGAAGATGACCGCCCGCAAGGTCAGCGCCCAGATCCCCGGCCCGGACGGCAAGCTGCAGACGCAAGAGTACACGGTGTGGTCCACCCGCTGGGGCCCGCTGGTGGTGTTGCCCCGCGCGGGCCTGACCTGGAACGCCAAGACCGCCTACGCCCTGCGCGACGCCAACACTGGCAACACCCGCATGATGGACGCAGCCCTGGCTTTTGCCCGCGCCCGCTCGGTGCAAGACGTGCACAAGGCGCACGCCAACCTGGGCCTGCCCTGGGTGAACACGCTGGCCGCCGACCGCAGCGGCCAGGCCATGTATGCCGACGTGAGCGTGGTGCCCGATGTGGATGCCGCCCAGCTCGCCCGCTGCGCACCCAGCCAGCCCGCCGCCGCGCTGCGCGCCGCTGCCGGCCTGGTGGTGCTGAACGGATCACGCGCTGACTGCGACTGGCGCCGCGACAGCGCATCGCCCGTGCCGGGGCTCATCCCCATCGGCCGCATGCCCGTGGCCTTCCGCACGGACTGGGTCCACAACAGCAATGACAGCTTTGTCTACACCCACCCCGGCCAGAAGTTTGAGGGCATCTCGCCCCTGGTGGGCGACGCCAGCCTGACCCGGCCACGCACCCGCGCCGGTCTGGCCGAGATTCCTGAAATGCTCGGCCGGGGCAAGGTCACGCTGCAGGCCATCCAGGGCCAGTTGTTCGAGAACCGCAACTTCATGGCCCAGGTGGTGGTACCCGACCTTCTGGCCGCGTGTGACAAGGCCCCCGCGGCCGAATCCCGTGACGGCTGCGCGGCCCTCAAAGGCTGGGACCGCCGCAATAACGTTGAGGCACGCGGCGCCCATGTGTTCCGCGAGTTCTGGCGCACCGCGCGCAACATCCCCGGCGTGCACCGCGTGCCCTTCGATGCGCAACAGCCCGTGGCCACCCCTGCAGGCCTGAAGATGGAGGACGCCGCCACCGCCGCCAAGGTGTGGGAGGCGCTGGACGGCGCCGTCAAGGCCATCCGCACCAGCGGCTACACGCTCGACGCCACGCTGGGCAGCGTGCAGCGCCCCGCCATCACCGAAGAAGCGATTGCACTGCACGGCGGCGAGGAGTTTGAAGGCGTGCTCAACAACCTGGGCCGCCAGGAGCCCGCGCCCATCAACAAGGCAGGCTTGCGCATCGACTACGGCACCAGCTATGTGCAGACCGTGACGTTCGACGCCAAGGGCCCAGTGGCCCAGGCCATCCTGACCTATGGTCAGTCCACCAACCCCGCATCGCCCCACGCCAACGACCAGATGCGTGAGTTCTCGGCCAAGCGCTGGCATACCCTGCCCTTCCACCGCGACGATGTGGTGAAGGCGCGCGTGGGCGAGCCGCTGCGGCTGGTGCGGCCTTGAGCACCTGCGAGCACCGCCTTTGTTACAGGGCGGTGCCTCGCAGGTCCAAGGCCACATGCTGCAGCAGCATGATGGTCTTGCCGTCCTGGATCGTGCCGTTGGCAATGCCCGCCAGGGCGTCGGCCAGCGGCATCTCGATCACCTCGATGTCCTCGCCCTCTCCCTCCAGGCCGCCGCCGCTGCGAATGCGGTCGCCGGGTTCGTACTCGGCCACGAAAAAGTGCAGCTTTTCCGTCACCGAGCCAGGGCTCATGTAGGCCTCAAACACCTTGCGCGGCTGGCGCACGCGGTAGCCGGTTTCTTCCTCGGCCTCGCGGCGGATGCAGGTTTCGGGGTCGTCACCGTCGAGCAGGCCCGCGCAGGTCTCGATCAGCAGGCCGTCAGCGCAACCGTTGAGAAAGGCGGGCAGCCGGAACTGGCGCGTCAGCACCACGGTGCAGCGACCCGGGTCAAACAACAGCAGTGCGGCGCCATTGCCCCGGTCGTAGGCCTCGCGGTTCATCGTCTGCCATTGGCCGTCGCGCCGGCGCAGCGAGCAGGTGACCCTGCGCAGCACGTACCAGTTGTCGGAGAGCACCTGCACATCCAGCAGCTTCACATGCTCGGTGCGGGCGTTCAGCTCAGCGATGGGCACATCGGGCACAGGGCGGCTCATGCAATGTTCCCCGCCGGCGGGCTTGGGTAGCGACGCACGGCAAGCGCCAGCGCGAAGGCAGTGTGGTCGGGTAATGAGTGCATGGTTTTGACAAGATTGATTTACGCAATATCATGCACAAACATGCAAATTCGTGCAATCAATTCGTGTAACCCTTCATGCTGACCACCCAACGCAAACAGCTTCTGCTCGACCGCCTGCGTCGGGACGGCCAGATCGTGGCCAAGGCCTTCAGCGAGGAGTTGGGCATCTCGGAAGACACCGTGCGGCGCGACCTGCGCGAACTGGCTGCGGAGGGCCGCTTGCAGCGCGTGCACGGCGGTGCCCTGCCCGCCTCGGCCGCAGTGGGCAGCTTGCAGGTGCGTGAGCAACTGGCCCCCGAAGACAAACGCGCCCTGGGGCGCGCCGGGGCCGCGCTGGTGTTGCCCGGCCAGGTGGTGATCCTGGATGGGGGTACCACATCGTTGCAGGTGGTGCAGAACCTGCCGCTGGACTTGCGCGCCACTGTGGTCACGCACAGCCCCACCGTCGCGGTGGCGCTGGCTGGGCACACGCAGGTGGAGGTGCTGATGCTGGGAGGCAGGTTGTTCCGCCACTCCATGGTGAATGTGGGTGCCAGAGTGGTCGAGGCCGCAGCCCAGTTGCGGGCCGACCTGTACCTGATGGGCGTGACCGGCGTGCATGCCGAGGCCGGTCTGACCACGGGAGATTTTGAAGAAGCCGCCGTCAAACGCGCCCTGCACCAGCGGGCGGCAGAAACGGTGGTGCTGGCCTCGATCGACAAGCTGGGCACGGCATCGCCGTTCAGCGTGGCCCCCTTGCACGAACTGGCCGCGCTGGTGGTGCCTGCCGCCACACCGCGGTCACTGCGCAAAAAGCTGCAGGCCGGTGGCGCCAAGGTGGAGATCGCAGCGGCCTGATCAGGCAACTAGGCAGTCGCGGCGCCAGCGCCTTGGCGCAGGTGCGCGACCAGCGCCGCAGCAAAGCCCGTCAGCACCGCCCCTTTGCGCACGCAGATCTGCAGGTCGCGCTGCGCCCAGGGCTCGCCCAGCTCGACCAGCACCGGCGGCTCGCTCAGGCCCGCCACCTGCAGGGCCGCTCCCCGGGGCACCAGGCCAATGCCCACGCCCGCCCCCACCATGCGGCACACGGCTTCAAAGCTGCGCACCTGAATACGCACGTCCAGATGCCGCCCAAGCGCGGCAGCGGCGTTGGTCGTGAAGGTGTGGATGGCCGAGCCCGCATGCAGCATCACAAAGGCCTGGTCCAGCACCTCGGCAAAACCCACGCGGCCACGCCCTGCCAACGCATGGCCTGCGGGCACGATGAGCACCAGGCGGTCTTGTCGGTAGGGTGACAACTCCACACCCGCGCCCGTGCCACTGTCGGCCAGCACACCCACCTCGATCTCGCCGCTGGCCACTGCGACCACGATCTCTGCGCTGGTGCGCTCCTCCAGGCTCACGCTGGCCTGCGGGTGCTGCCTCAGGAAACCCGCCAGGTCGTCGGGCAGAAAGGTGTGCGTGGCATGGGTATTGGCCCACAGGCTCACATGGCCCCGGATGCCGCTGGCAAAGGGCGAGAGGTTGGCATGCATCTGCTCGACGCTGGCCAGCACCTGGCGCGCATTGCGCAGCAGGGCCTCGCCCGCCCGGGTCAGCGCCACGCCCCGGGTCTGGCGCTCAAACAGGGAGGTGTTCAGCGCCTCCTCCAGCCGGCGCAGCCGGTGGCTGGCCGACGACGGCGCAAGGTAGGCACGCGCGGCGCCGCGCGTGAGGTTGCGCTCTTCGGCTATAGCAACAAAAAGGCGCAGATCGATCAAGTCATAGGTCAATGGAGGCCCCTCTCACGTTCGTTTTTGACGGACGCATGGTTGCGGCAATGCCAATTGTGCCTGCCGCGCGTACAAGGCACTATCGCCGCATCCTTTCAAATTACCACTGCCCCATGTGCACTGCGTTCGTTGTCTTCGCATGGTCTGGCAGTTTCTACCCCACCCCACCCCACCCACCATACCCCCATGCCCTGGAAACACTGGTCCGCCGAACGCCTTGGCCTCCTCCTTGCCATCCTGGCAGCGCTGGGCTTCTCGTTCAAAGCCATCTTCGTGAAACTGGCCTATGCGGTGCCCCAGGCCACGCCCGTGGACTCCGTCACCCTGCTGTGCCTGCGCATGGCGTTTTCCGTGCCGGTGTTTGCCTGGGTCGGCTGGCGCGCCAGCCGCGACCTGGCCCCGCTCACCCGGCGCGACTGGCTGCTCGTGATTGCGCTGGGCCTGCTGGGCTACTACGGCGCGAGCATCCTCGACTTCATCGGCCTGCAATACATCACCGCCAGCCTGGAGCGGCTGATCCTGTTCACCTACCCCACACTCACGATCCTGATCGGCGTGCTCTTCATGGGCAAACGTGCCTCCCGCCGGGAGCTGGGCGCGCTGTTGCTGTCCTACGCGGGCATCGGCCTGGCCTTCGCGCACGACCTGCACATTGCGGGCGACACGCGCGCCGTGCTCATCGGCGCGGGCTTTGTGTTTGGCTCGGCGGTGTCCTATGCGTTCTACCAGGCAGGCAGCGAGCCCGCCATACGCCGCATGGGCGCGGCACGCTTTACGGCACTCGCGATGCTGGTCTCCACCGGCGCCACGCTGCTGCATTTTGTGGTGTCGCAACCTGCGGGTGCGCTGGTGCAGCCCGCGCCGGTCTACCTGCATGCGCTCGGCATGGCCGTGTTCTCCACTGTGTTGCCCGTGTTCATGACCTCGGCCGCGATCCGCCGCATTGGCGCATCCAAGACCGCGCTGATTGGCACGCTGGGGCCCATCCTCACGATCTTTTTTGGCGTCTGGCTGCTGGATGAACCGTTGACCTGGTGGCAGATGGGTGGTGCGGCGCTGGTGCTCGCGGGTGTAATGCTAGTCAGCAAATTCAGCATACAGCCGGGCTTCATGCGCTGGATGGACAGGACTTTTCTGCTCTACAAAAAGTAGCACAGCACTCGTCTCCCACGATCTGCCGATCCACTGCGCTCCAGCGCCCGATGCCAGACGTGGACGCAAAAAAGCCCGCACGGAGCGGGCTTTGAGCGGAAGGCGAAAACCTGTTCAAGCACGCGGAATGGGCGCACCCGAGTTCACGCACAGCGCCATGTTCAGCGCCTTGATCGCAGTCTTGTAGTCCTCGCGTTCGATCACGAACTGCATGTTCACCTGGCGCAGTGTCTGGGACACACAGTTCACGTTGACGCGCGCATCGGCCAGCGCCTGCGCGGCCTTGGCCAGCACGCCAGGGATGCCGATGTTGGAGCCAATGGTGCACACGATCGCGCTGGGCTTGATCGTGACGACCTGGTAGTCCTTCTGCAGCTCGGCCACCAGCTCGGGCGTGACCTGGTTGTCCCACACCAGATGGGCGATGGAGTTGGCGTTGGTGGCCTTGAGGATGTAGCTCACATCGTGCTTGCAGAACACGTTCATCAGGCCCGCATCAAAGCCCACCGTGCCCACCATGCTGGGGTCGTGGATCTCGATCAGCGTGACCTTGTCGGTGCCCGTGACGATCTCCACACGCGCGCGCTCACCCACGAAGTCCTTGGTGATCAGCGTGCCGGGGTGGTCGGGCTCAAAGGTGTTCTTCAGGCGGATGGGAATGCCGGCCAGCTCCATGGGCTTGGCGGCCTTGGGGTGGATGGCTTCCATGCCCACGTCGGCCAGTTGGTCGGCCACGTCGTAGTTGGTGGCGCCCACCACGATGGCGTTTTCCAGGCCCACGAGGTTGGGGTCGGCAGAAGACAGGTGGAATTCCTTGTGGATCACGGCCTCTGCGGGGCGCACTTCCACGGCGATCTTGCTGAACGTGACTTCGGAGTAGCCCCGGTCAAACTCGCGCATGATGCCTTCGGTGCCCTTGGTGTAGCCGGTGGCCACCACCACCTTGTCGCTCAGGTCGATGCCTTTAAAGCTGTTGGCAATGCGCTCGTCAATCGTCCAGGCTTCGTTGTCGTCAAAACCGGCCAGGTCCATCAGCATGGCATTCACGCCATTGGCCTTGAGGATTTCGACCGAGTTGAACGCGCTGTGCGACTCGCCAATCGAAGCCAGCACTTCGCGCGCCGCGAGCAACACATCCTTGCGGCTGAGATAGCCGCTGGCCAGCACGTGCTGCATGGCGTTCAGATATTCACGCGCCTGGCCAATGCGCTGGTCGATGAAGGCATCGGCCACATCCAGCGGCAATCCCAGGTCAGCGTAGCCGGCGTTCAGCTTTTTGAGACTGACCGCCAGTTGGGTCAACGCATCTTGGTAACCCTTGCCTTCGGCAAACAGGGCATAGATGCCGCGCTCGCCCGTCTTCTTGTGCTCCAGCAGCTGGTTCGTCACGCCCGAATAGGCAGACACCACGTAGATCCGGCCGTTAATGCGCTTGGGGTCGTGCAGCACGATGTGGCGCAGCACATCGCCAAAGGCGGTCATGGAAGTGCCGCCGATCTTCTCGACAGAGATCTTGGAGGAAGTTACGTCTTGCATGGACAAGCAAAAAGGAGCAGTGAAAAAACAGGCCGGGCCGAACCGATGACCGGCGGGGACTGACGACGAAAACCCCCTATTTTCGCCCATATTGGAAGCACGCCCGATCGTCGGCCGCCGGCCCAGGGTCACACCACGCCCTCGTCCCCCTCGCAAAGCCGTGCCACCGGGCTCCCATGCGGCCAGCGCCGCTGCTGCACCGCCAGTTCGATCGAAGGCGTCAAGTGAAGCCGGGGCGACTCACTGCGCTTGCACCGCTCCGTCGCGCACCACCCATTGGGCGCCCCAATGTCTTGACCACTGTTCTGCCAGACGGAGGAAGCTGCCATCACGCTTCATGGCGTCCAGCGCGTCTTGCCAGCTGCGCACCACAGCCTGGTCTGTGCGTTTGGACATGCCTATGTACAGGCGATTCACAAAGAGTTCGTAGACCGGCTCGAAGTCGGCCGGGTCCAGACCTGCATCGCGAGCGGTGGTGGGCAGATCCATGTCGGTCATGACCAATGCGGTGACCTTGCCTTCGAGCAGCTTGCGGAATGCGGTAGCCCAGTCTGGCGAGTAGTCCAGGTTGCGAAAATCCTTGCCCCTGAGGAACTCCTCTTTGGAATCGCCCTTGATGACCGCGATGCTGGGCAGCTTGCGCGCCTCGTACAAGCTCTTGACGGTGACGCCGCTCCCTTTTTTGATAAACAGCACAGCGTTGCTGTGAACCAGCGGGCCGACCCAGTGGAACTGGTTCTCGCGACTGGGTGTGCGCGCCATGGTGAACAGCACGGCATTGGGCTCGGTCTGCAGCGCGGCGTAACTGCGCTCCCAGGAGGTGATGCGCACCTGTGCCTGATGCCCGGTGCGAGCCAGAATCTCGCGCACTACATCAGGGGAAAAACCTTTGACATCCGCACCGCTCGCGTCCTGCTTGTTGGCGGCATCGGTGTAGTTCAGCGGGGGTTCGTGCGCCGTGCCGACGATGAGCTGCACGCCGCGCGAGAGCTGCCCAGCCAATTCCTTGGACTCTTGCCGAATGCGCAGTGCCGCTGCGGGACGGGCTACTTGCCGCTCGCTGGCCCGTGCGATGGGCAGCTCTGGCAGCGCATTGGCCGGAGGAAGGCCGGCCACGCGGAATGCAGCTGCCGCGTAGCGCAGCCCGGCAGCCCGGGTCTGCAGGGTTTCCGCATGCACGCTGGCATCGTGCAGGAGCTCGGCATAACGTTCGGTCACGACATCCAGGTGGTCCAGCGAGCCGCTCAGTTGGGAAATATCGCGCTCCTGCTGCTGGGTGACCGCAGCTATCTCTTCCATGATCTGGGTGACTTGCTGCGAGCTGGCGTTGATCTCGTCCATGGAGTTCGCCACCTGGTCGGCCAGCTTGGCAGACTGCGCAATCTTCTCCACAGAGCCCGCAATCAGGGTCTTGATCTCCTTCGCCGCACTCGCGGAGCGCTGGGCCAGCGTGCGCACCTCTGAAGCCACCACCGCGAAACCCTTGCCCTGTTCGCCCGCGCGTGCAGCCTCCACCGCTGCATTGAGCGCCAGGATGTTGGTCTGGAATGCAATGCCATCAATGACACCAATGATCTCCTCGATCTTTCCCGAGGATTCACTCAGGGCATCCATGGTGTTGGTCATCTTGCTGACCACCTCATTACCTCGGGTCGCAATATCGGAGGCGAAACGCACCGACTTTTGAGAGTCTGCGGTCCTGCTGCCCGCTTGTTTGACTGTGTCGATCAGGCTACCAATGTGGGATCTGCTTTGCTGCAGCAACTCGGTCTGCTGCGACATATTGGTGGCCAGATCCAGGTTATTGGACGAAAAAGTGACCGATTCCACAGCCACCGTTTCGGCCTCTTGCCGTAATAGCCCGATTTTTTCAGCCAGCGAGTCGCGCAGTGCATGAATTGCCGCCAGGGCACTGCTGGATTCGGTTCTCTGCGTTGCGGTGGAGGCCATTAATTGGCCTGCGCTCAAGTGGGCGATGTGTTCGCTCAACGCGTCGGGACTGCCACCCAACTGGCGGGCTACGGACCGATGTAGACGAACCAAGGCAACGCCGACAAGCACCGCAGCAGCCAACAGAAGCCACATCAAGCGTTGCCAGGCGGCATCAAAGGCGCTGGGAGCAACTTGCAGATCACTGTGCAAGCTCCAGGCGCTGGCAGCCAGCACCACAAAGCTGGACGCGCAGACAAGGCCCCAGACGAAGAAATGTGAACCTAACGAGGCATTTTGTTTCATGCAGGGTCTCACCAAAAGAGTGATTCGTAGTGACCCCTTAGCAAACTTGATGCCCACAGTAACAAAAAGTCACAGGCTCTGAGATGCCCATGCGGACCCCGTGCAGACTTAGCGCAACCACTCCAGCGCACGCAGCCACTGTTGGCTCGTGCTTGCCGGCATGCACGCCAGAAAATGAAAAGGCCGCGCAACCCCTTCTGGGCTTGCGCGGCCAGCGACCGAACCGGCAGCGTTCTCAGCGAATCATCGGATCACTTCTTCTGTGGTGGCACGTCCGTGCAAGACCCGTGGGCAATCTCCGCCGCCATGCCGATGCTTTCGCCCAGCGTGGGGTGCGGGTGGATGGTCTTGCCGATGTCCACCGCGTCGGCTCCCATCTCGATAGCCAGGGCGATCTCGCCGATCATGTCGCCCGCATGGGTGCCGACCATACCGCCGCCCAGGATCTTGCCGTGGCCATGGGCTTCGGGCGAGTCGTCGAACAGCAGCTTGGTCACGCCCTCGTCGCGGCCGTTGGCGATGGCGCGGCCGGAGGCCGTCCAGGGGAACAGGCCCTTCTTGACCTTGATGCCCTGGGCCTTGGCCTGGTCTTCCGTCAGGCCCACCCAGGCCACTTCGGGGTCGGTATAGGCCACCGATGGGATCACGCGGGCGTTGAAGGCGGCGGCGGCCAGCTCCTTGTTGCCTTGCAGTTCACCTGCTATCACTTCAGCCGCCACGTGCGCCTCATGCACCGCCTTGTGCGCCAGCATGGGCTGGCCCACGATGTCGCCGATGGCGAAGATGTGCGGCACGTTGGTGCGCATCTGGATGTCGACGTTGATGAAGCCACGGTCCGTCACAGCGACGCCAGCCTTCTCGGCAGCGATCTTCTTGCCGTTGGGCGTGCGGCCCACGGCCTGCAGCACGAGGTCGTACACCTGGGGCGCGGGGGCGGCGCCCCCATCTTCCGCTGCGGCAAACGTCACCTCAATGCCTTCGGGTGTGGCCTTGGCGCCCACCGTCTTGGTCTTGAGCATGATGTTGTCAAAACGCTTGGCGTTCATCTTCTGCCAGATCTTGACGAGGTCGCGGTCGGCGCCCTGCATCAGGCCGTCCATCATTTCGACCACATCGAGGCGCGCGCCCAGCGTGCTGTACACGGTGCCCATTTCGAGGCCGATGATGCCGCCGCCCAGAATGAGCATGCGCTTGGGCACTTCCTTCAGCGCCAGGGCGCCGGTGGAGTCGACCACGCGCGGATCGTCAGGCATGAAGGGCAGGCGCACTGCCTGGCTGCCGGCGGCGATGATGGCCTTCTTGAAGGCGATGACCTTCTTGCTACCCGTCTTCTCCTGCGCGGTGCCGGTGGTTTCTTCCACTTCCAGGTGGTTGGCACCCACAAAGGCACCGTAGCCACGCACGGTGGTCACCTTGCGCATCTTGGCCATGGCGGCCAGGCCGCCGGTGAGCTTGCCGATGACTTTCTCTTTGTGGCCGCGCAGCTTGTCGATGTTGACGGCGGGCGCGCCAAAGTCCACGCCCAGGTCGGCCATGTGGCTGACTTCGTCCATGACGGCCGCAACGTGCAACAGCGCCTTGGAGGGGATGCAGCCCACATTCAGGCACACGCCGCCCAGGGTGGCGTAGCGCTCGACGATGACGACCTTGAGGCCCAGGTCGGCCGCACGGAAGGCTGCGCTGTAGCCGCCGGGGCCGCCGCCGAGCACGAGCATGTCGCAGTCGAGATCAGCGGAGCCAGCATAGCTGGATGCTACTGGATTGATAGCTGCCGGCACATTATTTACCTGTGCTACAGCCGGTTTCTGCTCTGAAACTGCAGGCGCTGGGGATGCGGCAGGCGCTGGAGCGGCTGCGCCTGCACCCTGCACTTCCAGCGTCAGCACCACCGAGCCTTCGGCGATCTTGTCGCCGAGCTTGACCTTGAGTTCCTTGACCACACCAGCGTGGCTAGACGGGATCTCCATGGAGGCCTTGTCGGACTCCACGGTGATCAAGCTTTGCTCGGCCTTGATGGTGTCGCCGGGTTTGACCAGCACTTCGATGATGGCCACTTCGGCGAAGTCGCCGATATCAGGCACCTTGATGTCGATGATTGCCATGGTGTGTCTTGCCCTTTCGTTACATCACGATGCGGCGGAAATCCGCCAGCAGCGAGGCAAAGTACACGTTGAAGCGTGCAGCAGCGGCACCGTCGATCACGCGGTGGTCCCAGCTCAGGCTCAGGGGCAGCATGAGGCGCGGCGCAAATTGCTTGCCGTCCCACTTGGGCTCCAGGCTGCTCTTGCACACGCCCATGATGGCGACTTCGGGAGCGTTGATGATGGGCGTGAAGTAACGCCCGCCAATGCCGCCCAGGGAGCTGATGGAGAAGCAGCCGCCGGTCATGTCGGCCGGGCCGAGCTTGCCGTCGCGCGCCTTCTTGGCCAGGTCGCCCATCTCTTGGCTGATCTGGACGATGCCCTTCTTGTCTGCGTCGCGGATGACCGGCACAACGAGGCCGTTGGGCGTGTCGGCCGCAAAGCCGATGTGGTAGTAGTTCTTCAGCACCAGCTGATCACCGTCGAGCGAGCTGTTGAACTCAGGGAACTTCTTGAGCGCGGCCACGGCGGCCTTGATCATGAAGGCGAGCATGGTGACCTTCACGCCGCTCTTCTCGTTCTCTTTGTTGAACTGCACGCGGAAGGCTTCGAGGTCGGTGATGTCCGCGTCGTCGTGGTTCGTGACGTGCGGGATGACGACCCAATTGCGGTGCAGGTTGGCGCCGCTGATCTTCTTGATGCGCGAGAGATCCTTGCGCTCCACCGGGCCGAACTTGGTGAAGTCCACCTTGGGCCAGGGCAGCAGGTCCAGGCCCACGCCAGAGCCACCACCGCCTGCGGGTGCCTTGGCAGCTTGTGCCTTGGTCTCCACGGCGCCTGCCATCACTTGCTTGGTGAAGGCAGCCACGTCGTCTTGCGTGATGCGGCCCTTGGGGCCGGTGCCCTTGACTTCGTCGATGGGCACACCCAGTTCGCGGGCGAACTTGCGCACCGAAGGCGATGCATGGGGCAGGCCTGCCGTGGGAGTGCCGGGCTGGTGGGCAGGGACAGCCACCGAGGCGGTGGCAGCGGCGGGTGCTGCGGCTGCCACCGCAGGAGCGGCCGCAGCCACTGGGGCTGGTGCCGGCGCAGCGGCCGCAACCGGTGCTGCTACAGGCGCTGCAGCAGCTGCCGTACCTTCAAGCAGAGCCACCAGATCACCAATGTTGACGGTGTCGCCAATCTTGACCTTGAGTTCCTTGAGCACGCCAGCGGCGGGCGACGGGATCTCCATGGAGGCCTTGTCGGATTCGACGGTGAACAGGGACTGCTCGACCTTGATGGTGTCGCCGACCTTGACCAGCATCTCGATGACGGCCACGTCCTTG
The DNA here is from genome assembly GCF_001425125.1 of Acidovorax sp. Root402. NCBI lineage: Bacteria > Pseudomonadati > Pseudomonadota > Betaproteobacteria > Burkholderiales > Comamonadaceae > Acidovorax > Acidovorax sp. Root402. The sequence goes on from NZ_LMDQ01000014.1 coordinate 357,660, forward strand.
AAGTCCCCGATGTCGGGCACGCGCACTTCGACCGGGCCTGTGGCCGCAGGGGCTGCAGCAGCAGGAGCTGGCGCAGGTGCCGCCACCGGGGCGGGAGCCGCCGCTGCAGGAGCCGGCGCAGCGGCCGGAGCTGCGGCAGCGCCCGCGTCAGCGGACTCCACCACGGCAATCACCGAGCCTTGTTTGACCTTGTCGCCCAATGCAATCTTGAGTTCCTTGACCACGCCTGCGTGGCTGGATGGGATCTCCATCGATGCCTTGTCCGATTCGACCGTGATGAGCGACTGCTCGGCCTTCACGGTGTCACCCACCTTGACCAGCAACTCGATCACGCCCACTTCGTCGAAGTCCCCGATGTCCGGGACTTGAATGTTGACCAATGCCATTGTTCTGTCTCCGTTCGTTTTATGCGTAGAGCGGGTTGATCTTGTCAGCATTGATGCAGTACTTGGCGATCGCCTCGGCCACCTTGGTGGCGGGCAGCACGCCGTCTTCGCTCAGCGCCTTGAGGGCGGCCACGACGATGTAGTGGCGGTTCACCTCGAAGTGCTCGCGCAGCTTGCTGCGGAAGTCGCTGCGACCAAAACCGTCGGTGCCCAGCACCTTGTAGTTGCGGCCCTTGGGTACGAAGGGACGGATCTGCTCGGCATAGGCCTTCATGTAGTCCGTGGATGCGACCACGGGGCCCGTGCTGGTGCCCAGCTGCTGCGCCACAAACGGCACGCGCGGGGTTTCCAGCGGGTGCAGCAGGTTCCAGCGGTCCACGTCCTGGCCTTCGCGGGTGAGTTCGTTGAAGCTCGGGCAGCTCCACACATCGGCCTGCACGCCCCAGTCGGCGGCCAGCAGGGTTTGCGCGGCCAGCGACTCGCGCAGGATGGTGCCCGAACCCAGCAGTTGCACGCGCTTGTCACCCTCGGCGCCGGGCTTGCACAGGTACATGCCCTTGATGATCTGCTCTTCCGTGCCTTCCACGAGGCCCGGCATCGGGTAGTTCTCGTTGAGCAGCGTGATGTAGTAGAAAACGTTTTCCTGCTGCTCGACCATGCGCTTGAGACCACGGTGCATGATCACCGCCACTTCGTGGGCAAAGGTGGGGTCGTAGCTCACGCAGTTGGGAATGGTGTTGGCAAGGATGTGGCTGTGACCATCTTCGTGCTGCAGGCCTTCACCGTTGAGCGTGGTACGGCCCGAGGTGCCGCCCAGCAAGAAGCCACGGGCCTGCATGTCACCCGCAGCCCAGGCCAGGTCGCCAATGCGCTGGAAGCCGAACATCGAGTAGTACACGTAGAACGGCACCATGATGCGGTTGTTGGTGCTGTAGCTGGTGGCGGCAGCGATCCAGCTGGCCATGCCGCCGGCTTCGTTGATGCCTTCCTGCAGGATCTGGCCAGCCTTGTCTTCCTTGTAGTACATCACCTGATCGCGATCGACCGGGGTGTACAGCTGGCCCTTGGGGTTGTAGATGCCGATCTGGCGGAACAGGCCTTCCATGCCGAAGGTGCGGGCCTCATCCACCAGGATGGGCACTACACGCGGCCCCAGGGCCTGGTCGCGCAGCAGTTGCGTGATGAAGCGCACGTAGGCCTGGGTGGTGGAGATTTCACGGCCTTCGGCCGTGGGCTCCAGGATGGCCTTGAAGGTCTCGATGGCGGGCACGGTGAAGTGCTCGTCCGCCTTGGGACGACGCTTGGGGAGGTAGCCACCCAGGGCCTTGCGGCGCTCGTGCAGATACTGCATCTCCGGGGTGTCATCGGCCGGTTTGTAATACGGAATGTCAGCCAGCTGGCTGTCCGGGATCGGGATGTTGAAGCGGTCGCGGATGTACTTGATGTCCTCGTCCGACAGCTTCTTGGTCTGGTGCACAGTGTTCTTGCCCTCACCGGCCTTGCCCATGCCATAACCCTTGACGGTCTTGACCAGCAGCACGGTGGGCTGGTTCTTGTGCTCATTGGCAGCGTGGAAGGCGGCATACACCTTGGCGGGCTCGTGGCCGCCACGGCGCAGCTCGAACACCTCTTCGTCGGTCATGTGCTCGACGAGCTTGAGCGTCTCGGGGTACTTGCCGAAGAAGTTCTTGCGCACGAAGGCGCCGTCGTTGGCCTTCATGGCCTGGTAGTCGCCGTCCAGCGTTTCCATCATCAGCTGCTTGAGCTTGCCGGTCTTGTCGCGGGCCAGCAAGGCATCCCAGCCATTGCCCCACAGCAGCTTGATCACGTTCCAGCCCGCGCCGCGGAACTCGCCTTCGAGTTCTTGCACGATCTTGCCGTTGCCCCGCACCGGGCCGTCCAGGCGCTGCAGGTTGCAGTTGATCACGAAGACCAGGTTGTCGAGGTTTTCGCGCGCGGCCAGGCCGATGGCGCCCAGGGATTCGGGTTCGTCCATTTCACCGTCGCCGCAGAACACCCACACTTTGCGGTTTTCGGTGTTGGCAATGCCACGGGCGTGCAGGTACTTGAGGAAGCGGGCCTGATAGATGGCCATCAATGGCCCCAGGCCCATGGACACCGTAGGGAACTGCCAGAACTCGGGCATCAGCTTGGGGTGCGGGTAGCTGGACAGGCCCTTGCCGTCCACTTCCTGGCGGAAGCTGTCGAGCTGCTCTTCGCTCAGGCGGCCCTCAAGGTAAGCGCGCGCATAGATGCCGGGGGCGCTGTGGCCCTGGATGTACAGCAGGTCACCGCCGTGGTCTTCGCTGGCGGCATGCCAGAAGTGGTTGAAGCCCGCACCGAACATGCTGGCCACCGAGGCAAATGAACCAATGTGACCGCCCAGGTCGCCGCCGTCGGCAGGGTTCAGGCGGTTGGCACGCACCACCATGGCCATGGCGTTCCAGCGCATGTAGGCGCGCAGGCGCTTTTCGATGGCGATGTTGCCAGGGCAGTGCGCCTCTTTTTCCGGCTCGATGGTGTTGACGTAACCCGTGTTGGCAGAAAACGGCAGGTCGATGCTGCTCTGACGGGCGTGTTCAAGAAGTTGTTCCAACAGGAAGTGGGCGCGCTCTGGGCCCTCCTTGTCGATCACGGCGGACAGCGCGTCCATCCATTCACGGGTTTCTTGCTGGTCGGTATCGGAACCGATGCCGAAACCGGCCTGAGGGTCGGGCTGAGCTGACATGCTTTGTCTCCTGTAGGTGTGGCAGCAATTTAGTACGTTGGCTCTAGTTTCGCATATTTTTTCGTAATTTCAAATGGTGCCTATTCATTTCATATTGCAATAATTTGCTGCAGACGCACATGATGCGGAAGGCCTGAGCGCTCCCGGGGCTCCTCTACACTCCCTACATGGATTCGATGCCCACCACCCCCTCCCCCACGGCCACGACCGTGGCAGCGCCGATACGCTGGTGGCGCAAGTGGTGGCGCGGCTTGTCGCCCACCCGGCAAGACCGTTTTGCCGCACTTGCCCCCCTCGCGGCAGTGCTGATGTTTCTGGCCGCCATCGTTGCGGCGTTCTGGTACCTGCGCGCCGAAGAAGCCGAGCGTGAACAAGAAGCCCTACGGCGCGACGTGGAATACGCCCAGCAGCGCGTACGCCTGCGCCTGCTGGAGCGGCAAGAGCAACTCATGCGCATCGCACGCGATGTGTCCAACCAGGACCTGGGCAAGGCAGAGTTCATCAGCCGCGCGGAGGCACTGATCAGCCAGTACCCGGAGCTGCAGGCCATCACCTGGATTGACGACCGCCGACGCATCCGCGCAAGCCAGGCCGCCCCGACACTAGCGAGTGGTGAACTGCGCATCGCAGGCGAAGTCCTCAAGCCCGGGGACACCGCCGACACCTTTGGCCTGGCTCGGGACCTGCAGCAACCGGTGTACGCGCAGCCGGCCGCCACGTCGGGCGATGCGACCCCATTGCTGCAGTTGCAGGTACCGCTCAACAATCAGGGCAAGTTCAGCGGCGTGGTGCTGGGTGAATATTCCATCGACAGCCTGCTGCGCTACGGCACTCCCACCGAAGTGCTGGCGCGCTACGCGGTGACGCTGCTCGACAGCAAGAACCAGGTGCTGGCGGGCACGCCGCTGGGCCCGCGCAACAAGGCCACGCAGTTGCTCCCCTGGACGCCCAAGGCCAACGAGTACGAGGTACCGGTCTCCCCCGTCGGCAACGGTCTGGTGCTGCGCGCACAGGCATACCGCACGTCGCTTGGCGTGGTGGGCAGCGGGCTGTTCTGGCTGGTGGGCACGCTGAGCGCGATGACGGCCTGGATGCTGATCGCCACCTGGCGCCACACCCGTCGCCGCATGCAGGCGCAAGAGGCCCTCGTGGCCGAGACCAACTTTCGCCGGGCGATGGAAAACTCCATCCTCACCGGCATGCGCGCCCTGGACATGGAAGGCCGCATCAGCTATGTGAATGCCGCCTTTTGCCAGATGACGGGCTGGAGTGCCGAAGAGCTGGTGGGCCTGAAAGCCCCCTTCCCCTACTGGCCCGAGGCCGATCACGAAACCCTGCAGGCCAAGCTGCGCGACGAACTGCGCGGCAACACCATGGCAGGCGGCTTTCAGGTGCGCGTCAAGCGCAAGAGCGGGACGCTGTTCGACGCCCGGCTCTATGTGTCTCCGCTGATCGACGCCCATGGCCAGCAGACAGGCTGGATGACGTCGATGACTGACATCACCGAGCCCAACCGCATTCGTGAACAGCTGTCGGCGTCGCATGAACGCTTCACCATCGTGCTGGAGTCGCTGGACGCCTCGGTGTCGGTGGCCCCCCTGGGCAGCGAAGAGCTGCTGTTTGCCAACAAGCTCTACCGCCAGTGGTTCGGGTCGCAAACCGGCGGGCACCTGCAACTGGTGGCGCAGGCAGGCGTGGTGCCGATTGCGGGCAAGGAGCAAAGTGGCATGGACGATGAGGACGGCCTGATGGGCCTGCCCACCGACACGCTGACCAGCGCCCGCAGTGAAAACGCCGAAATCTACCTGCCCGACCTGGGCAAGTGGCTGGAAGTGCGCTCGCGCTATCTGAACTGGGTGGACGGCCGCCTGGCCCAGATGGTGATTGCCACGGACATCACCCCCCGCCGCCTGGCCGAAGAGCAGGCCCAGCGGCAGGCCGAGCGCGCGCAGTCGGTCAGCCGCCTCATCACCATGGGCGAGATGGCGTCCAGCGTGGCGCACGAGCTCAACCAGCCGCTCACCGCCATCAACAACTACTGCAGCGGCATGGTTTCGCGCATCCAGAGCGGCCAGCTCACCGAAGAAGCCCTGCTCACCGCCCTGCAAAAGACAGCCCACCAAGCACAGCGCGCAGGCCAGATCATCCAGCGGATCCGATCGTTCGTGAAAAAGAGCGAGCCCAACCGCACGCTGGCCGATGTGCATTCGATGGTCAACGAAGCCGTCGAGCTGGCCGACATCGAACTGCGCCGGCACAACGTGCGCCTGACGCACTACGTCGCCGCGCGCCTGCCGCAAGTGATGGCCGACACCATCCTGATCGAGCAGGTGCTCGTCAACCTGATGAAGAACGGCGCCGAGGCCATCCAGCACGCCGACCGCCCCGCCCCCAACCGCAGCGTGGAGCTGCGCGTGGTGCCCAAGCAGATCGATGACCGCCAGGTGGTCGAGTTCTCGGTGCAGGACACCGGCAAGGGGCTGGCCCCCGAAGTGCTGGAGCGCCTGTTCGAGGCATTCTTCTCTACCAAGCAGGAAGGCATGGGCATGGGCCTCAATCTGTGCCGCAGCATCGTCGAGTCCCACCAGGGCCGGATGCAGGCGGAGAACCTCTACAATGGCTCGGAGGTTACAGGCTGCAGGTTCTCCTTCTGGCTGCCGCTTGCCAAGCCTGCTGATGCCACTACAAATTCTGTAGCAAACGAACAAAACCCAAGGACTGTTGCATGAGCTTGATTCCGAAAAAAGGCACTGTTTACGTTGTGGACGACGACGAAGCAGTTCGCGATTCCCTGCAGTGGCTGCTGGAAGGCAAGGACTACCGGGTGCGTTGCTTTGATTCGGCCGAGACGTTTCTCTCACGCTACGATCCGCGCGAGGTGGCCTGCCTGATCGTGGACATCCGGATGGGCGGCATGACCGGCCTGGAACTGCAGGACCGCCTCATTGAGCGCAAATCGCCGCTGCCCATCGTGTTCATCACCGGCCACGGCGACGTGCCCATGGCAGTGAACACCATGAAGAAAGGCGCGCTGGACTTCATCCAGAAGCCTTTTGACGAAGAAGAGCTGGTGGGCCTGGTAGAGCGCATGCTAGACCACGCCCGCGAAGCCTTCGCGGGCTACCAGCAGGCCGCCAGCCGCGACGCCCTGCTGTCCAAGCTCACCAGCCGCGAGGCGCAGGTGCTCGAACGCATCGTGGCCGGTCGCCTGAACAAGCAGATCGCTGACGACCTGGGCATCAGCATCAAGACGGTGGAGGCACACCGCGCCAACATCATGGAAAAGCTCAACGCCAACACGGTGGCCGATCTGCTCAAGATCGCTCTGGGGCAGAACGCGCCCAAGGGCTGATTGCTCCCATTTTGATAGCTACCAGCGCATATTGAACTAGCGCTACCAGCCATTTTGACTTGTATTTTCTGACATGACAGCCCAACTCATCGACGGCAACGCCCTTTCCCGCCAACTTCGCAGCGAGGTGGCGCAACGCGCTGCCGCCCTCACCGCCCGTGGCCACCAGCCTGGCCTGGCGGTGATTCTGGTGGGCGAAGACCCAGCCTCGGCCGTGTATGTGCGCAACAAGGTCAAGGCCTGCGAGGACAGCGGCGTGCGCTCCATCTTTGAAAAGTACGACGCCGATCTGAGCGAGGCTGCGCTGCTGGCACGCATCGAAGCCCTCAATGCCGACCCCACAGTGCACGGCATCCTGGTGCAGATGCCCCTGCCCAAGCACATTGACCCGCACAAGGTCATCGAGGCCATTGCCACCTCCAAGGATGTGGATGGCTACTCGGTGCTGTCGGCTGGCGAACTCATGGCCGGGCTGGACGGTTTCCGCCCCTGCACGCCCTACGGCAGCATGAAGCTCATCGAGTCCACCGGCCAGTCGATCAAGGGCAAACATGCCGTGGTCATCGGGCGCAGCAATACCGTGGGCAAGCCCATGGCCCTGCTGCTGCTGCAGGCCAATGCCACGGTCACCGTCACCCACAGCGGCACCCCCGACCTGGGCTACCACACCCGCCAGGCAGACATCGTGGTGGCTGCGGTCGGCCGCGCCAACACGCTCACTGCCGACATGGTCAAGCCCGGTGCCATCGTGATCGACGTGGGCATCAACCGCAAGGCCGACGGCAAACTGTGTGGCGATGTGGACTTTGAGGGCGTCAAAGAGGTGGCGGGCTGGATCACCCCCGTCCCTGGCGGGGTTGGACCCATGACCATTACCATGCTGCTGGTGAACACCATCGAAGCCGCCGAGCGGGCTGCCGCGCGCTGACCGCGCCCGGGGAAGACGCCAGCCGCTTTGCAACTTGAACCTGCGCCGCCTGGCGCCATCTAATTCCGCATGAGCAACGCCCTTCTCGACTTCTCCGACCTCCCCGCCTTTGACCGCATCACCCCACAGGACGTAGCCCCTGCGGTTGATGTGCTGCTGGAGCGTGCCAATCAGGCTCTGGAGACCGTCACGGCGCCCGACTTCCCTGCCCGCTGGGATGCCATCGCCAAGGTGCTGGATGTAGCCACCGAACAGCTCGGCCGCGCCTGGGGGGCTGTCAGCCACCTCAACAGCGTTGCCGACACACCGGAACTGCGCGCGGCCTACAACGCCGCCCTGCCTCGCGTCACGGAGTTCTGGACCCGCCTGGGCGCTGACGAACGCCTCTATGCCAAGTACAAGGCCATCGACCCCGCCACCCTGACCCCCGAGCAGCGCCAAGCCCACCGCAATGCGGTGCGTAACTTTGTACTCAGCGGCGCTGAGCTGACCGGGGCGGCCAAGGAGCGCTTCGCCCAGATCCAGGAACGCCAGGCCGAGCTGAGCCAGAAGTTCAGCGAAAACGCGCTGGACGCCACCGATGCCTTTGCCTACTACGCCACCGCTGAGGAACTGGACGGTGTACCGGCCGATGTGCAGCAAGCCGCTTTGGCGGCCGCACAGGCGGACGGGAAACCCGGCTACAAGCTCACCCTGAAGATGCCTTGCTACCTGCCGGTGATGCAGTTTGCCACCCGCAGCGACCTGCGCGCCAAGCTGTACCGCGCCTATGTCACCCGTGCCTCGGACCAGGCCGAAGGCGAAGGCCAGAAATTCGACAACACCGCGCTGATTGGCGAAATCCTGGCCTTGCGCCGAGAAGAAGCCCAGCTGCTGGGCTACGCCAACTTTGGTGAAGTCTCCGTGGTGCCCAAGATGGCCCAGTCGCCCGCCGAGGTTGTCCAGTTCTTGCGTGATCTCGCCCGCCGCGCCCGGCCCTATGCCGAAAAGGACGTGGCCGACCTGCGCGCCTTTGCGGCCGAACACCTGGGGCTGACCGATCCGCAGCCCTGGGACTGGCCCTACATCTCTGAAAAGCTCAAGGAAGCCCGCTACGCCTTCAGCGAGCAGGAGCTCAAGGCGTACTTCACGGCACCCAAGGTATTGGCAGGCCTGTTCAAGATCATTGAGACGCTGTTTGAAGTGTCCATCCGCCGCGACACGGCACCGGTGTGGCACCCTGCGGTGGAGTTCTATCGCATCGAACGCAACGGCCAACTGGTGGGCCAGTTCTACCTCGATCAGCCCGCGCGCACCGGCAAGCGGGGCGGCGCCTGGATGGATGACGTGCGCACGCGCTGGCAGCGCCCCGACACCGGAGTGCTGCAAACACCGATTGCCCACCTCGTCTGCAACTTCGCGGACGGTGTGGACGGTAAGCCGCCACTGTTGACCCATGACGACGTGATCACGCTGTTCCATGAATTTGGCCATGGACTGCATCACATGCTGACCCAGGTGAACGAACGCGATGTTTCCGGCATTGGCGGCGTCGAATGGGACGCCGTGGAGCTGCCCAGCCAGTTCATGGAAAACTTCTGCTGGGAATGGGATGTGCTCAGACACATGACGGCCCACGTGGACACCGGCGCGCCGCTGCCGCGCACGCTGTTTGACAAGATGATCGCCGCCAAGAACTTCCAGAGCGGCATGCAGACCCTGCGCCAGATCGAGTTTGCCTTGTTCGACATGCTGCTGCACACCGAACACGACCCGGCCCAGGACTTCATGCCCCTGCTGACCCAGGTGCGCCAGGAAGTGGCCGTGCTGCAGCCGCCCGCGTTCAGCCGCACGGCCCACACCTTCAGCCACATCTTTGCCGGGGGCTATGCAGCGGGGTACTACAGCTACAAATGGGCCGAGGTACTCAGCGCCGACGCCTACGCCGCCTTTGAAGAAACCGCCGGTACCGACGGCTTGCCCAGCACCGAAACCGGGAGACGCTACCGTGAGGCCATTCTGGAAGCGGGTGGCAGCCGCCCCGCCATGGAGTCCTTCAAGGCCTTCCGTGGCCGCGAGCCCAGTCTGGATGCCCTGCTGCGCCACCAGGGCATGGCGGAAGAACTGACCGCCTGAGTGCGGTCTGTCGCCTGGCCTCTAAAAACCACAGCCCCACAAGAATGAGGAGAACCCGCATGCCCCGTACAACGTTCGCTCCTGCCGCTGCCTCCTTGTTGATGGCCCTGGCCTCTGTGGGGGCCCAGGCGCAGAATGTCTATCGCATTGTCGGGCCCGACGGCAAGGTGACTTTCTCAGACCGCCCTCCGGCCGAAACCACTGCGCCGCCCGCGCGCAGCCCTGCAGCCCCGGCTGCCGCGACCGCAAGCCCTGCAGCGGCCAATGGAGCGTTGCCTTACGAACTGCGCCAGGTGGCCAACCGGTACCCGGTGACCATCTACACCGGCAATGACTGCGCACCTTGCGGAAGCTTGCGCAACATGCTGACATCACGCGGTGTGCCGTACACCGAGCGCACAGTGGCCAGCAATGAGGACATTGCCGCACTTCAACGCCTGAGTGGCAGCACCAGCCTGCCTTTTGGCACCATTGGCGGCCAGCAACTGGTGGGCTTTTCAGATGCGGAGTGGATCCAATACCTCGACGCAGCGGGCTACCCCAAACAATCCCAGTTGCCCAGCAACTACCGCCAGCCAGCGCCCACCCCACTGGTGGCGGCCAAGCCGGTGGAGTCCGCACCCGCCGCTGAACCGAAAGCGCCGGCACGGCCCGCGCTCCCTCCACCGGTCAATGACGGCCCAACTCCAAGCAATCCCGCCGGTATCCGGTTCTGACACTGTGATGTAGCCGCGTCCGGGCGGCTGGTCCTTCCATTCACATCCATCCAACAAAAAAGGGGCCTCCAAAGGCCCCTTTGCATTGGCGAACTACGGGGGCGGGCTTGTCACCCACTCCTCCACCATTCCTCAATAGGTGATGGTCTTCACGCCCTGCGCCGTACCCAGCAGGCACACGGATGCCTTCTGGTGGGCAAACACACCCACGGTCACCACGCCAGGCCATTGGTTGATCTCTGACTCGAACACCAGCGGGTCGGTGATGGACAAGCCCTTCACGTCCAGAATGTGCTGGCCGTTGTCAGTCACCAGTGGCTGTCCGTCCTTGAGTCGCAAGCTGGCTAGTCCACCCATGGCGGCAAAACGGCGCGCAATGTGATTGGCAGCCATCGGGATCACCTCCACCGGCAACGGAAACTGGCCCAGGGCCTTCACCAACTTGGATTCGTCGGCAATACACACGAAGCGCTCGGCCAATGCTGCCACGATCTTCTCGCGTGTCAGTGCCGCGCCGCCGCCCTTGACCATGTAACCCTGGCCGTCGATCTCGTCCGCGCCGTCGATGTAGACGGAGAGCGATGGCACCTCATTGGCATCGAACACGGCGATACCCAGTGCCTTCAGGCGCTCGGTGCTGGCTACGGAGCTGGAGACAGCGCCCTTGATCTGGTCCTTGATGCCCGCCAAGGCGTCAATGAACTTGTTGACGGTGGAGCCGGTGCCCACCCCCACAATCTCGCCAGGCACCACGTATTGCAGCGCGGCTTGGCCTACCAGGGTCTTGAGTTCGTCTTGGGTCAGGGGAGTGGTGGTCGTCATGGGAGAAAATCGGGGGTAATCCTGAATTATCTCCCCATGTCCCTGATCCCCTACGCCCTCACCCGCCCCTTTCTCTTCGGCATGGATGCCGAGGCCGCTCACGAACTCACCATGGACATGCTGGCGCGCGGGCAGCGCACGCCGCTGCAATGGGCCTGGTGCAACGAAACTGTGAACGACCCCATCACCGTGGCGGGGCTGAAGTTTCCCAACCGCGTGGGCATGGCGGCGGGCCTGGACAAGAATGCGCGCTGCATTGACGCGCTGGGCGCCATGGGTTTCGGTTTTGTGGAGGTGGGCACCGTGACCCCCAAAGCGCAGCCGGGCAACCCCAAGCCGCGCATGTTTCGCCTGCCCGAGGCCCGCGCACTCATCAACCGTCTGGGCTTCAACAACGAAGGCCTAGACGCCTTCCTGCGCAATGTGCAGCAGGCGCAGTTTCGCAAGCAGAACCGTCAGCATCCCATGCTGCTCGGTCTCAACATCGGCAAGAACGCCACCACCCCCATTGAGAACGCCACCAGCGACTACCTGATCTGCCTGGAGGGCGTATACCCCCATGCCGACTATGTGACGGTCAACATCAGCTCACCCAACACCCAGAACCTGCGCGCATTGCAAAGCGATGCCGCACTGGATGCACTGCTGGGAGCGATTGCCGAGCGCCGTGAGACGCTGGCAGCCCAGCACCAGCGGCGCGTGCCGGTTTTTGTGAAAATTGCTCCAGACCTGGATGAAGCCCAGGTGGCAGTGATCGCCGCGACACTGCAGCGCCACGGCATGGACGGTGTGATTGCCACCAACACGACCATCAGCCGCGCTGCGGTGCAGGGCATGCGCCACGCGGAAGAGACGGGGGGGTTGAGTGGCACTCCGGTGCTGGAAGCCAGCAACCAGGTCATTCGGCAGCTGCGCGCAACCTTGGGCAGCGGATTCCCCATCATTGGTGTCGGCGGCATCATGAGCGCCGACGACGCAGTGAGCAAGATTCGCGCAGGGGCAGACGTGGTGCAGATCTACACCGGCCTGATTTATGAAGGCCCTGCGCTGGTCGTGAAGGCCGCCAAGGCCATCAAGGCCTTGCGCTGACCCCTCGGGCCACAAACGCTCGACCACACACGACCCCATAAGAAAACGGAGCCTCTGGCAACAGGGCTCCGTTTCAGTTTTCGGCGTGGGTTTGAGCAGCGGGACGCCGCCCTCCGCAACCCCGCCAGTCGTCAGCGCCGCAAGCGCATCAGCATTGGCAAGACAATGCCCGCCCACCGGATCAACCTGCGCGGGCCGGCCACCAGAGCGACACCGGCCATGGCCGCCACCGCCAGCGGGTGTTCGCGCGCGAACCCGGCGGCGCGCAGCGCCAGCGAGGCATCTCCACCGCCCGTGGCGCCTCCGGCTTGCTCCGCGAGCGCGCGGGCCTGGGCCCGGGCCACGCGGCGGGCACGCAGCCGCTCGCGCTGCAGTTCAATTCGGTCAAGCACACGCTGCTGCTCCGGGGTAGCTACCAGCTTCACCGTGGGCGCAGTCTGCGGTGTACCAATTGTTGGGTGGGGGGTGCTCACAAGCGCTCCTTGATGTCACGCCAGTCCTGGGCCAACTCTCGCCGCGTCAGCGCAAAGCCGCTGCCCGCGCGCTGCGCCACCGACACCAACGACACCGTGGCGGCGGCCCAGCCTGCAGCCCACACGGCAGCCACCAGCCACGCCACCAGCGTGCGTTGCGGTGAGTCCCAAAAGTGCACCAGCACCGCCAGCGACACCATGATCAGGGCCACCACCGTGAGCCCAACGACCAGAATGGTCAGCACCAGCAGTTGTTGCAGCCGCTGCTTCAGGTCCGCCCATTCCAGGCGGGCCAGGTCCATCCGGTCTTCGGCGGCGATGGCGCTCTCGATCAGGTTGGCACGCCAGCGGGCGGCCAACCCTTCCAGACCCAGCAGCGAGAGCCAATTCATGTCTTGTTGCCTCTGTGGCGTGCCGTCATGGGAGGACAGCGACGATCAGCGGCGTGCAAGCAGAAAGCCAACCAGCGCGCCCACGGCCAATGCGGCACCCGCCACACGCCAAGGTTCGTCATGGGCGTAGCGGTCGGCTGCCAAAGCGGCTTCCTTCGCTTGGCGGGCGGCGTCCTGAGCAGCGCGCACAGCGGATTCACGCACGTTGTGTATGCCATCGTCCAGGCGCTGGCGCAGCAGCTTGATTTCAGGCACTGCGTCCAGGTCCTTGTTGGCCAACAGCCCCCGCAGATCGGAAACCAGCTTTTCCAGTTCGCCCTGGGTGGTCGTGGTGTCAGAAGCAGTCATACAAGCCTTTCTGTGTAGTGCCAAAAGTGATGGGAAACCCCGCACGCGAACGTTGGGGCTGAAGTTCATCTTAGCCATCCGCGCAGAAACCCCTCGTAGGACGGGGACGCAAGAGGTTACTGATTGCAAATGGCTTGCTGCAGATCAAACCAGCGCAGCCACATGCTCCGCAATGGCCAGGGCACTTGTCAAGCCAGGCGACTCGATGCCAAAGAGGTTGACCAGCCCCGCCACCCCATGGGCAGCAGGCCCTTGAATGACGAAGTCGGCAGCGGATGCACTGGGCCCGTGAATCTTGGGGCGCATGCCAGCGTAGCCCGGCGCCAGAGCGCCATCTGGCAAGCCCGGCCAATATTTGCGCACCTCGGCATAAAAGGCATCGCCGCGCGCGGGGTCCACCTGCAGATCGTCGGGCGAGTCCACCCATTGCACGTCCGGGCCAAACTTGGCCTGGCCGCCAAGGTCCAGCGTGAGGTGTACACCCAGCCCAGCCGCCTCGGGCACCGGGTAAATCAGTCGGCTGAACGGCGCCTTGCCCGTCAACGTGAAATAGTTGCCCTTGGCGTAGTAAGCGGTAGGCACATGCTGCGGGGCCAGCCCGGCGAATCGCGCAGCCAGCGCGGGGGCGTGCAACCCGGCGGCGTTGACCACGGTGCGCGCGCGGAGACGCGTGCCATCCGACGCTTCCAAATCAATAGCATCAGAGCCAATAGATGCCAGCGCTAGTGGCGAATTCAGCGCCACAATTCCACCCGCATGCTCCAGATCGCCCTGCAGCGCCAGCATGAGCGCATGGCTATCGACGATGCCGGTGCTGGGCGAGTGCAAGGCACCAACGCAGGCCAGCGCGGGCTCCATCGCCAGGGCTTCTTCGCGGCTGAAGCGTTGCAGGTCCAGCACTCCATTGGCATGGGCCCGCACCTGGATACCTTCCAGGCTGTCCAGCTGGGCGGCAGAGGTGGCCACCAGCAGCTTGCCGCAGCGGCGGTGGGGCACACCGCGCTCCGTGCAGTAGGCGTAAAGCAATTCCTTGCCCCGCACGCACAGCCTGGCCTTGAGCGAACCTGCGGGGTAATACAGCCCGGCATGAATCACCTCGCTGTTGCGCGAACTAGTGCCAGTGCCGATGGCGTCCGCTGCCTCCAGCACCATCACCTCCCGCCCCTGGAGCGCCAGTGCACGGGCCACCGCCAGACCCACCACGCCCGCGCCTACCACCACACAATCCACCGTATCGATCATCAGTGCGTCTCCTGCATCACCTGCCGGGTGCCGCGTCAGGCCTGCTCAAAACCATCGAGCACGTTGACGGCATTGGTGCCCAGCTCGGCCGCCGCATAGCCGCCTTCCAGCACGAACACCGTGGGCAACCCCAGCCGTGCCAGCCGCTCGCCCAGGCGGGTGAAATCTGACGATGCCAGTGCAAACCGCGAGATGGGATCGCCCTCAAAGGCATCCAGCCCCAGAGAGATCACCAGCCCGTCGGCGCGGTAATCCGTGATGCGCAGGCAGGCTTGCTCAAGTGCATCGAACCATGTTGCTGCGCTGGTGCCCGCAGGCAAGGGCAGGTTCAGGTTAAACCCAACACCAGCCCCCTCGCCCGTTTCGTCGGCGTGGCCCAGGTAGAAGGGGTACTCCGTGCGCGGGTCACCGTGCATGCTGATGAACAGCACATCGCTGCGGTCGTAAAAGATGCTCTGCGTGCCGTTGCCGTGGTGGTAGTCCACATCCAGCACCGCCACACGCTGGGCGCCCTGGTTGCGCAGGGTTTGCGCTGCCACGGCGGCGTTGTTCAAGAAGCAATAGCCCCCCATGAAGTCCGGGCCCGCATGATGCCCTGGCGGCCGTGTGCAGCAAAACGCGGCGCGCGTCCCCAGCGCAACGCGTGCCGCTGCGCTGGCAGCCGCATCGGCCCCCGCCTTGGCTGCGGCCCAGGTTCCTGCCGCCATGGGTGTACCGTTGTCCATGGAATACAGCCCCAGCCGTGCGACAAAGTTATCGGGTTCCACATCACTGCGCAGCGTGCGCACCGGCCAGACAGACGGAAAAGGCTGCACTGACGCATTGGTTGGGTCCAGCGCCAGCCATTGTTGCCAGGCGGTCTGCAGAAAGGCCAGATAGCGCGGCGCATGCACCTGCGCCAGCACGGCATTGCAGTCCACATCGGGCAACACCAGGGCGTGGCCGCGTGTGCGCAGGGCGTCTTCCACATAGTCCACACGTTCGGGTTTTTCAAAACAGGGCACGCGCTCGCCCCGAAAGAATTCGTGGGCCGGTGCATGCCCCTGGTGCAAGGGATTGTGGAACGTGATCATGGATGCAGCGTTGCAGGTACGGGCGACAAATGTAGCGCGCAAGCCTGCGTTGTACGCCGCTTTGGCGAATGGTCGCTGCACTTTGCAGCTTGCAGACAGGCGGACGAGCCAAGAAAAAACCCCTGCAGGTCAGGAACCTGCAGGGGTTTTTGAATTGGTGGGTGATACATGGATCGAACATGTGACCCCTGCCGTGTGAAGGCAGTGCTCTACCGCTGAGCTAATCACCCGTCGCAAGCACCTTGGAGAAAGATACCGCTGCGAAAAGTCTGGCAGCAACATGGTGGGTGATACATGGATCGAACATGTGACCCCTGCCGTGTGAAGGCAGTGCTCTACCGCTGAGCTAATCACCCTTGTCGCTGCGACAGCCTTCTATTATGGCACAGCTTTTCAAGCCGACTGGAGAGTTCGCCAAATTGTTTTGCCACCGCTGGCCTTGTCGATCTGCGTGAGCACCTCGGCATGGGCCGCCTGCTCTTGTTCGCTCGCCCGCAGCACCGGCAGCGCAAGGCCACGCAAATCGATGGCTGCCACCTTCACGCCGTCAGCGCTGTCATGGCCATCGTCGGCGATCAGCAAGGCATCCTGCCCGCGTGTGAGATTGATGTAGACGTCGGCCAGCAGCTCGGCGTCGAGCAAGGCGCCGTGCAGCGTACGGCCCGAGTTGTCCACGCCCAGGCGGTCGCACAGTGCGTCCAGCGAGTTGCGCTTGCCCGGGTACATCTCCTTGGCCATGGCCAGCGTGTCGGTCACGCTTTGCACATAGGTGCCAAATGCCGGGCGCCCCACCAGCTCCAGCTCCTTGTTGAGAAAGCCTACGTCGAACGCTGCGTTGTGGATGATGATCTCGGCGCCCTGCAGGTACTGCAGGATGTCGTCCACCACGTCGGCAAATTTGGGCTTGTCCTTCAGGAACTCGTTGCTGATGCCGTGCACTTTCAGCGCATCTTCATGGCTGTCACGGCCAGGGTTGAAGTACAGGTGCAGGTTGTTGCCGGTCAGCTTGCGGTTGAGCAGCTCCACACAACCCAGTTCAATGATGCGGTCACCACCTTCGGCCGAAAGGCCAGTGGTCTCAGTGTCCAGAACAATTTGCCGGGACATCAGTGGTTTTCCTTGGCGTGGTTGATCGTGTACTTCGGAATTTCGACGGTCAGATCGGTCTGCGCCAGGATGGCCTGGCAAGACAGGCGCGACTGCGGTTCCAGGCCCCAGGCGCGGTCCAGCAGGTCTTCTTCCTCTTCTTCTGCCGCATTCAGCGAATTCAACCCCTGGCGCACGATGACGTGGCAGGTGGTGCAAGCGCAGCTCATGTCGCAGGCATGCTCAATGTTGATGTGGTTGTCCAGCAGCGCTTCGCAGATCGAGGTGCCTGCGGGCGCCGTGATCTCAGTGCCAGCGGGGCAGTATTCGGGATGGGGAAGGATCTTGATGACAGGCATGGGGTGGTCTTTTTCTTGTTCAGAGGGATGCGCTGGCTCGTATCACAGGCTCGCGACGTTCTTGCCGGCCAAGGCCTGCTGGATACCGCGGTTCATGCGCTGGGCTGCAAACGCCTCGGTGCCCTTGGCCAGGGCTTCCGTGGCGGCCTCGATGGCCGCGGCATCGTCGGCGTCGCGCTGGTGGCGCAAGGCCACCATCAGGGCGTCGATGGCAGCCCGCTCCTTGGGGCTGAGCACGTCGCCATCCGCGTCAAGCGCGCTTTGCGTGGCAATCAGCATGCGGTCGGCGTCCACGCGGGCCTCGACCACGGCACGGGCCTTCATGTCCTGCGCGGCCGTGGCAAAGCCATCCTGCAGCATGCGCGCGATCTGGTCGTCCGTGAGGCCATACGACGGCTTCACGTCAATGCGGGCCTCCACCCCACTACCCTGCTCTTTCGCGGCCACGCTCAGCAGGCCATCGGCATCGACGGTGAAGGTCACACGGATACGCGCAGCGCCTGCCGCCATCGGGGGAATACCGCGCAACTCAAAGCGCGCCAGGCTGCGGCAGTCCTGCACCAGGTCACGCTCGCCTTGCACCACATGGATGGCCAGCGCGGTCTGTCCGTCCTTGTAGGTCGTGAAGTCCTGCGCCTTGGCGGTCGGAATGGTCTCGTTGCGCGCAACAATGCGCTCCACCAACCCGCCCATGGTTTCGATGCCCAGGGACAGCGGAATCACGTCCAACAGCAGCAGGTCGCCTGCCGTGTTGTTACCGGCCAGCTGGTTGGCCTGGATGGCAGCACCCAGCGCGACCACTTCGTCGGGATTCAGGTTGGTCAGTGGCTCCTTGCCAAAGAACTCCGCCACGGCCCGCTGCACCTGCGGCATGCGGGTGGAGCCGCCCACCATGACCACACCCTGCACTTCATCGCGCGCCAGATGCGCATCGCGAAGGGCCCGGCGCACAGCCGCCATGGAGCGGGCGGTCAAATCGGCCGTCACCGCGTCAAAATCCAACCGTTTGACGTCAAATTGCACAGAAGCGCTAGATAGCTCTGCCTTGAATGCTACCAAATCAGTAGCGGTCAAGGCCTCTTTGCTGGCGCGTGCCGCCATGCGCACGGCCGACTTGTCGGCTGGTGTGACCGCCTGTTGCCCCACCTGCTGCAGAACCCAGTCTGCCAGCGCAGCGTCGTAGTCGTCGCCTCCGAGGGCAGAGTCGCCGCCCGTGGCGATCACTTCGAACACGCCCTGCGTCAGGCGCAGGATGGAAATATCAAACGTACCCCCACCCAGGTCATAGACGGCGTAGACGCCCTCGCTGGCGTTGTCCAGGCCATAGGCAATCGCCGCCGCAGTGGGCTCGTTGATCAGGCGCAGCAGGTTGATGCCAGCGAGCTTGGCCGCATCCTTGGTGGCCTGGCGCTGGGCGTCGTCGAAGTACGCAGGCACGGTGATCACTGCGCCATACAGATCATCATTGAAGGTGTCTTCAGCGCGGTAGCGCAGCGTGGCCAGAATCTCGGCACTGATCTCGACGGGCGACTTGTTGCCATCCACCGTGGCCAGGCTGACCATACCGCCCTCGCCGCCATCAGCAGCAGCCACGAAGTCGTATGGCAGCTTGCCCGCTTCCGCCACGTCCTTGAGGCCACGCCCCATGAAGCGTTTGGCCGAGGCGATGGTGTTGCGTGCATCCTGGGCCTGCGCCGCCACGGCGTCATATCCGATCTGGCGACCGCCGTTGGCCAGGTAGCGCACCACCGAGGGCAGCAGCACCCTGCCCTGTGCATCGGGCAGGCATTCGGACACACCATTGCGCACAGCGGCAACCAGAGAATGGGTGGTGCCCAGGTCAATGCCCACCGCGATGCGCCGCTGATGCGGGTCGGGGGACTGGCCAGGTTCGGAGATCTGCAAAAGCGCCATGAAATTTCGGGTCTCAACGTGGTGGGGGACGCCATCACCTCAGCAAGCGACAGGGGCCCCAGGGGGAAAGCAAAACCGCTCTATTGTCCCAGTTGCTCTCGGCGACGTTCTATGTCGTCCGCAAATCGCGCAATGAACATGAGGGCTCTGACCTGGCGGGCCGCGCCGGCATAGTCCTGCTGCTGGTCGATGAGTTGCTCGCACTGCGACAGAGCGGCACGCCGGGCTTGTTCCACCTCTTCGTCCAGTGCGTCCAGCTCGCTGTCTGCGCGGGCATCTTCCAGTGCCTCGCGCCATTCCATCTGCTGCATCAAAAACGCAGCGGGCATGGCGGTGTTGTCTTCGGCACGGATAGGCGCTCCGTGCAGTTCGCACAGATAGGCCGCCCGGCGCATGGGGTCCTTCAGGCGTTGGTAAGCCTCGTTGATGCGCACGGACCACTGCATCGCTACGCGCTGCGCCGCAGCGCCTTGCGCAGCAAACTTGTCGGGGTGGGCTTCGCGCTGCAGTTCCTTCCAGCGCGCGTCGATGGCGCTGCGTTCTTGTGCAAAGCGGCAAGCCAGGCCAAACAGTTCGAAGTCGTCAGATTGCAGATTCATGCGCAAGGGGGCGTGAAGAAAATCCAAGAAAAAACCGCCAGCACAGAGCGCGTTGGCGGTTTGGCGTTACATCAGCTGAAGACGTTCAGACGCGGAAGCTCTCCCCGCAACCGCAGCGATCACGCTCGTTGGGGTTATTGAACTTGAAGCCTTCGTTCAGCCCCTCACGGACAAAATCCAGCTCGGTGCCATCGATGTAGGCCAGGCTCTTGGGGTCGATCAGCACCTTGACGCCGTGGTTTTCAAACACGATGTCCTCGGGCTCGCTCGCGTCCACATACTCCAGCTTGTAGGCAAGCCCCGAGCAGCCGGTCGTCTTGACCCCCAGACGCACGCCCAGCCCCTTGCCACGGCGGGCAAGGTAACGGTTGACGTGCCGGGCTGCAGCTTCTGTCAGCGTAATGGCCATGTCTCTCGATCTATCTGTCAAACAATCAGGCGGCAGTGGCCGTGGTGGCGTGCTTGGTCTTGTAGTCCAGCACAGCTGCCTTGATGGCATCTTCCGCCAGGATGGAGCAGTGGATCTTGACGGGCGGCAAGGCCAGCTCTTCGGCGATCTCGCTGTTCTTGAGCGCTGCGGCTTCGTCCAGCGTCTTGCCCTTGACCCACTCGGTCACCAGCGACGACGAGGCAATGGCTGAGCCACAGCCGTAGGTCTTGAAGCGGGCGTCTTCGATCACGCCGGTTTCAGGGTTCACCTTGATCTGCAGCTTCATCACGTCGCCGCAGGCAGGCGCGCCCACCATACCGGTGCCCACCGAATCGTCACCCTTGTCGAACGAACCCACGTTGCGGGGGTTCTCGTAATGGTCAACCACTTTGTCTGAATAAGCCATGATGTGTACCTCTTCAATACGTCCAGAATGTGTGCGGAATCAGTGAGCAGCCCACTGGATGGTGCTGATGTCGATGCCGTCCTTGTACATCTCCCACAGCGGGCTCAGCTCGCGCAGGCGGGCCACGTTCTCGCGAATGGTGGAGATGGCGTAGTCAATCTCTTCCTCGGTCGTGAAACGGCCGATGGTCATGCGCAGGCTGCTGTGGGCCAGCTCGTCGCTGCGGCCCAAAGCGCGCAGCACATAGCTGGGCTCCAGGCTGGCAGAGGTGCAGGCCGAGCCCGAAGACACCGCCAGGCCCTTGATACCCATGATGAGCGATTCGCCTTCGACGAAGTTGAAGCTCATGTTCAGGTTCTGCGGCACACGGCGCTCCAGGCTGCCGTTGATGTAGACCTGCTCGATGTCCTTGAGGCCGTCGAGCAAACGCTGCTGCAGGGCCTTCGCCTTGGCATTGCTCTCGGCCATTTCTTCTTTGGCGATGCGGAAAGCCTCGCCCATGCCCACGATCTGGTGCGTGGGCAAGGTGCCCGAACGCATGCCGCGTTCATGGCCGCCACCGTGCATCTGGGCTTCCAGCCGCACGCGGGGCTTGCGGCGCACGTACAGCGCACCGATGCCTTTGGGGCCGTAGGTCTTGTGGGCGGTCATGCTCATCAGATCGATGGGCAGCACGTTCATGTCGATCTCGACACGGCCCGTCGCCTGGGCGGCATCCACATGCAGCAGGATGCCCTTCTCACGGCACAGGGCGCCAATGGCGGGGATGTCCTGGATCACACCGATTTCGTTGTTCACGAAGAGGATGCTGATCAGCACGGTGTCTGGACGGATGGCAGCCTTCAGGGCATCCATGTTGACCAAGCCGTCTTCCTGCACGTCCAGATAGGTGGCTTCAAAGCCTTGGCGCTCCAGCTCGCGCATGGTGTCCAGCACGGCCTTGTGCTCGGTCTTGAGCGTGATGAGGTGTTTGCCCTTGCCTTTGTAGAAATGCGCAGCGCCCTTCAAGGCCAGGTTGATGGACTCGGTCGCACCACTGGTCCAGACGATTTCGCGGGGGTCGGCACCAATCAGGTCGGCCACTTGCACACGCGCTTTTTCCACCGCCTCTTCGGCCTCCCAGCCCCATGCGTGGCTGCGCGACGCCGGGTTGCCAAAGTGCTCACGCAACCAGGGAATCATGGCGTCCACCACGCGGGGGTCTACCGGGGTCGTGGCGCCATAGTCGAGATAGATGGGAAAGTGCGGGGTCATGTCCATGGCTGGCTCAGTAAAAGGTTCTGGCTGGCAAACAGAAGAGGCAGAACAAACAAGAAAACGATTACAACGCGGTCAGGGCAGTGCCGACCCCAGGGCCAGCACGGCGCACCGAGCATCAGGATTTGGCGAAGACGTTACCCAACGCAAACACCGAATTGGGGGCGTTCACGCGGATGGGCTTGACCACCGGCGTCGTGGAGATGGCGCGGCGAACCACGGGCTTGTCTTCGATCTGCACGCCCTTGGCGAGCTGCTCGTCCACCAGCTTTTGCAGGGTGACCGAGTCCAGAAACTCCACCATGCGCTGGTTCAGCGAGGCCCACAGTTCATGCGTCATGCAACGGCCGGCTTCACCCAGGCAGTTTTCCTTGCCACCACACTGCGTGGCGTCGATGGGTTCATCGACGGAAACGATGATGTCGGCCACCGTGATGTCGCCCGCCTTGCGGGCCAGCGTATAACCGCCGCCGGGGCCACGGGTGGATTCCACCAGTTCATGGCGGCGCAGCTTGCCAAAGAGTTGCTCCAGGTACGACAGCGAAATCTGCTGGCGCTGGCTGATGGCAGCCAGCGTGACGGGGCCGTTGTTCTGGCGCAGGGCCAGGTCAATCATGGCGGTGACCGCAAAACGGCCTTTGGTAGTGAGACGCATCGCAAGCTCCTTGTGCTAAGGCTTGTTCGTTGAAGAAACCGCCTGCGCTGACTGTTTGCCAGCGAGGCACCGTCTCCGCCCCTTACTCCGCCCAGTCACCTGCTGCGGAGCCCTTCATCGTTGGGCTGTTTTGTTGAGTGTTTTATGCGAGTATAGCACAAATCCCTATTGATTCTGTCGGGTTAAAAAACCAAATAGTTATTAATCGACTCAATAGTATTTTCTCATCGCATTCCCAATCGCAATCCCTTTTACAAGGCCACGAAATCGCTGCCGTGCGCACCAAAGGCCTGGTCCTTGAGCCGAGTGAGCTGGTCGCGCACCCGGGCCGCCTGCTCGAACTCCAGATTGCGAGCATGTTCCAGCATGAGCTTTTCCAGGCGCTTGATCTCGCGTGCCACGTCTTTCTCGGACATGTCCTCCACCTGCGCCCGCTGCAACGCTTCCTGCTCCAAACGTTCGGCGTCCTTGCCGGCTTTTTCGCTGTACACGCCGTCAATCAGGTCTCTTACCCGCTTGACAATGCTGCGCGGCGTGATCCCGTTGGCCTCGTTGTATGCGATCTGCTTGATGCGCCGGCGTTCCGTCTCACCCATGGCTTTTTTCATGGAGTCGGTGATGCGGTCGGCGTACAGGATGGCATGGCCGTTCAAGTTGCGCGCTGCACGGCCAATGGTCTGTATCAGGCTGCGCTCGGCGCGCAAGAAGCCCTCCTTGTCCGCATCGAGGATCGCCACGAGTGACACCTCAGGAATGTCCAGCCCCTCGCGCAGCAGGTTGATGCCCACCAGCACGTCAAACGCCCCCAGGCGCAGGTCGCGGATGATCTCCACCCGCTCCACGGTGTCCACATCGCTGTGCAGGTAGCGCACCTTGACACCGTTGTCGGTGAGATAGTCGGTCAACTGCTCGGCCATGCGCTTGGTCAACGTGGTAATGAGTACGCGCTCATGCTTTTCTACACGAATGCGTATTTCTTGCAGCACATCATCCACCTGATGGGTGGCGGGGCGTACCTCCACCACCGGATCCACCAAGCCCGTGGGGCGCACTACCTGATCCACCACCTGGCCTGCATGGGTCTTTTCGTAGTCGGCGGGCGTGGCCGATACAAAGATTACCTGCCGCATGCGTTGCTCAAACTCCTCGAACTTGAGCGGTCGGTTGTCCAGGGCCGAAGGCAGGCGAAAACCATATTCGACCAGCGTGGTCTTACGCGAGCGGTCGCCGCTGTACATCGCGTTGAGCTGGCCGATCATCTGGTGGCTTTCGTCCAGAAACATGATCGCGTCCTTGGGCATGTAGTCGGTCAGCGTGCTGGGCGGATCGCCCGGCGCCGCGCCCGACAGGTGGCGCGTGTAGTTCTCAATGCCTTTGCAGTGGCCCACTTCGCTCAGCATTTCCAGATCAAATCGCGTGCGCTGCTCCAGCCGCTGCGCTTCGACCAGCTTGCCGTCAGCCACCAGCTGCTGCAGGCGTTCGGCCAGTTCCAGCTTGATGGTCTCGACCGCCGCCAGCACCTTGTCGCGCGGCGTCACGTAGTGGCTGCTGGGGTACACGGTAAAACGCGGGATCTTCTGCTTGACGCGGCCCGTGAGCGGGTCGAAAAGCTGCAGGCTCTCAATCTCGTCGTCAAACAGCTCAATGCGAATCGCCAGCTCGGAGTGTTCGGCCGGGAACACATCGATGGTGTCGCCCCGCACACGGAACTTGCCTCGGCTGAAATCCGCCTCGTTGCGCTGGTACTGCATGCGGATCAACTGAGCGATCACGTCCCGTTGCCCCAGCTTGTCCCCCACCCGCAGCGTCATCACCATGCGGTGATAGCTCTCGGGCTCGCCAATGCCGTAGATGGCCGACACGGTGGCCACGATCACCACATCGCGCCGCTCCATCAGGCTCTTGGTGCAAGACAGCCGCATCTGCTCGATGTGCTCGTTGATCGCGCTGTCCTTCTCGATGAACAGGTCGCGCTGCGGCACGTAGGCCTCTGGCTGGTAGTAGTCGTAGTAGCTGACGAAATATTCCACGGCGTTCTTGGGAAAGAACTCGCGGAACTCGCTGTACAGCTGCGCGGCCAGTGTCTTGTTGGGCGCAAAGATGATGGCGGGGCGGCCCATGCGCGCGATCACGTTGGCCATGGTGAAGGTCTTGCCCGATCCCGTCACACCCAGCAACGTCTGGAAGGTCTCCCCATCATTCAGTCCCTCCACCAGCTTGTTGATGGCCTCGGGCTGGTCGCCTGCCGGCGGATACGGCTGGAACAGTTCAAACGGGGAATCGGGGAAGCGGACGAACTCGCCGTCTTGCTTTTCAGTTATGACTTCTGTGATATCCGGCATGGGGGCGGTCAACGGGTGGTGAAGGCGGGCCGTTAAAATCGGCCGAACCCGGCACAGTACACCACGCCCGGATTCTTCGCTACTGACAACCTTTCAAGGATTTTCATGTCTCTGTTCACCGCCGTCGAAATGGCCCCCCGCGACCCCATCCTGGGCCTCAACGAGCAATTCAACGCCGACACCAACCCCAACAAGGTCAACCTGGGCGTCGGCGTTTATTTCGACGACAACGGCAAGCTGCCCCTGCTGCAATGTGTGCAGGCCGCAGAAAAGACCATGATGTCCACCCCCACGGCCCGTGGCTACCTGCCCATCGACGGCATCGTGGCGTACGACAACGCCGTCAAGAGCCTGGTGTTCGGCGCTGAGAGCGAACCCGTGAAGTCTGGCCGCGTAGCCACCGTGCAGGCCATCGGCGGCACCGGCGGCCTCAAGATCGGTGCCGACTTCCTGAAGAAGGTCAGCCCCAACGCCAAGGTGCTGATCTCCGACCCCAGCTGGGAAAACCACCGCGCGCTGTTCACCAACGCCGGTTTTGAAGTCGATACCTACGCGTACTACGACGCTGAAAAGCGCGGCGTGAACTTCGAGGGCTTCCTGGCCAGCCTGAACGCTGCGGCCCCCGGCACCATCGTCGTGCTGCACGCCTGCTGCCACAACCCCACCGGCTACGACATCACCGCCGCGCAGTGGGACCAAGTCATCGCCGTCGTCAAGGCCAAGGGCCTGACGCCCTTCCTGGACATGGCCTACCAGGGCTTTGGCCACGGCATCGCCGAAGACGGCGCCGTGATCGGCAAGTTTGTGGCTGCCGGTCTGAACTTCTTTGTGTCCACCTCTTTCAGCAAGAGCTTCAGCCTGTACGGCGAACGCGTGGGCGGCCTGTCGGTGCTGTGCGCCGACAAGGAAGAAGCCAGCCGCGTGCTGAGCCAACTGAAGATCGTGATTCGCACCAACTACTCCAACCCACCCATCCACGGTGGCGCGGTGGTGGCCGCCGTGCTGAACAACCCCGAGCTGCGCGCCATGTGGGAACAAGAACTGGCCGAAATGCGCGTGCGCATCAAGGCCATGCGCCAGAAGCTGGTGGACGGCCTCAAAGCCGCTGGCGTGAAGCAGGACATGAGCTTCATCACTACGCAGATCGGCATGTTCAGCTACTCCGGCCTGTCCAAGGACCAGATGGTGCGCCTGCGCAACGAGTTCGGCGTGTACGGTACTGACACCGGCCGCATGTGCGTGGCCGCCCTGAACAGCAAGAACATCGACTACGTCTGCCAGGCCATTGCAAAGGTCGTCTGAGCACGATAAGGAAGCGGCGCTCGCGCGCCGCTTTGTGAGCGAAACGCTCCAGAACCCGCACAACGCGGCCCTTCTGGAGCGTTTGCCGTTTCTGGGCCTGCCCGACGCGTGGCTGGTGGCGGGCTGCCTGTTCCAGACGGTGTGGAACCTGCACTCTGGCCTGGAGCCCACCGCGAACATCAAGGACTACGACCTGTTCTACTTCGACGGCAACGACCTGTCCGAATCGGCGGAGAAGCAGGTGCAAGCCCGCGCCACCGCCCTCTTCGCCGACCTGCCCATCACCGTCGAAGCCAAGAACCAGGCCCGCGTGCACCTCTGGTACGAGCGCTGGTTTGGTTACCCGTATGCGCCGCTGCAGTCCGCCCGCAACGGGATCGAGCGTTTTCTGGTGCCCTGCACCTGCGTGGGCCTGCAACCTGCTATCGCCCCCGGCGTTGCTCAGCCCACGCTGTACGCGCCGTACGGACTGGAAGAGCTGTACGCAGGACTTCTCAAACCCAACCCCGCCTGCCCGCACCTGCCGTTGTTTGAGGCCAAAGCGCAAAGCTACCGCGAACGCTGGCCATGGCTGACGATCCAGACCGCAGGTCACGCGACGGCCTGAAGACGCCCCACCGCTGCGACGCGGCGATTTCAGGCGTTTTTGGCCTCAAGCGCTAGATGTACATGCGCCAATAGCTATCAAAAAAGAAGCACTCAATCGGCTTCAGAAAGCATCCATCAGCCCCACAGCACCGACCGCATCGAGATCGATGCCGACTGATAGCCCGTGTTGAAAAAGCGGGGCATCTCGCTGGGCAGCACGGCTCCCGCTGCGTAAAGCAGCGGCAGGTAGTGCTCGTAAGTGGGGTGCGCCTGCCGGGCCACGGCGCCCAGCTTCTGGAAGTCCTGCAAGGCGCCCAGCTGGCCCTTCTTGATCTGCTCCTGCACCACGGTGTCGAACTCCGTGGCCCAGTCGTAGGCTTCGTTGGCAGCCGAGCCACGGCGGGATGCGCGCAGGTTGTGCACGATGTTGCCGCTGCCCACGATCAGCACGCCCCGCTCGCGCAGGGCCTTGAGTTGCTGGCCCAGTGCATAGTGCTCGGCTGGTGCTCGGCCGTAGTCCATGCTGAGCTGCATCACCGGGATACGCGCCTGGGGGAACATGGGCTTGAGCACCGACCAGGTGCCGTGGTCCAGCCCCCACTCGCCCTCGTCCACGCCGAGGGCGGCGCCCGTGGCAGGAGATTTCAGCTCCTTGGCCAGGCTGCGCGCCACGGCCGGTGCGCCCGGCACGGGGTACTGCTGGTCGAACAGCGCCTGGGGGAAGCCGCCAAAGTCGTGGATGGTTTTGGGGTTGGCCATGCCGGTGAGCTGCCAGCCACCACGCGTGAGCCAGTGGGCCGACACACACAGAATGAGCTGCGGCTGCACCGCCCGCGCCATCAGTTCCGTACCCATGGCCTGCCAGCTGCGGCTCCAGGCGTTGTCCTCGATGGCGTTCATGGGGCTGCCGTGGCCCACAAACAGCACGGGCATGCGGGGCGAGGGCTTGAGCGCCTGCAATGCAGATGCCGTGGCGGCGCTGCTCAGGGACGTGGTCATGAAAGCTCCCGGAAAGGCGGCCAGGCCCGTGAGGGCGGCCAAAGAGGTTCTGCGTTGCATGGGTCAGGGAGCGTAACAAATTATGTATAACGCAGGGAGTGAGCCCGCGCGCCCTGCGAAGTTCCAGCGCCGCACCTTCCATTAAAAACCACAACACCGAGACAACCCTGAGCCCATGACCACCGCCCTGCCCCAGCCCCTGCGCAACACCCGTGTCCTGAGCCTCGCCCTCAACCTGCCCGGCCCCGCCGCCCTGATGCGCTGTGCACGCATGGGCGCCGAGTGCACCAAGCTCGAACCGCCCCCGCCCCCCGGCTACCCCAGTGCCGACCCCATGGGCATCTACAGCCCTGCGGCCTATGCCACGCTGCACCAGGGCGTGCGCGTGGTGCATGCCCACCTCAAAACGCCCGAAGGCCAGGCCACGCTGCATGCAGAGCTGGCAAGCACCGATGTGCTGATCACCTCGTTCCGCCCGTCGGCCCTGGCCAAGCTGGGCCTCTCCTGGGAGGCGCTTCAATCAAAATATCCACGCCTCTCGCTGGTACGGATCGTGGGCGCGGCGGCTGAGCGGGCCGAGGAGCCCGGCCATGACCTCACCTACCTGGCTGATGCGGGCCTGGTGACCGGCAACGAGATGCCACCCACCCTGTACGCCGACATGGGCGGCGCCCTGATGGCCAGCGAGGCGGTGCTGCAGGCCCTGCTGGAGCGCGCCCACACCGGCAACGGCGTGTGCATCGAAGTCGCCCTGGCCGACGCCGCTGCCTGGCTGGCCCAGCCGCGCGACTGGGGCCTGACCACCCCCGAGGGCGACGTGGGGGGCAACCACGCAGGCTACCGCATCTACCCCTGCGCCGACGGCCGCGTGGCCGTGGCCGCGTTGGAACCCCACTTCGCCGCCAGCCTGTGTGCTGCCGCAGGCTTGCCCGCCACGGGCGACCCGCAGGTGCTGCGCGCCCCCGCCACCCACGCGGCCGTGGCGGCGTTCTTGCGCACACAGACCCGCGCGCAGCTTGATGCTTTGGCGGTGGCGCACGACATTCCTTTGCACACCCTGGCCTGAAAGCATTTCCTGACCGATGCAGAAACAAGGCACCGTCGTCCGCTGGGACGCCAGCCGCGCCTTCGGCTTTATCCGCAGCCCTGACACGTCCGCCGATGTGTTCTTTCATGTGCGGGACTACCGGGGTACCGCCCCGCCCCGCGAAGGGCTCGCCGTGGTGTACGAGGAGATTCATGTCGGCGGAAAAGGGCCCCGGGCTATGGCGGTGTTGCCCGCTGCAAACGCGGGTGGCGCGTTCCAGCCCCGCAGCGCGGCACCAACGCAGCCGCCCCCTGCGCACCCAACGCGGCGCGCGCCGGTGCAACGGGCGGGGCAACCTCCGGCCGCCAGGCGCAGGCGCCCTGTGGCGGCCATCGAACCGACCACTCCCACCGGCTCGGCGCTGATACGGCTACTCATGCTCGGCTGGGCGGGGCTGCTGGCCTGGGGCCTCTGGGCAGGCCGACTACCGTGGTGGGTGCTGGGCGCGGCGGTCGCCGTCAACCTCCTGACCTTTCTGGTCTACGCCATCGACAAAAGCGCCGCGCAAAACGGCCGGTGGCGCACCAAGGAAAGCCACCTGCACCTGCTGAGCCTTGCAGGCGGCTGGCCCGGCGCATGGTGGGCCCAGCAGTGGCTGCGGCACAAATCCCGCAAGGCGGAGTTTCGCGCGGTGTATTGGGCAACGGTGGTGCTGCATTGCGCTGCGCTGGGGGCCTGGCTGGGGGGATGGATGGGCTAGCAGAGGCGGCCAAAAACTAACAAATTGATAGCAACCAACCCAAGAACCACTAGCGCACCAAGCGCTTTTTTCACATATTCTTGTGACCCAGCCCCCTGCAACGCAAAGCGGGCTGACGCACAGATGGCCCGCTGGCCTACACAGCGCGCCGGGATGCCCGGTTTCAATCCCAAAGGTCTGAAACACTTCGGGAGATGCCCATGAAACCCCTCGTCCTTGATTCCACCATGACCACCATGGGCGGCGTTTTCTACCCCACCGGCCAGGTGTTTGCGCTGTTCCCCGACGAGGACTGCGCGCGCCAGGCCGCACTCGCATTGCAGGCAGCAGGCCATCAGGGCGATGTCGCCTACGCCAGCCCCGAAGTCATCCTGCAAGAAATTGTGCACACCCTGGGCACTGCAGATGCGCCGCTGCCATCTGTGGGCGCCGAAGGCGACATGGTGCGGCGCATTGCCGACCTGGCGGGCTCCGGCCACCACGGCATTCTGATCGCAGTGAACGACAAAGACGACACCGACACGCTGGTGGCAGCCATTGCCCCCGAAGGCGCGGTCACCGCGTTCTATTACCGCACCTTCATCATCGAAGACCTGATCTCGCAGCCCGCAGACGATGGCCCGCAGTCCGTGCTGGTGGGCACCCACGCTGCGGCGCCGTAAAACGCCGGCTTCTGTCAGGCCGGGCAACACCTGGGCGGAGCCAGCGATGGCCCGCCGCGCGCAGGTTCAGGTGCGGGTGCGCATCGGCATGGCGGCCATTCCCCGCAGGCACAAGGGGTTGCCAAACTTTGCATGCGCTGGCAAGTTGATCTCTATATAGTGGGCTGGAAGCACCGCACCGCCGAATCAGCCACGCGTTCCAGGACAACCCTGGACCGCAGGCATTGACGGAGCATGCGGACACACTGATGAGGGCGCGCCGGATGGGGCCACCAGGCATCACTGGCGCAAGCAGCTTGGCACGAGGCGAGGGAGCCATCCATGGATGTATTGCAGCCGGTCGAGCGAAGGCCTGTGCCGTTGACGTTGCGGGTGACATGGCCTTTCATCACCATGGTGTTGCTGCTGGCGGTGTGCGCCACGGCCAGCCTGCATGTCTTGTCCTCGGTGCGTGCCTTCGTCGCAGGCGAAAGCCTATGGACCAAAGGCCAAAAGGACGCCATCTATTTTCTCAACCAGTACGCCATCACCGGCTCCCCCCAGGCCTTTGAAGAGTTCACCCGCGCCATGGAGATCCCGCTGGGCGACCGGGCGGCCCGGCTGGCCCTGGAGCCAGGCCAGGTACAGACGGATGTGGCGCGCGACGGCTTTCTGCGCGGTGGCAACCACCCCGATGACATTGACGGCCTGATCTGGCTGCTGCGCTACTTTGACGGCTTTGATCTGGTGAAGAAGCCGGTAGACCAATGGCTGGTGGGCGACGAGTACATCCGTGCGCTGCGCGAGCTGTCGCACGAGATCCACCAGCGCAACACCGCCGGCACGGCGGACGCCCCCACCCGCGAACGGTGGCAGAACACCATCCGCGAGATCAACGCGGGCGTGACCCCGGCGGCCCGGAACTTCAGCGACGCCCTGGGCGAAAGCTCGCGCCACATCGTGCTCCTGCTGATGTGGACCAACATGGGCATCGCCCTGGTGCTGATTCTTCTGACCCTGTGGCACACGCACAAGTTGCTGGCCCAGCGCCAGAACGCGGAGCGCGCCCTGGAGGTCGAGCGGGAACTGGCGCGCACCACGCTGGCCGCCATTGGCGATGCCGTGGTGACGACCAACATCCACGGCGAGGTCACCTACATGAATCCTGCCGCAGAAACCTTGCTGGCCCGCCCAGCCGCCCAGGCCACCGGGCAACCTCTGGCGCAGTTGCTGGTCTTCGAAGGTGATGCAGCACCCCTGTCGGCCGACGCCCTGGTGCAGACGCTGCTGCGCAGCGATGGTGCCGCCAAGGGCAACATCCATCGCACCCTGGTGCGACCGGACCAGAGCATCGTTCCGGTGAGGCTGGTGGGCTCTCCCATCCGGCACCGGGGTGTGCTGACCGGAGCGGTGCTGGCGCTGCACGACGTCACGCGCGAGCAGCACTATGTAGAGCAGCTCTCGTGGCAGGCCAGCCATGATGCGCTGACGGGCCTGGTGAACCGGCGCGAGTTCGAGCACCGGCTTGAAGCCCTGCTCAGCCACCCGCGCCAGCCGGGCCGTGAGGGCTCGCTGCTCTACGTGGACATGGACCAGTTCAAGCTCATCAACGACACCTGCGGCCACCAGGCCGGCGACGAGATGCTGCGGGAGGTCTGTCGCATGCTGCAAAGCCACCTGCGCGAAGGGGACACGCTGGCACGGCTGGGCGGCGACGAATTCGGCATCCTGCTCAAGGACTGCCCCGTTGGCCCCTCGGCGCGCATTGCAGAGCAATTGCGCCAGGCTGGCCAGGACCTGCGCCTGGCCTGGGAAGGCCAGCAGCTCAGCACGGGCCTCTCCATCGGCATGGTGCAGCTCATCCCAGCGCTCACCTCCATCCAGGAGGCCATGCGCGTGGCCGACATGGCCTGCTACCGTGCCAAGGAAGGTGGGCGCAACAGGGTGTTCATCTACCAGCCCGAAGACATCGAGATGACCCGGCGCGAAGGCGACATGGACTGGGTGCGGCGCCTGCGCCTGGCGCTGGAGCACAACCGTTTCCAGCTGTACGCGCAGACCATCCGCGCGCTGCAAGGCACCGGTGATGAAGGCCTGCACATGGAGGTGCTGCTGCGCCTGCGCGAGGAGGAAAACGGCCAGCTGGTGGCGCCCAGCACCTTCATCCCGGCCGCCGAGCACTACGGGATGATGCCGTCCATCGACCGCTGGGTGATCCGCCACACACTGCAGGCGCTGGCGCAGCACCAGCGCACCCCGGGCGCCCAGCCGCTGCACACCTGCGCCATCAACCTCTCGGGCACCAGCCTGGGGGATGACAGCCTGCTCAAGTACATCCGTACCACGCTCACCGAATCCGGGCTGGACCCCGCGCTGCTGTGCTTCGAGATCACCGAGACCAGCGCGATATCGCACCTGCCCAACGCGGTGCGCCTGATGAAGGAGCTGCAGCAACTGGGCTGCAGGTTCGCGCTCGATGACTTCGGCGCGGGGATGTCGTCCTTCACCTACCTCAAGCACCTGCCGGTGAACTACCTCAAGATCGACGGCGCTTTCGTGAAGGACCTTCTGCAAGACCCCACCAACCGTGCCATGGTGGAAATGATCCACCGCATCGGCCATGTGATGGGCAAGCAGACGATTGCCGAGTTCGCCGAGTCCGAAGCCACCGTGGATGCGTTGCGACTCATCGGCGTGAACTACGCCCAAGGCTATGCGGTGGCGAAGCCCGTGCCGCTGTCGGAATGCCTGGCGAGGGACTACACCACCGCCTGACCACCGCGCGGGCCTGACGCGCCTGAGTCCCGCCACCCCACCGATGCCGTTGGCGCGGCATGCCAGCCCCCCGTTTCAGCCTGCAGATGCAATGGGCAGATGGACGCCCTGCCCGCCCCGCCCCGCCCCGCCACGCGAGCAAGCAGGCAAGCAGGCAGGCAGCGGACTATCGCGCTTTCTTGAACGGTTTGCCGCCAGCAGCCGGCTTGGCCGCGCCCCCGGTCACGCGCGGTGGCAGGCCCGTGTGCTGGGTCAGGATGCGGCCCTTGGTGGGCTGCTGCACCGTGCGCGACGCCGGTGCCACCGCGGGCTTGGCCCCTGTCGGGGTCGAGTTCTTGCGCCGCGCACTCTGGTAACCACCGTCGGTGAGCGGCTGGAAGGTCGGGATCAGGTGGTGCTTGCCGTTACCGATCAGGTCCGCCCGGCCCATGGCCTTGAGCGCATCGCGCAGCAGCGGCCAGTTGTTCGGGTCGTGGTAGCGCAGGAAGGCCTTGTGCAGGCGGCGGCGCTTTTCGCCGCGCACGATGTCCACAGACTCTTCATCCACATCGCGCATTTCGCGGCGCACGCGGGTCAGCGTGTTGCGGCCCGAGTGGTACATGGCCGTGGCCGTGGCCATGGGGCTGGGGTAGAAGGTCTGCACCTGGTCGGCGCGGAAGCCGTTCTTCTTCAGCCAGATGGCGAGGTTCATCATGTCCTCGTCACTGGTGCCCGGGTGCGCGGCGATGAAGTACGGGATCAGGAACTGCTTCTTGCCCGCCTCTTCGCTGAACTTCTCGAACATCTGCTTGAACTTGTCATAGCTGCCGATGCCCGGCTTCATCATCTTGGTGAGCGGGCCCTGCTCTGTGTGCTCGGGCGCGATCTTGAGGTAGCCCCCCACGTGGTGCTGTACCAGCTCCTTCACGTACTCCGGCGATTTCACCGCCAGGTCATAGCGCAGGCCCGATCCGATGAGGATCTTCTTGATGCCCTTGAGCGCGCGGCCACGGCGGTAGATCTTGATCAGCGGGCCGTGGTCGGTGGTGAGGTTCTGGCAGATGCCGGGGTACACGCAGCTGGGCTTGCGGCAGGCGGCCTCGATCTCGGGGCTGCGGCAGCCCAGGCGGTACATGTTGGCCGTGGGGCCACCCAGGTCGCTGATGGTGCCTGTGAAGCCCTTGACCTTGTCGCGGATGTCCTCGATCTCCTGGATGATCGAATCTTCCGAGCGGCTCTGGATGATGCGGCCCTCGTGCTCGGTGATGGAGCAAAAGGTGCAGCCGCCAAAGCAGCCGCGCATGATGTTGATGGAGAACCGGATCATCTCCCACGCGGGGATCTTGGTCGCGCCGTCATGGCTGCCGTTTTCGTCGGCGTAGCTGGGGTGCGGGCCACGCGCGTAAGGTAGGTCGAACACGTAGTCCATCTCGGCCGTGGTCAGCGGGATGGGGGGCGGGTTGATCCACACATCACGCGCCGTCACACCCTCGCCATGGGCCTGCACCAGTGCACGCGCGTTGCCAGGGTTGGTCTCCAGGTGCAGCACGCGGTTGGCGTGGGCGTAGAGCACGGGGTCGCTTTTGACCTGCTCGTAGCTGGGCAGGCGGATCACGCTCTTCTCGCGCGGGGGCACCTTGAGCTTGGCCTTGAGCGCCGGATTGGCAACGAACTGGATCGGCTGAATGGCAGGGTTGGGGCTGTTTTGGCCGGTAGCGCCGGTGTTATTTGCGGTGCCCGCTACAGAATCAGTAGCATTCCCATCCTCTTTGCTGCAGGTGCTGCCTTGGGCCGCAGCCTGCTCGCTGGTGGTCATGTACGGGTTGATGTGCGCCTCTACGCGGCCGGGCTCGTCCACCGTGGTGGAGTCGATCTCGAACCAGCCCTTGCCGCTCTCGTCGTCCGGTCGGCGCACAAAGGCCGTGCCGCGCACATCGGTGATCTGCTCCACCGGTTCACGCGCTGCGATGCGGTGGGCCACCTCCACCAACGCACGCTCGGCGTTCCCGTACAGCAGCAGATCGCACTTGCTGTCTACCACGATGGAGCGGCGCACCTTGTCGCTCCAGTAGTCGTAATGCGCAATGCGACGCAGGCTGCCTTCAATGCCGCCCAGGATGATGGGCACGTCCTTGTAGGCCTCGCGGCAGCGCTGGCTGTAGACGATGGCCGCACGATCGGGGCGCTTGCCGCCCACGTCGCCGGGGGTGTAGGCGTCATCGCTGCGGATCTTCCGGTCGGCGGTATACCGGTTGATCATCGAATCCATGTTGCCCGCCGTCACGCCCCAAAACAGGTTGGGCTTGCCCAGTGCTTTGAACGGCTCGGCGCTCTGCCAGTCGGGCTGGGCGATGATGCCCACGCGAAAGCCCTGCGCCTCCAGCGTGCGGCCGATGACGGCCATGCCAAAGCTCGGGTGGTCCACATACGCGTCGCCCGTCACCAGGATGATGTCGCAGCTGTCCCAGCCCAGTTTCTCCATCTCGGCGCGGCTCATCGGCAGGAACGATGCCGTGCCAAAGCGCTTGGCCCAGTACGGACGGTAGCTGGTCAAGGGCTTTGCGGCGCGCGCAAAAAAGGAGACGTCAACGGGGGCGTTCATGCAAAGGGGGTCGCGGCCGCCCCCGGTGCGATGGGGGTCTTCGTGGGGCGCGTCTGTGGTGGATAACCCGTGATTTTACGTTGGCGGACGGTTTTTGTCGCCTTGGCGG
Source organism: Acidovorax sp. Root402 (assembly GCF_001425125.1). Taxonomy (NCBI): domain Bacteria; kingdom Pseudomonadati; phylum Pseudomonadota; class Betaproteobacteria; order Burkholderiales; family Comamonadaceae; genus Acidovorax; species Acidovorax sp. Root402. Next base: position 393,154 of record NZ_LMDQ01000014.1, read on the forward strand.
CCCTTGCCCCTCACTGTTACAGGCTTGATAGCCGTCAGACATATACTTGCTTTTGTCAATTAATTAACTGACAGAGGCATTTATGAGCGACAACACCTCTACCCTTCCCGAGTCCGTCCCGGTGCCTGCGAGTGCGGTGAAAGCCGTGCGCCGGTTCAACCGCTTCATCACCCGCCGCATTGGCGTGCTGGACCCGTACCTGGGCAGCAAGCTGTCGCTGACCGACGTGCGCGTGCTCTACGAACTGGCCCATCGCGAAGCCCCTGTGGCCAGCGAACTGGCGCGGGAGCTGGGGCTGGACGGCGGGTACATGAGCAGGATATTGCGGCGTTTTGAGCAGGCCGGGTGGATAGAACGGCATGCCAACGCCAAGGACGCGCGGCAAAGCCTGGTCACGCTCACCGCTGCTGGACGCGAGGCGTTCGAGCCGCTGCAGCAGCGTTCGCGCGACGAAGCTGCAGCACTGCTGGCCCCCTTGCCCCCGGCTCGGCGCCAGGAGGTCGTGGAGGCCATGGAACGGATCGAAACCCTGCTGTCCTCCCCCTCCAACGCGGCGGATGGCACCCGAATCGCCGTCCTGCGCGACCCTTTGCCCGGCGACATGGGCTGGGTAGTGCAGCAGCATGGCGAGATCTATTGGCGCGAGTACGGCTGGGACAACCGTTTTGAGGCATTGGTGGCAGACATCGCAGCGCAGTTCTTGCGCAAGTTCCAGCCCGCATGGGAGAAAGCCTGGATCGCCGAGCTGAACGGCGAGCGCGTGGGCTCGGTGTTTGTGGTGCGCAAATCTGCCACCACGGCGCAGCTGCGCATGCTCATCCTCAGCCCCAAAGCCAGGGGCCTCGGCCTGGGCGCCCGCCTCACCGACGAATGCATTGCCTTTGCGCGTGCAAAAGGTTACAAAAAGATGGTTCTATGGACCAACAGCTGCCTCACGGCTGCGCGTGGCATCTACGGTCAGCGCGGTTTTCGGCTGGTCAAGACCGAGCCCTACGAAGGCTTTGGTCAGCAATTGGTGGGAGAGACCTGGGAGCTAAAGCTTTGAAATGAGGCAACACGACCCGCTGCCCGACCAGCGGCCTTCAACGCGAGGCCACGGAGTATCTCGATGACTTTGTCCGATTCGCTTTTGATTCGCCCCTTCACGGCCGACGATGACCTCGCACGCCTGACCTCCCTCATCCACTGCGCCTATGCACCCCACGCGCTGCGGGGTCTGCGCTACTGGGGCACCCACCAGTCTGTGGAAGATACGGCGAAGCGGTTTGCTTCAGGCACGGGGTTGGTGATGCTGGACGGCGAAGACTATGTGGGCACCGCCACGCTGCGACCGCCTCAACCTGAATCCTCAGTGCCGCTGTACCGCGACCCTTCGGTGTGGTCTTTGTGCCAGTTCTGCATCACCCCCGGTGCCAAAGGCCAGGGTTACGGCAAACAGCTGCACGCCTATGCCCTGGACTATGCCCGCCGAGCGGGCGCCCGAGTAATGGCGCTGGACACTGCGCAACCGGCCACGGCCTTGATAGCGATGTATGAATCCTGGGGTTACCGGGTGGTCGGCGAGTGCGACTGGCGCCCTTTGACCAACTACACCAGCGTGCTCATGGCACGCGACCTGGGCGCAGTAGACGATTGCGTGGGCAACACCGGCTGAAGGGACGCTGCGTGGCTTGTTACGTTACGCAGCACGCCGTGTCACCACTCACCGATTTCCCGCACGCGCTGCGCCAGGTCCGGCATCTCTTCGTCGTGCTCTTCCACTGCGTTTGGCATCGCGCCGGTCGATGCCACCGAGCTGGCGCCCGATGCCTGGGAGACCGAGGAAGAGATGAAACGGCCAAACAGATGGCCGGCGAGGGAGGTAGGCAAAGGTGCAGAGAGCGAAGTGGCAAACATGGCGGCTCCTTTTCTGATGGCCCGAGTGCTTTCAAATGCGTAGCAACAGCGTAGTCCACAGCAACATGTCCGCAGTGTAGGAACCCGCGCCTATGGCATGTGTGACAGAACGCACATTCCCAACGCGATTTGTGCCGATCCACACCCTTCAGGGTCCGTGCTGTGACTTCCGTCACACACGGCCCCCTGCTGGCACCCAAAGCGCTCGCCGTACACTCGCTGCCCCATGCCCCAGACTCTGGCTGCCCCGGCGCACAGCGAACTCATCATCAAGAAAAGCCGCTTCATCGGCTGCGTGCAGCCCATGGCCGACCGCGCCAGCGCGCAGGCGGCAGTGGATGCGCTGTGGAAGCAACACCCTGGCGCAGCCCATATCTGCTGGGCGCTACTGGCGGGCGGACAGTCGGCTGCGGTGGACGACGGAGAGCCCGGTGGCACCGCTGGCCGCCCTATGCTGGACGTTTTGCGCCACCAGGACCTGGAAGGCGTGCTGGCCACGGTGGTGCGCTACTTTGGCGGCGTCAAGCTGGGCGCGGGCGGCCTGGTGCGCGCCTACACCGACACAATTGCCCAGGCACTGCTGACGGCCCCCAAGGTCACGCTGCAGCGCATGGCCCTGTTGCAGTGCCAGGTGCCCTATGCCCTGGAAGGCCTGCTGCGCCGCGAAATTGAAGCTGCTGGCGCCGAATTGGTGGGCGTGCAGCATGGCACGCTGGTCACCTTGCAGCTGCGCCTGCCCCAGACGCAAGCCGCCCCTTTTGTGCAACGGATCAACGACCACGGGCAAGGCCGAGTGGGCTGGACGGACCCCGAAGCCTGACCGGACGCCGAGACCCGGCCCCCAAAGGGCAACAAGCTCGGTTTTCACATGCGCGCAAGCGCCCTCAGCGGCCTCACTGAAACGGCCTGTGCGCCTACAACGTTGCGGCGGCTCGCGCGTCACACTCCGGGTTTTCAGACTCCGAGAAAGCCCCATGGCCCAACCGCTCGACACCATCATCATTGGCGCAGGCACGGCGGGCCTGGCCGCGCTGCGTGAAGTGCGCAAGCGCACCGACCACTACCTCATTGTCAATGAAGGCCCCTGGGGCACTACCTGCGCCCGCGTGGGCTGCATGCCGTCCAAAGCGCTGATCGAGGCGGCCAACGCTTTCCACCGGCGCCACACTTTTGAAGCATTTGGCCTTCGGGGCGCCAGTGCATTGACCGCAGACCTGCCTTCCGTGCTCCAGCGCGTGCGCGCACTGCGCGACGACTTCGTGGCGGGCGCCCTCAAAGCCACCAATGAACTGGGCAGCAACCAGGTGCCAGGGCGCGCCACGCTGCTGGGACCGCGTTTGGTGGACATTGATGGCACGGCTTACGCCACGCGCAGCATCATCATCGCCACGGGATCACGCCCACGTGTGCCTGAGGCATGGCTGGCATTTGGCGACCGCATGCTCACCACCGACACCTTGTTCGAACAACCAACCCTAGGCCCCCGCATTGCAGTGATCGGCCTGGGCCCGATTGGAGTGGAGCTATCCCAAGCGCTCGCGCGGCTGGGCCTGCAGGTGGCTGCGTTCACCACTGGCCACACGCTGGCTGGCTTGAGCGACCCAACGCTGAATGCCGAGCTGGCGGCCCTGCTCAAGCAGGACATGGTTCTGCACATGGGCGCCGAGGCGCAGCTGCGCGAAGTGCCTGGAGGCATTGAAATCGCCAGCGGCGCCAACCGCGTGGTAGTGGACCAGGTCATCGCCGCCATGGGCCGGGTGCCCAACATTGAGCACTTGGGCCTGGAGACACTGGGCGTACCGCTGGATGCGCGCGGACTGCCCACCGTAGATCCACAAACCCAGCAAATTGGCAATTTGCCGGTGTTTATGACGGGTGACGCCAACACCCACACCCCGTTGCTGCACGAGGCGGCCGATGAAGGCCATATTGCAGGCCTGAACGCCCTGGCCCCCACTCCCACGCGCTTTCGGCGCCGCAGCTTGCTGTCCATCGTGTTCGCCGACCCCAGCATCGCCATTGTGGGACCTCGCGTGGCCGACATGGACGCGCACAGCACCGTCACCGGCACCGCCAGCTACGCAAACCAGGGCCGTGCCCGCACCGCCCAGCGCAACCATGGACGCCTGTGCGTCTATGCAGACCATACGAGTGGTCGCCTGCTGGGCGCCGAGCTGTGTGCCCCTGACGGCGAGCACCTGGCGCACCTGCTGGCCTTGGCCGTGCAGCAGCAACTGACAGTGCACGACCTCTTGGGCATGCCCTTCTATCACCCCACGCTGGAAGAAGGCGTGCGCACCGCCTTGCGCGACGCAGCCCGCCAGCTGCCACACACCCACGCCTCCGACCTGGCCGCCTGCCCAGCCCTTGGGGTGCCCGCACTGGACTAGGCGGAGCACTACAGAGCAGGTCCACCACCGCTGAACATGTAACAACGCTCAAGCCGCGTTCTGCCGCGCCGATAACCCACCATTGCCCCGAGGAGTCACCATGGACGTCGCCCTGACCAACAGCATCGTCAACACCGCTACCAACCTGGCTAGCGCCAAGACGTCGGACGCCTTGAACATGGTGGTACTGAAAAAGGCGCTGGACATGCAGGCCGTATCGGCCGCCACCATGATCGACGCCATGCAGCAGTCCATGCCCCAGCCCCAGCCCCAGCTGGCCACCAGCGGCACGCTGGGCACCAACGTCAACACCTTCGCCTGAGAAGCGGAGCCCCTCTCGTCTGGGCACCTCAGCGCAAACGCGCAGGCGACAGCCCTTCCACCCCCACGCCCTCGCGCACCAGCTCCTCGGCCAGCGGCTCGCCCCGCAACAGTTGCCGCGCCAGCAACGAGGCGCCCGCCGCGCTCTGAATCCCATACCCGCCCTGCCCGGCCAGCCAGAAGAAGCCGGGCACGTGGTTGTCCCAGCCGATCACCATGTCGCCATCCGACACGAAGGAGCGCAGCCCGGCCCAGGTGTGCGACGGCCGGCGGATCTGGAAGCGGGTCATTTCCTCGATGTGATAAATCCCGGTGGCCACGTCGAGCTCTTCCGGCACCACATCGTGCGGATGTGTAGGGTCGGCATTGGCCGGTGAGCCCAGTAGTTGCCCCGCGTCGGGCTTGAAGTAAAAACTCTCGTCGATGCCAATCACGGCTGGCCAGTGGGTGGCGTCCATGCCCTCGGGCACGGGGAAGGTGAACGCAGTGCGGCGGCGCGGCTCCAGCCCGATGGGCGGCACACCGGCCAGGCCCGCCACCACATCGGCCCAGGCACCCGCAGCATTGACGATGGTGGGGGCGGCAAACAATCGCCCATCGGCCAGCGTCACCTGCCACACAGTGCCTTCGCGGCGCACAGCCGTGACCTCAGCGTTCGTCAGCACCTGGCCGCCATGCTGGCGCAGGCCCCGCAGGTAGCCCTGGTGCAGGGCGTTCACATCAATGTCGGCCGCCTCGGGCTCGCTCATGCCTGCAGCCACGGCCTCGGGCTTGAGGCAAGGCAGCATTGCCAGCAGCTCGGCCTTGTCCACCCATTGCACATTGGGCGAGGTGGCGTGCGCTTCGTCGTAGGTCTGCTTGAGCAGGTCCAGCTGGTCCGGCCCGGCCACATAGACCACGCCCCGGGGTGAGAGGATGGGGTCAGCGCCAAACTCCGCCGGCGGCGCGTCGTAAAACGCGCGGCTCGCCCGCGTCAGCGCCTGGATGTTGGGCGTGCCATAGGTCGCCATGTACAGCGCGGCCGAGCGGCCGGTGGTGTGATAGCCGGGCTGCGATTCGCGCTCCAGCAGCAGCACGCTGGCGCCCTGCCCTGCGGCGCCGGGCTGCACCAGTTGCCAGGCCACGGAGGCCCCGGCAATGCCTGCGCCGATGACGATGGTGTCTACGGTTTGCATCTGCTCCTCCTGCTCAAACGGCCGACACCTGTGCGGCCGATGCCGCACGGTCGTCGCGCGGCAGGCTGCGGGCGTCGCGGGGGTCGGGTGCCACGGTCACGATGGAGGTCAGCGCGGGTTCGGCATTGGTTTGCATCAGCTTGGCGATGTCGGGCCGGGGCCGTGCCAGCCCGGCAATGCCCTTGAACGCCTGCTCCAGCGCATGCCCCACGCCCAGCGTATGGCGGTCGGCACGGAAGCGGCCCACGATCTGCAGGCCAAACGGCATCCCGGCGTCGTCCAGCCCACAGGGCAGGCTCAGCGCAGGGTGGGTGGTGAGCGTGGTCACATAAGTCAACGCCAGCCATCGGTAGTAGTTGGCCTGCGGCTCGCCGTTGATATGGCTGGCAAACAGCTCGGTCCACGCAAACGGCGACACCGGCGTGGTGGGCGCCAGGATCACGTCGTACTCTTCGTACAGCTTCTGGAACCGCGCCAGGATGCGTGTCTGCTCGGCCTGCGCCCAGGCGCTGTCGAGCAGCGTCATGGCGGCGCCCATTTCGTAGTTGGCGCGGGTGTTGGGGCCCAGGCTGGCGGGGTCGCGCTCGTAGGCCTCGCGCGTGCTGGCCACAAAGGCCTCGGCGCGCAGCACGTCAAAGCAGCGGTGCACATCGCCCAGGTCGATGTCGATGGCGTCGCAACGCGCAAACAGGTGCTTCATGGCCTGTACCTTGCGGCGGAACACGGCGCGGATGCCGTTGTCCACAGCGCAGGCACCAAAGTCCTCGGTATAAGCCACGCGCAGGCGGCTCAGGTCCACGGCTTCGGGCAGAAGGAAGCTCATCGGGTCCAGCGGGTAGCTCAGCGGGTCGCCCGCCGACATGCCCGCCGATGCCGCCAACTGCAGACAGGCCTCTTCCACCGTGCGGCCCATGGGGCCGACCACCGAAATCGGCGTCCAGCCCAGCAGCTTGCGCGAGCTGGGCACCACGCCGGGCGAGGGCCTGAAGCCCACTACGCCGCAGATGGACGCCGGAATGCGCAGCGACCCGCCCGTGTCCGAGCCCGTGCACACCGGCAACATGTCGCACGCCAGCGCAGCGGCCGAGCCGCCCGACGAGCCCCCGGCGTTCAGGTTGGGGTTGAAGGGGTTGCCCGTGGCGCCCCACACGGTGTTGCGCGAATTGGCGCCTGCGCCCATTTCGGGGATGTTGGTCTTGCCCGTGACGATGGCGCCCGCCGCGCGCAGGCGTGCCACCAGCACGTTGTCCTCGGCCGGAATGTGCTCACGGTAGATCTGTGATCCATAGGTGGTCAGCAAGCCCGCCGTGGCCTCCAGGTCCTTCACGCCCATGGGCAGGCCATGCAGCAGGCCCAGTGGTTCGCCGCGCAGCACGGCTTGCTCGGCCGCCTTGGCCTCGGTGCGGGCGCGGTCGTAGCAGGTGGCGGTGACGGCATTCACATGCGGGTTCACCGCCTCGATGCGGGCGATGCAGGCGTCGAGCAGCTCCACCGGCGAAATCTCGCGCGTGCCGATGTGATGGCGCAGTTCGTTGGCGGTCAGCTCAACCAGGGCTTGGGGGCTTGTTGTGGTCATCTCGGGCTTGTCTCCTTGTTCTGGTCCCACGGGTTCAGTCTGCGGTGATAGCGGCACGCTGTGCAATGGCGCGCATCAACGGCAGCTCCTTGTCGATCAGCTCGGCCAACACCTTGGACGAAGCATAGGACGGCTCGAACCCTACCGCGACCATCTTGTCACGCGTCTCTGGGTCTGACACCACCTGGGCCAGCGCCAGCTCCAGCCGCGACTTCACAGCCGGTGGCAGGCCACGCGGCGCCACCATGGCCAGCCAGGTGTCCATCTCCAGGCCGGGGTAGCCACTCTCTGCCAGCGTGGGCACCTTGGGCAGCAGGGCCGAGCGTTTGCCGGAGGTCACCGCAATGGCCTTGATCTTGCCGTCCTTGAGCTGCGGCAGCGCGGCCGACACGGTGTCCACCGTGAACGGGATCTGCCCGCCGAGCAGGTCGGTCATCGCGGGAGCGCTGCCCTTGTACGGCACATGCTGGATCTTGAGACCCGCCGCGTGGAAGAACATCTCGCCTGCAAACTGCGAGGTGGTGCCCGTGCCGAACGAGCCATACGAATACTTGTCGGGCGCCGCCTTCACCAGGGCCACGAACTGCTTCAGGTCGCTGGCAGGCACATCCTTGTTGGCCAGCAGAATCAACCCCGTGCGGCCCGTGATGCCAATGGGCTCAAAGCTCTTGACCGGGTCGTACGGCAGCTTGGCGCGCACGGCGGGGTTGACGGTGAAGGTGGTGCCCGAACTCATGAGCAGCGTGTAGCCATCCGGCGCCGCCCGCGCCACCGACGTCGCACCGATCACCGTGCCCGCACCCGCGCGGTTGTCGATCACCACGCTCTGGCCCAGCTTGTCACCCAGCTTCTTGCCAATCAGCCGCCCCAGCACATCGGTGGCGCCACCGGGCGGGAACGGAATCACCAGCGTGATCGGCTTGGTGGGGAAGGCAGCCTCCTGCGCCATGGCCGGGGCCCATGCAACGGCCCCCAGGGCGGCACAGAGGACGGCAGACAAAAGCAGTTGCTTGCGGTTCATGGCGTGGCTCCAGATAAAAAAGTGAAAAGAAAAAAGAGGAAAGAAGGTGGTGGGCCATCAGGCCTGCGCAGCCAGCACGGCCCTGCCGCGCTGCACAAAGCCCTGGTACTGCGCATCGGGCACCAGCAGGCCGCCCGTGGTCCACACCAGATGCGTGGCCTGATGCAGCACGGCCTCAATGCCCGTGCTGCGCAGCCAGGCCTGCCCGGCCGTGGTGCCCGTCAACATGGCCGGGCCGCTGAAGCCTGCGGCAGCCGAGGGCTCGATGCGCTCGCCCAAGGCGTCCAGCACCCGCACCAGGTGTGCAAACATGGTGTCGTCGGCCACGGTGTACACGCCCGACAGCAGCGGACGCATCAGCTCGGCTGCGAGCAGCGACGCACGCGGCACGGCCAGGCCATCGGCCTCGGTGCGGTTGGTCAGGCCCCAGTCGTAGACCGAGGGATGCCGCCCGACACCTTGCGTTGCATCGGCCATCATTTGCACCATGAAGCACGGCGACTGCACCGGCTCGGCAAAAAAACAGTGCACATGCGGCCCCAGCACCTGCCGCATGCCAAAGGTGATGCCTGCAGGCGCACCGCCCACACCGCAGGGCAGGTACACGATGAGCGGGTGCTCGGCATCCACCACCACGCCCTGCTCGGCCAGTTGCTTATGCAGGTGCAGCGCCGCTGCGCTGTAGCCCAGCAGCAGCGAGAACGATTGCTCGTCGTCCACAAAGTGGCACTGCGGGTTGCTGGCCGCCTCGGCACGGCCTGCGGCCACGGCGCGTTCGTAGTCGCCCGCGTGCTCCACCACCTGCACGCCACGCTGGCGCAGGCGCTCCTTCTTCCATTCCTTGGCATCGGCCGACATGTGCACCGTGGCCTGAAAACCCAGGGCAGACGCCACCACACCAATGCTCATGCCCAGGTTGCCGGTAGAGCCCACCGCCACCTGGTAACGACCCAGCAGCCCACGCGCCTGCGGCGTCGCCAGCGCTCGGTAGTCGCCGCCGGGCTGCACCAGTCCATGCTGCAGCGCCAACCCCTCGGCAAACTCCAGCACCTCGTGCATGCCGCCGCGCGCCTTGATGGAGCCCGCCACGGGCAGGCTGTGATCGGCCTTGATGAACAGGCGGCCTTGCGCCTCGGCCAAGCCCAGTGCAGGCGCCAGCGCCGCAGCAGGCAGCAGGGGCGACTCCACCACGCCCCCGGTAGCGGTCAGCTCTGGGAACACCTGCGCCAGCAGCCCGGCAAAACGGGCCAGGCGGGCAGCCGCTGCGTACGTATCATCCAGACTAATGGTTCTGCCCAGTGCAGGCAGCGCGGCGGCGGGCTGTGCCTGCCGCGCCAGATTGGTCCACAAGGCAGGCTGGGCGTTGCGCAGGCGGGTGGCCAGCAAGGCATCGATGGCAGCTCGGGGTTCGGCAATCGTCATGGCGCGTTCATTTCGAAAAGTCTTGCCCCCATTCTTCGCCGGTCACGCCCCCGTCACAAACCATTTATATTGAGCGCATCATTAGTATTAATAATGGATATTCGCCTCTCCCCCTCCCTGCTCGCCTGGCTGCGCAGTTTTGATGCAGCCGCCCGCCACGGCAGCTTTACCAAGGCGGCGGCCGAGCTGTGCATCACACAGGGCGCCGTGAGCCAGCAGGTCAAGCAGCTCGAAGACTGGCTGCGCCGCCCGCTGTTCCTGCGCACGCCGCGCGCCCTGGTGCCTACGCCCGAGGGCAAATGGCTGGCTGTGGTGCTGCGCGAGAGCTTTGACGCCATCGAAAGCACCCTGGCCCAGATGCGCCAGCCGGCAGAGGCCGCCACCGCCACGCTGAGCTGCTCGCCCTCGTTTGCCATGAGCTGGCTCACCCCCCGGCTGGGCGACTTCTTTCGCCAGCACCCCCACACCGGGCTGCGCGTGTTTGGCGAGTTCCACACGCTGGACCGCACCCGCATGGTGCGCGACGGCGTGGAAGCCGCCGTGCGCTTTGACCTGGGCGGCTACCGCGACCTGAACGCCACCGTGTTCCTCGACGAATGGCTCATCCCCGTGGCCAGCCCCGAGTTCCTGGCCCGCCACCCGCCCATCACCCAGCCGCAAGACCTGCACGGCGACTGGCTGCTGCACGACAGCAGCGCCTGGGACGGCGCAGACACTTACGAGGAGTGGCAGCGCTGGTTTGCGCAGAGGGGCGCCACGCCACCGCCCTGGGCGGGCGGCCAGCAGTTCAACCTGTCGCAACTGGCCCTCGGCGCAGCGCTGGCCGGCCAGGGCATTGCCATGGGCCGCGCCGCGCTGGTGCTGCAGGATGTGAAGGCCGGGCGCCTGGTGCCGCTGCTGGGGCGCAGCGTGACATCGCGCGCGGCCTATTCGTTTGTGACCACCACGCACCCTAGCCCGGCAATGGAGCTGGTGAAAGAGTGGCTGCTGGAGGAGGCGCAGCGGTTTTGCACAGAGCGCAGCGAGGTATTGCCTCCGTTGGCTTCGCTCTAAACCGAGTCATGACGGCTAAAATTTGTATATTTATATACTCTTTATATTAAAAAAGAGTATAAATATCATCATGCCAAACGATCTCATCCCCACCCTCGCCGCCGCCCGCAAAGCCCACCAGATGACCCAGGCCCAGTTGGCCGAAAGTGCGGGTCTCTCCCGCATGACGGTGCAGCGCACCGAAGGCGGCGACCTGGACCCCCGCTATTCCACCCTGGCCGAAATGGCGCGGGTGCTGGGCATGGACATCATTGCCGTACCCAGCAGCCTGCGGCCCAGCCTGGAGGCATTCATTCAGGCCGGTGGCAAGTTTCTGGGCCAGCCCGAGGGGGTGGATGCGCCGCCCTCGGTGGTGGACAGCCTGCGCCGCTGACCCTGACGACGCACCACCTTACCGCACTGCCCAGCCCAAGCCCCATGAGCACCTCCATCCGCTACCCGCGCCTGTACCTGCACCGCCCCCCGCAGGCGGACGGCAGCGCGAGCGGGCGCGAAGCGATTGGCTACCTCTCGCAATACGGCGACATCCTGCGTGTGTCGTTTGACGAGAGCTACATCCGCAACCCGCAGCGCCCCACCCTGTCGCTCAGCTACCAGGGCGCGGACGAGGCCGCCACGCAGCAGATCCTGGCATCAGCACGCGATGCGCGGCTGGTGCGCACCGATGGGCGCTGGCCCGTGTACTTTCAGAATCTGCTGCCCGAAGGCCATAACCGCGAGCGGCTGGCGCGCGAGCGCGGCTGCAGCCCCGACGACGAGTTCGAGCTGCTGGCCGCCGCAGGCCACGACTTAATGGGCGCGCTGGAGGTGGAGCCCGTGCCCGCGCAAGACGGCATCCCGGACGTGGTGCGCTACTGGCACACCACACAGGGGCTCGATGTGCTGGAGCCAGGGTTTGTGGAGTTCCCGGTGGAAGACGCAGCCTCGCTCCCCGGCGTGGTGACCAAGTTCAGCGCGGTGCAGGACGGCCGACGCTACACCGTGCACCGCCGGGGCGCGGCGGGCAGCGTGATTCTGAAGTTGCCCACCACCGCCCACCCCGACCTGGTGGCCAACGAGTACACCGGCTACCAGCTGTGCAAGGCGCTGGGGCTGAACGTGGCCGATGTGCACGTCATCACCCGCGCCGAGGCCGACCTGCCTGACACCGTGCCCTTCAACGACATCCTGGCCGTGCAGCGCTTTGACCACCTGCCCGGCGGCGCCCGTGTGCACATGGAGGAGTTCAACCAGGTGCTGGGCTACACGCCCCGCCAAAAATACGGCAAGTCGCACGGCAAGGGGGTATTGCACGACTGGGCCACCATGCTGCGTGTGCTCAACCGCCTGAGCCGGCAGCCGGTGCAGGACACGCGAGAATTTCTCGCGCGCATGGTGGCCTTCATCCTGATGGGCAACACCGACGCCCACCTCAAAAACTGGGCCCTGATCTACCCCGATGGCCGTGTGCCCCAACTGGCCCCGCTGTATGACCCGGTATGCGTGGCCGCATTTTTTGATGGCGTGCCAGACCAGCAGTACGCCGTGAACCGCGCCATCGACAGAACCCTGCGGGCGCTGACCTGGGATGACATGGAAGGCCTGATGAAATCCGCCGGGCTGCTGCGCGTGCCCCGGCACCTGGCGCTGCTGCGGGATGTGGTGAAACAGGCGCAGGCCGACTGGCCCGCATTGCTGCGTGATGCACCACCGGCCGTGCAGGCCACCGTGCAGCAACGGCTGACGGGGGCGACGGTGCTGGGGCAGATCACCAGCCGCAGCGCCATGAATTGACGTCAAAACGCTCTGCTTTTAATAGCATTTAGCGCATATTTCACTAGCGCTACAGGCCGTTCAGATTCAAATTTTCGTCTCCAGCACCTCATAGGATGCACGCTCAGCCCGTGGTGCGGCGGGCGCGCTGGCAGTCTTCACACCGGCGCCCCAAACCACGCCCCCACCCCCGCCGTGATGGCCATGGCCAGGGCCCCCCAGAAGGTCACGCGCCAGGCCCCCACGGCCATGCTTGCGCCACCTGTGCGCGCTGCCACAGCCCCCAGCAGCGCCAAAAAGACCAGCGCCGAGCCCGCCACCGCATACAGCAGGCTGCTGGCGGGCGCCACCACGGCAACAGCCAGCGGCAGTGCTGCCCCTATCGCAAAGCTGGCGGCTGATGTAAGGGCCGCTTGCACCGGACGGGCGGCCAGCGCCGGGGACACATTCAACTCGTCCCGCGCGTGTGCGCCCAGCGCGTCGTGCGCCATCAGCTGCGCCGACACCTGCTGGGCCAGCTCGGGGGTCAGGCCCCGGCCGACGTAAATGGCGGTCAGTTCGCGCGCCTCGGCCGCGGGGTCTGTGGCCAGCTCCGCGCGCTCGCGGTCAAGGTCTGCCTTTTCGGTGTCGGCCTGCGAATGCACCGACACATATTCGCCCGCCGCCATCGACATGGCGCCCGCCACCAGCCCAGCGACCGCCGTCACCACGATGGTGGACTGGCTCGATTGCGCAGCCGCCACGCCCACCACCAGGCTGGCGGTGGACACGATGCCGTCATTGGCCCCCAACACAGCGGCGCGTAGCCAGCCAATGCGGTCAGAGCGGTGGCGTTCAAGGTGCAGGCGGCGTGCGGCTGAGGTCATGGGCGGGTTGTGGTGTGAGGTGAGAGTTCCTGCAGGGTAGGTGCCAATGGGGCACCCCGTCAAATCAACCGCTCGCTCAGTTGCATGAAGTACGGCCCAACAGTCATGCGCAGCTCAGGGACCGGGGGTACCCGTCACACGCCACACGGTGTTGCCCACATCGTCGGCCACCAGCAGCGCACCGCGCGGGTCCACGGCCACGCCCACCGGGCGGCCCCAGGCCTTGCCGTCCGGGCTGACGAAGCCCGTGAGCACATCAACCGGCAGCCCCACAGGCTGGCCGTTGGCAAATGGCACAAATACCACCTTGTAGCCGCTGCGGGGCTTGCGGTTCCACGAGCCATGTTCACCCACATAAGCGCCGCTCGCCAGCGCTGGCACCAGCGCCGGGCTGTTGGCAAAAGCCATGCCCAGCGGGGCGACATGCGAGCCCAATGCATAGTCGGGCGCGACGGCCTGGGCCACCAGGTCGGGCCGGGGTGGCTGCGCGCGCACGTCCACGTTCTGGCCGAAGTAGCTGTAGGGCCAGCCGTAAAACGCGCTGTCTTCGACTGAGGTGAGGTAGTCGGGCACCAGGTCGTTGCCCAGTTCGTCGCGTTCGTTCACCACCGTCCACAGCGCGCCGGTGTCGGGTTGCCAGCCCAGGCCGTTGGGGTTGCGCAGGCCCGATGCAAACACGCGATGCCTGCCGGTCAGGCGGTCCACCTCCCAGATGGCGGCGCGCCCGGCCTCGGCGGCCATGCCGTTTTCGGCCACGTTGCTGTTGGATCCCACAGTCACATAGAGCTTGCTGCCGTCAGGGCTCGCGATCAGATTTTTGGTCCAGTGGTGGTTGATGGGGCCTGCGGGCAGGTCGATGAGCCTGGTGCCTGGGCCCACCAAACTCGTCTGTCCCGGGGTGTAGTCAAAGCGCAGCACCGCATCGGTGTTGGCCACATACAGGGCATTGCCCACCCGCGCCATGCCAAACGGCGAATTCAGATCGGCGGCAAAGGTGGTGCGGGTTTCGGCAATGCCGTCGCCGTCGGCATCGCGCAGCAAGGTGATGCGGTTGGCCGATGGCACACCGGCTCCGGCGCTTTTCATCACCCGCTTCATGACCCAGCCCTTGATGCCCTTGGCATCGTCAGGCTTGGGGGGCGCGTTGCTCTCAGCCACCAGCACATCCCCGTTGGGCAGTACCAGCAGCCAGCGCGGGTGGTCCAGCCCCGTGGCCAGTGCCGTCACTCGCAGGCCGTTCATCGGCACGGGCTGTGTGCCGGCTGGCCAGGCCTGGGCGGGTGCAATGTGCACGGTGGGCAGCAGCGCCGACGTGGGCGGGGGCAGCGTGGGCGACCGCCCCATGCCCGCTTCGGGCGGCAGGGAGACGGGGTCAGTGCAGGCACTCAAGGCGCAAAGAGTGCCGATCACGGCCACCACCCTATGCTTGCTGCGACTCCAGCCACTGTGCGCCTCGCAAGGGGCGCGCCTGCCTTGCGCGCCATCAGAACCGGGGGTAGCACAACGGGGGAACAGAGACATGGCACACCTTGCAACGCAGCGCACAGGCTGCATCACGGGGCAGTGTGTGCCGCTGGCAGGAACCGGCCTGTCAGCCGGTGGCGCGAACGCCTGTCAGGCGCTGCGCTCGGGCCGCGCGCAGGGCGGGTATGTACCACTGCGCGGGGCCGTAGGGTTGCGCACCATGGGCTGATTCGCTTCGCGCTTTTCACAGGAGATTGCACATGGCAAAAATTCTGGTAGCCCCGCACGCCGCTGCTGCCGACGCCAAGGTGTTTGAGGTGCCCTATGAAAGCCAGGCCGACCTCTGCTGGTACGAAATGCCGCACGCGCAACAGGCCGAGGGCGACGCGGTATGGTGTTTTGTGGACCACGCTCCCCAGGCCACGTTCAGCATCTTCCGGGTCAAGTACGAAAGCCAGGCGGACCTCAAGACCTTCAAGGTCAAGTACCGGGAGCAGGCGGGCTGGCGCAACGCGGGCCACGCGCTGCGCGGCAAGCTGGACTGAGAAGGTCCGAACCAACCCGCGACACGCGGCGCAGCAGCACCCAGCTGCTGCCCATCGTCACCCCCCCACGCACTTTTGCAGCTGCCCGCCCAGCCCCGTGGCGCCCAGGCGCATCACATCACCGGGCTTGAGGAACCACGGCGCGGGCTTTTGCCCCAGGCCCACGCCTGCAGGCGTGCCGGTCAGGATGAGATCACCCGGCTCCAGGGTCATGAACTGGCTGATGTACGACACCACGGTGGGCACACCAAAAATGAAATTGCGCGTGCTGCCGTTTTGCACACGTTGGCCATTCACCTCCAGCCACAGGTCGATGGCGTGGGGGTCGGCCACCTCATCGGCCGTCACCAGCCAGGGGCCGATGGGCGCGAAGGTGTCGTAGCTCTTGCCCTTGTCCCACTGTCCGCCACGCTCCAACTGCCAGGCGCGCTCGGACACATCGTTGGCCAGCACATAACCGGCGACATGGGCCAGCGCGTCGGCCTCGGACACATGGCGGGCGCGGGTGCCGATGACGATGCCCAGCTCCACCTCCCAGTCGGTCTTGGTGGCGCCGGGCGGTATCCGCACATCATCGTTGGGGCCACTCAGGGCGGTCACGGCCTTCATGAACAGCACTGGCTCGGCGGGCGGCTGCATGCCCGCCTCCTTGGCGTGGTCGGCATAGTTGAGGCCCACGCACACGATCTTGCCCACACCGCCCACCGGACTGCCCAGGCGGGGCGAGCCATAGACGGCAGGCAGGCGGCGCGCGTCAATGGCGGCCAGCGCCGACAGGGCGCGCGGGCTGAGCTGCGCGGGGCCGATATCAGGCAACAGCATGGACAGGTCGCGCAGCGTGCCTTGGGCGTCCACCAGACCGGGGCGTTCTGCACCAGGCTGGCCGTATCGAATGAGTTTCATGGGGTGTCCTTGTCTCTATGGATGAATCCAGGGCCCGGGGGGCGTACCACCCGGCAGCATAGCGGCACACCGCCTTGCGCGCGTGCACCAATGGCCGCCCCGGGCTTGCCCGATGACGACGCCCCGACGCCAGCGCACCGCCTCATGCGCGCGTAACATCACGGGGGCCGCCGCATCACCAAAAAGCTATCACAAT
Source organism: Acidovorax sp. Root402 (assembly GCF_001425125.1). NCBI lineage: Bacteria > Pseudomonadati > Pseudomonadota > Betaproteobacteria > Burkholderiales > Comamonadaceae > Acidovorax > Acidovorax sp. Root402. The sequence continues at coordinate 409,734 of NZ_LMDQ01000014.1, forward strand.
GATAGCTATAAAGGCATGAATTACCGGCGCATCAGCCACTTTTCACTGAATCTTGCACCCATGGCACCCGCCACCGCCTCACCCCCCCGCACCGAAACGCCTGCGCGCCCGCAGCCCCGCAACCCGACCGATCTGTTCTGGTCCTTCACCTGGCTGGCGCTGCAGGGTTTTGGCGGTGTTCTGGCGGTCGTGCAGCGCGAACTGGTGGAGAAAAAACGCTGGATGACGAACGAGGAGTTTGTCGAAGACTGGGCCGTGGCGCAGATCATGCCGGGCCCCAACGTGGTCAACCTCAGCATCATGATCGGGGACCGCTACTTTGGCCTGCGCGGCGCGTTTGCAGCGCTGGCGGGCATGCTGACGTTTCCGCTGATGCTGGTGCTGGCGCTGGCGGTGGTGTATGCGCAGTTCTCTGCCCAACCGGCCGTGGCAGGCGCGTTGCGTGGCATGGGGGCCGTGGCGGCAGGCCTGATTGCCGGGGTGGGTATCAAGCTGTTTGTCTCCATCCGCAACCATCCGCTCGGCCGCCCCCTGTGCCTGGCCATCACGGCGCTGACCATCGTGGCCATGGCCTGGCTGCGCTGGCCGCTGTTCTGGATCCTGCCGGTGATCGGCGGGGCCGCCTGCCTGCTGACCTGGAGAAAGCTCGCACCATGAGCAGCACCGCCCCCCTCACCGCACCGCTGATGGCCCTGAGCATCGGCGACTGGCTCAACCTGTTCCTGTATTACCTGTCGCTGTCGCTGCTGGCTGTGGGTGGCGCCATTGCCACCGCGCCCGACATGCACCGCTTTCTGGTCGAGCGCCAGGCGTGGCTGACCGACCCGCAGTTCAACGCCTCCATCGCCATCGCCCAGGCCGCACCGGGCCCCAACGTGCTGTTCATCGCCCTGCTGGGCTGGAACGTGGGCATCAATGCAGGCGGCCCCGGCGTGGCTGGCTGGCTGCTGGGCGCGCTGGGCATGGCGGTGTGCATGCTGGGCGTGATGCTGCCCAGCAGCCTGCTGACCTGGACGGCCACGCGCTGGGGCCACCGCAACCGTGAGCGGCGCGGCGTGCGCGCTTTCAAGCAAGGCATGGCCCCGGTGGTGATCGGCCTGCTGGTGGCTACGTCCTGGGTGCTGGCGCGCGCCCATGGCGAATGGACCACCGACTGGCCCCTGTGGCTGCTGACCGCCACAGCCACGGTGCTGGTCTGGCGCACCAAGCTGCACCTGCTGTGGATGCTGGGCGCCGGTGCGCTGCTGGGTGCACTGGGGCTGGTCTGAGGCTTTGGGTGGCCGGGGTGCGCTGCGCAACCCCGGCAACTGGCACGATTTCTATCTCTTTTTTGAAAGGCACATCCATGCAACTCCGTTCCCTCGGCCGCTCGGGCCTGCAGGTCTCGCCCTTGTGTTTTGGCGGCAATGTGTTTGGCTGGACGGCCGATGAAGCCACCTCCTTCGCACTGCTCGACGCCTGGGTGGACGCAGGCTTCAACTTCATCGACACCGCCGATGTGTACTCGCGCTGGGCGCCAGGGCACACCGGGGGTGAATCCGAATCGGTGATCGGCCGCTGGCTCAAGCGCAGCGGCAAGCGCCATCGCATCGTGCTGGCCACCAAGGTGGGCAAGGACATGGGGGATGGCAAGGTGGGCCTGCGCCCCGCCTACATCCGCCAGGCGGTGGAGGCATCGCTGCAGCGCCTGCAGACCGACCACATCGACCTGTACCAGTCGCACGACGACGACACCACCGTGCCGCTGGCCGACACGCTGGGCGCGTATGCCGACCTCATCCGCGCCGGCAAGGTGCGTGCCATTGGCGCCTCCAACTACGGCGCCGCCCGCCTGCAGGAGGCCCTGCAGACCAGCGAACGCCTGGGCTTGCCCCGCTACGAAAGCCTGCAGCCGCTGTTCAACCTGTACGACCGCGCCGTGTTTGAAGACGCGCTGCAGCCGCTGTGTGTGCAGCAGCAGGTCGGCGTGATCAACTTTTATGCGCTGGCCGCCGGGTTCCTCACCGGCAAATACCGCACGGCAGCCGACGCCGCCAAGAGCGCACGCGGCGCCAACACCACGGCCAAGTACCTCAACGACCGGGGGCTGCGCATTCTGGCGGCGCTGGACGCCGTCGCGCACCGCTACAACGCCACGCCCGGCCAAGTGGCCGTGGCCTGGCAGATGGTGCAACCGGGCATCACCGCCCCCATTGCCAGCGCCACGTCGATGGCCCAGCTGCACGAGCTGGTCAAGGCTGCCCAATTGCAACTGGACCGTGATGCGCTGGCCCAGCTGGACGCTGCCAGCACCCAAGGCTGAACCCAACAAAAAAGAACCCGCGCGTGCGCAGGCCCTAGGCGTATGGCTTGACGGGTTGCGGGCTGAATGGAACGACGCCCCCTCGGCCCATCAGCTGATCCGGCGACCGTTCTCCGCGTAGATCGCCAGGTAGATGGCGTCCGAGCCGATGTAGGGCGCCTTGTTGCCAAAGCCCACGTTGAAGTCGCCAAACGACAGAGACCGGATGGCCATCAGCCCGGCGCGCAGGCGTTCGCGCGTGGGCTCCTTGCCTGCGTTCTTCAGGCCTTCGATCATGATCTGGGCGTTGAGCCAACCTTCCAGCGCGCTGCCGCTGTTCAAGAACGCAGGATCACCCCCCGTGGCTTTCATGGTGCTCTGGAACTTGCGCACCACCACCGACTTTTGGGAGTTCGCATCCGGGAACACCTGCACCAGCGCCAGGCCGCGCGTGGACGCGGCCAGCTTGGGCAGCTCCGACGAGATCACCGTGACAGACAGGCCGGCCAGCGGCACGCCCTGCGCCTTGGCACGGAAAGCCTGCACAAACGCGGTGTTGGCCGTGCCCGTGGTGGCCAGCAGCACGGCACCGGGGCGCTCTGCCGCCACCTTGTCGGCCAGCTCGGCGCCATTTTTGCCGTCCACGGCCAGCGCAAACTCGCCACCGCGCTCGACCTTGATCTCGTCCAGCGCCGCAGACATGTCCTTGAGCACCTCTTTGCCAAACGGGTTGTCCAGGTACACCACGGCAATGCGCTTGAGGCCCATGTCCACGATCTGCTTGACCAGGCGCTGTGTCTCCTCGCGGTAGCTGGGGCGCAAGAAGAACACGTGCTTGTTGGCTGCTGCACGCAGCGACGTGGCACCGGTCACCGGGCCCACCGTAGGGATGCCCTTGGACTCGATCAGCGGCAGGATAGACGCCGTATTGGCCGTGCCCAGCGGAGAGATGAGCGCGAACACCGACTGCGCATCGACCATGTCGGTCACGTTCTTGAGCGTGCGCGCAGCCACATAGCCGTCGTCCTTGACCTCCATGCGGATCTCGCGGCCCAACACGCCGCCAGCGGCATTCACCTCGGCAAACGCGGCCTTCATGCCCGCCACCTGCTCGATGCCTGCCTGGCCGAGCGGGCCCGTCAGGGCAATGGAACAGCCCAGGGTGATGGAGCGCGCAGTCAACGCCTCCTCGGCCGCCATCGCGGTGTGGGCCCATGCGGGCAGGCCAGTGGCGGCAACGGCCTGGGTGGCACGCAAAAGAAAGTGGCGACGGCTCATGGTGTGCAGGGCAGATAAAACAAAGGTGGGGCAGGCTACCGGCCAGAGCGCCTCCCCGCCTGTCAGCTGTGCGACAAAGGGTGGCAGGAGTACGTCAAATCAGGGTTTCTACCGGGATTCGACAGCGTGTGAGCCCCTGCAGCACCGCGCAACCCGGGACTGAGCGCCTGCGCCACGCACACCCGCTCAATCGCCCAGCAACTGCGGCAGCACCGTCGCCGCCGTGCCGCGCAGCACCGCGTGCGCTGCATCGTCCAACGCACTGGGCGCGGGGTTGAGCACCACCACCCTGGCACCGGCGGCCCGAGCCTGGTGGGCCAGACTGGCTGCGGGATACACCGCACCGGCCGTGCCCACCACCAGCATCAGGTCGCACTGGTTGGCCGCCTGTTCGGCGGCCTCCAACGTCGCCAGCGGCAAAGACTCTCCAAACCACACCACGCCCGGACGCAGCAGGTTGCCGCAGCGGTCGCAGTACGGCGGGTGGCCGGCCACTGCGTGATCGATGAAGCAGCAGTTGCGCGGGGTGTCGAGCCAGCGGTCCTGAAAAATGTCGCCGTGCAGGCACAGCACGCCGGTGCTGCCCGCGCGCTGGTGCAGCCCGTCCACGTTCTGGGTGATGAGGGTGATGCAGTCGGGGTGGCGGCGCTGAAAGTCGGCCAGCGCCAGATGCCCTGCGTTGGGCGACACGCCAGCCAGCAGGTCGCGCCGGTACTGGTACCAGTCCCACACCCGCTGTGGGTGGGCGCGAAAGCCTGCCTCGGTCGCCATGTCTTCGGGGCGAAACTGCGCCCAGTAGCCCGTCTGCACATCGCGGAAGGTCGGCACGCCAGATTCAGCGCTGACCCCTGCGCCCGTCAGCACGGCGATGCGCTGGCTTTGCCGGACCCAGGCTTTCACGGTGTCCAGCATGGTGCCTTCGTCGGTGGAGCCAGCGGGCCGAGGATCAAGTCCTCTGGCGCAGCGCCTCGTACAGGCACACACCGCTGGCCACGGACACGTTCAGGCTCTCGACCGCGCCCTTCATGGGGATGCTGACCAGCTCGTCGCAGGTCTTGCGCGTGAGCTGGCGCATGCCGTCGCCCTCGGCGCCCAGCACCAGGGCCACGGGGCCTTTCAGGTCCACTTGATAAATGGTCTTGGGCGCATCGTCGCTGGTGCCAATGCACCAGATGTTGCGCTCCTTGAGTTCGTTCAGGGTGCGCGAGAGGTTGGTGACCATGAAATACGGCATGGTCTCGGCCGCACCGCTGGCCACCTTGGCCACGGTGGCGTTGATGCCCACGGCATGGTCCTTGGGAGCGATGACGGCATGGGCGCCCGCGCCGTCGGCCACACGCAGGCAGGCGCCCAGGTTGTGCGGGTCGGTCACGCCGTCCAGCACCAGCAGCAGGGGCTGCTCGATGCCTGCGGCTTCGAGGTTTTCCAGCAGCTCATCGAGCGAGGTGACCTGCGCCACGGGCTCCACGCGCGCGGCCACACCCTGGTGGCCATGGCTACCCGCCAGCTTGGCAATGCGCACGCTGTCGGCTTCGATGAGGCGGGCACCGGCCTCGCGGGCACGGTCGAGAAACTGGCGCATGCGCGCATCGCGGCGCGTGGCTTCGTAGTAAATCTCGATGATGGATTGCGGCGCGGTCTTCAGACGCACGCCCACGGCGTGAAAGCCGAAGAGAACTTTGGGGCTGGACATGGGGGGATTATCCGCTGGGCGCAGCCCACTCCCTCAGACCACTATCAAATTCATAGCTGCTCGCGCATGTTTCGCTAGCGCCTGCAGCCCAAAACACTCAAAAACCCGCCTACCACTCACACCACGCGCCCTGCATCGATCGTGATGCGCCGCTCGCACTGCGCGGCGATCGCGCGGTCGTGGGTCACCAGCACCAGCGTTGTGCCCAACTCGCGGTTGAGCTCGAACATGAGCTTCATGATGGTTTCGCCGGTCGCAAAGTCCAGGCTGCCCGTGGGCTCATCGGCCAGCAGCACGGCAGGCTGCACCACAAACGCCCGGGCCAAGGCCACGCGCTGCTGCTCGCCGCCCGACAGCACCTTGGGGTAGTGCGACAGGCGCTGCCCCAGCCCCACGCGCGCCAGCATCTCGGTGGCGGCTTTGCGTGCATCGCGGCGGTCGGCCAGCTCCAGCGGCAGCATGACGTTCTCCAGCGCTGTGAGGTTGCCCATGAGCTGGAAGCTCTGGAACACAAAACCCACCTTCTGGGCCCGCAATGCAGCCCGCGCATCTTCATCGATGGCAAATAGGTCGTGGCCGTCCAGCCGCACCGTTCCACGCGTGGGGGTATCGAGCCCCGCGATGATGGACAGCAGCGTGCTCTTGCCCGAGCCCGAGGCACCGACGATGGCCGCCGTTTCCCTGGCAGCCAGGCGGAAATCGATATCCCGCAGAATGTCGAGGGTTCCGGTGGAATCCGTCACCGACTTGAACACATGCTCCACGGCAATGATGGGGGTGGCGGGCGGTGTCTTGGGCAGCGGGGAGGGTTCGGACATGAAAGGCTCTTTACTTTGATTCGCAATCTGCAGCAACGGCGCCACTTTATCCTGAGCGCATCTATCGGCCTGGTGGTGGGGCTTTGTGCGCCCACGGCCTTTGCGCAGGCCGCCGCCAAGGCAGGGACCGCCGGACGCCCTTCGGTGATTCTGGTGCTGGGGGATTCGCTCAGCGCCGAATACGGCCTGGCGCGGGGCACAGGCTGGGTGGCACTGCTGGAAAAACAACTGGCGCAAGACAAGCTCGCAGCCACCGTGGTCAATGCCAGCGTGAGCGGAGAGACCACCTCGGGCGGCCGCTCGCGCCTGGCTGCACTGCTCGCGCAGCACAAGCCCAGCCATGTGGTGATTGAACTGGGGGGCAACGATGCCCTGCGCGGCCTGCCGCTCAAGAACACCGAAGAGAACCTGGCCTGGATGACCCAAGCGGCGCAAAAGGCCGGGGCCAAGGTCTTGCTGGTGGGTATGCAGGTGCCACCCAACTATGGCACCGACTACGCGAACAAGTTTGCGGGCCTGTTCACCACCGTGGCGCAGGCCCACAAGGCGGCTGTAGTGCCATTTTTCTTGAAGGGTGTGGCTGACGGACCAGACCCGACCCGCCTGTTCCAACCCGATCGCATTCACCCTCGCGCCGAAGCGCATCCGCAAATGCTGGCCAACGTGTGGCCAGAGCTCAAAAAGCTGCTGCGTTAGGGATTCGCTGCACGCATCGAGCGGTCAGTGTGCGCTGCGGATCGGGAGGGGCTGCCAGGCGCAAACGCAGCAATGGCCGTAGCTGTTGCGAGTATTTGCAACGCTGCAGACCGCCAGAGACCGCAGATGCACAGGGCGCGGCGATTGGTGCAGCGGACCCCTGTGACGCAGCCAGGTCACTCAGCCTGCAGGCTGCTCGGGATGGCCTGCAGCGTCCGCTGGCTGGTCATCAGCGGGCTGGTCATCCCCTTGCGGATCGTTCGGCCTGCGCTGTGTTTTGGCCCTCAGCTTCTCTTCCTTTTTTTGTTTTTTGGCGAGTTCGCGCTGGCGTTTTTCGTATCCGTAGTTGGGTGTTGCCAAGGTAGTTGCTTCCTGAAGTTGAGACTCACTGTAACAGGACGGGGTTTTCAGGCCCCTGCCGGGGTACGCTGCAGCGGAATGACGGCAGCTCGGTACGCATGCCAGCTGGCAAAGCCCAGCACAGGCCCCGCCAGCACCAGGCCCACCCCCCAGAACCACAGCGAGACGGCCACGATGAGGGTGATCAATGCTCCCCACAGCAGCATCACCCCGGGGTTTTCAATCACTACACGCATGCTGGTGATGCCCGCAGTCAGTGCGTCGGTGTCGCGGTCCAGAATCATGGGGATGGACACCACGGAGGTGGAAAACACCAGCGCCGCAAACACACCGCCCACCACCGTGTACACCGCCACAAAGCTCCAGTTCTGCGGGTTGAACACCGCCTGCAACACGCCGGTGGTCGAGGGCATGCCGGTGTTGAAGAAAACGGCAAACACCACCAGCGAGGCCCTGCCCCAAAGCAGCTCCAGCACCACCAGTACCAGCACCAGCATGCCCATGCTGCCCATGTGGCTGTCCCAGCAGGTAAGGGATTCGCTCAGCTGCGGCTTCAGGCCCGCCTCGCGCCGACGGCTGGTGTCGTAAAGCCCCATGGCCAGAAATGGCCCCACCAGCAGACAGCCACTGGCGAGCGACATGGTGTATTCAGGCCGCGTGCGGAACACCCAGCCCAGCACCCCTGCCATGACCCAGAAGCACACGCCATAGAACAAGGCAATGCCCGGCGCGGCGCGCACATCGTCCAGGCCGCGCCGCAGCCACCGGAATGCGTCGGCCACGCGCAACTGCTGCAGCTGCACGGGCTGGGCGGTCTGGGCCTTCACGCGGTCGGCAATGGCCTCCGCCTGCCGGGCCTCGGAGGTGTCAGGGGTGCCAAGGGTGTCCGGCGCAGGCTTGGAGGATGTCGCGTTCATGCCGCCACACTAAGCCCGCCCGTTCGGCTGCGCCACTGAGGAAAGCCCGTATCCCACACCAAATCCAGCGGCAGTGGGCCGCGCCGGACCCTTGCCGAGGCCGCTCAGCCCTGGGTGAAGGCGCGTTCCATCGCCTGTTGCAGGTCGCGCCGTAGGTCCTCCACAGCCTCCAGGCCGATCGAAAACCGCACCAGCGTGCCAGGCTTCAAATGGGCGGGCGGCCGACTGCGCATACTGGCAATGTTGTAAGGGACGACCAGGCTCATGGGGCCGCCCCAGCTGTAGCCCAGCTTGAACAAGCGCAAGCCATCGCAGAAGGCATCCACCTGCTGTTGCGTGTACCGGGCGTCGATCATCACGCTGAACAGGCCAGCTGCCAGCCCCTGCCCGCCGTGAGCGGCACCACACAGGGCCTTCCAGTGCGCATGGCCGGGCGCGCCTTCCAGCGCGGGGTGCAGCACTTGCGCAATGGCGGGTTGATGCTGAAACCACCGCGCCAGCTGGCGGGCAGCGTCATCGTGGGCGCGATAGCGCAGTCCGATGCTGGGCAGCGCACGCAGCACGGCCTCGGCGTCGTTGGCCCCCACGCCCAGTCCCAGCCGCATGTGCGTCAGCTTGATCTTCATGTGCAGGCCCGGGTCGCGCGTGATCACGCTGCCCATGAGCACATCACCTCCACCGCTCGGATACTTGGTGAGCGCATGGGCCGAGATGTCCACCCCCAGGCTGCCGTCGCCCGTCAGGTCAAAGGGCGCAAACGCCAGGCCCGCGCCCCAGGTGTTGTCCAGCGCGGTTGTCACGCCCCTATCGCGGCAAATGCGCACCTGCTCGCACAGGTCCGGAAACTCCATGCTGACAGAGCCCGGCGCCTCCAGCCAGACCAGACGGGTGGCCGGCGTGATGCGGGCAGCCAGGTCGGCCGGATCCAACGGGTCGTAAAACACATGGGTGATCCCGAACCGGGCGAGTTCGCCATTGGCCAGATCCTTGCCGGGCCCGTAGGAGTTGTCGGGAATCAGCACCTCATCGCCGGGCTTGAGGAGCGCCAACCCCACGTTGGCAATGGCCGCCAAGCCACTGGGCACCAGCACACACTGCAGACCGCCCTCCAGCGCACACAGGCGCTCTTCGAGGATGAAGGTCGTGGGCGTGCCGTGCAGCCCGTAGGTGTAGCCGCTTTTGTCTTTCCACTCGCGCGAGCGCATGGCTGCAACGCTGGGAAAGATGACGGTGGAGGCCTTGAAAACCCCCGGTTGGGGGGCTACAAACCCGGCGGGAGGCTGGTAGTCGTGGTGGACGATATGGGTGGCAAGATCAATGTCGTGGTCTTTCATGCCAGCCATGGTAGCGCCCCGCCCGGAGTGACCCGGGCGGCGCTTAGATCGATTGGCGATCACACCGCAGGGCTTGGGATGCATGCACCACAAGCCCTGCAGGTTGGCATTAACCAGCCGTCACGACCAGCTGGTTGTTCACCGAGGTCACGCCACTCACGCCCTTGGCGATGGTCTCGGCGCGGTCACGGGCCACCGTGGAGGGTGCGGGCCCGTTCAGCGTGACCTTGCCGTTGACAGTGTCTACATTGATCTTGACGGCGCTCAGGTCGGGGTCCTTGGCCAGGCCCGCGCTCACCTGGGCGGTGATGGTGGCATCGTCGATGACGCCCTTGGCGGAGTTGGCTGCCTGCTTGGCCGTGGCTTCCGCATTGGCCGCGCCCTGCTCCATCTTGGTCTCTGCGTTCTGCATCGCGCCCTCAGCCTTCACACGGGCGTCAGCTGCGGCTTGTTCGGTCTTTTCGACGGCAGAGTCCAGTCGCTGGCCCACGGTGGGCTCTTCGGTCTTGTTGCAGGCGGCCAGGCCCAAGGCCAGGGCACTCACGGCCAGAATGCTCGCAACGCGATGGGCGGGACGGTCGATCAGATTCTTGGGGTTCATGCAATGACTCCTTGCGGTTGAAACATGGCCTACTGTATGCAGCAGGCCGCGGCTTGCGGGTCGGACATCGCCGAAGTGCTTGTAGGACGGCAACGCCAGCCGCGCATCGGCCGCACTCCCTGCGGAGCGGGTGACAATCGGGGCATGACCGTGTCTTCGCTCGCCCGTTGGCTTCCTTTTTTGAAATGGCCCCGCCCTGACCGACAACTGCTCAAAGGGGAGTTCTGGGCGGGCATGACGGTGGGGCTGATGCTGGTACCGCAGGGTGTGGCCTACGCGGCGCTGGCGGGCATGCCGCTGGTCACGGGCATCTACGCATCGCTGATTCCGGCGCTGGTCGCCGTGCTGTTCAGCTCATCCACGCGGCTGGGGGTGGGGCCCACAGCGCTCACCAGTTTGCTGATCGGCGCCTCGCTCACCGGCCTGGCGGAGCCAGGCAGTGCGCAGTGGGTGGCCCTGGCGGCATGGATGGCCCTGCTGTCGGGTCTGCTGCAGATGGTGATGGGCATGGCGCGCTTTGGCTGGTTGCTCAACCTCGTGACCTCACCCGTACTCAATGGTTTTACGCAGGCGGCGGCCCTGCTGATCCTGGGGTCGCAGTTGGGGGCACTGACCGGGTTGCGGGCTGCCGACTGGGGCGCCCTGCTGTCCACGCCATCGCTGGGGCTGTTCGACCTGACTGCAGCGGGCTTCGGCCTGGGGAGCCTCGCTTTGCTGATGCTGGCGCGCCGCGTGTTGCCCCAGTTCCCGGCGGCCATCGTGGTGGTGGGTGCTGCGGGTGCTCTGAGCTGGGCTGTGGGTTACGCCGATGCAGGTGGCGCAGTGGTGGGCGCCTTGCCATCGGGCTTGCCAGCGCCCTATTGGCCCGGTGCCCTGCCCTGGTCCAGCTTCAGTGCATTGGTCATGCCCGTGCTGGTGGTGACGCTGGTGAGCTTTCTGGAGACGGCATCGAGCGCCAAGGTGGAAAGCCAGCGCTCCAAGGAGCAGTGGAACGAAAACCAGGACCTGATTGGCCAGGGCCTGGCCAAGATCAGCAGTGGCCTATGCGGCAGTTTTGCCACGAGTGCGTCGTTTTCGCGCTCGGCCATCAACCTCTACGCCGGTGCCAAGACGGGCTGGGCCACACTGTTTGCGATCAGCCTGGTGCTGGTCGTGCTGCTGTGGCTGACGCCCGCGCTGTACCACGTGCCACAGTCGGTGCTGGCGGCGGTCGTGGTCACAGCTGTCACCAGCCTCATCAAACCGGACACCCTGATGAGGCTGTGGCGGGTGTCGCGGGTAGAGGCAGTGATCGGCGGCGTCACCTTTGCCCTGACCCTGGCCACGGCGCCGCGCATGTACTGGGGTGTGCTGGTGGGCTTGCTGATGAATCTGAGCCACTTTCTCTACCAGCGACTGCACCCGCGCATCATTGAAGTGGGCCTGCACCCTGATGGGAGCCTGCGCGACCGGCACCTGTGGCACTTGCCGCCACTGGCACCCCGGCTGCTGGCGCTGCGCATGGACGCAGAGCTGGACTTTGCCTCTGCCAGCGCTCTGGAGCGGCGCGTGACCGAACACCTGGCCGCCCACCCCGAGGTGCTGCACCTGTGTCTGCTGGCGCAGCCCATCAACCGCATCGATGTGACCGGCGTGGAAACCTTCGCCCAGTTGCTGGCGCAAATGGAACTGCGGGGTGGAACATTGCATCTGAGCGGACTGAAGCTGCCAGCAGAGCAGGTGCTGCGGCAGGCGGGGTTGCTGAAGCTGGGCCCCGGGCTGGCCATGTACCGCACCGATGCCGAGGCGCTGGTGGCACTGCAGCAGCTTCCCCAGCCCGTGGCGCGGGCGTGAGCCGGGTTTTACCTACGCTGCGCCGGCCTTGCGTTGGCCCTGTTCTTGCTGGCGCGCTGGTACACTTGCCTAACTCTTTTTGTTCCAATTTGTGTCTGACTCTGCGGCCTCTCATCTGGTAGATCTGCGCGACCTTCGCCTGGATACTGCTCACGCTCTGGTGGCTCAGGCCGGCGGCAGCGAGGCAGCACTGCACCGCGAGGTGCCTTCCCTGTACCTGCAGGGTCTCATCGATGGCCTGTGCGAGCTGTCGCTCAAAGACCCGCTCACCGGCCTGGCCAACCGCAGACATTTCCGCGCGGTGCTCGAGCGCGAGATCGACCGCGTCACACGTTCAGGCGAGGCGGCCCTGCTGCTGATGCTGGACATCGACCATTTCAAGAAGGTGAACGACACCCACGGCCACCTGGCTGGTGACGTGGTGTTGCAGTCGGTGGCCCGCACGCTCAGTGCTTGCGTGCGCCCCATGGACACCTTGGCCCGCTACGGCGGCGAAGAATTTGCCGTGGTGCTGCCGGCCTGCCAGGCTGCCTTTGGCCGCGTGGTGGCAGAACGCATCCGGCGCGCGGTGGCCAACACGCCCATCCGCATTTCCCCCACGGTGGAGCTGAACGTCACCGTGAGCATCGGCGGCGCGTTTGCCATGCAGTGGATCCGCTCCACCACCCTGCTGTGGACCGACCGGGCCGACCACCAGCTCTACCAGGCCAAGGCGTCGGGCCGCAACCGCGTCAGCATCGAGGAACAACCCGACAGCACCGTCAGTGCCGAAGAGAAAAGCCTGTTGTTTGGCCCGCTCTACACCCCTTCGGGTTGGGGCGACCTGCCTCCACTGGACCCCAACCCAACAGGCAGCGCCTACTGAAAGTTAGATGATGAGCGACGCGCTGTCCCCCCAACCCACAACGCCTGCAGCCCCTGCAGGCCCTGCCGCCCCCCTGGCCTCTGCCGCTCCTGGCGCCCGCATCATTGCGGTGACCAGCGGCAAAGGCGGTGTGGGCAAGACTTTCGTATCAGCCAACCTGGCCGCCGCCCTCACCCGCCGAGGCCAGCGCGTGCTGGTGCTCGACGCCGACCTGGGCCTGGCCAACCTGGACGTGGTGCTGAACCTGCACCCCAAGATCACCCTGCACGACGTGTTCACCGGCAAGGCCGCACTGGACGATGCTGTGATCGCCGCGCCCGGTGGCTTTGACGTGCTGCTGGCCGGTTCTGGCATGGTGGAGTATTCGCGCCTCACGCCCGAAGTGCGCAACCAGTTCCTGAACGTGATCCAGGCGCTCACGCCGCGCTACGACGTGGTGCTGCTCGATACCGGCGCCGGTATCTCCGACGTGGTGCTGTTCTCGGTGTCCCTGGCCTCCGAGGTGCTGATCGTGGCCACGCCCGAGCCTACTTCGCTCACCGACGCCTACGCTGCCATCAAGGTGCTGGCCATGCAGCAAAAACGCCAGCATGTGCGCATGGTCATCAACCAGGCGGCGCGTCCGGGCGACGGCCGCGCCATCACCAGCCAGCTGCAGCAGGTGCTCGACCGCTTTGTGAGCACCGAATCCGGTCGCCCCATGCGGCTGATCCACATGGGCGACATCCCGGCCGACCCCTCGGTGCGCGACGCCGTGATGCGCCGCCAGCTGCTGCTGTTGCAGACCCCCGGCTGCCCGGCTGCACTGGCCATTGCCCAGCTGGCCAACAAGATCGAGTCCACGCTGCTTTCGCCTGCGGCCTGACCCGAATACGCCGAGCGGCGCATGAGGCGCAGCCCGGCCACTGTGACCCACAGGCCCGCCAGCGGGCCTTTGTGCATTTTTACTGCCGTGAACACTACCGACACCGTCCTCAACATCTCCTGCTACAAGTTCGTGCCGCTGCCCGATGCCGCCGCGCTGCGCGATGTGCTGCATGAGCGTGCAGTGGCCGCCCATCTCAAGGGCACCATCCTGCTGGCCGAAGAGGGCATCAACTTCTTTCTGGCGGGCCCGGTCGACGCGGTGCGGGGTTTTGTGGCTCAGTTGCGTACCGACGAACGCTTTGCCGACCTGGAGCCCAAGGAGAGCTGGTCGGCCACGGTGCCGTTTCGCAAGATGTTGGTCAAGGTCAAGCGCGAGATCATCCGCATGGACCACCCCACCATCCGCCCCGCCGCAGGCCGTGCGCCTTCGGTAGACCCGGCCACGCTGCGCCGCTGGCTGGACCAGGGCCATGACGACGACGGCCGCGAAGTGGTCACGCTCGACACCCGCAACGCCTTCGAGGTGGACGCAGGCACGTTCGACAACGCCATCGACTGGCGCATCGACAAGTTCACCGAGTTTCCCCCTGCACTGCGCGCGCACAAAAGCGAACTGCAGGACAAGACGGTGGTGAGCTTCTGCACCGGCGGCATCCGCTGCGAAAAAGCCGCCATCCTCATGCGTGACGAAGGCCTGCCCCATGTCTACCAGCTGGAGGGCGGCATCCTGAAATACTTTGAGCTGACAGACGGCGCGCATTACCACGGCGGGTGTTTTGTGTTTGACGAGCGCCGCGTACTGGACACCGGGCTCGCCATCGACACGCCTACAGCGGCTGCAGCCGCTACAGAAGGCGCTATCAAATAATGAGCTGTCAGCGCTTGATGTACTAGCGCTACAGCCCATTTTTATCCCATATCACACTTTGATCACGCCTTGAAGCGGTGTTCCGGCAGGGGTATCCACTCCACCTCGCCCGGCACCTGGCCCATGGCCTGGGCCTCCCAGTCGCTGGCGGCCTGCACGATGCGGTCCTTGCGGCTGGAGACAAAGTTCCACCACATGTGGCGTGGCGCATCCAGCGGCTCGCCGCCAATCACCATCAGGCGCACGGCGCTCTCGCCCGCCGTCAGGCGCAGGGGCTGGCCGGGTTCCGCCACGGCCAGGATGTGCGCAGGCACCTCATCGCCGTTCAGCGACACGGGTGCATCCACGGTGTACACCGCCAGCTCGGGCACCAGCGCCGGAATCTCTATCGTGGCGCCGGCAGACAACTGAATGTCCAGGTACAAGGTGCGCGAATACGTGGCCACCGGCGAGGTCTGACCAAAGGCCCCACCGATCAACACCCGCACGGTGGCTCCATCCACCAGCAGCTCCGGAATGGCCGCCGCAGGCGTGTGTACAAACGAGGGGTCGGCTTCCTCGTGGGCGGCCGGCAACGCAGCCCAAAGCTGGATGCCATGGTTCACATAAGCCTGGTTCGCAAGGCTCTCCGGGCGGCGCTCGGAGTGCACGATGCCGCGCCCCGCCGTCATCCAGTTGATGGCGCCGGGCTCGATCTGCTGCACGTAGCCCAGGCTGTCGCGGTGCATGATGGCACCAGAGAACAAATAGGTCACCGTCGCCAGGCCAATGTGCGGATGGGGCCGCACATCGTGGCTGTCGCCCGGTTCCACCGTCACCGGACCGAAGTGGTCGAAAAACAGGAAGGGCCCCACGGCCTTGCGCTGCACAGCGGGCAGCAGGCGGCGCACGGTGAAACCGCCGCCCAGGTCCTTGGCATGGCCCGTGAGGGGCAGAAAGCTGGGGGTATCGCTCATGATGCACGCTCCAACGAAGTGCTGATCTCGGTCGTCACCGTGGTCATCAGCTTGTGCACAGGGCATTTCTGCGCCACGGTTTCCAGCTCGGCGATCTGGGCATCGGTGAGGTCACCGCTGACCTGCAGCCGGGTCGCGAGGCGGTAGACCCCCGTGCGTTCGTCCGATGCGTCACGCTCGACCACGGTCTGCACATCTTCCACCGGCAGGCCCTTGCGGCGTGCGTACCACAACACCGTAAGCGCCTTGCAGGCCCCCAGGGCAGCGTCATACAGGTCGTGCGGGCTGGGGCCGCTGTCAGCGCCGCCCTCCTCCACACTGCCATCGGCCACGAGATCGTGCGCGCGGATATGCACGGTCTGGGCCATGGGCGCGCCGGGGACGCGCCGCAATTCAACTGCCATGGGGTGTTCTCCTGGTTGTATTGGGGCGCGCCACTGTAGCGCCAAAAGTGGGCTTAGCGGTCGAGCCGGCGGGCCACGTCAGCCACGCGCTGGCCGAACTGCTTGCCCGTTTCCAGGTCGCCAGGGAACATCTCGGCGGCCGAGGCGTCGGACGGCGACTGGGACATGGCGCCGCTGAACGAGCCGATCCAGTTCACATCGTTGCGCGTGGCCGCCTTGGAGTTGGCGGGCATCATGCCGTTGCCCACCCAGATGCCACCGTGCTGCATGGCCAGGTGGAACATGTAGTCCAGCGTGATCTGCTTGTCGCCATTGGTGCTGGCGCTGTTGGTGAAGCCCGCGAACAGCTTGTCCTTCCAGGCCTGGCTGAACCAGGGCTTGGAAGATGCGTCGGCAAACTTCTTGAACTGCCAGCTGGGGCCCGCCATGTAGGTCGGCGAGCCAAAGATGATGGCGCTGGCAGCGGCCAGCGTTTCCCAGCCGCCTTCGGGCAGGTTGCCCTCTGCATCAATAGCGACCAGCTGGGCGCCTGCACCTTCCGCCACAGACTGCGCCAGGCGCTGCGTGTGACCATAACCCGAGTGGTAAACAACTGCGATGTGTGCCATGAGATAACTCCTGTTGAAACGATGAGGGAACGAGACCAGGGGAAAGAACCAAAAGAACTACCAACAGAACGACAACCAACGACGAGATTGAATGCCAGAACCTGCACCCCTGCGGATTGCAGGCCCTTTCCATGCCAACCGGATCAGCGGTCCGAGCGGCGTGCGTCCAGGCTCCAGGCGCCGGCGCCAAACGCTGCCAGGGCCAGCAGGCCGCCGGTCACGCCCACGTTCTTGAAGAACATGAGCTGCTGCATCATTTGCTTGTCAGCGGGCAGGTTCCAGTAGGCATGAAAGAAGAAGCTGGCCACCAGCGTGAAGAAGGCCAACGCCAGTGCGGCAAACCGGGTGCCCACGCCAAAGATCAGCGCCAGGCTGCCCAGCACTTCGACCGCCGCCGCAACCGCTGCCGCCACCGTGGGCATGGGCAGGCCCACCGAAGTGATGTAGCCCACGGTGCCGGCAAAGCCGGTCAGTTTGCCGATGCCTGCAGGCAGGAACAGGGCGGCCAGCAGCAGGCGCGATGCCAGGGCCAGAGGGTTTTGCAGGGATGTGAACATGGTGAAGAACTCCTGAGTGAAAGTGGTTACGAAGTAAAGATCAGGCGGCCAGGTCAAACACCAGCACCTCGGCGTCGTGGCCATCGGTCAACGACAAGGTGGTTTCCTTTTCCATCAGCAGCGCGTCGCCGCCCGACAGGGCCTGGCCGTTGGCGCTCAGCGCGCCACGCACCAGGTGCACATAGGTCTTGCGGGCGGGGTTCAGCGCCAGGGTGGCGGACTCGTCACCATCCAGCAAGCCCGCATACAAGGCTGCGTCAGCATGGATCTTCACCGAGCCCTGGGCGCCGTCGGGCGATGCCACCAGGCGCAGGGCGCCGCGCTTTTCAGCCTCGGCAAAGGTCTTTTGCTCGTAGCTCGGCGGGATGCCGCGCACATTCGGCTCGATCCAGATCTGCAGAAAATGCGTGGTCTGGCCAGCAGCGTGGTTGAACTCGCTGTGCTGCACGCCGGTGCCTGCGCTCATGCGCTGCACGTCACCGGGCGGGATGCCCTTGACGTTGCCCATGCTGTCCTTGTGGGCCAGTTCGCCCGACAGCACGTAGCTGATGATTTCCATGTCGCGGTGGCCATGGGTGCCAAACCCGGTGCCCGGCGCAATGCGGTCTTCGTTGATGACCCGCAGGTTGCCAAAGCCCATGTGGGCAGGGTCGTAGTACCCGGCAAACGAGAAGCTGTGGAAGGAATTGAGCCAGCCATGGTCGGCGTGGCCCCGGTCTTGCGATTTACGAACAGTCAGCATGTGAGTGCTCCTTTCAAGACTCGACTGTAGGACCGCAGCCACCTCTGCGGGCACAGACGGATTGATGGCACTGTTCAAATAATCTGAATTAACATGGCGCCACCATGCAAAACGCCCGCGATGTCCTCACCCCCGATGCGCTGACCATGCTGCAGGTGATTGCCGAGGCTGGCAGCTTTGCCGCCGCCGCACGGCAACTGGGCCTGGTGCCCAGCGCCCTCACCTACCGCGTGCGCCAGATCGAAGACGCACTGGACGTGCTGCTGTTCGACCGCAGCGCACGCCAAGCCCGCCCCACTGAGGCCGGGGTGGAGCTGCTGCGCGAAGGCGCGCGCCTGCTGCAAGACATCGACGCCGTGGCCCACCGCGTGCGCCGCGTGGCCACGGGCTGGGAGCCACAGCTCACGCTATCCATCGACGGCATCATTTCGCCCCACACCCTGCTGGAGCTGGTGGACGCGTTCTATGCCATGAAGCCCCCGACGCGGCTGAAGCTGCGCGACGGCATCATGACCGGCACGCTGGAGGCGCTGACCTCCGGCCGCGCAGACCTGGCCATTGGCGTCTCGGTGGCCAGCAACAACGTGGCCGGCCTGCAGCAAGGGCTGCTGGGTGACGTACTTTTCATCTACGTGGTAGCGCCCCATCACCCGCTGGCCACCGCGCCCGAGCCCATCTCCGACGCCACGCTGCTGGAGCACCGCGCCGTGGCAGTGGCCGATTCGGCCACCCGGGGCGGCGCCACCATGGGCCTGCTGGGTGGGCAGGACGTGCTGACGGTGGACACCATGCAGGCCAAGGTGCGCGTGCAGTTGCGCGGTCTGGGCGGAGGCTTTCTGCCCGAACCCATGGTGCGCCCCTACCTAGAAGCCGGGCGCCTGGTGGCGCGCCGCGTGGCCCGGCCCGAACGCAACGTGCGCGTGCACTACGCCTGGGGTGGTCCCGGCTTCACCGCACCCGGCCGCGCGCTGCAGTGGTGGCTGAACCAGCTGCAAAGTCCCGCCACACGCCGCGCTCTGCTGGAAAACCACCATCATTTGTGACCCTGATCAAGTGCGCACAGGCCGGCACCGCGTGTAGAGTGGTTCCTGTTGGTTCTGCATCGCATTTCTTTTGCCGACCGTCACCGAAAGGCCTCCCATGAGCAAACCTGATCCTCTCCCCGCCAAACGGCTCCGACGCACCAGCGCCCCTATCCCTGCGGCCTCCGCAGCGCCCGCCACCCCAGTCACCCCCTCCGGCAAACCGCAGCGCCACTTCGCCATCATCGGCGCAGGCATGGCGGGCATTGCCTGCGCCCGCACCCTGGTCCAGGCCGGCCACCGGGTGACGGTGTTCGAAAAATCCCACCAGGCCGGTGGCCGCACCGCCACCATCGACAGCCCCTTTGGCAACTTTGATGCCGGCGCCCAATATTTCACCGTGCGCGACCCGCGTTTTGCCCGCGCCATCGACACCGTGCCCGGCATCTGCAAGCGCTGGAGCGCCAATTCGGTCCGGGTGCTGGACGCTGCAGGCCGCGTAGCCGCCGTGGGCCTGCCCCACCGCGAGGCCCATTGGGTGGCCAGCCCGGGCATGCAGTCGCTGGTCACCACCTGGGCCGCCCCCCTGGTTCAGGCAGGTCAGCTCATCACCCACACCCGCGTCACCCGCATCGAACCCGACGCCGTGAACGCACCAGGCTGGCAATTGCGCACCGAAGGCGCGGGCGGCGGGCAACATGTGTACGCAGGCTTCGATGCCGTGCTGCTGGCCCAGCCCTCCGTGCCTGCGCAGGCCCTGATTTCTGGCTCCGGACTCGACTCCCCACTGGCCGACGCCATGTCCAAGGTGGCCATTGCCCCCTGCTGGACCCTGATGCTGGCCTACCCGCAGGCCGTGCGCCCGGGCCTGACCACACTGGGTCCGCAATGGAACGCCGCGCGCAGCACCCACCACCGCATTGCCTGGCTGGCGCGCGAGTCGTCCAAGCCGGGGCGCAATGTGGTGGAGCGCTGGACGGTGCAGGCCAGCCCCGCCTGGTCGGCAGAACACCTCGAAGACGACGAAGCCCGCGTGCAGGCCAAGCTGCTCAAGGCATTTGCCGAGGTCACCGGCATCCGGGCCGAGCCCGCGCATGCCGACACCCGCCGCTGGCGCTATGCGCAGACCACCCACCCGCTGGGCAAGAGCCACCTGTGGGACGCCAAGGCCGGCCTGGGTGCGTGCGGAGACTGGTGCCTGGGGCACCGGCTGGAAGATGCCTTTGTGTCAGGCCTGGAACTGGCACTTGCCGTGGCATGACGCGGGGCGTGGGCGCAACGCCGCACGACAAGGGCAGCCCCGCAGTACGCGTTGAAGGGCGCTATGTGGGGCGGTTTGCCCCCTCTCCCACGGGCCCGCTGCATGCGGGCTCTCTGGTGGCCGCGCTGGCCAGCTGGCTGGACGCACGCGCACACAACGGCCGGTGGCTGGTGCGCATGGAAGATGTGGACCAGCCCCGCTGCGTGCCGGGGGCTGACACCTTCATCCTGCAGCAGCTCGCCGCCTGTGGCCTGCACCCCGATGCCCCGCCCCAGTGGCAGTCTGCGCGCAGCGGGCTGTACCAGCATGCCCTGGACCAGCTGGTGGCGCAGGGCGATGCCTACCCCTGTGCCTGTTCACGCAAGGACGTCGAAGATGCCCATGCCGCGCAGGGCCATGCGCGTGAACGCCATGCTGCACTGCCCTACCCCGGGACCTGCCGCCATGGGCTGCATGGCCGCACAGGGCGCTCCTGGCGCTTCAATGTGACAGGCTTCAAGCCAAAACAGCCGATAGCGCTAGTGGATCATGCCTGGGGTGCTACATATTCAGTAGCGGACGGGCTATTGCAGTGGCACGACCGCCGCCTGGGCCGCCAACAGCAACAGGTTGCGACCACCGTGGGCGACTTTGTGCTGCGCCGCGCAGACGGGCTGTGGGCCTATCAGCTGGCGGTGGTGGTGGACGACGCCGACCAGGGCATCACCGATGTGGTCCGGGGCGAGGACCTGGCCGACAACACGCCCCGCCAGATCCTGCTGCAGCAGGCCCTGGGGGTGCCCACACCGCGCTACCTGCACACCCCCCTGGTGTGCGGGGACAACGGCGAAAAACTCTCCAAACAAAACGGCGCGCAGGCGCTGGAACTGCAGAACCCGTTGGTGGCCTTGTCGCACGCTGCGCTGGCACTGGGCCTGCCCGCTGTGGCAAATCTGCACAACATTTGCATACCCGACGCACTGGCACAGTGGGTGGTGGCGTGGCGACGAAACTACAATGGCCCACCGTGACCGAATTGACCACAGCTTCCGCCCCCGCCAGTGCTGCGCCTGTCGCAGCCGCCGCCCCCACAGCGCCCGCCGTACAGGGCTCTGCCCCCGCCGGTGTGACCCACCCCAAAACCATCAAGAGCTTTGTGCGCCGCGCCGGCCGCACCACCACGGGCCAGGCCAAGGCCTTTGAGGACTTCGGCCCGCGTTTTGTGCTGCCCTACACCCCCGCCCCGCTGGACGCCACCGCCGCCTTTGGCCGCAGCGCCCCGCTGGTGCTGGAGATCGGCTTTGGCATGGGCGAGGCCACGGCCCATATCGCCCGCGTGCGGCCTGATGACAACTTCCTGTGCTGCGAGGTGCATGAGCCCGGCGTGGGTGCCCTGCTCAAGCGCATCGGCGAGCAAGAGCTGACCAACATCCGCATCCTGCAGCACGACGCTGTGGAGGTGATCGACCACATGCTGCCGCCCGGCGTTCTTGACGGTGTGCACATCTTCTTCCCCGACCCCTGGCACAAGAAAAAGCACAACAAGCGCCGCCTGATCCAGCCCCCGCTGGTGGCCAAGCTGGCTGCACGCCTCAAGCCGGGCGGCTACCTGCATTGCGCCACCGACTGGCAGCCCTACGCCGAGCAAATGCTGCAGGTGCTGAGCGCCGAACCCCTGCTGCAAAACACCGCAGACGGCTTTGCACCGCAACCCGACTACCGCCCGCTGACCAAATTCGAAAACCGTGGCCTGCGACTGGGCCATGGGGTGTGGGACGTGGTGTTTGTGCGCCGTAACTGACCCCACGACATGCCCCGATCGGCCCGCACCACACCGCCTATGAAACCCATCCTGCAAAACCTGGTGGAGATGACTGGCCACCGCGACCACTTGCGGCTGGAGGTATCGGTGCTGTCCACGCTGCAAAAGCTCAGCAGCATTATCGAGGTGCGGGCCCTGGAGCTGTTCACGGACGGTGGCGTGCCCCATGTGCGCCCCCGCACCTGGGTGGACAGCGGCCAGCTCGTGTCCACCGACTCCGAAGCCGCCGCCGACCCCCGCCGCGAGCCGCTGGACCAATACCCCGCGCTGCGGGACTGCGTGGACAGCCATGGCGAAAGCGCGCTGGCCTCGCCCCGCCGGGGCCGCCATGTGCTGTGGCTGCCGGTGTGGATGCACGACAAGGTCAGCACCTGCCTGGAGATCACGCAGTCGCGCCCGTTCTCGGCCCACAAGCTCGACGTGCTCATGGGCGTGTTTCAGGTGTACCAGAACTACCAGAGCCTGCTCGACTACAGCGAGCGTGATGCGCTCACCGGCCTGTTCAACCGCAAGACGTTTGACGAGCAGTTCTCCCGCTACACCATGAGCGGGCTGGCCAGCCGGACGGGCGCCGTTACCGAGTCCTTTGCGGCCGAGGAAACCGCAGTGGCCAGCGACAACGAGCCGGTGCAGCAATGGCTGGCGGTGGTGGACATCGACCACTTCAAGCAGGTCAACGACCGGTTCGGCCACCTGTATGGTGACGAGGTGCTGATCCTGATCGCCAACATCCTGCGCAGCTCTTTCCGCAGCCATGACCGCATCTTCCGCTTTGGCGGCGAGGAGTTTGTGGTGCTGCTGCGCTCCACCACGCTGAGCACCGCCCACAAGGTGTTCAACCGCTTCCGGCTGGCCGTGCAGGAGTACCACTTCCCGCAGGTGGGCCAGGTCACGGTGAGCCTGGGCTTTGTGAGCACCACGCGCGGCTCGCCCGTAGAGATTCTGGGCCAGGCCGACCAGGCGCTTTACTACGCCAAGGAACATGGCCGCAACCAGGTTTGCTTCTATGACGATCTGGTGGCCAGCGGTCAACTGGCAACCAAGGTCGCCAACGACGACGTCGAGCTGTTCTGACCGGGCCGGGCCCCATGGCCATATGGCCCGCTGTCCGCTTCGACAAGGCTGGCCCGCGCAAGAACGCATTGCCCCATCGTCCACCGTAGGGCGCCTTTCCCCTCTCAGCCCAGCGACGCCAGAATGGCCTCCACATTGACCTCGTCGCGCTGCGCAGGTGTCAGAAAGCGCTCTGCGTAGTCGCGCCACACGCCGCTGGTCAGGAAGAAGCGGAACACCTCGGCATCGATGTGCCGCTCGCGCACCATGTGGGTCATGATCTTGAGCGACTCGGACAAGGTCTTGGGTGGCTTGTAGGGCCGGTCGGCCGCAGTCAGCGCCTCAAAGATATCGGCCAGTGTCATCACCCGGTCGGCCAGCGTCAGCTCTGGCGCCTTCAGACGCCGGGGGTAGCCGGTGCCGTCGAGCTTTTCATGGTGGGACCCGGCAATCGACGGCACGCGCGCCAGGTGCGGCGGAAACGGCAGACCGCTGAGCATGATGATGGTCTGCACGATGTGGTCGTTGATCTTGAAGCGGTCTTCGGCGGTGAGCGTACCCCGCTGGATGGACAGGTTGTGCAATTCGCCCAGGTGCGCCTCGTAGGGCGGCAACACCATGTCAAAGCCCCAGCGATTGGCGGGGTTGCCCGCCTCCACCGGCGGCTTGCGTGTGCCCCAGGGCACGATGTGCTCGGGCCGGTCGGCCAGCAGCGGCTCGTTGGCGGGCAAGGGGCGCACCGGCACGCTGGAAAGTCGCAGCATCTCGGCGGCCGACAGGCCCAGGCGGTCGTCAAAATGCCGTTGCCATATCTGGCGGCCGACGGTCTTGAGGCGGGCAATGTCCGCCTCGGCCATGAATTCGCCCCCCACGTTGCAGCGGGCTACAAAGGCAAAGTCTTCCTGCAGTTGTTCGCGCCGCTGCAGCAGCTCGCGCTGCAGGCGCACCGGGTCCACGCCGGACACATGCTGCTTCCAGTAGTCCAGCTCAGCGTCCCGCCACAACACCTCAAAGCGCATGCGCACCTCGTGAATGCGGTTGTAGAGCGTCTCCAGCTTGGTGGCCTTGTCGATGATGTGCTCGGGGCTGGTGACCTTACCGCAGTCATGCAACCAGGCCCCCAGGCGGAATTCGTAGCGCTCGGCATCGGTCATGGCCACCTGGGCAAACGGACCGTCCTTGGCCGCACACATGCGGTCCATCAGCGCCTCGGCCAGCTCCGGCACGCGCTCGCAATGGCCACCGGTGTAGGGGCTCTTGGCGTCGATCGCGTCGGCCAGCAGGCGGATGACAGCATCGAGCAGCTTCTTCTGGCCTTCGATCAGGCTGCGCGTCTCGATGGCCACCGACAGCGTGCCCGACAACTTCTCGACAAACGCGCGGAAATGCGCGTCGTCCTGCGTCTGGTCCGCGATGTAGCGCAGCACCAGCAGGCCCAGGGGCTGCCCGTCACGGGTACGCAGCTGCACCCGCAGCACGCGCGCGGGCTCGGTGTCGTCGTCGTCTTCGTGCTGGTCGCCAGGTTGGGGCTCGGTATGGTTGATGAAATGCACCATGGCCAGGTGCTCGGGGTAGCGCGACTGCTGCTCCGGGTCTTCGCAATGGCGGGCCGCGCGCAGCAAGCCGGTGCGTTGCGGGTCCACGAGGTATACCGCACCGCCGGTGCAACTGGTGGCGCGCACCAGCTCGTACAGTACGCTCGACAGCATCAGGTCGGTGCGCGACTCGGCGCTGATGTGGTGGGTGATGTGCAAGAACTCCTGGATGGTGTCGGACATGCGGTCCATCACCTGCCCCAGGTCGCGCACCTCGCGCACCGGCGACACCCGCCGTTCGGGCCGCCGGAAATCAAACCGCGCCAGCGCCCTGGCCTGCAATGCCAGCCCAAACAGACTGCGCCCCACGCGCCGGCCAGCCAGCCAGCCCAACGGCAGCATCAGACCGATGAGCGACACCGACAGCCATACCTGCTGGCGCAGGTTGTTGTTCACGTCGGCCAGCAGCTCTTTGGTAGGAATCGCCATCAGGATCTGCAGCCCCTGCCAGCGCATCGATGCCAGCGGCAGCGAGCGGCCCAGCCATTCCTCGCCGTCGGCCTGCAGGCGGCGTGACTCGCCATCTTTCAGGCCCAGCGCCTGCAGCGCATGCAGGCTGGGTACACCCAGATCGTCCAGGGCACGCAGCCGAAGGCCCGGCGTGTTGCCATCACGCAGCAGCACGCGTGACATGTCGGGATAGGCCAGCACGCGGCGGTCCTTGTCCACCACCGCGATCTCGGTACGGGGCATCAGGCGCAGGCCACTGATCTCATGCCCCAGGTCGGTCAGGGCCACGTCCAGGCCAATCACCGCACGCCCGTCCTCGCTGGGCTGGCTCAGCGTGATGCCCACCTCCTGCGTGGTGAAGAACACATAGGGTGCCGTGAGGATCTGGGTGTTCTGCTCCAGCGCCTCGGCGTACCAAGGCCGGGTGCGGGGGTCGTAGCGGTATTCCGGGCGCACGGCCGAATCGATCAGCCGCAGGTCCGCGTCGTAATAACTCCAGCGCCCCACCATGCCCGCCAAGCCGCGCTCGCGCGCCATGGACTGCACCAGGTACGCCGTTTTGGGCGGTGCATCCAGCCGCACCCGCAAGGCTTCGTTTCGCACCGGTCGCACCAGCAAAAACTGCCCGTCCGGGTAACCGATGAACACCGCCGACAGCAGCGGGTTCTGCTCCAGCAGCCTCGCCAGTACAGGCAGGCGCCGCAGCCGCGCTGGCAGGGTGGACGCAGAGGCCACCGGGTCGAACGCCAGCAGGCGGATGGTGGCATCGGCCGGGTCCACGATGCGGTGTACCCGTTCTGCAATGAGCTGGCTGATGCGCTGCGCACTCTCGTCCGACGCCGCAATGATGGCCTGGCGCGCGCTGGTGCTGACCTGGTACACCAGCAACGCTGTCAACAACAGCATGGCGGTGACCACCACGGTGGCGATCAGGACCTCAAAGGGGATGGTGATGCGGCGCCACCACAGCAGGTGGCCGCCTTGGCCCACCGAAGCAGCGCCCGTACCGCGAAGCACAGCGGACGGCGGCGGGTCTTGGGGGCTGTCGCGCAGGGTGTCCATGCGCTGCACTTTAGGGTGAAAGCTGGCGTTCCGTCACCCTCTTTTTGGCAGCCATGGCTGCCACACCACAGCGGCTGGTGCCGCCGTGGCGACCGGTACCTCAGCCCAGTTGCTGCGTGACCCAGCCTGTCACCGAAGCCAGCGCTGCGGGCAGCTTGGAGGCATCGGTGCCGCCGGCCATGGCCATGTCGGGCTTGCCGCCGCCTTTGCCACCCACTTGCTGGGCCACAAAGTTGACCAGCTCGCCGGCCTTGACCTTGCCCACGCTGTCGGCCGTCACGCCTGCAGCGATCTGCACCTTGTCGCCATCCACGGCGGCCAGCACGATGGCAGCGGTCTTGAGCTTGTCCTTGAGCTTATCCATGGTGTCGCGCAGGGTCTTGGCGTCGGCACCCGGCAGCGCAGCAGCCAGCACTTTGAGGCCCTTCACCTCCACCGCCTGGTTCACCAGTTCGTCACCCTGGCTGGAGGCCAGCTTGCCCTTCAAGGCAGCCACTTCCTTTTCGAGCGCGCGGGCATTGTCCAGCGCTTGGCTGATGCGGCCATTGAGCTCGGCCACCGGCGCCTTGAGGGTGCTGGCGGCCTGGTTCACAGTGTCTTCCAGGTTCTGCAAGTACGCGAGTGCGTTGGCGCCGGTCACGGCCTCAATGCGGCGGATGCCAGCAGCCACGCCACCCTCGCCCACCAACTTGAACAGGCCGATGTCGCCCGTGCGCTGCACGTGCGTGCCGCCGCACAGTTCGCGGCTGGTGCCGATGTCGAGCACGCGCACGGTTTCGCCGTATTTCTCGCCAAACAGCATCATTGCGCCGGTCTTCTGGGCCGACTCGATGTCCATCACGCGCGCTTGCGTGGGCTGGTTGGCCAGGATTTCTTCGTTCACACGGCGTTCGATCTCGCGGATTTCAGCCGCCGTCACGGCTCCGTTATGGGTGAAGTCGAAACGCGTGCGGTCGGCATTGACCAGGCTGCCCTTTTGCTGCACATGGCTGCCCAGCACTTCGCGCAGGGCCTTGTGCATGATGTGCGTGACCGAGTGGTTGCGCATGGTGGCAGCGCGCACGGCGGTGTTGACCTGGGCCTGCACGGTGTCGCCCACGTTCAGCGTGCCCTCTTCGAGCGTGCCGTGGTGGCCAAACACATCGGCCTTGATCTTGAGCGTGTCACCCACCGCAAAGCGTGCCGAGCCGCTGGTGATGACACCTTCGTCACCCACCTGGCCGCCGCTTTCGGCGTAGAACGGGGTCGTGTCCAGCACCACCACGCCGTTTTGGCCGGCTTTCAGTGCTGCAGCGCTAGTACCGTCTACATAGATTGCTACGATTTTTGCAGTCTCTGCGAGGTGTTCGTAGCCCGTGAACTGGTTGGCGGCACCGGTGTACTCCAGCGCCTTGTCCATCTTGAACTTGCCAGCCGCGCGGGCCTGGGCCTTCTGCTTTTCCATGGCGGTCTTGAAGCCAGCCTCGTCCACTTCCACGTCGCGTTCGCGGCACACGTCGTTGGTCAGGTCGAGCGGGAAGCCATAGGTATCGTGCAACTTGAACGCGACGTCGCCAGGCAGCACCTTGGCGCCGCCGTCCAGGGTAGCGTCCAGGATTTCCATGCCGTTGGCCAGCGTCTCGAAGAAGCGCTCTTCTTCCACCTTGAGCACCTCGGTGATGCGCTGCTCCTGCTCGCGCAGGGATGGGTAGGCGTCACCCATCAGGCGTACCAGGTCGGCCACCAGCTTGTGGAAGAACGGGGTCTTCTTGCCCAGCTTGTACCCGTGGCGGATGGCACGGCGCACGATGCGGCGCTGCACGTAGCCACGGCCTTCATTGCTGGGGATCACACCATCGCTCACCAAAAACGCGGTGGCGCGGATGTGGTCAGCGATCACGCGCAGGCTCTTGTTGTTGAGGTCCGTCACGCCGGTCTCGCGGCCAGCGGCCTTGATGAGCGCGTCGAACAGGTCGATCTCGTAGTTGCTGTGCACGTGCTGCAGGATGGCTGCAAGGCGCTCCAGGCCCATGCCGGTGTCTACGCAGGGTGCGGGCAGCGGGGTCACGGCACCCGTCTCGTCCATGTTGAACTGCATGAACACGTTGTTCCAGATCTCGATGAAGCGGTCGCCGTCTTCATCGGGGCTGCCGGGAGGGCCGCCTGCAATGTGCGGGCCGTGGTCATAGAAGATTTCGCTGCAGGGGCCGCAGGGGCCGGTGTCGGCCATCATCCAGAAGTTGTCGGACTTGTAGCGGCCGCCCTTGTTGTCACCGATGCGGATCACGCGCTCGGGTGGCAAGCCGATTTCCTTGGTCCAGATGTCGTAGGCCTCGTCGTCTTCCTGGTAGACCGTGGCCAGCAGGCGCTCTGGCGGCAGCTTGTAGACCTCGGTCAGCAGCTCCCAGGCCCACTTGAGCGATTCGCGCTTGAAGTAGTCGCCAAACGACCAGTTGCCCAGCATTTCAAAGAAGGTGTGGTGGCGCGCGGTGTAGCCCACGTTTTCCAGGTCGTTGTGCTTGCCACCCGCACGCAGGCAGGCCTGAACCGACACCGCGCGGTTGTACGAGCGCTTGTCGGTGCCCAGGAACACGTCCTTGAACTGCACCATGCCCGAGTTGGTGAACATCAGCGTGGGGTCGTTGCCAGGCACCAGAGGGCTCGACGGCACCACGGTGTGGCCCTTGGAGACGAAGAAGTCCAGGAAGGACTTGCGGATGTCAGCGACAGAAAAAGTGGGAGTGCTCATGGTGTTGTGGAGTGGTTGCACGCAGCAGGCAGGTCGCAGGACCCGCGCCTGCGCGCTGCCTGTCGCTGCCCCTATGGGGACCAACCTTTCATTATAGGTTTGCCGTCTCGCGGTCCGTGGCGGGAGGGCGACAAGGCGAGGACAGACGCCTCCACTCCATGCGCCAACGAATGCGGAAAAATCCGCTTGCGCACTTTAAATATCTTGTTAATATATTAACAACTGCAACCCACCCACCGATCCAAGGAGCCCCTCGTGAACCCACAACCCCGCTGGCAAGGCATCTTCCCTGCCATCACCACCAAGTTCCACGCCGACGAGTCCATCGACGCCGAGGGCACAGCCCGCCACATCGACTTCCAGATCCGCAACGGCATCCACGGCCTGGTCACCTGCGGTTCTCTCGGCGAGGCCAGCACCCTCACGCTCGAAGAAAAGCTCCAGGTTGCCAAGATCGCCCTCGAAGCCGCCGATGGCCGCGTGCCCGTACTCGCCAACGTGTCCGAGACCAGCACCCGCGAAGCCCTGCGGTACATCGACGGCGGCAACAAGCTCGGCGTGGCCGGCTACATGGTCATGCCCTCGGTGATCTACGTGGCCGATGCCCGCGAGGCCATGGCCAATGTGCGCGCCATGGCGGGCGCCGCCCAGCGCCCCCTGATGGTCTACAACAACCCTGTGGCCTACCGCGTGGACCTGAAACCCGAGCACATGGTGGAGCTGGCCGACTGCGAGTGGATCGCCGCCATCAAGGAAAGCACCGGCGACATCCGCCGTATCACCGACCTGCGCAACACCGTGGGCGACCGCTACCAGCTCTTTTTGGGCGTGGACGACCTGGCCTACGAAGGCCTGGCCCTGGGCTGCGACGGCCTGCTGGCCGGCGTGGGCTGCGCCTTCCCGCGCGAAACCGTGGCGCTGTACGACCTGATGAAAGCGGGCAAATTTGCCGAGGCGCTGCCGCTCTACCAGTGGATGACGCCGATGCTGCACCTGGACGTGTCCAACAAGCTCGTGCAGAACCTCAAGCTCATCGATGCGCTGGTGGGCGTGGGCACCGAACACATGCGCCGCCCCCGCCTGCCCCTGGTGGGCGACGAACGCGCGTTTGTCGAGAGTGTGGTGCGCAAGGCCCTGGCCACGCGCCCTACAAAATACCAGTCTGTCGCCTGAGACACTGAGCGCCCTACTCCACCACCACCACAGCACCATGCAACGCATCCACGTGATCGACTCCCACACGGGCGGCGAGCCGACCCGGCTTGTCATCGACGGTTTCCCGGACCTGGGCACCGGCACCATGGCCGAACGGCGTGCGCTGCTGGCCGAGCGCCACGATGCCTGGCGGGCAGCCACCGTGCTGGAGCCGCGGGGCAGCGACGTGGTGGTGGGGGCGCTGCTCTGTGCGCCGCAAGACCCGGCCAATGCAGCGGGCGTGATCTTCTTCAACAACAGCGGCTACCTGGGTATGTGTGGCCACGGCACCATCGGGCTGATCGCATCGCTCGCCTACCTGGGCCGCATCACGCCCGGCGAGCACCGTATCGAAACCCCGGTGGGCACCGTCACCACCACCCTCCACACCGATGGTTCGGTCAGCGTGCGCAACGTGCCGGCCTACCGCCTGCACCATCAGCTGGCGGTGGACGTGCCCGGCTATGGCCGCGTGGTGGGCGATGTGGCCTGGGGCGGCAACTGGTTCTTCCTGATCTCCAACCACGGCCAGCGTGTAGCCAGCGACAACCTGGAGGCGTTGATGGCCTACAGCTGCGCCGTGCAGCAAGCCCTCAAAGACCAGGGCATTCGGGGCGACAACGGCGGCGAGATTGACCACATCGAGCTGTTTGCCGACGACGACCAAGCCGACAGCCGTAACTATGTGCTGTGTCCCGGCAAGGCCTATGACCGCTCGCCCTGTGGCACGGGCACCAGCGCCAAGGTGGCCTGCCTGGCGGCTGACGGCAAGCTGGCACCGGGCGCACTCTGGCGCCAGGCCAGCATCATCGGCAGCCAGTTCGAGGCCAGCTACACGCTGCAGGACGATGGCAAGGTCATCCCCACCTTGCGGGGCCGCGCGCACATGAGCGCCGACGCTACTTTGCTGATTGAAGACAAGGACCCCTTTGGCTGGGGCATCCGGCTATAACCCGACCCTGCTGCAAGTGCGCCCCATGCAACACACCGATGTCCTTGTGATTGGCGCTGGCATCGTGGGTGCCGCCTGCGCCCATGCGCTGGTGTCGGCAGGGCTGTCGGTACGTGTCATCGATGCGCGCCTCGGCGGTGCCACGGCGGCGGGCATGGGCCATCTGGTGGTGATGGATGACAACCCTGCCGAGCTGGCGCTGAGCCAGACATCGCTGGACCTCTGGCACACCTGGGCACCCCACATGGATGCGGGCTGTGCGTTCACGCCCTGCAGCACGCTCTGGCTGGCCGCCAACGATGCAGAGCTGCAGGCGGCCCATGACAAACGCAGCACCCTGCAAGCACATGGAATCGCCTGCGACATGCTCGACGCGGCCGCCCTGGCCCGCGCAGAACCCGCGCTGCGCCCCGGTTTGGCGGGCGCGCTCAAGGTGCAGGGGGACAGCGTGGTCTACGCCCCGCGCGCAGCCCAGTGGCTGCTGGACCAGGCCGCAGCCCACGGACACCTTGTGTTGGAGCAGGCTGAAGCGATGCAGATCGACGGCCACACCGTCACCCTGCGCGACGGAAACCAGCGCAGCGCAGGCGCCATTGTGCTGGCCAGCGGCATCCACGCCCCGCAGCTGTGCCCCGGCCTGCCGCTGCGCCCCAAAAAGGGCCACCTCGTCATCACCGACCGCTACCCAGGCACCGTGCACCACCAGCTGGTGGAGCTGGGCTACATCACCAGCGCGCACCACAGCGACGGTACCTCCGTGGCCTTCAACGTACAGCCCCGGCCCACTGGGCAGTTGCTGATCGGCTCGTCGCGCGAGTTCGACACCACCGACCCCGCCGTCAACAACGCCGTGATGGCGCGCATGCTGCAACGGGCACTCGACTACCTGCCAGGCCTGGCCGACCTCAACGCCATCCGCACCTGGACCGGCTTTCGCGCCGCCACGCCAGACAGCCTGCCGCTGATTGGCGCGCACCCCGAACACCCGCACCTGTGGCTGGCCGTTGGACATGAAGGATTGGGGGTGACCACCGCCCCGGCCACCGCGCAGTTGCTGGCGGCCCAGATCGCAGGGTGCGCCCCGGCGATCGACCCCACGCCCTTTGCACCTGCCCGCTTTGCAGGCCTGCGCACACCATGACCCCATCCAGAACACCCGCCCTGGTGCACATCGTGGTGAATGGCACCCCCCTTCAGGTGCCCCCGGGGACCAGCGTCGCCGCCGCGCTGGCGCAGCAAACACCCGGCACCACATGCACCTCGGTCACCGGCGCGGCGCGGGCACCGCTGTGTGGCATGGGGGTGTGCCACGAATGCAGAGTCCGCATCCACGGCCGCACCCGTCTGGCGTGCCAGACGGTCTGCACCGACGGCATGTCGATTCACACCGATGTCGGCACAGCGCCCGGGAGCGCCACGCCATGAACCAGCCCGTGACCCCACCCATGACCGAGCAACACTCGGCGCACGAGCGCTGCGACATCCTCATCATCGGCGCAGGCCCTGCAGGTTTGGCGGCTGCCCTCGCTGCCGCACCCAGCGGGGCCGCGATCACCATCGTGGATGACAACCCGCAGCCCGGCGGGCAAATCTGGCGCGATGGCCCCCAGGTGGTCTTGTCCGCCCTGGCGCAACAGCACCGCGCGGCGCTGGCCCGGCACACCAACATCCGCCTGCTGCCTGGCTCCCGCGTGGTGGGCCTGGGTGACCCGCAACCCGGCGACAACGCCCCGGCCCTGCTGCTGGAAGACGCTGACCGGGGCTGGACCCAGCACAGCCACCGCATCGTGCTGTGCACCGGAGCCCGCGAGCTGCTGCTGCCCTTTCCGGGCTGGACGTTGCCCGGTGTGACGGGTGCAGGCGCCTTGCAGGCCCTCATCAAGGCAGGGCTCGACGTGCGCGGCCAGCGCATCGTGATTGCAGGCACAGGCCCTCTGCTGCTGGCCGCTGCCGCCACCGCCAACAAAGCGGGTGCCACCGTGGTGCGCGTGGCGGAGCAGGCGCCGTGGAGCGCGCTCGCTGGCTTTGCAGCGCAACTGCCGCGCTGGCCTGCCAAGGCGTTGCAAGCCCTCACGCTGCTTCACCCGCAGTTGCGCGCCAGCAGCCATGTGCTGGAAGTCCAAGGCACCACGCAGGTGCAAACAGTGAGGCTGCGCAAAGGCAAACACGCCGAAGAAACCATGGCCTGCGACCGCGTGGCCTGCGGGTTCGGGCTGGTGCCCAACACCCACCTGGGGCAGATGCTGGGCTGCGCGCTGGGCGGGCCGTTGAGCGGTGGCCAGGGCCTGGCTGTCGATGCACAGATGCGCACCAGCGTGCCCGGTGTATTCGCCGCAGGTGAAGCCACCGGCTTTGGCGGCAGCGAACGTGCACTGGTTCAGGGCGCCATGGCAGGACATGTGGCAGCGGGACAGGTGCAACAGGCCCAGGCGCTGCGCCCGCAGCTGGCACGCTGGGAGCGCTTTGCGCAGGCGTTGCAGGCTTCTTTTTCACTGAACGGAGCACTCAAAACCCTGGCGCAGCCCGGCACCCTGGTGTGCCGCTGCGAAGACGTGCCCTACGCTGCACTGGCCGATCGCAACGGCTGGATCGATGCCAAGCTCCACACCCGCTGCGGCATGGGCGCGTGCCAGGGCCGCATTTGCGGCGCTGCCGCACAGCACCTGTTTGGCTGGACGCCTTCGCCCCCACGGCATCTGCTGGCGCCCACACGCATTGGCACGCTGGCCGCCCGCACGCCCGCGGCCACCACCAGTGCTCAGCGCGAGCCCGCAGCTCCCTCGGGCTGACGCGCGCGCAGCCGTTTTCCCCCGTCCTTCCTTTCAGGGCTTACCCGCACCCAGCAGGCATCCATCTTGCTTTTAAATATATTTGTTAGATATTAAAAAGCAGAAAGCTTTTTCTTTCATCGCCGCGCCCTCCTCCTCAGGAACCCCATCATGCCCACACCCAACAGTCCACCCGCCCCGCACTCTCCGGCGCCGCGCGCTCCCGTCCGCTGGGTGCTGGCGTTGTCCACGCAGGTTCTGCGCATGGAGCGGCATCTGCTCACCGCCCTCATGACGTTGCTGGTGCTGCTGATCCTGCTCAACGTCGTCACGCGCTACACCGGCATGCCCATCTACTGGGTGGACGAGGCGGCGGTCTACACGGTGGTCTGGCTGACCTTTGTGGGCGCCTCGGTCATGACGCGGCTGCGCATGGACTTTGCCGTGACCATGCTCACCGACCACCTCGGCGCGCGGGGCGCCAAGGCATTCAAGGTGTTGGCCACGTCCGGCGTGCTGCTGTTTGGCCTGGCCATGCTGGTGATGTGCTGGGTGTGGATGGACCCCATCGGCATTGCGCGCTACGGCTTTGACGCCAAGGAGTTTGCGGCCGAGAGCTTCAACTTCATCTACACCGAGCGCACCCAGACGCTGAACTGGCCCACCTGGGTGCTGCAACTCATCCTGCCGATCTTCTCGGCCACCTTCAGCGTGCATGCACTGGCCAACCTGTTCGAAGACATGGGCGCCGCAGAGCGTGTGCAGCACGCGGGCTTCGACGTAGTCAACGCCGACGCCGTGAACTGAACGCCCCTGCGCCAGCAAACCCACCAGAGCCCGACCATGATCACCACCCTGTTCTTCCTCGCCGCCTTGATGGTGGGTGTGCCCATCGGCGTATGCCTGTGCCTGTCAGGCGCGGTGTACATCCTCAGCATCGGCAGCCCGGTGCTGTTCCAGTCGTTCCCCATGCAGATGTTCGGCGGGGTGGACAGCTATGGCCTCATCGCCATCCCGCTGTTCATCCTGATCGGAGAGATCATGAACAGCGGCGGCATCACGCGGCGGCTGGTGGACCTGTCCATGGCCTTCATCGGCTCCGTCAGAGGGGGGCTGGCCTACGTGAACATCCTGGCCAACATGCTGGTGTCATCCATCATCGGCTCGGCCACCGCGCAGGTGGCCATCATGTCGCAGGTCATGGTGCCAGAGATGGAAAAGCAGGGCTACGACAAGACCTTTGCGGCGGGCCTCACGGTGTACGGCGGCATGCTCGGGCCCATCATCCCGCCCTCGGTGATGTTTGTGGTCTACAGCGTGCTGGCCCAGGTGGCCGTGGGCGACATGCTGATTGCCGGCATCCTGCCCGGCGTGCTGCTCACCGTGCTGTTCTTTGTCGTGATCGCGCTCATGGGCTTTGTCTACAACTACCCGCGCAGCGAAAAGCGCACGCTGGCCCAGCGCGCGCGCACCGTGGTGCAGGCCAGCCCCACGCTGCTGATCCCCATCATCATCGTGGGCTCCATCCTGAGTGGCCTGGCCAACCCCACAGAATCGGCCGCCGTGGGCGCGCTGGCCTCGGCCCTGGTGGGTCGCTATGTGACCAAGGAGTTCCGGTTCAGCGCCATGCCGGCCATCCTGCTGCGCTCGGCCATTTACTCCGCCATCGTGCTGTTTCTGGTGGCGGCAGCGGCCGTGTTCTCGTGGTTGCTGATCTACGGCAAGGTGCCTCAGATGGTGGCCGCCTGGGTGCAGACCGTGGCGCACGACCCGGTCACCTTCCTGCTGCTCACCAACGTCATCCTGCTGGTCATCGGCACGGTGATCGACGGCATCCCCGGTCTCATCATGACCGCCCCCATCCTGCTGCCAATTGCCACCGAGGTCTATCACATCGACCCGCGCCATTTTGGTGTGGTGATCGTCGT
Source organism: Acidovorax sp. Root402 (assembly GCF_001425125.1). Classification (NCBI taxonomy): domain Bacteria; kingdom Pseudomonadati; phylum Pseudomonadota; class Betaproteobacteria; order Burkholderiales; family Comamonadaceae; genus Acidovorax; species Acidovorax sp. Root402. The sequence goes on from NZ_LMDQ01000014.1 coordinate 445,226, forward strand.
CAACCTGGTGCTGGGGCTGATGACCCCACCCGTGGGCCTGAGCTTTTTTGTCGCGTCAGCCGTCACCGGGGCCAAGCCCGGAAAGATGTTCATCGTCACGCTGCCGTTTTTCATCATCAGCTGCGTGGCGCTGGTGATGTTGTCGCTGTTCCCCAGCCTGTCGCTCGGTTTGCTCAAGTAGACCGCCGCCCAGCAAATCCCCCGTCCCCTCCCAAAGTTCTTTCACACGGAGTTCACCATGACGACCCAGCCCGCCCACACTGTCTCCCGCCGCCATTTCATCCAGCGCAACGCAGCTGCCGCCGCCGCAGTGGCGGTTCCTCTGGGGTTCCCGTCGCTGGTGCGTGCAGCCGATGCAAAGGAGTTCCGCCTGGGCCTCATCACACCCGCTGGCCACTCGTGGAACCGCGCCGCACTGCAGTTTGGCGAGGCGCTGAAGAAGGAAACCGACGGCCGACTGAGCGTCACGGTCTTCCACTCGGGCCAGCTTGGCAACGAGGCCGCGATGATGCAGCAGCTGCAGTCCGGCGCGCTCGACATGGGCTGGATCCAGGCGGCCGAACTGGGCTCGCGCGTGTCCAGCATCGCGGCGATCAATGCACCGTACCTGGTGCGCTCCACGCCTGCCGTGGCCAAACTCGTCAAACACCCATCTGCCACCAAACTGCTCGAAGTGCTGCCGCGCGAGACGGGCACCATTGGCCTGGGCTGGGGCATCACCGGCATGCGCGCCGTGTTCTCCACCAAGGACATCACGGTGCCCACCGACATCAAGGGCATGAAACTGCGCATCAACCCCACGCCCGTGTACCGAGACTTTTATCAAATGCTGGGCGCCGCCCCCACGCCCATCCCCACGCCCCAGGTGTTTGACGCGATGAGCAACGGCCAGGTGGATGGGCTGGAGGCGGACATCGAGTTCTCCTGGAACCAGCGCTTCGACAAGGTGGCCAAGGCCCTGCTGCAGATGAACGCCCTGTTCATGCCGTTCGCGCCGCTGGTCTCCGGCCGCATCTGGCAAGGGCTGGATGTCAAGGACAAGGACATCATCCGCAAGCTGGTGGCCCAGTCGCTGGATGCGCAGATCAATGACATCGTGACCACCGAGGCCGGGCTGATCGAGAAGTTCAAGGGCACGTCCATCGCCTTCAAGACGGCATCGTCGTTCAACCCCGACGGCATCATCCAGGAGTTCGACAAGCTGTGGCTGCCCAAGGCGCCGCAGATTGCCGAGCTGCGCAAGGCGGGCGCAAGCCTCTGACTGTGCCTGGAGGTCGCATCCCCTAAGATGCGGCCTCCCACAACGTCCTTCACGCGCTTTTCACGCCTCACGCCCGATGACACTCCGCAGCCCCTCCCCCCAGCAAGACTCCGCGCCCAAGCGGCGCGCGGCGGACGTGGCCTACGACGCCATCGAGACAATGATCTCCACGCTACAGCTGCAGCCGGGCAGCCCCGTGGTGGAGGCCGAAATCGCCGAAAGCACAGGCCTGGGCCGCACGCCGGTGCGCGAGGCGCTGCTGCGCATGGTGTCGATCGGGCTCATCGTGCAGCAGCCCCGGCGCGGCTTGCTGGTGTCGCACATCGATCTGGCCGACCACCTTGATGTGATCCAGACCCGCCGCGTGCTGGAGCGCCTGCTGGCCTCCAACGCCGCGCGCCGCGCCACCGCGCCGCAGCGCCAGGCCATCGTGCGCTGCGCCGAGAACATGGTGGAAGCCGCAGCGCGTGGCCACCTGGACGACTACATGCTGGCCGACCATGAACTGGACCTCGTCACCCACCAGGCCAGCCAGAACCACTCGGCCGTCAAATGCGTTGCGCCGCTCATCGTGCAGTGCCGCCGCTTCTGGTACGCCTACCAGCACGAAGGCGAGGTGTCAGAGGGTGCCCGCGCGCACATGCAACTGGCGCAGGGCATTGCCAGTGGCGACGAGGCCCAGGCCGTGGCGGGCGCGGAGCAGCTGATGGAGTACCTGGAGCGCTTTGCGCGGCGCATCATCGACCGCTAGGGACCCTCTGCACGAATCTCGCTGGCCAAGTGAGCGCAGCGGATCGGGAGGGGTTGCAAGGCGCAAAACGCAGCAATAGCCGTAGCTATTGCGAGTATTTGCAACGCTGCAGACCGCCCGAGCCCGCTGATGCACACGACGCGGTGATTCGTGCAGAGGGTCCCTATGGAACAGCCCCCCCGGGCCGCGGGTAGCTGCGTCAATCACTATCTATTTGATAGCAATCCAGGCATATTGCACTAGCGCATCCGCCCCAAAACGCTTCAAACCGCGTACTCAGGCCAGGGAACTGCCCTGTTCCGCCACCTGCTGGCCCATTTCGATGCGCTGCTCCAGAAAGCGCCACATCCGCTCGTCCTGGCTGAACGCCACGTTAAACCGCAGCCAGCCCGTAGGCCGGGGCTCCACCAGAAACAGCTGACCCGGCCCGAGCATGATGCCCGCACCGGTGGCCTCTTTCGACAGCTCGGCACTGTCGGGCAGGTCGGGGTGCCGGGCCCACAGGTACATGCCCGCCTCGGGCTCGTGGAACAGCTCGAATCCCAGGTTCAGCAAGCGCCGCCCCACCGTGCGGTGCGCCTCGGCCAGGCGCTCGCGCAGCGACTTGAGGTGCTTGCGCCAGCGCCCATCCGTCACCACACCAAACGTGATGCGCTCGGTGATCTCTGACGAGGTCAGGCCCGAGATCATCTTGAGCTGCACCAGCTCGTCGAGCAGGTCACGCCGCGCCGCCAGAAAGCCGGTGCGCAGGTTGGGCGAAATCGTCTTGGAGAAGCTGCCCAGATAGATCACGCGGTTGAGCTGGTCCAGGCTGGCCAGCGAGGGACGCACACCGGGGTCCATGTCGGCGTAGATGTCGTTCTCCACCAGCATGAAGTTGTGCTGCTCGGCCAATTGCAGCAGCCGGTGCAGGTGCGCCACCGATGCCACCGAGCAGGTGGGGCTTTGCAGGCGCGGCTGCGTGAAGAACACCGTGGGCTGGCGCTCGGCCAGCAGGGCCTCCAGTGCGGGCAGGTCGTAGCCGGTGGCGGTGCGCGGCACACCCACCACTTGCGCTCCCGCAAAGCGCAACATGAACAGCAGGTTGGGATAGCCGGGGTCGTCCACCAGCACCACATCGCCAGGCTTGACGAGGCGACGCGCCACCAGGTCCAGCGCCTGGCTGGAGCCCTGCGTGAGCAGCACCTGGTCGGCGTCCACCGCCAGATGGTGTTCGGCCAGCGACTCGGCCACCACCATGCGCAGCGCCATGTGGCCGTGGGGCAGGCCATAGCCATCCAGCTCGGGCCCGTCGGACGACAGCTGGCGCATGCTGCGTTTGACCGCATCGCCAAACAGCCAGTCGTGCGGCAGCCAGCCGCAGCCCGGTTTCATGGGCAGGTTGCGGTTTTCAAAAATTTGTTTGAGGTACCAGCGCGCATCAAAACGGGGCACGGCCCGCTCGGGCGCACCAGTGCCGGGCGCAGCGCCCTCGTCGCCCCGCCGCTTCACAAAAAAGCCCGCATTGGCCCGCGACACCAGCCAGCCCTGCGCCACCAGTCGGTCGTAGGCCTCGACCACGGTGAACACGCTCACGCCGTGCGCAGCGGCAAAAGCGCGGATGGACGGGAGTTTGCTGCCGGGTTTGAGCACCTGCCCGGCGATGAGCCCCCGCAGACCATCGACGATCTGGCTGACCAGAGGTGTCTGGAGGTCGGGGCTGAGAGTGAGCATCAGGGGAGCAAAAAAGGGGGGCGAATTGTGCACTGGGTTGGCGCACACCAAATCAGGGATTGCCTGTACAGGATTCTAGACCTGCACAGTGCGCGCCAAACAGCGCTGCGCTGTACATGGACGGGCCGTGGCGTGGATTCCAGAATTCGCCCCATTCCTGGTTTTCATTCCCTTTTTTGTCCTTCACAGCCACCGCCCACACCATGCAGCAAGACCGCCATTTCACCAACGCCGCCCTCCTCACCCGCCGCCACGCCGCCGTGGCCCGGGGCGTGGGCCAGGCCCATGAACTCTTCATCCACAAGGCCCGCAACGCCGAGCTGTGGGATGTGGAGGGCCGCCGCTTCATCGACTTTGCCGGTGGCATCGCGGTGCTCAACACCGGCCACCTGCACGCTGGCGTGATCGCCGCCGTCAAGGCGCAGCTGGACCTGTACACCCACACCTGCTTTCAGGTGGTGGCGTACGAACCCTACGTGGAAGTGTGCGAGCGCCTGAACACGCTGGCCCCCGGCGCGTTTGCCAAAAAGAGCCTGCTGCTCACCACCGGCGCCGAGGCCGTGGAAAACGCCATCAAGATCGCCCGCGCCTACACCAAGCGCCCTGGCGTGATCGCCTTTACGGGCGGCTACCACGGCCGCACCAACCTCACGCTGGGCCTCACCGGCAAGGTCGTTCCGTACAAGGTGGGTTTTGGTCCGTTCCCGGGTGAGACTTACCACGCGCTGTTCCCCAACGCACTGCATGGCGTGAGCGTGGAGCAGGCCCTGCATTCGGTGGAGTTGATCTTCAAGAACGACATCGAGCCCGAGCGCGTGGCCGCCTTCATCGTCGAGCCCGTGCAGGGCGAAGGCGGCTTCTATGTGGCCCCGCCCGAGTTCATCACCGGCCTCAAGGCCCTCGCAGACCGGTACGGCATCCTGCTGATTGCCGACGAAGTGCAGACCGGCGCGGGCCGCACGGGCACGTGGTTCGCCTGCGAACAATGGCCGGTGGCCCCCGACCTCATCACTACCGCTAAGTCGCTGGCGGGCGGCTTCCCCCTGTCGGGCGTGGTGGGCCGCGCTGACGTCATCGACGCGCCTGCAGCTGGCGGCTTGGGCGGCACCTATGCGGGCAGCCCGGTGGCCTGCGCGGCAGCCCTGGCGGTGATCGATGCGTTCGAGCAGGAAAACCTGCTGGCCCGCAGCCAGGACATGGGCGCGCTGCTGGTCAGTGCCCTGAAAGCAATGGCCGCCAAAGTACCCGCCATCGGCGACGTGCGCGGCCTGGGTGCCATGGTGGCGATCGAGCTGTTTGAAAACGGCGATGTGCACCGCCCCGACGCCGCACTGACCAAAAAGGTCGTGGCCGAAGCCGCGCGGCGCGGGCTCATCCTGCTGTCCTGCGGCACCTACGGCAACGTGATCCGCATCCTGGTGCCCCTGACGGCATCGGACGAACTGCTGCACGAAGGCCTGGCCATCCTGGCCGACAGCTTCGCAGCTGTGGGCTGAATCCCTTCTCCCTTGATTGCCTCCACCACCATGAACCACGCAGAACCCCTGGTCCGCTTCAGCGGCGTGCAAAAAACCTACGACGGCGAACAGCTTGTGGTGCGTGCGCTGGACCTGGACATCCAGCGCGGCGAGTTCCTGAGCCTGCTGGGGCCTTCGGGCTCTGGCAAGACCACCACGCTGATGATGCTGGCCGGCTTCGAGTCGCCCACCGCGGGCGACATCCTGCTCGATGGCAAGCAGATCACGCGCACGCCGCCGCACAAGCGCAACTTTGGCATGGTGTTCCAGAACTACGCGCTGTTCCCCCACCTCACCGTGGGTCAGAACGTGGCCTACCCGCTCACCGTGCGCAAGGTGCCCAAGGCCGAGCAGGCCGAACGCGTGAAGAAGGCGCTGGACATGGTCCGCCTGTCGGGCATGGCCGACCGCCTGCCCGCACGCCTGTCGGGCGGCCAGCAGCAGCGCGTGGCGCTGGCCCGCGCCCTGGTGTTCAACCCCCAGCTGGTGCTGATGGACGAGCCCCTGGGAGCGCTGGACAAACAGCTGCGCGAGCACATGCAGATCGAGCTGAAAGAGCTGCACCGCCAGCTGGGCGTGACCTTTGTGTACGTGACCCATGACCAGGGCGAAGCCCTGACCATGAGCGACCGCGTGGCGGTGTTCAACGAAGGTGTCATTCAGCAGTTGGCCGACGTGGAGTCACTGTACGAGACCCCGTCCAACCGCTTTGTGGCGGGTTTTGTGGGCGACAGCACGGTCATCACCGGTACGCTGCAAGGCAGTGGTACGGCGTGGGCTCTGCAGTTGCCTGACGGCCAGCGCCTGCCCGGCCTCAATGTGAACCACCTGGCACCCGGCGCCCCGGCCGAGGCCTGTATCCGCCCCGAGCGCATTGCGCTGCATGCCGCCAGCGCCACGCCCCAGGCCCCCGCCCTGCGCGCCACGGTGGCCCGTGCCATCTATTACGGCGACCACCTGCGCCTGATGTGCGACATCGGCGCCGGCCAGGCGCAGGCCACCGTCAAGCTGCCGCTGACCCGCGCCGACGCCAACCCGCACCCCGAACCTGGCGATGCGGTGCTGCTGGAGTTCCCCACGGAGTCCGTGCGCATCTACGCCCCGCCCACCGTTCACTGAACCGCATTTTTTGTTCCCCGTCCCCTGCCCTCAACCCCTAGGAAACCGCACCATGAAAAACAAGAGCCTGATCGCCTGCGCTGCCCTGTCTGCCTGCCTGGCCCTGCCCAGCCTGGCGCAGCAGCAACTCACCGTCGTCAACTTCGGCGGTGCCAACGCCAATGCACAAAAGAAGGCCTTCTACGAGCCCTACGAAAAGGCCGGCAACAAGATCGTGGCCGTGGAGTACAACGGCGAGCAGGCCAAGGTCAAGGCCATGGTCGAGGCCAAGAAGGTGACCTGGGACGTGGTCGAGGTGGAATCGCCCGACGCCGCGCGCGGCTGCGATGAAGGCCTGTACGAAAAGCTGGACTACAGCAAGATCGTGCCCAAGGCCGACCTGCTGCCCGCTGCGGTGAACGAGTGCGCTGTGGGCATCTTCGTGTGGTCCACCGTCATGGCCTACAACGGCGACAAACTCAAGACCCCACCCACCAGCTGGGCTGACTTCTGGGACACCAAGAAGATCCCGGGCAAGCGCGGCATGCGCAAGGGCGCGCGCTACAACCTCGAATTTGCGCTGCTGGCCGATGGTGTGAAGCCCGCCGACGTGTACAAGGTGCTGGCCACCAAGGACGGCGCCGACCGCGCGTTCAAGAAGCTGACCGAACTCAAGCCCAACATCCAGTGGTGGGAGGCCGGTGCCCAGGCGCCCCAGTTCCTGGTCGCAGGCGATGTGACTCTGACCACGGTGTTCAACGGCCGCATCGACGCCGCCAACCGCGAAGGCCGCAACCTCAAGATCTACTGGCCCGGCGGCATCTACGACCTGGACTACTGGGCCATCCCCAAGGGCACACCCAACAAGGATGCTGCTGTGAAGTTCATCGCCTTCACGATGCAGACCCCACAGCAAGCCGCCTATGCACAGAACATTGCCTATGGCCCGGCCAACACCAAGGCCCTGGCGTCGCTGGACAAGAAGGTGCTGGACGACCTGCCCACCTCGGCCACCAACGCCAAGGAAGCCCTGCAGTTCAGCGTGGGCTTCTGGGCCGACCAGGGCGAGGCGCTGGAAAAGCGCTTTGCCGCCTGGGCCACGCAGTAAGCCTGCGCCCGCCCGCCTGAGCCATGAGCCCACACCAGCAGCAGACAGAGCCCACCACCATGCAAGCCCACTCCGGCGTGATCGCCATGAACGCCCCTGATATGGCCCCGCACCGCGCACAGGACAGCCACGCCCCCGGCGCGCTGCGCAAAGCCTTGGCCCGCGCCGAAGTGCGGCGCAAATGGCGGGCGTTCAGCCTCACGCTGCCCTTGCTGGTGTTTCTGCTGCTCACGCTGCTGGTGCCCATTGCCGCGCTGCTGCAGCGCGCGGTGGAGAACCCCGAGGTGGCCAACGCGCTGCCCGGCACCATGCGTGCCCTGGACGGCTGGGACCGGCGCGACGCACCACCGGCGGCGGCCTACGCCGCGCTGGTGGGCGATCTCGCCCGCCTGCCCGACCGTTCGGACGCTGGCGCCCTGGCGCGCCGGCTCAACTCCGAGGTACCGGGCGCACGCTCCATGGTGATGGGGGCCTACCGCGACCTGCCTTTTGAAGGTTCTGCCGACGCCATCAGGGAGCGCCTGCTGGGCGCCGACCCCCGCTGGGGCGAAGCACCCTTCTGGCGCGCCATAGCCAAGAACGGCGCCCGCTGGACGCCCGACTACCTGCTTGCATCGGTGGACCTGCAGCGCGACGCACTGGGCCAGGTCGAACGCATGCCCGAGGAGCAGCGCGCCTTCGGCGGCATCCTGCTGCGCACGTTCCACATCAGCCTGGTGGTCACACTGGTGTGCCTGCTGGTGGGCTACCCGCTGGCCTGGTGGCTGGCCTCATTGCCTGCGCGTTCGGCCAACGTGCTGATGATCCTGGTGCTGGTGCCTTTCTGGACCTCGATCCTGGTGCGTGTGGCCGCTTGGATCGTGCTGCTGCAATCCGAAGGCCTGGTCAACCGGGGCCTGATGGGCCTGGGCCTGATCGAACAGCCACTGGCACTGCTGTTCAACCGCACGGGCGTGGTGATTGCCATGGTGCACATCCTGCTGCCGTTCATGATCCTGCCGCTATACAGCGTGATGAAGAGCGTGCCGCCCACCTACCTGCGTGCGGCGGTGTCGCTGGGCAGCTCGCCCATTGCCGCGGTTTTTCGGGTGTATGTGCCGCAAACCTACCCTGGCATTGGCGCGGGTGCGCTGCTGGTGTTCATCCTGGCCATTGGCTACTACGTCACGCCCGCGCTGCTGGGCGGGGCTGATGACCAGATGCTGAGCTACTACATCGCCCGCTACACCAACGTGGAAGTGAACTGGGGCATGGCCTGCGCGCTGGGTGCCCTGCTGCTGGCTGCCACGCTGCTGCTGTACGGCGTGTACCGCCGCATTGGCAAAGCCGAATTGAGTCTGGGCTGATCACTCCCTCCAAAGCTGAAAGTCGCTGACCATGTTTCGCCTGCCCCGATTCCCCCTGTACGCCACGTTGGCCGACAAGCTCGGCTGGTGGGCCGTGCGCGCACTGTGCGTGTCCGTGCTGGTGTTCCTGCTGGCCCCCATCCTGGTGATGGTGCCGCTGTCGTTCTCCGAAAGCTCGTTCCTCGCCTACCCCATCCACGGCTGGTCGCTCAAGTGGTACCGCAACCTGTTCGAGTCGGCCGAATGGGCCCGTGCCACGCGCAACAGCTTCATCGTGGCGCCCGCAGCCACGCTGATTGCCACTGTGCTGGGCACCCTGGCCGCCGTGGGCCTGTCGCGGGCGGACTTCCGGTTCAAGGGACTGCTCATGGCCATCCTGATTGCCCCGATGGTGGTGCCCATCATCGTGGTGGGCGTGGCCACCTACCTGTACTTCGCGCCGCTGGGCCTGGCCGACAGCTATTTCGGTCTCATCATCGTGCACGCAGCCCTGGGCGCACCTTTTGTACTGACCACCGTGCTGGCCACGCTGGCGGGCTTCAACCACAACCTGGTGCGCGCCTCGCTGAGCCTGGGTGAGACACCGCTCAACACTTTCTTCCGCGTCACGCTGCCGGTGATTGCGCCGGGCGTGATCTCCGGCGCGCTGTTTGCGTTTGCCACCTCCTTTGACGAAGTGGTGGTCACCCTCTTCCTGGCCGGGGCCGACCAGTCCACGCTGCCGCGCCAGATGTTCAATGGCATCCGCGAGAACATTTCGCCCACCATTGCCGCCGTGGCCACACTGCTCATCCTCTTCACCACCAGCCTCTTGCTGGCGCTGGAGTGGCTGCGGGGCCGACGCGCATGAGGGCGCAGGCCGTGTTCACCAGCGCACGCATCCCCACCCATGCCCCTGTTGCCGGTGCCACTTTGGCGACGCATTGCGCAGCCCCGCCCATGCTAGCCTTTGGCTAGATGTATGCGGGCTCTTGGCCCCCGCGCTGCGCCCCTTCCCTTTTCCTCGCCCTTCGTTTCGTCACCTCTCCCGGAAGTATTCCCATGGACATGAAGACATCTCCCCTCGCACTGCTGAACGACCCCACGCTGCTCAAGACTGACGGCCTCATCAACGGCCAATGGGTGGCGGGCAGCAGCCGCTTTGACGTGAACGACCCAGCCACGGGACGGAAGCTGGCCGACGTGGCCAATCTGGGCCCGCAGGATGCCGAGGCCGCCATTGCCGCCGCCAACGCCGCCTGGGGCCCTTGGAAGACCAAGACCGCCAAGGAGCGCAGCATCATCCTGCGCAAGTGGTTTGACCTGCTTATGGCGAACCAGGACGACCTGGGCCGCATCATGACCGCCGAGCAGGGCAAGCCCCTGCCAGAAGCCAAGGGCGAGGTCGCCTACGGCGCGAGCTTTGTGGAATGGTTTGCCGAGGAGGCCAAGCGCATCAACGGCGAGACGCTGCCCCAGTTTGACAACAACCGCCGCCTGCTGGTGCTCAAGCAGCCCATCGGCGTGTGCGCGGCCATCACGCCATGGAACTTCCCGCTGGCCATGATCACCCGCAAGGTCGCGCCTGCGCTGGCTGCGGGCTGCCCCGTGGTCATCAAGCCGGCCGAGCTGACGCCGCTCACCGCCCTGGCCGCCGCCGAGCTGGCCATCCGCGCAGGCATCCCTGCCGGGGTGTTCAACATCCTGCCCGCAGACAGCGACAACTCGATTGCCATCGGCAAGGTGCTGTGTGCGAGCGACGTGGTGCGCCACATCAGCTTCACGGGGAGCACCGAAGTGGGCCGCATCCTGATGGCGCAGTCGGCCCCCACGGTCAAGAAGATGTCGCTGGAGTTGGGTGGCAATGCGCCCTTCCTGGTGTTTGACGATGCCGACATCGACAGCGCCGTGGAAGGCGCCTTTGCCAGCAAGTACCGCAACGCGGGCCAGACCTGCGTATGCACCAACCGCTTTTACGTGCAGGAAGGCGTGTACGACGAGTTCGTGGCCAAGTTCGCCGCCAAGGTCAAGACGGCCAAGGTGGGCAATGGCTTTGAAGCCGGTGTGAACCAGGGCCCGCTGATCGAGGAAGCGGCTCTGGCCAAGGTGCAGCGCCACGTGGACGACGCGCTGGCCAAGGGCGGACAGGTGGTGGCTGGCGGCCAGCGGCTCAAGAGTCTGGGCTCCGGGCAGTTCTTCGAGCCCACGGTGGTGGCCAATGCATCGGCCGACATGCTGTGTGCCCGCGAAGAAACCTTTGGCCCGTTTGCGCCCGTATTCAAGTTCAAGACCGAGCAGGAAGCCATCGACGCAGCCAACAACACCGAGTTCGGCCTGGCCAGCTACTTCTACAGCCGCGACGTGGGTCGCATCTTCCGCGTGACCGAGGCGCTGGAATACGGGATGGTCGGTGCCAACGTGGGCATTCTGGCCACAGAGCACGTACCCTTTGGCGGCGTCAAGCAGTCGGGCCTGGGCCGCGAAGGCTCGCACCACGGCATGGACGACTATGTGGAGATCAAATACCTGTGCCTGGGCGACATCCAGAAGTGACCAGCGCCAGAACGGCTTCCCATTGATATGCTTTTGATAGCTGCTAGCGCCTAATTTATAAGCGCTAGCAGCCAAAAAAGCTTCAAAATTTAGGGCCTCGTCAGCGACGCAACATCGCCTTTACACGCAGGCCGCCCCACACTGCGAAGAACACCGCGGCACCAAACACCCAACCCGACAGCGCGCCCGCCATGCCGCCGGACAGCAGCGTGCCAATGGTGCAGCCCAGCCCGGTCATCGCCCCCCAGCCCAGGAACACGCCACCCGAGAGGCCCCGTACAGCATCGCGCCACGTGGGCCAGCGCGGCACAAACTGGCGGCTGGCTGTAGCTGCCACGAACGCTCCCGCCACCAGGCCCACAAACAGCACGGCATTGGGGGTAAACCAGGTGGCCTGCGGCACGGTAGCGCAACCCGCAAATCCATCGAGTCCATCGAGCCGGTCTGGAATCCAGCCCTGCCCTTGTGCCCACTGGCGTGCGGCGCTGCCCAGCGTGGCTGTCACGCCCAGGGGTCGCATGCGCACGATGGCAAATGCGCCAATCAGCCCCACGACCAACCCGCCTACCCAGTAGTGCCAGCGCCCGGTCCACAGGTCGCGCCACACGGCACGCAGTCCTGGTACGGCAGGGACTGCACCAGGCGCTGATGATGCGGCAGCCTCCTGCGCAAAGTCACGCCAAAGCCAGGCAGCCACCAGGGCCAACCCGCCCAGTTGCACCAGCAAGGCGCCGCCATACCCCAGGTGGGCAGGCAGCCACACCACGGGCGCATCGGCCACACTCAGGCTGTACAAGGGGTTCCAGGTCTTGAAACCCAGGATGAAGCCCAGTGCCGACCCGGCCAGCGCGAACGGCGATACCGTGGCCCCTTCGGCCAGCCGGTACCAGTGCGCGCTGATGCACGAGCCCGACACCACCATGCCGGTACCAAACGACAGCCCAGCCGCTACCAGCACCCAACTCACGGGGCCGATGTGCATGTCGGGCGGCAGCTTACCCGGCTGGGGCACCGGCAGCCAGCTGCCCAGCACCACGGTGTAGCCCACCACCCCCACCGCCAGCGCCAGCACGATGGCCAGCAGCCCGCGCGGATTGCGGTCTTCAAACCAGTCGCGCGCGTGGCAGTAAAAGCAAAAGCGCGAGCGCTGCAGCACGAGCCCCAGCACAGCACCCGTGACCAAAGCAAAGACGAGCGTGCGCCCGCCTGGCAAGCCCTGAACCGCCTGGGCACCCCAACCCAATGCCACCAGCGCTGCGAGCGACGCCAGGGCTCCTGCGCCAGAGAAATTGATCTTGTATGTCATTGCACCGCACCCATAAAAAAAGCCCGCACCAGGCGGGCTGTAAAGGAGACCCCCTACCAAAACTCAAAAGATCTCTTTGTTTTGCATTGCACCTTCTTCCCAAAAGGTTCTGTCGGTCAGCCCATTCACTTCGCGGCCCAGATGGTGCCCGCCGGGTTGGTGATAGGCACGCCCACCGCATTGCCGTATTCCGTCCACGAACCGTCGTAGTTCTTGACGCTGTAGCCCAGGATCTTGGACAGCGCAAACCAGGTGTGGCTGGAGCGTTCGCCAATGCGGCAGTAGGTGATGATGGGCTTGCTGCCATCCACGCCCGCGCTGGCGTAGAGCTTTTGGAGGTCCTCGGCGGACTTGAAGGTGCCATCCTCCTTGACCGCCTGGCCCCAGGGCACGTTAGCCGCGCCGGGGATGTGGCCAGCACGGATGCTCAGCTCGGGCACACCGGCCGGGGCAAAAATCTTGCCCGCGTATTCGTCAGCCGACCGGATGTCCACCAGCTTTGCATTGCTCTTGCCCTCTGCCGCAGCCAATGCATCGGACAGGCGGGCCCGCAGGTCGGTGTTCACCTTGACCACCCGGTAGCTGGTGGTTGCAAACTCGGGCACGCGGTTGTTCAGCGGCTGGTTCTCCGCCTCCCACTTCTTGCGGCCGCCGTCGAGCAGCTTCACGTTCTTGACACCATAGATGTCAAACACCCACGCGCCCCAGGCAGCAAACCAGTTGTTGGTGTCGCCGTACAGCACCACCGTGGTGTCTTGCGACACGCCCGCCTTGGACAACAGGGCCTCAAACGCATCCTTGCTCACGATGTCACGGCGCACCCGGTCGTTCAGGTCCTGGTGCCACGAGAAGTTGACCGCACCCGGCACATGGCCGCGCTCGTACAGACCGGGGTTCACGCTCACCTCCACAATGCGCACCTGCTGATTGTCCAGGTTCTGCGCCAGCCATTCGGTGGTGACCAGAGGGCCTGCGGGGATGGGTGTGGCAGCGAGCAAAGTTCCACCGAATAACGCCATGGAGGATGCCAGGGAGGCACGCGTCCAGCGGCGTCCAAACCATTGTGATGAGAGAGTGCGTTGGGTTGTCATTGGCATCCGTTCCTTTTCTTTGAAGTGCCTGTGCAGTGCAGCAGGTAGAAGGAATTTAGAGCCCGACGCGATCACACCCAACCAACATGTTCGGCTATGGATATGCGTTTTGCACGCTTGCACAAAGCGCTTGCCAGACGGCTGGCGGATGCTGCCTATAATCCGGAGCGTCGCGGGTGTAGTTCAATGGTATTTCTTCACTCTATTTTGAAATTGCAAAATAGTTAAAAAAACTACACCAAAAACTACACCGCATCAGGCAGCGAGTTCCGCACAATGTGTGGGTGCACCTCGCGCTGCACAAATGGTGTGGCGCAAAGTAAATCAGATACATCTACGCCCAACATCACTGTGTAGACTCCGACTTTTGTCGCACACAGGATCTGCAATGAATCAACCTCAAGACCAATGGAGCAAGGGGTATCTCGACGGCTGGGCAGAGCAAGGGGCATGGTCGACTCTAGACCCAACTATCCCTCCAATGCCAACGACACCGCCAGACGTGAAGGACACGGAAAAATGGGCATACGACACGGGCAAGTCCCAGGGCGTGCTTGACAGGCTAAAAAAACAAGCGGGACTCGGCTAGTCCTAGGTTAGGCCGACAACGCTAGCGTTAAGAGTAGGCGTTCATTTGTCGCTCTTGCCTGCTCCTGAAAAATTTCGCTGCACTCCGCCCGGTCCCCGCGCACAGAACTACGCGGCTGAGAAGCCGATGTGTTTCTCGGAGAGATGACTCGACGGCGATCCCCACGATTTTTGGACCACCTGCGGGTGGTCTTTTTTACCGCCCCTTCTGACGGCAATAGTTTTCTTGCCAGCTTTGAGGGCAGTGGTGACCATGGAGCCTCCACTACCGGAGGGAACCATGCAACGACTGAACAAACTCGTACTCCTTAGCTCCATAGCTGCATTTCTGACAGGGTGTCAGACTTTCCAAACAGTGCCGGAACCTACTGCCGACCTCAGTACGGTGCTCAATGAGCTGCGACAGGAACTGGCGGCCACTCAGGCAGCTTCTCCAGACCGTCCTGCTAACCTTTCGATTAAGAGTGCGACAGTTGTACTAAAGGTGACCGCTAGCACTTCGACGCAAGCGGGAGGGGGTATTGAGAAAGCACCCGTGAAGCTCTCCTTTACGCGCACGACTAGTGGCACGCTGGAAAACACAATCACGCTCGAGCTAACCAATCCCTGCACGCAAGACATTACTGACAGCGCCAAAGACGGCAAATCAACCAAACTGTCGTGCGCCGGCAATCTGAACACTCAGAAAGTGTTTGTTCCAGGCCCCACCATCCTCTCCAAGCCATACAAGCTTGAGTAGCTCAAAGCTGCCGGCCGCGTAGGGTTACGGCCTTCATGGTGGTTCTATTGTCTGCGCCTGAAATGTGACCTTGTGCTTGCCACTTCCCGGCGCCCGGAGCAATGCCTGTCATTGACTCCGGGACCTCGATTTCAGCGTCTCCGCCAGACTTCCCTGCTGAAAATCGTCAATAGAACAGGTATCGACCCGCACTGATACGAGGCGTGTCGCTAGCACCAGAACCCACATTGCCGTTCGTCACAGCGATCATAGAAACCACGGGTGCGGCAAAAGAGTACTCAGCGGTCTTAGTGAAGTCGGTGGTACCAGCATACGCGCCGGTGATCCGATAACCCGTAGGGTCGTATACCGCAAGTGCTGGGCTGTTCGAAGTGCCCCCGGACAACAGCGGCACACCGTTTGCACGGTTCACGATCTGGACGCCGACGTCATACCGTCCAGATGGAGTCCTTGAGGCCCACACCTTGACCGTCACTGGGTTCACCATTCCCACCAGCAAATCAAGGCCGTAGTCGAGCAAGATCTTGTCTCGATTTGGCGCTCCATTTTCTTTTTGGCAGTCGGGCAAGTTGCCCTTTCGGAACGATTCCAACCAAGCGCATTGGTACTGCGTCCCGTTGTACACGAGGTTGCCAATGGCAACCCCCACGCCTGTGCTGATGGCATCGCTACCAAACCCCTCGCCTGTGTCGTAGGCTGTGCCTGCACGACCTGTGAAGGGTGCAACAGTTTTGTTGTCGTACAGATTTACCGCGAAATGCTTGCCTGCAACAGCATTGGTAGTGACGTAATCCGCGAAGTTGTCTATGTCGAATTCGACATACAGACCCGAGGTGCCTGCAGAGCGCTGGGGAAGATTGAACGCTTGGGCATAAAACCCCCCAACGTTGGGAAGCAGATAGTGGCCGTAAGCCGAGAGATTCGTCGGGAAGACTGGCGTTCCTGGAATGGCGTTCATTGCTTGAGCGTGTCCAGGCAATGCGGCCGCAAAGGGCAAGAGCGCTGCAGACTGGACAAGCTGACGGCGACTGATGGGCATGGCAACCTTTCAAAAAATTGGGGTCAAAACGACGACCTGATCCTACTGACCACCCTCGCCAACCTCACACCCTTTTACATCCGCTTTCAACCGTCATTGGGCAGTCAAAAAAAGCAACTCAAATACCGCTCAAAGCGTTTCAAAGTGCTCTTCGATCCCCGTCCAATCAATTGCGAATCAGATCGCCCGGCACTACTTGCGCTATGAGCTACGTCACTTTCAAACTGACAGCTCCACCTGCTGTGCTGGATCCTTGGACCGGTGCACAAACAGCTTCAGCTGCGGCACCTTGATCAACGCCTCCGCCAGCTCAATGGTGCCGTGCAGCCAAGTATCCCAGTCGCCCTTTTCCAGAGGCACCACCGTGCGCTTGTCTTGCATGTCGGGCGGTCGCTTAGGGTCGGGCCTGTGCATCAGGTTCAGCACCGGCACGTCGTCGCAGTTCTGCGTGATCATGGTGTAGCTGAGCACTACCTCGCCCGTAGCCGGATCGGTCCATTCGCTCCACAGACCCGCCAGGCCCCAGGGCTCGCCATCAGCGCGCTCAAACTGCCAGGGGATGTGTTTGCCGGTCCCCCAGTAGGGTTCGACGTACAGCTGCGCCGGGATGATGCAGCGCTGCCCCTTGCGCCAGGGGCCCCCGTAGGTCCAAGACTTGGCCATGCCCTCGCGCCGGGCGTTGACGGTGGCCAGGCGCTTGCCGTCCTTGCCGGTGGGGATGTGCGTTTTGGAGTGCGGCGGGATCATGCCCCACTGCCCCACCACCAGCTCGCGCCCTGCTTCGCCCTTGGCCCGTAGGAACGGCCCACGGTACAGAGGGCTCATCTTGTCGCGCCATTCCTCTTCGGGCACGTCACCGAAGTGCAGCACCAGCTGCTCACGGCCCGGGACCTCGTAGTAGGTACACATGGCAACATTCTGGCAGCAGGGAGCTATACTGTAAATATGTACAGNTGCCGGTGGGGATGTGCGTTTTGGAGTGCGGCGGGATCATGCCCCACTGTCCTACCACCAGCTCGTGCCCAGTTTCGCCCTTATCCCGCAGGAACGGACCCCGGTACAGCGGGCTCATCTTGTCGCGCCACTCTTCCTCGGGCACGTCACCGAAGTGCAGCACCAGCTGCTCACGGCCCGGGACCTCGTAGTAGGTACACATGGCAACATTCTGGCAGCAGGGAGCTATACTGTAAATATGTACAGTCTTTGGAATTCCCCGCTACCTGTGCCGTACGACACGGCGGCACAGTCGCTGGCCTTGCCCCTGTGCGGGGTGAGCGTGCGCGCGGGGTTTCCATCGCCTGCCGATGACTTCGCGGTGGAGCGGCTGGACATCATGCAGCTGCTGGTGAAGCACCCCCAGGCCACCTACTTCTGGCGCGTGCGTGGCGACTCGATGAGGGACGCGGGCATTGAGGACGGCAGCATCATCGCGGTGGACCGGGCGATCAAGCCCAAGCACAACAGCATCGTCGTGGCCATTGTGGACGGCGAATGCACCGTGAAGTATCTGCATCAGCGAGCCGGCCGCATCAAGCTGCGCGCGGCCAACCCTACCTATCCCGACATCATCCCCCGCGACAGCCAGACCATTGAGGTATGGGGTGTGGTGAGTGGGTGCGTGAAGCTGTTTCTCACCTGATCTGATGGACGGAGGCCAGCATGTATGCGCTGGTGGATGGCAACAATTTTTACGTGAGCTGCGAGCGGGTGTTCCGCCCCAGCCTGAACGGCCGCCCGGTGGTGGTGTTGAGCAACAACGACGGCTGCGCGATTGCCCGCAGCAATGAGGCCAAGGCCCTGGGCATCAAGATGGGGGCGCCGTGGTTCCAGATACGGCACATGGAGGAGACCCACGGGCTGGTGGCCTTGAGTGCCAACTTCACGCTGTACGGCGACATGAGCAACCGGATGATGAGCCTGGCAGCGGGTCTGGGGCCTTCACAGGAGATCTACAGCATCGATGAGTCGTTTATCGGCCTGCAGGGGCTAAGGGGCGACCTGATCACACGCAGCCACGCCATCCGCGCCCGCATCCAACAGTGGATAGGCATCCCCTGCGGCATCGGCATAGGCCACACCAAGACGCTGGCGAAGCTGGCTAACCACATCGCCAAGACGGCCGAGCGCAAGCCAGGCAGCTATCCGGCCGAGTTGGCCCAGGTGTGCAATCTGACCGCCCTGCCCGCCCAGGACCTGGACGACGTGCTGGCCAACACGCTGGTGGAAGAAGTCTGGGGCGTGGGCCGCAAGATCGGTGCGCAGCTGCATCAGTGCGGGGTGCATACGGTCCTAGACCTGGCCCGGCTGGACCCGGCCATAGTTCGCAGGCGCTGGAGCGTGGTGCTGGAGCGCACCGTGCGCGAGTTGCAAGGCATGCAGTGCATTGACCTGGACGACGCGCCCGAGCCCAAGAGAGAGATTGCATGCACCCGGTCATTCGGCCAGGCGGTGACAGAGCTGCCGCCGCTGGTGGAAGCCGTGAGCGAATTCGCCAGCCGCGCGGCCGAGAAGCTGCGCAAGCAGGGCAGCTTGGCCAGCCAGCTGCTGGTGTTCTGCCACACATCCCCCTTCCGGCCTGGCCCCCGCTTCAACAAGTCAGTGGTGGTGCCCCTACGCCGGCCTACAGCCGACACCGGCAAGCTGGTGTGGGCGGCTGCTGCTGGCATGCGCCGCATGTACGAGCCTGGCTACAAGATGGCCAAGGCCGGGGTGATGCTGCTGGACCTGGTGCCAGGCAACGTGCTGCAGGGCGAGCTGGATCTGGAGGATGAAGACCACCGGGACCGAACCCAGCTGATGGCGGCGCTGGACACACTCAACCAACGCTATGGCAAAGGCACCGTGCATTCAGGCGCCACGGGCGGCACTAACAAAGGCAAAGACTGGGGGATGAAGCAGGAGAGGCGCACGCCGCAGTACACGACGCGGTGGGAGGATGTGCCGGTGGCGCGAGCGTAATGCTGATCCACAATGGACAAACAAGTAAATTGCAACACACCTATGCCAGAACTCTACCTAGCCCCCCAACATCCTGACCCAGCACATCCGTTTGAAGGAGACCGCCTCGAAAGGAGAGCGCTGGCCAATCGCCTTACTCAGATGATTCGTCGGTTGCCAGCAGGAGCTGTATTTGCCATAGATGCGGCGTGGGGCGACGGAAAATCATGGTTTGGAAGAAATTGGCATGCAGAGCTGCTCAATGATCAGTATATATCGGCATATATAGATACGTTTTCAGCGGACTATATGGAGGACCCCTTTTTTCTCCTTATTGGAGAGATATCCATTGCCCTGAACCAAGGAAAAGTCAGTGATCTAAAAAAGAGGGGGGCTGAAGTAGCAAAAGCATTGGCACCTCTGACTGCAAAAGTCATCTTGAATGCCGCTGGCAAGCTAATTGGCACAGATGACATCACTGGAAAATTTTCCGAAGCTGTTTCTGGCGCTGCAGAGGCCGCCGCCGAGTCCATCGAAAATTTGATTTCTGAAAAAATAACAGACTACGAGAGAGAAAAAAATAGCGTTACAGCCTTTAAAAAACAACTTGCCAAACTAGCCGAAGAAAATTACAAAAAAACAGAAAAACCAATAGTAATATTCATCGATGAGTTAGATCGGTGCAAACCAGATTTTGCAGTTAAAACCATTGAGCGCATAAAACACTTTTTCGAAGTTAAACACATCATCTTCATCTTACTTCTAAACAAAACTCAAATCCATGAATCGATCAGGGGGGTCTATGGATCAAATATTGATGCCGAAAGATATCTAGGAAAATTTATACAATTCTCATTGAATTTTCCTAAAAAATTAATTCCAGAGGGAGCACCACCCTACAAAAAATTCGCCGCCCAAAAGCTCCGCGACTACGGATTTGAGGGCGTTGACGAGATCGATCATCAAGCAGAAGCACTTGCAGTATGCGCCGAAGCATTCTCTCTTACGCTCAGAGACATTGAACGATGCATAATATTGATATCACTGAATTCTCAATACTACACAAGATATCACCCCCTTCTTGTAGCATTCGGTCCAAGCATAAAAATAGGACACCCTAAAGCCTACAATCAAATTACCAATCCATACAACAATGAAAACAATGATATTAATGAGGCGGTGTCGCGCATATTTAGAAATAATGAAGAGTTTTGCGTGATTTTAAACAAACTACACAACTCCATGATTTCAAAATCAACACCCGACATTGACGATCGTGCAGATGCCCACACAAGAATCGGCCTCCAACTAAGATCCCCAGAAAAAGAGCTTTTAGATTTCTACAACTCTCTAAATTTAAAAATCGAATAATGCCTGCGTATTCAATCATCAACCCATAGGCAACTTCCCCCGACCCGCCTGCAGTTCCGTCTTCCGCTGACTGCTGAAGCTGGTCCCCAGCCAGTACGCCCCCACCATGGCGATCACGGCCAGCAGCGCTGTCACGATCTGCACCCGCAGCTCGCCGCTGTAGTTGTCCGGGTGGATGAAAAGCACGTCTACCACCAGGCCGTACAGCGGCAGTAGCAGCAGCGCGGACACCCAGAACGCTGGGTTGTGCCAGAAGCCAGGCGCACCGGGCTGCAGGTAGGCAGCATTGGCCTCCCGCGCACCGGCGATGCCGCCACCAACCTCTTCCAACTTGAACCACTGCGCTTCGATGGCGTTGCGAACAGCGGCGGCAGCAGCGGGATCTGCGCCGATGGTTTCCAGCAGCTCCTGCTCATTGCGCGCGCCGATGGCCTCCTTTGCGGCGGCCACCACGATCTCGGCGGCCTTGATGTTGCGTTCCGAGGTCTCCGAGCCCGAAGAAAACAACCGGCCCAGCTTGGGCACCAGGTCAATCAGGGATGGCAGCACTGCAGCGACAAAGGGGGCCATGGGTTGCTCCTTGGGTTGGGGGGTGATGGTGTCGGCGGCAAGCGCCTCCGGGTTGATCAGATCGGCCAGCGTGGGACGGGCCTCGGGTGCGGCGGGCGCGTAGGTGCCGCCGTGCGCTTCGTATTCCTGCCGGGCGCGCTCCATGGTCACCACCGGCTGGCCGTAGGGACTGCCTGGCAGGCTGGCCCATTCGCGGTTGCACTTGCGCACCGCATCCTCAAAGCGCCCCGCCTTCACATCGTCCAGCGCCTTGCGGCCGAGGATCAGCGCCACTGCGCCCAAGTCCTGGTTTGTGGGCGTGAAGTCGGCAAAGCCGTAGTCACGCACCAGGCCGTCCCACGTCTTGGACAGGAACTGATAAGCGCCCGCCGCCGTGCTGCTGATGGGCTTACCCCCCAGCTTGCGGGTGATGAGTTGGCGCGGGTGGTCTGCAAAGTCGTCGGCCGTGCCTGGCAGGCCGTCCAGCCCCACCAGGTCTGCACCACCGAACATCACGCGGTAGCCGTCATCACCGGCTGTGCCCTCCCCGTGCCGCAGCATGCGCAGGAAGGCCTGCACATTGGGGTCCTGCAGCGCAGCGATCAACGCAATTGGGTCTTTGGTGCTCATGGTGGTCCGCTCGAAAAAAGTGCTTTGAATAAGGTGGCCAGCGCGGCCCAGCCGCCGATGGCATAGACGAGTCCTCCAAGCGTCAAGAACAGGCTGGCCTTGCGCAGCAACCCCCACAAGCCACCCAGAACGAACCGCCCGGCATGCTGTGTGGCTTGTTTCTGTAACACCGACACCCCGGCCGCCCAAAAGGCAGCAGCGGTCTCTTCGGTCATCGCCCCTTTGATGCCCTCGCGCACAGCCGAAGCCATCTTGGCTTCCAGCCAGGCGCCGGTTTCTTCGGTCAGACGCACCTCAGACGGCGCAGCGGCGCGGCGCTCTGGCCCCTTGTAGTCGCCGTCAGGTGGTGGCATGCACGCCCCCCGTTTCCACGGTCGTCCGGCTCAACGCAGCCCACAGGCTGCACGGATCGAACCGCCAGGCATCGGGTAGGCCCAGCATGGCGGCAACCGCCTCGCTGCACACCCACCGGGCCTTGTCGTGGCCCAGCACGCGCGCAATGAAGCCCACCAGGCCCAGCAGGTCGTAGCCCTGTCCATGGTGCTCCTGCAGCCAGTCGCGGGCCTGGACCGCGTTGCCGGCCACATCTATGACATCCCAGTGCGCAGGGTCCAGCACCATGTGCTTGATCCGCACACCGCCATCCATGAATGAGCTACTGGCGCAGATCGTGCGGCCCTGCGCATCCGCGCCCAGCAGCAGCTCACAGTGGCTGTAGGCCCCGCGCAGCCACCAGGCGGTGAGCCTGTTGAATAGACGCTTGCGGCCTTTGTAGAAAGCGACTTGCATCACACACCTCCATAGGACTCGGGCCACCCGGCCGACAGATCCACCGCCAGCGGGTCTTCGGCCGCATCCACCTGCCCGCGCAGCACCTCCGCATGCGCAAACAGGGCGGCATCGCGCACGGCCGCAGCCGTGAACACCTGCTGCGCCAGGGCGGGCGTCATCTCCACAAACTCGCCGCCCATGGTCTTCCACTGCAGGCCAGCGGGCATGCCCGCGCCCATCATCACCAGCGCCATCTGCTGGGTGCGCGAGAAGGTGTCGCTGTGGAACCAGTGGGCGCCGACTTGGTAGCCGCCCAGCTGCGTCTTGCGGTCGCGCAGGGTTTTGATCTGCTCCCACAGCAAGGCGCGCAGGTCGCTGGCCGGTGTGGTGGCGGGCTCGCCGCCGATGACTTCGTTGATCATTGGTGAGCCTCCACCAGGTAGCACCACTTGGCGGTCTGACCCGCCTGTGTGATCGTCAGGTAAACCTCGAACGAGGCGTCGAACGGCAGATAGTCCGGGAACAGATTGTTGAATGCGCCGGAACTTGGGTAGGTTGTGAAGCCCACCACGGCTTGCGCCTGTGCTTCGCCCGCGCCGTTGGCGATGGTGCGGTCGTAGATGCGAATGCCTTCTAGAAAGGCCTCAATGCGGTAGTTCGCCGCACCAGCGGGCAACTCCACCAGCATGATCCTCACAGCCCCGCGCCCCGTGGCGGAATAGATGCGGGTACGGGTCGCTGCCGACATGGCTGCCGAGTAAGCCACCAAGCCTGCAGCGGTCGAGAACGCAGAAACGGTAGGGGCATAAACAACGTTCTGCCCGACGGAAGGATCACGCCCAGACACGCCCACCACACGGCGCGCACCCAACGTGCGGCCATCACCCAATGGAAACTGGCCCGCGTTCATCAGAAGTCTCCTGCGCGGGTCACGCACACGTTGATCAGCTCCGCTTTTTCGCTGCTGGCGCGCAGGCTCCAGCCAGCTTTGAGCACCAGCGCCAGGTTGCTCAGCAGCGCCGACCAGGCCGGGTTGGTGGCGCTGACGGTGTTGGCCGGGACCATCACCTCGCGCCACAGCTTGGCGGTGGCACCGTCGTGCAGGAACAGGCGCACCATGCCCGCTGTGGTGGTGACGATGGCGGTCAGCGTGATGTCGTCAACCCGCGAGCCCGAGGCGCCTGCGGTGAACACGGTCACGATGGTGCCCGTGCCGTCGCGGTTGGCATTGGCAGCGCCGCCCACCTGCGCGACTGCGGTACTGGGCGTGGATGCGTAGTTTTGAGCGTTGATGGTCATACGATTCCTTGGGTCGAGAGAAGAAACTGGGGCAGCGAGTCACCGCCGCTTACGCGGGTCCAGCCAGATGTGCTGCCGCCGCTATCGATGCTGGGGTCCACGTTGCTGATGCCGCCAGGCGCGTTGCGCCGGTAGGTCTGCTTGTCGATGGGACTCCAGGCCGTCACATCGGCCGGGTAGTTGGTGCCCATCACCCACTTGTCTGCGCCCACGGCAGAGGCCGATGCAGCTGCCATGGCGGTGGCGATGGTGGCCGCCACGTTGGCCGCCTGCGCGTTGGAATACGCACTGCCGCACAGGGCCAGCAACTCGGGCATGAACAAGGTGCCCATGTGGTTGCCGAAGGCGTAGGCCTTGATGTTGTAGAGGCCCAGCACGCGGTCCGACAGGGGCGGGAACGGTGGCACCGGCGTTACCGCAGGCACCGGGGTTGGCGGGATGATTACCAGCGTACTCATCAGATGATTCCTTTCACACGCGCTGCAAGCTGCGCTTCTTTGCTGTTGACTGGTTTGACCCGCCCGCTGATGAGTCCCAGGGCACTCAGGTAGCCGTAGCCGGGCACGTCGGTGGCTGAGATGGCCACCGGCACGTCCAGCACCTGCTGCAGCAGCCCCACCGTGTACTCGGCCTGGTCGGCATCGAGCACCGCCGACAACGTGAGGTCGGTCGCGCCAGGTCGGCGCTTGATCTCGAACGTGCCGTCGTCGTAAAACTTGATGTAGCTGTAAGACCTGGGCTCGGCCTCGCTGCCATACTCGGTGCCGCCCGTGCCACCGGTGAGGCTGCGCCACTCGCCCACCATCAAGGTGCCCAGCTCCACGGCGGCCGTGGGGCCAGCGCTCACCGTTACGGTGAGTTCAGAGGTAGGACTGATGGGAATACCCGTCAGCTCCACCGTGCTGCGCACACCCAAGGGCGAGAACAGCAGCTCCCAGAAGCCGAGGGCCTGCTCCCACAGATCCTGCGTGGACTGCTTGAGGATGGCGCCCCCAGGGGCATCGCGCGCGATGATCTGCACCTGGTCGCCCACGGCGCCGAAGATCTTCACGTCACTGAAGAACGGCACCTGCAGCTTGTAGGTGAGACTGCCCGTGGCCTTTGCTGCCGTGGACCGGTAGAAGTCAAACGGGGCAAACAGGTTGCTGGGACGTTTGAAGAGCCAGTAGTCCGGGTCTGCCTCGGGCAGCGCACTGCGGCCGCTGTGAGCCTGCACGCAGGAATACACCTTGTGATTGCTGATGCGCTCTGCCCCCACGGCGTACGTGCCCGCAGACACCCACATCGTTTCGCCCAACGCGGGGTCGGGCTCTACGATGGTGGTGCCTGCAGACAGCATGCTGGCCGTGATGGGGACGGCCATCAGCACACTCACACTGCTATACGCGGTGGTTGTCATGCTGGGATAGTCCTTAAGCCGTTGCCTTCAAATGAGTCTTCCAGCACCTGCGCCACCCGGGCCAGCAGGGCTTCCGTCTTGGACTCGCCCGTGCTGGCAACCGGCGCTGCAGTGCTGCTGGTGGTGCCGCTCTCGGCGCTATCAGCCAACATGCGCCGCGTAGTGGACGCGGTGTAGATCCGCGCAGGCGGCAGGTAAGCCAGCTCGGGGCCGTCTTCACCCACCATCGCCCAGCCGCCCCGGTGATCGCCACCGAGCCGGAACGCGGGCACGCCCACCGATGCAGCCGCCTTTGCCCAGTCGGCATCAAAGAAGCCGGTGATCAGCGCCAGATCGTTGAGCGTGCCGCCCGCAGACTTGACGGCCTCCAGCAGCCCCTTGAGGTCGCCTGTGCCGTCAAACTTGTGATACACGGGTGCCAGCGCATCGAGCTTGGCAATCTGCTGCTGATCAATCACCGGCTCATAGCCGATGCCCGCCGTTCCCAGCGAGAGAACCCGTTTGTACTTGGCATCGGCCGCAGATGCCCCACTGCCAGGCATGCCGGGACCGAACCCCGCACCGCCCGCACTGCCGCTACCGCCCGAGCCACCTGCACCCGGCGTCTTTGGCTTCAGCAGCTCGGTGAGCTGATTGATGGCCTCTTCCACCGATACCGTGGCCTGCACATTGCCGGTGGCAATGTCGATCAGCTCGCGGAACTTCTCCAGCGTTTCCTCGCCCTGCTTGATCTGACGATCCAGCGCGTCCAGCGACTGCTCTGCAATGCTCTTTTGCTTGCCCGCCACACCCGCCAGCTGCTCCATCTGCCCGGCAAGCACCAGGCGGTCACGGTCCAGCTCGAACTGGGTGAGGTAGTTGTCGGCCGTGAGGCCGCCACGCGCAGCGGACAGCGCATTGGTCAGATCGTCCGCATTGGGGATGATCCCCAGCAGTGCACCCTGCACGGCGTTCTCGATGAACACCATGCCCTGCGCCGCCTGCTGTGCAGCCGTGCTGCCCACCTCGCCCCGCAGCTCGCGCATGGCGCCCGATGCAATGTCTTGCACCTTGCCCCACAGGCCTGCCAGCTCGGCCGCTGCTGCGCGCTGCGCCTCCAGTGCCTTGCGCTGGGCTGCGATGGAGCGCTCCAGCGTGCTGTAGGCCGCGTCCAGCTGCGTCCTGAGTGCATCCTTGGCAGCGGCTGCAGCCTCCTCTGCCGTCTGGTTCAGCTCGGCAAACGAGCCCGACAACATGATCAACATGGCGTATGCCTTGCGGCCTGCCTCGGTGTTCAGGTCTTGTGCTTCGACCAGGCGGCGGTATTCCGCACGGGTCTTTGGCACCGTCAGGCCCAGCTTGGCAAACTCGCCGTCGAGCTGGCGCACGGCGACCGCCCGGCGCTCTTCCTCGCTGTAGAAGTTCTGGAAGTAGCTGCTGGTGGCGGCCACCATCTTGTCGAGTCCACCGAACGCATCCGCGATCTTGCTGGCTGCGTCCGCACCGTCCAGGCTGGCCTCCAGCAGTGTGTAGCCCAGCGTGTCAAATATGCCGTTGACGGTGGTCAGGCTGGTGGACAGGCGGGTCAGCGTGTCGATGGCCTTCTCGCCCTCTTTGGCGTACTTGCTGGCGGTGTAGGTGGTCTCTTCGATGATCTCGGTCACCTCGCGGGATGAGGCCATGAAGTCGTCCGCACCCCGACCCAGGTTGTCGTACACCACGCGGGTGACTTCTTTGCTGGTCGTGGTCCAGGTGCCTAGCACCTGCTCTGCCAGTTCGTTGTTGGCAGTGGCAAGCGCCTCTTGGAACTTCTGCTGGATCTGCTCGGCGTTGAGGCCTTGCGTGCTGATCTTGATCTTGCTGGTGTACCCCTCCAGTTTGTCGGCGCTCAGGCCTAGCGTGTCGGCAAAGTAGGCCACCTGCGCACGCATGCCCTTGAAGGTGTCGCCCAGCGCTTTCTCAAACGCGGGATCCAGGTCGCTGTACTTGGTCTTGTCCGAGCGGAACAGACCGCCCTTGTAGAACTCGTACTGCTGGCCCTCGAAACCCGTCTTTCCGCCGAAAGTGCCCTCGATACCCACGTCCGCCAGCTTGCGGCCGAACAGGCGGTTGATGAGGCCACCCACCACGCCCGCGAGCGGGCCAAAGAACGCACTGGCGATGCCCGCGATGATGTTCACGGCGTTGCCACCGCCCACGCTGTAGCCGCCCGAAAGCATGGAGCTGATCCCGTAGCCCGCCAGGCCGTTGCCCAGCATGCCCAGGCCTGCGCCAATGTTGGAGCCCATGGGCGTCATCACATTGGCGGTGTAGCCGGTGCCGTAGTCCACCGGGGTGCTCAGGCCCAGGCGCACGCCCAGGTCGCTGGATGCGAAGTTGCCGAACGCGTTGTTTACCGCGCTGCTCACGCCCTTGGTGATCAGGTCGAAACCGCTGGACACGATGTTGCCCAGGCCGCTGAGCATGCCCAGCCCGCCGCCGCCACCGGCCCCGCCCGTCACGCCCGCATTGGCGCCCGTGACTGTAAGGCCCAGGGCGCCGGTGATACCGGTCATCACGCCCTGCACCGCCAGCTTCAGCACTGTGGTCTTGAACAGGTTCTTGATACCGTCCCAGAACGACTTGAAGAAGCCTTTGCCCGCCTCAAACCCACGGTACAGGCTGTCGCTCAGGCCGTTGTAGATGCTGTCGTAAAACTTCGTCCACTCGTTGGCGGCCTCAGTTGCGGCCTTTGCCGTGATGGTGCGGTCGTACTTGGCGCCCAGCAGCTCGTTGCGCTCGCGCAGCGCTTCGATCTCGGCCTGCAGCGCGATCTGCTCGCGCGTCATGGTGCCGGTGATCACGCTGGCCCGCTCCAGCTCGGCCAGGGTGGCCTCCTTGGTCAGGATCAGCGCGCTATTACGCGATTGCAGGAGCTGCAGCTGCGCGGCATCGGTCAGCCCGATGACTTCGATCTCTTCGCGCAGGGCCTGGTTTTGGGCGACCAGGCTAGAGGTTGCCTGCTCCATGCCCTGCACCAGCTTCATGCGGGCTTCGCGCGTTGCCTCCAGGGACTTCAGTTCCTCGCGGTGCGCTACCACCTGCTGCTCGGTGGTGAGCATGTCCTTCAGCTTGGTTTCAACCAGGCTGCGCCCTGCGACGATCTGAGCGTCGGTGCTGGTGGCGAGCTTCTGGCGCACCTCGGCCGCCATCTTCTCGCCCTCGGTCAGCTTTTCGCCCGCGCTCAGCTCTTCCTTGAGAACGGCCACGCGCTTGTCGATGGACTCCAGGAGAGCGTCCACCGGGTTCTTTGCTGCGGCCGCTGCCTTGCCCGTCTTGTCGATGGTGGTATTGACGTACTCAAGGGCCTTGCGGACCTCCTTGACCTGCCCGCCAGTGGCCTCGATCTCCCCCATGCGCGCACGGATGCGACTGCCTAGGGTGTCTTCGCCAAAGGTCTGGATGGCGGTGGTGCCCAGCTCGCGAATGATGGTGCCCGCGCGGGTGGTGCCCGAGCGCATGCTGTCCAGCGCGCCCGTGAAGTCACCGCGCAGCACCTTTGCCACGGCTTCGCCCACGCCGCCGAAGTAGGCAGCGCCTGCGGCCGCATAGGCGCCCAGGCTCTCAGCCAGCAGCTTGACGCCGCGCATCACGTACTGGGCGGCATCGGCCACATAGGTGAGGCCGGTGATGGCGCTCTTGGTCCAGGCCTGCACGCTGCCATCGGCTACCAGGCGGCGCACTTCCTCACGGATACCGCCCGAGCCGTTCATCACGTCCAGCATGGCCTGCGCGCCCAGGTCGAGCGCGGGGATCATGCCGTTGGCAAGCTCTTTCTTCCAGGCCTCACCACTGGTGCTGAGGCGGGTGAGGTTGTCGTCCAGGTTGGCAGCGGCGGCGGCCTGCTCGGTGGTGACCTTGGCGGCCAGTGTTTCCACCTCGGCCAGGTCGTGCAGGAAAGGCAGCATTTGCGCGCCCTGCTTGCCGTAGAAGGCCATGGCCACCGCAGCCTTACCGGTGCCGTCTTCAAACTTTGCCATGGCCTTGGCCACGGTCAGCATCTGCTCTTCGGGGCGCAGCTTCTTGAAGCTGTCGAAGTCAATGCCCAGGGCCTCCAGCGCTTTGCCGGTGCCCTTGCTTTCCTCGCTGGCGCCCGCCAGGTTAGCGGCCAGCTTGTTCATGGCGGCGCCGATCTGCTCGGGCCCCATGTTGTTGAACTTGCCCACGGCCATCAGGCCCGACAGGGCTTCGACCGTGGCACCGGTCTGCATGCGCAGATCGTCGAGTGCGGCGCCGCCCTCAATGGCGCCAGAGATGAGGCCCTTGAAGGCCGCGATGGTAAAGCCAGCGGCCAGGCCGCCAGCGATGGCGCCCGCTGTGGCGGCCACCTTGGCCTTCATGTTGTCGAAGGTGTCCTGGATCTTCTTGGACGCCGCCAGGGCGGCCTGCTCGGACTTGTCGAGCCCGCCCGTGTATTGGGCGTAATCCAGGCCGAGCTTGACCACCAGGGAGCCGAGTGCAGACATGCTGGTTACTCCTCTTTTTCTCTTTGTTCGCGGTCGGCTTGCAGCGCGGCGCGTTCCATGATCTGCAGGTCGTTAGACAGCGCGCGTCGCTTGCGGCGGCGGCAATGACGATCAATCCAAGCCTCAACAGCAGCCCAGTCAAAGCC
Source organism: Acidovorax sp. Root402 (assembly GCF_001425125.1). NCBI lineage: Bacteria > Pseudomonadati > Pseudomonadota > Betaproteobacteria > Burkholderiales > Comamonadaceae > Acidovorax > Acidovorax sp. Root402. The sequence goes on from NZ_LMDQ01000014.1 coordinate 474,901, forward strand.
GGTCCGCCACACGATCAGCCCTGCGGGTTCCAACGCCTGGCTCACGTGCTGCCAGCGAGGTGCAAGGGCCACGAAGGCCGCGACAACCGGCAGGTTCTCTGCGTACACACCGAAGGCCTTGCCCTCTGCCGGAGGGGCATTGGCTGCGGCATCAATGCGGGCACGCACCTTGTCGATGTCGTCCGCACTGGCGCCCCAAGCCTCCATGGCTTCGAGCACGCTGTAGTCGGGCTCGAAGGTGCCGGGCGCTTCGTCGCGGGCACCTGCCCACCAGCGCGCGGCCTCAATCAGTTTTTTTCTTTGGCGCCTACGTTGTGGTGCCAATAGACCAGCATTGCCTCGCGCACCGCACCGGTGAGGCGCAGGAAGGCCTCCAGGTTCTGCTCGTTGAAGGGGACAGGGACACGGTTCTCGTCCACCATTTCCCAGCCAGTGAGAACACGGCGCAGCAGTTCGACGTTGGACAGCTTGATCAGCTCTTCGCGGTCTTCTTCAAAGGTGCGTTTGAAGATGGCGACAAAGCTCTCTTCGCGCCAGCCGCCCTTTGGCATGGCGACTTGAACCTTGACGGTGGCCTTGAATGTTTCGTCGGGGGTAAGAATGAACATGGTGTGTGAGTAAGGAAAAGGGGGAGAAAGCAAAAGAGCCACCGCGATGGGTGGCTCTTTTTCGGGGTGTGCACACGTGTGCACGGACAGGGATGGTTAGCGAACGATGATTTGCAGTTCGTCGTTGCCGTCTACCGGGTTGATGTCGAACGGCATGTTGATCATGGCGATGCTCTGATCGTCCTGCAGCGTGAACGGCTTGCACTGCACGGCAGGCATCGCCAGCTCAATGATGTTGCCCGGCACCGTGCCGTGCACCAAGCTGCAGGCGCCCACAACGCTATTGCGCACGATCTCGGCCCAGTTCTTGGTGGTGATGCTGGGCATCTCCATGGTGACGCTTCCCGAAGGCTGGCGGTCCGGGCTGTGGGGTGCGGCGCAGTTGACCAGTTCGCGCCAGGCCAGGGCGTTGGCGAGGTTGATGCTGAAGGCCGACATACACGCCGACAGGCCATGAAAGCTGAAGGTGGGCGTGTTGGTCTTGCCCACAGTCTTGGGCTGAATGAAGTCGCTGTAGTCCACGCCGGTGGGCATGGCCACTTCCTCGGTGGCGGCGCTGTAGGTGCCCAGGAATTCGAACTTCATCACCGGGATGCCCTTGGCATTCAGCTCGAAGGACACCGTGCCCTTGGCATTGGTGATGACGAATTTGGTCTTGTCCAGGTAGCCATACAGCGTGAGGGTGGGCTCGCCTTCGCTGACCAGGTCATAGGTCACGTCCGTGCCTGCAGTGATGGTGGCAGCGAAGCCGCAGGCCTCCAGCAGCAGGCCCCACACGGGTTCCGTCCCAGCAGCGCCTGCGCCTGCCAGTTCCACCTCGAACGTGATCTTGCGGTGCTCACCCACGGTGAGGCTGCCGCTGTTGCCCTTGTACGGGCGGATCAGGTTGCGCTGCACCTGCTCGGCCGTGATGGGTTCGGGCATCAGGGCACGGCAAAGGATGGCATTGGCCGCTGCGGTGGGGAGTGCATCGGTGCCAGCTGTGACTTCTTTCTTTGCCAGCAGCAGCATCTTTTTCATGGACTTGGCCATGGGGGTTCCTTTCAGGTCAGGGTTTCAGAAACGGCCGCTGCTTAGGCTGCTGCGGTGTTGTCGTCGCCCTCGGCCGGAGCCGGGGGCGGGACGCGGGTGCGCACGCCGGTTACGGGGTCGCGCGTGTAGGTGCCGCCGATGCCGGTGAACTCATCGCGCGCACGCGGTGGCGTGGGCAGGTGGTGCGCTGGCTTGGTGGCTTTGGGGGTGGCGACGGGCGCAGCTGCGCCAGCCGCCGCAGGGGCTGCGGTGCTTTTTGCCATGGTGGCTCCAGGTGTGGTTAGTGGCGGGGTGTGCGCAAGCGCACGGTGAGGTAGCGGGCGAAGATCTCGGGGTCGGGCTCGTAGTCAGCGTCTCCCGCGTCGTCTTCATACTGGTAGGCGGGCATGGCCTCCAGTGCAGCGCGGAACGGGCCGCCACCGTCCAGGGGCAGCAGCACGTCCAGCTCTTCGATGGTGCGGGCCAGCATGATGAGGTTGACATCGTGCTGGGTGTACCCGCCGCCCGCACACCAGGTCTCTTCTGGCTTGCTGTCCACGTCAAAGACGGCAGCGGGCCATGACGGATTGGGTGGCAGCTCCACCGCCCAGGTGTTGTCGAGCGCGGGCGCGAGGGCTACAGAAAGCAGCTGGTGAATGGTGCTCATGCCTTGCTTGCCTTTTCTAGTTCCTTTTGCAGGCGGGCGGCCATGGCATCGATGGCTTCTTCTTTGCCTTGCTCCAGTGCGGGCGCAATGAATGGCTTTGCAGCGACCGATCCGGTTGAAGCAGCACGGCGAGAGCGTAGAGAATCTACACCGCGCTTGCGGGTGTAGGTGATCAGCTTCCCGCTCCGACCTCTTCGCGTGTACTTGAGTTCTGTCTGCGATGTGTCACCAGACTTACGTGGTACCACCTTATGGCCCTGCTCCACCCAGCGCCAGTAATAAGGGTCATCCGCATATTTCTTCACAATGCGCCCACCCTTACCCACCGCCAACTTTGCGGTGCTCTTCTGCTTCTTGGTGAGGTCGCGCCCATGGCGTACCCCCATGTTGTACTCGACCGTTCCAGCTGGTGCCTGCGGCTCGCGCTTGATAGCGATGTTTTTGACCATAGCGCCAGTACGCACGGACCCATTGGATTGGGCGATGGCTTTAGCCCTCTTCTTGAGCACGCCACCAGCTGACACCACCATGGCGCGCGCCACTCGCGTTTCCATGCCGTCCTTCAGCTCCTTAAACGACTGACTCAGCTCGCCGATACCGAGGGTCTCTGACTTAGCCATCGTTCATCCCCGTGTCACAGGTCAACACCATCCAGCCGCGCGCGTTGGCCAGGGGCTTGATGTGCTGGATATCGAAGACTTTGCCTCGGTGGCGCACGCGCATGGTTTCCTGCAGGTCGTCGCGCAGGCGTATCAGGAACTCCACGCGTGCCACCACGACTTCGCCGCCTGCGCTGGAGGCCTTGCGTTCTGCGCCGGAGTAATCCATGCGCTTGGCCCACACCGTTCTATGCAGCACCCAGGCCTTCTGCATCCCGCCGGATGTGCCCTTGGCAACCTGCAGGCTGTCGATGTTGATGCGGGTGTCGAGGTCCTGCGAATTCATGTCAGGCCCCCATGTTCCGGTGCATGCGCAGCATGTTGAACGCGCCCGCCTCTTTGCGCTCGCGGTCCTGCGCGCTGTTGTTGCCGACCAGCACATCCACCAGCAGGAGCTGGGCGGCAATGATGTCGGGCGTGCAGATGATGCCCCGCAGGTCGGCTGCAGCTTCAAGGGCTGCGGCGTCTTCATACAGCGCGCCGTCCAGGAAAGCGACGGCCTGAGCGTGCGCCTGGTCGATGGCATTGCCGATATCGCCATCCAGGCTGTCATCCAGTCGCAGGCGCAGGATGGCGTCGGCCGGTGTCGGTTTGATGGGCATGCCGTCGCGCCTTACTTTTTCACCGTGGGCGCCTTGCGCTGTGCAGGAGCCTTGGCCACAGGTTGGAGGGTGGGTGCGGCTGCAGGTGCGGGATCTGCTGCGGGAGCGGGAGCGGGAGCGGGCACTTCAGATACAACCGCTTGCGGCGCAGCACCATCTGCGAGGGCAGGCGGCTCTGCAGGCGGATTGGAGGCCGTCTGGTCAGGACTAGAAGCTGCAGCTACCGCAGCTGCAATTTCCTCTGGCGTGCTCCTGGACGCATAGCCGGTCGGTGGATAGTTCACAGCCAAGTAGCCTGCATCGACGAACTCCTGCACGGTGGGACCATCGTCGCGCAGGGCCGTTTTTGGCGCAGGGGCACCTTCCGGCACGCGTTCGGCAGTGCCAGCATCAATGAACTGCTGAGCGCGATGACTGTCCAGGCGTGCTGTAGCACCCGCGCGTGGGTCAGGCTTCACAAACTTGATCAACATGCTGATCTCCTTGCGGTTGGGGGAAGGCCTCGGCCGAAGCCGAGGCCAAAGGTCTCGACACGCGATTGCGCGCTAGATCGAGAGTGAGACAGGTGTTACGTCACCAGGCCAAAGTCGCCGTAGATGAACGCTTCGGGGCGGTACACCGCCAGGGCGAGGCGCTCTTCGGCCAGGACGGTGACCATGTTCTTGACGAAGTCGTCTTCGTTCTCGGTGGCGACTTCCACGCGGGCCTGCCAGCGGTCAAACACCTGCGCGCCCATTTGGAAGGCACCGGCCAGGAACTTGTCCACCGCGATGGCCTGGGTGGTGACCACCGGGCGATTCCAAAGAGTGGCGCCGATGACGCCCTGCGGATTGCCGATGATGTAGCGGCCGGTGTCGTCCTTGGTCAGCTCAATGCCCGCCCAGTCGATGGGGTTGAGCACCATGCCGGTGGATGGGTACTCTGCCAGCTCGGCCTGCAGCAGCGCGAGGCGCAGCTTGTCGATCTGGGTAGCACCGGCGACGACCAGCGGAGCAACATAAGCGGTGGCCTGCGGGATGATGCCCAGCAGGTTTTGCCCTGTGCCGTCGCCGTTGAGCAGCTGCAGCTCTTCTTTGTAGGCCAGACCATAGCGCAGGCGGTGGTCAATCAGGCTTGCCAGCTGAGACGCGTCGCTCAGGATCTGCCGCGAGGCCTTGACGAAATGCGCGATCACCTTGGCATTGGTGGTGATCAGGTCGTATTTCAGACTCGATTCAGCCTTCTTGACACCCTCGGCAACGGGGGCCGCATTGTTGGTGAAGCCGGTTTCCTTGACGTACTCCAGCGAGCTGCCGTCCATGTTGCCGGGCGAGATCAGGTCGCGCACAGTCATGCGGCGCTCAGCCAGGCCAAGCACACCAGGCAAACGGGTGGTTTGCACCAGGTCGCCAGCCGAGCCGTCAGCATCGGTGGTGAGGCTGGTGATGGCGGCTTTCACCGGCATATCAACGCGGCCGCGTGGCGTGGTCTTGCCCAGGAAGGCCTTCACATCTTCGCTTTCCACAAAGCGCTGGCCCAGCGACTGGTGCGGCGCATTGGAGCCGTTGCCGCTGGCCTGGAGCTGTGCGAGGGCTTGCTCCGCTGCCTTGAGGTTGGCCTGCAGCTCGCCCTGCTTGACCAGCATTTCGTCCACCTTCTCCTTGTTGGCGGTGGACATCTGGACGCCCTTTGCAGCTTCTGCCAGCGCCTTCTCCCCTGCCTCCTTCACCTGGCCGCTGATCTTGTCCAGCGCAGCCTTGATTTCGGTGGGGTTGAAGTTCTGCGTATCGCCCAGGAAGGCGGCGCCGCCCAGGCCCAGGACGATATCCGGGTGGGCCAGCAGGAAGGCATGAACGGGAGCCGCAACATCGACTCCCATGGCTTGGGCGCCGATGGCTACGGCGCAGAGAGCGATCACAGCGACCGCGAGAAATTTGCGTTGCATGGTGTGTTTACCTTTCAGGTGGTGGGTTAGGACAGAGAGAAATCACGGAGCACGGAGAGCACCTCGGCACCCTGTCGGGCCGGAGCGCGTTCGGTGGGATCGCCCGCACCGCTGCCAGCGGGATCGCCCGCGCTGGACTTGAACTCGGAGATGAGGCGCATGGCCTCAGACTTGGGGATGCCGCTGGCACGCAGAGCAGCCTCCAGGCGGCGGGCCGCATGGGCCTGTGCCTTGGCGTCGCCCTGCCCCACCTGGTCGGAGGGCAGCAGTTCATCCGCGAAGCCTTGCTCGACAGCAGCGCTGCCGCCGATCCACGACTCCGCATCCATCAGCTTGGCGATAGCCTTGGTGTCAGCACCGGTGCGCGCCACGTAGATATCGGCCATGGCCGCATCGAAGGGCTCCAGCCAGTCGGCGGTTTCGCGCAGGTCGTTACGGTTGCCCGATGCGACCACCCAGCTGTTGTGCACCATGAAGAAGGCGGCGCGCGCGATCTGCACGGTGTCGCCAGCCATGGCGATGATGCTGGCGGCAGATGCCGCGACGCCCAGTACCTTGACGGTCACATCGCCCTTGTGCTCGCGCAGCAGGTTGTAGATCGCCAGGCCTTCGAACATGTCGCCGCCAGGGCTGTTGACGTTGACCGTAACTGGCCCGGCCCCCAGCGTGCGCAAGGCAGACGCAACGCGCCGGGCGGTGACGCCCTCGCCCGTCCAGTAGTCGTATCCGATGGCGTCATAGACGCTGATGCTGCGATCTTGCTCATCCTCAGCCGCTGCAGCCCGCAGGCCAGGGTTCCAGCGCTCGAAGGCGCGGGGGAGGATCTCGCTGCGCACGCTGGCGCTTGGCCTGCCCATCGGGGCGGCCGGTAGGTTTTTAACGCTCATGGTCAGCCTTTCTGCGGCTCGGTGTCGTTGCTGAGGCCCAGCCAGGCGCGGATGGAGGCCCGCGCCTGCTGGTCGGTGGTGGATGCTTGGCCGAGTGCATCCAGGGTGGTCATGGCGGACTGCACGGTGAGCACCGCTGCATTGCCGCCCAGCGGGTCGCGGTCTTCCAGCTCGCGCACTTCGTCGCGGGTCAAGATGCCGTTGTTGACCATCGCGGTGTAGAAGGCCGCTCGGCCCGCGCTGTCGGCCCGCAGCAGGCCCTCGACAGCGAACTTGGGGTAGTACCGGGTGCGCTCACCGGGCGTGAGCAGATCCTTGCTGATTGCCTGCTCGATGCGCTTGAGCCAGGGGCCGAGCGTGAACATCAGGAAGGCGATCATCTGCTGCTCGATGCCGCTGCCCCAGCTGGTGGACTTCTCGGTGTGGCCCACCATCCAGGGCGGTGTGCGGAACCAGCGGCATATCTCCTCGACGCTCCAGCCTCGGGACTCCAGCAGCTGCACGTCCTTGGGATTGATGGTCAGCGGCTTGACATCGATGCCGCCTTCGAGCAGTGGGGTCTGCCCCTTTTCCAGCAAGCCCAGGACGTTCTCGCGGAAGTCGTTGCGCTGCTCCTTTTTGAGGAAGTCTTTGAACGTGTAATAGATGTTCTGCAACGCACCGTTGCGAAACACCTTGCCTGCAGCCTTGTCGGCAGCGATGGCCTGGCCGAAGACCGTTGCCCCGTACTGCACCACGCTGACACCGTTTTTGCCGTCCAGCGAGAAGCCCGGAATGGTCCAGACGCGGGCCGCTGGAATGATGCGGCGCGTGCCGTTCTCGTCGGTATAGTGCCACTCCAGCACCACGTTACCCTGGCGCTTGTGCGGGGTGAGCCGGTCGGGGTTGAGAAACACCAGACCGACCAGGCGCCCGTTGAAGATCAGCTTTTCAGCACGGCCTGCGCCGCGCAGCAACATGGCCGAAACCATGGACTCCCAAAACACCGCCGCCGTGGCGTCGGGGTTGGGTACGTCATGCAACACGCTGTAGAGCGGGTGCTGCTGCGCAAGGCGCTTGCCGTTGGCCCCTGTTCGCTCGTAGATGCTGAGCGGCAAGGTGGCGATGGTCTCGGCGATCAGTCGCACGCAAGCCCACACGGCAGAGATCTGCAGCATGGTGCGCGGGCTGATCGTGACGCCCGTCGCACTGTCAGACCCGAGCACGGCAGCTATGCCAGGCACATCGCTGACGCTGACACCTTCGCCGCCGAACAGCGCGGTGACGGCTGCGCGGATGCGGCCCTGTCGGCGTTGTGCGGTTGGTTTCTTCATGGATTACCTGCTGGTTTTGCGCCAATGCCTGCGGGCGCGGAAAAGAAGCCGTCCCGGTCGCCTTCGTCGGGGGTGTTGGCCAGTGCTCGGCCCAGAGCCATCAGCATGGAGATCACGCCGTCGATCTTGTTTTCGGGGCGCTCTTTCGTCGGCTGCATCAGCTCGTTGAACTTCGATTGCTTGACCACCAGGTTGCTGACCATCCAGGCCAGCACCGGGTTGCCTTCGTGCTGCAGCCGACCCTCAAGCACCAGGTTCTCCACCTGGATCAGTGCCGGGGTGAAGAACATGGCGCGCTGCGCGATCTCGACCAGCGGCAGGCCTTCCTCGATCAGCTTGCCCGCGAAGTACATGGACAAGGCCGGATCGAATGCGATCTCCTGCACGTCAAATCGGCGGCAGTACATGCGCATATCGTCTGCCACGCAGTCGAAGTCGGTGAGTGCACCGTCTGTGACCACCACGTAGCCCTGCCGGGCCCAGCCTGCCAGGTGGGCGTTTCCGCTTTCCTGCACGGCCAGCTCGTTCAAGTACAGACGTGTGCACACGTTCCACACGGTGACGGGCTCGTGCACGCCATCGGGGCCGGGCCGCAACACTTCGGACTGCCATGCGAGCGTGAGCGCTGCAAAGTCCTTCTTCTGCGCAAGGTCCAGGCCCATGTACACCCTGGAGCCGTCCGGGATGGCTGCGATGCTCAGCTCTGGCGCCGCGCACTTCTCCCAGGCACGCATGTCCATCCACGGACTTTCACCGCTGACCCACACGTTCAGGCGCTTGGTCAGGAAGTTGGACAGCGCGCTGGGCATGGCCATGGCTTTGCTGGCCTGTGCCTGCAGCTCATCGAGCTGGACCGACTTGCCCAGGTTCGGGTTGGCCTTGATCCACACCGCCGGGTCGAAGTGGTCATCACCATCGTCCAGCGTGTAGATGATGCCGAACACCCGTTCGTCCTGAACCACCCGGTCCAGGATCTTGGTGACGTGCGTGCGCCGCTCGTAGCAGATGCCACTGCGGTCGGTGCCCGCCGTGGTGATGGTCCACAGCAGAGACTGCTCACGCGCGCCGCGCGCGCTGTCGATCACGTCATACACAGCTCGCGTCTTGTGCGCGTGCAGCTCATCGAGCAGCGCAAAGTGCACGTTCAGGCCGTCCAGCGTGCTGCCTTCAGCGGCCAGGGGCGCCGCCTTGCTGCTGGTGTGGGCCACCGTCAGGCTGTGCTGCATGATGGCAACGCCCAGGTGCGTGCGCAGGCCGGGCGAGCGCTCGGCCATGGCCTTGGCGTCATCGAACACAATGCGCGCCTGGTCGCGTGTGGTGGCGGCCGTGTAGCACTCGGCGCCGTGCTCACCGTCGGCGGTCAGCATGTAGAGCAGCAGGCCGGAGCCCTTGGCGCTCTTTCCGTTCTTGCGGGCCTCTTCCTCGTAAGCCTCCAGGAACCTGCGCAGCCGTGTTTCACGATGCACCCACCCGAAGACGGTGGTAAGGATGAAGCACTGCCATGGCTCCATCTGCAGTTGGCGCCCTTCACGCGCCCACTTGCCCTTGATGTGGGGCAGCAGCTCGATGAAGGCGCACGGGCGCGATGCCCGCTCGGCATCGAACACCCAGGGCCAGTCTTCACTGGGCTCGCGCGCCAGGTCATCCACCTGGCGTTGCACAGCCAGGCGGACCCATTTGCAGGAGGGGATCGTGCCGCCGAGAACATCGCGCATGTACTGGTGCGCGCGCTCGACGTATTCGTTCATCTGTGCGGATTGCTAAACATTGCGAAGCCTTGGGCCTTCGCTTCGGGTTTTGGGTCTATACCTGGCAGCTCAGGCTGCACGTAGTTGCTGGCCTGCACACGGCCACGGGCCGCAGGACTGAGGCCGAAGTGCATCAGGTAGCGGTTGAGCTGTTCGCGCTGCGACTTGATCAACTGCACGATCACGCTTTGCTGGGCGTAGCCGCTGGGGGTTACCGAGTAGCTGACCTCGTACACGGCGTCGGGGTAGTCCATTCCCGCATCGACCTTGGCTTGCACCTTGCCGTTGAAAGAAGTCTCCAACTCGGCCAGCCGACCTGCAGCCTGGCAGTAAAGCGCCAGGGCCGCACGGTCCAGTCCGCTGATCAGCCCCAGCTCTTCCAGCAGCGGCGTGATGCGCTTCCACTCCTTCCGGGCTTCGATCCCCAAGTGCTTCGGCGGGCTGGGGATTTCGATGCGTGGATTGATCCCTGCCGTCAGATCCAACGCCCGATTTTTGGTGCGGTCCGAGAGCGGATTGGGCAGCGGCCCCCGCGAGCCAAGGGCATGAACTTGTGCCATAGGAACCTCCAATGCAGAGCAGGGAGTACCCCCCCCTCCAAAACTATCGCGCGTAAAAATTTGACTAGGCGGTCGGTTTCCAGGGTGGTCGTCTCAGACTTTCGCCCCCCCTCCCCTTCGGGCCGGGCGCGCAGGGCTGGGGTCATCGCTCGAGGTAGTTGCCCCAGGAACGGCGCACACCGCGCGCCGTCTCGGCTTTGGTCTTGAGGCGGTGGCAGTCGTCGCAGATCGACTGCTCATTGGTCACATCGTCCGCGCCACCTTCCGCCAATGGGATGAGGTGATCGCGGATGGTGGCGAGCGACACACGCCCTTCCTCCTGACATGGCTCGCACAACGGCTTGCGCCTGAACAGATCAGCGCGCATGGTCTGCAGCCTACGGCCGGTGATGCGCTTGGTTTCCTTCGCCGCGGCCGCCCAGGATTTCTTGGGATGCTTGGAGCAGCGGCTCGTGCCATCACACACGAGTACCCCGCAACCAGGATGACTGCAAGGGCGTGGGATCCATGAAGACATGATTTGCAGGAAAAACTTGTCCTACTTTTGGCACTCTGAATCAGGCATGTAATAACAACAAAGCTAATCAGGAGTCCGTTTTCTGCCAAAAATCAAACTCTTTTTCTGCTCTTTACTGACAACCTCGTTTGCTTCAATCTCCAGTCGACTCAGCGAGGTTTCGTAAATATCTAAACAGCGCTTCAGCGGTGCAGTCCCGAACCGGCCCGCAAGCGCGGCGAGAGGGACATGCACCCCGTGGTGCTCATCAGCATTTCTAGGGTGCTTCTGAAAAAACTCTTCCACTTCTTCGACGGTGGATATTGGGCGCACCAACTCATCGAGCGCAGACATAATCAATGCACTGAAATCCACAAGGATCTCAGATGGTCTTGTTATAAATCTTCCATAAGCACCCACCACCGCCGTATGCTTGTCCGCGCCTTCTTTGAAAAATACACCAAGATCAGGCTGCAATTTAGTAAAAGTCCTGAGAATTGACTCAGGGGAATTATCCGATGCGGGCTGTATAACGTCAGCACGCTCTCTAGCAACAGCAGGAAGGAGGTAATATTTTGAATGTCTAAAGGGATCTATCGATTTCAAAAACCTAAGAACCTCCTCCCACTCTTTACCGTTTTCTACGGCCGCAGCGTAAAAAAGTTTTGCATTCTCTTCACTAAGACGCTTAACAAATGCTGCCGCAAAATATTCCAAAATGCTCTTGTGCAAAAAAGTAGTGGAATCAATTCCATCTTCCAGCATCAAACACGCCACTTTTACAATATCCAGCCTAAAACTTTCCGGACTGCATTTATGGTCACTATGATCGATTGCTAAGTCATAGATCTCGTTGAACTGATACTGATCCAAAGTACGGCCGTAACCACTTTGAATAGCCATAAAGCAAAAGTTCTCAAACAACTCCTGCAAGGCTTTTTCTGACAATCCACTGTGGTGTTTTCGAGTGAAAGCTGCTTTTAGATGGTCGTGGCGAGTAAATACGGTCTGAAAAAGCCTGCTAAAGAATTCCGGTAGTGTCTCCGGGATCTGAGATTCAGCTTCGTACACCATTACGACCAAAGTAAGCATCAATGGAGTCGTAATCAAATTGCTTACTCTGCTCGGGCTATTTTTTATAGCCGCTCGAAGTGCTATGGATTTTTCACTTGAAACCCCAAGCTTGGCGAGAAACGGGGCAAACTCCACTTGGGTAAGAGAAGCGATCCTGATCGTCTGAAAAAGCGTGGATTTTTGGATCTCCCTTCCCGGCCGGGAAGTAACGACAACTTGCAGCTCTGGATATCTATTAGCAAGATGTTCAATTGCCAGGAATGTGCCCTTAATCATCCCTTCTTCGATTTCATCAAACCCATCCAAAAGAAGTGCAACTCTTCCGCTTCGCAGCAGATAGTTCAACGTTTCTTCATCTACATCAATATCATAGCTTTCTAGCTTTTTAAATATTGCCTGCTGCAACTCCAATTTGGAACTTAAATCTTTTAATTCAATAAAAAGTGGAAGTCTTTTCGCCTCATTGCTGATAATTTCTTGAACCGCCAAACTCCGAAGGAGTATAGATTTACCTTGCCCAACAATCCCTTCAAGCACAATTAGGGATGAGTCGATATCACTCAGTTTGTTAACCAAGGTCGGCTTTCCATCAATCACCAACTTTGGCGGATGGAAAAATTTCAAAAGCGATATCGCATCCGGCTTCCAAATCGTCCGAACATTTTCAATAGTTTTTATTCTGGCCCCGATTTTCGAAGGAAACGTTCTTTGCTCCCATCGTTGAAGGCCCGTGACACCCATTTTTTTGGCGCCGGTCAGAATTTCCTTGACAAGTGGCGTTAAAAGCTTTCCTAGCCCAGCCGCTGTTGTTGCATCCACTCTTCTCCCCCTTTGACGACTACAGATGATGCGGTTTGTAACATCACTATGGTAGTTGCGCGGATGAGTCCAATCAAACTTTTAATCGGCGTTGTACGTGGAGTAGCAGATCAATAACAGAAGTTCTGATTAAGAAAAACCCCGACAAGCTCAACACTTGCCGGGGTTCACACTGATGTGTTGCGGGTGGAGGCGCAACAAGGACACAGTGCCTGAAATGTACCCAAAAGGTCTATGTTGTAAAACTCCTTTCGGTGTCTATAGCGCCTTGGCTTTTGCTTCGGATACACGGGCCGCAACCCGCTTGCGCTCATGCTCCTCGGCCCGCGCCTCCAGCCAGGCGGCAATGGCGTGGTCAGCCTGTTCCAGCTGCGCCTTGATGGTGGACGGCGCCCGCTGCATACGCTGCGCCGTGGCGCTGATCCCCAGGTCTTTCAGGTAGATGCACTCCAGCGTCAGGAACAGATGGCCCTTGCCCAGTTTCAGCGCGCGCACCGCCTCATCAGTCAGCGCCGCCTCCTCATCCTCCACCGGGATGGCCACATGGTTGTATGACCCTCGGGACCACACCTCACTGGCAAGCACCGACCGAGTAGCGAAGCCACGCCCGCCACTGGCGCCGCGCGATGACCAGATGGCCCAGTTCTCCAGCCGCCGCTGGATGTGCCTAAGCCGCGCCATACTGCCGCGCCTCTTCTTCGCTCAGGGGCCAAATGCACACGTGTGCACAACCGAACTCGACCATCGCCCGCGCCGCGATCTGCATGTCCGGGTGGGCCTTGTCAAACGGCGCACCCACCACGCGGCCCGCCTCCATGGCGTAGAAGCAACCACGCTCACCACGCAGGCCGCGCCGCACCAGCGTGAAAGCATCGCCCCCGATCTCGCGGGCCTTGCGCTGGATCGACGCGTACACATCAGGCATGTGCGCCTTGATCTCGGCGATCTTGTCGTCCACTGACTTTGCTGGGGTAGCAGTGTCCATACTGTCCATCCTTTTCTATAGAGATCACGGGAGGGGTGAAGGCGCTCGCGCGCACGTGCCCGTGGGTGTGCCTGCTTGTGCCCGCCCGCCTTGGTGAATGGCGCCGGGCACCGCCCTCAGTCCCACCGGGCAATGCAGCAGCCTCAACCCCAAGTTGCTGGGGATGTAGGGGTGCTGGTGGTGTCCATGCAAAACGCTGGACACCTTGGACACTTGGACACTCAGGTCATAGGCGCATGCAGTGACATCCCCGCCACCGCGCCGCAACGAGGGCGCACAGCGCTCCCCTGCCCTTCGGGCACGCTGGCGCGAATCACGCCTCCCCCAGCGTTTGCGGCACGGCGCGATTCAAGCGCCGTGAGCTTTTGCTCAAAACGGCGCATCGTCACCTTCCTGTGTGTATGGGCTCGACGCTGGCGGCGGGGCCAGCGGTGCCGGTGGCGTGGGCGCATCGGGCGGCAACATGCCCGCATCCAGCCCATCGTCCTTGTCCTGCGGCGGCCAGTTCTTGGGGCGCACATAACCCCAGGCCCTGGCCCCGTTGATCTGTTTCTTGGCCCGCTCCCAGCCCTCATGGTCCAGCCAGCTGCGGATCTGCCCCTCCAGCGCGGGCGTGCTCTTCGCCGCATCCACGCCCAGAGCCAGGGTGAGCTGCGCAATGGTCACGAATTCCGTCAGGTCGTTGACCACCGCGCCAATGCCCGCCGCCGTGGGCGACCTGGTCAACACGTGCAGCAGCTCGGACAGCACCGCTGTCTCCACCAGGCGGCTTTCCTGCATCGGCACAAACAGCCTGCGCTCCTGCTCGGTGGTGGGCGTATACACAGCCCCCTGCAGGTACAGCGCAAACGCCTCGGCCAGCAGCTGGTCGCGGTACTTCTTCAGCCACTCGGTGTTGATGATGTGCCGCACCGGGATGGGCCAGAACCGCCGGTTGCCCGTGCGGTCGCGCAGATACGTGTTTTCGTTGGTGGTGCCCACCAGCAGGCACTGCCGTGCAAAGCTGCCCACCGTGGCGCCATAGGCCACCCGGTAGCGGTCCACCTTGCTGCTGATAAACGCCTTGATGGCGCCCACCTCGGCCTTGCTGAAGTGCGTCAACTCGGCAATCTCATACAGCCACAGGCCTTGCACCTGCTCCTGCGCCTCCTTGCCGCGCCCCACTTCAAACGGGGTGTCACTGAAATACTCGCTGCCCGCCAGCACCTCCACCAGGGTGGACTTGCGCAGCCCGCCCGCGCCCTCCAGCACCGGGCAGTAGTCGAACTTGCAGCCCGGCTCCATCACCCGGTACACCATGCCCAGCAGCCAGCACCGACCCACGATCTGCAAGTACTCCAGCATCGGCTTGCTCAGCGTGTCCGGGCTCTCGCCCAGCACATGCACCAGCCAGTTATCAATGCGGCTCTTCTGATCCCACCGCAGGCCCCGCAGCATCTCGCGGATGGGGTGAAACCGCCGCGTGTGCGCCACCGTCTGGATGGCCTCGGCCAGGGCCGCGCGCGAGATGCTGGGCAGGCCATAGGTATCGGTCAGGTACTTGCCCAGCAGCAGGTCCACCGCATCGGTCACATCCCCCGCCTTGGCATAGGCCCAGGGCCACGCCACGCGGGCCTGCACGTTGTTGCTCAGCTCGTTGTAGGCCAGCACATCACGCAGCGCCGGGTCGCGCTCCAGGATCAGAATCACCATCTTGCGGCTGGCCAGCCAGCGCTTGTTGGCCTTGTCGTAGTACGGCACCAGCCAGTCGGGCACCATGTACGCGCCGATGCGCGTCATGCCCGCATCGTCGTCATCGTCATCCCCCAGGGCCGCGCTACCGCCAGGGCCCCCGCTCCCGCCATCCCCGCCGTTACCACCGCTCCCGGTGCCAACGAGGCCATCGATTTTTTTTCCTGCCGCTGGCTCCGGTGCGCTCACGTCCTGCGGCAATGCATACGCCTGCGCAAAGAACGCCTGCACGCGCGCAAAGTCCCAGCCGTCTGTCTCGATGGCATCGCGCGCATCCCAACCATCAGGCACATCACCAGGGGCAGGGATGGGCAGCAGCTGCACCGTGCAGCCGTGCGCATCCCTCAACAGCGCGCCAATGCCCAGCATCGCGGCCATGCCCGGCTGCTTGTGCAGGGGCAGCAGCGGCTTGGCTTGCTGAATGACCAGCTGCGCGGCCTTGTCAGGCGTCGCCTTGCGCTCGGCAGCAGTCAGGGGTTCATGCTTGGCATCGCAGTCCGGCCAGGCCAGCACCGTGCAGCCCTGCAGCCAGGCCCAGTCGGCCTTCTGCCACGCCTTGCTGCCGCCGGGCCAGCTGGCCACGCAATACACGCCCGGCGCGCCCATATCCAGCAGCGCCTGCAGGCACTCGCCCTTGCGCTCGCCCTCCACCAGCACCACCGTGCGCTCACCCGGCAGCGTGCCACCAGGCAGGAAGAGCGGCCGAGGTTCGTCCCACTGCCGCCAGTGCCACTTGGCCGCACCGTCGCGGGCGCTCTGGCACCAGGTGTAGGGCAGCGTGTCCTTGCCGCCGTCAGACGTGCGAAACCGCACCACAAACCCATGCAGCGCATCGCCCACGCGGTAAGTCGCCTTGTGCTCCAGGTCATCCGGCTGGCGGTGGTAGTGCTTGAAAGTGGGCGCCACCGCATTCGCAGGCACCGGCACCACCGTGACCCAGCTCTCGGGCTCTGCCTTGGGCTTGGGCGGCGGCGCAGGCCTGGGCGGCGCAGGTGGTGGTGGCGTGCCACCAGCAGGCACCATCACCAGCCCGGCCACGCTCTCCAGCCCTTCTTCGCGCGCAACCCGCACAGCAGCCTTCGCCATGCTCAGGCCATGGATGGCCGCATACAGGCTCAACAGGTCGCCGCCCTGCTCATCACTAGCAAAGTCGCCCCAGCGGCCGTTGACCAGGTTCACGCTGCAGCTGCTGCCCTTGCCACCACTCAGCGACCCGCAAACAAACTCATGCCCCCGGCGTTCGCCATCAGGCAACCATAGGGGCACGAGCCGGTCCGCGCTGGTCAACAGCGCCTCGGCCAGGGCAGCAAATTGAATCGGGGGCAATGGGGCGCCGCTCATTCACGCACCCCATCGCAAAAGTCACAGAAGCCAGCGTCTCCACCGCCAGCGGCGTTCAGTGCAAAGGTCATAGGGTGTCAGCCGCCCCATGCCCGCAGCACTGCGCTCAAGTCAACAAAGCCCTCACCCTGGTCATCTACCAGGGCAGCAGGCACATACTCAGCCACCGGCTTGTTGCGGTAGTCCACCTGCCGCGCGCGTGGGCTGCGCAGCTGCTTGGCACGCACCATGTTTGGCAGCGTGTTGCGCGCGGCCTGCAGGCCTACACAGGCGCGGGCCGCAATCTCCTTCAGCGTGGGGCCACGCTCCACAGTCGCCAGCTCGCAGCAGGCATTGAACAGCGCCTGGCGCACTTCACCGGCGGGTCTCATGCAGCACCACCCTTGCCCGCAGCTGGCGAATTCCAGCGCTCCATGGTGCGCTGGTGCTTCGCGTCCAGGTGGCGCATCAGGCCCTGCCCATCGGCCACCAGCGCCGCCCACTTGGCGCGCACATCGTCAATCTCGTTCTTGCTGATCTGGCCATCCGCATCAGCGCTGGTCGCCGCAGTCACCAGGTCGGCAAACTCGCGCATCAGCTGCGCCAGGGCCTGCCCAGTAACGGCATCGCCATCGGCATTGCCACGGGGCAGCAGCACCAGCATGCCCCCCACCGCCTCGGCCACCCGCGTGGGGTAGTCCACCCCGTGGGCGCTGCCCAGCTCCACGCACATGGCGGCAATCTCGGCGGCATCCACCGCCCCCAGCTTGTACTGGGGCGCAGCGCGCAGTTCCTTCTCCAGCGTGCTGGGCGACTTGCCCAGGCGGGCCGCTACAGCCTCCACGCCACCAGGGTAATGGCGCACCGCGCGCCGAACGGAATCAAGAACGTCCATCTGCTCCACCTGTCAAAACGCTACAGACACACACGGCCGCGCAGCAAGACACTGCGGGCCATGACAACGAGAAAAGAAAAGCGCACCACCACGCAGCCGCACAAAGCGCCGCGCACCTGCCCGCGCGCGGCACACCATGGAAGGGGTAAGGAGTCGGTCCCCGGCGGTGCGGCCTGGGGCGTGGTGGGCGCAGAAAGTGAATCGCTAGGCATGTGCAGCCCCGTGCGCAGACGGAGCGGCAGACGCTTGCACAAGCTCCGGCATGAACAGGTCGGGCCTCTCGACCTTGACGTGCGCCGGAATACCCCGCGCCAGCCAGTTCTGCACACGCTGTTGCCCGCCCTTTTTAGGCAGGTGCAACAGTTCAGCCACCTTCGACGGTCCACCCAGGGCGGTGATGATCTGGATGTCTTTTTGCAGAGCGTTCATGCCGCGATTTAAACATGGCGTTTAATAAAAATCAAATCGCCACGTTTAACAACGCGGTGTTTAGTGCCGGAACAATCACAGCCATGGCACAAATCCACTCAACCACCGAGAGGCTGTACGCGGCAGCACGGGAGTTGCGGGACGTGACTGGTCAGTCTGCGGTGGCACGATTGCTCGACATTTCGCCCCAAGTCATGAAGAACTGGGAGGCGCGCGGCGTCTCTGAAGGCGGCGCGCTCAAAGCCCAAAAGCACATAGGCTGCGATGCGAACTGGGTTCTGTATGGTGAGGAGCAGATGGCATCTAGCGCATGGACGCCACAGCCCGCTGCGCGTGCAATTCACGATAAGACATCCACCTACCAGGTGGCAAAGACCTGGCCTTTCAGCACATTCACACCCGACGAATACTTCAAGCTGCTTGATGCTGACTACCGGCAAAAGATCGAAGACCAGTTACTGGGCGCCATCACGCGCATGAAACAAGCCACGCAGCCCAAACTTGACAAACACGCCTGACTTTGGCGCAAGGGTGGGTGTATACCGTGAACTTTGTAACTAAGAAAATTCAGTCGGTCCACAAATCAACAGCATGATCGTCACGCACTCAGCGCTCAACCCGCCTCCAATTAGCGAAGACTACGCAGTCCGTATGGAGGGGCCCGACAAGGGCTTGATAAATGCATGGATCACCGGCCTGGCAAAGAGTGTGGACTCGCCCGAGCTTGCGGCAAAGGCAACCGCTGGCGAGTTGCCCGTGCTTCCCTTTCGAGGTGGTGTTGAGGCCGCCATCAAGACCAAAACCAAAGTGGGGCACCTGCTTTATGTGGCCATGTGGCAGGGGCTGCGCGGCGAGGATCTGCAAGTTGACACCGATATCGAGCTATCCATGACCTGCACCCGCACAGGCGTGCCCGTGCTCTACACCATGGACTTTGAAAAACTGCGCACCAGCGCCTGACCAATAGCGCCATGGCCCAGGAACCAGCCATTCAAAGCGTTCTCGCTCACCGCCAATTCGTCAAGTCTGCTCAGGTGCTCAGCGGCATCATCACGGGCATCGTGGCTGACGGCCAACTGCACGACATGGAAATTCAGATGCTCAGCACCTGGATCAGCGCCAACCCTGAAGTTGCACAAAGCTGGCCCGGCTCTGCCGTCGCTAGATACCTCGCCGAAGCCATGGCGGACGGTGTGATCACTCCAGAAGAGCGCGCCCACCTTCTGCAAACACTGCAGCAACTGGTGGGCTCCGACTTCGCAGAATCGGGCGCAGTCGAGCCCGAGGTCGCCGCCCTACCCTTCGACGAAACTGCCGCCACACCGCTCCAGAACAGTCGCATCTGCCTCACCGGCGAATTCGTTTACGGGACAAGGTCCGCATGTGAGCGCCTGGCAGAAAAGGCTGGATGCACACCGGTCGCCGCCGTTAGCAAAAAGGTGCACTACCTCATCGTCGGGACGAATATCTCCCCCCAATGGGTGAACACTTCCTACGGCACCAAGATCCTCCGCGCCATGGAGCTGCGTGAAGAAGGCCACCAGATAGGAATCCTGCGGGAACGGGACTGGCTGAACCTCCTTCAGCAGTCATAAAGACCCGCACCATTCACACAGGCCCGCTCAATGCGGGCCTTGTTGTTTGCGCCTTGTTTTAAACGTCATGTTTGACTTATAAATAAACATCATGTTTAAATTCGCCCCAAGTTCACCAAACGAGGGCCGAAATGCAAACCCAAACCCCCGGTGCACACGTGTGCACACCACTTCACAGCCTAAAGGCTGCTGAGCGCTTCATTGCTGGCTTTGAAGACGACAAAGACCAGGACGTGGGCCAACTGCTTGCCGACATTCGCACAGCGCTGACCGGCCCAGTTAACGGCGCACTTGCGATCGCACCCAAGTCGTATCGCACGCTCACGCCGACTTACAGCGACGGCTTTGAATGGGCCTCGACTTGTGAGGCCGGCTGGTACCGCATGCGCACCCAGCGTAAACATGGCTGGCGCCATGAGCCCTTGCTCACGTTTGTGAAGGCCAGCCACTGGGACCACACAGGCCGCATATGGGAGTGTGCATACCCCGCCGTAACGGACGACTTTGGCAACCTGGTGGAAGTCAATGGCCGAGGTGGCGCAGCATGAACGCCCGCCCCCTGCACATCGTGCAAACCACAGGCGCCGCAGACTTCCTCGCCCCCCTCAACGGCGACCGTCGCTGGCTCGTCGTGCAGGCAGACAAGCCCGCACCACTCCACGAATTCCGCATCAAGGTGCCCGGCCACAACCCATTCCACGGCCTGTTCCCCAATGCCGGTGCAGCCCGCCTGCAGGCCGAGCAGATCTACCCTGACTCGTACCCCGCCAGCGTGGTGTGCACATCCCGCCAACGCCAGGAGGTCCGCCCATGAGCGCCCCCATCCAGCTCATCCGCCTGCGCACCCGCCGCACCCGGCACCAGGGTCTGCGCATTGCCGCCCGCATCGGCATGTTTGCCCTGTGCGCTGCGGTGTTCCTCACCGTGTTCGCCTGGGTGTACCAGCACCTGCCCCGCTGACAAGGAGGCCCGCCATGCCCACGCAAACCAGCGCCATCACGCTGCGGGTACGCGGCCTGGTCACCAGCAGCGTCTACCGATTCACCCGCCACGGCCTGCCCGTGGTGGAGCTGGAGATTGCAGACCGCGCCACCGGCCAAACCGTGTGCATCACACACCGCTACCCCAACGGCGGCACCGCCAGCTGCACCGCAGCGCGCGCCCTTGCTGCCCGCATGCGCGGCCAGCTGGCCGACCTGCAGGCCATCAACCCCAAGTTCAAAGCCAAGCGCCTGGAGTGCGAGGCCGACCTGATCAACCCCAACCAAACCAGCGCAGAGCGCGCAGATCTCGCATGACTTCCAACACCATCACCATTCACATCATCGACCAGCCAGGCGGCGGCGTCATGGTGTACACCACGGGCGGCGCACCCATCCCCGGCCAGCGCCTCACCCCAGGCCACGCCCTGGCCACCGACCTGCTTAACCTGTGCACCCACCGCGCCAGCGACGTGCGCTACTGGCACGGCACCGACAAGGCCATGGAGCTGGTGCAAGACCTGCTCAACCCCGACCAATACGGCTACGCCGTCAGCCCCGAGGTGCACCGCGCGGCCCGCCGCGTGATGGGCCTGCCCCTGGACCCCACCGCACAGGTGCCAGCATGACCCGCGCCCGCCCCACCCGAGGCACCGACAGCATCACGCTGGCCAAGCCCAACGAAACCAGCGTGCACATCGTGCGCCCCAAGCCCGCACCGCTGCGCCAGGCAAGCCTGCAGGCTATCGGCACCACCACCACATCGGCCCACGGCAAGCCCCTGATCAGCCCCGTGGCCAGCCAGGCCGAGCTGCTGGCCCGCCGCAAGAGCGAGCGCCTGGAGCGCGCCACCGACTGCACCCCCGTGCGCAACAGCACCATGCGCGGCCCCGCCTACACCTGCCCCGAGCTGCGCACCAACCCCTACCGCCCAGGCAGCGCCGACGCGTACAGCCTGCCCAGCCGCACCAGCTTTGCAAAGAAGGGATGAGCATCATGGCTACCGCAGTACACGACACCGTTACCCAGGCCCTGCCCACCCCCGGCGCAGGCCCGCGCCTGCTGCACACCCCGGTGCACAGCATCGCCCCCAGCCTCACCAACCCGCGCAAGACATTCGACCAGGCCAAACTGCAGGAGCTGGCCGACAGCATCAAGGCCAGCGGCGTGCACCAGCCCGTGCTGCTACGCCCCCTGCCCGCGCACCGGCTGGAAGACACGCACCGCGAGGCCCGCGCCAACAAGCGCCCCGCCCCCGAGTTCGAGCTGATCGCGGGCGAACGCCGCTGGCGCGCCAGCCAGCTCGCAGGCCTGGCAGAGATCCCCGCCATGGTTCGCCCCATGTCCGACACCGAAGCGCTAGAGGCCCAGGTCATCGAGAACCTGCAGCGCGAAGACGTCACCGAGCTGGAAGAGGCCGAGGGCTACGAAGTGCTGATGCGCACCGGCAACCTCAACGCCGACCAGGTGGGCGCCAAGATCGGCAAAAGCCGCAGCTACGTCTACGCCCGCCTTAAGGTGCTGGATCTGTGCCACAAGGGCCGCGAGGCCCTGCGCGACGGCAAGATTGACTTCAGCAAGGGTCTGTTGATCGCCCGCATCCCCGATGAGTCGCTGCAGATCAAGGCACTGAACTATTGCACCGGCCGTGATGGCTACTACGGGCCCGACGTGCCCAGCTATCGCCAGTGCTTTGAGCACGTACAAAACAACTACATGCTGGCGCTGAAGGACGCCCGGTTCACCATCACCGATGCATCCCTGGTGCCCAACGCGGGCAGCTGCATAGAGTGCAGCAAGCGCACCGGCGCCCAGCCTGAACTTTTCGCCGATGTGAAGAGTGCAGACGTGTGCACAGACCCCAAATGCTTCCACGTCAAAGAAGCCGCACACGACAAAGCCGTGGTGGCTAAGGCTGCGGCCGCAGGCCAGACCGTCATCGCAGGCAAAGAGGCCGAAGAGCTGCGCCTGAACCACTATGACCACAAGCTCAAGGGCTACAAGCGCCTGGACGACAGAAACGACAGCCCCACCGACCAACCCCTGCGCAAGATCATCGGCAAGCAGATGCTGGCCGAGGGCATCAAGCCCACCAAGATCGAGAACCCGCGCAAGAAGGGCGAGTTCCTCGACGCTCTGCCTAACGAGGTTGTGCTGCGCCTGCTCAAGACCGTAGAGGGCCAAGCCCAGGCCACCAAAGAGGTCGCAGCCGAGGTCAAAGAGTTTGCCGACAACAAGAAGGCCAAGGCGCTGGAAAAAGCCAAGGCCAAGTACGAACAGGCGTGGCGCGATGGCCTGCTGGATCGCACCTGGCAGGTGCTGAACAAGGAAAGCCCACTAGTGTTCAACCTGGACGTGCACCGCTACCTGGTCACCCGCGAGGTGAACAGCCTGAGTACCGACGACGCAACGGCCATTGCTGACGTGCTGGGCTTGGGCCGGGTCGGCGCTCACAGTGCCCTGATCGACTTTGCCAAGACCACGGAAAGCCCCGACTGGCTGCAGCTGCTCATCATCATGCAGCGTGACAGCGGCGCGAGCCACTACGCCTTTAACCGGCCAAAGAACGAAGGCTTGATGCTGGTCGCGGGCAACGTGTTCAAAGACCGTCTGGACGAGGTGATCGAGGAGATCAAGGCCAAGGCCCGAGACGAACACCTGCCCAAGCCCGTCAAAGCTGCAGCCCCGAAAACCGCTTCTACCCCTAACCCCGCTGCGCAAGCTACTACTACGCGCGCGGGAGACAAGACTAAAGGGGCCAAGGGCAAAACCACCCCCGCTGCGCAAGCCCGCGCTACCGCGCCCAAGACCACGAAGGCCGAGGCGGCTGCGCAGATCGCCGCTGCGCTGACCGAGGCCGAAGGGAACCAGGACCAGGCGCCTGCGGCGCATGGCAACGAAGGCGCCCCCGCTCCTGCGGGCGGTGACGCGGGTGACGCCGCGCCCAGCAACAGCGCCGCGCCAGTAGGTCCGTCGGTCGCGTGGCCATTCCCGAACGGCTGGACCGAAGCAACAGCGACCGACTCCGCTGCTGCGCCAAGTGGCAAGGCCAGTGCAGGCGCGGAGACAGGGGCAACAGTGGCAGGGGGCGAGGCCCTGGTGATCACATCGGGCATGGTGCTCATGGTCAAACACACCTGCGACGCTGTGAGCTGGCGCGGCCGCACGGTCACCGTCATCGGCGTGAAAGGCGCCAGCATCAAGGCCCGCGAGTCCAACAAGCCACCGGCACACGCCGAGCGTGGCACTTTCTTTGCTGAGGATCTGGAGGCGCTGGCATGACGCACGGCCGCAAGAAGCCCCGATTGGCCCGCATCAGCGCCAACCCGCTCATGCTGGCCCTCATGACCGCCACCAAGCTCACCCAGGCCGAGATAGCCGAAGTGATGACACCCGTGCGCCAATGCCTCAAATTCGTGCGCGAGGGCGTCTCCACTCAACTGCAATTCGAGGTGCTGCGGTCCACCATGCTCATTGCCCAGGGCATCGAGCACAGCGGCATCGTGCGTGGCCTGGCAGACCACATCACCAGCGCTCTGCAGGCCTGCAAGGCCATCGAGGCCCGCGCCCTCACCTCGGGTGCATGGCGGCAGACCGCCCTTCACTTTCAGGAGCTGGACGCACTTGCCACCGCAGTGGACCTGCACGAATACCAGCTCCAACAGATCAGCGCTGGCGAGCTGCACAGGATCGTCAACCACATCAAGGCCCGCACCACCAGCACTGGCGGCAACGTGGCGCGACTCTCCGAAACCGACCTGGCCCTGACGGCCGCCTGAAGGGCTCACTGCATGAGTACCACCGTCACCATCAAACCCCTGTACCTCGACCGCGAGGCCGCTGCCGCATTCCTTTCGCTGTCATCCACCCAGCTGGAAAAAATGGCATCCAAGGGCTTGGCACCCAAGCCGCGCAAGCTGTCCGCAGGCCGCAGCGCCTGGCTGGTGGAAGAGCTGGAAGACTGGGGCCGCAGCCTGCCCGTGTCGGACCTCAAGCCCGCGCGCAACTCTGGCTACGGCCGCGCAGGCGCGCCAGATGATGCGAGCGATTCCAAGTGATCACTCAACCGCCGCAGCCACACAAGCCGCTCCTGGTCGTAGGTGTGTACGTTGTACGTGGCCTCGATCTCTTCGGGCATGTGGCCCACGATGGCCTCTGCAATCTCTGCCGGGCAGCCCAGCGCTGCCAGCATGGTGCGGCCGGTGCGCCGTAGGTTGTGGGGCGTCCAGTCGGTCACAGGCAATTGCAGCGCCGGGTTGCCCCGGCGTTTTGCTTTGGGGCTGTAGGGCTGCAGGTCGTACACATAGGTGCTGAATGCATGCTGGGTGTACGGCTTGCCCCTTGTGTCTTCAAACAGGTAGCCCGATTGACCCACGCTGGCCAGGCGCCGCTCCACCACCTGGCGCACCCTGCCCCACAGCGGCACGCGCAGATCCACTGCATCAGCGTACCTGGCGTTTTTGGTCTGCTCTTTGGGGATGGTCCACCACAGCACGGCATCCTCGCCGCGACCCTCCACCGCCAGCTGCTCGGGCCGCAGTCCGAATATTTCGCTGCCCCGCGCGCACGTCCACAGGTACATGACCACGGCATCCTGGCCCACCTGGTGCATGTTGCCCAGCCAGGCCAGCAGCGCGCGCACTTCGTCATCGCGCAGCGCCCGCCGACGCTGACCCACGTGCTTGCCTGCCATCACCTTGCCCTTGCTTTTGAGGCGGCCCTTCATCACCTGGCGCCACCAGTTGGGCGTGTTGCCGTCCAGCCGCCCAGCATCGAGCGCGTATTCCCAGGCAGAGCCCAGCATCGACCGCAATTTGGCCGTGGCCATGGGCGTGGCCTTGCGCGCTTCCAGCACGTTAAAGCACTGCGCGCGCGTCACCAGGTTGGCATCCGCTGCCGCCAGCTCGGGTTCTTGTTCGATCAGCCGGTCCAGCGCCTTGCGCGCCGCCTCTGCGCCGGCAGCCTTGCGACTCACCAGCAGGTGCCCCTTCACGTAGTCCTCCACCAGCATGGCCACGGTGTAGCTTTTCGACGCGGCCGGTGTAGCTTTTGCAGCTGCGCGCAGGGCCTTGCGCTGAGCCACCGGGTCAACGCCCGCAGACTTCTGGCCCCGTAGCTCCATCCACTTGGCCATGGCGTCATGCAGCGTCAACGCAGGCCACGGCCCAATGGCCACTTGGCGCAGCTTGCCATCCGGCGCCTTGTAACGGTACGTCCAGGTCTTGAGGTTTTTAGTGGCCAGCAGCCGCAAGCCGGGGCAACCAGGCACAGCCATCGCATCGCCCGGCTGCAGCGCTTTCGCGGCCCTTGCATCAAAAACCATATACTCCCCACCTGTGAGTGCGCCCCGTGCAGCGTAGTGTAGGTTTCGGCCCACCAGAAACTACACTTAAACTACACCGGGAGTATATGCAGCGCGGGGTGAATGAGGGCAGATGTAGGGAACATCGAAAGCCGCATCACAGAAAATCCGGCTGTAAAATCAAGCACTTACCGCAACTTTCCGTTTGAAATCAACGGGTTGCGAATTGCGGGTGTAGTTCAATGGTAGAACGGCAGCTTCCCAAGCTTCATACGAGGGTTCGATTCCCTTCACCCGCTCCAAATCAATAAAACCTGCCAGGCAGCAATGCCTGGCAGGTTTTTTCATGGGCTGATGTCTTTCTGTCGATGCTCTCTAGCCGCCGAGCTTTGGCACGGCACGGTCCGATGCGGACACAGGCATACGCGCCGTTGTCGCATCCTGGCCCAGGTTGAACCGCGCAATGGCCTCAACCATCTGCTGCGCCTGCGTGCGCAGGCTGCTGGCAGCCGCAGCCATTTCCTCCACCAGCGCCGCGTTCTGCTGCGTGGTCTGGTCGAGCTGTGTGACAGCCTCACCCACCTGGCCAACTCCGGCGGTCTGCTCGCTACTGGCCGCGCTGATTTCAGAGACCATGTCGGCCACGCGCTGGATAGAGCTGACGACTTCCTGCATCGTGGCGCCCGCCTGATCGGCCAGCACCGAGCCCTGTTGCACCATGGCGCTGCTGGCGCCAATCAGCTCCTTGATGGCCTTGGCTTCAGCTGCCGTGCGCTGGGCCAGATTGCGCACCTCGGCGGCCACCACCGCGAAGCCGCGACCTTGTTCACCCGCGCGTGCCGCCTCGACCGCCGCGTTGAGTGCCAGGATGTTGGTCTGAAAGGCAATGCCGTCGATCACGCCAATGATGTCGGCAATCCTCTGGCTGCTGTTGTTGATGTCCTGCATCGTGCGGACCACTTTGGACACCACCTCACCGCCCTGCTGGGCAACCCGGCTGGCCCCCACGGCCAGTTGGTTGGCTTGGCCTGCGCTGTCGGCGTTGTGGCGTATGGTGGCGCCCAGCTGCTCCATGCTGGCCGCCGTCTGCTCCAACGCACTGGCTTGACTTTCGGTACGCCCCGACAGGTCCTGGTTGCCCTGTGCAATCTCCGTACTGGCAGCAGATACGCTGTCGGCGCTGGTACGCACCGTTCCCAAACTTTCCACCAACCGGACGCGAAAGCCTTCCATGGCCTGGGCCAGAGAGCCGATTTCATCGCGCGAGCGGACGGACACCGCGTGCGTGAGATCCCCCTGCGCCAGATAGCCAAGGGCCGTGCTTAGCTGCTGCACGGGGGCACCCACCAGCCTGCGCGTAGCCACCAACAGCACCACTGTGAGCAACGCGAGTGCCACCGCCACACCCAGCCAAAGCCAGGTGAGCACGCCGCGCGCCTCACTCATCATTTCTGTCAAAGGTGCCTCGGCAACGATGGCCCAGCTCCAGGGTTTGTAGTGCTCAACCGCCACGTAGCGGGTGGCGGTATCACTCTCACCGCTGCGACGGGGCGACCAACCGGACTCCAGATCGCCAGAGGACTGGACCGCAGCCAACGACGCCAGCCAAGCCTTGGCGTTGTCGTCCTTGTCTTCCAACTTCAGGGACTTGCCAGCGCCGGGCAACCCGAAAACACTGCCCCGAGCAGGGCCCGATGAGAGATTGACGGCAAACACAGCACCCGAGGTAAACAATTTTTGTCCCGCCATCACGGTGTCGAGCTTGCCCAGAATGGCACCCATGTCGGAGCCAATGAACAGGATGCCGATGGTGCGAGTCCCGTCGCGGATGGGCTCATACACGGTCATGTACTCACGGCCAAACAGGCTGGCACGGCCGATATAGGTTTTGCCCTCATTCATGAGGGCATAGGCCGGGTGCTTACGGTCCAGCAGGGTCTTGTAAGCGCGCTCGCCATCCTGCTTTTTGAGGGATGTGGTCACGCGAATGAAATCCTCGCCGGTGCGCGCGAAAATCGTGGCCACGGCACCCATGCTGTCCTTGGAGAATCGGTCCACCACTTCAAAGTCGCCGTTGACGGAGGCCCCCTGGAAAGACAGCACAGCCTCGGGCTTTCCATCGGCCCCAGGCGACTCTGCCACGGTGAATTGACCTGGAAAATTGGCCTTGAACAGGGTGAAGTCGCGCTTGGCCTGCTCTTGCGCCGTTTCATCAAAGGTCTGGACCAAAGTGCGTACCTGGGCGGCGTATTGCATGGCATCACCACGCGCGAGGCGACCGAAGTCTTTCCAGAGCAGGGTACTGACGATGCCCATCGTGGCCAACAAAATCGCCAACAGACTGAGCAAAGCCGTCAAGGACAGCTTGAAGGCGACGGAATGACGAGAGCTTGAGGGAATCATCTGGTGCTTTTTGGTAATTTATGCATCAACGTGCATACGGAGAACCAAAGTACCCGATGTCGCGCAAAAACAAAACCATCGCCAGTGCAATGGCCTTTTTAGACATAGGGAAAACCCTTCCAAAAATTCACCACAACAACAACCCGCTGCTGCAGACACAGAAGTCGTCATGCAGGTCTGCGTCGAGGTCCGAGCGTGTTCAAGGCAGGCTCAGCGCCTGTCTGCTTTCAAAAACCCTTTGCACCCCAGTGACGGGATCCACAAACTCCAGAGACCGCGCCAGCAGCTGCAGTGGCCGCGAGTAGTCGCCTTCGGGCGGGTCGTTGACGACGGGATAAAAAGGGTCGTTGCGCAGTGGCAGGCCCAGGGCCGCCATATGCACGCGCAACTGGTGGCGCTTGCCAGTGACGGGCGACAGCAGGTACCGAGCCCAGTCGCCTGCGACCTCTAGCACCTGAATATGGGTGTAGCTATTGGGCTCGCCCGACACCTCTTGCATACGAAAGAACTGCGGACTCTCCTCCAACCGGCTGCGGTGGTCACGCGGGAAGGTCAGGTCGGCGCGCCACGGCGCAACGGCCTCGTAATGCTTGATGATCTGTCGATCGCGGAACAGCGCCTGATACGCTCCGCGCGTTGCCTGATGCACTGACAGCATCACCAACCCAGCCGTATCACGGTCAATGCGGTGCAATGGCGAGAGCTCGGGCAGCCCCAATCGGCGTTTGAGGCGTACCAGCAAGGTGTTATGCAGATACCGGCCTGAGGGCGTTACCGGCATGAAGTGCGGCTTATCTGCCACCACCAGATGCTCGTCCTGGTACACCACCGCTTCACTGAACGGCAAGGCGGGCTCGGCGGGAAGACTTCGATAGTAGTAAAGGCGCAGACCTCCCTCAAAAGCCCGATCAGGCAACACGGCCTGCCCGCGTTCATCCACCACGACACCCGCCTCCATGCGCTCGTGCCACCCTTCACGGGATACGGCCGGCAGCCGCTCTGTCAAAAAATCCAGCATGCTGCCCTGCCCTCGCGCTGGCAGTACCACGCAGCTGGGGCTCACCCCATCGCGCACGGGCAATACATGGGGATGGCGAGGGTTGTGCATGGCGTGCAAATTCTAGGGGGTTGGTCGGCGTCAAGATACGCCAGTCCCGACCGGGGATAGCGCTTCACCCGCGCATACAGGTGGAGCACAAAGCCCATGCAGAGCAGCGCTGTAGGACAAGCACGCCAAAAGGCCTGTTAGCCAACGCAATCGACGCAAATTTGCGTTCTGCGGGCTAGCATGGCTGCTCTATGACAAGACCCCAAACGGACCAGCACACCACATCTGCACGCGCAACGGCGACGGCAATGGCACCAGCGGGAGTGACTTCAACGCCTCGCCCGAGGCAGGGCCATAGCAGGGTCCGCATTGCCTGTGGCGTAGCGGGAGTCATGGTAGGACTGCTGCTGATAGGCGCTGTGACGCTGAGCCAGTGGGATTGGAACCGCTCCAAACCCTGGATCAACCAAACCATCAGCGAGGCAACCGGACGACAGTTTGCGGTGGAGGGCGATTTATCCGCATCCTGGCACTGGCCACAGCCCCTTGAAGAAGGGTGGCACCGCTGGGTTCCTGGCATCACTGTGCAGGGAACCCAGCTGGTTTTGCAAGACCCTCCAGGATTTGCCCGTCCTGGCAAAGCCGCAACGCCCCAAACCACGGCACGCGCCGAGATGGCGCGCGCATCGCTCAAGCTTTGGCCACTACTGGCGAGGCAAGTGGTCATTGATACCCTGGAGCTGTCTGGCCCGGACATCTCCCTCGCCCGCCTGCGCGACGGCAGCAACAATTGGACGCTGCTCCCCAAGAGGGATCCCGATGACGCCACGCCGCGCTGGGCGTTCAGCATTTATCAGCTAGCGGTTCGCGGGGGGCATTTGGCATATAACGACGCCAAGCAAGACCTTGATCTGACCGCCCGCGTCGACACCCTCAGCGAAGGGCAGACAGTCGTTGCATCGGGGAATGCTGCATCGCCTGCGTCTGGCACGGCGAGTGCCTCTAGCACCCCAGTCTATGGCGTGCGCTTCGACCTCAAGGGCACGCTGGGCAAGGCGCGTATCGAGGGTCAGGGTCAGGCCGGCTCTGTGCTCTCGCTGCGCGACAACGAGGTGAACTACCCCCTGCAATTCACCGCCAAGGCGGGCAGCGTAGAAACAGCCGTTCGGGGCATTCTGGCAAACCCTGGTGCGCTGTCAGGGATGGATTTCCAAGTCATGCTCAAAGGCGCCAGCATGGCAGACCTGTATGCACTCACGGGTCTTGTCCTGCCCAATACGCCCGCATTTCAGACCCAGGGACGATTGCAGGGCAGTCTGCAACCAGGCCGTGCTGTATGGGACTACCGTGACTTCACTGGTACGGTAGGCCAGAGCGATCTGCACGGCAATCTGCGCTTCGTGTCGGCTGCGCCACGCGGCAAACTTTCAGGCGCCATCACATCCAATCAGTTGCGCCTGGTGGACCTGGGACCAGTGCTCGGTACAGCCACCACGGCGACTGCCCAGCCTGGCCGCAATGGCAAGGTACTGCCCAACGCTGCATTTGCCACCGATCGCTGGAGCACCATGGATATGGATCTCAAGTTTGCGGGGCAGCGTGTGATCCGACCCAACAGCCTGCCGCTGGAGGACCTTAGCGTGCATGCCGTTTTGGACGATGCCGTGCTGCGCCTGGAACCCTTGCATTTTGGTGTGGCCAAAGGCCAGATTGAATCCAAACTGGTGCTGGACAGCCGCAAAAGACCGCTGACGGTACACATGGACACCCGCGTGCAAAACCTACGGCTCGCTGCGCTGTTTCCCGAGGTGGAACTGACCCAAAAAAGCCTGGGGCGACTCGATGGCGCCATGGCGCTGAATGGCCAGGGGAATTCCGTAGCGCAGTGGCTTGGCAGCAGCAGCGGCGAGGCCCGCCTGTATGTGCGCGATGGCACTCTGAGCCGCGAACTACTGGACCGCGCTGCACTCAACGTGGGCAGCATCGTGGTGGGCAAACTGTTTGGCGACAACAAAGAAGTGCAACTGCGTTGCGCGGTGGCAGATCTGGCGGTGCGCGAAGGCCTTGCCACGGTCCGCACCGCCAAGCTGAGCACCAACGAGGCGGTGGTGGATGTCACGGGCACCATCGACATGGCAGAGGAACGCCTGAACCTGAGCGTGAAACCAGCGTCGCTGGAGTGGAAGTTCTTCTCGCTGCGCACTCCGCTGTACGTGCGCGGCACGCTGGGCAAACCCGATGTGGGCGCAGAACCAGGCCCCCTGCTGTTGCGCGCCGGGGCAGCCATTGCCGCTGCGGTGGCCGCGCCCGCAGCCTTGGCATTGTTACCTGTAACGGTACCCGGAGCTGACGACGACGCGCAGTGTGCGCCCTTGCTTGCTCAAGCTACACAACCGGTCAAGGCAGGGCGCGCTGGCGCGCCGGTCGCGCGCACGCCATCACGCTAAAAAATACTTCTACACCGCCTCTGCGGGTGTGTGGGCCCCAGCGGCCATCGCCAATGAAAAAGCCCACGGCGTGAACCGTGGGCTTTTCGTGGATCTGCGAGGAACCCGAGGTCAGTCGGCCGTCGCCTCTTCAGGCTCTGCAGGCTCGGACTTCGCCGAACGCTCCTTCTTCGGCAAAGGCTGGATATCCAGCAGCACGTCGGGTGTTTCCACACCCTTGTCGTCCTTCTTCATGTCGATATCCACGGTCAGGCGTCCCCCTTCTGTCAGGCGGCCAAACAGCAACTCGTCGGCCAAGGCGCGGCGGATGGTGTCCTGGATCAGGCGCTGCATAGGGCGTGCGCCCATCAGCGGATCAAACCCCTTCTTGGCCAGGTGCTTGCGCAGGGCATCGGTGAAGGTGACCTCCACCTTCTTCTCGGCCAACTGCGTCTCCAGCTGCAGCAGGAACTTGTCCACCACGCGCAGGATGATCTGTTCATCGAGTGCCTTGAAGTTGACGATGGCATCCAGCCGGTTGCGGAACTCAGGCGTGAACAGGCGCTTGATATCACCCATTTCATCGCCCGCCTGCCGCGGGTTGGTAAAGCCAATGGTCGCCTTGTTCATGGTCTCGGCGCCGGCGTTCGTGGTCATGATGATGAGCACGTTACGGAAGTCGGCCTTGCGACCGTTGTTATCCGTCAGAGTGCCGTGGTCCATGACCTGCAGCAGCACGTTGAAGATGTCCGGATGTGCTTTCTCGATCTCATCGAGCAGCAGCACCGCGTGCGGCTTCTTCGTGATGGCTTCCGTCAGCAGACCACCTTGGTCGAAACCGACATAACCTGGAGGCGCGCCAATCAGGCGGCTCACGGCATGGCGCTCCATGTACTCGGACATGTCAAAACGGATCAGCTCGATGCCCATGATGTAGGCAAGCTGCTTGGCCGCTTCGGTCTTGCCGACGCCGGTGGGACCGCTGAACAGGAACGAGCCGATCGGCTTGTCGCCCTTGCCCAGGCCAGAACGCGCCATCTTGACGGCACTGGCAAGCACTTCCAATGCCTTGTCCTGGCCGAACACCACGCTTTTCAGGTCGCGCTCCAGCGTCTGCAACTTGCCGCGGTCGTCATTGGACACGTTGGCAGGCGGAATGCGTGCGATCTTGGCCACGATCTCTTCGATCTCGGCCTTGCCGATGGTCTTCTTGCGCTTGCTCGGCACCATGATGCGCTGGGCCGCACCGGCTTCATCGATGACGTCGATTGCCTTGTCGGGCAGGTGGCGGTCGTTGATGTACTTGGCGCTCAGTTCTGCCGCAGCCTGCAGGGCAGCTGCAGCGTACTTCACGCTGTGATGCTCTTCAAAACGAGACTTCAGCCCCTTCAGGATGTCGATGGTTTCGGCCACGCTGGGCTCCACCACGTCCACCTTTTGGAAGCGGCGAGACAAGGCAGCATCTTTCTCGAAGATCCCCCGGTACTCCGTGAAAGTGGTCGCACCGATGCACTTGAGCTGGCCACTGGACAGCGCCGGCTTCAGCAGGTTGGAGGCATCGAGCGTGCCGCCCGAGGCCGCACCCGCACCGATCAAGGTGTGGATCTCGTCGATGAAAAGGATGGCGTTGGGCTTATCCTTGAGCGACTTGAGCACGCCCTTGAGGCGCTGCTCGAAGTCGCCACGGTACTTGGTGCCCGCAAGCAACGCACCCATGTCCAGGGAGTACACAGTTGCCTCGGCCAGGATCTCGGGCACATCGTTTTGCGTGATCCGCCAAGCCAGGCCCTCGGCAATCGCAGTCTTGCCCACCCCTGCCTCACCCACCAGCAGAGGATTGTTTTTGCGGCGACGGCACAGAATCTGGATCGTGCGCTCGACCTCGTAATGGCGGCCGATCAATGGATCGATCTTGCCATCCTTGGCGGCCTGGTTCAGGTTCTGGGTGAATTGCTCCAGCGGCGACGCCTTTTCGTTACGCTCACCACCACCGCCCTCTTCGCCCTCGGCCTGATTCTCGGCCTTAGCGGGCTCGGGAGGCTCGCCCTTCTTGATACCATGGGCGATGAAATTCACCACATCCAGGCGCGTGACACCTTGCTGGTGCAGGTAGTACACGGCGTGCGAATCCTTTTCGCCAAAAATTGCCACGAGCACATTGGCACCCGTCACCTCTTTTTTGCCGTTGCCCGTGGACTGCACGTGCATGATGGCGCGCTGAATCACGCGCTGGAATCCCAGCGTAGGCTGGGTGTCCACCTCGTCGGTACCTGCGACCTGGGGGGTGTTGTCTTTTATGAAATTCGCCAGCGATGAACGCAGATCATCGATATTGGCCGAACATGCGCGCAGCACCTCCGCTGCGCTGGGGTTATCGAGCAATGCAAGCAACAGATGCTCCACGGTGATGAACTCGTGGCGCTGCTGACGGGCCTCAACAAAGGCCATGTGCAAGCTGACTTCCAGTTCCTGGGCAATCATGTGAACTCCTTTGTGCTTGCGTGGAAGGGATAACTGTAGATCGGGATCAAAAACCTGTTATTCAACAGGTTCACTGACACATTGGAGTGGGTGGCCCGCCTTGAGGGCGGCGTCAAGCACTTGTTCCACCTTGGTGGCAGCCACATCGCGGGAATAAACACCGCAGACGCCTTTGCCATCGAGATGGATCTTCAACATGATCTGGGTGGCTTGTTCACGGTCCTTGCTGAAAAACTCCTGCAAAACCACGATGACGAACTCCATGGGGGTGTAGTCGTCATTGAGCATGACCACCTGGTACATCTGGGGCGGCTGGGTCTTCTGGGTGCGCCTCTCGAGCACGACCGAACCGCCATCATCCCGCGCAGGCCGGGTCACGGGCGGCGCGGTGGGGGGTGAAGGTGGTTTTGTTGCCATGAAAATCATTCTAGCGACCCGAACAGGGTGCCGCTGCAGGAGAAGCTGGTTGTTGACCAGGTATTTTTCAACCCACGGCTTACAGAAACTTCTGCAGGGAACTCAATCACTCGTACACCACATTGGCGGCACCGGCCCCCACTTGGGCGGTCCATGCCGCCAACGCAGCATCGCTGGGGTAGAAACGCGCGTTTTCGCCCAGTTGCAACTCTGCCACTGCGGCAGCATCGTCCGACTGGCAGCGCACGCCCATGCGCACGCGCAACCCGTGCACCAACTCCCCTTCGGCGACCTCTTCGCGCAACGGCGGAAACTCGCGCACCAAGCGCTGCACATCTGGAGCTTTATCACCCACGGTCACATGCAGGTATTTGCCAAACCGGCAGCGCGCGCCCGCCAGGTCCCACACCTGCTGCACCTTGACGCGCAGACCGCCACTGAAGTGGTCCAGCTGCAGCCGGCCCATCATCACTACAAACTCATCTTCCTTGAGCTGATTGCGGTAGGTATTGAGCAACGCCTCATCGGCAGAAGCCTCAATCACAGCGGACTTGTCGTCCAGCTTGAAAAGTCCCAGCCTCCCGCGTTGCCCGTTGATGACCCGAAAGTCGCTGATGATGCCGGCGAGTACCTGGGGCTCACGGCTGTCAAGCAGCTCATCGATCTGGGTGCGCACAAAGCGGCGCACCTCGGTGGCCACTTCGTCAAAAAGATGGCCAGACAGGTAGAACCCGACGGCGGTTTTTTCCAGCGTAAGCCGTTCCTTGATACCCCAGGGCGTTGCGTCCACCAGATCGGGCTCCTGGGTGCTGGAGCCATGGGCATCGTCACCCATCATGTCAAACAACCCGCCTTGGTTGACGTTGGCCAGCGTTGCGGCAGCAAAGTCAAAGGCCCGATCAATAGATGCCACCAGGGCCGCCCGGTTGAGATGGATCGAATCAAAGGCACCCGCCTTGATCAGGGCCTCGACCGTGCGCTTGTTCATGCGGGCCTTGTCCACTCGCACGCAGAAGTCAAACAGACTTTTGAAGGGCCCTTTGGTCGAACCCTGGGGGCCTTCACCGCGCCCTTCACGGGCCGCGACGATAGCTTCGATCGCCTGCTGTCCAGTGCCTTTCACCGCCCCCAGACCGTAACGAATGATCTTGTCGGTGACTGGTTCAAACCGATAAAAGCCCCGATTCACGTCCGGCGGCTCGAACGACAGCCCCATCTTGTGTGCATCCTCGAACAGCACCTTGAGCTTGTCGGTGTCGTCCATTTCCACGGTCATGTTGGCGCAGAAAAACTCGGCCGTGTAGTGCACCTTGAGCCAGCCAGTGTGGTACGCCAGCAGGGAGTAAGCAGCCGCGTGTGACTTGTTGAAGCCATAGCCCGCGAACTTCTCCATCAGGTCGAACACCTCGTCGGCCTTCTCCTGGCTGATGCCTTTCTCCGCTGCACCCTTGCGGAAAATGGCGCGGTGTTCGGCCATTTCCTCGGCCTTCTTTTTCCCCATGGCACGCCGAAGCATGTCGGCGCCGCCCAAGCTATATCCGCCCAGCACCTGGGCGGTCTGCATCACCTGCTCCTGGTACACCATGATGCCGTAGGTCTCGGCCAGCACCGGCTCTACCAGCGGGTGGGGGTAGATGACCTCCTCCTTGCCATGCTTGCGGTTCACAAAGCTGGGAATCAGGTCCATAGGCCCCGGCCGGTACAACGCATTCAGGGCAATGAGGTCTTCCAGCCGACTGGGCCGCGCCTCTTTCAACATGCCCTGCATGCCGCGGCTTTCAAACTGGAACACTGCTTCGGTCTTACCCTCAGAGAACAGCCGATAAGTGGGCCCGTCGTCGAGGGGAATATTCTCGAACGCAAAATTCTCCTGGCCCTTGTGCCGCTTCATGATGAACTCGCGCGCAATTTCCAGAATGGTGAGCGTGGCAAGCCCCAAGAAGTCGAACTTCACCAAGCCGATGGCTTCCACGTCGTCCTTGTCATACTGGCTCACGGCGGATTCGCTGCCCGGCTGCTGGTACAGCGGACAAAAATCGGTGAGCTTGCCAGGCGCGATCAGAACGCCACCGGCATGCATGCCGATGTTCCGCGTCATGCCCTCAAGCTTTTGTGCCATCTCGATGACGGTCTTGACGTCTTCTTCCTTGCGCACGCGCTCGTAGAGCATGGGCTCCAGCTCCAGCGCATAGTTGTTCTTGTCGCCTTCCTTTTTCACCTCAGGCGGATAGGCCAGGGTGTAGGACATGCCCGGCTTGCCGGGCACCAGCTTGGAGATGCCATCACAAAATGTGTAGCTCATGTCCATGACCCGGCCCACGTCGCGGATGGCCGCCTTGGCCGCCATTGTGCCGAAGGTAGCGATCTGGCTCACGGCGTTCTTGCCGTACTTGTGCTTGACGTAGTCAATCACCCGGTCACGGTTGGATTGGCAGAAGTCGATGTCGAAGTCAGGCATCGACACGCGCTCCGGGTTCAGGAATCGCTCGAACAGCAGGTTGTATTGCAGCGGGTCCAGGTCAGTGATCTTTAGCGCATAAGCGACCAGCGAACCGGCGCCGGAGCCACGGCCGGGCCCCACTGGGCAGCCGTTCTGCTTCGCCCACTGGATGAAATCACCCACGATCAGAAAGTAGCCCGGGAACCCCATCTTGAGGATGGTGCCCAGCTCGAACTCCAGGCGCTCGACATAGCGCGGGCGCTCCTTGTCCCTCTCAGCTTCGTTAGGAAAAAGATGTTTCAGGCGCTCCTCCAGCCCTTCGAAAGACGCGTAGCGGAAATACTCGTCGATGGGCATGCCGTTGGGCGTCGGAAAATCCGGGAGCTGCGGCTTGCCCAGCACCAGGGTCAGGTTGCAGCGTTGTGCAATCTCGACCGTGTTGGCGATGGCCGATGGCAGGTCGGCAAACAAGGCCTCCATCTCCGCCGAGGACTTGAAATACTGGTCGCGGGTGAACTTGCGGACACGACGAGGGTTTGCCAGGATTTCCCCCTCGGCGATACAGATACGCGCCTCGTGGGCCTCGTAATCATCCGGCTCGGCAAACTGAACGGGGTGGGTCGCCACCACCGGCAGGTTCAACCGGGCAGCAAGCTGAGCGGCGGCCACCACATGGGCTTCATCGTCGTTTCGGCCGGCCCGTTGCAGCTCGACGTAAAACCGGTGCGGAAAAATGCCCGCCAAGCGCAACGCAACGTCAGCGGCACCTGACTCATCCCCCTTCATCAGCGCTTGCCCTACCGGGCCCGCCTGCGCGCCAGAAAGGGCAATCAATCCCTCTGACAGCTCTTCCAGCCACGTCCAAGTGCTCAGCGCCAGGTTCTTGACGATATTGCGCGTCCAGGCCCGGGCCAGCAACTCCGACAGATTCAGATACCCCTGGCGACTCTGCACCAGGAGGATAAGGCGCGATGGGATACCTCCCGCCTCGCCTTCAAGAAAGATTTCTGCACCCAAGATGGGCTTGACACCTTTACCTCGCGCTTCCTTGTAGAACTTGATCGCCCCGAAGAGGTTATTGAGATCGGTGATGGCCAGAGCGGGCTGGCCGTCCTTGGCGGCCGCTTTGGCCACCTCGTCGATGCGATTGGTACCGTCAACGACGGAGAACTCGGTGTGCAGGCGCAAATGAACAAACATGCAGGCATTGTAGAAACCCCTGCGACTCTCCAACTGGACTTGCGTCGGCAGCGCCTTGGCGCTGCTGGCGCCACCAGTACAATGCTTTTTCGTGCCCGAAATGGCGCCGAAGGCTTCCGTGACGAGTACGCCAAGCGCACTCCCCTATGACTGAACCCTCGGGCCTTTCTTTGTGCACCTTTTTCCTTCTTTGCTGAAAGCTGCTTGCGATGCTGCGTGCCCCACTGCCCCTTGTTTCCGCCCTGCTGCTGGCTGGTTTGCTGGTTGGCTGCTCCAGCACCACAGTTGATAAAACGGCAGGCTGGAGTCCCAATCGCATCCACTCGGAAGCCCAGGACGAAATGAACAGCGGGGCGTATGACAAGGCCGTTCCTCTGCTGGAAAAGCTGGAAGGCCGCGCTGCAGGCACGCCACTGGCACAGCAGGCCCAGATTGACAAAGCCTATGCCCACTACAAGGCGGGCGAAAAGGCGCAAGCCGTCGCAACGCTGGACCGCTTCATGAAGCTGCACCCTGCCAGCCCTGCATTGGACTATGCGCTGTACCTGAAGGGCCTGGTCAACTTCAACGACAACTTGGGTCTGTTCTCATTTATCTCACGCCAGGATCTTTCAGAGCGTGACCAAAAGGCGGCCAAAGACTCCTTTGAAGCATTCAGCGAACTGGTCACACGCTTTCCTGAGTCCCGTTATGCGCAGGACTCGCGCCAGCGCATGACCTACATCGTCAACTCGCTGGCCCAATACGAAGTGCATGTGGCGCGGTACTACTTCCAGCGTGGCGCCTATGTGGCTGCCATCAGTCGCGCTCAAGTCGCATTGGCAGACTACCAGGGCGTGCCCGCGCTGGAAGAGGCGTTGTACATCCTGATCCAGTCGTACGACGCGCTCGGAATGACCCAGCTGCGAGACGATGCACGCCGCGTGATGGACAAGTCCTACCCTCAAAGCGCCTATCTGAATGGCGGCTTCAAAGGCAAGTCGGATCCGTGGTGGAAGGTTTGGTAAGCGCCATCAGCGCAGACTGAAACTCTTCGGGCGATTCCAGCCTGCGCATGGGGGGCAAAGCCGCCAGCAAGCGCTTGCCATAACCCATCGTGATGAGGCGCGTGTCGCCCACCACCAAAATACCCCGATCCGCTTCATGCCGGATCAAACGCCCGGCACCTTGCTTGAGTGCTACCGCCGCCTCTGGCAGAGCGTAGGCAGTGAACGCTTTGCCACCGGCCATTTCGATGTGTTGGGCGCGCGCCTCCACCAATGGATCTCCCGGGGGCGGAAAAGGCAGCTTGTCGATAACCACCAGTTGCAGAGCATCGCCTGGCACATCAAACCCCTCCCAGAAGGACGCCGAAGCCACCAGCACACAACCCGGCCGCCCGTGCGATGCCCCCTCGCGAAAACGCTCCATCAGGCGCCGCTTGGGCCACTCGCCCTGCACCAGCACCTCCAACGTGCCTGAAGCCTGCCAACGTGCTTTGAGTGCGTCGCCAATGGTGCGCAAGGCCTTGAGCGTGGTGGTCAGCACCAGCGTGCGCCCACCCAGCGGCTCGGCGGCCAGTGCAACCCAGTCCGCCACACTACGGCTGTGGGACGGATCTGCAGGCGACGGCAACTGGCGCGGCACATACAAAGCCGCCTGCCGCGCATAGTCGAAGGGGCTGGCCACCCGAAGGATGCGAGCATCCGTGAGCCCAGCTCGTTCGGTGAACCAGGTCAACGCCTCGTCCGCACCGAGGGTCGCAGAGGTAAAAATCCACGCCCTGCCGGCGTTTGCGCCAGGCTCCTCGGGCCAAGCTTCGCCGTCCGAGGTTTCAGCGGGCGACGCCAGAATCCGGGTGCGCATGGCGTCTGCAATGTCCAGCGGGGACTCGATCAGGCGCAACTGGTTACCCACATCGAGCCAACGCACCGCATCGGCCTGGCACGGGCCTGAAAACCTGGCCAGCCGGGCCAATAGTGCACTGCCCCGTTCGTACAGGCGCTCCAGATCGGGGGACATTTCGCTCACGGTGTCGAGGGCCTCCAGCGCCTGTGCACACGCCGAGGCCAGTGCGCGCAGCGCGGACTGCCATACGGCGCCCGAGACACCTTCGGGAGCCTCCTCCGTCCAGCGCAATCTGCCCCCTCCCGCAATGCCATTCAGTCCCTGGAAAGCAGCGGTGCCCACGACCAGACGGAGGTCCCGTGCAGACAACTCCAGAAGCTGCGCCAGGCCTGTCCAGTCAGCCAGACCGCGCGCATGCTGCAGCCCGGCTATCAAAAGGTCACGGGCAAAGTCCAACCATTGCCCCGTGGAAATCTGCGTACCCAAAAACTGCACGCCAGTCTCATTGATCTGGTGGGCCTCATCAAAAACGACCACACGCACCGTCGGCAGCAACTCGGCCATGCCTGACTCGCGTACCGCCACATCCGCAAAGAACAGATGGTGATTGATGACCACGATGTCCGCCGCCAACGCCTCGCGCCGCGCCCGATGAACATGGCATTCCCGAAAACGCGGGCAGGAAGACCCCAGGCAGTTCTCACGCGTCGAGGTGACCAGGGGGATCACAGGCGATCGCTCGTCCAACCCTGTCAGCTCGGCCAGATCGCCGGATACGGTCTGGCGCGACCAGTCCTCCACCTTGGCCAGCACGCGGGCGACGCCTCGGTCCAGAGCCTGAGCATCCTGCCGTGCCTGCTCCATGCGGTGCAGGCACAAGTAGCTGGCGCGCCCCTTGAGCAGGGCCATGCGAACGGGCAGCCCCAGGATGTGCGCCAAGCGGGGCAGATCGCGGGCGAACAACTGGTCTTGCAAGGCCTTGGTGGCCGTAGACAACAGCACCCGCTCGCCACTCAGCAAGGCCGGCACCAGGTAGGCAAAGGTCTTGCCCACTCCGGTGCCAGCCTCCACCACCAGCGCCCCTCCCTCTGTAATGGTCTGGGCCACCGCAATGGCCATCTGGGTCTGCCCGTCACGCGGTTGAAAATGCCCATCCGCCCTCGCCAGCACACCATCGGGGGCAAACACCTCGGGCACCATGGCCACCAGTGACATCACGCGGGCTCTTGCGGTTGAAGTTGCCGCTCCAGCCGCTCCATCGCGTCACGCAACACGAGTCGGCGCTTTTTGAGACGGCGCAGGGTGAGTTCGTCGGGTGCCGCTTCAGGCTCACATCGGTCGATGAGTGCGTCGAGATCGGCATGTTCCATGCGCAGCTCGATCAACTGACGGTGGGGAGAGTGCAGGCTGGGTTTCAAGGCAGGAGGCCATGGGCATGGCAAAAATGCCACAGGCGGGCGGATAATACGCGCTTGGCCCGCTTTCCACGACAGGCGTTCGCGTAGGCGCCCCCACAATCTGCAGCATGACCAAAGCGTTTCGCCTCATCGCCTCCACCGGCATCCACAAGGGTGACCGCGAATACCAGCAAGACCAGGTGGCCCTGATCTCCCACGAGCGGCACAACGGCTGCGTTCTGGGTGTGGTTGCCGACGGGATGGGCGGCCGCAGCGGGGGGCGCAAAGCATCAGACCAGGTCATGATGACAGCACGGCAACTGTTCGAGCGGTACTCGCCCGACACCGATGACCCGGTGGCAATGCTCAAGAACATGGTTGAAGAGGCCCACATCGTTATCCGGTTGACGGCCATATCGGCAGAGCAGGAACCTCACAGCACCATCGCTGCGTTTCTCATCAATCCCCGAGGCGACTGCCATTGGGTGCATGCGGGCGACTCGCGCATCTACCACTTTCAAGGCTCACGGCTGGCATTCCGCACCAGCGACCACTCTTATGTGCAAGCCCTGGTGGACCGGGGTGAGCTGACGGAAGCCGAGGCCAACAACCATCCTCATTCCAACATTCTGGTGGGTTGCCTGGGCACAGAGAGTGACCCGCCCATCACTACCCACGTCATTCCCCAACTTCAGCCGGGCGATGTCTTGCTGGCCTGCAGCGACGGGGTTTGGCACTACTTTTCTCCCACCGAACTGGCATCAGTGGTCGATTCGCTGTCGCCCCGCGAAGCGACGGAGTTCCTGATTGAAAAAGCCCGCTCCCGGGCACGCGGAGGCGGCGACAACCTGTCGCTGGTGGTCGTCAAGATCGAAGCCCTGGCCGAAGAGAAAAAGATTGCGCGCCTGACGCCGCTGGACACGGGTCGGCCCTGAGGGCCTTGTCTGCACCACCCATCGGTGTATCGACAGGTGAACGTGAACCCATCGAGCAACCACCAGGTAGTCGCCGCTACCCTAGCGTCAACCACTCAGCCACTGATTGCTTGGCTCAGAGGCCCTTCCAAACTCAGCGAGGCGCAGAAGCAGCAGGCGCTGGCAAGGGCGCTGCAGGCTTGCGGCCCTGAGCCAGGGCATCAGCTTGAGATTTTTCGACCCGCGCGCGGCGCTCCTCCGCCGCTTGGAGCGCCTGGGTATGTTTGGCACGCGATTGGGCAGCGCGCTCAGCAGTCCCCGCAGCGCGGGCCGCCTGTTCACTGGCCTGAACCTGGGCACGGCTATTTTGTTGCTGCGCGCGTTGGTGTGCGTCCTGGTCCCGCTGTGCCTTGGCAACATCCGGATCGGCGGATGGCTTGCGAACCTGCGCGTCAGCGCGTTTGCTCGCTGGCGGTACGGCCATTTGCTTGTCTTCAATGGCCCGCAGGCGCTCCACCGCTTTCTCCCTGCGCTCGGCATCGTTGAGTTCAATTTCCTGCGCACGCAATCGGTCTTGGGACTCCCGTGCCTTGGCACGTACGCCGCGCAAGCAATCCTCCACGGCAAAGCGTTGGTAGCACACCGCCTCATCCTGCTGCCGCCGGGCCGTCAGTGCCTCGCGCTCCATTTTGATTCGGTCACGCTCCGCTTTGCGATGTGCAGCGGTCGACGCGGATGCGGCATCTACTTCTACCCCCGTCGCGGCCCAGGCCGGGGCGACCAGCATAGGCAGTATTGAGCAAGCCAGCGCCAGCACTACCGCCAAAAAGCGACCACCGGTCTTGTTCATGTCAACCCCGTATCCACCATGCGGCGCTCCAGCGCCAGAAACTCCTTGGACTGCATCTCGTTGAGCCGGGACACTGTGCGCGGAAACTCGTGAGCCAAAGGCCCTTCGGTATACAACTGCTCGGGCGGCACAGCCGCCGACAGGATGAGTTTGACCCGGCGGTCGTACAGCACATCCACCAGCCAGGTAAAGCGCCGCGCAGGAGACGCCATGCTCACAGGCATGTAAGGAACATCGGACAGCAACACCGTGTGGAACTGCGTTGCAATTTCCAGGTAGTCGTTTTGCGACCGAGGACCACCACACAGTGTCTTGAAGTCAAACC
Source organism: Acidovorax sp. Root402 (assembly GCF_001425125.1). NCBI lineage: Bacteria > Pseudomonadati > Pseudomonadota > Betaproteobacteria > Burkholderiales > Comamonadaceae > Acidovorax > Acidovorax sp. Root402. The sequence goes on from NZ_LMDQ01000014.1 coordinate 518,234, forward strand.
ACACCACCCCGCCAGCCTTGCGACGGGCGCGAATTTCGCGCGCCTCGATATGCAGGACGGGGTCTTCATCGTGCACTTCAGCGAGTTGGTCGAACGCCTGGTTCATCTCGGCATCCGCCTCTGCGCCCAGTGGCGTGTGATACAGCTTTACGTGCTCCAGCGTACGCCGGCGGTAGTCGGTGCCGTTGTCCACATTGACCACCTCCAGCCGCTCGTTGAGCAGTGCAATGGCGGGCAAGATACGGTCGCGATGCAAGCCACCGGGGTAAAGGTCGTCAGGCTTGAAATTGGAAGTGGTCACGAAGCCAACGCCGTTGTCGAACAACGCCACCAGCAATCGGTGCAGGATCATCGCGTCCGTGATGTCCGCCACATGGAACTCATCAAAACAGATGAGCTTGTAGCGTTTGGCAATGCGCTCGCCCAACACATCCAGCGGATTGACCGTGCCCTGAAGGGCCGCCAGTTCGCGATGCACTTCACGCATGAATTCGTGAAAGTGCAGGCGCACCTTTCGCTTCAGGGGTACAGCGTCAAAAAAGCACTCCATCAAAAAGCTCTTGCCGCGCCCCACCCCGCCATACATGTAGACACCGCGGGGAATCTCCGGGCGGTTGATCAGCTTTTTGATCGCGTTAGAGCGCCGAGCCTTGTACTGGGCCCACTCGTCCGCACAGCGCTGCAGGGCTTCCACTGCTCGCAGCTGGGCGGGGTCGCTTTGATAGCCTTTGGCGGCCAGCTCGGCCAGGTAAGCCTGTTTGACGGTCACTTTGCGGATGCTCTGATACTACAAAAATAATAGCTACAGGCGCATGTAGATCATGCACCTGTAGCTGATTGAGGCCTAAATCAGAAGTTCAGCGTGCGCTTGTCCACCGCCAGCGCTGCCTCCTTGGTGGCCTCGCTCAAGCTGGGGTGCGCATGGCAAATGCGTGCGATGTCTTCGCTGCTGGCCTTGAATTCCATGGCCACAACGGCCTCGGAGATCAGCTCGCTGGCCTGTGGGCCCACGATGTGCACGCCCAGGATCTCGTCGGTCTCGGCATCCGCCAGCATCTTGACCATGCCGGTGGTGTCGCCCAGCGCACGTGCGCGGCCATTGGCCAGGAACGGGAAGCTGCCCGCCTTGTACTTGACCCCATCGGCCTTGAGCTGCTGCTCAGTGCGGCCCACCCAGGCGATCTCGGGGCTGGTGTAGATGACCCAGGGGATGGTGTTGAAGTTGACATGACCATGCTGGCCGGCAATGCGCTCGGCCACGGCAACGCCCTCTTCCTCGGCCTTGTGGGCCAGCATAGGGCCGCGCACCACGTCGCCCACCGCCCAGACGCCGGGCAGATTGGTCTTGCAGTCAGCATCCACCACGATGGCGCCGCGCTCGTCGAGCTGCAGACCCACCGCTTCGGAGTTCAGGCCAATGGTGTTGGGCACGCGGCCGATGGAGACAATGAGCTTGTCCACGTCCAGCGACTGGGCTTCGCCCTTGGCGTTGGTGTAGGCAATGCTTACACCCTTTTTGCCGGTCTTGATCTCGCCGACCTTCACGCCCAGCTCGATCTTCAGGCCCTGCTTGTCGAAGGCCTTCTTGGCTTCCTTGGCGATCTGCTCATCCACCGCGCCCAGGAAAGTGGGCAGACCTTCGAGGATGGTGACTTCAGCACCCAGGCGGCGCCAGACCGAGCCCATTTCCAGGCCGATCACGCCCGAGCCGATGAGGCCGAGCTTCTTGGGCACGGCGCCAACGCGCAGCGCGCCATCGTTGGACAGCACCAGTTCTTCGTCGAACGGCGTGCCGGGCAGCGCACGGGCGTTGGAGCCGGTGGCGATGATGATCTGCTTACCGGTCAGCGTCTCTTCAGCGGCACCTGCCACCTTGATCTCGTAGCCGCCTTCGGCAGCCTTCACGAACGAGCCACGGCCGTGGAAGAAGCTGACCTTGTTCTTCTTGAACAGGTACAGGATGCCGTCGTTGTTCTGCTTCACGACGGTGTCCTTGCGGGCAATCATCTTGGCCACGTCCATCTTGACGCCAGTGGCGGTGATGCCATGCTCGGCAAAGTGTTTGTTGGCATGCTCGAAATGCTCGGACGACTGCAGCAGGGCCTTGGAGGGAATGCAGCCCACGTTGGTGCAAGTGCCGCCCGGTGCGGGGCCACCCTTTTCGTTCTTCCATTCGTCGATGCACGCGACATTGAAGCCCAGCTGGGCGGCGCGGATGGCGGCGATGTAGCCGCCGGGGCCGCCACCGATGACGATCACATCAAATTGTTTGCTCATGGGAAATCTCGTTCAGTCAGTTGGAGAAAGACCCACCGGCGGGCAGGACCAGAGGCCGGGCCACGCGGGTGGGTCGATACAGTCAGGGGATCAGATGTCGAACAGCAGGCGCGATGGGTCTTCCAGCGCGTCCTTCATCGCCACCAAGCCCAGCACGGCTTCGCGGCCGTCGATGATGCGGTGGTCATAGGACATGGCCAGGTAGTTCATCGGGCGGATCACGATCTGGCCGTTTTCGACCACGGCGCGATCCTTGGTGGCGTGCACGCCCAGAATAGCCGACTGGGGCGGGTTGATGATGGGGGTGGACAGCATGGAACCGAACGTGCCGCCATTGGAGATGGAGAACGTTCCACCGGTCATTTCCTCAATGCCCAGCTTGCCTTCCGCAGCCTTCTTGCCGAACTCGGCAATCTTCTTCTCGATGTCGGCGAAGCTCATCTGGTCTGCATTGCGCAGGATGGGCACCACCAGGCCACGGGGCGAGCCCACGGCGATACCGATGTCGAAGTAGCCGTGGTAGACGATGTCGTTGCCGTCCACCGAGGCGTTCAGCACAGGGTACTTCTTGAGGGCATGCACAGCAGCCTTGACGAAGAAGGACATGAAGCCCAGCTTGGTGCCGTGCTCCTTGGTGAAGCTGTCCTGGAACTTCTTGCGCAGGTCCATCACCGGAGCCATGTTCACTTCGTTGAACGTGGTCAGGATGGCGTTGGTCGATTGCGACTGCAGCAGACGCTCGGCCACGCGGGCACGCAGGCGGCTCATGGGCACGCGCTGCTCGGGGCGACCGCTCAGGTCTTCCTTGCCAGCGGGCGCTGCCACCTGGGGCAGTGTCTTGGAGGGCACACCGGTGGGGATCACGCTGGGGGCTGCCACGGCAGCCTTGGCGCCACCGGCCACAGCGGCCAGCACATCACCCTTGGTCACACGGCCATCCTTGCCCGAACCGGCCACGGCCGACACAGACAGGTTGTTGTCGGCGAGCAGCTTGGCGGCGGCAGGCATGGCCACATCGCCCTTGGAGCCACCGGCAGCGGCAGGAGCAGCAACAGGCGCTGCGGCGGCAACAGGAGCTGCTGCTGCCGGAGCAGGAGCCGCGGCACCAGCCTTGCCTTCGGTGTCGATCTTGGCGATGAGCTGGTCGGCAACCACCGTGGCGCCGTCGCCCTGGATGATTTCAGCCAGCACGCCAGCGGACGGTGCGGGCACTTCGAGCACAACCTTGTCGGTTTCGATCTCGATCAGGATCTCGTCCACCGCCACGGCCTCACCGGCCTTTTTCTTCCAGGTCAGCATGGTGGCTTCGGCCACGGATTCGGACAGCTGGGGGACTTTGACTTCTACGATAGCCATATCAATTCTTTCGGAATGGGGTTTTGTTCTGTTGTCGGGTCGCAGCTGGCCTTACTTGGTCAGGACAAAACCCTTGAGCTTGGCAAACGCGCCGTCCACCAGCGCCTTTTGTTGTTCTTGGTGCAGGTGCGAGTAACCCACGGCTGGCGATGCCGAAGCAGCGCGGCCGGAGTAGCCCAGCTTCTGGCCTTCGAGCATGTTCTCGTGGATGTAGTGCTGCACGAAGAACCAGGCACCCTGGTTTTGCGGCTCGTCCTGGCACCACACCACGTCGGTGGCGTTGGGGTACTTCTTCAGTTCAGCGGCAAACGCCTTGTGCGGGAAGGGGTACAACTGCTCCACGCGCAGGATCACCACGTCGTCGGCTTCCTTCTCTGCGCGCTTCTTCACGAGGTCGTAGTAAACCTTGCCAGAGCATGCGATCACGCGCTTGACCTTGGCAGCCTTCTTGACGATGGCTTCATCCTGCTCAGGAATCACCGTCTGGAAGCTGCCCTTGGTGAACTCGGACAGCGGCGAGGTCGCATCCTTGTTACGCAGCAGCGACTTGGGCGTCATGATGATCAGCGGCTTGCGCAGATCACGCACCATCTGGCGACGCAGCACGTGGAAGATCTGGCTGGCCGTAGTGGGTTGCACGATCTGCATGTTGGCGTCGGCAGCCAATTGCATGAAGCGCTCCAGGCGGGCAGAGCTGTGCTCCGGGCCCTGGCCTTCGTAGCCGTGGGGCAGCATCAGGGTGATGCCGTTTACCCGGCCCCACTTCACTTCGCCGGAGGCGATGAACTGGTCGATCACCACTTGGGCGCCATTGGCGAAGTCGCCGAACTGCGCTTCCCAGATCACCAGTGTGTTGGGGTCGTTCGACGCATAGCCGTACTCGAAGCCCAGGACGGCCTCTTCGGACAGGATGGAGTCGATCACAACAAACGGGGCCTGGTTGTCGGCCACGTTCTGCAGCGGCACGTAGGTACCAATGTCCCACTTCTCGCGCTTTTGGTCATGGATCACGGCGTGGCGGTGCGTGAACGTGCCGCGGCCGCAGTCTTCACCGGACAGGCGCACGGGATAGCCGCTGGCCACCAGCGAGGCAAATGCCATGTGCTCACCCATGCCCCAGTCCACAGGGATGTCACCACGGCCCATGGCCGCGCGGTCGTCATACACCTTCTTCACCAACTGATGCGGCGTCACGCTCTCGGGGATGGTGGTGATCTTCTCAGCCAGGCGCTTCCACTCGGCCAGAGGAATAGCCGTGTCTCCAGCATCGGTCCACTTTTTGCCCAGGAACGGGCTCCAGTCCACCGCGTACTTGCTCTTGAAGTTGGTCAGCACGGGATCGACCGTGTGCTTGCCCGCATCCATAGCAGCGCGGTAGGCCTTGACCATGTCGTCGCCCAGTGACTCGCCCAGACCCTGCGCCGCCAGCTTATCGGCGTACAGCTTGCGTGTGCCGGGGTGTGCGCCGATCTTCTTGTACATCAGCGGCTGCGTCAGAGCCGGGGTGTCCTGCTCGTTGTGGCCCAGCTTGCGGAAGCAGATGATGTCCACCACCACGTCTTTCTTGAACTCCATGCGGAACTCAAGCGCAAGCTGAGTCGCCAACACCACGGCTTCCGGATCATCACCGTTCACGTGCAGTACGGGCGACTCGATCATCTTGACGATGTCGGTGCAGTAGAGCGTGGAGCGGGTGTCACGTGGATCGGACGTGGTGAAGCCGATCTGGTTGTTGATGATGATGTGCACCGTACCACCCGTGTAGTAGCCACGGGTCTGGGCCAGCGCCAGAGTTTCCTGATTGACACCTTGGCCTGCAAAGGCTGCGTCACCGTGCACCAGCACTGGCAAAACCTGCTTGCCGTGTGGATCGGCACGGCGGTCCATGCGAGCACGCACAGAGCCTTCGACCACGGGGTTCACGATTTCCAGGTGCGAGGGGTTGAATGCCAGCGACAGGTGAACCGGACCGCCGGGGGTCGTCACATCCGAGCTGAAGCCCTGGTGGTACTTCACGTCACCCGCAGGCAGGTCTTCGGGAGCGGTGTGATCGAACTCAGCGAACAGGTCCTTGGGCATCTTGCCCAGCGAGTTGACCAGCACGTTCAGGCGTCCGCGGTGGGCCATGCCGATCACGATTTCTTGTACGCCCTTGGCGCCTGCAGACTGGATGAGTTCATCCATCGCAGCAATAAAGCTTTCGCCGCCTTCCAACGAAAAGCGCTTCTGACCCACGTACTTGGTGTGCAGGAAGCGCTCCAGCCCTTCGGCAGCCGTCAGGCGGTCAAGGATTTGTTTTTTCTTGTCAGCACCAAAGCTGGGCTTGCTGCGGATCTTTTCCAGCTTCTCCTGCCACCAGCGCTTCTGGTTCTGGTCGGTGGCGTACATGTATTCAGCGCCGATGGAGCCACAATAGGTCTCACGCAGCGCGTTGATGAGTTCACGCAACGTCATCGACTCTTTGCCGAAGAACGTGTTGCTGGTGTTGAACACCGTTTCCTGATCAGCGTCGCTGAAACCGTAGAACGAAGGCTCCAGTTCAGGAATTGCGGGACGCTCTGTGCGCTTGAGCGGATCCAGGTCGGCCCAGCGCTGACCCACATTGCGGTAAGCGGCGATCAGCTGCTGAACGGCGGTACGCTTGCGGCCCAGTTCAGAGTCGGCGCCCGTCGCAACCACGACCTTGGTGCCGCCTTGCTTGGCACGCTCGGCAAAGGCATTGATGACAGGCAGATGGGGAACGTCTTTGGCGTTGCTGCCATCCACGGCGGGGACATGCTGCAGCGCGTCAAAGTACTCGCGCCACGTATCTGGCACGCTACCGGGATTGGCGAGATAGTTCTCGTACATCTCTTCGACATAGGGCGCATTGCCGCCGAAGAGGTAGGTGTTGCCTTGGTAGGCTTGATAGACGGATGTCGTATCGCTCATATTCCGCTGACCTCCGCTTTCCTTGGGAAAGCATTAGCTGGTTGAGAAACCTTCCGCGACACGGCTGAACCGGTTGGCGGATGCGACTGTGGCTGGGGAAGGGCCTTGGTACGGGCGCCATTGTGCCACCGAACCGAAGCCCACCCCCAAAAAGTGGATCCAGACCATCGCCGCGCAGCGCAAGAAGCCGCGCTGATCGACGCCTCGCGTACATTCCAGGTATCCCATTGCAAACCCCACTCCATGCCGCATCAACACCTCCAGGACAAAGCCTTTTTGCTGCTGCTCACCCTCGTCACCGTCGCGTTCGGTGCGATCCTGTGGCAGTTTCACGGAGCCGTTTTCTGGGGCGTCATCCTCGCCATTCTTTTTGCCCCACTGCACCGCAAACTGCTGCGAAAAATGCCCAAGCGGCCCACGCTTGCGGCCTTATGCACACTCGGTTTGTGCCTTGTGGTGGTGATCTTGCCGATGACGGCCATCACGGTGTCGCTTATTCAGGAAGCCACCGCAATCTACGAACGGGTGCGCTCAGGCCAAATCAATTTTGGGCTGTACCTGCAGCAGGTCATTGCTGCACTGCCAGCTTGGGCTGCAGGCCTGCTTGACCGCCTCCAACTGACCAGCGTAGGCGAGTTGCAGCAAAAACTCTCGTCCTTCGCGGTACAGGCCAGTCAATTCGTTGCGACACAGGCGCTGAGCATCGGTCAAAACACCCTGGAGTTCATTGTCAGCTTCGGCATCATGTTGTACCTGTTGTTCTTCCTGCTGCGAGACGGAGCCAGTCTGGCACAGCGTATCGGGCAGGCCACCCCCCTAGAAGAAGCGCACAAGCGCCAGCTGGTCGGTAAATTCACGACCGTAATCCGGGCCACGGTCAAAGGCAACATTGTGGTGGCGGCTTCTCAGGGCGCGCTGGGCGGCATGATTTTCTGGATCTTGGGCATCCAGGGACCGGTGCTGTGGGGGGTGCTCATGGCCTTCCTGTCCCTTTTGCCAGCCGTGGGCGCCGGGCTGATCTGGGTGCCTGTGGCCATCTACTTTCTGGCAACAGGCGCTGTGTGGCAAGGCGTGGTGCTGACTGCATTCGGCATCTGCGTGATCGGACTCGTGGACAACATCTTGCGCCCCATCCTGGTAGGCAAAGACACCAAGATGCCCGACTACATCGTGCTGATCTCTACCCTGGGCGGCATGGCCTTGTTCGGACTCACGGGGTTTGTGATCGGTCCAGTGATAGCTGCACTGTTCATGGCCAGCTGGGACATTTTTTCACCACCGCCGGAGGCGGACGCACCCACCCGGTGATCCCCCCGCCTCGGCCACATTTACCAGTCAGGGGCATCGATGGCCTTTGACTCGCGCTTTAAATGGCCGCCAAAAACAAAAGCCTCCCAAGGGAGGCTTTTGGATGAACACACATTCAATGATGCGCTTTGAATCGGGTGGTAGGACGTACAAGATTCGAACTTGTGACCAACGGATTAAAAGTCCGCTGCTCTACCAACTGAGCTAACGTCCCGACCGATTGCAGCTATCGTACCGATTGCTGCAAAGCCTCGAATTATAGCGTCTTTTTTCCAGCCGATTTGGATTTGGTTGCAAGTTTATCGAGCACCCAGCCTGCGGCACATTGGCCGAAGGTCGCGGTCACAGCGACCACTGAGCCGTAGCCGTGGCAGTTCAAAGAACCATCGCCATCAATGTTGCACGAAGCATCTGGCGGTGCCACGGCCTCGCGGCTGAAAACGCAGGTGACCCCGATCTTCTTGCCCTCCCGCGGTGCGCCGTGGTGTTTGCGCAGCTGATAGCGCATTTGGGCCAACAGCGGGTCATGGGTGGTCAGTGCGAGATCATCCACATCCACCTTGTGCGCATGCCGCTTGCCCCCTGCTGCACCCACGGTGATGTGCAGCACCCCATGGGCCTGCGCCCATATGGACAGTGCAGTTTTGGCTTTGATCTGGTCACAGGCATCAATGAGAGCGTCTACGGGCGTTTGCAGCAAGGCCGGCCAGTTTCCAGGCTCCACAAACTCCTCCACGCAATGAACGATGCAGTCCGGGTGGATTTGTGCGATGCGATCACGCATGGCCAAAACCTTGGCCTGTCCCACCGTATCGGTGAGCGCATGGATCTGTCGGTTGATGTTGGATTCAGCCACATGGTCCAAGTCGATCAGGGTAATTTGCGCGACGCCGCTGCGCGCCAGGGCCTCTGCGGCCCACGACCCGACTCCACCAATACCAACCACGGCCACGTGCGCGGAGCGAATTCTGGCTGCGCCCTGCACTCCGTAGAGCCGCTGAAGCCCACCAAAGCGGCGCTCCGAAGCGTACTCCGCACCACCATCTGGCGCAGCCTGCGAGGCAAAAGCCACATCACCCTCCATCACTTGAGCCGCGACAGGCGTTCTTTAGCGGCCACAGCGGCCTCAGACTGCGGATAAGCCCGGATGAGGTCTTCCAGTGTCTTGCGCGCGGTGCGTGTGTCTTTGAGCTCAATCTGGCAATTGGCGATGGACAGAGCTGCCTCAGGCGCACGGGCGTGCGTGGGGGCGTCGGTCAGCATTTGTTTGAAATTGCCGATGGCTTCTTTGTACTCACGCGTAGCGTACTGGGCATTTCCCAACCAGAAACGCGCAGAGGGCACGTAGCCGCTGCGCGGATACTGCCGCACAAAGCCCGCGAAAGCGACACTTGCATCAGGGAATTTGCCGGAGCGAAAGACAGCCAGAGCCGCCTCAAAATCCCGCTTTTCGGCAGGATCTGCCTGGAAATCGCGGCCATCCACATTGACCTTGATGGGCTCGAACTGCCGCAATCGCTCATCCACGCCCTGCGCGATGTCTTTCTGTCGACGCTGCAGTTCACCGACATCGCGCAACAGCTGCTCGTTCTGGCCGTTGAGTTTGGCTTGCTCGGCGCGCAAGGTCTCGATCTGCGTCTGCAAATCCAGCAGGCTGCGGCGCAACTGAGCGTTTTCTTCGCCCAGCTTGCGCACCTCTTCGGCAGAGCGCTGCTGAGACAACTGCAGACCATCAACGCGCTGTCGCATCTCCAGGATAGCCCGTCGCGCTTCGCCGTCTTCGAAGATGGCGGCATGGGCAGAAGACAGCGACACGGCGAGCAATGCCGCCGTGGCCAGCGCCCGCAACGAGAAAACCGGTGCAGCGGATGTCATTAACGGTACGACAGTTCAGCGCGGCGGTTCTGGGCGCGTGCATCTTCGGTAGCACCTTGGGCTGCAGGCTTTTCCTTGCCAAAACTCACGGCCTCGACCTGGCTGTCAGGCACGCCCAGTAAGCCCAGCGAACGGCGCACTGCTTCTGCGCGCTTCTGGCCCAGTGCCAGGTTGTACTCGCGGCCACCACGGTCATCCGTGTGGCCTTCGATCATGACCTTGCGGTTGGGGGCCGCTTTGATGAAGCGGGAATGCGCTTCAATCAGCGACTGGAACTCGGGTTTGATTACGTAGCTGTCGTAATCAAAGTACACGACGCGCGCGACCCCCACGGGGCCTGCACCGTCACGGCCGGACTGGCCGAGGTCCACGCCCGCCACGCCGCTTTGCGAGGTATTGCCGGAGTTGGCACCGTTGTTGGCTCCACCCATGGTGGAGGTGGCATTTTTGTCTTCGACCGGCACATCATCCAGCTTAACGCCAGAGCTGCAGCCCGCCATAAGAGCGGCAACGGTGAGGGCAAGGGTAATACGTTTCATCATCCAAATTTCTCCTGAAGGCTTGATAACTGAAAGTGCAGATAAGTTCATTGCTTTTGGAACGGGCCCCAGTCCGGCTCGCGGATGTCGCCCGCCTGACCGGCGAGACGCGCCTTGATCTTGCCGTCCAGGGTTGTGGTCATGAGGGCTTCACGGCCCTGCTGTTGGGTGGCGTAAACAATGAGCCGGCTGTTGGGCGCAAAGCTGGGATTTTCGTCCGCCGTCGTATCTGTCACCGCATTGACGGTGCCCGTGGACAGATCCATCACATGCAGCTTGAATGCGCCACCCACGCGGGAGATGTAGGCCAGCCAGCGACCGTCGGGACTCACGCTGGGCGAGATGTTGTAGGTGCCAGTGAAGGTCACGCGCTCCGCATTGCCACCGGACGCACCCACCTTGTAGATTTGCGGGGCACCGCCCCGATCGCTCACAAAGAAAATGCTGCGGCCATCGCCCGAGAACACAGGCTCGGTATCGATGCCTGCGCTTTGCATCAGGCGGCGCGGCTCGCCGCCGTTGGCATCAATGGTGTACAGCTGCGAGCCGCCATCGCGGCTCAACGTGACTGCCAGCGTACGGCCATCCGGCGCCCAGGCTGGCGCACTGTTGGAGCCACGGAAGTTCGCGATCAGGCGCCTGCGACCTGTGGCCACATCGTGCACATAGACCACCGGCTTGCGCGACTCGAACGACACATAGGCCAGTTGCCCCCCGTTGGGCGACCATGCAGGCGAGATGATGGGCTCGGGGCTGGACAGTGCGGACTGGGCGTTCTCGCCGTCGGCATCCGCAACCCAAAGGCTGTAACGGGGGCCGGTTTTGGTCACATAGGCAATGCGCGTCGAGAAGATACCGCGCTCACCCGTGAGCTTTTCGTAGATGAAGTCGGCAATGCGGTGCGACACCAGGCGCAGGTCGCCCTGCGTGACCACAAAACTCTGTCCGCCCAGGTCTTGGCCCTTGACCACATCCCACAAACGAAACCGCACATCAAAACGCCCATCAGCCAAACGCGTGACGCTGCCAGTGGCCAGTGAATCCGCACTTTTCTGGCGCCACAGTGCGACGTCTGGCCGCGCGGTTTCGTCCAGCGTTGCGCCGGAGGCGTCAATGGCGCGGAACTGCCCACTTCGCTCCAGGTCGGCCTGGACGATGGCCGCAATTTTTTGGGGCGATTGCGCCTCGCCCCGGAACGGAGCAATCGCGATGGGCAATTGGGTCAGCCCAACGCCGGTGACTTCCACACGGAACTGAGCAAGCGCTGGAATGGATGGTGAGGCGATGAGTGCGGCCAGCAACTGGCGGCGCAGGGGAAGCAGCGGAGCTGCGGAAGATGGGTGTTGGGAGATTCGATCTGTGGTCATTGGCATCCAGCAGTGGCCGAACAAGTGCCGAAAGGGCAAACCCGAATGTTACACACAGCGGCGAGCCCCCTGTGACAAACTGTGCGCGACGCACCGTGCCGGACAGGCTGCGCATGGCACAAACGTAGAATCCGGGCGACATGCAAGCCACCGACACGGGCACCAAGCCCGCCACAGCCCCTCCCCCCCCCACGACCTTGATGGCGCGCCTGAGGCGGCTGTCGGTGTACTTTGGCGACCAGCGAATGGCCTGGAGTCTGGCCATTGTTGCAACCTTGGTGGGTGCAATCACCGAACCCCTGATCCCTGCCCTGCTGCAGCCGCTGCTGGACAAGGGCTTTACCCAAGGCACCTTGCAGCTGTGGATGGTGCCCCTGGCAATTCTGGGGGTTTTCTTCGTCCGCGGCGTAGCCCAGTTTGTGGGTCAATATGCACTGGCGCGCATCGCCAATGAAGGCATGCTGACACTGCGTCAGGCGCTGTTTGATCGTGTTCTGGCCGCAGAAATGGGATTGTTTGCGCGCCAGTCGGCCAGCGCCCTCTCCAACACCGTGGTCTATGAAGTGCAGACCGGTGCCACGTTGCTGGTGCAGGCCCTGCTCGGCCTGTCGCGCGATGGCTTCACGCTGGTCGCGCTGCTGGTCTATTTGCTGTACCTCAACTGGCAGCTCACACTGATTGTTGCCGTCGTCGTCCCGGGGGTCGCCTGGATCATGAAGACCCTGTCGCGGCGGCTGTACCACCTGACCAAGAGCAGCCAGCAGGCCACGGATGAACTGGCCTATGTGGTCGAAGAAAACGTGCTGGCGCATCGTATGGTGCGCCTGCATGGCGCGCAAGGCGGGCAGGCGCAGCGTTTTGCCGACCTGAGCCGCAGCCTGCGCCGCCTGGCTATCAAGTCCACCATCGCCTCCGCAGCCATGACACCGCTGACCCAGTTGCTGGCCGCCGCTGCGCTGTCGGTGGTGATCTGCATTGCGCTCTGGCAGAGCCGGGGTGCGGTCGATACGAAGGACGTGACCGTGGGCGGGTTTGTGTCGTTCATTACGGCCATGCTGATGCTGATCGCGCCGATCCGGCGCCTGGCGGATGTAGCCAGCCCCGTGACCCGGGGTGTCGCCGCCTTGGAGCGCGGCCTGGGGCTGCTGGGCGACACCGGCGCGGAAACCGGCGGCACCTACCGCAAGGACCGCGTGCAAGGCGCGCTCACGCTGAGCAACGTCACCGTATCGTTTGGCGCCGACCACGCCCCCGCCTTGGATGGGGTCAGCCTGCAGGTGGCCCCGGGCGAGATCGTGGCACTGGTGGGGCCCTCTGGCGCCGGCAAGACCACGCTGGTCAACCTGCTCCCGCGTTTTGTCATGCCTTCGGCGGGCACCATCGCGGTCGACGGGCATGCCTTGCCGGACTGGGACCTGCCCTCCCTCCGGTCGCAATTTGCCATGGTGAGCCAAGACGTGGTGATGTTCAATGACACCATCGCCACCAATGTGGCGCTGGGCCAGGCCGTGAACGAAACCCGCGTGCTGGAATGCCTCGCTGCCGCCAATCTCGCTGAGCACGTGGCCGGTCTGCCACAGGGCATCCACACGGTGGTGGGGCACAACGCTACGCAGTTGTCCGGTGGGCAGCGTCAGCGGCTGGCCATTGCTCGGGCCTTGTACAAGGACGCTCCCATCCTCATCCTGGACGAGGCGACTTCGGCCCTGGACACCGAATCGGAACGCCTGGTGCAGGAAGCCCTGCAGCGGCTGATGCAAGGCCGCACGACGCTGGTCATTGCGCACCGACTCTCCACCATCGAGCATGCCGACCGCGTGGTGGTGATGGAGCGCGGGCGCATCGCCGAGCAAGGCACCCACAGCGAGTTGATAGCGCAAGGTGGGCTGTATGCGCGGCTGCAGACACGCGCCGCGTCGGGCTCGGGGACCATCGCTGAGTAAGCAGGCGCGGCACGACTGGTGCTGGCCTTCGCTGATCTCTAAATATTGCCCAGGGCCCACTCTGCAGCAGCCCGCTATGGGCTGCAGGCGTTTGCCTTGGCTACCACTTGCCCCGGTTGGGCTGGCGCTTCCGAATAGCCGCAGCGATTCTCTCCGCAGACTCGGTACGGCTCACGCGCAAGGCGAAATCAGCGGCGGTCAAGCCCAGCTGGTTCTTGAGCGTGGGGTCAGCCCCTTCGTCCAGCAGCAATTGCACGGCCTCGGTAGAGCCGTAATGCGCCGCCATCATCAGCGGCGTGGTGCCGTTGGGCGATGCTGCATCGATGTAGGCGTGGTTTTCGAGCAGCAACCCAATGATGACCGCATGCTGCGGCGAACCTGCCGACGCGGCGTAGTGCAATGGTGTCCACCCCGTCTTGTTGACATCGGCATCGCGCGCGATGAGCGCCTTGACGGCCTCCACGTTGCCCTTGATGGCAGCCATCATCAACGGGCTTTCGTCCTTGGCATTGCGGGCCTCCACATTCAGCCGACGGGATGCCAGCAACGCAGCAACGGCCTTGTTCGCGCCGTTTTGCAGGGCAATCATGAGCCCCACCTGCCCCTTGCGATCACGGGTGTTCGGATCAAACCCCCGGCGCAGCAGCGCAGTGATTGCATCACCGTCATCGCGCAGGACGGCCACAAAAAAATCTTCATAGGCACCGGCCCAGGCCCGGACTGACACCAGGCCCACCGCCACGGCGGCCAAAGCAGAACGTCGTTGCAGGCTCATGCCATCACCTCAGGGAACAAACGGTCGAAATTGCGGCTGGTGGCCTCCGCCACTGCCTCCAGCGCCAGGCCCTTGGTCTCGGCCACCTGCCGGGCCACATGGGGCACATACGACGGATTGTTGGTCTTGCCACGGTAGGGCACCGGGGCCAGGTAGGGGCTGTCGGTCTCGATGAGCATGCGGTCCAGTGGCACAAAGGCCACCACGTCGCGCAGCTCCTGCGCGCTCTTGAAGGTCACGATGCCCGAGAACGAGATGTAGTAGCCCCGATCCAGCGCAGCGCGCGCGACCTGCATCGATTCGGTAAAGCAGTGGAAAACGCCACCCGCCAGATTGCCTGCGCCATCCTCGCCCTCTTCCTGCAGGATGGCCAGCGTGTCGTCGGAGGCACTGCGCGTGTGGATGATGAGGGGCTTGCCACAGGCGCGCGCCGCGCGGATGTGGGTGCGGAAGCGGTCGCGCTGCCACTCCAGGTCGGCAATGCTGCGCCCGCCCTTGCGATCTTCCATGCCGTAGTAGTCCAGGCCGGTCTCGCCAATCGCCACCACGCGGGGCAGCGCCGCGCGGTCCAGCAGATCCCGCACGCTGGGCTCCGTCACGCCCTCGTTGTCGGGGTGCACGCCCACCGTGCTCCAGAAGTTGTCATGGGCCAGGGCCAGGGCGTGCACGCCCTCGAACTCTTCCATGGTGGTGCAAATGCACAGGGCCCGGGTGACCTGCGCCTCGGCCATGGCCTGGCGGATGGCGGGCAGCTGGCTGACCAGTTCCGGGAAGTTGAGGTGGCAGTGCGAATCAGTGAACATGTGATGAAAAACAAAAAAGCCGACCAGCCAGCGCGGGTCGGCACGGGGGCGGCGGTGGCGCGGTCAGATCGTCTGGGTAGGACGGTCGGAGCCCAGCGCAGTTCCCAGCAATTCCTCGATCTTGGCCTTGAGCTGGCGGGATTTTTCGTCCTTTGGGAACTGGATGCCCACCCCCTGGGTGCGGTTGCCTGCAGCACGGGCCGGTGTCACCCAGGCCACGCGGCCTGCTACGGGGTAGCGCTGGGTGTCGTCGGGCAGGGTCAGCAGCACATACACATCGTCGCCCAGCTTGTAGTCGCGCTGGGTGGGCACAAAGATGCCCCCTTCGGCAAAAAAAGGAATGTAGGCGGCGTAGAGCGCGGCCTTTTCCTTGATGGCCAGCTGCATGACGCTGGGACGGGGCGCGGTGGATGGACTGCTCATGGGTGGGTGTGCGGCTTAGTGTCTGGAGTGTAGGGTGTTTCGCGCCTGGGCGACAAGCGCCTCCAGCATGAGCCCGCCATTGAACGGGTGGTCTGCCGTGCGCGCCGCCTTGGACAGTGCGCGAGACCAGCGTGTGAGCGCACCCAGTGGCGGCGTCTTGGGCAGGTCGGCCTGCGCAAAGTAGCGCGGCGCGGCGCCCACGCTGGCGGCCAGCAGGTCATGGCAGAGCTTTTGCAGCGCATCGATCACCTGGGCCGGGGCCCAGTCGCCCAGCGCCGTCACATCACCCCGCGCCACGGCCTGGGGCAAGGCGGACCAGGCCTGCGGGCTGCGGCCCGACTGGGCCAGCGCCAGGGCGTCCTCGGGCCGCCCGCCTGCTGCACGCAGAAACGACAATGCCGCATCCCGGGCCACGCCCTGGGCCTGCAACCAGGCCAAGCTGTCGGCCTCCACAGGCCAGACCATGGTGTGGCCCAGGCAGCGGCTGCGGATGGTGGGCAGCAGTTGGTGCGCAGCCTCGCTGGCCAGCACAAAACGCACGTCGCCCGGCGGTTCTTCCAGCGTCTTGAGCAGCGCGTTGGCCGTGACATGGTTCATCTGCTCGGCGGGGTAAACCAGCACGGCCTTGCCTTTGCCACGCGCCGAGGTGCGCTGCGAAAACTCCACCGCATCGCGCATGGCCTCCACGCGGATCTCGCGGCTGGGCTTGCGCTTTTTGTCGTCAATGTCGGCCTGGGCCTTTTCCGACAGGGGCCAGCCCAGCGCCATCATCTGCACCTCGGGCATCAGCACGCACAGGTCGGCATGGGTGCGCACGTCGATGGCGTGGCAGCTGCCGCAGTGGCCGCAGGCGCCCTGCTCTGTCGGCGCATCGCACAGCCATGCGCGCACCATTTCCAGCCCCAGGGTGTATTGCCCCAGGCCCGACGGCCCTTGCAACAGCCACGCGTGGCCGCGCTGGGCCAGCAGGCTGGTGCGCTGCGCAGCGATCCAGGGCGCCAGGGCCACGGCGGTCTCGCTCATTGCGGCCCTCCCTGCGTAGCCACCATGATGGCCAGCCAGCCCTTGCGCACAAACACGCTGGTGAGCTGCTGCCACACGCGGTGGCGGTCCTGCGCCGCATCCAGGCGCGCAAACCGTTGCGGTGCAGCGGCTGCGCGGTCTGCATAGCCCTGGGCGACGCGGCGGAAGAACTCCACCGGTTGGGCCTCGAAGCGGTCAGGCACACGCGCACCGGCCAGCCGCTCGGCCGCCACCTCGGGTGCCAGGTCAAACCACACCGTCAGGTCGGGTTCACGCATCAAACTGGTCTCAGGCGCCAGTCCCGTCTGCGCCAGGCGCTCCAAAGTTGATAGCACACCCAGATCGAAGCCCCGCCCCGCGCCCTGGTAGGCAAAGGTGGCGTCGGTGAACCGGTCGCACAGCACCACGTCGCCACGGGCCAGCGCGGGCTCGATCACGTTGCGCAGGTGGTCGCGGCGGGCCGCAAAGATCAGCAGGGACTCGGTAAGCGCATCCATCGGGTCGTTCAGGACCATTTCGCGCAGCTTTTCGGCAAGCGGCGTGCCGCCGGGCTCGCGGCTCACGGTGACAGTACGGCCCTGGGTGCGGAAGGCCGCGGCCAGGCCTTCGATGTGCGAGGACTTGCCCGCACCGTCGATGCCTTCAAACGTGATGAACAGACCGGGTCGTGACATGGGCGCCTTGGTTCAAGAAACTGTTTACTGCTGCCCGCGCTGGTAGCGGTTGACGGCGCGGTTGTGCTCCTCCAGCGAGGCACTGAAATGGCTGGTACCGTCGCCCTTGGCCACAAAGTAGAGCGCGCGCGTGGCCTGCGGCTGCACGGCGGCCAGCAGCGAGGCCTTGCCGGGCATGGCGATGGGAGTGGGCGGCAAGCCGGGGCGGGTGTAGGTGTTCCAGGGGGTGTCGGTCTGCAGGTCGCGCTTGCGCAGGTTGCCGTCAAACTTTTCGCCCAGGCCGTAGATCACCGTGGGGTCGGTCTGCAGCAGCATGCCCACCCGCAGGCGGTTGACGAACACGCCCGCAATCTGGCCCCGGTCGCTGGCCTTGCCAGTTTCCTTTTCGACAATGCTGGCTAGCGTCAGCGCCTCTTCCGCCGACTTGAGCGGGGTGTCGGCCGCGCGCTGGGCCCAGGCCGCCTCCAGATGGCGGTCCATGGCGTGCATCGCCCGGCGCAGCAAGGCGATGTCGCTGGAGCCTTTGGCGTAGGTGTAGGTGTCCGGGAAGAACCGCCCCTCGGGCGCCACGCCGGGGCGGCCCAGCTGGGCCATCAGCGCCTCGTCGGTCAAGGCGGCAGCATCGTGTTTGATCTGCTCTTCCTTGGCCAGCGCTTGGCGCACCTGGCGCCAGTTCCAGCCTTCAACCAAGGTGAGTGCGCGCAAGGCCTCTTCGCCCCGGGCCAGCTTCTGCAGCAGGCTGATGGGGGTGGTGCCGGGCGGGATTTCGTAGTTGCCCGCCTTGATGGCGCGGTCTTGCCCCGAGACGCGGAACCAGGCGTAGAGCAGGCGCGCGTCCGTCTTCACCCCGGCCGCCACCACATCGCGGGCCACGCCGCGCGGCGTGGTGCCGGGCTCGATGGCCAGCTCCAGCGGCTCGGGGCCCACGTCGAGCGGCTGGTGCAGCCACCAATACGCAGCGCCGCCCAGTGCGATCCCCACCAACACGATCAAAGCCAGTAAACGTCGCACAACCCTGCTACCAATATGTATGAATCAGGGCATCATAATTCAGCGATGACCTATCACTTGAATGGCATTGCCCCCCTGTCCCACCTCGGCGTGATTCGCGTGGAAGGCGAAGACGCCGCCAAGTTTCTGCACGGCCAGCTCACCCAGGATTTCGCCCTGCTCGGCATGGACCAGGCCCGCCTCGCGGCCTTCTTGTCGGCCAAGGGCCGCATGCAGGCCAGCTTCATCGGCTTCAAGCGTAGCGCCACCGAGGTGCTGCTGGTCTGCAGCCGCGACCTGCTGCCTGCCACGCTCAAGCGCCTGTCGATGTTTGTGCTGCGTGCCAAGGCCAAGCTGACGGATGCCACCGGTGACATCTCCCTTTATGGCGTTGCCGGAGACGCTATCAACTCCGTAGCTGGCAGCGCCCAGCCCGCCTGGACCAAGGCCGATGCGGGTGCCGCCACCGTGGTGCACCTGTACCCCGCCGACGGCACTCCGCGCGCCCTCTGGGTAGCCCCCGCCACAGAGCCAGCGCCCGCAGGCCCTGCGCTGGATGCCACGCTGTGGCTCTGGAGCGAAGTCATCAGCGGTGTCGCCACGCTGACCACGCCAGTGGTCGAAGCCTTTGTACCCCAGATGCTCAACTACGAGTCTGTGGGCGGCGTGAACTTCAAGAAGGGCTGCTACCCCGGCCAAGAAATTGTGGCGCGCAGCCAGTTCCGTGGCACGCTCAAGCGCCGCGCCTACATTGCCCACGCAGCAGCCGAGGTGGCGGTGGGCGCCGAGGTGTTCAGCACCAGCGACCTCGAACAACCCTGCGGCACCGTGGTGCAAGTAGCCGCTGCGCCGGGCGGCGGGTTTGACACCATCGTGTCGCTGCAGATCAGCGCTGCCCAAGAGGGCTCTCTGCAAGTGGGCGCAGAAGGCGGCGTGGCGTTGTCGCTGCTGCCCCTGCCCTACCCGCTGCTGGACGATATTTGAGCCAAATCGGGCACAGGCGCTAGTCCAACATGCCCGAGCAGCTCCCCTTTTAATAGCAAACCATCAGAGCTTGCGGGCCATGGCAATGTGTGCAATGCCTGCCTCTTCGTACGGCTCGCCCACCACCGTGAACCCCGCGCGGCGGTAAAAGCCCTCGGCGCTGCGCTGGGCGTGCAATTGCACTTCGGCATCGCCCCGGGCACGCGCCGCGTCCACCAGCGCATCCAGCAATTGGCGGCCCCACTGCGCACCGCGCACCGACCGGTCCACCGCCATGCGGCCGATGCGGCCCACTCCGGGTGCGTGCTGCAGCAGGCGGCCCGCAGCGACGGGCATGCCCAGCCGGTTGTACAGCACAGCGTGGCGCGCCGAGATGTCGTGCCTATCGGCCTCGACCTCGGCCGGAATGCCCTGTTCGTGCACAAACACATCGGTGCGCACGCGGCCGGCATCGCGGCCCAGGGTGTTCCAGTCGCCCGTGCGCACCTCGGCCATTTCGGCGCCCGCTTCAAAGCCTTCAAAGATCGCACGCAGTGCGGCCGGTACCGGGCGCGAGGTCTGTGTGGCCGGGTCGGCAAACACGTAGACCAGCTCGGCAGAGATGAGCAGTCGGTCACCACAGAAAATGCCCGCCGTGAACAGGCACGACGAATTGCCGATGCGCGCGCACTTCAGGCCCACGTCCAGCGTGTCATCAAGCCGCGCCGAGGCGTGGTACTCCACCGTGGCCTTCTTCACATACATCTCGCCGCCCAGCGCCAGCATGCTCGCCTCGTACGGCAGCGCCAGCGCGCGCCAGTACTCGGACATGGCGGTATCCACGTACATGAGGTAGTGCGCGTTGAACACGATCTTTTGCATGTCCACCTCGGCCCAGCGCACGCGCAGGCGGTGGAAACAACGGAAATCACTGCGTTGCATGGGTTCGTTTACTCCAGGTGAAAAGCCAGCCGCAGCGCGCGGGCGGCGTCGGCATGGGCCTTGCGCGCTTCGGGGATGGCGCGGCCCATCTTGATGAATTCGTGGGTCACGCCCCGGTAGATGTCCAGGTCCACGGGCACGCCCGCCAGGCGGAGCTTGTCGGCATAGTCAACGCCTTCGTCCACCAGCGGGTCGCATTCGGCCAGGCCGATCCACGCGGGCGCCACGCCCTCCACGTCCGGCGCCAGCAGCGGCGCAAAACGCCAGTCCTCGCGCTCCTCGCGGGTGGTCACGTAATGGCCAAAGAACCAGCTGATGGCGGGCTCCTCCAGCACCAGGCCGCGTGCAAAGGTGGCGTGTGAAGGCGTGTCCTGGTGCGCGGCGCAGCCGGGGTAGATCAGCAGTTGCAGCGCCAGCGGCAGGCCGGCATCGCGCGCCAGGATGGCGTTGACGGCGGCGAGGGTACCGCCTGCACTGTCGCCGCCCACGGCCAGGCGCTGGGGGTCGGCGCCCAGGCTTTCTGCATGGGCGGCCAGCCACTGCAGCGCATCCCACGCATCATTACTGGCTGTGGGAAAGCGGTGCTCCGGCGCCAGCCGGTAGTCCAGCGACACCACCATGCAACCGGCCAGACGCGCCAGCTCGCGGCACAGGATGTCGTGCGTGGCGATGTTGCCAATGGTGAAGCCGCCGCCGTGCGTGTACAGCAGCACGGGCAAGCCCTTGTCGGTGCTGGGCGCGTACAGCCGTGCGGGCAGCATGGCTCCGTCGCCGGTGGGGATCTGCAGGTCTTCCACCCGCGCCAGCGCGGCCTTGGGCACCTCCAGAACATCGGCGCCCGCCTGGTAGGCGATGCGTGCCTCCTGTGGCGTGCGTGTGTGCAGCGGCGGGTGCCCGGCGCGGGCCATGCGTTCGAGCACGCTGCGCATCTGGGGGGTCAGGTGGGTGTGGTGGATGTGCAGGTCGATCAACGGTTGGGGTCTCGGCAAAGAAGACATCGGCCCGCAAGGCGGCGGGCCGATCAGGGGGGGTTACTTGAAACTCAGTCGCACGGGTGCTGCGCCGGGCAAGCCGTCGTAGGTGGCCGTCACCGACAAGCCAGCCTTGGGCGGCAGCAATGCAGAGAACGAGCCCAGGCTGATCAGATCGCCCGGCTGCATGGCCAGGCCTTCCTGCGCGAGCGCACCGGCCAGCCACACCACCGCGTTGAGCGGGTGGTCCAGGATGTCGCTGCCTTTGCCGCCCCCCAAGCGCGCACCCGCGCCATCGGTCAGCGACACGTTCATGTCGGCCAGGGCCTGGAGCATGGCAAAACGCTCGCCCCGGTACGCCGGCACGGCAATCGGGGCACCCGCCACGCCCAGGCGCGCGCCCACGTTGATGGCAGTCACGCCCGCACCGTTGAGCTTGGGCGGCGCCTGCACCATCAGGTCGGGCAGCTCGATAAAGGGAATGATCTGGTCCACGGCGTCCAGCACGTCCATGGGGGTCTTGGCCTGGTTGATGGCGGCGCTTTTCACGCGCACCAGCATGTCGGCCTCGTACAGCGGGCGGGCACCGAAAGCCGCATCCACCGTGGCGCCACTGGGCAGCACCATGCCCTCGTAGAGCTTGCCCCACACGGGCTTGTCGGTGTTGAAGCGCTTTTGCACGGCGGGGTTGGTCAAGCCCGCCTTGTAGCCAATCACCTTGCCCATGCGCTGGGCCAGCAAGGCGTTGACCTTGCCGCGTGTGCAGGCGCCGTCGGCGTCCGAAAGGTTCTCGGGGTTGGCCGCCGGGGTCTTGGCCACATAGTTGGCCACCAGGTCGGCGGCCTGCGCGTCCGTGAGGCACTGGGCCTGGGCGCTTGTCACAGATGCGACGGCCAACAGGGCCGCCATCAGGGTTTGCTTCGTTTTCAAGGCTGTCTCCTCCTTATAAAGTGGGCTCAGAACCTTTTCAAAGGCTGGCGAGCTATCGTAATCGCTGGCACCCCCATTCACACATTCTGTTGCACCATGGCTTTCATCTACTACGTCACCCAGATCCAGTTTGAATTCGGCGCCGTCCAATTGCTGAAGCAGGAATGCGAGCGCGTGGGCATCACCCGCCCGTTGATCGTGACGGACCCCGGCGTGAAGGCCGCGGGCGTGCTGCAAAAGGCGCTGGATGCGCTGCCCGGCATGACAGTCGCCGTGTTTGACCAGACCCCCTCCAACCCCACCGAGGCCGCCGTGCGCGCCGCCGTGGACATGTACAAGGCCCAGGGCTGCGACGGGCTGATCGCCGTGGGCGGGGGCTCCGCCATCGACTGCGCCAAGGGCATCGCGATTGCGGCCACGCACGAGGGGCCGCTGACGCACTACGCCACCATCGAAGGCGGCTCGCCGCGCATCACCGACCGCGCCGCGCCGCTGATCGCCGTGCCCACCACCAGCGGCACGGGCAGCGAGGTGGCGCGCGGCGCGATCATCATCGTGGACGACCACCGCAAGCTCGGCTTCCACTCGTGGAACCTGGTGCCCAAGACCGCCATCTGCGACCCCGAACTCACCCTCGGCCTGCCCCCCATGCTCACAGCAGCCACGGGCATGGACGCGATTGCACACTGCATGGAAACCTTCATGTCCGCCGCGTTCAACCCGCCCGCTGACGGCATTGCGCTGGACGGCCTGACTCGTGGCTGGGCGAACATCGAGCAGGCCACCAAAAACGGCAGCGACCGCGATGCACGCCTGCACATGATGAGCGCCAGCATGCAGGGCGCCATGGCCTTCCAGAAGGGCCTGGGCGCCGTGCACTCGCTCAGCCACAGCCTGGGCGGCGTGAACCCGCGCCTGCACCACGGCACGCTCAACGCCATGTTCCTGCCCGCCGTGGTGCGCTTCAATGCGCAGGCGGAATCGGTGCAGAAGGAAAAGCGCCTGGAACGCATGGCCCACGCCATGGGCCTGGCCAGCGCAGGCGATATTCCCGAAGCCATCCGCGACATGAACGCCCGCCTGGGCCTGCCCACCGGCCTGGCCGCGATGGGCGTGAACGAGGCGATGTTCGACGACATCATCAAGGGTGCGATGGCCGACCACTGCCACAAGACCAACCCGCGCATCGCCACCCCCGAGGAATACCGCGACATGCTGGCCCAGTCGCTCTGAACCCAGCCGCCTCACCCTCGGTACCATCGCCGTGCACCTGGGCCCGGCAGCCCATGGTGGGGAGCCAGCGCGTGCCCGTGCGCTTGTCAGGCGCGCATTGCGCGTGCTGGCAGCTCCGCAGTTTTACAAAACGTCACACATCAGCAACACCGCGCCGGTAGCGCGATGCAAAACCACGCTCACAACTTCTCACAAGATAGACTCGCCGCTGTCAACAATTAATTAACCATTCATTACCACTGGGGTTGTGGGGGAGGACCACCGTCAATGCGCACCGGAAATCTCACCACCTGGCTTCTGCGGGGCACCTACCCCCGGCTGTATGTGTCCATCGTGGCGATCATCCTGCTGGTCACGGGGGTGCGCTACCACTACCTGCTGGCTGCAGAAACTGACGAAGCCCTGCAGCAAGGCTCTACCGAACTGCGGCGCGCCAGCGACCCGTTGCAGCTGCGCCTGGCCGCCGAGCCCGCGCCCGATGCCGACACTGTCACCCGTATCCTGAACGAGGGGCTGGCGCAGGCCGCGCCGGCAGTGGCGTCCATCAAATGGCAGGCCGCCGACCAGCCCGCCATCGAGGTCACCGCCCTTTCCTACCCCGCCAATGCTCCGAAATGGTTTGCCGATTGGCTGGACCTCTCCGCCCCTGTGCAGCAGTCCGGCTTCGCGCTGGCAGACGGCACATTGGGCCGACTGACGGTGACGGCCCACCCGCAGCCCCTGGCGGACCAGGTGTGGGCCACGGTGCTGGTACAGGCACGCATCTCGGCGCTCAACATCTTCACCATCTTCTTTCTGCTGACGCTGCTGCTGCGGGCCAATGCCCGCATGCTGCAGCGCCTGGCCCAGGCCACCGACGCGTTTCGCCAAGGCTATCTGAGCACCCGCATGGAAGTCACCGGCACGCTGGAGTCCCGCGCCATGGCCGAGACCTTCAACGACATGGCGGGCAAGGTGCAATCTCTGGTGCTGTCCTTGCATGAAACACAGCGCCAGCAAAGCGAGCAACTGCACTTCACCCGCCAGCTGATCGATGCCCTGCCCCTGCCCGTGTTTGTGCGCCATGCCGACGGCACCTACCTGGACGCCAACCGCGCATGGCAGCGCCTGTTCCAGTCGCAGCCAGGTGCTGACGGCGTTGCAGGGGCCAGCCTGCCGGCCGAACTGGCCCCGGAACGGTCGGCCCGCATCGCCAGCGCGCACGACAACGAGATCCGCATCCGCCCGCCCCACCAGCCCCCGCTGGACATGGCCTATTTCGAAGCGCCCTTCACCAGCACCAACGGTGAACTGGCTGGCACCATCGGCACGCTGGTGGACGTGACCGAGCGCAAGCGCGCCCAGGAAGCCCTGCGCGCCGAAAAGGAACGTGCCGAGGTCACCCTCGCCTCCATCGGCGACGGGGTCATCACCACCGACCTGGGCGGGCGCATCGAGACCATCAATGAGGCCGCACAGCTCATGACCGGATTCACGGCCGATCAGGCGCTGGGCCGGCAGCTGGACGACGTGTTCCGTCTGTACGAAGAGCCCGCCAGCCGCACCGCCAGCGCGGCCGCCGAACGCGACACCCAGCCGGGTGGGCTGCAGCAGGCGACCTACGAGGTGCTGATCCACCGCTCGGGCGAGCGCTATGCCATCGAGTACACGGCAGCCGCTATCCGCGAAGGCAGCGGCCACGCGGCGGGCTGCGTGCTGGTGTTCCGCGACGTGACCGAAACACGCAACCTGCGCCACCAGATCTCGTGGCACGCCCGCCACGACGCGCTCACCGGTCTGTACAACCGCGCGGCCCTCGCCGAAAAGCTCACACACGCCCTGTTTGTGGCCCGCAACAAGCAGCTGCTGCTGGCGGTGTGCATGCTGGACCTGGACCACTTTCAGGCCGTGAACGACACCTTTGGCCAGCGCGTCGGCGACCGTCTGCTCAAGGAAGTGGCGCGGCGCCTGGGCGCGTTCATCACGGCACACGAAGCCGTGGCCCGCATGGGCGGCGACGAGTTTGTGCTGCTGCTGGGCGAACAGCCCGATGTGCCCGCCATCGAGGCGCGCCTGGCCGTGCTGATGCAGCAACTGGCCGCGCCCTATGCGATTGACGACCGCCTGGTGAACATCACCGTCAGCATTGGCGTGGCCGTGTTTCCGCAAGACGACGCCAACCCCGACACCCTGCTGCGCCATGCCGACCAGGCCATGTGCCAGGCCAAGAGCTTCGGGCGCAACCAGCTGCACGTGTTCGACGTGCAACACGACCACGCCGTGCAGACCCAGCACACCCGCCAGACCCGGGTGGCCCGCGCACTGCACGCGGGCGAACTGGTGCTGCACTACCAGCCCAAGGTCAACCTGCGCACGGGCGAGATCATCGGGCTCGAAGCCCTGCTGCGCTGGCAACACCCGCAGGAGGGGCTGCTGGGCCCGCAGCACGTGCTGCCGCTGGTGGAGGACACGGACCTGCAGGTCGAACTGGGCGAATGGGTGCTGCGCCAGGCCCTGGCGCAGATGCGGGTGTGGAGCGATGCGGGCATGGGATGGGAAGTCAGCGTCAACATCGCAGCGCCCCACTTTCACCGGCCCAACTTTGTGCAGCGGCTCAAGGACATCCTTCACACCTGCCCCGAGGTGTCTCCCTCGCGGCTGGAGCTGGAGATCCTGGAATCCGCCGCGCTCGAAGACATGCAGTACATGCGCCGCATGATGCAAAGCTGCCAGGCCCTGGGCGTGCGTTTTGCGCTGGACGACTTCGGCACCGGCTTTTCGTCCCTGTCCTACCTCAAGCGCCTGCCCGCCGAGACCATCAAGATCGACCAGTCCTTCGTGCGCGGCATCCTGGAGGACGGCGACGACCTTACCCTCGTCAAAGCCATCGTGGCGCTGGCGGCTGCGTTCCACCGCCATGTGGTGGCCGAAGGCGTCGAAACCGCCGAACACTGCGCCAAGCTGCTGGAGCTGGGCTGCGAACGCGCGCAGGGTTATGGCATTGCCCGGCCCATGCCTGCGGCCGACGTGCTGCCTTGGGCCCGGGACCACGCTGCACGCCATGCTGCCCGGGCGGTGCAAGAGGCGGCACGTCGCCCTGCCTCGACCTGAGAACCTGTTCAAAGTCATTTTGGAGATTGCATTGAAGTGCAATCGGGATGGGTGGATGCTTCGGATGCGCCGCATGGGCTCGTGCCCATGCAAGCAGCCGGGGCGTTCAATCGCCCGATTTCACTCCAACCCTGCGGGCAAGTGCCTTGCCGGGCGGTCTGCGGCGTTGCGGCGCTTGCCGATAGCACGGGCTATCGGCGGCGCACCGCGCCTTGCATCCCATCCCGGCAAGGTACTTGTGCAACTCCAAAAAGACTTTGAACAGGTTCTGAGAGCCTTCGGCCAGCGCAGGAGACCCAATGAGCCCCAGAGGCGCGTCCGCCCTGGCGGCCTACAGCGGCTGCACCGCGCCCATGTCAGGCCGCTCCAGCCACTCGCGCCACTCGTCCACCAGCTGCTGGCTGGCACGCGTGGCCGCGAGCCACGCCTGGGCCCGGGCACGGCTGTCCGTGCCGTAGTGGGTGAAGTCGTTGCGGTCGGGCAGCTTGGCGTTGGGCAAGCGGCGCACCCAGTCCGGGTCGGGCGACAGCACCACCATGTTGTCGAGCGCGGACGTGGCCTTGTGGCGCCACTTCAGCCCCTTGTCCAGCCAGCCCGGCACCACGCGGTGCTGGAAGTGGGGGTAGAGCACGAGGCCGCCAGCACCCGCGCGCAGCGGCTCGGCCGCAGTTTTTGAGATTTTTCCGCTGGGAGCGCTAGTGCTTATTGTCTGAGCAGCTATCAATTCAGAAGCACCGACATTCGGCAAGCCATAGGCAAGATGCAGGTGGTAGTCGGTGATGCCGCCGTCCCAGTACGCGCCCCGCGGGGCGCCCGGGATGTTGTGAACGGCCTGCAAGACAAACGGGATCGAGCAGCTGGCCTGCAGCGCCTGCATGAAATTGTCTGCGTTCAGCCCCACCTGCCGGGTGCGGTAGTCGGTCGTGGCAAAAGGCAGTGCCGCACCCGACGAGGAAAACACCACCCGCTCCAGCCAGGCCCCCATCGCCTTGCGGTGCACGGTGTTGGTCACAAACGCCCCCAGATACCCCAGCGGCGTGCCCAGCGCATGCTCACGCCCCAGCACATGGCGGCCCCGGGACGTGACGATGTGCAGGCGGTAGCGGGGGTGGCTGAGCACTTCCTGCACCCGCCCGCCGTAGAAGGCCTCCAGGTTCTGGCCGAACCGCTCGCTCACATGGGCGGCCGTGGGGCGCTTTTTTCCGGGTGGCAGCTCGTAGTCCTGGTGGATGTAGTCGTGCTCCAGCCGCTCAAAAGCCGCCACCGATTGCTGCAGGCAGGCCGTGGCCATGCGCCACGCGCCAATTGAGGCGCCCACCAGGTGCACGGGCTGATCGGAGCGCGGCAGCCACTCCCCAAAAATGAACCGGTCCATCGGCCCCAGGATCAGTCCCTTGGGACCGCCAGCTGCTGCCGGGATTACGCCCACGTCAGCGGGCCGCAGGCCCTGTTGTTCCAGGTGTTGGCGGGCGCGGGGGCCAGCATGGATGCGCAGTGCTTTCATGGCGCTGATTGTCGCAAACCGCTGCGGTGAGACGGCCCCCATGGACATCGGCCGGTGGCTGCCCCTCCATGCCACCCCCGCTACGCTGGCGCAGGGCAACTAGACGATGAAGTCCGCCGCCGCATCCGGTCGGGCGGTCCAGTCGATGGGGTCTTGCTGCAGCACCATGTCGATGTCGAGCCCCAGGGCCAGCCCCACTTCGCCAGGGAAGGACACGGCCAGCTCTTTTTCGTTCAGCTCCGCCTCGCGGGCGCGGGCGCGCCAGGCAGCCAGGTGGATGACGCCCGCCAGGGGTTCGTAGACCTTGTTGTCAAACGGTGCGTGTTGGTGCTGCAGGGCGTCAATCACCACCTCGGGCAGTTGCCAGCGGCGCGCGCAGCCCGCCGTGACCTGGCCGTAGCTGTAGCCAAAGATGCGTTGCTCGATCTTGTCGCGGCGCAGGTCAAACGGGGCTACCAGAGTGTTGACCGACTGGGCCTTCTCGGGGTCCGCCAGATGGATCACCAGCTCGCCCAAGGCGTGCAGCAAACCGGCGGTATAGGCCGCGATCTGGTTGTGGTGGACGATGCCAGCGAGCGACCGCGCGAGCTTGGCCGTGTTGAGGCTGTAGCGCCAGAACTGCTGCATGTTCACCCCGGGCACCGAGCGCGACGTGGTGCCCAGCGGCGCCGACGTGACCAACGTGCGCAGCTGTGCGGTGCCCAGCAGCGCCAGCGCCTCGGGGATGCCCGCGATCTGCCCGGGCAGCTGGAAGGTGGGGGAATTGGCCAGTTCCAGCAAACGAGCCGCGAGGGCAGGATCGGTGCCAAACAGCTGGTTCAGACGCCGCAGGCTGGGTTCGTTCTGGGCCAGCTCGCTCATCAGCAGCGCCACGGCGCGCGGAAGGCTGGGCAGTGCCACAGGTTGGGCCAGCAGTGCGTTCAACTCCATGGGGTACGGCGCCGGTGGTTGGTTCAGGTGCTGGCGATTATGGGCCCCTGCACGGCCAAAAAACCACCGGCGGCACAGCCGGCTGCGTCAGCGGCCTTTGGCCTGTTGCAACTTCGCAAATGCGGACGCCATGGCCGACTGCTGCACAGGCTCGGGTCCACGGCGCTGGGGTTGTGCGTAGCTACGGCCTGCGCCCTCAAAGCGGTTGTCACGGGGTGCGCCCCGGTCGCCGCCCTGGCGCGGTGGCGCGGCATCCAGCTTCATCGACAGGCCGATGCGCTTGCGCTCCACGTCCACCTCCATGACCTTGACCTTGACGATGTCGCCGGTCTTGACCACCTCGCGCGCATCGTTCACGAACTTGTGCGCCAGCTGGCTCACATGCACCAGGCCGTCCTGGTGCACGCCCAGGTCGATGAAAGCGCCAAACTGGGCCACGTTGCTCACCGTGCCCTCCAGGATCATGCCTTCCTTGAGGTCCTTGATGTCTTCCACGCCGTCGTTGAAGCGCGCCACCTTGAAGTCGGGGCGCGGGTCGCGGCCGGGCTTCTCCAGCTCGGCCAGGATGTCCTTGACAGTGATCGCGCCAAACTTCTCGTTGGCAAACAGCTCGGGCTTCAGGGTCTTGAGCATGTCGGCACGGCCCATGATCTCGGCCACCGGCTTGCCAGTCTTTTCCATGATCTGCTCGACCACCGGGTAGGTCTCGGGATGAACACCCGTCATGTCCAGCGGGTTGTCACCACCGCGAATGCGCAAGAAGCCCGCGCTCTGCTCAAAGGTCTTGGCACCGAGGCCGGCCACATCCATGAGCTGTTTGCGACTCTTGAAAGCACCATTGGCCTCGCGCCAGCGCACCACGGCCTTGGCCACACTGCCCGACAGGCCCGACACGCGGCTGAGCAGCGGCACGCTGGCCGTGTTCAGGTCTACACCCACCGAGTTCACGCAGTCTTCCACCACCGTGCCCAGCGTGCGGGCCAGCTCGCTCTGATTCACGTCGTGCTGGTACTGGCCCACGCCGATGCTCTTGGGGTCGATCTTCACCAGCTCGGCCAGCGGGTCCTGCAGGCGGCGGGCGATGGACGCCGCGCCACGCAGGCTCACGTCCACATCGGGCATCTCTTGCGACGCATATTCGCTGGCGGAATACACCGAGGCACCGGCCTCGCTCACCACCACCTTCTCGATGGCGCGCTCAGCCTTGGCGGCCATCTTGATGAGGTCAGCGGCCAGCTTGTCGGTCTCGCGGCTGGCCGTGCCGTTGCCAATGGCGATCAGGTTCACACCGTGTTTTTCCACCAGCTTGGCCAGGGTGAACAACGAGCCATCCCAGTCGCGCTTGGGCTCATGCGGGTACACGGTGGCCGTCTCCACCAGCTTGCCCGTGGCATCCACCACGGCCACCTTCACGCCGGTACGGATGCCCGGGTCCAGCCCCATCACCACGCGCGGGCCGGCCGGTGCGGCCAGCAGCAGGTCACGCAGGTTGTCGGCAAACACCTTGATCGCCACCTTCTCGGCCTCGTCGCGCAAGCGGGCGAACAGGTCGCGCTCGGTCGAGAGGCTGAGCTTCACGCGCCAGGTCCAGGCCACGCACTTGCGGATCAGGTCATCGGCATTGCGGCCCTGGTGGCTCCAGCCCAGGTGCAGGGCGATCTTGCCTTCGGCGATGCTGGGCTTGCCGGGTTCGGGCTCCACCGGCAATACCAGCTTGGCTTCCAGAATTTCGAGTCCGCGCCCGCGAAACACAGCCAGCGCGCGGTGCGAGGGCACGCGGCCGATGGGTTCGTCGTAGTCGAAGTAGTCGCGGAACTTGGAGACCTCGGGGTCGTTCTCGTTCTTGCTGTCCACCTTCTTGCTGCGCAGCAGGCCTTCGGCCCACAGCCACTCACGCAGGTTCTGCACCAGCGCCGGGTCTTCGGCCCAGCGCTCGCTGAGGATGTCGCGCACACCATCCAGCACAGCGGGCACGGTAGAGAAATCGGCACCGGGCTTGCCGTCATCCAGCACTTCGGGTGGCTTGGTGAACGCCGCAGCTTCGACGGCGGGGTCCAGTGTGGGGTCGGCAAATAGCTTGTCGGCCAGCGGTTCGATGCCGAACTCGCGCGCGATCTGGCCCTTGGTGCGGCGCTTTTGCTTGAACGGCAGGTAGATGTCTTCCAGCTCCTGCTTAGTCGGGGCGACCGCAATGGCGGCACGCAGTGCATCGGTGAGCTTGCCCTGCTCGTCAATCGCCTTGAGCACGGCCACGCGGCGGTCTTCCAGCTCGCGCAGATAGGACAGGCGCGCCTCCAGTTCGCGCAGCTGAATGTCGTCCAGCCCGCCCGTCACTTCCTTGCGATAGCGCGCAATGAAGGGCACCGTGGCACCGCCATCCAGCAGCTCCACCGCTGCGCGCACCTGTTGTTCACTGACTTTGATTTCTGCGGCCAACTGCCGAACGATCTGCTGCATGGGTGGGGCGGACTCTCTGAGACTCGGTCAAACAAAAAAGCGAAGCGCGCGAGTTTGCCACAGGCGGTTTGGCAGCCCGGCGACGGGTCGGCGGATTGTTCCCGATACTGGAACAGTTAGTTTGCGACTGAGTAGTTTTTCCCTGAACACCATCGGCGTACAGTTCATCCCATCGATGAGCCGAACCCGCAAGGCGACTCACCGAACCCGGTTCAGNGTTTTTCCCTGAACACCATCGGCGTACAGTTCATCCCATCGATGAGCCGAACCCGCAAGGCGACTCACCGAACCCGGTTCAGGAATGGTTTTTGACCCGGCTTTTTTGAGACGCTTTTTTAAGTTTTTTAAGGATTTTCATCATGAACAAGACTGCCCGTTTCCTCTCCGTCGCCGCTGTTGCCGCTTTCGCCGCTTTTGGCGCCCATGCCGATGAAGCCGATGGCTCGCAATTTGCCCTGAAGTTCGACACG
>NZ_LMDQ01000014.1:550081-1252835 GCF_001425125.1 Acidovorax sp. Root402
AGCCGTGCGCACCGGCCAGATCCCTTCGGGCGAATTCAGCGCCATGTAATTTGGCAGACCAACTGCTTGGGTTGGATTGAAGCAGTTGCGGGACTTCCCAGGGTGGTGGCACTTCGCGCGGTGCGGGTGCTGCTGCCATGGGGAGTGTTAACTGAACCGCAGGGGCGGGCAGGCAAAAAGGGCTCCCTTTGGGAGCCCTTTTTGTCGTTGGGCCGCATGGACTTGCGGGTGGCCACACGCTCGGCACGGTCAGCCCTTCATAGAATGAAGGACTGTTCGCAAGCCGCTTCATGTCCCTCCCACCTTTCCCCATCCGTACCGAATGCCCCCCTGGCACCTGCGTGTGCGACCGGGAGGCGTTGCTGCAAGCGCCGGGGGGGGATCTGCGCATCCTGATGCTCACGCGCAGCGAAGAAAAGAAGATGCTGGAGCGCCTGGAGAACCTGGGCAGTCTTGCCGACCTGCGCAGGATGCAGGAGCGCATGGAGCAGCAACTGGGCATCCGCCTGTCCATCACCCAAAGCCCGAACGAGGTGCGCAGCCTGCGGGGCATTGCGATCCTGGTGCACGAACAGCCGGGCCTGTGCCGCAAGACACGGCAGGCCATCCCGGCTGCCATCAAGAAAAGCATGGACACCCACCCCCAGATCACGTTTGACCTGCTGGACGAGAGCGGGCTGTTTGGCAGCTCGTAGCGCAACCTACCCCGCCGTACCGCACCAAACCGCACCACCGCAGCGCATGCAAGACGATCTTTTTGGCGACACGCTGCCCAAGCCCCCGCCGGCAGACGTGCCGGCCAACGGGCCATCCGCTCCATCCCCCACGCAAGGCACTGAGTCCACGGCACGGCGTACCCGGTCCAGCACAGTCGCTCCGATCGTTCCGGACGATGCTCTGGAAGCCTTGGCTGCTGCCCTACCCCGCCAGTTGCGCCTGGGCACTTCGTCATGGACCTACCCTGGCTGGAAAGGCCTGGTGTGGGAGGGCGAGCATTCCGACACGCAGCTGTCCAAACAGGGGCTGGCCGTGTACGCCCAGCACCCGCTGATGCGCACGGTGAGCATCGACCGCAGCTTCTACCGACCGCTCACGGTGAGCCAGTACGAGCGCTATGCGTCGCAGGTGCCCGACGACTTCCGGTTTGTGGTCAAGGCGCCCAGCGTGGTGACGGATGCACTGGTGCGCAGCGAAGACGGACGCGGCCGCCAGCCCAACCCGGCGTTCCTCAGCCCCGAGCTGGCCCGCAGCGAATGTGCGGAGCCAGCGCTCCAGGGCCTGGGCCACAAGCTGGGCGCGCTGGTATTCCAGCTCAGCCCCCTGCCGCTGGCGCAGCTGGATCGCATGCCCGCCTTGCTGGATCGCCTGCGTGCCATGCTGCTGGCCCTGCCCTCGCTGGCACCACTGGCGCCCGATGGGGTGATTGCCGTGGAGGTGCGCGACCCCGAGTGGCTGACGCCCGACTTTGCGGCCGTGCTGCGTGAAGCGGGCGCCACCTATTGCCTGGGGCTGCATGCCAAGATGCCGCCGCTCCCCGACCAACTGCCCCTGCTGCGTGCTCTGTGGCCTGGCCCGCTGGTGTGCCGCTGGAACCTGAACCCTGTGCACGGCCCCTACGGCTATGAAGAGGCCGAGCGGATGTACGAACCCTACGACCGCCTGCACCACCCGGACCTGGACACCCGGGCTGCACTGGCCGCAGTGATCGCAGGCATCACAGGCCGTGGACAGAATGCCTTCGTGACCATCAGCAACCATGCCGAAGGCTGTGCGCCGCTCACGGTGCGGGGCGTGGCGCAAGAATTCGCTCGGCTGGTGGACAGGTAAAACCCGACCCACCCGGTTTTATTGCTCCGGCGCCTGCTCGATGCGGTTGCGGCCGCCTTGCTTGGCACGGTACATCGCGCGGTCCGCGCGGCGTACCAGCTCTTCGGCCAACTGTTCGCGCTGTGGCGCCATGGTGGCCACGCCGAAGCTCACCGTCACGATGCCCCACGGCGCACCCTCGTGCGGCAGGGCCAGTGCCCGGATGGCTTGCTGGATGTGCTGGGCCATCTCCAGGGCGACCCGGGCATCGGCGCCGGGCAGCAGCACCACAAACTCCTCACCGCCAAAGCGCGCCACCAGGTCGCCGTCGCGCCGTCCCCCAGTCTGTGCCAGCGTCAGGGCCAGGGATTTCAGGCAGGCATCGCCCGCCAGATGGCCGTAGTGGTCGTTGAAGTGCTTGAACACATCCACGTCCAGCATGATCAGCGACAGCGGTCCGTGGGCCCGTTGTGCGCGAGCCCATTCATGGGCCAAGGCCTGGTCAAAATGGCGGCGGTTGGCGATACCGGTCAGACCGTCGGTGTTGCTGAGCAGCTGCAGCTGGTTGTTGGCCTGGGCCAGTGCCTGGGTGCGCTCATCCACCAATGTCTGCAGCTCCTGGTTGCGCTGCTGCAGGCGGCTGACGGGGTACACCTCGCCGTCTCGGGCCAGTCCATACGGGATGGAGATGCTGCTGTGCGCAATCTTCCAGTCATCGCCCTCCTGCCGGAAGACGAGCACCAAACGGGCGGTCTCGCTGGCAAACAGCGGGTCGGGGTTGGGCAGGTGGATGTGGAAAAACGCGGTCACTGCCAGCACGTCGATGCCCAGCTCCTGTGGGAACAGGTCCAGCACCTCGATGCCGATGCGCCCGGGCACCTGCGCAAAGTCGGTCTGCGTGATGTCCACCCATTCGCTGCGGGTTTTGATGAGCTTGTCGCTGCTGCCCGCAAAGCCGCTGAAGTTCTCACTGAAGCGATCCACCAGCCGGGCATCGCGCCCGGCATACATCTCGATGTACTCGTCGAACAGCATGCGGATGAGCCGTTGGCGTTCTGGTGACATGGGACGGTTCCTTGGCGGGGACGGAAGGTGCTGGGCAACGGTCTGAAGCGCTGTGCAAAGGCGCTGCGCCCGCGGCAGCTAACGCTTCGAACAAATGTAACACCTGCAACACTGGCCTTGCCAGCGCCGCCTGCCACGTTTATGTGCGCTGCCAGACGGTACACGCCCCTTGCAGCAAGCAGACTCTGGCACTGTCAAATCACTGTTCAGATGCCTTGGCGGGCCCGCCAACCGCTTGACCTCGTGAGGCAGGCACACCGGAGCGGCGTCGGTGTTGTGGCTCACCCCGTCTTCGCGCCGCGAGGCGGAAACACCTGATGAATCGTATGGACAGCAACCAAAGACCATGGGAGTGGGGCAAGGCCCTGGCGGCCACTTGGCCCACAGCAGAACAAGTCCAGCGCTGGAAGCTGTGGCTGCGTTCGCTGCAAGTGAAGTGGGCACAAGACCCCAGCCCCCAGCGCGGCCGGCTGTGGATGGCGCCCCCATCGCATGCCAATCAACGCCCGGGCGAGCCCAGTGTGAGCACCTGTGTGGCAGCCATGCAGCAGATGCTGCAGGTAATGGCGAGTGAAGCCGCCGAACGCCACGCCCTGGAGCGCACCATGGAAGGCACTCAGGCGGCACTGACCCAAGCGCTGGCCGATTTGGACCGCGTGCGCAACGGTGAGCGCCTGGCGCGACACCAGGCGCTGCACGACGAGTTGACCAACCTGCCCAACCGGCGCCATCTGCTACTGCGCCTGGAAGACTTGCTGGACCAAAGGCACTCCCTGCAACCCGGACCGACGGTGTTGTTCATCGACCTCGACAACTTCAAGACCGTGAACGACACCCACGGTCACGGCGTGGGCGACGAGGTATTGCGCATCACAGCCGCGCGACTGAACGCCGCTGTGCGCCATGGCGACCTGGTGGTGCGCCTGGGTGGCGATGAGTTTGCCTGCCTGCTCCGAGGTGTGGCGGACGAAACGCCGCTACACCAGTTGTGCGCCAAGCTGCTGCAGGCGGTGTGTTGCCCCATGAAGATTGGCCACTTGCAACTGCTGGTGCGCCCCAGCATCGGGGTGGCCATCTGCCCCCAGCATGGCACGCAGGCAGACGCCCTGCTGGCCTGTGCCGACGCAGCCATGTATGCCGCCAAGCGCGAGCGATGCGGCTACGCTTTCGGGACAGCGAGCAAAACTCTCAGTACCAACAACGCAGATCGCTCAAAGCCGCCAGCCTGATTTTTGGTGCTATGGCCCGTCTCTGCGACTCGCAACAGCTGCTGACAGGCCGGTGGGTATGGTTACGAACAGACAGGTGCAACACGCCAGCGCACAGTGCAGACAACGGCTCCCTGCCTGGGTGGCCGGGCTTTTCAAGGGACTGTTTCACCATGCGCCACCTGCCATTCCAGCCAAACCACCACCCGCTGCTCGGCAGCCTTTGCGCGGTGCTGGTGGTACTGACGGTGCTCCCGCTGCAGGGCTGCAAGCGCAGCGACATGGTGACCCAGTGGGCGCCCGCCAGCCCATCGCCAGTGGCCTACCTGGAAGACGGTGTGATCACCTCACGCGTACGTGCCGCGCTCATCCTCTCGCCAGTGGTCAACAGCTACAACATCAGCGTTGAATCACACCAGGGCGTGGTGCTGCTCAGCGGCATGGCCGCAGACCCCACACAGATCGATCTGGCCGTGTTTGTGGCGCAAACGGTGCCTGGTGTGAGTTCAGTGGACAGCTTCATGTTCTCGACGGGCGCAGCGCCCGCGCAGGCAGTGCACCAGGGCCACACCCCGGATCTGGAGGCGCTGCGCGCCCGGCAACTGAGGAATGCAACACCCAGCTCGCAGTACCAGCTACGCCACGCCCCACCACCCGTTGCCGATGAGCCCACTGACCCCGCTAGCGAGGTGTATGCCGCCGCCAATTCAGCTCCATCTGCGCCGGAGCCCGCCCCCGCCGCCGACACTTCGGCCACAGGCATGCCCTACCAGAGTCGATGGGTGCGCCTGGCCCACAGCGTACTGGGCATTCGCAGCATCCAGGACGAGCTACAGATCAAGCGCTGACCAACGCTTCACCACAGGCACAGCCTGGCTGGACAGAGCACTGAGCCCGCCCGAGGACAGAGCCCAACGCTCCCCCGCTATCACCCCACGCGCGGCCGCAGCAGCCGCTGATAGATCGCCTTGTCAGCCGCATAACAACTGCAGGCCTCGGCCTCCAACGCTTTGCGGTTGAGCACCGTGAGTTCTCCCCGGTGGTAGGCGATAAGACCTGCATCCTGAAAATGCCCTGCCGCCTCGGTCACGCCCACGCGGCGCACGCCCAGCATCAGGGCCATGAATTCCTGGGTGACGTGAAAACACTCTGAATGCGATCGGTCCTGCATCATCAACAGCCAGCGCGCCAGGCGCGGCGCAATCTGGTGGTAGCGCTGGCATGCCGCCGCCAGCGTCTGCTGGTGCAGGCGCGCCAGCAGGCAGGCCTGGAGCAAGGCCTCCAATTCGGGAATCGCGTTGATCTGCGTGCGCAACTGTTTGGCGCCAATGCGCCAGCTGGACCCGGCCCCCTGCACCAGGGCCCGCCACGGCGTGGCCGCCAGGCCCAGGATCAGTTCCGAGCCCAGCATGGCCTCTGCCCCCACCATGCCCACCTCCAGCGGAGGGTGGCTGTCCACATCAATGACCAGCGACAAAAAACCTTCGGTCGGGAAATGGGCATGCGCCAATGGTCGGCCGCGGGTGCTCAGTTCGGCTGACAGTACCAGCTCAAAGGGCTCGCAATGCTGCAGCAAACGCTCGCGCGCCGCAGTCGGCAGTTGCTGAAGAAGGGTGTTGTCTTTGCTTTGCATTGCGGGGCCTTGGGCTGCTGTCCGCACTGCACGGGAGTGCAGCGCCAGGACCCCTGCGCAATGCCTTGCCTTGCGCAAGGTGGAGCCCAGTGTGGTTGGCTTTGCGCGGTGCGACTGTCTGCCAGCGCACACAGGGTGCAGGCCATGGGCGACGTCTTCATCCCGCAGGATCAAAGGGGGACCATTTCACACTGTCTGCCAGGTCGGCGTCCCTAGCTCGCCACGACCAATGGAAGCAGTCGGTCGTATTCCTTTTTGACCACCTCATAACACTCGCACGTGCGGCGCTCCAGCCCCGGGCGGTCCAGCACGTTGATATGTCCGCGCGCATAGCTGATGAGGCCCGACCGCTGCAGCTTGAGAGCCGCCTCGGTCACCCCTTCGCGCCGCACGCCCAGCATGTTGGCGATCAATTCTTGCGTCATGATCAACTGGGTGCTGGGCAAGCGGTCCAGGCTCAGCAGCAGCCAGCGACACAGCTGCTGGTCCAGCGAGTGGTGGCGGTTGCACACGGCGGTTTGTGCCATCTGGGTGATGAGTGCCTGCGTGTAGCGCAGCAACAGGTGCATGACCGGTCCTGCATGTTCAAACTCGGATTTGATGACGTCCGCACGCAGCCGAAACCCCGCGCCCGCACTTTGCACCACTGCCCGGCTGGGCGTGGTTCCACCACCCATGAAGATCGAGATGCCCACCAGGCCCTCGAAGCCCACCACCGCGATCTCCGCCGACGCGCCATCCTCCAGCACATAGAGCAGCGACACGATGGCGCTGGTGGGGAAATACACGTGCGGCATGGCCGCGCCCGATTCGTACAGCACCTGTCCCAGCGCCAGCTCCACAGGTTCCAGCAATGGCAGCCAGCGCTGCAGGTCTGGCTCAGGCAAGGCTGCCAGCAGCTGGTTTTGAAGGGGGATATTGGAGCGTTTGATGGTGGCACCTTGGTGTATCGCGGTGCTGGGCCCCTGCGGCCCTGCCTGCCGCCTGGGCATGCCGCAAGTTTGTTGCAGCGCGCCGAACAAGGTCTGTACGGTATCGTACATACACACAATTACCAAATGCTGGATGTCAAGGTGCACCAAGGCCCCACAAAAGATGCACTCTGCGCATGCCCTACCCAGGCAACGGAATCACAAAACACTGGCCATCGGGCACGTCACCCCAGCGTAGCCGCTCGCCCACCTGCAACCATCGGGCATCCGGTGGGACGTTCGACGGCAAGACCGCTGAGGCTCCTGCGGCAACGCGCACCAGCACAAACCGCAGCGTGCGCCCTGAACGCACCAGCGTCAGCTCTGAACCGGGCCAGTGTGGCGGCAGACAAGGCGTGAAGAACAGCTCTTGCGCCCGCATCTGCAGCCCCACGATGGACTCCACCGCAGCTCGGTGCAGCCAGCCTGCTGCTCCGGTGTACCAGCTCCAGCCGCCGCGCCCCACATAGGGCGGCTGGCTGTAGATGTCAGCCGCCATCACATAGGGCTCGACGGCATACACCGGCCCCCAGACGGGGTGCTGGGCGCGGTGCGCCGGACTCAGGCAGGTGAAGTAACGGTAAGGCACATCGAACGCACCGGGGTGCTCAGGCTTCTGCAGCGCCAGTTCTGCAGCGGCCATTAGCGCCCATACGCCGCCATGTGCATACTGCCCGCCGTTCTCGCGCACGCCGGGCGGGTAGGCCTGGATGTAGCCCGCGCTAGGTGAAGCATGGCGCAGCGGGGGCGCCAGCAGCTGGATCAAGCCTGCTGCGGGGTTGACCAGATGCGCCTCGACCGCGTCCATCGCATGGCGCTGCCGTGCAGGCTTTGCTGCGCCCGAGAGCACTGCCCAGGCCTGCGCGATCAGGTCAATGCGACCTTCGTCCCGCGTGCGGCTGCCCAGGGCCGTGCCATCGTCAAAAAAGGCGCGCTGGTACCAGTCACCGTCCCACGCCTGGTTTTCCAGTGCCACGCGCCAGCCGGTCAGGGCGGCGTCCCAGCACTGCACCCGATCCAGATCGCCCCGATCGCGGGCGATCGGAATCCAGTCGGTGACGATGGCGCACAGGAACCACGCCAGCCACACCGATTCGCCGCGCCCACCGTCGCCCACGCGGTTCATGCCGTCGTTCCAGTCGCCACCGCCCATCAGCGGCAGACCGTGTGCGCCGGTGCGCAGGCTGCGGTCGATGGTGCGTGCGGCATGCTCATACACACTGGCTGTGGTGGTGCTGGCGCCGGGGGATTCGTAGATGTCCTCAGCGCCCTCAGGAATGGCGGAGCCTTCAAGGAACGCCACCTGCTCCTCCAGCAAACTTTTGTCGGCGGTGCGCTCCAGATAGTGCGCGCAGGCAAAGGGCAGCCACAGCAGGTCGTCCGAGAAATGGGTGCGCACCCCGGCCCCGCCCGGCGTGTGCCACCAATGCTGCACATCGCCCGCTTCAAACTGGCGCGATGCGCACAGCACGATCTGTGCGCGCAAGGTGCCCGGCTGTGCCCAGGCCAGCGCCATGGCATCCTGCAACTGGTCGCGGTAGCCCGTGGCACCACCCGCCTGGTAAAAGCCCGCCTTGGCAAACAGGCGCGAGGACACCGTCTGGTACAGCAGCCAGCGGTTGACCAGCACATCAAACAGTGGATCGGGCGTGGCCACCTGCGTCGCGCCCAGCAGCAAATTCCACTGGTCGAGGGTGGCCTTCTCTCGCGTGCGGGCCGCAACGGCCATGGCCTGGGCGCCCAGCGTGCGTGCCGCAGCCTCGGTGGGGGCGTAGCCCATCAGGTACACGCGCTCAAACATCGCCCCGGCCCGCAAGGTCACCAAACGCGACAACGCTGCACAGGGGTCCAGCCCAAAACCGCTGCGCTGCCCCAGTTGCAGGGGCACCACCAGATCGCCCTGCGCATCGAAGAACTCGCGGCGGTCGCAAGTCCAGTCCAGGCTGTCATTGGCACGGTCGTCCGTGCCCGGCCCAGCCGAGGCCTCGCAGAAAAAGGCCGTGCCCCCGCCCAAGCCCGCAGCCGCCTCGGTCTGCGTGCACAACAGGCCCAGCAAGCGGCCATCGGGCAGTGGTGCAAAACACGGTGCGGTGGCCAGCGTGGCGCGGTCACTGCGCTTTTCACCCATCATCCACTCCACCATGCCCACCAGGCGCAAGTGCTCGCGCCGGCTGCCCAGATTGCGCACCTGCACAAACACCTGTTTGATGGCGGTGACAGGGTCCACGCACCAGCGCACCTCCACCTCCAGCGCGCCTCTGCGGTGGCGGATGGTGGTGCTGCCCTGGGCGTG
The DNA here is from genome assembly GCF_001425125.1 of Acidovorax sp. Root402. Taxonomy (NCBI): domain Bacteria; kingdom Pseudomonadati; phylum Pseudomonadota; class Betaproteobacteria; order Burkholderiales; family Comamonadaceae; genus Acidovorax; species Acidovorax sp. Root402. The sequence goes on from NZ_LMDQ01000014.1 coordinate 559,058, forward strand.
CTCCACGCCGTACACCACATCGGCAGCGCCCCAGGCCGAAGGCGTCAGGCTCCACACCTCGCGCGTGCGGCGGTCCTGCAACAACAGCCATTCGGCGGGCGGGTCAGCCACCGGGTCATTCGACCAGGCGGTGAGCTGGTTCAAGCGGCTGTTGAGCGCCCAGGTGTTGCCCGCGCCAGTTTCCGACACCATGGTCCCCAGCTGCGCATTGGCCAGCACATTGACCCAGGGTTTGGCAGGCCGCAGCGTTGCCGACACTTCAAACCCAAAGGTCCCTGTGACCGGAGCAAAGCCACCCACCGGCGCGGGCACCCACGTGCTGCCCTGGTGCGTGGGCACTTCGTCCGTGGCACCGCCACGCCAGGGGCTGGCCATGGACACGCCATGGGCGGCCACCCAGGCCTTTACCTGGTGCATGAGGGCATGGCCATCGGCATGGAGGGTGATGCGGGCCAGGCTCGCCAAGGTGCCCAGCTGCGCAGCCGACAGCTCATCGAGCCGCAGCACCCGCAGGCTGGTCACCGCAGGGCCGGTGTGTGTGGCGAGGTCGGCATCGTGGTGTTCGCGCAGCAGCGTCAGCTCGCGCTGCAAGGGCATGTGGTACGAGTGCGATTCACTACTGAGCACCACCAGGTCGCAGGCCACGCCGCCATGCGCCCATTCGCGCAGCGCCTGGGCCAGCGTGCGCAGCAGGCCCATGCCCTGGGGCGATCCGGCCATCACCAGCACAATGGGCCGGTCACCCGACAGGCCCAGTTGCCACAGCGTGCGCCGGTCACACACGGGACGGGCGGCCTGGGCCTCGGTCAGCACACCCAGGTGGGTGCTGTGGACCTTGGGCAGCGTGAACACCAGCGCCGTGGTCAGTGCCTGCAGCGCGGGTAGGTAGTCGCGGTGCGGGCGGTGCGATGCCCACTGGATGCTGGCGAGCGTGGCCGACATGGCCGATGCCCGCTCCAGATAGCTGGGCTGGCGGTACTTGTCGATGATGGCCAGCAGCGTGGCCGGGTCTGGCGATGCCGCCGTGGCAAACGTGACACAGGCCTGCGCGCCAGGCGCAATGCGCAGCATCACGCCCATCGCGGCTACCGGGTCCAGGCCCGTGTCCAGCGTGGCGGGCACCTCCGGCACACAGTCCAGCATCGCCAAAGGCTGGCCTAGCGTGTGGTTGCGCCCCAGCCAGAGCTGCCGGTCGGTCTGGCAACGCAGGCCCAGCACGTGCCCTTGGGTATCTGCGACAAAGTGGGCGGCCTGTAGCGTGGTCTCGGTCTGCAGGCGGGGGGTGCGCACAAACCGCAGGGCCTGCTGTGCAGGCAGCCAATCGGCGGCAATGAAAAGGTTGGAGAACGCCGGGTGCGCCTCGTCGGCCGCGTGGGTGGCCAGGGTGATGTCCAAGGCCGATATCAGCTCCAGCTCGATCACCGCGTCGCCCAGGTTGCTCACCACCACCTTGCGCAGTTCGATGTCGTCTTCCGGGCTCACCCACACCGTGGTGTGCACGCGCAACCCCGGCCACAGTGCATCAAAACACACGCGGTCGGTGTGGAAGTTGCTGCCGTACACCGCTCGCGCATCGGGAGCGGGGTGGCTGGTGACGGACACGGGCACGCTGGAGCCCATCTGCCGCACATACAGAAAGCTGCCATGTGCGTCCCGCAGCGCATCGTCGCGCCAGCGGGTGATACCCGTCTGGTGCCAGCGGCTCCACCCTGCCCCGTTGGCGCGCAGTGTGACGCTGTAGCGCCCGTTGCCCAGTAAGTGTGTGGGCTCCAGCGCGTGGGCGCCAGGGGTGACGTTGCGCACATGGTCTGGCGTCTTTTGCTGGCGCGCATGCAGCGGCAGACGCGGCGGTGTCGCCTGCAAGGTGGGCAGTTCGCGCGGGGCGCGCTCCTGCAGCAACGGCAGTACGGCCTCGATGCGGGCATGCGCCGTGCCCCAGCACTGGGCCACGCCGCTGAGCAGCACATTGGCCAGCGCCACGATGGTCATGCCCTGGTGGTGGGCCATGTAGGTGCTGACCAGGGTAAACCGCTCGCCGTGGGTCTGCCGTTCGGGCGTGAAGTCCAATGCCTCGTAGAAGCCGTAGCGCCCACGCGCCGACAGTGCTTCCAGGGTGCGGAAGTTGGCGCAGGCTGCGCGGGCATCCACCTGCGTGGCCAGCGCAGTGGCATAGGGCGCAATCACCATCTCGCCCACCGGCGTGCGGCGCAAGGCCAGGCGCGGCACACCCTGCGGCGCGTACTGGTACGCCAGGGTGTGGTCGCGCCCGGCATAGGCGCATTCAGAAATGCCCCAGGGCATATCTTTGCCCAAGGCCTGCACCAGCGCCACATGCTCACGCAGGGCGGACCGCCCTGCCTCGCCCAAGGCGCTGTGATACGGCTCGTCCATGACCAGCGTGGGCATCAGGTACTCGAACATCGAGCCTGACCACGAGCGCAGCACCGCATGGTGGCCGCTGGCAAAGAACGGCCGCCCCAGGGCCGCCCAGTGCTTGACGGGCAAGTCGCCCTTGGCGACGGCCAGCAGGCTGGTAGTGCGCGACTCGGACGCGAGCAAGTCGTAGAACGAGGTGTCCAGCTGCTGCTCGTCCACCCGGTAGCCAATGTGCAGCAGGTGCCGCCGGGGGTGGTACAGAAACCGAAAGTCGGCCTGCCAGGCCAGGGCGTCCAGCCCCTCGGCCAGGGCCATGAGGCGGCGCGTGGTCTCGGGTGCGCCGCCGTGGTGTGCTGCTTGCTGGTCACGGTCCACCGACTGCAGTGTGGCCAGATGGTCGGCCAGCAGCCACAGCAGTTCGTCCTGTTCCGTCGGCGGGCTGTGCACGATGGCTGGGTGGCGTGGCTGGGCCATGCTGCGCAGTTCGTCCTGCGCCTGCGCCAGCAGCGCGCGAAACGCCATGGCCTCGGGCTGGTGCGCCGGGTCCGGCAGACGCATTCCCAGCAGACGGCTCAAGGCGGACGAGGGCTGCATCCCGCGCAAGCCCGGGTGGTGGATGCCCAGCCGGGGCTGCAGCCGCGCCAGCGAGGTGCGGATGGCCTGCGCACCCGCCAGCGGTGACAGCGGCTGCGACGCCAGCGCGCTGCAAGCCTGCGCCACGGCCACCAGGTGGGCGCAGAGGTTGCCGCTGTCCACCGTGGACACATAGCGCGGGTGCAGGGGCTGCAGGGTTTCGGTGTCGTACCAGTTCAGGAAGTGGCCCCGGTGCCGCTCCATGGCTTGCAGGGTCACGAGGGTGGCTTCGAGCCGGTCGAGCAGCTCCAGCGTGCCGATCCAGCCGAACTGGCGCGCGCAACTGGCGCTCAGCAGGTACAGCCCGATGTTGGTGGGCGAGGTGCGGTGCGCCACCATTTCATACGGGGCGGTCTGCAGGTTGTCGGGCGGCAGGTGGTGGTTGTGGGCATCCACACAGCACTCGAACAAACGCCAGGTGTCGCGCGCCACGCCGTGCAACAGGTCCTGGTCTTGTGCCGACAGTGTTGGGTTGCCCAGGCCAGACGGAACGCGGTTGGCCAGCCACACCAGCAGCGGCGACAGCGCCCACAGCGCCAGCAGCGGCCCCACCAAGGCCCAGGGCGCCAAGGTGTGCAGGGAGCCCCCGGCCCACAGCGCCACGCCACAGCCCAGCGCCAGCAAGGGTGCCGCCTTGTGTCTGCGCAGCGTTGCCGCCAGGCCTGTGATCAAGGTGTTCTGCGCAGCCTCGGCCGTGGTCCACTCCAGCAGGTGCCAGCGGCTCACGGCCTGCCGGTGGACGGTGCGCACCACGGCATCGCCCAGCAGCAGCGCTTGCTGCGGCAGCAAGGCCAGGTGCCACACACCACTGGCCAGGGCGCGCAACAGGTCGCCCGATGCTTCGTGCACAAAACGCATGCCGACCAGCCCAAAACGGCTGGGCACCCAGCCCGCCAGTGCCCCCATCAAGGGCGCAGCCGCATAGGCCGCGACCACCAGCGCCAGCGTGCTGGCCAAAGGCAGGCCCAGGCCCGCCAGGGCCAGCACCACCAGCACCAGCGATGCGGGCGCCACCAGCGAGCGGCGCAGGTTGTCCAGCAGCTTCCAGCGGTTGGTGGGTGAGAGGCCCCAGCGATGGGCTTGGGCCAGAAAGGGCCACAGCTGCCAGTCGCCCCGCGTCCAGCGGTGCAGGCGGGCGGCGGCGGTATCGCTGTGTTCGGGCTCCGCCTCCACCAGCGTCACATCGCTCACCACGGCGCAGCGTGCCAGCGCACCTTCGAGCAAATCGTGGCTCAGCACCTGGTCGGCTGGCAGGCGCCCGCCCAGCACTGCGTGCACAGTGGCCACATGCAGCAGGCCCTTGCCGGTGAAGCTGCCTTCGGCAAAAAAATCCTGGTACACGTCGGAGGTCATGGCGCTATACGGGTCCAGCCCCTGCTGGCCCGCAAACAGCCATTGCCACAACGAGGTGGTGGCAGCGGTGGGCAGTGGCGCCAGCACCCGGGGCTGCAGGATGCCGTAGCCCTGTACCACGCGCTGGCCTGTGGCATCCAGCCGGGGCTGGTTCTCGGGGTGCTCGGCCACCCCCACCAGGCTGCGCAGGCGGCCCGGGGGCAGCTGCGTATCGCTGTCCAGCGTGAGCACATAGCGGGTCTGCGGTGCCAGGTGCGAGAGTTCGTCCAGGTCCAGAAAGGCGCCCTGCCCCCTGGTGGCGAGTGCGGCCACCAGCTGTTCGAGCTTGCCGCGCTTGCGCTCCCAGCCGATCCACTGCTGCTGCGTGGGGCTGTAGGTGCGCGCGCGGTGCAGCAGCACAAAACGCGGGGCACTGCCTGGAGTGACGGGGTGCTGATGATTCAGGGCCTGCATCTGGCTCTGGGCATGGGCCAGCAGCGGGCCGTCTTCGGGCAGGTCTTGCACATCGGCATCCACACCGTCGGTCAGCAGCGCAAATTGCGCACAGGGCTCGGGGTTGGCCAGGTAATGCAGGTGCAGGCGGTGCACCAGCCGGTCGATGGTGCCGGTGCTGCTGAGCAGGGCCGGGATCGCCACCAAAACGCGTGCCGATGCCGGAATGCCCGCTGGCAGCAGGTAGCGGGGCATGTAGGTGGGTCGGACGGATTCGCCAATGAGCCGGTTCATCACGGCCACCACGATCTCGGACACGGGCAGCAGCAACAAGACGGCGAGCAGCGCCAAGCCCGCAAGATGGGCTGCGCTGGTATCGGGCCCCGCATGCACACCCCACAGGGGCGCCATCAGCCAGGCCAGCAGACCGAGCGAGCCCAGCAGCAAGGCGCCCAGGTACAACGGCACGCGCGACAGACCCACCGCAGAACGCCACAGAGCCAACGCATCGGTGGCATGTCGGCGCACACCCAGGGCATGCTCCAGCTGGTTGCGCCCGGCGCCTTGCAGCCAATAGCCTGCCAAGGCCTGTGCAGCTCCCGGATGATCTGGAGGCTCGCCGTCGGCACCCGACATCAGCACCAGCAGCGCCTGCGCAACGGCGGCCTCGCCCTGCCCGCTGCGGGCTGACAGGTTTTCAATGCCATGCAAGGTGGTGTTGCGTGTGGACTCGTCCTCGGCCGCAAACACGGGCGACTGCAGCATGGCGCGCAGCACCAGGCTGGTCTGGCTGATGATGTCGGACCAGTCGGCCGCGCCCACGCGCCGCAGTGCCGTGACGGCATTGCCCATGCTCAGCTGGTCGGCGGCCTGGTTAATCTGCTGCTGGGCCTGCAACGCCACCAGGTCGGGCACCGCGGACAACAACCACTGCTGCACGGGCGATGGCGTGCCTGCAGCGGCATGCCCGCCCACCACGCCGCGCCCCATCATCGACTGCGCCAGGTGGGCAAGGAACACCGGGGCCACGCCACGCCGCTCCATGGCGGCGCAGGCAGCATCCAGTGTCAGCCCGTTCAGGTCCTGGCTGCGGGCGGCGCACAGGCTGGCCAGCTCCTGCGCGGCCTTGTGGCTGGCCAGGCGCTCTGCCAGGCGGCGCAGGTTTTCGATGAGCACCACGCGCAGCGTGGTGGGCAACGCCCACAGCTCGCCCTGGCTCAGCTCGCGGGTCTCCTGGTAAGCGTTCAGGTACTGCACGAGCAGCGATTCATCGAACGCACTGTCGGTATGGGCCACAAACGACCAGGCCACACCGTACACACGCGGCAGGCCCACCAGCGGGGCGTCTTTGAGCACGGGCAGCGAGCGGTAGTAACGCGGCGGCAGCCCGGCCCGGATCTCCTTGAGCTGGCTTTCGATCAGGTGGAAGTTGTCAAACAGCCATTCAGCGGCGGGGCTGATCGCATGCTCGTCATGCGGTGCGTCAAACAGGTAGCGGTACGCGCCCCGCAGCGCGCGGATGTTGCTCTGCAGACGCGGGTAAAACGTGGTGCGGCCAAAGGGCGCCTTGCCTGCGTCGTGGGAGGAACCGAGGTGCCGGCCATGCTCTTCGAAGCGGGCCACGCCAAACACTTCGGCCCGCAGGGGTTCCAGCACCGGGCCTGCCCGGGCATCGAGCATGCGGTCCATCGCGGAGGGAACCCAGGGCCATGGTGTGCGTAAGCCCATGCGCGCGCGCCCTACCGCACCAGCGATACAGCCCCCACCAGCAAGGTGACCAGCAGTGCAACCGTCACCACATGCTCTGCCACCTGGGCCTGCAGCCATGCAGCGCCACCGAGCAACCGGTCCAGCGGCCCCCGCAATGCGCCGCAATGCACCAGGTGTTCACCCAGATGGGAGAGTTCCAGCAGCGATATGTCTGCCGGCTGCCCCACGGAAGACGTGTCCCACGCAGAGGCAAGGTTGGATGGATGGGACATGGGCGGCTCCTGGTATACAAGTGAATGGCGCAACCACATGGCGGGTGCGCTCCGATCCTCTTGTACAAGGGGCACGTGCTGCGCGTCTGTGCGCTATCGAACAGACCCCAGCCAGTCTGATTTTTGCCCAGGCACCTCACCACCTGATGCCTGGCCTCGCTAGCAAAGCTACTGGCGAGATGGATGGCGTTGAAGTCTCCTCCAACGCTACTATTTGTATAGCGCCTAGCGCAATACATCAAAGCGCTAGCGGTCGATCTGATCCAAAAATAACGAATCAAACACTGCTCGGTACCAGCACGGCAAAAGTCAGCGCCGGTCCATCACTGGACTACGACTTTTCAGAGGACACGCTGAACGCCCACCACCGTGCGCGCACACCGCTCAGGCAACCTGGGCGGCCTCGCGCAGGCTGTCCACCAGCGCCCGCAGCCCGGCCAGGTAGGAGTGGGGACCGAAGCCCTGCACCGTGGCCTTGACGGCGGGCGAGATGATGGAATGCGCGCGCCAGGCCTCGCGCGCGGCGATGTTGGACATGTGCACTTCGATCACCGGGAAAGGCATGGCCTTGATGGCGTCGTGCAGCGGCACGCCGTGCTGCGTGAGGCCCGCAGGATTCACGAGTGCGCCCTGCGCCACATCGATGTTGGCGTGCAGGAAGTCGATGAGCGCGCCCTCATGGTTGGACTGCACGATGTCGAGCTCCACACCCAGCTCTGCAGCGAGCTTGAGCAAACGCTCGTTGATCTGGGCCAGCGTGGTGGTGCCGTAGATATGGGGTTCGCGGCGCCCGAACAGGTTGAGGTTGGGGCCGTGGAGGATGAGGATTTTCATAGGTTTTGGACCAGGTGGCTTACTTGCGGATGCGGGCGAGTTCGCTGTTGTAGAGCTTGACGATCGCCGGGTCATAGGTGGCCGCGAACTTCTCGATCACGGGCTTGGCGATCTGCTGCATGCGCGCCAGCTCGGTGGGCGTGATCTCGTTGTAGGCCATGCCTTTGGCCTGCAGGTCACCCACCGAACGCTGCGCTGCAGCGCGGCTCACCTGGCGCTGGTAGCCACGCGACTCGTTGGCAGCGTCGTGCATCATCCTCTGCTCAGCGGGGGTGAGCTGGTCCCAGAACTTCTTGCTCACCAGCACGATGTTGGCGGCGTACACGTGGTTGGTGGCGCTCACGTACTTCTGCACCTCGAACATCTTGTTCGACAGGATCACGGCATAGGGGTTCTCCTGGCCGTCCACGGCCTTGGCTTCCAGCGCGCCGTACAGCTCGGCAAACGGCATGGGCACGGGGTTGGCCTTGAAGGCCTTGAAGGTCTCCAGGAACACTGGGTTGGGGATCACGCGCAGCTTGAGTCCATCAAAATCATCGGCCTTGGTGATGGGGCGCCTGCTGTTGGTCACGTTGCGAAAACCGAGGTCCCAGTAGCCCAGGGCCACCAGGCCCTTTTCGGGCAATCGGGCGATCAGCGCCTGGCCCAGCGGGCCGTCGAGCAGCGCATCGGCCTGCGCAAAATTGGCCATAGAAAAGGGAAAGTCCACCAACCCGAATTCCTTGACGATGCCGGCCAGCGAGGTGGTGGCCGGGGCCGACATCTGCTGCACACCGCCCTGCAGCGCCGACTGCTGCTGCATCTCGTTGCCCAGCTGCGAGGCGGGGAACTCCATCACCTTCATCTTGCCGCCGCTCTTGGCCGCCAGCAGCTCGCCAAAACGCTTGACGCCAAAGCTCACGGGGTGGTCGGCATTGTTCAGGTGCCCGAAGCGGATCACGCGCTCCTGCTGCGCGGCGGCGGGCAGCGCCATCAAGAAGGACAGGCCAGCGGCCGCCAGAAGGCAAGCAGTTTTTTTCACAGGGACTTCTCCAACAAAAAGAGACCAGCAATGTGCACACCAGGCCCGGAGTGCATCGGGGACTGCATCGTATGAATAAAGTGGAAACTGTTTCCACAGTAGAAACCCTTTAACAATTTTTGATACATTGCGCCCGAAGAACCAGCGCCTGGGTATCCTGAAAGAACCGGTTCACGATCACGAAGAGCCCCCGCCATGAGCAGCATCCTTGAACGCAGTTTCAAAGTCCTCGAGCAGCTTGCCCCGCACCCGGAAGGAAAGGCCCTGTCGAGCCTGGCCTCCGAACTGGACATGCCACTGAGCGCCACGCACCGCCTGTTGGCCGAGTTGATCCGTTGCGGCTACGTGCGGCAGGACCAGAGCCAGGGCAACTACATGCTCACCATCAAGCTGGTGTCGCTGGGCCTGGGCTATCTGAGCGCCACGGGCGTGGTGGACATTGCCCAGCCCCTGCTGGACCGGCTGGCCGCCGAATCTGGCGAACTGGTGCGTCTGGCCGTGGTGGATGGCGACGCGCTGACCTTTGTGGCCAAGGCGCAAGGGGCCGTGCGCGGCCTGCGCTACGACCCGGACATGGGCCTGTCGGTCAACCTGTCGTGCAGTTCGGCCGGCCACGCCTGGCTGTCCACGATGAGCGATGAAGAGGCCCTGGCCCTGGTAGCGCGCCAGGGCTTTGGCAAACCCGAGGACTACGGCCCCAACGCCCCCACCACCGTGAAGGCCCTGCTGGCCTACCTGCGCACCGCACGGCAGCAGGGTTTCAGCACCATCGTCGAGGTGTTTGCTCCGGCCATGACGGCCATGGCCGCACCCATCCGGCAAGGCAACGGCCCGGTGATCGGGGTGGTGACCATTGCGGGCCCGCTGGTGCGCCTGACGCCCGAGCGTATGCAGGCCCTGGGCCCTGCCCTGCTGAACACCACGCACGAGCTGGCCATGGCCAGCGCGGGGTCGCCCCTGCTCAAAAAGCGCGGCTGAACCCCTTCAGCCCCTGGGTGCAAACAGCGCCAGGGTCTCGTGCGCAAACGCGCCCTCGATCTCCAGCATGCGCATCTTGGTGGTGGCGCCGCCACCGGCCGAAAAACCGCCTGTCTTGCCGTTTGCCGCCACGATACGGTGGCACGGCACCACAGGCGCAAACGGGTTGTGGCCCAACGCCTGGCCCACGGCACGCGCAGCACCCGGCTCGCCCAATGCGGCGGCCATCTCGCCATAGGTCATGGTTTTGCCGGGTGGAATGCGGCGGGCCAGCTCGTACACGCGGGCGTGGAAGGGAGGCACGGCGTCGAGCGCCAGGGGCACATCACGCAAGTCGTCCTGAGCACCTTCAAGCAGGGCCACCACGCGTGCTGCCCAGGCTGCCACATCGGGTGGCATCGCACCATCGGCGAGCTGCGGAAACCGGCGCTGCATGCGGGCACGCGTTGCCACTTCGCCCGCGTCTTCCGGCAACTGCACCCCCACCAGCAGCGCCCCCCGCCATGCAATGCCGCAGTGGCCAATGGCCGTGGGGAACAGCGCATAGCCGCTTGCGGGGCAGTGCGCCGTGTCGTTGGCGTGCAGCTCTGCGGCCATTTGCTACTCTTTGAATAGCATTCAGGGCATGTAAATCAAGCGCCTCTGGCTCAATCAGCCCTCAGCGCTGCCCGCAACTGTGCACCCAGCTCGGGCTTGGCGGCAAACGGGTCGGTGGGGTTGCGGCCCATCATCACGTCTTCCATGCGCGTCTGCACCGAGGCCAGGGCCTTGGGGTGGCTGTAGATGTAGAACTGGCCCTGGGCGGCGGCGTCGAAGACCTTTTGCGCGACCTCGGAAGCAGTCACCTTGCCACTGCCCACGGCCTTGTCGCTCATCGCCTGGCCGATGAGCTGGCTCTTGGTGGGCTTTTCGGCAGGCAGGTCGCCGGGGCGGTTGCGGTGGCTTTGATTGATGCCGGTGGGCACGAAGAACGGGCACAACACGCTGGCGCCGATCTGGTCAGTGACCAGCGACAGATCCTGGTACAGCGTCTCCGACAGGCTGACCACTGCGTGCTTGCTCACGTTGTAGATGCCCATGTTGGGCGCTGCCAGCAGGCCCGCCATGCTGGCGGTGTTGATGATGTGGCCGCGCCACGCCGGGTCGGCCTTGGCGGCTGCCAGCATCATGGGGGTGAACAGGCGCACGCCGTGCACCACACCCCACAGGTTAACGCCCAGCACCCATTCCCAGTCCTTGACCGAGTTCTCCCACACCAGGCCGCCCGCGCCCACGCCTGCGTTGTTGAACACCAGGTGCGGTGCGCCAAAGCGCTGCTGCACGTCGGCGGCGAGTTGCTCCATCTGGGCGGCGTTCGACACGTCCACCTTGCGCGCCAGCACCTGGGCGCCTGCGGCCTGCATCTCGGCCGTGGCGGCGTCGAGCGCGTCCTGCTGCACATCGACCAGCACCAGGTTCATGCCCAGGCGGGCGCCAATGCGCGCGCATTCCAGGCCAAAGCCCGAGCCTGCACCGGTGAGGACGGCGGTTTTGCCCGCAAAGTTGTCGATCATGTTTTGTGTCTCCTAGGGGTTGTCGATGGATGATGGGGTGCAGTCGTGAAACACGGGAGGGCGCTGATGCCGACACACGGCTTCGGCCAACGCCGCCCGAACACGCAGAGCGCATCGGGGGCGGTGCGATCAAAAAGGCTGCCGTTGTTCAGGGCGCCACCGGCCGCAGCACGTAGCCAATGCGGGGGAAGTGAACGTGCACAGTGCCCGCACGCGGGTCGGTACGGCGCAGCGTGTAGCGGGTGCGGGTGGCGGCAATCAGCTCACCTTCCGTGGGCTCTGTGCCAAAGCTCTCGGCGGCAATCGTGACCTGGGTACCCAGCGGGATGCCGTGCTCGTCCTGGAACACGTCGTCGGTCAGCGGCAGCGGCTCCATGCCCGCGGCCACGGTGATGGCGTCGGCGGCACTGAACTTCTCCATGCGGCCGTGGCCGAGCGCAGCGATGCGGTCCATCCACTCCAGCACGGCGGGTGTGGCGGCAAAGATGTCGGCCATCACGGGCACACACTGGCGCGTGAACCACAGCGGGTGGTAGGCCGCAAAGTCGGCCAGGCAAGGCTCGGCGCCGAACAGGAAGTCGTGTTCCTCGGCCATGTGCGCAATACGCCGCAGGTACGAGCGGTAGGCGGCCGTGGCATCGGCCGGTCGCAGGCGCTGCATGCCCGCGCTCATCTCGCGGCGGTCTTCGCCAAACACTTGCGCGGCCGCCGGCGGCAGGTTGGCAAACAACACGGCGGCGCCCTTGGGCTGCAGGTTGTAGGCCATGGCAGCCCAGAACAGCGTGGTGTCGGCCCACTGCGCAAACACGCGCGACACGCCTTTCAGATGCGGCGGATACAGCACGGGCTCGGGATGCTCATGCTCCAGCACATCGCAGATCAGGGCCGAGTCGCAATAGATATCGGCGCCGATCTGCAAGAACGGCGTCTTGCGATACCCGCCGGTCAGCGCCACCACATCGGGCTTGGGCATGACGCTGGGGATGATGACGGACTTCCAGGCCAGCTGCTTGAAGCCGAGCACCGCACGGATCTTTTCGGAAAATGGGGACGAGGGGTAGTGGTGCAGGATGAGGTGGGACATGGGTTTCTCCGCAAAATTCTGTGGGATGGCTCAGGCCGGAAGTGCGCGGTCCAAGATGGCGTCAAGGTTGACACCCGCGCCCAGCGTGCCAAAGCTGTAGCCCCAGTCACCAGAGAGGCGCGAGTCGCAAAACGCTCGAAACACTGCGCCGGGCGCACTGCGCAACAACAGGGCCGCCTGCACTGCCAACGCTACATCCTGGGCGAGTCGCCGGGCCTCGGCCTCGGTGGTCATGGCGTCTACACGCAGGGGCAGTGCGCCGGCCAGACGGTCCAGCGCCGGGTGGGCGCCGCGTGCAGGTGCCAGTTCGGCGTCCAGCGCGGCAGCGGTGTCGGCGCGGCGCACGGCGCGCATCAAATCCAGCGCCATGATGTTGCCCGCGCCTTCCCAGATGGAGTTGAGCGGCATCTCGCGGTAGATGCGAGCCATCACGCCCTCGCCGCCCTCCTCCACATAGCCGTTGCCGCCCAGGCATTCCATGGCCTCCTGCGCAAACACGCTGCCGCGCTTGCACACCCAGAACTTGGCGACGGGCGTGAGCAGGCGGGCCATCACGGCTTCGTGCTCGCTGGTGGCCTTCTTGTCGAAGGCGCTGGCCAGGCGGATTGACAGCGCGGTGGCGGCTTCGCTCTCCAGCGCCAAATCGGCCAGCACATTGCGCATCAGCGGCTGCTCGATGAGCTTCTTGCCAAAGGCCGAGCGCTGGCGCGTGTGGTGCAGCGCAATGCTGAGCGCCTGCCGCATGAGGCCGCTGGTGCCCAGCGCGCAGTCCAGCCGCGTCATGGTGCCCATCTCCAGGATCTGCGCCACACCCCGGCCCTCTTCGCCCACGCGCCAGGCCATCGCGCCGATGAACTCGACCTCGGAGCTGGCATTGGCGTGGTTGCCCAGCTTGTCTTTCAGGCGCTGGATGCGAATGGTGTTGACCGCACCTTCTCCACCGTCAGGCAACACACGCGGCAGGAAGAAGCAGGTGAGCCCGCCGGGCGCCTGCGCCAGGATCAGGAACGCATCGCACATGGGCGCCGAGAAAAACCATTTGTGGCCGGTGATGCGATAGCGCGCGCCCCAGGCATCGTCGCCGTCGTGGACAGCCTGTGTGGTGTTGGCACGCACGTCCGATCCGCCCTGCTTCTCGGTCATGCCCATGCCCATGGTGAGCGCGGATTTCTGAGAGAACAGCGCCAGGCGCGGGTCGTACTGCGTGCTCGCCAAACCCTTGCTCCAGTCCGCCCATACCGCTGAATTGCCTCGCAATGCCGGGGTCACGGCGTAGCTCATCGACACTGGGCACAGCACCGAGGGCTCGGCCTCGGTGAACAGCATGAAGCCCGCCGCGCGCTCCACATGCGCGTGGCCCGTGTCCTGGCGCGACCAGGGCGTGGCATGCAGGCCGTGGCGCAGCGCGGCGCCCATCAAAGCGTGGTAGCTGGGGTGGAACTCCACCACATCCGTGCGGTGGCCAAAGCGGTCGTGCGTGCGCAGCTGGGGCTTGTGGGTGTTGGCCAGGCGCGCGTGGGTCAGCATCTCGGCCGAGCCCATCTCGGCGCCCAGCGCCTTGAGGCCCTCCACACGCAGGCCGGGTGCATGCAGGCGCAACGCATCCTGCAGCGGCTGGTTGGTGGTGAACAGGTTCACATCCGCCCACGGCGTGCTCTGGTTGAAGACGTCATGGGTACGCGCCAGGGTGGCGGTGGGCAAGGTCATGTCGGCTCCTTCGCGGGTGGGCTGTGTGAATGGTCGAAGGGGCTGCGGCTGTGTCAGCCCGCCTTTCGCAGCATTTCAATGTGCGGGATATCGTCTTCCAGGTATTCGTCGGACACCGCCTCAAAACCCAGGCTGCCGTAGAAGCCCCGCAGGTGCGCCTGCGCACTGATGCGGATACCCCGGTCCGGCCACGCCTGGCTGCAGCGGGCGATGCCCTCCTGCATCAGCGCCCGGCCTGTGCCGTTGCCGCGCGCCTCCTTGGCGGTGACCACGCGGCCAATGGAGGGCTCGGGGTAGTTCACACCCGGGTCCACCACGCGCAGACAGGCTTGCAGCGTACCCGCCTCGTCGTAGCCCAGCAGGTGGTAGGACTTTTTGTCCGCTTCGTCCGGGTCCTGGTAGGGGCCCTGCTCCAGGATGAACACCTTGCAGCGCAAGGCCAGGGCGTCATGCAGCGCATGCACGCCCAAGTCATCGAAGCGGGCCCAGGTCCACTTCAGCATCATCAGATCAGCTTGACCAGTTGCTTGCCAAAGTTCTTGCCCTTGAGCAGGCCCAGGAAGGCCTCGGGCGCGGCGGCAATGCCTTGGGCAATGGTTTCGCGCGGGCGCAGCTTGCCGGTGCCGACCAGCGTGCCCAGCTCCTTGAGGGCATCAGGCCAGACTTCCATGTGCTCGCTGACGATGAAACCTTCGACCTTCATGCGGTTGATGAGCATGAGCGCGGGGTTGGCCATGGGCAGCGGTGCGCCGTCGTAGCCGGCGATCATGCCGCACAGGGCGATGCGGCTGAAGGCGTTCATGCGCAGCATGACGGCGTCCATGATCCAGCCGCCCACGTTCTCGAAGTAGCCATCGATGCCGTTGGGGCACGCTTCCTTCAGGGCCTTGGACATGGCCTTCACGTCACTGTGCTGCTTGTAGTCGATGCAGGCGTCAAAGCCCAGTTCTTCCACTGCGTACTTGCACTTGTCGGCACCGCCCGCAATGCCCACCGCGCGGCAGCCACGGGCCTTGGCGAGGGCCGCAAAAGCGCTGCCCACGGCGCCCGTGGCGGCGCTCACCACCACGGTGTCGCCTTCCTTGGGCGCAATGATCTTGACCAGGCCGTACCAGGCCGTGACACCCGGCATGCCCACGGCACCCAGGTAGTGCGACAGCGGCACATGGGTGGTGTCCACCTTGCGCAGCGCACCCGGCTGGTCGGCATTGACCACGCTGTATTCCTGCCAGCCGCCCATGCCCACCACCTTGTCGCCCACGGCGTACTTGGGATGCTTGCTCTCGGCCACTTCACCCACGGTGCCACCGATCATGACTTCGCCCAGCGCCTGCGACGCGGCGTAGCTCTTGCTCTCGTTCATGCGGCCGCGCATGTAGGGGTCCAGGCTCAGGTAGTGGTGGCGCACCAGCACCTGGCCGTCCTGCAGCGCGGGCGTGTCGGTCGCGACCAGCTTGAAGTTGCTGGCCACCGCTTCGCCCTGGGGACGGTTGTCGAGAACGATTTGTTGGTTGCGTGGCATGGAAAGCTCCTTCAGAAAATTAAACACTATGTTTTTGATAGCTGCCAGCGCATATATCCATTGCGCTGGCAGGCAAAAAGGCTTTAAAACCTGCTGGCGACCTCAACCACTGGCTCAGTCGGTGGAGATGACCTTGAGGTCATTCACATTGCGCCCGTCCACAGGCAGGCGCTTGACGTACTTGAACGTGCCGGTGGCGTGGCAGCACACCTTGCCTTGGGCGTCGTACACCGTGCCCTCGGTGAACGCCATGGTGGCCGTGCGGTGAATCAATCGCCCCTTGGCCACCAGCGGCCCGCGCGCGGGCTGCATGAAGCTGGTCTTCATCTCGATGGTGACCACGCCCATGTCCGGCGTCACGCTGCGCGCGGCCGTCGCCATGGTCACGTCCAGCAGCGTCATCGACGCGCCGCCGTGGGTCACGGCAAACGAGTTCAGGTGCTCAGGCTTGGCTTCGTAACGCAGCTCGGACTCGCCGTCCTCCATGCGGTGCAGCGTGAAGCCCAGGTGGCTGACAAAGGGGATTTCGACACCAAAACTAATCAAGGCTTTTTCCTTTGGAAATGTAGGTCGCAACGGGCGCGGCACAGGCGAGGGACGCAGAGCAAGGGCCGCCCCGCAGCGATTGCGTCGTCCCCCTTTCCGAATCGCGCAGCGATTCGAGAGAAGGGGGAAGCGGCGCAGCCGCTCAGGGGGATGTTCACCCTCCAGTCACAATGCTCACGCCGCCGTCCACCGCCAGCCATTGGCCGGTGATGTGCTTGCCCGCATCCGACGCATACAGCGCGCACAAGCCCTTCAGGTCTTCATCATCGCCCAGGCGGCCCAGGGGGGCGTGGGCAGCCAGCGCTTCTTCGCCCATGGCCTTGAGTGTGCCCACCGTCATCTTGCTCGGGAAGAAGCCCGGGCAGATCGCGTTGACGCGGATGTTGTAGGCCCCCCATTCGGCCGCCAGCGCCCGTGTGAAGTTGATCACCGCACCCTTGGAGGTGTTGTAAGCAATGGTGTTCATGCCCTTGGGATTGCCGCCCAGGCCGGCGATGGACGCCACATTGATGATGCTGCCGCTGCGGCGGCCGATCATGCTGTGCTTGGCGATGTGCTGGCTCAGGATGAAGTACCCACGCACGTTGAGGTTCATCACCTTGTCCCAGGCCTCCACGGGGTGGTCTTCAGCCGGAGAGCCCCAGGCCGCGCCCGCGTTGTTGACCAGGATGTCCACATGGCCCAGGCGCTGCAAGGTCTCGTCGGCCAGGCGGCGGATGTCCTCTTCCTTGGCGCAGTCGGCGGCGATCCAGCGCGCGTCGATGCCTGCGGCCTGCAGGTCGGCCGTGGCTTCTTCCAGGTCAGACGCCTTGCGCGAGCTGAGCACGATCTTGGCGCCCGCCTCGCCCAGCGCGTGGGCCAGTTGCAGGCCCAGGCCGCGCGAGCCGCCGGTCACCAGGGCGGTCTTGCCCGTCAGGTCAAACAGTTGTTGGATGGTGCGTGTCATGTGAATGTCTCCTTGGATTTTTGCCAGTCGATGGATGTTCTCGGACCACAGCCCGGCGCTGGAATGCGCCAGCCAGGGGATGGAATACAGGCAGCCATTGTGCGGCGCCAGAAGGCTGCATTGTGTCGCCGCCGCGTCCGCTCCGCACGGGGCCCGCCAGGTGGCTGCCGCGGTGCCGCAGCGTCAGCCCTGGGGGTCGGCCTTGAGCCGCGCACGCACGGCGATCAGCACCACGCCCACTGCCGCCACCACGCCCCCACCCACCATCAGCACCCAGCCCGTGGCCGCGTCGGTGCGGGCGGTGGCAATGCCCAGCACCAGCGTGAGCAGGCCGCCGTAGATCAGCGCCCAGATGATTTTGTGCAAGCGCTGCAGGGTGTGCGCAGCGGCCATCAGAACGCCTCTTCAGGAAAGCTGGCGCAGGTCGCGTCGCGTGCACTGACCACTTGCAGCCAGGCGCCAATCTTGGGCAGCTCGTAATGGAAGAAAAAGCGCATGGCGCCCATGCGGCCCACGCTGGCGGGCTGCGCCAGGGCTGCATCGGCCGCCAGGGTGGCCAGCGCCACGTCCAGCCACACCCAGGCCAGCACCGTGTGGCCAAAGGCCTGCATGTAGGGCACGGCGTTGGACAGCGCATCAGCGGGTTGGCCCGTGGCCCAGGCGGCCTTGGTGGCCGCGCCCACGTCCTGCAGCGCCTTGCCCAGCGCGTTGGCGTGGGCAGCCAGCGCGGGCACCTGGATGGCGCGCTCGATGGTGGCGTTGATGCGCCCGGCCAGCAGTTGCAGGCCACGACCGCCTTCCATCAGCACCTTGCGACCCAGCAGGTCCATGGCCTGGATGCCGTGGGTGCCTTCGTGGATCATATTCAGGCGGTTGTCGCGCCAGTACTGCTCCACGGGGAAGTCGCGCGTGTAGCCGTAGCCGCCGTGGATCTGGATGGCCAGGCTGTTGGCCTCCAGGCACCATTCGCTGGGCCAGCTCTTGGCGATGGGGGTCAGCACCTCCAGCAGCAGGCGGGCTTCGTCGGCCGCAGCGGCATCGCCCGTGTGTTGCTCGTCCACCAGCCGCGCGCAGAACAGGTTGAGCGCCAAGGCGCCCTCGCCATACGACTTTTGCGCCAGCAGCATGCGTTTGACGTCCGCGTGCTCGACGATGCGCACCTGGGGCTGGGCGGCGTCCTTGACCACGGCAGCCGCGCCGTCCTTGGGGCCCTGCACGGGCCGGCCCTGGGGGCGGTTCTTGGCGTAGTCCAGGCTCGCGTAGTAGCCGGCCAGGCCCAGCATGGTGGCGGCCATGCCGATGCCAATGCGCGCCTCGTTCATCATGTGGAACATGCAGTGCAGGCCCTTGCCGGGCTGGCCGACCAGGTAACCCACGGCGCCTGCCTGGCCATCCACGGGGTACTTGCCCTCGCCAAAGTTCAGCAGCGTGTTGGTGGTGCCGCGCCAGCCCAGCTTGTGGTTCAGGCCCGCCAGCGCCACGTCGTTGCGCACGCCGGTCAGTTGGCCGTCGGTGTCCACCAGCTTCTTGGGCACGATGAACAGCGAGATGCCCTTGGTGCCGGGCACCAGCTTGCCGTCTGGCCCCGGGATCTTGGCCAGCACCAGGTGCACGATGTTTTCGGTCAACTCATGGTCGCCCGAGCTGATCCACATCTTGTTGCCCTTGAGGCGGTAGCGCGCGCCGAGCGGGTCGCTCTCAAAGCCCTCGCCATCCGGCACGGCGCGTGTGGCCACGTCGGACAGGGACGAGCCCGCCTGTGGCTCCGACAGGCACATGGTGCCCGACCAGCGGCCGTTGAATTCATTGAGCGCAAACACCTGCTTTTGCAGGTCGGTGCCATGCACCATGAGCAGGTTGGCGTTGCCCGAGGTCAGCAGGTTGGACCCAATGCTGATCGAGGCGGCCGCAAAAAAACTGTTGGCCGCAGCCTCCACCGTGTAGGGCAGCTGCATGCCGCCAATGTCGTAGTCCTGCGCGGCGCTCAGCAGGCCCGATTCTGCATAGGCGCGCCGTGCTTCGTAGGTGGCTTGCGGCAGCACCACACGCAGCATGCCGTCGGGCTCGGTCTCGGTGCGGGGTTCTTCGGTGTCCACCACGCGGTTGAAGGGCGCGTACTTCTCGCGCGCGATGCGCTCGGAGGTGTCGAGCACGGCATCGAAGGTTTCGCGGGAGTGGTCTGCAAAGCGCTCGCGGGCTTGCAGCTTCTCGGCGTTCAGCCACTGGTAGAGCAGGAAATCGACGGTGGGACGTAGGCTCATGGCATTTCAGGGTTAAAACGGCCCCAGGCGCAGATAAATCATGCGCCAGCAGCTATCAAATAAGGAGTTAACGGCGCAAGAGTGAGGAGGAACATGCTCCCATCCCTTGCCACCATCAGGCGCCAGCGGGCGACGGTGCCGCGTCTTCGCGCGGTGGCAGTGCGGCAATGGTGCCTTGCGCCACGGCGCATAGCTTTTCGGTGCCTGCCTGCACCACCAACACATCGCAGCGGCACACCGCCTGCGCACGGCCATGGTGCACCGCCTGCGCACGGGCGATGAGCAGTTCGCCCACCGCAGGGCGCAGGTAGTTGATCTTGAACTCGGAGGTCACCACGGGCACCCGCATCGCGGTGCCTCCTGCGTAGGTCAGGGCGTTGTCGGCCACATAGCTCAGCACGCCCCCGTGCACAACCCCGTGCTGTTGCAGCAACTGGGGCGTGATGGGCAGGTGCAGCTCGCAGTGCCCTGGGGACAAGGCATGCAGCCGCGCCCCCACCAGGATGCTGAACGGCTGCGATGCCAGTACCTCACGCCCCATGGCCAGGAAGACCTCGGGCGACACCACGACATCGGGGATGTCGGTGCGCGGTGGCGACGAGACCTGCCCGGACATGGCTTACAGCACCTCGAAAATGCCCGCAGCGCCCATGCCGCCGCCGATGCACATCGTCACGCATACCTTCTTGGCGCCACGGCGCTTGCCTTCGATGAGGGCGTGGCCCGTGAGGCGCTGGCCCGACACACCGTAGGGGTGGCCTAGGGCGATGGCGCCGCCGTTCACGTTCAGACGGTCCGCCGGGATGCCCAGCTTGTCGCGGCAGTACAGCACCTGCACAGCGAAGGCTTCGTTCAGCTCCCACAGGTCGATGTCCTGCACCGTGAGGCCCAGCTTCTTCAGCACCTTGGGCACGGCAAACACAGGGCCGATGCCCATTTCGTCAGGCTCGCAACCGGCCACTGCAAAGCCGAGGAAACGGCCCAGGGGCTTGAGGCCCTTCTTGCTGGCGTACTCTTCGCTGGTGATCACGCAGGCACCGGCGCCGTCAGAGAACTGGCTGGCATTGCCGGCCGAGATCAGGCCACCGGGCAGTGCCGACCGCAGGCCACTGATGGCCTCCACCGTCGTGCCTTCGCGTGTGCCTTCGTCCTTGCTCACCGTCACTTGCTTGGTGATCAGGCCCAGCGTCTTGTCAGCCACACCGGCCGTCACGGTGATGGGGGCGATTTCTGCATCGAACAAGCCGTTGGCCTGAGCGGCACAGGCCTTTTGCTGACTGCCTGCACCGTACTCGTCCATGGCTTCGCGGCCGATGTTGTAGCGCTTGGCCACCTGCTCGGCGGTCTGCAGCATGCTCCAGTAAATCTCAGGCTTTTGCTTGGCCAAGGCCAGGTCCTGGATCATGTGCAGGTTCATCTCCTGCTGCACGCAGGAGATGCTTTCAACACCACCGGCCACGAACACATCGGCCTCGCCAGCGATGATGCGCTGGGCGGCCATGGCAATGGTCTGCAGGCCCGAAGAGCAAAAGCGGTTGACCGTGACGCCGGAGGCGGTGATGGGCAGACCGGCCTTCAAGGCAATCTGGCGCGCGATGTTGCTGCCGGTGGCGCCTTCGGGCGTAGCGCAACCCATGATGACGTCGTCCACGTCAGCGCCATCAATGCCGGCACGCAACACGGCGTGCTGCACGGCATGGCCGCCCAGGGTGGCGCCATGCGTCATGTTGAACGAACCCTTCCAGCTCTTGGCGAGCGGCGTGCGGGCGGTGGAAACAATCACTGCGGAGGTCATGTGAATTCCTTTGATTCTGTAGATGGGTGCACGCGGCTATTTACTGGAAGGCCTTGCCTTCGGCGGCCAGCTTGGCCAGCAGCGGAGCGGGCTTCCAGAACGCTGCGTCATCCAGCGGGTTCTTGGCAAAACGGTCCATGGCCTGCACCACGTTGAACAGACCCACTTCGCTGGCGTAGTGCATGGGGCCGCCACGGTGGATGGGGAAGCCGTAGCCGGTCAGGTACACCATGTCGATGTCGCCGGACTTGCTGGCAATGCCGTCTTCCAGGATGTGCGCGCCTTCGTTGACCAGTGCGAACACCAGGCGCTGCACGATTTCTTCGTCCGAAATCTTGCGCGGCGTGATGCCCAGCTCCCTGCGGTGGTCTTCGATCATCTTGTTGACCAGGTCGCTCGGGATCGCGTCGCGCTTGCCAGCCTGGTAGTCGTACCAGCCTGCGCCGGTCTTCTGGCCGAAGCGGCCCAGTTCACACAGCTTGTCGGCCGTGCGGCTGTACTTCATGTCGGCACGTTCGACGGAGCGGCGCTTGCGGATGGCCCAGCCAATGTCGTTGCCCGCCAGGTCGCCCATACGGAACGGGCCCATGGCAAAGCCAAACTTTTCGATGGCCTTGTCCACCTGCTGGGGCGTGCAGCCTTCGTCCAGCAGGAAGCCAGCCTGGCGGCTGTACTGCTCGATCATGCGGTTGCCGATGAAACCATCGCACACGCCCGAGACCACGGAAGTCTTCTTGATCTTCTTGCCGATGGCCATCACGGTGGCCAGCACGTCCTTGGCGGTCTCCTTGCCACGCACCACTTCCAGCAGCTTCATCACGTTGGCAGGGCTGAAGAAGTGCATGCCCACCACGTCCTGCGGACGCTTGGTAAACGCTGCGATCTTGTCCACGTCGAGCGTGGAGGTGTTGGAGGCCAGGATGGCGCCGGGCTTGGCCACAGCGTCGAGTTGCTTGAACACGGCTTCCTTGACGCCCATCTCTTCGAACACGGCTTCGATGATGAGGTCGCAGTCCTTGAAGTCGTCGTAGCTCAGCGTGGTGCTCAGCAGGGCCATGCGCTGCTCGTACTTGTCCTGCTTGAGCTTGCCCTTCTTGACCTGGGCTTCGTAGTTCTTCTTGATCGTGGCCACGCCACGGTCCAGGGCTTCCTGCTTCATTTCCAGGATCTTGACGGGGATGCCCGCGTTCAGGAAGTTCATGGAAATGCCGCCGCCCATGGTGCCCGCGCCAATCACGCCCACCAGCTTGATGTCGCGCTTGGGGGTGTCGGAGGCCACATCAGGGATCTTGCTCGCCGCACGCTCAGCCATGAACAAATGGCGCAGTGCACGCGACTCGGGCGTCCACATCAGGTTGATGAAGATTTCGCGCTCGACCAGCATGCCTTCGGCGAACTTCTTCTTGGTGGCCGCTTCGACCGCGTCCACGCACTTGGCGGGCGCGGGGAAGTTCTTGGCCATGCCCTTGACCATGTTGCGCGCGAACTGGAAGTACGCGTCGCCTTCGGGGTGCTTGCAGGGGAAGTTGCGCACCAGGGGCAGCGGGCGGGCATCGGCCACGCTTTGCGCGAATGCCAGGGCTTCTGCCGCCAGCGACTCGGCCGACGCGGCCATCTTGTCAAACAGCTTCTGGCCGGGCACGGCGCCAATCATTTCACTCTTGACGGGCTCGCCGCTCACGATGAGGTTGAGCGCCGCTTCAACACCAATCACGCGTGGCAGGCGCTGCGTGCCACCTGCACCGGGGATCAGGCCCAGCTTGACTTCAGGCAGTGCAATCGAGCAGCCAGGCGCTGCAATGCGATAGTGGCAACCCAGGGCCAGCTCCAGCCCGCCGCCCATGGCGACGCTGTGCATGGCAGCCACAACGGGCTTGGCCGAGTTTTCAATGGCGGCAATCACCGACAGCAGGTTGGGTTCTTGCAGCGACTTGTCGGTGCCGAACTCCTTGATGTCGGCGCCGCCAGAGAACGCACCACCGGCACCGGTGATCACGATGGACGTGACCGCTGCATCGGCATTTGCACGGCCAAGGCCGTCCACGATGCCCTGGCGGGTCGCCAGACCGAGTCCGTTGACGGGAGGGTTGGCCATGGTGATCACGGCAACGGAGCCGTGGACTTTGTATTCAGCGGTCATGGTGCTGTTGTTCCTTGGAAAGTGAAAAAGAACGATCGTGCGTTTTTATTGTAGAGACTTCAAACCCATTTGGCGTGTCAATTTGTCCCGAGCGGGACAAGGGGGTTTGCAGTGCAACATTTGGTAGAGCAAAAAAAGAGGCGCCTTCAGCTATCGGGCGCCTCTTTTGGCCATGGTTTTTCAGAAATCGTCAGACTTCAAGCCATTCCTTGCGTATGTAGTTGTCGGCCCGCAGGCTGTCCGGTGTGCCCTGGAACACGATCGAGCCATGCCCCATGACCAGCGCGCGGTCCGAGATCTTCATGGCAATGGTCAGCTTCTGCTCGATCAACAGCACCGAGATGCCGCGCGACTTGATGGTCTGCAGGTACTGCCCCACCAGCTCGACGATCTTGGGTGCCAGACCCTCGGTGGGCTCGTCGATGATGATGAGGTCCGGGTCACCCATGAGCGTGCGGCACAGGGTCAACATCTGCTGCTCGCCGCCCGACATCACGCCCGCCTCGGTGTGCTGGCGCTCCTTGAGTCGGGGGAACATCTCGTACATATCGTCAAACGACCAGCGGCTGTTCTTGCCACTGCCCTTTTGGCCGAGCATCAGGTTCTGGTGCACGGTGAGGTTGGGGAACACATCGCGGCTTTCGGGCACATAACCCACCCCCAGGTGGGCGATCTCGTAGGCCTTCCTGCCATTGAGGTCCTGCCCCTTCCAGTTGAGTGTGCCCTCCCAGTCCACCAGTCCCATGATGGCCTTGGCGGTGGTGGAGCGGCCCGAACCGTTGCGCCCCAGCAGGGCCACGATTTCACCGGGTTGCACATCAAAGGTCACGCCATGCAGCACATGGCTCTTGCCGTAATAGGCGTGGAGATTTTCGATTTTCAGCATGTCAGTGTCCCGCCCCTTGCTCGTCCGCAACGACCGAGCCCAGATAGGCCTCTTGCACGCGCTGGTTGGCGCGCACCTTGTCGGGCGTGTCAAAGGCAATCACCTCGCCATACACCACCACAGCGATCTTGTCGGCCAGGCCGAACACCACGCCCATGTCGTGCTCCACCGTCAACAGCGTGCGGCCTTCGGTCACTTCCTTGATGAGGTGGATGAAGCGTGAGGTCTCGGTCTTGCTCATGCCGGCCGTCGGTTCGTCCAGCAGGATCACATTGGCACCGCCCGCGATGGTGATGCCAATCTCCAGCGCGCGCTGCTCAGCGTAGGTCAGGTTCATCGCCAGCGTGTCGCGCTTCTTGTCGAGCTTGATCATCTCCATGAGCTGCTTGGCGCGCTCGTTGGCATCGTGCAGGTTCGACAGGAAGCGCAGGAACGTGTACTTGTAGCCCATGCTCCACAGCACGCCGCACCGCAGGTTTTCGAACACCGACAGCTTGGGAAAGATGTTGGTGATCTGGAAGCTGCGCGAGAGCCCGCGCCGGTTGATCTCGTACGGTGCCATGCCGTTGATGCGCTGGCCATTCAGGATCACATCGCCGCTGGTGGGCGCAAAGCGCCCGCTGATCAGATTGAACAGCGTGGACTTGCCCGCGCCGTTGGGGCCGATGATGGCCACGCGCTCACCGGGCGCGACGGCCAAGTTGGCGCCGCGGATGATCTCGGTCTTGCCAAAACTCTTGCGCAGGTCGCGCAGTTCGAGCGCATAGGTTGCGTTGTCAGCCGCCATGGTTACAAAGCCTCCCCGCGCTTGATTTCATGTTCTATTTCTTCCTGGATCCTGCTCCACTGGCGCACAAATTGGCGGCGGCAGAGTTCAAACAGGGCAAAGCCCGTCACCATCACAAACACCGCGCCAAACCAGCTGGTAAAGCCCTTGGCGTTGAGCGTGGCGCCGAGGAAGGTCAACTCTGGCCCCAGTGCGGCATTGAGCTGCAGGTGGTAGGTCATCTCGATCATGCAGGCCGCGCCCATCACACCCACCAGGGCAGTACCGCCCAGCGCAAGGTAAGAGGTCCACAGCTGGCGGAGCTTGCCGAACTTGGCCAGGCGCAGGTTCATCATGATCAGGCTGGCCACGCCACCGGGCGCATACATCACCATGAACAGGAACACCAGGCCCAGATACAGCAGCCAGGCCTTGGACAGCTCGGACAGCAGCACCGACGCCAGCACCAGCAGCACGGCACCAATGATGGGGCCGAAGAAGAAGGTGGCACCGCCCAGGAAGGTGAACAGCAGGTAGCCACCCGAACGCACCACGTTCAGGCTGTCAGCACCCGTCACGATCTCGAAGTTGATGGTGGCCAGACCACCACCAATGCCGGCAAAGAAGCCCGCAATGATGAAGGCGAAGTAGCGCACCCGCTGCGTGTTGTAGCCAATGAACTCCACACGCTCGGGGTTGTCGCGCACTGCGTTCAGGATGCGGCCCAGCGGTGTGCCGGTGAAGGCAAACATCGCCGCAGTGCACACGAAGCAGTACACGGCGATCAGGTAGTACACCTGAATGGCAGGACCGAAGGTGATGCCGAAGAACGACTGGCCATACACGCGGTCGGTGGTGATGCCGCCTTCGCCCCCGAAGAACTCGGGGAACATCAGCGCCATCGAAGCCACCAGCTCGCCAATGCCCAGCGTGATCATGGCGAACGTGGTGCCCGACTTCTTGGTCGTGACAAAGCCCAGCAAGATGGCAAAGAAGGCCCCGGCCAGCCCACCCACGATGGGGATCAGCACTAGCGGAATGCTGAAGCTGCCTTTGCTTGCCATGTTCATGGCGTGGATGGCTATGAACGAACCCAGACCGGTGTACACGGCATGGCCGAAGCTCAGCATGCCGCCCTGCCCCAACAACATGTTGTAGGACAGGCAGATGATGATGAGGTAGCCAATCTGCGAGAGCATGGTCAGCGCCAGGCTGCTGCGAAACAGCATGGGCGCCACGATCAGTGCTGCGGCAAACAGCGTCCAGATCACAAGGCGCCCGACGTTCCAGGGCTTGAACCGGTAGTGCGACGTGGCACTGGAGACAGGATGAGTGGTTGAATTCATGGCATCAGTCCTCCCGCGTGCCCAGAAGGCCCTTGGGGCGGAAGATCAGGATCAGCACGAGGAACAGGTACGGCAGGATGGGCGCCACCTGGGAAATTGTGAGCTTGAGCAAGGGATAGCCAAAGGTCTGGTCGGTCACCGCCACACCCA
Source organism: Acidovorax sp. Root402 (assembly GCF_001425125.1). Lineage (NCBI taxonomy): Bacteria > Pseudomonadati > Pseudomonadota > Betaproteobacteria > Burkholderiales > Comamonadaceae > Acidovorax > Acidovorax sp. Root402. Next base: position 585,369 of record NZ_LMDQ01000014.1, read on the forward strand.
CGGCCTTGAAGACGTGGATCAGCGAGTAGTCCAGCGCCACGGCAAAGGTCTGTACCACGCCAATCAGCAGCGAGGCGATGAAAGCACCAGCGAGCGAGCCCATGCCGCCCACCACCACCACCACGAAGATGATGGAGCCCACAGACGCCGCCATCGCAGGCTCAGTCACATAGGTGTTGCCGCCGATCACGCCCGCCAGGCCCGCCAGCGCGGCACCGCCACCAAACACCAGCATGAAGACACGCGGCACGTTGTGGCCCAGCGCTTCCACCATTTCTGGGTACTTGAGAGCCGCCTGGATCACCAGCCCGATGCGGGTGCGTGTGAGCAGCAGCCACACCGACAGCAGCATCAGCAGCGCCACCAGCATCACAAACGAACGCGACTTGGGAAACTGCGTGCCGTACAGCGAGAACAGCGGGCCCTGCAATTGCTCTGGCAGGCCGTAAGGCACCGTGGAGCGACCCCAGACCAGCTGCACGACTTCCAGAATCAGGTACGACAGCCCGAACGTGACCAGCAGCTCGGGCACATGGCCGAACTTGTGCACCCGGCGCAGGGCGTAGCGCTCGAACGCAGCCCCCAGCACAAACACCACAAGCGGTGCCAGCACCAGCGCAGGCCAAAAGCCCACCACCCCGGAGATGGTGAACGCGAAATAGGCACCCAGCATGTAGAAGCTGGTGTGTGCGAAGTTGAGCACGCCCATCATGCTGAAGATCAGCGTGAGGCCGGAACTCAGCATGAACAGCAGGAGCCCGTAGCTCACGCCGTTCAGCAAAGAGATCACGAAAAACTCAGGATTCATTGGAATTTTTCATCACGGAGGGAAAAAAAAGGCCCGAGTACGTCGGGCCTCGAAGTTCTGGCGCCGAAACGCCAGCGCCGGATTTAGGGGCGCTTCATCTGGCACGACGTGGGCGTGCTGGCCACGTAGGGCTCGTAGTACTTCAGCGGCACGAAGGTGTAGCCGGTGTTTTCCGAGTCGATGGGGTACTTGCCGCCGGCCTTTTCCCACTTGGAAATGAACAGGCCCTGCTGCAACTGGTGGTCGGTCTTGCGCATCTCGACTTCCCCGTTGAAGCTCTTGAACTTCATGCCTTCAAACGCTGCGGCCACCTTGACGGGGTCGGTGGACTTGGCTTTCACGAAACCTTCGGACAGCATGGTGAAGGCGTGGTACACGGCGCCGGTGTACATGTCGTCGTTGAACTTCTTCTTGTAGTCCACCACGATCTTGTTGAGCTCGCCCGGCAGGTTCATGTGGGCGTAAGCCACCATGTACACGCGGCCTGCAGCGGCAGAGCCCATGGCAGTGGGGCTGCCGGTGACGGAGCCGTAGTAGGTGTAGAAGTTGACGTTGTTCAGGCCCGCATCGTTGGCGGCCTTGATCAGCAGTGCCAGGTCAGAACCCCAGTTGCCGGTGATCACGCTGTCAGCGCCCGATGCCTTGATCTTGGCGATGTAGGGCGAGAAGTCGCGCACCTGGGCCAGGGGGTGCAGGTCGTCACCCACAAACTGCACGTCGGGGCGCTTGCGCTGCATCATCTCCTTGGCGAACTTGGAGACCTGGTGGCCGTGCGAGTAGTTCTGGTTGATCAGGTAGACCTTCTTGACCTCTGGCAGGTCCTTCATGTAGGTCGTCAGCGCTTCCATCTTCATGGAGGTGTCTGCATCCAGACGGAAGTGCCAGTAGCTGCACTTGCTGTTGGTGAGGTCTGGGTCCACGGCAGCGTAGTTCAGGAACAGGACTTCCTTGCCGGGATTGCGTGCGTTGTGCTTTTCGAGCGCATCCATGATGGCCAGTGCGGGACCAGAGCCGTTGCCCTGCACCACGTAGCGCGCACCCTGGTCCATGGCCGAGCGCAGGGCGCTGGTGGTTTCCTGAGGGCTGAGTTTGTTGTCGATGCCGATGATTTCAAATTTGACGCCGGCAGGGTTCTTCTTGTTGAACTCTTCAGCGATGAACTGGAAGCTCTTGAGCTGGTTCGTTCCCACGGCCGCCATCAGGCCAGACAGGGGGTCGAGCCAGGCGATTTTGACCGTCTCGCCCTTTTGAGCGAAGGCCCCGCCAGCGCTTGCCAAGATTACCGAGGCTGCTACAGCCTTAATAGCGAACTTCATGCTTTTGTCTCCTTGTAAATCGACACAACGCAGCGTACCGCGTTGCAACAAAGCGATGCTCAGGGATTGCCCCTACCAGCGTCGCACACGTGACTGGCGCCGCGCTCCCCCGAGCGCGCACCAGCCTGGGGCAGCGCAAAAAATGGCGCTCGCAAGCGATGCGCGCACATGCATTGCCCCACCCTGATCACAGGCCGGGAAGCTTGTAATCCTTGAGCTGCTCACGCAGCTTGGTCTTGAGCATCTTGCCGGTGGCACCGAGCGGAATGGCATCGACAAACACCACGTCGTCAGGGATCTGCCACTTGGCCGTCTTGCCTTCGTAGAAGGCCAGCAGCGCTTCGCGCGTCACCTCTGCGCCAGGCCGCTTGACCACGGCCACAATGGGGCGCTCGTCCCACTTGGGATGCGGCATACCCACACACGCTGCCATGGCAATGGCGGGATGGGCCATCGCAATGTTCTCGATGTCGATGGAGCTGATCCATTCGCCACCGGACTTGATCACGTCCTTGCTGCGGTCGGTGATCTGCATGAAGCCGTCGGCGTCGATGGTGGCCACGTCACCCGTGGGGAACCAGCCCCTGCCCTGCGCGTCGCGCACCAGCGGGTCACCGCCCTCGCCCTTGAAGTAGCTGCCCACGATCCAGGGGCCCTTGACCAGCAGGTCGCCATAGGTCTTGCCGTCCCAGGGCAGCTCGTTGCCGTCGCCACCCACGATCTTCATGTCCACACCATAGATCGCACGGCCCTGCTTTTGCAGGATCTTCATCTGCTCGTCCTTGGACATGATGAGGTGCTTGTTCTTGAGCGTGCACAGCGTGCCCAGCGGGCTCATCTCGGTCATGCCCCAGGCGTGCAGCACCTCCACACCGTAGTCTTCCTTGAAGGCGTGAATCATGGCGGGCGGGCAAGCCGATCCGCCGATCACCGTGCGGCGCAGTGTGGAGAACTTGAGGCCCGCAGGCTTCATGTGGCCCAGCATCATCTGCCACACGGTGGGCACGCCTGCGGCGTAGCTCACCTTCTCCGCCTCAATGAGTTCGTAGATGGACTTGCCGTCCATCGCCGGGCCGGGGAACACCAGCTTGCAGCCAGTGAGTGCGGCGGAGTACGGAATGCCCCAGGCATTGACGTGGAACATGGGCACCACGGGCAGCACTGAGTCGCGGGCCGAGAGGCACATGACATCAGGCAGCGCCGCAGCATAGGCGTGCAGCGTGGTGGAACGGTGGCTGTACAGCGCGGCCTTGGGGTTGCCTGTGGTGCCGCTGGTGTAGCACATGCTCGATGCAGAGTTCTCATCGAACTCAGGCCATGCGTAGTCCGAAGACTGCGCACCAATCCAGGCTTCGTAGCTGGTCAGGCCGGGGATGCCGGTGTCGGCCGGCAGCTTGTCGGCATCGCACAGGGCGACCCATTTCTTGACGGTGGGACATTTGGCGTGCACCGCCTGCACCAGGGGCAGGAAGGTGGTGTCAAAGCACATCACCTGGTCTTCTGCGTGGTTGATGATCCAGGCGATCTGGTCGGGGTGCAGGCGTGGATTGACGGTGTGCAGCACGCGGCCCGATCCGCTCACACCGAAATACATCTCCATGTGGCGATAGCCGTTCCAGGCCAGCGTGGCCACCCGGTCGCTGAACTGGAGCTTCAGGTCATCCAGCGCGTTGGCCAGGCGGCGGGCACGTGCGGCGAGGTCGCGGTACGTGTAGCGATGGATGTCCCCCTCCACCCGTCGGGACACGATTTCGGCGTCGCCGTGGTGGCGCTCTGCGAATTCGATCAGCGACGAAATCAGCAACGGTTGACTCTGCATCAAGCCCAGCATGAATACTCCTTGGATGTTGTAGTGAATGGAACGGTCATCGTAGCGCGCGTACCGGCGTCCGGGTGTCGCCCGCGTCGTGCCCCCGCACGCCACTGGGATGAACCCACACACGCCGCACCACCACATTGGCATGGCATCGGCGGCGGCATGGTTGCGCTGTCGCTGGCCTCCGTGAACCGCAGCGGAGTGTGCGCCCGGCGGGCATGGCTGCCAACACTTGTCGTCCCACTGACAAAGGGCAAGGGAATACCCTGAACCGCTGGCACCGCTGCAGCGACAATCGGGCCCATGCTCTGCGCTGCCCCTTCTGCCCAACGATTCATTGCCGCCCAGCCCTGGTTCGCGGGCCTGCCTGCTGCCATGCAGGAGCGGCTGCGCGAAGAGGTGTTTGCCGAGCAGGCCGACAAGGGCGCGGTGATGATGCCCGCCGGCAGCGCCGTGCGGGGCTGGCATGCCGTGCTGTCGGGTCTGGTGATGCTGCAGAGCCCCACCAGCAAGGGCCGGTCGTCCGCCTTCATCGGCGTGCCTGACGGTGAATGGTTTGGCGAGGGCTCGGCCATGAAGCCCGAGCCCCGCCGGTACCACGTGGTGGCACTGCGCCCCACCACCCTGCTGTGCCTGCCCCTGCCGCTGTTTGCCACGCTGCGCGAGACCAGCCTGGCGTTCAACCAGTTCCTGGTGCTGCATCTGAACATGCGGCTGGGCCAGGCCATGACCATCATCGAAGCCGGTCGCACCCAGTCCACCGAGCACCGCGTGGCGCTGTACCTCAGCCGCCTGTTCTGGCGCAGCACCCGGCGGCTCAACCTCACGCAGGAAGAGCTGGGCCAGCTGGTGGGCCTGTCGCGGCAGACCGTGAACAAGGTGCTGCAGTCGCTGGAGGGCATGGGCATTGTGTCGCTGGACTTCGGGCGCGTGGCCATCGTGGACGACGAGGCGCTGAACGCATACCTCGCCGCCACGGCCGCGCACTGACCACCCGCATTCGGCCGAGGTCTGTTCGACATCTGCAGCACGAGGGTCATTGCACGCTCAGGCGTGCCGCCTTCTGGTCTGCGTCAAAGATGAATTTGCGGGGCCAGGGCTGCCAGGTCTGGCCCAGCGTGGCGTTGTTGGGATCGCCGGTGTGCACAAAGGCGCGCAGGCTGTCCATCATGGCCCGCGACAGGGCCAGGCGCCCCGGCTGGTTGGCGGTGCTGTTGGTCGCCTTCGCAAACACCGAGGGACCGAAGTTGCCAAACACAAAGGGCAGGTCGAACGCATGGGCCGCGCCGTACACATCGTTCCATGGTGCGGGCTGCTGGGCCCAGTTGAACTGGTAGTTCCACACATTGCTCTGCTGGCTGCGCAGGGCGTTCAGCAGGTTGTCGCGGCTGGCGCCAATGAACACATTGCCCAGCAGCTGGGTGCGTGCGTTGTAGCCCGTGCCCGGGGCTGTCACCGGCAGGTAGGACGCATCCAGAATGTCCGCCGCAGTGAGGGTGGTGGGGACATCAGGGTCGAAGCGCTGCATCATCGCAAAGCGCTCTGCATCGCCGATCTTCATGCCGGGCTTGCCGCCCAGCAGCACCAGGAACGGGGCAAACAGCTTGCCCTCCTCGGCCGTGTAGCCGGACAACACAGGCACTTTCTGATAGCGGCCCGCAGAAATCTCCGTGATCGGATCGGCCGGAACCACCACACCGTCCGGGATCGGGCCAGAACCTGTCAGCCCCTTTGCCAGCACCGTCTGCAAGACGACCCGCGCATCCTTGCCACGCAGGTAACTGGCCACCTGCGCGGGGGGCCAGCTGGCCACCAGGGTCTGGGCTTCGGGCAGGCCAGGTGCCAGGCCATCGGCCACGGCCAGATGTGCCAGCAACTGGCTGGCCTGTGTGGCGTAGCGGGAGACCGGGTTGAGTGTGGGAATGGACCCGGCGGGCAGGTTCGACGCCAAGGAGATCCCGCCGCTGATCGGTACCAATTTGTGGAACAGCCCGGTGGCCTGCGGTGCGGTCAGCAGCGCCAAGGCATTGATGGCCCCCGCCGACTGCCCCATCAACGTGACGTTGCCCGCATTGCCGCCAAACCGGGCGATGTTGCCCTGGACGAACCGCAGCGCCTGCACAACGTCCAGCAACGCGTAGTTGCCGGTAGAAGTGCTGCCGCCTGCGCTGCTTCCACTGCCGTTGTTGCCGGCATGCAGGGCGGGCAACTGCAGATACCCCAGCACATCCAGCCGGTAGTTGGCTGTGACCACGATGGCATTGGCCGACTTGGCCAGCGCGGCGCCGTCGTACACCGGGTCGGCGGTGTAGCCCGAGATGGCACTACCCCCATGGATAAAGACCAGCACTGGCAGGTTGTCCTGCACGGTGGCCGGACGCCAGATGTTGAGGGTCAGGCAGTCTTCGCTGCCCAGCGGGGTGTTGAGCGTCTGGCCAATCGTGTCGTCAAAGCGGTTGTTGGCCCCGGGTCCGTAAATGCGGCCCATCTGCAGGCACGCACTGCCAAACCGGGTGGCGCTGCGCTCGCCCGTCCAGGCGGCGGGCTCCGCGGGCGGCTGCCAGCGCATGGCCCCGACAGGGGGTTGGGCGTAGGGAACGCCCTTCCAGGCATAAGTGCCGCTGGTGGCGCTGTCATCCGTACCGCGCACCATGCCATAGCGGGTTTCGCGCAGTTCGGGCGGCGTACCGCCAGAACCACCACACGCCGTGGTCATCACAACGGCGAGACAGGCTGCGCCCCAGCGCAGGCTCTTTGCAAAATAGGCCATGTTGTTTGTCTCCTTCGGGGTTTTCAGGAATGGGGCGGGCCTGCAGAACGCATCACACTCGCGCCTGGGACCGACCTCGGCGCCGATTGTGGAAACGCCCGGCCCACAACCCACTATCGCAACCACACCAAAACAGTGACTTCAGAACACCAACCGCGCGTAAACCCTGAGACAGGGGCTTGCCCATGAACCCACTGCCGCAGCGCACCAGCTCTGCCGCCTGGGTGCGCGGCATTGCGGAGCTGTTTGCAGCCGAAGGACTGCCGGTGCAAGCCCTGTGCGCGCAGGCCGACATCGACCTGGAGAGCCTGCAGCACCCCCACACCCGCGTGGATGTGGACCGCGTCAGCCGCTTGTGGGAGGCCGCAGCCCAGCACTACGACCGCCCGGGGCTGGGCCTGGACCGCCAGCTGGCCGCGCGCTACGGCAAGCTGGATCTGGTCGGCCACGCACTGGCCTCGGGGCCCAACCTTCTCGAAGGCTTCAGGCACCTGGACCGGCACATGGCGCTGATCTCGGACGCCACCACGTTCTCGATGGAGCGAGACCCACGAGGTTACTGGATGGTGCTCAACCACATCGGCGCCTCGCGCCCCATACCGCGACAGCGGGTGGAGTTTGCGGTGCTGACCCTGCTGACGCTGTGCGATTGGCTCACCCGGCGCGACCTCACGCCCCTGGCCGTGGAGCTGGTCACCCCAGCGCCGGCCGACGACACGCGGCATCGCGCGGCATTCGGCGTACCCCCCCGCTTTGGCCAGCCGGTGAACCGCTTTCTGATGGCCGAAGCTGACCTGCTGCAACCCATTCCCACCCACAACCCGAACCTGTGGGCGCTGCACGAACAACTGGTGGAGGCCGAGCTGGGACAACTGGGCCCGTTGGGCCAGTCGCTGGTCAGCGCCAAGGTGCGCACCGAGATATCGCGCATGCTGCACCTCGGCGAACCCCGCCGCGAGGACGTGGCTGCGCGCCTGCACCTCACCGATCGCACCTTGCAGCGCCGGCTGCAGGCAGAGTCGGTGAGTTTTCAGCAACTTCTGGACGACACCCGCAGCGAGCTGGCACGCCAATACCTGGCCGACCCGCGCCGCAGCCTGGCCGAGGTGGCGGACCAGCTGGGTTTCAGCGACCAGAGCAACCTGTTTCGGGCCTGCAAGCGCTGGTTTGGCATGCCCCCAGGCCAATACCGCCAGCAGCTGCTGCAGCCTGCGTCAGGCCCGGCCTGCCTGACGGCGGCAGCGTTGTTGTAGCGGTCGCGGTGCAGGCTATCCCCGCCCTGCCATGGCCCTGTGGGCGCCGGGGCATCCGGCCTGCGAGACAATCCAGCCCATGACCCTGACTGCCGACAGCGACGCCCACACCGACCTCGGCCTCGCCTGGGACCACCGCTTTGCCGCGCTGGGCACCGACTTTTTCACCGAACTGCGCCCCACCCCTCTGCCCACGCCCCATTGGGTAGGCACCAGCCCCGCCGTGGCGCAACTGCTCGGGCTGGATGAAGCCGCCTTGCGCAGCGATGAGGCCCTGCAGGCCTTCACCGGCAACCGCCTGCTGGCAGGCTCGCGCCCCCTGGCCAGCGTGTACAGCGGACACCAGTTTGGCGTCTGGGCCGGTCAGCTGGGCGATGGGCGCGCCATCATGCTCGGGGAGACGGCTACGGGGTGGGAAGTCCAGCTCAAGGGTGCAGGCCGCACGCCCTACTCTCGCATGGGCGATGGCCGTGCGGTGTTGCGCTCCAGCATCCGCGAGTTTTTGTGCAGCGAAGCCATGCACGGACTGGGTGTGCCGACATCGCGCGCGCTGTGCATCACCGGCTCGCCCGCGCACGTCCGCCGCGAAGAAATCGAGACCGCTGCCGTCGTCACCCGCGTGGCACGCAGCTTTTTGCGTTTTGGTCATTTCGAGCACTTTGCTGCCAACGGCCAGGAGGCCGCGCTGCAAACGCTGGCCGACTACGTCATTGACCGCTACTACCCCGAATGCCGGGACAGCACCGACCTGGCAGGCAACCCGTACGCCGCCCTGCTGCAGGCCGTGAGCGAGCGCACCGCACGCCTCATGGCGCAGTGGCAGGCGGTCGGCTTTTGCCATGGCGTGATGAACACCGACAACATGAGCATCCTGGGCCTGACGATTGACTACGGGCCGTTTCAGTTTCTCGACGCGTTTGTGCCCGGCCACGTGTGCAACCACAGCGACTCGCAAGGCCGTTACGCCTACAACCGCCAGCCCAATGTGGCGTACTGGAACCTGTTTTGCCTGGCACAGGCGCTGCTGCCCCTGATCGGCGACCAGGAACTGGCCAAGCAGGCCCTGGAGTCTTACAAGACGGTTTTCCCCGAGGCCTTCATGGCCCGCATGCGCGCCAAGCTGGGGCTGCGGGAGGCCAGCGACGGCGATGGCGCTCTCATCGACGGCATCTTGCTGCTGCTGGCCCAGAACCGGGTGGACTACCCCATCTTCTGGCGCCGCCTGTCGCAGGCCGTGGGCACCCAAGACATGGAGCCCGTGCGCGACCTGTTTGCGGACCGTGCTGGCCTGGACCAATGGCTGCTACTATATTCAGAGCACTCAAGGCATATGGATGTAGCGCATCAAGCCGATTTGATGCTCAAAACCAATCCCAAGTTCGTGCTGCGCAACCACCTGGGCGAACAGGCCATTCGTGCGGCGAAACTTGGCGACTTCGGTGAACTCCAAACCCTGCAGCGGCTGCTGGAGCGCCCGTTTGACGAGCACCCGGGGCATGACGCCTACGCCGCCTTCCCGCCCGACTGGGCGTCTTCCATCGAGATCAGCTGTTCATCATGACCCATCCCATCCAGAAGACTGACGCCGAATGGCAAGCCGTGCTGCGCGAAAAAGGTGCAGAACCCGTGGCCTTCCAGGTCACGCGCCATGCCGCCACCGAGCGCCCCTTCACCGGCAAGTACGAAGCCCACTGGGCCGACGGCAGCTACCACTGCGTCTGCTGCGGCGCCAAGCTGTTCGACTCGGTCACCAAGTTTGACGCGGGCTGCGGCTGGCCCAGCTTTTCCGAAGCCATCCCCGGCGCCATCACCGAAATCGTGGACCGCAGCCATGGCATGGTCCGCACCGAAACGGTGTGTGCACAATGCGGGGCGCACCTGGGCCATGTGTTTGAAGATGGCCCAGCGCCCACCGGGCTGCGGTATTGCATGAACTCGGCCTCGCTGGACTTCGAGTCCGGCGACCGCTGAAGCCCGGGACTCCTTGCTGACTCCATGAAAATTCTGATCGACTTTTTCCCCATCCTGCTGTTCTTCGGGGCCTACAAGTTCTACGGCATCTACGTAGGCACCGCCGTGCTCATGGCGGCCACGGCCTTGCAGATGGCCATCATCTACGCCATCGACCGGCGCCTGCAGACCATGCACAAGGTCACCCTGGTGCTGATCCTGCTGTTTGGCACGCTCACGCTGGTCCTGCAGGACGACCGGTTCATCAAATGGAAACCCACAGTGCTCTATGGCGCTATGTCGGTGGCCCTGGCGGTGGCGCTCTGGGCGCTCAAAAAGAATTTCCTCAAGATGCTGCTGGGCAGCCAGCTGGACTTGCCCGACGCCGTCTGGCAGCGGCTGAACGTGGCCTGGATCATCTATTGCGCCTTCATGTCCGCCATCAACGCGTACGTGGTGATGAACTTCAGCACCGAAGCCTGGGTGGACTTCAAGCTGTGGGGCTATGCGTTTCCGCTGGTCTTCCTGGTGGCGCAGGGTATCTACATTGCGCCCCACCTCAAGGGCGACGAGCCCACCACCTGAACGAGTGTGAAGCCCATGAACTCCATCGCAGACCAGATGCACCAGACACTGGCAGAGCGCCTCACACCCAGCCACCTGGAGGTGCTGGACGAAAGCGCCGCCCACGCAGGCCATGCGGGCGCCAACGGCACGGGATTCGGCACCCATTTTCGGGTGCGAATTTCGTCACCTTTCTTTACAGGACGCTCCCGCGTGGCCCAACACCGCCTTGTGTATGATGCGCTGCAAGAATTTATTGACCAAGGCGTTCACGCCCTCGCCATTGAAGTTCTCTGAGCCGGCCTCAAGTCAACATCTGCCGGATTTCAGTCGGCAAACAACCCCTCATTTTTTGGATTCCGCATGAAGAAACAGCTCCTGTCCGGCCTCGTTGCCGCTGCCGTGCTGGGCACGTTGGCCCTGCCCGTTTCCGCCCAGAATGTCGCCATTGTTAACGGCAAGGCAGTTCCCAAGGAGCGCGTCGAAGCGCTCAAGCAGCAGGTCGAACGCTCGGGCCGCCCCGTGACGCCCGACATCGAAGGCCAGATCAAGGAAGAAGTCATTGCCCGTGAAATCTTCATGCAGGAAGCTCAAAAGCGCGGCCTGGAAACCTCGGCAGACTACAAGGCCCAGCTGGACCTGGCACGCCAGGCCATCCTGATTCGCGAACTGTTCGCCGACTTCCAGAAGACGAACCCCGTCACCGACGCTGAAATCCAGGCCGAATACGACAAGTTCGTGGCAGCCAACAGCGGCAAGGAATACAAGGCCCGCCACATCCTGGTGGAAAAGGAAGCCGACGCCAAGGCCATCATCGCGTCCATCAAGAAGGGCGCCAAGTTTGAAGACATCGCCAAGAAGCAATCCAAGGACCCAGGCTCCGGCGCCAAGGGCGGCGACCTCGACTGGGCCAACCCATCGAGCTACGTGAGCGAGTTCACCGAAGCGCTGGTCAAGCTCGAAAAGGGCAAGATGACAGAGACGCCCGTGAAGAGCCAGTTTGGCTGGCACATCATCCGCCTGGACGATGTGCGCCAGGCAGAGCTGCCCAAGCTCGAAGAAGTCAAGCCCCAAGTGGCGCAGCAACTGCAGCAGCAAAAGCTGGCCAAGTTCCAGGAAGACCTGCGCGCCAAGGCCAAGGTGGAATAAGCCACTCGGCCCCCCAGCCGTCATGGCCACAAAAAACGCGACCTCGGTCGCGTTTTTTTATGGCTCGGCCTGTTTAGCAAGGCCAGACAGTTCGACGAGGCTCAGGTCCGCCCCATCAGCCACACCACAGCCATCAGCAGGCCGATCATCACCGGTTGGTGGAGCATGTAATAGCTCAGGCTCCATCGCCCCAGTGTCGCCAGAGGCCGCACCACCACGGGTAGCGGCCATTGCAACCAGCCCCTGCGCGCGCGCATGGCCCATTGACCTGCAGCGAGCCCCCACCAGAGCACACCCAACCATGGCAACACGGGCACATAGTCTTCCGTGAACGGTTTGCGGGACACCAACCCCAGCCAATTCAGGGCTCGCCCATTGAACCAGGGTGCGGCATCGGCCCATACCCCCGCCAGAAGCTGCTGCGCAGCCCACGGCAAGGCCACCGCCACCAGTCCGGCCAGCCACAGCCAGCGCCCCCACCCTGCCGTACAGCGCGCAATGAGCAACATCACCGCCATGCCATGCAGCACACCGAAATAGATGAAGCTGGCCGGAAACATCACAAACGACCCCGCGGACACCAGCAGCGCACACCCGGCGATCTGCACCCAGCGGCGCCCAAACCGGTGCCAGCCCTGCCCCTGATGCAACGCAATGGCCTGGCCCAGTCCCGCGCAAAACAGGAAAAGACTCACGATGAAGGTGCGCTGCGTGGTCCAGAACGGATCCACACGAAAGTTCTGTGACCACAAGCCGAAGTGGCTCAGATCAAAACAGAAGTGGAACACCGTCATCCACACCATGGCGACTCCCCTCAGAGCATCGACCGCGTCGTATCGCTGCACTGCAGGCAGGGCAAGCGCTTCGGACTGGGGCAACGGTACGGCAGCGGCTTTAGAGAGCACAGAGAAGGTCATGGAGATACCAGCAAGCACCGTGCGCGGTAAACGGCAGGGGCGGTGCGAATGGGAGCCAACCGGCGATGGCCACAATGGTACGTAGATTCCGCGAGCCTACTGGAAACGAAGGCGGTGAATAGCCCATTTCCGCTCGCCCCCGAGACCCCGATCGCCTCTGCGTTGAAAGGCACCAGGCGGGGCAAGAAAAAAGGCCTTGCAGCATTTGCTGCAAGGCCTTCAAACATTGGTCGGAGCGGCGGGATTCGAACTCGCGACCCTCTGCTCCCAAAGCAGATGCGCTACCAGGCTGCGCTACGCTCCGACAGCTCGTATTCTAACCCGCCAATTCCCCTGTTTTTGGCTCATCGCCTGCTTTTTTGACTTTTTTTAGAAAGTAGCAGGGCGAAGAGATCGCAGGAGGGAGCGGTCGCGCGAACGCGACGTGGCAAGAGACGAACCAGAAAAAACTATGAAACCGCCTCGGTCTGCCACGGACCGAAAACGGAAAGATCAGCGGCTGGAGGAAGGGCCAGGACCGCGACCGGCGAGGTGGCGGAACGTGATGCGGCCCTTGGTCAGGTCGTAAGGCGACATCTCCAGCGACACTTTGTCACCAGCCAGGATACGGATGTGGTGCTTGCGCATCTTGCCGCCGGTGTAGGCAATCAGTTGGTGGCCGTTGTCCAGCGTGACGCGAAATCGCGAGTCGGGCAAGACTTCCGTGACGGAGCCCTGCATTTCAATGAGTTCTTCTTTGGCCATGTGTTTCTCTATCTCTTCAAAGCAAATGTTCTGTGGTCGGCGCCTGAGCGGTTTTATTGCATTCACCACGGCAGCTGCAGCGTTGTCGAAACTCGACACACGGTGCATGGCGGGCGGTGGGAGTCGCTGCACCCAGGGCGCAGATCAGGCAGAGGGCCGGGAGACGGCTTCAATGAACAGGCGTCAGCGCTGCGCAAAGCCTGTCAATTGTACCGCGACAAGCCGTGTTTTGCCTATGGGACACCCGGTCTGCCCTGTGGCGCGGGCGCAGCGCTCCCAGCCAGAACCTCGAAAACCATCCGCTATCGGCCTTGCACCGCCGAGGCCAGGGTGCGCACGAGGTCGGTCTGGGTGATGATGCCAACAAGGTGATCTACATCATCCACGATGGGAATGTGATGGTGTCCGCCCTGCGAAAAGAGCGGCACAAGGTCCATCGCATGCTGGGCCGAGCGCGCCACCTGGACAGGGTGGGACATGATCTCGCCCACTGCCTGGGGTTGCCCACCACGCCCCATGACCAGTGTGCGCAACCGCTGCCCAAGCCCTTCATGGGTGTCCAGGTTGGCCAGCCGCATGAAGTCGGCCACCGTCACGATACCGATCACCTGGCGCTGCGCATCCACCACCGGCAGCGCCTTGATTTGCTGCAAACGCATCAGAGCCCACGCCTCTTTCAGCGACACGCCGGCCTCCACAGCGTGAGGCGGACTGGACATGATGTCCGCGCAGCGCAACTCTCCCAGGGTTCTCTGGAAAGCTGCACGGCCCGCCAGGTGCAACAACCCCTCTAAATCCGCCCGACTCACGTCGAGCACCTGGTTGTAATGGGCCAGCGCCGCATCGACATCCGACGCTGTGAAAGCGCCCTGGCTTGTTGCCACCCGCGGCGTGACACGCTGAGGATGCGGGTAGCGACGGCCTGTCAAACCGTTGTAGACCACGGCGGCGATCAACAGGAGGACGACGTTGAACAACACCGGGAATGCCGCAAGGTGCCACCCATCGCCAGAGGTCAACACCACGTACAACGCCATGGCCCCACCCGGAGGATGCAGACAACGCAATGGCACCATGAGCGCGATGGCCAGCCCCACTGCCACCGCCCCCGCCAGGGCCTTGTCCGGAATCAACGCAGAGCAGACCGCCCCCACCAGCGCTGACAAGGTGCTGCCACCCAACACAGGCCAGGGCTGCGCCAGCGGGCTGGAGGGCATGCCAAACACCAGTACGGCACTGGCGCCCAGAGAAGCCACCATCCACGGCCCAGTGCCATTCCCCTGGGCCCACCAGCGGCTGAGCCATGCCGTGAGCAGTACACCGATCACCGCGCCCACCACAAAGCGCAGGCGCTCTTTGCCATCAATACCCAGCGGGGCGGGCCAGAAATGCCGCAGCCATTCGGCCAGGCGCGCCGTCAATGGCGGCCGGGACGGTGCAGAAGGAGAAAGGTCGGAGGGGGAAGAAGGAGGCATACAGAATAAAAAAGCGGATGCAACCGCAAGCTGCATCAACTCGGCGCAGACTGGATGGTGGCCGGCTCCGTGCAGTCAACAGCACTATCACTCCGCCGGGCCATCTCGCTATATGCGACGGGTCTGATGATCAGTCCACGATTGTGCAGGCAGGGCCATGCTGCAGGAGCGCGAGAGGTCATCGGTCCGTCGGAACACCTCCGGGCACCGGTCGGTGCCGCTGCCGCCTCCCTGCTGGAAACTACCTAGAACGCAGGCTCAAATCGGCCACCCGAATCAAAAAAACACGATCTATACTGCACAAAAAATTAATACATGCATTTTAATTCATGTTTCAAATTTACCCACTTGCTGCGGCAGCCATCAACGTTTGCAGCCATGTCGCCTGGATCCGTCGGGCCTCTAGCAGCGAAGACAGAGAACCCACGGACGCCACGACCCATGCAAGCGGAACCGCACGCCAGCACCGGTACGGGTAACCCATAGGTATTCACCACCGAACGCTTGCAGTAAATTACTTTAAGCCTAAACAAAGGAGACAAGCCCCATGACCACCCGCCGCCTCGTCATCAGCCGCAGTGCCGCCCTCGTTGGCGCAGCATCCACGGGCCTGCTGCTGCCCTCCATCGTGCGTGCTCAAAGCGGCAAAGTGCGCGTGGGGTTCATGTTGCCCTACACCGGCACCTTTGCCCAGCTGGGCGTGGCCATCGAGAACGGCGTGCGCCTGGCCATCGACCAGCAGGGAGGCAAGCTCGGCGGCCGCGAGATCGAATGGTTCAAGGTCGATGACGAGTCCGAGCCCAGTAAGGGCGTGGAAAACGCCAGCAAGCTGGTCCAGCGCGACAAGGTGGATGTGCTGATTGGCACTGTGCACTCGGGCGTGCAGATGGGCATCCAGAAGGTGGCGCGCGACACCGGTGTGCTCAACCTCATCCCCAACGCGGGCGTGCACGCCGCCACCCGCGCGCTGTGCGCGCCCAATGTATTCCGCACTTCGTTCAGCAACTCCCAACCCACCCTGGCGCTGGGCAAGGCCATGGTCGAAAAGGGCCACAAGAAGGCCGTATGGATCACCTGGAAGTACGCTGCTGGTGACGAGGCGTTTGAGGGCTTCAAGGAAAGCTACACCAAGGCCGGCGGCACCATCGTCAAGGAGCTGGGCCTGCCCTTCCCCAACGTCGAATTCCAGGCGCTTCTGACCGAAATCGCGGCCCTCAAGCCTGATGCCGTGGCCTGCTTCTTCGCCGGTGGCGGCGCGGCCAAGTTCATCAAGGACTATGCGGCGGCCGGCCTCAAGGACAAGATTCCGCTGTACGGCTCGGGCTTCCTCACCGAGGGCGTGCTGGACGCTGCCGGCCCCGCGGCCGACGGCATCATCACCACCATGCACTACAGCGATTCGCTGGACACGCCGCGCAACAAGCAGTTCCGCTTGGAATACGCCAAGGCCTTTCGCAGCCAACCCGACGTGTATGCCGTGCAAGGCTACGACACCGGCCTGCTGCTGGTGCAGGGCGCCAACGCGGTCAAGGGCGACCTTTCTGCCAAACCGGCCGTCATCAAGGCGATGGAAAGCGCAGTCATCGACAGCCCACGCGGCAAGTGGACGATGAGCAAGTCGCACAACCCCGTGCAGGACATCTACCTGCGCCGCGTCGAGAACAAGGAAAACAAGGTGATCGGCGTAGCCGCCAAGGCGCTGGCCGACAGCGGCGCCGGTTGCAGGATGGGATAACACCCCCCTGAGGCGCTACGCGCCTTCCCCCCGTTCTCGCAGCGCTGCGCGCAGCGTGCAGGGGGACGCAGCCCTCGCTGCGGGGCGGCCCTTGCTCGGCTGCCCTCCATGGGGCCGCGCCAGTTAACAACTCCCCGGGTACATCGCCCCCAAAAAGGCCCTTTCACCAGTGGCTACCAGCCACATCGGCAGGTCGCCAACATCACCACAGTCATGGACTTCGCCACCTTTCTGATCCAGCTGCTCAACAGCGTTCAATACGGCCTGCTGCTGTTCATGCTGGCGGCCGGGCTCACGCTGATCTTCGGGATCATGGGCGTGGTGAACCTGGCGCACGGCAGCTTTTACATGCTGGGTGCTTACCTCGCGTATTCACTCTCAGGGCATTTCGGCAGCCTGGCGTTGGCCATCGTGGGTGGCGCGCTGCTGTCGGTGGTCTTCGGGCTGGCGCTTGAATGGCTACTCTTTCGCCACTTCTACCACCGCGACCACCTGGACCAGGTGTTGCTGACCTTCGGGCTGATCTACATCTTTGAAGAACTGCGCTCCATCCTGTGGGGCGACGATGTGCACGGAGTACCCATCCCCCAAATGCTTGACTGGTCGATCCCGCTCACCGACACCCTCTCCTACCCGGTCTACCGGCTGTTCATATCGGGCGTGTGCATCGCGCTGGCGGTGGCGCTGTACCTGCTGATCTCCAAAACGCGTTTGGGCATGAAGATCCGCGCGGGCGCCTTCAACCGCGACATGGCCGAGTCGCTGGGCGTGAACATCAAGCTCATCCATGCCATCGTCTTCGCGTTGGGCGTGGGCCTGGCGGCGGTTGCTGGCATGGTGGCTGCACCGGTATCCAGCGTGTACCCGAACATGGGCTCGTCGGTCCTCATCATGTGCTTTGTGGTGGTGGTGATTGGTGGCATAGGCTCAGTGCGGGGAGCGCTGATTGCGGCGCTGCTGGTGGGCCTGGTCGATACGTTTGGCAAGGTGCTGCTGCCGCAGGCCGCGGGCATGCTGGTCTATATGCTGATGGCGGCCGTGCTGCTGTGGAAACCCGAAGGCCTGTTTAAGCAATGATTACCCCCACGCTCATCACTTCGTGTACCTCGCTGCCCCCCCAGGGGGCCTTCGCTGCCTTGGGGCGGCCCGGCGGCCGCTCATGAGCACCCCGCGCGCCAATATCGAAGTGCTGCCGCGCAGCGTGCAGTTCGCCCTGGCACTGGGGCTGGCTGCGTTGCTGCTGTTCCCTGTGGTGGGCAGCGACTTTTACGTACAGATGGTCACCCGCATGATGATCATGGCCATCTTTGCCATGAGCCTGGATCTGCTGCAGGGCGTGACCGGACTGGTATCACTAGGCCATGCTGCGTACTTTGGCGTGGCGGGCTACGCCCTGGCCTTTCTCACCCCTGCAGACATGCCGGTCAGCCTGTGGTGGTCGCTGCCGCTGGCCGTGGCTGTGTCCGGCCTGGTGGCACTGGTGATCGGGTTCTTTGTGGTGCGCACCCACGGCATCTACTTCATCATGGTCACCATGGCTTTTGCGCAGATGGTCTTCTACCTGTTCTTCGACAACAAGGTGCTGGGTGGATCGGACGGGCTGTACATCAACTTCCGGCCCGATGCGTCACTCTTCGGCTGGCTGCCGTTCGATCTGGAGGGACGCAAGACCTTCTACTACTTCACGCTGGCGCTGGTGGTGCTGGTGTACGTGCTGCTGCGCCGCCTGCTGTGGAGCCCGCTGGGCCGCGCGCTGGCGGGCATCCGCATCAACGAGCACCGCATGCGCGCCATGGGCTTCGGCACACGGGGCTACAAACTCACCGCCTTCACCATCGCCGGGGCGCTGGCAGGCCTGGCGGGTTACCTGTGGGGCGCGCAGACCGGCTATGTGAATCCTGAGCTCATGGGCTTTCACATGAGCGCGCACGCCATCATGATGGTCATTCTGGGCGGCATGGGTAACTTCGCGGGCGCCATCGTGGGTGCGTTTGCCTTCGAGTACCTGCTGCACGTGTTCAAGGACATCAGCAAACACTGGCAGCTTCTGATGGGAGGCTTCATCGTGCTGGTGGTGGTGGCTGCGCCTCGCGGGCTGCTGGGCATGTTTGCGCAGCGGAGCGCAGCCAAGGCCTCGGAGGGATCGCACCATGGCTGAAGTCTTGTTGTCTGCACAGAAAGTCACCAAACGCTTCGGCGGCCTGGCTGCCGTCAATGGTGTCTCGGTAGACCTTTGGCGGGGCAAGATCCATGCGGTGATCGGCCCCAATGGCGCTGGCAAGTCCACCCTGACCAACCTGCTCTCGGGCGACCTGCCCCCCACCTCGGGCCAGGTGCTGCTGGGCGGCACCAATGTGACCGGCTGGGCGCCCGAACGCATCTCGCGCCAGGGCCTGGGCCGCAGCTACCAGAAGACCAACATCTTCCTGCCGCTCACCGTGCACGAAAACGTGCGCCTGGCGGCCCAGTCGCGCGATGCACAGCAGCCCTGGAACCCGTTGCGCTGGTGGCAGGACACCCGCTCGGACACTATCAAAAACAGAGCAACCAGCGCACGTCTTGAAAGCGCTATCGAGCTGTCCGGTCTCAAAGACCGGCGCATGGCCATTGCGGGTGCCATGAGCCACGGCGAGCAGCGCCAGCTGGAAATTGCCATGACCCTGGCCACCGAGCCGCAAGTGCTGCTGCTCGACGAGCCTCTGGCCGGCATGGGGGTGGCCGAGGCCGAACGCATGGTGGAGCTGCTGCAGCGACTCAAGCCTGCCCACGCCATGATGCTGGTCGAGCACGACATGGATGCCGTGTTTGCGCTGGCCGACCGCCTGACGGTGATGGTCAACGGCGAGGTGATTGCGCATGGCACACCGCCCGAGGTACGCGCCGATGCCACCGTGCAGGCCGCCTACCTGGGGGAGGACCACTGAGATGACCACTCCATGGATCGATGCCAAGGGCATCCACACCTTCTACGGCAGCAGCCACATCCTGCACGGCATTGATTTCACCGTGGGCCAGGGCGAGACCATCGGCCTCATGGGCCGCAACGGCATGGGCAAGAGCACCCTGCTCAAGTCGCTGATGGGCCTGGTCAAGCCCCGCTCAGGCAGTGTGGCCGTGGCGGGCCGCGACATGACTGGCAAACCGCCCTACGAAGTGGCCCGGCTGGGCATTGCCTACGTGCCCGAGGGCCGTGGGATCTTCGGCAACCTGAGCGTGGTCGAGAACCTGCAGATGGCCGCCCGCGCCGGTACACGCGGCCAGCGCGACTGGACCTACGAGCGCGTGCTGGAGACCTTCCCGCGCCTGAAGGAGCGCCTGGGCCACGGCGGCCAGCAGCTCAGCGGTGGCGAGCAGCAAATGCTCACCATTGGCCGCGCGCTGATGACCAACCCCGACGTGCTCATCCTCGATGAAGCCACTGAGGGCCTGGCGCCGCTGATCGCACGCGAGATCTGGCGCATCTGCAGCCTGATCAAGGACAGCGGCATCAGCAGCGTGATCGTGGACAAGAACTGGAAGCACGTCACGCAGATCACCGACCGCAACATCATCCTGGTCAAGGGCCAGGTGGTGTTTGACGGCAGCTCGGACGCACTGCATGCGCAGCCCCTCCTGCTGGAGCAGTACCTCGGGGTTTGAGCGCACCGGCTACAGCCAGCCCGGGATAAAGCGGGAGCTCGGTGGCCGCGTAGCGGCTCGACCTCCTAGCGCGGGTTGATCGTCACCGGCACACTCAGCTGTGCAGACAAACCCGCCGAGTCTTTGGCTGTGACCACCAGTTGATAGCTGCCAGCCACCGGCTTGGGCCAGTTGGCCGTGATGGTGCTTCCGGAAACAGAAAAGCCCATGCCCAATGGCACACCGGTGATGGAGACGGAGAGCGAGGAGGCGCCCGGCGAGGTGATGTTGATGCTGCCGGACAGCGGTTGACCGGCTACGCCCACCATGGCTGAGGCCGTGATCACCGGCCCTGCCGTGGCGATCTTGACCGTGAAGACGCCCTTGCCCGACAAGCCCGTCTTGGTGTCCTTCGCCGTCAAGGTCACGCTGTATGTACCAGCCACCGGTTTGGTCCAGCTCACCACGCCATCTGCAGCCACAACCATTCCCGATGGAGCCCCTGCAAGGGAATACGCCACCGGATTGAGAGCGCTGACATTCGCCTTGAAAGACAGAGCGACACCAGGGCGGCCTGCAATGCTCGCGCTTTCGATCGTCGGGGCCACCGGAGCGATCACGTTGATGTTGTAAACCCCCTGCCCAGTGAGCCCCGTCTTGGTGTCCTTTGCCACAACGGTGACGGCGTAGGCCCCTGCCACAGGAGCCGGCCACGACACCACACCGGCAGCACTGATCGACATGCCAGTGGGCGCACCGGCAAGGCTCAGAGTCACGGGGTTGGGAGCGTTGACGGACACAGTGAAGGTCAGTGCCGCACCTACGATGCCACTGATACTGGCCGATGTGACCACCGGCGCTGGCGCAGGTGCTGCAGCGCCAGCCAGCAAGCCCACCAGCGCGCCGGCATTGGGAGTACCCAGGCCTGTCAACTGGTCATAGCCAGGCCCGGCCGAGCAAGTACCGCAGACGCCGTGGCTGCCCAGGCGAATGTCGGAAAAACTGCTCGCATAGTTGGATGCCACTGCGCCTATCTGCCCATAGAGCAACGCGTGCCCACCGCCCATCACTGGTCGCGCAGCTTGCTGCCTGCCTGCGTTGGCGACTGCTACAAGTCCGGCCCACATGGGTGCTGCCAGGCTGGTACCGCCTGCACTGATCCATTGCACAGCACTGCTTCCTGGCTGCATCACCGCCACGTACTGCCCGGTGGCAGGGTCGGCATTCATGGCCACATCAGCCACCGTGCGACGCATCAGCGAGCCAGTACCCGGCACAGACGACTTCTGGTATGCCGGCACGGCGATGAAGCCGCTGGTACCACCACCCGTGCCCGACCAGCTGACCTCACTGCGCGCCCCGCTGCCGGAATAGGTCAGCGTTGTGCCGCCCACCGCGAGGACATTGGCAGAAACTGAAGGCCAGTTCACCCCTGCGCCAGAATCGCCGGTCGCCGCCAGATAGGTCATTCCCGCGGCAGTAAATGCAGCGTCCACAGAGGCTGTCCATGCACCTTCCTGCGCCCCGAAGCTCATGGACACCACTCCCGGCCCCATGGTGTTGGCCAGCCGTACGGCGCCCAGCAAGCTGTTTACCGATGCGTCGGGCGCCTCCACAAGAACGATACGTGCCAGCGGCGCAATCGCATGCACCCACTGAACGTCCAACGCGATTTCCGTCGCCCACCCGGCGTCGTATGCGGGCGCCACGCCAGAAATGCCGCCGGATGCTGTGCTGTAAGCTACCCACAATTCGCAACCCGCTGCAGGGGAGGCGGCGGCCAGGGGCAGCCCAGTGGTTACTGGCAACACCTTGGCAGCACAGGTGGGCAACCCGAACTTCTGATTAAAAGCTGCCAGTTCGGCTGCCACGTTGGGGTTGTGTTTCGCTCCAATGACATACACCGTCTGCCCTGCCCCCAGTTGAGCGGCTTGGGCTCCGGACGGCTTGGAGCCTACAGCGGGCAACGCGCCGAAGCCGTAGGCCGCGCGTACCTGAGCGACCGAATAGGTGGTGACCACACCTGTACCTGCGAGAGGCGCTGCCAGCGCATCCTTGGGCGCCGTCCAGGTCATATTCGCCGACTTCTGCTTCACCTCCTCCAGGTTGGAGGGTGTGAGACGGCGGGTGGACAATGCCTTGAACATCTCCGGCACCGGCTGCGACTTGGGCGCACTCCGCGCGGACTGGTTGGCATCCTGCACGTCCATGTCGTCAGGAGCCTCCAGCACCACTGGCGCGATGTGGAACGTGGGCTGCGCCCCCAAGCTCTCCACCTCTGGCGGCAACATCTCGGCAGACGCTTCTAGCGTCGTGGTGGTGGAGGCCACGTCGCTAAGTCCTTCCGTGTCGGCAGATCCGCCGCACCCCAAGACAACCAACGGAACGACAGAGAGCAACGCCCAGCGAGCATACTGGGGCTTGCGAGTGAAAAGGTGACGGCGAGTCTGCGTTGGCATTCTGTTCTCCATGACATGCGGGAATCACACCGCACACACCGAAGAAAGCTGGGATGCAAACACCTGTGAGGATTGCCGACGCGCCCTGGAGCACCCCCCAAGCAAACACCCTGGAGAACCGTGGCAACCCCGCTGCCATGCCCATTCAAAAGGGGTTAGACCGGTGGCTTTGCGACCCCGACTTTCGTGCGGGTGTGCCTTGATGGAGCAAATGTAATTGTTTGAAACGGAAAAATCAATAAATTTGATAATAATTTCAAATTTATCACCTGACTACCAGGAGTGCCAGACTCCATCCACCGCATGCACACGCACCCTTGATAACCCGGGTCGCCAGCAGCCCCCCCGTCGTTAGAATCATTCGCTCTATCGACTCAGGAAGAACGTTTTGTCCGATCGCCTCGCCGTACTGCCCCAATACGCTCTTCCCAAACGCGCACTGACCACCCTGGCGGGCAAGTTCGCATCGGCCCGGCTGGGCGGCCTCACCACCTCGGTGATCCGCTGGTTTGTGGGCCGCTACAACGTCAACATGGCCGAGGCGGCCAACCCCGACATTGCCAGCTACACGTCGTTCAATGACTTCTTCACGCGGGCGCTCAAGCCCGGCGCCCGCCCGCTGGCCCAGGCCGATTTGATCTGCCCTGTGGACGGTGCGATCAGCCAGTTTGGCGCCATCGCCAAGGACCAGGTTTTCCAGGCCAAGGGGCACACCTACTCCACCACCGCCCTGGTGGGTGGCGATGCGGCCGCCGCAGCCCGTTTTGACAACGGCCACTTCGCCACGCTGTACCTGAGCCCGCGCGACTACCACCGCATCCACATGCCTTGCGCGGGCGAGCTCACGCGCATGGTGCATGTGCCGGGCGACCTGTTTTCGGTGAATCCCACCACGGCACGCGGCGTGCCCGGCCTGTTCGCCCGCAATGAGCGCGTGGTGTGCTTTTTTGAATCGGCCCAGGGCCCGTTCGTGCTGGTACTCGTGGGCGCCACCATCGTGGGCAGCATGGCCACCGTGTGGCATGGGCAGGTGAACCCGCCGCGCACCGGCACGCTGCGGCAGTGGGACTACGCCAAGGGCCAGGTGAGCCTGCAGCAAGGTGAGGAAATGGGCCGCTTCTTGCTCGGCTCCACTGTGGTGATGCTGTTCCCACAGGGGCCGCTGCAGTTCAACCCGCAGTGGTCGCCCACGCGCCCCATCCAGCTGGGCGAGTCGATGGCGCAGTGCACTGGCGGCTGACCTTCAGCCTATCAGCCCAGTAGCCCTTCAGCCGGGGCGCCGCGCTCACAAACGGTCTGGCGCGCGCGTGAGCCGGAAGGCGGTGGGTGCCAGGTGCAGCGCTTCAGGGTGAACGGGGGATTCGTGCCCCACCAGATACACCATGAGAGAGTTGCGGCGCACCACCACATGGCTCACGGTTTCGCGCTGGTGGTTCCATTGCACAAACGCGCCGGGCTTGAACAGGGGCATGTAGTAGTAAGCGGTGGGGTCCATGGGGCGCGGCTCCTCCCGCTACAACGGGCCCTTGCGTGAATGCGGGCCCTGACGGCGGTCCATGGTGGACCGACCAGTTCATACTAGCACCGATCCCTCCCGCCGCGGGGTGCCCATTTCAAACTGATTGCGTTGCCGCAAAGGCCAGCGTGGCCTGCAGCATGCGGCGCAGGTGCGGCTGCACGCCTGCCGCCACATCGGGCAGATAGTCAAACGGCAAGGCTTCTTGCATGTAGCTGCACTGCGTCATCTCCAGCTGCACCGCGTGGATGTTCTGCGCGGGCTGCCCATAGTGGCGCGTGATGTGGCCGCCCTTGAAGCGACCGTTGAGCACTGCGGTGTAGCCCTGGGCCTCTTTGGCGATGGACAGCAGCTCCTGCGCCAGCGCCGGATCGCAGCTTTCGCCGTTGGCCGTCCCCAGGTTCAGGTCGGGCAGCTTGCCTTCAAAGAAGCGCGGCAGCACCGAGCGGATGGAGTGTGCGTCCCACAGCACCGCCACACCATGCTGCGCGCGGATGCGGTCCAGCTCGGCACGTAGTTGCGCGTGGTACGGCGCCCAGACGGCATCGCGGCGCGCGGCCACCTCGGCATCATCGGGCACATCGCCCCGGGCATAGATGGGCGTGTCGTCAAACGTATCGACCGGGCACAGGCCGGTGACGCTTTGGCCAGGGTAGAGGCTGGTCCCATCGGGCGGGCGGTTCAGATCGACCACATAGCGCGAGTGCGTGGCCACGAGGATGGACGCGCCCAGGTCCTTGGCGAACGCATAGAGGCGCTCCATGTGCCAGTCGGTGTCGGGCACCTGGCGGGCCTCATCGGTGAAGCGCGCAGCCAGCGCTGGCGGCACGTAGGTGCCCGCATGGGGCATCGACACCAGCAGCGGCGCGGTGCCGGGGTAAAGGACAAAAGGAGGTGGAGAGGTATCTGTCATCACAAGCTCAGGGGTAGGAATTCAATCGGACGCGTCAATCGGGTGCAATGGTGGCCGAGCGCGCGGCCACGAACGCATGGGCCGCTGCGTCATGCAGCGTGTGTCGGCCGCTGGCGATGCGCCGCTGCCCCGCCACCCACACGCTGTCGATGGCCGAGGTGCGGTGGCTGCCAAACACGTGGGCCGACAGCATGCTGTGCGCAGGCAAATCGCGCAGCGCCACATGCTGCGCATCCAGCGCCACGAGGTCGGCCTGCTGGCCCACGGCGAGGCCACCAATGGCGCGGCCCGCGGCCTGCGCCCCGCCCTGAACGGCCTGCAAGGTCATGGCCGTGGCCACCTCGGGTTGCACAGCGGTGGCCAGCACATTGCGCTGGCGCAGCGACAGGCGCTGGCCGTATTCGAGCATCAGCAATTCCTCTGCCGCATTCACGCAGGCATGGCTGTCCGAGCCCACGCCCCAGCGCCCGCCGTGCTGCAGCCACAGCGGCATGTCGAAGATGCCATCGCCCAGGTTGGCCTCGGTGGTGGGACAGATGCCCGCCACGGCGCCCGTGCGCGCTGCGTCCTGGTACTCCTGCGGCGTCATGTGCGTGGCATGCACCAGGCACCAGCGCTCGTCCACAGGTGCGTGCTCCAGCAGCCACTGCACCGGGCGCTGGCCGCTCCAGGCCACGCAGTCGTCCACTTCCTGCGTCTGCTCGGCAATATGGATATGAATGGGCGCCTGCGCATTGAGTGCCGTGAGGCCCTGCACGGCAGTTGCCAGACTGTCGGGCGGCACTGCACGCAATGAATGCGGTGCCAGGCCCAAAACGGCCCCTTGCGCTTGTGCCGCGGGCGCAAGGCGCTCCAATAAGGAGAGCATGTTGTCCGTGCTGCGAATGAAGCGGGCCTGGTCCGCACGCGGTGGCTTGGCACCAAAACCACTCGTCTGGTACAGCACCGGCAACAGCGTGATGCCGATGCCCGCATTCTGCGCCGCACGCAGCAGAGCCAGCGAGAGCGTGGCGTCATCGGCATAGGGCGTGCCGTCCTGGTCGTGGTGCACGTAGTGGAACTCGCACACGCTGCTGTAGCCCGCCTCCAGCATCTCCACGTACAGCCAGGTCGCAATGGCCTCCAGCGACTCGGGTGTGATGCGTGCCGCAAAGCGGTACATCAGGTTGCGCCAGCTCCAGAAGCTGTCCTGGCTTTCGCCCCGGTATTCGGTCAGGCCCACAAACGCGCGCTGAAAGGCATGCGAGTGCAGGTTGGGCATGCCGGGCAGCACGGGGCCCGAGGCCACAGAGGTGCCGTTTGGCTGGGCGTTGGGCGTGACGGCAGTGATGCGCCCTGCCCCATCCCATGTGATCAGCACGTTGCGCGCCCAGCCCGTGGGCAGCAGTGCATCGGCGGCGAACAGTTGTTGCGTCATGGCATGACTCCGTGAATGCGCCCTTGCCGCACGATGGTGCAGGCAGGCTTTTGGCCCAGCCAGTAGGCCAGTTCGGCCGCCTCGCCCACCGGCCACAGCACAAAGTGGGCGGGCCTGCCGGATGCGATGAGGCCGTGGGTGTCTTGCAGGCCGAGCGCGCGTGCGGCGTGGGTGGTGATGCCCGTCAGCGCCTCGGGCACTGTCAGACGGAACAGCGTGCAGGCCATGTTGGCCATGAGCAGCAGGCTCAGCGCGGGCGAGGTACCCGGGTTGTGGTCGGTGGAGACAGCCATGGGCACACCCGCTGCGCGCAGTGCCGCGATGGGCGGCAGGTGCGTGTCGCGCAGCGTGTAGTAGGCGCCGGGCAGCAGCACGGCCACAGTGCCTGCAGCTTTCATCGCAGCGATGCCGTCGGCCGACAGGTGCTCGATGTGGTCACACGACAGCGCGCCGTAGCGCGCAGCGAGTGCCGAGCCGCCCATGTCGGACAGTTGCTCCGCATGCAGCTTGACGGGGATGCCGAGCTTGCGCGCGGCCTGGAAGACCTGCTCGGTCTCGGCCAGCGTGAAGGCGATGCGTTCGCAGAACACATCCACGGCATCCACCAGGCCTTCGGCGGCCAGGGCGGGCAGCATGTCGTTGCAGACGAGGTCGGTGTAGTCCTGGCTACCTCCAGGTTGGCCTGCATATTCGGGCGGCAGTGCATGCGCGCCGAGGAAGGTGGTGCGCACCGTGACGCCAAAGGCCTCGCCCAGGCGGCGGGCCACGCGCAGCTGCTTGCGTTCGTGCTCCAGCGCCAGTCCGTAGCCGGACTTGATCTCGATGGCACACACGCCCTCATCAAGCAGCGCCTGCAGGCGCGGCGCGGCCAGGGCAAAGAGCTCGTCTTCGCTGGCCTCGCGCGTGGCGCGCACCGACGACACGATGCCCCCGCCCGCCCTGGCCACCTCTTCATACGTGGCACCCGCCAGCCGCATCGCGAACTCGTTGGCGCGCTGCCCTCCGTACACCAGGTGGGTGTGGCAATCGACCAGGCCGGGGGTGGTGACGGCGCCCCTGCCGTCAATGCGAGGCAAGGCCGCAAAGGCTGCTGGCACCTGGGCCTGCGGGCCCACCCACTGGACGGCGCCGCCCTGCACCACCACACACGCCAGCGTGCCCTCAGGCACCGGCACATCCGTCGCCCACAACGCGGCCACGGGCCGCAGGTTGGTCCACACGCCATCGGCACTGGGTGCGGAAGATGCTGGCGGGACAACGCCCTGCTTGTTGCTACCTGCTGCTGTGTTCATGGATTGATTTGCTATTGTTTATATAGCTAATGGAGCATATTCCACTAGCGCTTGCAGCCCATTTGATTCAAATTATGGTGCAGGGCCCCTGCGCAAGGCCACCCAGGCCAGCACGGGTGCATCGTCGGCAGACCCACCGCTTTCGGCGCGGCGCACAGGGGTGATCGACGGCGCTGCTTCGCCCCCTTCGTTCACCCACCACAGGCCCTGCCCCGCTGCCAGCATCCGCACTTGGTGGGTATCGCAGTCCTCGCATCGCCAGGTGCCCTGCAGCACCATGCACAGACCCGCTGCAGCCCCCTCAGCGGGCGGCGGCGCATCGCGCAGCACCTTCAGGTTCCCGGTCCACGCACCCCGGCGCAGCATCAGGTTGAAGTCGGTAGAAACACCGCCCAGCATGCGGCAGTCCACCGGCTCTTCACCGGAGAACGCAAATGGCTCCCAGCGATGCGTCAGCGCATGCTGCCAATGTCCTTCTGCGCCTTGCAGATGTACGCCATCGCCATCCAGCAACATGATTTGCCGATCCACCCCCACAAACGCCGAGAAAGGCCCGGGGCTTGCAATGGTGGCAACGCTCACGCGCCATGCAAAGCTGTCCATGCCCGCGCCGGGCGGCCAGCACGCCAGCTCGCGTGTGCTGCCGCCGCCGTTCTTCCAGGGCACCGGGGGCGTGGAGGCCAGGTCCAGAAACTGCTTCACGCGCCTTCACCCAGCGGCACACCGTTCCTGTCCACCAGCAGCGGGAACAGCGGGTGGTCCATGGCGGCCCCAGCGGGCAGCTGGTCCGCCAGCCCCGGGAACTCGGGCGAGGTCGTCCACGGCCTAGGCGCGTGGCGCGTGTCGTCGCCCAAGAAGCGCACCGAGAACACGCGGCGCCGGTTGGGCCCCTCCACCCCGCCCGCCGCATGCAGCGTGAGCATGTGAAAACACACCACGTCGCCCGGCTCAATCTCCCAGCCCACGATGGGAAAAGCGTCGCGGTCGGCCTCGACGTTGGGCAGGTCCTGCAGGCTGCCTTCAGGGAACCACTTGGCCTGGTTGTCCATGAAGGTGCGCGGCATGAGCCAGGGGCCCTTGTGCGAACCAGCCACAAATTCGAGCGTGGCCGCACGCGACACCGGGTCCACCGGTATCCACATGCTGATGTTCTGCTGGCCATCAATGTTGTAGTAAGGCTGGTCCTGGTGCCAGGGCGTCTTCTGGCGCGTGCCAGGCTCCTTCACCAGCACATGGTCGTGGTACAGCCGCACAGTGCGTGACTGCATCAGGCGCTGCGCGGCCAGGGCCAGCGGCGTGTCGCGCACAAAGCGGCCAAACTGCGGGATGTCCTGCCAGTTGCAGAAGTCCTCGAAGAAGCGGCCCGGGTCATCCGGCCTGCTGGCCACCTTGGCACGCGGGCTGGGCGCGGCCAGGTTGGCGTCGATGCCGTCGCGCAGCAGCGCTACCTCTTCGGGCGTGAGCAGCTGCTTGATGCAGATGGCGCCGTCGCGGTCAAACCGCGCGATGTCGTCGGCGGTCAGGCGCTCCTGCAAGCGCTGTTGAAAGTGCTGTTGTGGGCTCAGGTCACTGGCAGGTGAAACCGGGTGCATACGAGCTGTCTCCTTGTAAGCTATTGACCGTTGTCGTCCATCACGCACACCCAGCCTCAGGCGCGCGTGAGCACCGCCTGCAGAAAGGAGCGCGTGCGCTCCTGCGTGGGGTTGGTGAAGATGGTGGCAGGCTGGCCGGACTCAATGATCCCGCCGCCGTCCATCACCACCACCACGTCGCCCACCTCGCGTGCAAAGTCCATTTCGTGCGTGACCACCATCATGGTCATGCCTTCGCTGGCCAGCAGCTTCATGACCTGCAGCACCTCGCCCACCAGCTCGGGGTCTAGCGCCGAGGTGGGCTCGTCGAACAGCATCACGCGCGGCTCCATGGCCAGCGCGCGGGCAATGGCCACCCGCTGCTTTTGCCCGCCCGACAGGCTGGCAGGCATGGCCAAAGCCTTGTGCGCCAGGCCCACCTTGGTCAGCAGGGCCTGTGCGCGCTCCTCGGCCTCCTTGCGCGAGAGGCCGCGCAGCTTGCGCGGACCCAGCGTGACGTTGTCGAGCACCGACAGGTGCGGAAACAGGTTGAACGACTGGAACACCATGCCCACCTCTTCGCGCAGGGCGTTCAGGTCATGGTCAGGCAGCATGCGGCCGTCCTGCACCAGTGTGCGGCCACAGATCTCGACCGTGCCGCCTTCGGGCTGCTCCAGTCCGTTGCAGCAGCGCAGAAAGGTGCTCTTGCCCGAGCCACTGGGCCCGATGACCACCACCACCTGCGACGGCAGCACGTCAAAGTCGATGCCGTTCAGCACCACGTGGCTGCCAAACGACTTGCGCAGTCCGCGAATGCGCACGATGGGCTCGGCGGATGGGCTTGCTCCGGTCATCACAGAATTTTTCTTCATTGCACCATCCCCCCGGCACGCAGGCGCAACTCCATGCGGCGCAGCACCAGCGAAGTGACACCCGTGAGGATGAAATACACCACCGCAATCGCCAGGTACACCTCCAGCGAGCGGTACGACACGCTGATGATCTTCTGCCCTTCGTGCATCAGGTCGTGGATGGTGAGCAGCGACACCAGCGCCGAGTTCTTGATCAGCGCGATGAACTCATTGCCCAGTGGCGGAATCATGCGCACGACGGCCTGTGGCAGCACCACGGTGCGCATGGCCAGGCCCGACGACATGCCGATGGAGCGCGCCGCCTCCATCTGCCCCTTGTCAATGGACTGGATGGCGCCGCGCACTACCTCGGACACATAGGCGCCCGAATAGATGCCCAGGCCGATCACGCCGCACACAAAAGCGGGCAGCAGGATGCCGAACTGAGGCAGGCCAAAGAACAGGATGAACAGCTGCACCAGCAGCGGCGTGCCGCGTATCGCGGCCACGTAGGCGGTGCACAGGGCGTAGACCACGCGGCGCTTAGGGTTCAGGCGGCCAATGCCCACCAGCAGGCCCATGACGCAGCCCAGCAGCAGCGAGGCAGCCGTGATTTCCACAGTGACCAGCGCACCCGCCAGCAACTGGGGCAACCCGGCCCAGACAGGAGAAAAATCGAGTTCCATGGCTCAGTTCGGCAACGTGTGGCTGCGGTTTACTTGGCAGCGCTGTTGCTGAACCACTTCTTGACAATGGCAGCATAGGTGCCATCGGCCTTGAGCTTGGTGATGGCACCGTTGACAGCCTTCGTCAGCTCGGGCGTGTCCTTGCGCAGGGCCATTCCGTACTCTTCGGTGGTGAGCTGCTCGTCGAGCACGCGCAGGCCCGGGCGGGTGCGCACATACTGGAACGCGGCGGGCTTGCCGGTCACGGCAGCATCAGCGCGGCCGATATCCACCAGGTTGAACATCTCCTGGTTCTTTTCGACCTCGACACGCTGCACCTTGGGGAATTTCTCGGTCAGGTACGCCACCGACTTGGTGCCCACCTGCACGCTGACTTTCTTGCCGTCCAGGTCGGCCAGCTTGTTGATGGCCTTGTTGTCTGCCTTCACCATCACCACCAGGCCGCCGGCGTAGTAGGAGTCAGTGAAGTCCACCACCTTCTTGCGCTCGTCGGTGATGTAGATGGCCGAGACCGCCATGTCAAAACGCTTGGAAATCAGGCCGGGAATCAGGCCCTTGAAGTCGATGTCCACCCACTCGACCTGCTTGCCCATGGTCTTGGCAATGGCCTCCACCAGCTCGACGTCGAAGCCCGTGCGTTTTCCGTTTTCGACAAACTCCATGGGCGGGAACGTGGCATCAGTGCCCACACGCAGGACGTTGTCCTGGGCCTGTGCACCCGTGGTGCAGAAGGCTGCGGCGGCCAGGCTGGCCAGAAGAAGGTTGCGGCGAAGGTTCATGGGGAAAGCTCCTGAGGAGGGGTGAGGGAAAATCAGGCAGAAGTGAGCTGGCGAGAGATGCGCGCTGCGGCGACGACGGCCATGCCGGTGAGTGCGGTCTCCTGCCCCTGGGCCCGCAAGATCGGGGCCATCAGGGTGATGGCCCCGGCGGCCTGCCGGGGAGAACCGAACACGGGCACGCTGACGCCCCAGACACCGGCATCCACTTCGCCGGAGCTGACGGCGTAACCCGCCTTGGCAATGCCCTCCAGCTCGGTCAGCGCCGCCTGGCGCTCAGCAGTGTCTGCGCCGTAGTGCAGGTCCAGAATGGCATTGCGCGTGGCCGGGGCCACATGGGCAAGCAGGCACTTGGCGGAGGCACCCGCGCGCAGCGGCACGCTGCGCCCTTTTTCAAACGAGCAGCGCAGGGCCTGCGTGCTGTCCACCATGTCCAGGCACACCACGCTGTCATTCACGGCCACCACCAGCCCCACGCTCTCGTGGGACTGCCGGGCCAGTGCCTGCATGTCCGGCCGCGCGTGGTGCACCAGGTGCGACGCCATGTCAAAGCCCAGCGCCAGTTGCAGGCTCAGCGGCCCGGGCGCGTAGTGCCCGCTGCTCTCCAGCACAAAGCCCCACAGCTTGAGCCGCGCCAGCTGCCGGTACAGCGTGCTGCGCGCCAGGCCCGTGGCCTCCACCAGCTCGGCAGCCGACATGGGCTGCCCGTGCTGCGCCAGCACCGCCAGCACGTGCAGAACACGGTCGGCGGCGGCAACGGAGGTGGGTCCACGGGTGGGCATGGACTCAGTATCAAAGGATTGCAGCGGCATTCAAACCCAACATTCCCAACGAATGGGAATGCAGTTCCCTTTTTTCACATTCCTGTCATTCCCTCCCTCGCCCCTTCACTTCACCATGGGCAGCTTCAGGCCCTGCTTCTTGGCCGTCTCCACCGCCAGTTCGTAGCCCGCGTCGGCATGGCGCATCACGCCGCTGCCGCAGTCGTTGACCAGCACATTGGCAAGGCGTTGGGCCGCTGCTTCAGTGCCGTCGGCCACAATGACCATACCCGAGTGCTGCGAGTAACCCATACCCACGCCCCCGCCGTGGTGCAGGCTGACCCAGGTGGCGCCGCCCGAGGTGTTGAGCAAGGCGTTGAGCAGCGGCCAGTCGCTCACGGCATCAGTGCCGTCCTTCATGCCTTCGGTCTCGCGGTTGGGGCTGGCCACGCTGCCAGTGTCCAGGTGGTCGCGGCCGATGACGATGGGCGCCTTCAGCTCACCGTTCTTCACCATCTCGTTGAAGGCCAGGCCCGCGATGTGGCGCTCGCCCAGGCCTAGCCAGCAGATGCGCGCGGGCAGACCCTGGAAGGCAATGCGCTCGCCCGCCATGTCGAGCCAGCGGTGCACGTGTTTGTTCTCGGGGAACAGTTCCTTGATCTTGGCGTCGGTCTTGCGGATGTCTTCCGGGTCACCCGACAGGGCCACCCAACGGAACGGGCCCTTGCCTTCGCAGAACAGCGGGCGGATATAGGCGGGCACAAAGCCGGGGAAGTCGAAGGCGTCCTTCACGCCTTCGTCAAACGCCACCTGGCGAATGTTGTTGCCGTAGTCCACCACCGGGATGCCCAAGTGCTGGAAGTCGAGCATGGCCTGCACATGCACGGCGCAGGACTTGGCAGCGGCCTTCTTCAGCACCTCGTGCTGTGTCACGTCCTGCTGCGCGGCGCGCCACTGGGCCACCGTCCAACCTGCGGGCAAGTAGCCGTTGACGAGGTCGTGGGCCGAGGTTTGGTCGGTGACCAAGTCGGGCTTGAGGCCACCGGCCTTGGCACGGCGCACAAGCTCGGGCAGGATTTCTGCGGCGTTGCCCAGCAGGGCAATCGACACGGCCTCTTTGGCAGCCGTGTGCTGCTGGATCAGCTCGAACGCATGGTCGATGTCGCGCGCCTGCTTGTCCACATAGCGCGTGCGCAGGCGGAAGTCGATGCTGCTTTGCTGGCATTCGATGTTGAGCGACACCGCGCCCGCAAAGGTAGCGGCCAGTGGCTGCGCGCCGCCCATGCCGCCCAGGCCAGCGGTCAAGATCCAGCGCCCTTCGAGCGAGCCGCCAAAGTGCTTGCGACCCGCCTCGGCAAAGGTTTCGTAAGTGCCTTGCACGATGCCTTGCGTGCCGATGTAGATCCAGCTGCCCGCCGTCATCTGGCCGTACATGAACAGGCCCTTCTGGTCCAGCTCGCTGAAGTGTTCCCAGTTGGCCCACTTGGGCACCAGGTTGGAGTTGGCCAGCAGCACGCGCGGCGCGTTGGCATGGGTCTTGAACACGCCCACGGGCTTGCCGGACTGAATGAGCAGGGTCTCGTCGTCATTCAGGTCCTTGAGCGAGGCGAGGATCTGGTCAAAACATTCCCAGTTGCGCGCGGCACGGCCAATGCCGCCGTACACCACCAGGTCCTGCGGGCGCTCGGCCACCTCGGGGTCGAGGTTGTTCTGGATCATGCGGTAGGCGGCCTCGGTGAGCCAGCTCTTGCAGGTGAGCTGGCTGCCGCGCGGCGCGCGGATCACGCGGCTGGCGTCGTGGCGGGGGTCGGCGTTGGAGGCGGCGGCGATGATGGCGTCGTTGGCGTTCATGGTGTGCTCCTGTGAATCAAGGGGTATGCGTAGAGAAAATCAGGCGAAGCTGGGCAGGCATTGCGTGAGCGCTGCAGGCCAGGTGGACTGCTGGGCCCATGCGCGCATGGCTTCGATGTCGGGGGCGAGGTAACGGTCCTGCTCCAGGTAGGCCACGCGCTCGCGGATGGCGGCGAATTGCGCTTCGATCAGCGGAGAGGATTTCAGGGTGCGGTCGAATTCCATGCCCTGCGCAGCGGCCATGGCCTCGATGCCGACCATCACCGCCGCATTGCGCACCATGTCGCCCAGGCGCCGCGCGCCGTAGGTGGCCATGGAGACATGGTCCTCCTGGTTAGCCGATGTCGGCAGGCTGGTCACGCTGCTGGGGTTGGCCAGGCACTGGTTCTCGGCCGCCAATGCGGCGGCGGTGACCTGGGCGATCATGAAGCCCGAGTTCACGCCGCTGTCGAGGATCAGGAAGGCGGGCAGACCCGAGAGGCCCGGGTCCAGCAGCAGCGACAGGCGGCGTTCAGAAATCGCACCGATCTCGGCCACGGCCAGCGCAATGATGTCGGCCACAAAAGCCACGGGCTCGGCGTGGAAGTTACCGCCGGAAATCACGTCCCCGTTGTCGAACACCAGGGGGTTGTCGGAAGCCGCATTGGCCTCAATGGTCAGCACGCGCGCGGCGTGGTGCAGGTTGTCAAGGCACGCACCCATCACCTGCGGCACGCAGCGGATGGAGTACGGGTCTTGCACGCGGCCGCAGTTCGGGTGCGAAGGGTCGATGGCGCTGCCGTCGAGCAGCGCACGCACGGCGGCCGCCACGGCGATCTGCCCGGCCTGGCCACGCGCTTCGTGGATGCGAGCATCAAAGGGTTTGACAGAGCCCTTGATGGCTTCGAGCGACAGGCAGCCCGCAACCAGCGCGGCGGCAAAGACGCTCTCGGCGCCAAACAGCCCGGCCAGTGCAAGTGCGGTGGACACCTGCGTGCCGTTGAGCAGCGCGAGCCCTTCCTTGGGGCCCAGCACAAACGGCTGCAAACCGATGGAGCGCATGGCCTCTGCCCCCGGCACCACCTTGCCGTCCACCTTGGCCTGGCCTTCACCAATCAGCAAACAAGCCATGTGCGCCAGCGGCGCCAGGTCGCCCGACGCGCCCACCGAGCCTTTGGCCGGAATCACCGGCAGCACGTTGGCGTTGGCCAAGGCCAGCAACGCATCCACCAGCTCGGGGCGCACGCCCGAGTGGCCGCGCGCCAGGCTCACGGCCTTGGTCGCGAGGATGAGGCGCACCACGTCGTCGGGCAGCGCATCGCCCGTGCCCACGCTGTGCGACAGCACCAGATTGCGCTGCAGCTCGGCCAGGCGCTCGTGCGCAATCTTGGTGCTGGCGAGCTTGCCAAAGCCGGTGTTGATGCCATAGACGACCTGGTCTTCATCGACGATGCGCTGCACCGTGGCCAGGGACTTCTGCAAACCCGCGCGGGCCGACGCATCGAGCACCAGTTGCACAGGGCCCGCGTGGATGCGGCGCAGCTCGGCCAGCGTGACGCGGCCGGGGTGCAGGGTGAGGGATGAAGCGTTGTGTGTCATGGTATTGATCCTGTATATACAAGTAGGTACAAGCAAAAAATAACAGCGTTAATTCGTTCTTCAAATCCTGTTGGCCAATACCGCTACGGGTGAAACTGCCAGGGCACCCGCGAGAGACGCCGAGCAAGGGCCGCCCCGCAGCGAGGGTGTCGTCCCCCTTGAGGGGGAAGGCGCGAAGCGACTCAGGGGGTGCTTCATATTCAACCGGCGACGGGATTGCCGTCGGCGCGGAAGCGGCTGCCCAGGCGGTAACGGGTGGCGGGGTGCAGGCAGCGCACCACGGTAATGGGCACGCCGCGCGACCAGGTGCGGCGGGTGAGCAGCAGGCAGGGCTCCTGCGGAGACATCTCCAGCAGCGTGGCCTGCTCCGCGGTGGGCATGACGGCATCGACCACATGCTCGATCTGGTCGAAGGGCACGTTGCGCACCAGGTATTCGGAGGGCTGCAGTTGCGTGAAGTCCTGGGCGGCGAACTGAGGCACCTGGCGCGGGTTCACATGGCGGTCTTCCAGTTGCACAGGCAGGCCGTCTTCGCGATGGATGCACAGCGAGTGGAACACCGACTCGCCCGTGCGCAGGTCCAGCGCGGCGGCCACCTCCAGCGTGGCGGACGTGCGTTCCACCGTGAGCACGTCACAGCGGTAGTCGTGCCCGCGCTGGCGGATTTCGCTGGCCAAATTGGCAATCTGCAACAACGTGGACTGTGGCTTGTCCTCGGCCACAAAACTGCCCACGCCCGCCACACGCACGATGCGGCCCTGCTCCACCAGCTCGCGCAGCGCGCGGTTCACCGTCATGCGCGAGATGCCGAACTGGGTGACCAGCTCGTTCTCGGATGGCAGGCGGTCGCCCGCACGCCAGATGCCTTCCTGGATCTTGCGCGAGATGTGGTCCTTGACCTGCTCGTACAGCGCCATGGCTTGCGCGGGTGCAGCCACGGCGACCACCGCCTTGGCGGGCGTGGCGCTGCGCGGGGCAGTGGCTGCAGTGCGGCGGGAAGGACGGGCGCTCATGTGTGGATGCGGGGCTGGTGCAGGTTCAGATCAGTGCAGGTCCGCCGCCATGGATTCAGCGCGGATCTCTTCGGTGAGGCGCGCCTTGAGGTCCATGAACTCGGGGCTGGTCTTGATCGTGTAGTGGCGCGGGTGCGGCAGGTCCACCGCCAGCTCGGTCTTGATGCGGCCGGGCCGGGCGCTGAACACGGCGACGCGGTTGGCCATGAAGATGGCTTCGTCGATGTCATGGGTGACGAAGAGCACCGTCTTGCGCTCGGCCTCCCAGATGCCCAGCAGCAGCTCTTGCATCAGCACGCGGGTCTGGTTGTCGAGCGCGCCGAAGGGCTCGTCCATCAGCAAAATCTTGGGGTCGTTGGCCAGCGCGCGCGCAATGGCGGTTCGCTGCTGCATGCCGCCCGACAGCTGCTTGGGAAAGTGCTGCTCGAAGCCGCGCAGGCCGACCTTGGCGATGAAGTACGCGGCGCGTTCCTTTTGCTGTGCCTCGGGCATACCGCGTTCGCGCAGGCCAAAGCGGATGTTCTGCTCGATGGTGAGCCAGGGGAACAGCGTGTAGCTCTGGAACACCATGCCGCGGTCGGCGCCGGGGCCTTCGACGGGCACCCCATCCAGCAGCACGCGGCCGCTGGTGGCGTGGTCCAGCCCCGCCACGATGCGCAGCAGCGTGGACTTGCCGCAGCCCGAGGGGCCCAGGATGGTCACGAAGTCGTTGTCCTTCACCTCGAAATCGACCGGCTGCAGCGCCTGCGTGCGCTGGCCTTTGGCAGTCTCGAAGACACGCGAGACGGCTTGGATGGATACGCTGCTCATCGCACAAAACTCCAGGCAAACAGACGGTGGTTGAGCGCCTTGAAGGCGAAGTCGGACACCAGCCCGATGAGGCCGATGATGATGATGCCGAAGATGATCTGACCGGTGTTGAGCAGCGACTGGCTGTCGGTGATCATGTGACCGATGCCGCTGGACGAGCCGATCAGCTCGGCCACGATCACATAGGTCCACGCCCAGCCCAATACCAGGCGCAGGGTCTCGGCGATCTCGGGCGCCGCGCCAGGGATGAGCACGCGCGTGACGATACCCTTGTGGCCCGCGCCCAGGGTGTAAGCAGCTTCCACCAGGTCGCGCCGCGCACCACCCACGGTGACGGCCACCATCAGCGTGATCTGGAAGACCGAACCGATGAAGATGACCAGGATCTTCTGCGCCTCGCCAATCCCAGCCCACAGGATCAACAGCGGGATGAAGGCCGACGCAGGCAGGTAGCGGCAAAACGAGACGAAGGGCTCAAAGAACGCCTCGATGCCCTTGTACGCGCCCATCGCAATGCCCAACGGCACGGCAATGATGGCGGCCAGGATGAAGCCGCCGACCACACGCCAGATGGTCATGCCGATGTCTTTGATGAAGCCGTACTCGGTGAACAGCAGCCAGCCTTCCTTCACCATGGTGACGGGGCTGGCCAGGAAGGTGGGCGACACGAAGCCGCCCAATGTGAAGAACGCCCACACCGCCACGAACAGGGCGAAAAAGGCCAGCCCGAGCATCCAGCGGGCGCTGCTGCTCACAGGCTCTAGCGGGGCCAGCGAGCGCCGGCGCGCGGGGGCATGTGGTCCGGCTTTTTGCTCGGGTTTTGGCTCGGTAACAGACAGGGGTTGCACGGCGGACATGGAGCGCTCTTCTTCCGTCTATTTACTTGATGAAGCTCGCGTCGAAGGTAACGGCCAGGTCTTCAGGCGCCTTGCGGATGATGCCGGCCTCCAGCAGGATGGCCGTGGCGTCCTTCATGAACGCGGTCAGCTCGCCCGCAAAGAACTTCTGGTTGGCGGCCTTGTCCTGCCAGCGCAGGAAGGACGACGACTTGGCGAACTGCTCGCCCGTCTGCTTGACCGCAGCGCCCATGATCTCGTTGGACTTGGTCGGGTCGGCCTTGATCATGTCCAGCGCCTGGAAGTAGGAGTTGGCCAGTGCCTGTGCGGCCTTGCCGTTGGCCTTGAGCCAGGCGGGGTCGCAGCCCACGGTGTCCATCACCATCGGGTAGTCGAGCGTGGTGGCCAGAATCTTGCCGGCCGCAGGGTTGTCGCGCACGGTGGACAGGTAGGGCTCGTACGTCATGGCGGCGTCGTTCTGGCCCGCCACGAAGGCCTGCGCGGCCGCCTGGGGCGACAGCGTGGTGGTCTTCACGTCCTTGAGGCTCATGCCGTTCTTGCTCAGCATCCAGGCCAGGCCAAAGTACGGAGCGGTGCCGGGCGCATCCACGCCGATGGTCTTGCCCTTGAGGTCGGCAAAGCCCTTGATGTCGCCGCGCACCGCAATGCCGTCGGCGCCGTAGGACTTGTCCATCTGGAAGATCTGCACGATGGGCACGCCGTTGGCGTTCCAGGCGACATGTGTTTCGACCGTGGTGGCGGCGCACTGGATGGACTTGGAGGCCAGGGCCAGGTGGCGGTCCTTCTGCGGAATCATCTTGATCTCCACATCCAGGCCGTTCTTCTTGAAGATGCCAGCCTTGTCGGCCAGCGTGAGCGGTGCAAAACCTGTCCAGCCGGACATGCCCAGCACAATCTTGGTGTCCTGCGCCTGGGCCGGTGCGGCCAGGGCCATCATGCATGCTGCTGCCGCTGCCAGCGACGTCCATTTCACAACCGATCGAGTCATCATCTGCTCCTGTTTGAAGAAAGTACCTTGGCCCTGCCCACCGGAACGCACCTGCGTACCGGAAGCCATGATGACAGTTTCAGCATACCTGTATATACAGGGTAAACACTGAAAAATCCGGCTCATGCGAGGGGGTGCCGATCTTCAGCAAGAACGGGGCCAGGGAGGATGGTGTGTTCTCTGGTGGTCCAAGGCACCAGAAACAACTCCTGATTTGATAGCTATCGGGGCAATAAACACGAGCGCCACAGCGCAAAAAAGCTATCAATTTTCGTCGATAAGCCGGACATGGCCGCTGGCAGGTCCACTTCCCCATTGCACCAGGCCTGTGCGCTGGCCTAGCCGCATCGGTGCGACGCCACCTGCCAGCGCAAAGGCCAACCTGTCTATGCCGCCGGCTCGCGACCTATTCCACCACCGGCAAACGCACGGTGACCGACAGGCCGGGCTCTGCATTGCGCATGTGCAATTGCCCGTCGTGCGCCTGCGCCACCAGCCGGCACAGGTACAAACCCAGTCCGACGCCACCGGTGGCACGCTGGCGTGCGGTGTCCGGGCGGTAGAACGCCTGGGCCAGGTGTGGCAGGTGCTCGGGGGGCACACCGCGCCCATGGTCACGCACCTCCAATTCCAGCACCCTCCCCTCATCCGCCAGCCGCAAATGCAGCTCAGGGGGAAAGGCACCCGACTCACTGTGGCGCAGGCTGTTGTCCAGCAGGTTGCGCAGCAAAAGCCGCAGGCGGGACCGGTCCAGCCGCACCGAGGGCAAGTCCGGCGCCACGTGCAAGGCAATATCAGCGGCCCCGGCATGGCGGGAGCACAGGTCGGCCACCACTTCGCGCGCCAGTTCGGTGACATCAGTGGGCTCGCGGTGCAGCGCCGCATGGCGGCCCGCCAGGCGCTCGCTTTCCAGCAGGTCGGTGATGAGGCCCGCCATTTCACCCAGGTCGCGCATCAGCGCCAGGCGCTGCGGTTGCACATCGGCCGTTTCGGGCAGCAGCTCCGTGTTCAGGCGGGCCCGCGTGAGTGGGCTGCGCAGCTCATGGCTCATCGCCAACAACAGTGCACGCTTGGCCTCCAGCATCTGGTGGATGTCATCCCCCATGGTGTTGATGGTCTCGGCCAGCTGGCCCAGCTCGTCCGGCCGGTGGGCATGCCGCACCGGTATGGGCTGGGCAAAGTTGCCGTTGCCAAAGCGCTGCGCGCCCTGGCGGATGTCGTCCAGCGGACGCAACAGATGCCGCACATATACATAGGCCAGCGCCGTGAGCAGCAGCAGCACGGTCAGCGTGCCCCACGCAATGCGCGGGCGCTTGTCCCAGGACAGCGCGTTCAGGCCGAACTCGATATGGTGCCCATCTGCCGTCGTGCGGCGCAGCAGGCTGTGCCCGTTCTCGTCCCCGGTCCAGCGATCTTCCTGGCGGAACTTGTCGCTCACCCAGTCGGGGTTCTGCTGGTCGGGGTGCGATGCCCAGTGGATCTGCGGCCCGTCGATGCGCAAAGTCAGTGGCAGGCGATTGGCAATCGCCTGCGAGCGCTCAATGCTCGGCGGGCTGCCAATCTCGGCGGCAAGGCGGTCCACATAGTCCATCAGCAGCGGCCGCGCAGCCTCGCGCCAGCCTACGGACACGGCCTTTTGCACCCCGCCCATGAACGTGACCGCCACAGTCACGGCCAGTGCCATGAACACCAGCACCAGCCGAATGCGCAGCGAATGCCCTACCGCGTGGCGCGCCCGGCGGTGCCAGGGGCAGTTCGGGTCGTGAATGGGAGAACAAATCTGCTTCATGGGGCAGCGCGGCGCAAAGCCAGGGAGTAGCCCACGTTGCGCAATGTCTTGATGCAGTCCAGCGGCTCCAGCTTCTTGCGCAACCGGCTCACTACGATGTCCACCGCGCGGGTGTACAGCTCGGCCTCATGACCACGCAGCTGGTTCAGGATGTCGTCGCGGCTGAAGACCTTGCCGGGCTCGCGCGCCAGCAGGTGCAACAGGTCGAACTCCGTGCCGGTCAGCTCCACAACCACACCATGGCGCTGCACACTGCGGCGCGCTGCGTCGATGGACAGGCCCTCGAACTCCAGCGCGCCCACGGCAACGCCTTGCCCCGGCGCCCTGCGCCGGCGCAACACCGTCTGCAGGCGCGCCACCAGTTCACGTGGCTCAAAGGGCTTGGGCAGATAGTCGTCAGCCCCCAGCTCCAGCCCCACCACCCGGTCCATCACCTCGCCGCGCGCGGTCAGCATCACGATGGGCAGGTCGCCCTGCTTGCGGATGGTGCGGCACAGCTCAAACCCGTCCATCTCGGGCAGCATCACGTCGAGGATGGCAGCGTCAAACCCGCCGGCCGTCAGCTGTGCCAAGCCGTCGCTGGGCCGAAGTGCATGAACGAGTTCCAGTTCAAAACGCTGGAAGTAAGTGGCCAGGGGAGCGCCCAACTGCGCGTCGTCGTCAATCAACAATATGCGGTGCATGAGCAATTCTCACACCGTCAGGCGCGCTCCCCAAGGGCGGTATCGACAGAAGCGCCAGCCGCACACAATGCGCGGTGTCGCACGATGAGTCGCCGCAAACGGCCCTGCGCACCGGCATGGAGCGCATCAAAATGGTCGGCAGCCGCCAGCAGGGCAGGCAGCGTGTGGGCCGCCACCGAGGGCTGGCGAGCGACCAGGCCCATCGCATGCTCGCGGTCAAAGCGCGGCCCCCAGACCAGCGACATCAGCTCATCGTGAGGCTCCGGCATGCCCGACAGCAGCGCGGGCCCGTGCACACGAACGCCCTGGGCGAGGCGGTGGATAGGTTCCAGCGTGGGTGACATGCAATGCTCCCCGCCCATCACCCGCGGGCCATCCAGCCCTTGCGACGCTGCATCAGCTCGCGCACTTTTTGCTGCTGGTCAGGGTTCAGGCTGTCATAGAAGTCGGCCATCGCATTGACCACCGCGGGACTGTGGGCCTGCACCGCACGCGTCTTGTCTTCGAGCAGGGACTGCGCCCGCACCCGATCAAACTTGTCGCCCGCCACAATGGCCTGCACCTCGGCTCGGGGGTCTGCCGTCTTGCCGACGAACGCTGCGCGCTGGGCTTCCAGTTGATCGGCCAAGGCATTGAGCTTGGTCTTTTGTGCCTCGTTCAGATCCAGCTTGCTGCTAACCCGGTCCACCATCTTGCCGCGCACTTCCGCCATCTTTTCCGCAGTCATCGGGCCGCGCTGGTGGTGCCCGCTGGAGCAGGCCGTCAGCCCACCCACCGCGATGGACGCACCAAAAATGCCCATCAGCGTTTTCTTGATCCAGGGTTTCATGATGCTGTCCTTTCAAAGACGGTATGGAACATGACCCTGATGGTGCGCGCAGCGGCTTGGAACGTGGTCTCGAGCCAGTTTCGGTTTATTTCATTTTGTTTCTTAAGCGGTGTTGGCGAAGCACGTTAACAGGTGTTTGACTGCGCGAACGGCAGCGTGTTAGCCGATTTTTTCAGGGGTTTACAACGCGAAGCCGGGGATATACAGCCACCGCGGATTGCCGTTGAGGGACATGGTTCAAAGACGTCACGCCTCAGAGCCAGAAGGTGCATCGAATCGTTCGGTAAGGGCGAACGGAAGCAACTATCCTTGCGCAGCAGGACAAAATCAGTGGGAAAAGAAAAACCCCCAACCGTTACCGGTTGGGGGTTTATGTTTGGTGGAGCTGGCGGGAATTGAACCCGCGTCCGCAAGCCTTCGTCAGGCAGATCTACATGTTTAGCGGTCTGATTTGGATCTCGCTACCCATGTCGCGCAGTCGCACGCTACATGGGCCGCCAGCACCCTATTTTCTCGCCTCCACCCAAGGTACCCGGATGGAAGCCAGCCCATGTAATTATCCTTGCAGCCGGGAGGCACTGATTGCTCAGAACCCCCTTGCCCAGCCCATCGGCCAACTGTTGCAAGGCTCACTGGCAATTAAGCAGCGAGTGCGAAACGTTCGTCGTTTGCAGTTAGTTTGTTAAATCGAGATTTACGAGCGTGACTCAAGCTCGACATGCACCACACTGATCCCGAACCCACGTCGAAACCAGGACAGCCCCTAGACTTCTTATTTTAGGCGTTCGCGAGCAATTGCAAGAGCTCACCGGGAGATTTAATTGCGGCGTGGGCGCCCCACTCTGCAGGGTCGGTCTTGGCGCCCAAATAGCCGTAGATGGCGGCCACTGTACCCATGCCTGCCGCCAGACCTGCCACGATGTCACGCTCGTCATCACCCACGTAAATGCACTGCTCCGGCGGCACACGCAACCGCGCAGCCGCTTCCAGCAGGGGCGCGGGATGGGGCTTGGCGTGTGGCGTGGTGTCGCCACTGACCACTGCCGATGCGGTGGCAAACAGCGGAATGGCCTGGGTCAGGGGTTCGGTAAAGCGGGCAGCCTTGTTGGTGACCACACCCCACGCCATGTTACGTTCGAGAATCTGGTGAACCAATTCCGGCACACCTTCAAAAATGGTGGTCTGCTCGGTCATGCGAGTTTCATAGTTCACGAAAAACTCTTCGCGCATGATGGCAAAGTCTGGGTGATCTGGCTCCATGCCAAAGGCTTCTGCCAGCATGCCACGGGCCCCTGCTCCCGCCATGGGGCGATATCGGGCCGGGGGCAGCGAAGGCAGACCTCGGTCGGTGCGCATTTTGTCTGCGGCCGCCCCCAAGTCTGGTGCGCTGTCGATCAGAGTCCCATCCAAATCAAAAAGGACTGCGCGAATGCCATGAAAAACGGTAGCCATATCAGCCCAGGCGACGCGCGGCAAACAAGTAATTGACGCTGGTGTTGGCGCTGAGCCAATAGCGACGCGTGAGGG
Organism: Acidovorax sp. Root402; assembly: GCF_001425125.1. Classification (NCBI taxonomy): domain Bacteria; kingdom Pseudomonadati; phylum Pseudomonadota; class Betaproteobacteria; order Burkholderiales; family Comamonadaceae; genus Acidovorax; species Acidovorax sp. Root402. The sequence continues at coordinate 629,651 of NZ_LMDQ01000014.1, forward strand.
GGTTGTATTCCAGGCCCTTGGTGTGCAGAACATCCAAGCCCGCACTGCGGCAATGCCCTGCAAGCTCGCTGGGGCGGATCATCTTGGCGTATTCGTGGGTGCCGCGCGGCAGCATGTTAAGCACGTACTCCGCACCCACGATGGCCAACATGAAGGCTTTGGCATTGCGATTGATGGTGGAGAAGAACACCCAGCCGCCGGGTTTGACCAAGGTGGCGCAAGCGCGGACCACCGAGGCGGGATCCGGAACATGCTCGAGCATCTCCATGCAGGTCACCACATCAAAACCAGCGGGCTGTTCAGCGGCCATGGCTTCGGCGCTGATTTCACGGTATTGCACGTTTTGGGTGCCCGCTTCCAGAGCGTGCAGTTGCGCCACGCGCAGCGCTTTAGTTGCCAGATCGATACCCAGCACTTCCGCACCCTTGCGCGCCATGGAGTCGGCCAGAATGCCCCCGCCACAGCCCACATCCAGCACACGCTTGCCGGTCAAGGCACTCAGCCCATGAATCCAGTCAAGCCGCAGCGGGTTGATCTGATGCAATGGACGAAATTCACTGTCAGGGTCCCACCAACGATGGGCCAATTCTGAAAACTTGGCCAGTTCGGCCGGATCTGCATTGACGGTTTCGATCATGTCGCTGATTGTCCATGAAGGGAGAGCACGAAAAGCCCTGGACGCAAAAAAGCCCCGCGAGCGGGGCTTTTTTGTGAAGCAATCCGAAGATTACTGAGCGGCGCGGGTGCCAACCACTTCGATTTCCACGCGACGGTTCTTCGCACGGCCTTCGGCGGTCTTGTTGTCAGCCACGGGTTGCTTTTCGCCCTTGCCTTCGGTGTACACGCGGTTCTTTTCGATGCCCTTGGACACCAAGTAAGCCTTCACGGCTTCAGAACGACGCACCGACAGCTTCTGGTTGTAAGCATCAGAGCCGACGGAGTCAGTGTGACCCACAGCAATGATCACTTCCAGATTGATGCCCTTGACCTTGGAAACCAGGTCGTCCAGCTTGGCCTTGCCTTCTGGCTTGAGCACCGACTTGTCGAAGTCGAAGAAGGCGTCAGCAGCGTAGGTCACCTTGGTGGCGACTGCAGGAGCTGGTGCGGGAGCAGGTGCAGGGGCGGCAGCGGGTGCTGGAGCAGCAGCAGGAGCTGGTGCAGCGGCAGGAGCGGGAGCAGCGATTGCGCCGTCGCAGCCAGGAGCTGCCGTAGCAGGCGTCCAGTTGGCATCGCGCCAGCAGTATTCGTTGGTACCGTTCTTCCAGACCAGTTGGCCAGAAGCATCGCGCCAGTTGTCAACGGTTTGTGCGCCAGCGGCGGTTGCGAGCGCTGCAGAGGCAAACAACATCGCCACTTTGTTCAGTTTCTTCATGGTTCTCCTCTTGGGGAAAAAGCCGCAGCCGCGCTGCGAATCAGGACGCCTGGGGTGACCACCACCCTAAGCGTTCAAACGATTGTGCCATACGTAACAGGGCAAAAGCTGCGCGCGCTGGTCGGGCCCCGTAGGACAAAACCTGAATTGCTTCGATATGTTGCGCCGTCGCTACACGGTCTTACGCCTAAAATGGCTCTCCTTTGCCGCCCCCGCCGTCCCAATGACCCAGTTTGCCAAAGAAACCCTGCCGATCAGCCTCGAAGAAGAGATGCGGCGCAGTTACCTCGATTACGCGATGAGCGTGATTGTGGGTCGTGCACTGCCCGACGCGCGTGACGGCTTGAAGCCTGTGCACCGCCGCGTTCTTTTCGCCATGCATGAGCTCAATAACGACTGGAACCGGCCATATAAAAAGTCGGCTCGTATCGTGGGCGACGTGATCGGTAAATACCACCCGCACGGGGACTCTGCGGTGTACGACACCATTGTGCGTATGGCGCAGGACTTCTCGTTGCGCCACATGCTGGTGGATGGACAAGGTAATTTCGGATCCGTGGACGGCGACAACGCTGCGGCCATGCGATACACCGAAATCCGCCTGGCCAAAATCGCCCATGAAATGCTGGGAGATATTGACAAGGAAACGGTCGATTTCGGCCCCAACTACGACGGCAGCGAGAAAGAACCGTTGGTATTGCCCAGCAAGCTGCCCAACTTGCTGGTGAATGGATCGGCAGGTATTGCGGTGGGTATGGCCACCAACATTCCGCCACATAACCTCAACGAAGTGGTCGATGCGTGCCTGCACATGCTGCGCAATCCCGAGACGACCATCGATGAGTTGATGGAAATCATCCCGGCCCCAGACTTCCCCACCGCCGGCATCATCTACGGCATCAACGGCGTGAAGGATGGCTACCGCACCGGACGCGGCAAGGTGGTGATGCGTGCCAAGTGCCACTTTGAGGACATCGACCGTGGCCAGCGCCAAGCGATCATCGTGGACGAGCTGCCCTACCAGGTCAACAAGAAGACGCTGCAGGAGCGTATGGCCGAGCTGGTGCACGAAAAGAAGATCGAAGGCATCAGCCACATCCAGGACGAGTCGGACAAATCCGGCATGCGCCTGGTGATCGAACTCAAGCGCGGTGAAGTGCCCGAGGTGGTGCTCAACAACCTGTACAAGCAGACGCAGCTGCAGGACACGTTCGGCATGAACATGGTGGCGCTGATTGACGGCCAGCCCCGCCTGTGCAACCTGAAGGATCTGATCAGCGTCTTCCTGCAGCACCGCCGCGAAGTGGTGACTCGCCGCACGGTGTTCGAGCTGCGCAAGGCACGCGACCGTGGCCATGTGCTGGAAGGCTTGGCCGTGGCCTTGGCCAACATCGACGACTTCATCGCCATCATTCGCAACGCGCCCACGCCCCCTGTGGCCAAGGCGGAGCTGATGGCCCGCCCCTGGGACAGCAAGCTGGTGCGCGAGATGCTCACGCGCACGCGTGCTGACGGTGGTGTGATCAACGCCGACGACTATCGTCCCGACGGCCTGGAAAAGGAATTCGGCATGGGCCAGGACGGCCTGTACCGGTTGTCGGAAACGCAGGCCCAGGAAATCCTGCAGATGCGACTGCAGCGCCTGACAGGCCTGGAGCAGGACAAGATCGTCGCCGAGTACAAGGAAGTCATGGCGGTCATCGAAGACCTGCTGGACATCCTGGCCAAGCCCGAGCGCGTTTCGGTCATCATCGGCGACGAACTCACCTCCATCAAGCAGGAGTTCGGCCAGCACAAGCTGGGCGCACGTCGCTCCATCGTTGAATACAGCGCACAGGATCTCTCAACTGAGGACCTGATCACCCCCACCGACATGGTGGTGACGCTGTCCCACACCGGCTACATCAAGAGCCAGCCCCTGTCCGAATACCGTGCCCAAAAGCGCGGCGGACGCGGCAAGCAAGCGACCGCGACAAAGGAAGACGACTGGATCGACCAGCTCTTCATCGCAAACACACACGACTACATCCTGTGCTTCTCCAACCGTGGCCGCCTGTATTGGCTCAAGGTGTGGGAAGTGCCGGCAGGCTCGCGCGGCTCGCGTGGACGCCCTATCGTCAACATGTTCCCGCTGCAGGACGGCGAAAAGATCAACGTGGTACTGCCGCTCACCGGCGACATGCGCAGCTTCCCTGCGGACCGCTACGTGTTCATGGCCACCAGCATGGGCACCGTGAAGAAGACGGCACTGGACGAGTTCAGCAACCCGCGCAAGGGCGGCATCATCGCCGTGAACCTGGATGACGGTGACTACCTGATCGGCGCGGCCCTCACCGATGGCAAGCACGACGTGATGTTGTTCAGCGACGGTGGCAAGGCCGTGCGCTTCGACGAAAACGATGTGCGCCCACTGGGCCGTGCGGCGCGTGGCGTGCGCGGCATGATGCTGGAAGACGGACAGAGCGTGATCGCCATGCTGGTCGCCGAAGACGAAACGCAGAGTGTGTTGACCGCCACCGAAAACGGCTACGGCAAGCGCACCAGCATCACCGAATACACCCGCCATGGCCGTGGTACCAAGGGCATGATCGCCATCCAGCAGAGCGAGCGCAACGGCAAGGTCGTTGCCGCCACGCTGGTGCACGCGGACGACGAGATCATGCTGATCACCGACAAGGGCGTGCTGGTGCGCACCCGCGTGAGCGAGATCCGCGAACTGGGCCGTGCCACGCAGGGCGTGACGTTGATCGCACTGGACGAAGGCTCCAAGCTCAGTGGCTTGCAGCGCATTGTTGAGAACGACGCCAATGTGACGGATGCAGAAGCTGATGGGGATGCAAGCCCGGACGGTGGCACTTCCTCCGCACCTGAAGCCCCCGACGCCTGACCACCGCAGGGCGTGAAGACGCCCCGCTAACGCTATCAAAAGCGAAGCATCAGGCGCTTATCGAATAAGCGCCTGATGCATTTTTAGCCCCTAACATGACACGCCCTTACAACTTCTCCGCAGGCCCCGCCGCCATCCCCTCCGAAGTCCTGCAACAAGCCGCTGCCGAGATGCTGGACTGGCACGGCAGCGGCATGGGCGTGATGGAAATGAGCCACCGCGGCAAGGAGTTTCTGTCCATCTACGAAAAGGCGGAAGCCGACCTGCGCCAGCTGCTGGCCGTGCCGTCGCATTTCAAGATCCTCTTCATGCAAGGTGGTGGCTTGGCCGAAAACGCCATCGTTCCGCTCAACCTGTCGCGTGCCGGCGTGGTCGATTTTGTGGTGACCGGCAGCTGGAGCCAGAAGTCGCAAAAGGAAGCGCGCAAATATGCGTCCGAAGTCAACATCGTCGCCACGGGCGAAGAGACGGGCTATACCACCGTGCCGGACCCAGCTTCGTGGACGGTGAGTCGGGGCGCGAGCTACCTGCACCTGTGCAGCAACGAAACCATCCACGGTACCGAGTTCCACCAGCTGCCCGACCTCACGGCGCTGGGCAGCGATGCGCCGCTGGTGATCGATTTCTCCTCGCACGTGGCCTCGCGGCCCGTGGACTGGAGCCGTGTGGGCTTGGCTTTTGGCGGAGCGCAAAAGAACCTGGGGCCCGCAGGCCTCACGCTGGTGATCGTGCGCGACGACCTGCTGGGCCATGCACTGCCCGCCTGCCCCAGCGCCTTCGACTACAAAATCGTGGCCGACAACCAGTCGATGTACAACACGCCGCCCACCTGGGGCATCTACGTCGCCGGACTGACCTTCCAGTGGCTCAAGCGCCAGACCGAAGGCAGCCTGACCGGCGTGGCCGCCATGGAGCAGCGCAACATTGCCAAGGCCACGCTGCTTTACAACGCTATCGACCAATCGCAGCTGTACGTCAACAAGGTGGCGGCCAACTGCCGCTCGCGCATGAACGTCCCGTTCTTCCTGCGTGACGAAAGCCGTAACGACGCCTTTCTGGCCGGTGCCAAGGAGCGCGGGCTGCTGCAGCTCAAGGGCCACAAGTCCGTGGGAGGCATGCGCGCCAGCATCTACAACGCCATGCCATTGGCGGGCGTGCAGGCGCTGGTGGACTACATGCGAGAATTTGAGCAAAAGCACGCCTGAGCGCGCACCCGACACGACAGCAACAAAAAACGGCTCCCAGAGCACGCACCGCTACCCCACCGTCCATGAACAATCCGCAAGCCTCACCCGACCTCGCCAGCCTGCGCGTGCAGATCGACAGCATCGACCAGCAACTGCTCACGCTGCTGAACCAGAGGGCGCTGGTGGCCGAACAGGTGGGTGAGGTCAAGAAACGTGAGGGCACGCCCTTCTTCCGCCCCGACCGTGTGGCGCAGGTCATCGACAAGATCACCAACGCCAACCCGGGCCCGCTCAAGGGTGCGCACGTGGCGGCGATCTGGCGCGAGATCATGTCTGCCTGCCTGGCCCTCGAATCACCCCAGCGTGTGGCCGTGCTGGGCCCCGAGGGCACGTTCTGCGAGCAGGCCGCGATTGAATTCTTCGGCGGTGCCGCCGACCTGATGTACTGCGCCAACTTCGACGAGGTGTTCCACGCCACGGCGGCGGGCAGTGCCCAATATGGCGTGGTGGGCGTAGAGAACTCCACCGAGGGCGTGGTCACCCGCTCTCTGGACCTGTTCCTGCACACCCCTACGCATGTGGTGGGCGAGGTCAGCCTGCTGGTGCGCCACAACCTGCTGCGCACCAGCAACTCGCTCGATGGCATCGAGGTGGTGCTGGCCCATCCGCAAGCACTCGCACAGTGCCAGGCGTGGTTGTCCAAGCACCTGCCGCATGCCGAGCGCCGCCCGGTGTCCAGCAATGCCGAAGGCGCGCGACTGGCCACCACCAACCCGGCCTGGGCGGCCCTCTCCAGCGAGCGTGCGGCCACCCAGTTCGGCTTGCACATCGTCTCCCATGCCATCCAGGACGACGCCTACAACCGTACCCGCTTCGCCATCATCTGCCTGCCACACACGCTGCAGACGCCGCCTCCTTCGGGCAAGGATTGCACCAGCCTCGTGGTGTCGGTGCCCAACCGCCCCGGCGCCGTGCACGACCTGCTGGTGCCGCTCAAGACGCACGGCGTGTCCATGACGCGCTTTGAGTCGCGCCCTGCCCGCACGGGCCAGTGGGAGTACTACTTCTACATCGATCTCGACGGCCACCCCGCCCAGCCCCACGTGGCACGGGCGCTGGAAGAACTGCGCAGCCTGTGTGCGTTCTACAAGGTCCTGGGCACCTACCCCGTGTCATCCTGAGGAGCAGCCGCCATGTTTGAACAATTGGGACTGATCGGCTGTGGGCTCATGGGAGGCTCATTCGCCCTGGCCATGAAGAAGGCCGGGTTGGTCAAACGCGTGGTGGGCTACAGCAAGTCGCCCTCCACCACCGACCGCGCCCGCCAGCTGGGCGTGATCGACGTCGAGGCGCCTTCCGCGCTACTGGCCGTGGCGGGCGCAGACATTGTGCTGGTGGCAGTCCCCGTGGCAGCCACCGAGGCCACCCTCAAGGCCATCAAGCACCTTGTCACCCCCCAGATGCTCATCATGGATGTGGGATCGACCAAGTCCGATGTGGTGCAGGCCGCACAGCGTTCGCTGCGGGACCAGGTGGGCTCCTTTGTGCCCGCACACCCCATCACGGGGCGCGAAGTGTCGGGCGTGGAACACGCCGAAGCCGACCTGTACAGCGGGCGCCAGGTGATCCTGACGCCCACCGAGCGCACCCTGACGGCCCAGTTGCAGGACGCCGAAAAGATCTGGACTGCGCTGGGCTGCCGCGTGACCAGCATGTCGCCGGAGTCGCACGACGCGGCCTTTGCCGCCGTCAGCCACCTGCCCCATTTGCTCGCGTTTGCAATGATGAACAGCATCACGGGCCAGACGCACGGTGACGACTTTCTGTCCCTCGCAGGCCCCGGATTCCGCGACTTCACCCGCATTGCCGCCAGCGACCCCAAGGTGTGGCGCGACATCCTGCTGTCCAACCGGGACGAGCTGATTGCCCAGTCCAAGCTGTTCCAGCAGGCCCTGCGCAACATCGAGCAGGCCATGGAAAAAGGCAATGCCCAGGCGCTTGAAGACATGCTGACCTTGGCCAGCGAAACCCGTGCGCATTGGCGCATGGGCGCGAAGCGGAAATGACCCCCTGAGTCGCCTTCGGCGCCTTCCCCCAAGGGGGACGCACCCGGTGGCCTGGCGAAGCCAGCTCCACGGGTGCACTGGTGTTGGGGCGCGCCAGTTCTGCAGGCTGCCGGCCGCACGAACGCTCTTTGAGCCGCAATTGGACACAACACAACGATGTACAGCACCGCATTCCTTGATCTTCCCCCTTTGCAAGCCGCTGCGGGTGAAGTCCACCTGCCAGGCTCCAAGAGCATCTCCAACCGGGTGCTGCTACTGGCCGCGCTGAGCAACGGCACCACCACCGTGCACGACCTGCTGGCGTCCGACGATACGCGTGTGATGCTGGACGCCCTGCGCCAGATCGGGTGCACAGTGGATGAAGCGGGCAGCACCGTGCGCATCACGGGCCTGGGTGGCCGCCTGCCCCAGTCTCCCGCCAAGCTGTTCCTGGGCAATGCGGGTACCGCCATGCGCCCACTCACGGCGGCGCTGGCGCTGCTGGGCGGCGAGTTCGAGCTGTCTGGCGTGCCACGCATGCACGAGCGCCCGATTGGCGACCTGATTGATGCCCTGCGCCAGCTAGGCTGCCAGATCGACTACCTGGGCAACGACGGCTACCCACCACTCAGGATCGCCCACGGCCAGGGCGTGCCTGCGCTGGCGCTGGCAGAGCCCATCCGCGTACGTGGCGACGTGTCCAGCCAGTTCCTCACAGCCCTGCTCATGGCGCTGCCGCTGGCGGCTGGCACGCAGGCCATCGTGATCGAGGTGGTGGGCGAGCTGATCTCCAAGCCCTACATCGCCATCACGCTGCAACTGCTGGCGCGCTTTGGCATCGTGGTCGAGCACCAGAACTGGCAGCGTTTCACCATCCCTGCAGGCAGCCGCTATCAGTCGCCCGGCAGCATCCATGTGGAGGCAGACGCCTCATCCGCTAGCTATTTCATAGCACTTGGCGCAATTACATCTAGCGCTAGCGACCAAAAAGGCATCAAGATTCAGGGTGTGGGCCTGGATTCAATCCAGGGCGACATCCGCTTTGTCGAAGCGGCCCGGGCCATGGGCGCCGTGGTCACCGGCGGCCCCAACTGGCTGCAGATCGAACGCGGCGCCTGGCCACTCAAGGCCATTGAGCTGGACTGCAACCACATCCCCGACGCGGCCATGACGCTGGCCGTGATGGCCCTGTATGCCCAGGGCACGACCACGCTGACCAACATCGCCAGCTGGCGCGTGAAGGAAACCGACCGCATCGCCGCCATGGCCACCGAGCTGCGCAAGCTCGGCGCCACGGTGGAGGAAGGTGCGGACTACATCCGCGTGACGCCTCCCGCCGAGTCCGCTGACTGGAAAGCCGCCAGCATCCACACCTACGACGACCACCGCGTGGCCATGTGCTTCTCGCTGGCCGCCTTCAACCCGGCGCGTCTGCCGGTGCGCATCGAAGACCCCAAGTGCGTAGCCAAGACCTTCCCGGACTACTTCGAGGCACTGTTCTCGGTCGCCCAGGTCGAAACCTCTCACATCCCGGTGATCTGCATTGACGGCCCCACGGCCTCGGGCAAGGGCACGGTGGCGGCGGCGGTGGCGCAACGGCTGGGCTATCGCTTTTTGGATTCCGGCGCGATGTACCGCATCACCGCCCTCGCCGCGCTGCGGGCGGGTTTCGCCATCGATGCGGACCACGAAGCCCGTATCGCCACCCTGGCCCAAACTCTGCCGGTGCGGTTTGAGGGCGGCAAGGTGTGGCTGGGCAGCGACGACGTGACCGAGGCCATCCGCACCGAAGAAGCCGGTATGAACGCGTCCCGTGTGTCCGCTCTGCCTGCAGTGCGCACGGCGCTGGTGGACCTGCAACACAGCTTCCAGCGCCTGCCGGGGCTGGTGGCCGATGGCCGCGACATGGGCACCGTGATCTTCCCCGAGGCCCCCTTGAAGGTGTATCTCACTGCCAGCGCCGCCTGCCGCGCAGAACGCCGTTATAAGCAGTTGATTTCTAAAGGTTTTTCGGCTAGTATCGAAGACCTTCGCGCAGATTTGGAGGCGCGCGACGCCCGGGACAGTTCCCGTAGCGTTGCACCCTTGAAGCCCGCGCAAGACGCTCTGGTCCTGGACAACTCCGATTTGACGATTGAACAAGCCGTCGAACAGGTGTTGGCCTGGTGGCAGGAGCGCCAGCCCTTCGCAGCTTCTGCGCAGCGCTGACAATGTGGAGCCCTCGGGCTCCAGGCAGTGCCGAAAGGCCTTGCCACAGGCCCACGCAGCCCCCATCGCGCGTCAGCGCACAGGTTGTGTGGATCGATAACCTAACCCGCGGCTCTGCCGCAAAAAACCACCGCAAGCAGCTATAAAAACGGTAGCAATGGTGCTGCCGGAATCCTGTTTGTGGCAAGGAAACACATGTCCGAATCTTTTGCCGCCCTTTTTGAAGAATCCTTGCAGCGCACGGAAATGCGCCCAGGCGAAGTCATCACCGCTGAAGTCGTGCGCGTTGAGCACAACTTCGTGGTTGTGAACGCTGGCCTCAAGTCCGAAGCCTACGTGCCGCTGGAAGAGTTCAAGAACGACAAGGGCGAAGTCGAAGTCCAAGTGGGTGACTTCGTGTCGGTGGCCATTGGCTCCATCGAAAACGGCTACGGCGACACCATCCTGTCGCGCGACACCGCCAAGCGTCTGGCTTCCTGGATGAGCCTGGAAAAGGCCCTGGAATCCGGCGAATTCGTCACTGGCACGACCAGCGGCAAGGTCAAGGGCGGTCTGACCGTTCTGGTCAACGGCATCCGCGCATTCCTGCCCGGTTCGCTGATCGATACCCGTCCGATCAAGGATCTGACGCCGTACGAAAACAAGACCATGGAATTCAAGGTCATCAAGCTGGACCGCAAGCGCAACAACGTGGTGCTGAGCCGCCGCGCTGTGGTGGAAGCCTCCATGGGAGAAGAGCGCGCCAAGCTGATGGAAACCCTGAAGGAAGGCTCCATCGTTCAAGGCGTGGTCAAGAACATCACCGAATACGGTGCGTTCGTGGACCTGGGCGGCATCGACGGCCTGCTGCACATCACCGACATGGCATGGCGCCGCGTGCGTCACCCCTCCGAAGTGGTGACCGCTGGCCAGGAAATCACTGCCAAGATCCTGAAGTTCGACACCGAAAAGAACCGTGTCTCGCTGGGTCTGAAGCAAATGGGCGACGACCCATGGATGGGCGTGAACCGCCGCTACCCCCAAGGCACCCGCCTGTTCGGCAAGATCACGAACATTGCCGACTACGGCGCATTCGTGGAACTCGAACCCGGCATCGAAGGCCTGGTGCACGTGTCTGAAATGGACTGGACCAACAAGAACATCGCTCCCGCCAAGCTGGTTTCGCTGGGCGACGAAGTCGAAGTCATGGTTCTGGAAATCGACGAAGACAAGCGCCGCATCAGCCTGGGCATGAAGCAGTGCAAGGCCAACCCATGGCAAGAATTCGCACAGGACACGAAGCGCGGCGACCGCGTCAAGGGTCCGATCAAGTCGATCACCGACTTCGGCGTGTTCGTGGGCCTGGCTGCCGGCATCGACGGCCTGGTGCACCTGTCTGACCTGTCGTGGAACGAACCCGGCGAAGCCGCTGTTCGCAACTACAAGAAGGGCCAGGAAGTGGAAGCGATCGTGCTGGCCGTGGACGTGGACCGCGAACGCATCTCGCTGGGCATCAAGCAGCTCGACGGCGACCCATTCACGACCTTCGTGACCGTGAACGACAAGGGCCAGACGGTGACCGGCAAGGTCAAGACCGTGGACGCCCGTGGCGCTGAAATCGACCTCGGCGAAGACATCGTGGGCTACCTGCGCGCTTCGGAAATCTCCCGCGACCGCGTGGAAGATGCCCGCAACGTGCTCAAGGAAGGCGACGAAGTCACGGCCGTGGTGGTGAACGTGGATCGCAAGACCCGCAACATCCAGCTGTCGATCAAGCAAAAGGACATGGCTGACGAACAAGGCGCCATGGCCAACCTGAGCCAGCAATCGAGCCGCGAAAGCGCCGGCACGACCAGCCTGGGCGCCCTGCTGCGCGCCAAGCTGGACAACTCGGAAAAGTAAAGCGCTGACCCGTTAAACGGTCAGACAGCGGGCGCCTCGGCGCCCGCTCTTTTTTCAGCCAAGACTGCCTATGTCCCAAGATTCCATGACCCGCTCAGACCTCGTCGAAGAACTGGCCGCCCGTTTCGGCCAGCTCACCCACCGCGATGCCGAATACGCCGTCAAGACTATTCTGGACGCCGTGGGCGAGGCCCTGGTGCGCGGGCACCGCATCGAGATCCGGGGCTTTGGCAGCTTCTCGGTCAACCACCGCCCTCCCCGCATGGGCCGCAATCCACGCAGCGGCGAGGCCGTGGCCATTCCCGAAAAGCGTGTGCCCCATTTCAAGCCGGGCAAGGCCCTGCGCGAAGCCGTCGACAAACGCACGGCCGAAATGGAAGAAAAGGCACCGCCCGCAACGGGCACCCTGGGCAACTGATATCAAATTGATAGCAGCAAGCGCATGATTCACTAGCGCCTGCTGCCGTTTTGGCTTGTATTGACCTGAGAGAAGGCATCCACAGCCCCCCTGCGCCAAGCTCTTAGAATCGCCCCACCACTGGGGAGACCGATGAAATACCTCCTGTGGCTGCTCAAGGCAGCCATTTTTTTTACGCTCTTCGCCTTCGCGCTGAACAACCAGCAGGATGCGACCGTGCATTTCTTCTTTGGCACGCAATGGCGCGCGCCGCTGGTGCTGGTGGTGCTGACCGCATTTGCCGCAGGTCTGGTCGTTGGGGCCTTGGGCATGGTGCCGCGCTGGTGGCGCCACCGCAACGCTGCACGCCGCGCCCAGGCAGCAGTCGTGGTTGCACCAACGCCCGTAACGGCCCCCGCCGCCAGCGCCACCCCGGCAGCGCCCCCACCACCTCCTGACCTGCCTTCGATCCATGGAATATGACCTGAGCTGGATACTGTTGGGCCTGCCCCTGGCGTTTGTGCTGGGCTGGCTGGCGTCGCGTTTTGACCTGCGCCAGCTGCGCGCCGAAAACCGCCGCGCCCCAAAGGCGTACTTCAAGGGTCTGAACTTCCTGCTCAACGAGCAGCAGGACCAAGCCATCGACGCCTTCATCGAGGCCGTGCAGAACGACCCCGACACCTCCGAGCTGCACTTCGCCCTGGGCAACCTGTTTCGCCGCCGGGGCGAATACGACCGTGCCGTACGTGTGCACGAGCACCTGCTCTCGCGCGGCGATCTGAGCCGTACTGACCGCGAACGCGCCCAGCATGCGCTGGCGCTCGACTTCCTCAAGGCCGGGCTGCTCGACCGCGCCGAAGATGCGCTGCAGCGCCTGGAGGGCACCCCGTTCGAGGCCCAGGCGCGCCTGGCGCTGCTGGCCATCTACGAACGTTCCCGCGACTGGCCCCATGCCGCCACCATTGCCCGCAAGATGCACGACGCCGATCAGGGCGACTTCAGCACCCGGCAAGCCCACTACCTGTGCGAGCAGGCGCTGGCGCTGAGCGCGCAAGGCGACCTGCCGGGCGCTCAGGCCCTGCTGGACCAGGCAGTGGCCGCGGCTCCCGAGGCCGCGCGCGCGCGCATTGAACTGGCGCGCCTGCAACGCCTGATGGGTCAGCCGGCTGCCGTGCTGTCCACACTCAAGGCGCTGGGCGATCGCAACCCCGCAGCGCTGCCCCTGGCCGCCCCGCTGATGGTCGAGGCTGCCACCGCTACCGGCCGCACCCAGGAAGTACATGCCCTTTTGCAGGCGCACTATGCGCAAGCGCCTTCGCTGGACGTGCTGGAAAGCATCGTGGCCATGGAAGCCGCCGACGAGGCCACCCGCCCATCCGCCCGCCAGCGTTATGTGGAGCACCTGGACAAGGAGCGCTCCCTGGTCGCTGCTGCCAAATGGCTGGCCACCGAAAAGCTGGAACACGAAGAATTCCACCCCCAGGTTCAACGTGCCCTGGACCATGCCGTCAAGCCCCTGACCCGCTACCGCTGCGCGGCCTGTGGCTTCGAGGCGCGCCAGCATTTCTGGCAATGCCCCGGCTGCCAGACCTGGGACAGCTACCCCGCACGCCGGGTCGAAGAACTCTGACCCAAGCCTTCATCCCCAACGCTGTAAGACCCTTGCCATGCTGAAGAAACTGCTGACCCTGCTGGTTGCCACGCTGCTCGCCACCGCCACCTGGGCCGCCGTGGACGTGAACACCGCCACCGAGGCCGAACTGGATGGCATCAAGGGCATCGGGCCCGGCCTGTCGGGTCGCATCCTCCAGGAGCGCCAGAGTGCCCCCTTCAAGGACTGGGCCGACTTCATCGGCCGTGTGGGCGGCGTGGGCAACAAGAGTGCCGTCAACTTCTCCAAAGAGGGCCTGACCGTCAACGGCAAGAAGTACAGCGCAGCAGCCGCCGCCAAGGCAGAAGCCAAATCCGGCAAAAGGCACAGCAGCTCCCAGGCAGCAGACCGCAAGGCCCGTGGCAGCGCTGACAAGGAGGCCGCAACGGCAACCACGCCAGCCACACCACCCGCCACGGCGACTGCGGCACCGGCCGCGCCAGCACCGGCAACCGGCGCTAGCAAAAACTAAGCACGCTTCACAAGCAGCAAGCCCGCTCCAGCGGGCTTGCTTTTTTGCGGCAGGGCATGCGCGACAGCAAGGGGCGAGCAGGTTTTTTCGGCGCTGCCCCCAGGGCGTATCCCCCTTCAATTCCCCACGCGAAAGCCATCCAGGCCGTGCAGTGCCAGGCGCCCTGAGCGCCGTGTAGCTTGGCTACACAAGCGAAGGGCAACGACGCAATGTGCGGCTTGGCTGGCTTTCCCTTCGGGCTGGCTGCGCAATGCGGCGTCTGCTTTGTCGGGCGGCTTGCCAATAGCCACGCTACTGGCTGCGCCCCCTTCGCGCATCCATCTGCATTGCACCGCCAGCGCGTGGGGGAATTGAAGGGGGACACGCCCTAGAATCAATCGCGCATGCCCCTGATCACGCTCATCCTTCTCCCCTTCATCGGCAGCCTGCTGGCAGCGGTTCTGCCCTCCAACGCCCGCAATACCGAGTCCACCCTGGCAGGACTCATCGCCCTGTTCTGCACCGTGCAGGCGGCGCTCTACTTCCCGCAGATTGCAGACGGCGGCGTGATCCGGCAAGAGCTGGCCTGGCTGCCCGCGCTGGGCCTGAACCTCGTCATCCGCATGGACGGCTTTGCCTGGATGTTCTGCATGCTGGTGCTGGGCGTGGGCAGCCTGGTGGTGCTGTATGCGCGCTACTACATGTCTGCGGCCGACCCGGTGCCGCGCTTCTTCTCGTTTTTTCTGGCCTTCATGGGTGGGATGGCAGGCGTTGTTCTGTCGGGCAACATCATCCAGATTGCGTTTTTCTGGGAGCTGACCAGCCTGTTTTCGTTTCTGCTGATCGGCTACTGGCACCACCGCAAGGATGCGCGGCGCGGCGCGCGCATGGCGCTCACCGTCACCGGCACGGGCGGCCTGGCCATGCTGGCGGGCATGCTGGTGCTGGGGCACATCGTTGGCAGCTACGACCTCGATCATGTGCTCGCCGCCGGCCAGCTCATCCAGAACCACGCGCTGTACACCATCGCGCTCGTACTGATTCTGCTGGGCACGCTCACCAAAAGCGCGCAGTTCCCCTTCCACTTCTGGTTGCCCCACGCCATGGCCGCGCCCACGCCTGTGTCGGCCTACCTGCATTCAGCCACCATGGTCAAGGCGGGCGTGTTTCTGCTGGCGCGCCTGTGGCCCGCGCTGGCGGGCACCGAGCAGTGGTTCTGGCTGGTGGGCGGCGCGGGCCTCGCCACCTTGCTGGTGGGCGGCTACGCGGCCATGTTCCAGAACGACCTCAAGGGGCTGCTGGCGTACTCGACCATTTCGCACCTGGGCCTCATCACCCTGCTGCTGGGCCTGAACAGCCCGCTGGCCGCCGTGGCGGCCGTGTTCCACATCATGAACCACGCCACCTTCAAGGCCTCGCTGTTCATGGCCGTGGGCATCGTGGACCATGAAAGCGGCACGCGGGACATCCGGCGCCTGTCGGGCCTGCGCACCATGATGCCGATCACCGCCACCCTGGCCATGGTGGCCAGTGCAGCCATGGCGGGCGTGCCGCTGCTCAATGGCTTCCTGTCCAAGGAAATGTTCTTTGCCGAGACGGTGTACGTGAACACCACGCCATTGCTCGAATGGCTGCTGCCGGTGGCCGCCACGGTGGCCGGCATGTTCAGCGTGGCGTACTCGCTGCGCTTCACGGTGGATGTGTTCTTTGGCCCGCCCGCCACCGACCTGCCGCGCCCGCCCCATGAGCCGCCGCACTGGATGCGCGTTCCGGTCGAACTGCTGGTGCTGGCCTGCCTCGTGGTGGGCACGTTGCCCGCATGGTCGGTGGGGGCCTACCTGGCCGCTGCCGCACGGCCCGTGGTGGGAGGCGAGCTGCCCACGTACAGCCTGGCGGTCTGGCATGGGTTCAACACCCCCATTGTGATGAGCTTGGTGGCGTTGGGCGGGGGCATCGCGCTCTACGCACTGCTGCGCTGGCAGCGCGAAAAGGGTGCCATCGATGCGCCACCCGTCATGCGCCGCATCAGCGGCCAGCGGGCCTTCGAGGCCACGCTGGCCGTGCTCAGCCTGATGGGCCGCAATGGCCGCCACCTGCTGGGCACCGGTCGCCTGCAGTGGCAAATGCTGTGGCTGGTCTGCGCCGCGCTGGTGGCGGGCACCCTGCCCCTGTGGGCGCGGGGCCTGCCCATTGGCGACCGGGTGCAGCTGCCGCTGTCGCCCGCCTTTGCGCTGCTGTGGTTGCTGGGTGCCGTGTGCGCCGTGGCGGCAGCCTGGCAGGCCAAATACCACCGGCTGGCGGCACTGACGCTGCTGGGTGGCTCCGGGCTGTGCGTGTGCCTCACGTTCCTTTGGTTCTCGGCGCCCGACCTGGCGCTCACACAGATCGTGGTGGAGGTGGTGACCACCATCCTCATCCTGCTGGGCCTGCGCTGGCTGCCGCGGCGCGACGAGAGCCTGCGCGTGCCCACGCTGGCCGAAGAGCGCCGCACCCAGCTGCGCCGCTACCGCGACATGGCGCTGACGTTGGCAGCAGGGGGTGGCATGGCCCTGCTGTCGTTCGCGATGATGAGCCGCCCCTTCCCCGACAGCACCTCCACCTTCTTTCTGGAGCGTGCGCTTACAGAAGGGGGCGGCACCAACGTGGTCAACGTCATGCTGGTGGACTTCCGGGGCTTTGACACCTTTGGCGAGATCGTGGTGCTCGGCATCGTGGCCCTCACGGTCTATGCGCTGCTGCGGCGCTTCCGCCCTGCGCGCGAGGTGATGGACCTGCCGCCCCAGCAGCGCGCACTGCCCGCCGATGTGGACACCGACCTCGCCAACCCACGCCAGACTGCCGACACCGCCGTGGGCTACCTCATGGTGCCCGCCGTGCTGGTGCGGCTGATGCTGCCGTTTGCCACGCTGGTAGCGGTCTACCTCTTCATGCGCGGCCACAACGAGCCCGGCGGCGGCTTTGTGGCGGGGCTGGTGTTCTCGGTGGCCCTGCTGCTGCAGTACATCGTCTCGGGCACCTCGTGGGTCGAGGCGCATCTGCCGCTGTACCCGCGCCGCTGGATCGGCGTGGGCCTGCTCGCCGCACTGGCCACGGGCCTGGGCGCACTGGCCTGGGGCTATCCGTTTTTGACCAGCCACACGGCGCATTTTTCGCTGCCCGTGGTGGGTGAGATCCACGTGGCCAGCGCGCTGTTCTTCGACATCGGCGTGTTCACCCTGGTGGTGGGCTCCACCATGCTCATTCTCACCGGCATTGCCCACCAGTCGGTGCGCAGCCACCGCTACAACAACGCACGCGCGGCCGAAGAAGCCCAGGCCGCCGCCACACCGGGAGAAGGTCCATGGAACTGATACTGGCCCTGGCCATCGGCGTGCTCACCGGCTCCGGCGTGTGGCTGCTGCTGCGGCCCCGCACCTTCCAGGTCATCATGGGCCTGTCGCTGCTGTCGTACGCCGTCAACCTCTTCATTTTCAGCATGGGCCGCCTGGGCCTCGCGATTGACAAGGAGCCCGTGCTGCAGCCCGGGGTGCCGCAAGACCTGGCCCACTATGCCGACCCCATGCCTCAGGCACTCACGCTCACGGCCATCGTGATCGGCTTTGCCATGACCGCCCTCTTCCTCGTGGTGTTGCTGGCATCGCGCGGCATGGCAGGCACCGACCATGTGGACGGCACCAAGGGTAAAGACGTGCAGGAAATGCCATGACGGGAGGCACGAGCATCACCGCATCGATCACCGCGTGGCTGATGCCACACCTGATCCTCGCGCCCATTGCGCTGCCCCTGCTCACGGCCGGGCTCATGCTGCTGCTGCGCGAGGAACGCCAGCGCACCAAGGTCACGCTCAACATCACATCGACCCTGGTCGGCCTGGTGGTGGCTGTGTTGCTGCTGGTGCAGGCCAAGGAGCCCAGCGTGCAGACCAGCCTGGGCGTGTACCTGCCGGGCAACTGGCCGGCGCCGTTCGGCATCGTGCTGGTCATCGACCGCCTCTCGGCCATGATGCTGGTGCTGACCAGTACAGTGGCGCTCGCCACGGTGCTGTTCTCGGCCGCGCGCTGGCACCGAGCGGGTGTGCACTTTCACCCGCTGTTCCAGTTCCAGCTCATGGGGCTGGCAGGCGCGTTCCTCACGGCCGACCTGTTCAACCTGTTTGTGTTCTTCGAGATCATGCTGGCGGCGTCCTACGGGCTGCTGCTGCACGGCTCGGGCCGCCCGCGCGTGTCGGCGGGGCTGCACTACATCGCCATCAACCTCGCCGCCTCTTCGCTGTTCCTCATCGGGGTGTCGATGCTGTACGGCATCACCGGCACGCTCAACATGGCCGACCTGGCCCAGAGCATTGCGGGTGTGGCCGTGGCAGACCGGGGGCTGCTGCATGCGGCCGCTGCGATTCTGGCGGTCGCGTTCCTCATCAAGGCCGCCGTGTGGCCGCTCAACTTCTGGCTGGTGCCTGCCTACAGTGCGGCCACGGCGCCCGTGGGTGCGCTTTTCGCGCTCATGACCAAGGTGGGCGTGTACAGCGTGCTGCGGCTATGGACGCTGATGTTTGGCGCCGAGGCCGGTGAATCCGCACTGTTTGGCAGCCAATGGCTCATTGGCGGTGGCATGCTGACCATGGCCTTTGGTGCCATTGGCATGCTGGGCTCGCAGCGGCTGGGGCACCTGGCCGGGTTCAGCGCCGTGCTGTCGTCGGGCACGCTGCTGGCCGCCGTGGGCTTCGGGCAAAACCTGCTCACGGGCGGGCTGCTGTACTACCTGCTCAGCTCTACCCTGGCCGTGAGTGCGCTGTTCCTGCTCACCGACCTGATCGACCGCTGGCGCAACAACGGTGCCAACCTGGCTCCGTATGAGCAGACCGACGACGCACCCTTTCTGTCGGCCGACCTGGTGCCCACCGAGGGCATGAACCTGGACGACAAGGAACAGGCGCTGATCGGCCAGGTCATCCCCGCCGCAGCGGCCTTTCTGGGCCTGGCGTTCATGGCCTGCACGCTGGTCATTGCGGGCCTGCCGCCCTTGCCCGGTTTTGTGGGCAAGTTCGCCATGATCCATGCACTGCTCAACCCGCTGGGGCTGGGCGCGGCCCAGGGTATCCGCCTGGGCGCTGCGGGCTGGATGCTGGTGGCGCTGCTGGTGGGCTCGGGGCTGCTGGCGCTGCTGGCACTCACACGCGCGGGCATTCGCCATTTCTGGTCGGCCCAGGGCCGGGCTTCACCGCAGCTTTTGGTGCTGGAGGGGCTGCCCATTGCGCTGCTGCTGCTGGCTTGCGTGGCGCTGGTGTGGCAGGCTGGGGCGGTGATGCGCTACACCCAGGCCACGGCCGATGCCCTGCATGCGCCCAGCACTTACGTGCGTGCGGTGATGACCGCTGCGCCCGTCGCGGCTTCGCCTGCGGCGATGCCTGAAACCACGCCACCGGGGGACAAGCCATGACCCAACCTGCTCAACCTGCGGCGTCCAACGCCCCCGCCATGCCGCCACGCCCGGGTCTATTGCGGCGCCTGGTGCCTGCCCCGCTGCTCTCGCTGGCGCTCCTGGGCCTGTGGCTGCTGCTCAACCGCAGCCTGAGTGCAGGCCACCTGGTGCTGGGCTCTGTGCTGGCACTGGCCATCCCGCTGCTCACCGCCGGGCTGCGCCCGCTGCCGGTGCGCATCCGCAAGCCGGGCACCGTCCTGCGCCTGGCACTCACGGTGGTGGCAGACACCACCCGGTCCAACCTGGCGGTGGCACGCCTGCTGCTGGCGCCCGGCCGCAGGCGCCACCCTGCGGGCTTTGTGCACATCCCGCTGGACGTGCGGGACCCCAACGCATTGGCCGTGCTGGCGATGATCGTGTGCATCACACCCGGTACCGCGTGGGCCGAGATCTCTCTGGACCGCAGCATGCTGCTGCTGCACGTGCTGGAGTTGGACGACCCCGCCGCGGTGATCGCTGACGTGAAGCAGCGCTACGAGACGCCCTTGATGGAGATTTTTGAATGACCCCCGTGCTGGACTGGGCCCTGCCGGCCGCCCTGCTCATGCTCGCGCTGGCCATGGGCTGCGCGTTGATCCGACTGCTCAAGGGCCCTTCCGCGCAAGACCGCGTGTTGGCGCTGGACTGCATGTACTTGAGCGGCATGCTGGTGATGCTGGTGCTGGGCCTGCTCTACGGCAGCAAGAACTACTTTGAGGCCGCACTGCTGCTGGCGCTGTTCAGCTTTGTCGGCTCCATGGCCATGGCCAAGTTTTTGCTGCGCGGCGAGGTGATCGAATGACCGACGCTGCCACCACCGCTACGGCGGTTCTTCCGCTGTGGCTGGAAATCATCGTGGCCGTGCTGGTGCTGGCCGGTGCTGCGCTGGCCCTGCTGGGCTCCATCGGGCTGCTGCGGCTGCCCACGTTTTTTGAACGGGTACACGCGCCCTCCATCATTGCCACGCTGGGCTGCTGGCTGATCATGCACGGCACCGTGCTGTACTTCTCGGTGGCCCACCGCAGCCTGGCGCTGCATGCTTTGCTGATCGCCGCGTTCGTGGCGATCACGGTGCCGGTGATGTCGATCTTTCTCATGCGCGCGGCGCTGTTCCGCGCACGGCAGACCGGGCGCGACGTGCCGCCCAGCCTGAGCCAACCCAAGGTGGGTGTGAACACGGAAGTCAAAGACGCCTGATCAACCACTCCTGATTTGATAGCTGTAGGCGCATATAAAACATGCGCTTGTGGCATTTCTGGCTCTTACTTCGCCCCCGACACACCAAACCCGCCGCCGCCGGGGGTGTGAATCTCGAACACATCGCCCGGCAGCATCTCTGCCTGGCCGATGTGGTCCAGCAGCTCCACCCGGCCATCGCTGCGCACCACCTTGTTGATACCCACGGCACCCGGCTGACCACCCGCCATGCCAAACGCGCCATGGTGGCGGCCGTTCGACAAGATGCTGGCCGTCATGGGCTCCAGAAAGCGCACACGGCGCACGCCGCCGTCGCCACCTTTCCACTGCCCGGCGCCTCCCGAGCCCTTGCGGATCTCGTAGCCCTCCAGCCGCACCGGAAAGCGAAACTCCAGCACCTCGGGGTCCGTCAGGCGCGAGTTGGTCATGTGGCATTGCACGACGCTGGTGCCACCAAAACCGCCCACCAGCTGCCCGTTGGCATCCCACACACCGCCCGCGCCGCTACCGCCCGAGATGGTCTCGTAGTACTGGTAGCGCGTGCTGCCAAAGGTGAAGTTGTTCATGGTGCACTGCCCCGCCGCCATCAGGCCCAGTGCGCCGTACAGCGCGTTGGTGATGCAGGTAGAAGTCTCCACATTGCCCGCCACCACCGAGGCTGGCGGATTGGGGTTGAGCATGCTGCCCGGCGGGATGATGACGTTGAGCGGCTTGAGGCACCCCGCATTCAGCGGAATGTCGTCATCCACCAGCGTGCGGAACACATACAGCACCGCCGCCATGCACACCGCCGTGGGCGCGTTGAAGTTGTTGGTCTGCTGCGGGCTGGTGCCGGTGAAGTCGATGGTGGCGCTGCGGCTCGCTGCATCCACCTTCACGGCCACGCTGATCTGGGCGCCGTTGTCCAGAGGCAGCGTGAACGCACCATCCTTCAGCCGTGTGATAACACGGCGCACGGACTCTTCGGCGTTGTCCTGCACATGGCGCATATAGGCCTGCACCACGTCCAGCCCAAACTCGGCCACCATGCGGCGCAGCTCCTGCTGGCCTTTCTCGTTGGCGGCGATCTGCGCGCGCAGGTCGGCCATGTTCTGCTGGGGGTTGCGGCTCGGGTATTCGCCGCTTTCCAGCAGCGCAATCATCTCGGCCTCGCGCAGCACACCGCGTTCCACCAGCTTCACGTTATTGATCTGCACGCCCTCTTCTTCAATGCGCGTGGAGAACGGCGGCATGGAGCCCGGCGTGGTACCGCCCACATCGGCGTGGTGGCCCCGGCTGCCCACATAGAACGTGGGCTCGGCCTCGTTGGCGATGTAGACCGGCGTAATGACCGTGATGTCCGGCAGGTGCGTGCCACCGTGGTACGGGTCGTTGAGCACGAACACATCGCCGGGCTGCATGCGGCCCGCGTTCTCGCGGATCACGGTCTTGATGCTCTCGCCCATGCTGCCCAGGTGAACGGGCATGTGGGGCGCATTGGCAATCAGGTTGCCTGCGGTGTCAAATAGCGCGCAGCTGAAGTCCAGGCGCTCCTTGATGTTCACCGAGTACGCCGTATTCTGCAGCTGCAGCCCCATCTGCTCGGCAATGTTCATGAACAGGTTGTTGAACACCTCCAGCAGCACCGGGTCCACCGTGGTGCCCACGGCATGTTGCACGGCGCGCGCCACACGGCGGTTGAGCAGCAGGTGGTCCAGGTCGGTCAGCGCGGCCTCCCAGCCGGGCTCCACGATGGTGGTGGCATTCTTCTCGGCAATGATGGCCGGGCCGGGGATCACGTCGCCGGGGCGCAAATCCTCGCGCACCACCAGGGCGGCGTCGTGCCATGCAGGCACGCCATCGATGCCACCGGTGTACATGCGCACGGTGCTGCGGCGCGGCACCTCGCGCGCGGGCTGTAGCGTGTGGCGTGGCTCCACGGGCGCGTCGCCGGGCACCACGGCCTCGACCGACACAGCCTCCACCACCAGGCCCTTGCCCTGCATGAGGAACGCAAAACGCTGGCGGTAGGCGTTCTCGAACGCGGCGGTGATTTCGGCCATCGAACCCAACGGCACGATGAGCGCCGAGTCGCTGCCCTCATAGCGCACATGCACCCGGCGGTGCACCAGCGCAGTGCCCGCGCCCACCTGCTGGCGCTCCAGCTCGGTGCGTGCGGTGGTGGCCAGTTGCTCCAGCGTGGCCTCGATGCCGGGCAACGCCTCGGGCACGAGCTTGGTCTCTACGGCCTGCTCACGGATCACGTTCTGGTCCGCCAGGCCCATGCCGTAGGCGCTGAGCACGCCCGCCAGCGGATGCACAAACACGCGCGTCATGCCTAAAGCATCGGCCACCAAACACGCATGCTGGCCGCCCGCGCCGCCAAAACACTGCAGCGTGTAACGCGTCACGTCGTAGCCGCGCGCCACGCTGATCTTCTTGATCGCATTGGCCATCTGCTGCACAGCGATCTGAATGAAGCCATGGGCTACGTCTTCGGCCTTGCGACCGGTTTGGGCGGCGAGATCACCAAACTTCTGTGCCACCGCATCGCCATCCAGTGCCTCGTTGGCTGCGTGGCCAAACACCTTGGGGAAGTGCGCTGGCTGGATCTTGCCCACCATCACGTTCGCATCAGTCACGGCCAGCGGGCCGCCCCGGCGGTAGCTGGCGGGGCCAGGGTTGGCGCCCGCGCTTTCGGGGCCCACGCGGAAACGGGCGCCGTCAAAACCCAGGATGGAGCCACCACCGGCCGCCACGGTGTGGATGCTCATCATGGGCGCGCGCATGCGCACACCGGCCACCTGGGTTTCGAACTCGCGCTCGAACTCGCCTGCGTAGTGGCTCACGTCGGTGCTGGTACCACCCATGTCAAAACCGATGACCTTGTCGTGGC
Source organism: Acidovorax sp. Root402 (assembly GCF_001425125.1). Taxonomy (NCBI): domain Bacteria; kingdom Pseudomonadati; phylum Pseudomonadota; class Betaproteobacteria; order Burkholderiales; family Comamonadaceae; genus Acidovorax; species Acidovorax sp. Root402. The sequence goes on from NZ_LMDQ01000014.1 coordinate 653,259, forward strand.
CCGCAAGGCCCGCGGTGCGCGCCATGCCGACGATGCCACCGGCGGGGCCAGAGAGGATCGCATCCTTGCCCTGGAATACCTGCGCGTCCGTGAGGCCGCCCGACGACTGCATGAAGAACAGCTTCACGCCTGGCATTTCGCTCGCCACCTGGTCCACATAGCGGCGCAGGATGGGCGACAGGTACGCATCCACCACCGTGGTGTCGCCCCGGCTCACCAGCTTCATCATGGGGCTGGTGGCATGCGATGCGCTAACCTGCGTAAAGCCGATTTCGCGCGCGATGCGGGCGGCGGCTTCTTCGTGCGTGGTGTAGCGGTAGCCGTGCATGAACACGATGGCCGCGCTGCGCAGGCCCGCGTCGTAGGCCGCCCACAGGCGTTCCTTCAGGTGGGCTTCATCCAGCGGCTCGATCACTTCGCCCTGAGCACCCATGCGCTCCTGCGCTTCGACGACGCGCTCATAGAGCAGCTCGGGCAGCACGATGTGGCGGTCAAACAAACGGGGGCGGTTCTGGTACGCAATGCGCAGCGCGTCCTTGAAGCCCTTGGTGGTGATGAGCAGCGTGGGCTCGCCCTTGCGCTCCAGGAGCGCGTTGGTGGCCACGGTAGTGCCCATCTTCACGCACTCCACCAGCGCGGGCGTCACCGGCTCGCCCGGCTGCAAGCCCAGCAGGTGGCGAATGCCGGCCACCGCCGCGTCCTTGTACTGCTCGGGGTTCTCGGACAGCAGCTTGTGCGTGACCAAGGTGCCGTCCGGGCGCTTTCCCACCACGTCGGTGAAGGTGCCGCCCCGGTCGATCCAGAACTGCCAGCGGGACAAAGGAGAAACTTGTTGGGACATGATGATGCTATCTAATCAATAGCTGCCAGCGCATTGAATACCTGCACTACAGCTGCATTTCATTCAAAAAACCAGAAACCAGGGGCAGGTTGTCACAGCGACGCTGCGGAGCGCGCTGCCTGGTCATACATGCCCGAGAGCACACGCAGCAAACGGGCCAGTTCGCCGATGTCGCGGTTCAGCGCGTCATCGGCATTCAAGGCATCGATGAGGCAGCTCTCGCGGATCTCGCGGTAGCGCTGCACATAGGCGCGGCCGGTGTCGGTGGCGGCGTAGGTGACTTCCTTGCCGTTCTTCTGCGAGGCGACCACGCCCAGGGTCTGCAGCTTTTTGAGCGAGTAGTTCACCAGGTGTGTGTCTTCCACGTTCATGATGAAGCAGATGTCGGCCAATCGCTTGTCGCGCGCACGGTGCGTGACGTGGTGCAGCACCACCACGTCGAGCGGCGTCAGGTCCTTGAGGCCCGCCGCCGCCATGCAGTGCACCACCCAGCGGTGGAACGCGTTGCCCGCCACGATGAGGCCGAACTCGAACTCGCTCATCTCTGCACTCTGCGCCGACACCAGATGCGCCGAAGACACGATGGGACCGGAGTCGGTTTTGGCCTTGGGCTTGGCGTCAGATTTCATGGCGGGTTCAGGCCTGCGGGTTCTGTCATTGGCACGGGATATGCATGGGGCATTGTAGGCAAGTCGATGGTAATTTGTTGGCAATTTGTCAGCGTTTAGGCAAAACACCTATCGCAATCGGATCGGCTTCCGATACAGTGATTTGTTACATCCAATCTTGTACATACAACCCTGCGGAGCAATATCCATGAAGCGTCGAATCTTCCCCGTGACCGCACTCGCCCTGACTCTGGCTGCGGGCCTGTCTGCCACCTCGGCATTCGCCCAGACCAAGTGGGACCTGGCCGCCGCCTACCCCGCCACCAACTTCCACACCGAAAACATGGTGCAGCTGGCCAGCGATGTGGACAAGGCCACGGGCGGCAAGCTCAAGATCACGGTGCATGCCAACGCCGCGCTGTTCAAGGCCCCTGAAATCAAGCGCGCTGTGCAAGGCGGCCAGGCGCAGATGGGCGAGATCCTGCTGGCCAACTTCCAGAACGAATGGCAGCTGTTTGGCGTGGATGGCCTGCCCTTCCTGGCCGATAGCTACGACGCCTCCAAGAAGCTCTACGCCGCGCAAAAGCCCTTCCTGGAAAAGAAGCTGGCTGAGCAGGGAATGATGCTGCTGTACGCCGTGGCCTGGCCTCCACAAGGCATCTACACCAAGAAGCCGCTGGCCTCTGCCGCCGACCTCAAGGGCATCAAGTGGCGCGCCTACAGCCCTGCCACCGCGCGCATTGCCGAGCTGGTCGGCGCCCAGCCCGTGACGGTGCAGGCCGCAGAGTTCTCGCAGGCGCTCGCCACGGGCGTGGTCGAATCGACGATGACCTCGGGCGCCACCGGTGTGGACAGCAAGCTGTACGAACACCTCAAGTTCTACTACGACACCCAGGCCTGGCTGCCCAAGAACGCCGTACTGGTGAACAAGAAGGCGTTTGACGCCCTAGACAAGCCCAGCCAGGAAGCGCTGCTGAAGGCTGGTGCCGACGCCGAAGCACGCGGCTGGGCCAACAGTGCCAAAGTCAACACCGATACCGTCGCCAAGCTCAAGGCCAATGGCATGGATGTGGTGGCCCCACCGGCTGCCCTGAAGGCCGACATGGCCAAGGTAGGTGACACCATGCTCAAGGAATGGCTGGACAAGGCCGGCCCCGAAGGCAAGGCGCTCATCGACGCCTACCGCAAGTAAGCCCAGGCGCCCACGCACATGCGTCGTCTGCTGGACTTTCTGTACGACAGCGCCGCCGCCTTGGCGGCGCTTTTCATGGTCGGCTTGTTGGGGATGGTGCTGCTGTCCATCGCCAGCCGCCAGTTCCACTTCCACGTGCCGGGCACGGATGCCTATGCGGGCTATCTGATGGCCGCATCGGGCTTCTTGGCGCTCGCCCACACCTTGAAGCGCGGCGAGCACATCCGCGTCACGCTGCTGCTCAACTTTCTGAAGGGCGGCGCCAAGAAGACGTTCGAGATCTGGGCTTTGGCCATTGCCACCCTGCTGGCCGTGCTGTTCGCGGTGTACAGCTGCAAGCTGGCCTGGCAGTCGCACGAGTTCCACGACATCTCCACCAGCAGCGACGCCACGCCTCTGTGGATTCCGCAGATCGCCATGGCCTTGGGCACGGTGATTCTGGCGATCGCGTTCCTGGACGAGCTGGTGCTGGAGATGATGGGCAAGCGTGTGGATGCCTCCTCTGGCGAAGCATTGCGCAATGAATAAACCCGGCACGACCTACCATGAGTGACCTCGCCATAACCGGCCTGCTCGTACTGTCGCTGTTCCTGATCCTGGGCAGCGGCGTATGGATCGGGCTCACCCTCTCCGGCGTCGCCTGGATCGCCATGCAGCTGTTCTCCGCCCGCCCGGCGGGCGATGCGATGGCCGTGACCATCTGGGGCAGCGCCTCCAGCTGGACCCTCACCGCCCTGCCCCTGTTCATCTGGATGGGCGAAATCCTGTTCCGCACCCGTTTGTCGCAAGACATGTTCAAGGGCCTGGCCCCGTGGGTCCAGGCGCTGCCGGGCCGGTTGCTCCATACCAACGTGGTGGGCTGCACCATCTTTGCCGCCGTGTCGGGGTCCAGCGCCGCCACCTGCGCAACCATCGGCAAAATGACGCTGCCCGAGCTGACGCGCCGCGGCTACCCCGAGCACATGGTGGTGGGCACGCTGGCCGGTGCCAGCACGCTGGGCCTGTTGATCCCGCCGTCCATCATCATGATCGTGTACGGCGTGTCGGCCGAGGTGTCGATCTCGCAGCTGTTCATTGCGGGTGTGCTGCCGGGCATCCTGCTGGCGGCGCTGTTCTCGGGCTACATCATGCTGTGGGCATTGCGCCACCCCGAACAGGTGCCCGCCGCCGATGCGCGCATGAGCTTCATGCAAAAGCTGTCCGAATCCCGCAGCCTGATCCCCGTGGTGCTGCTGATCGCGGCGGTACTGGGCTCCATCTACACCGGCTTTGCCACCGCCACCGAGGCAGCGGCCGTGGGCGTGGTGGGCTCACTGGTGTTGTCGGCCGTGCAGGGCTCCATGACCTGGGGCACGTTCAAGGACTCGCTGATGGGCGCAACGCGCCTGTACTGCATGATCGCGCTGATCCTGGCTGGCGCCGCTTTTCTCACGCTGGCCATGGGCTACATCGGCTTGCCGCGCCACCTCGCGGAATGGATCGCGTCGCTGGGCTTGAACCAGGCGCAGCTCATCGTGGCGCTGGCGGTTTTCTACATCATCCTGGGCTGCTTTCTCGACGGTATCTCGATGGTGGTGCTGACCATGGGCGTGCTCATGCCCACGGTGCAGGCGGCCGGCATCGACACCATCTGGTTCGGCATCTTCATCGTGCTGGTGGTGGAGATGGCGCAGATCACGCCGCCCGTGGGCTTCAACCTGTTTGTGCTGCAGGGCATGACAGGGCGCCAGCTGCCCTGGATCGCCAAGGTGGCCATGCCCATGTTCTTCCTGATGTGTGGCGCTGTGGCGTTGATCTATGTCTTCCCCGGCATCGTGACCTGGCTGCCGCAGCAGATGTCGGCACGCTGAACGCACCTGCCGCCAGCAGGCACAGCCAAGCGGGGCGCCCCCACCGGGGACGCCCCGCTTGGCGTTTCGAGGGATGGAGAGGAGCCAGTCCGACGCTCCAGAAATCCGGCGACAATGGCCTGATGTTGAACGTTCTTGCCATCTGCATCGGCGCCTGTGTGGGCGCACTGGCGCGCTGGCGCCTGGGTCTGTGGCTCAGCCCCGGGGGCCTCATTCCCTGGGGCACACTCGCCGCCAATCTGGTGGGTGGCTATCTCATTGGGGTGTGCGTCGCTGTGTTCCACGCCATGCCGCAACTCGACCCTGTGTGGCGACTGGCACTGGTCACAGGATTCCTGGGCGCACTCACCACGTTCTCCAGCTTCTCTGCCGAAGTCGTTGAGATGCTGATGGTGCAGCGCTACGCCATGGCACTGGGCACCACTGCACTGCACCTGCTGGGCTCGCTGGGCCTGACGGTGCTTGGCATGCAAACTGCTTCGTATTTCATAGCATCTCGCGCTTGATGTTCCTGCACTAGCACGTCATTTCTTCATTCATTCACGCCACACTGCATGGGCCCCCACCCGCTGCTGCCGGTGCCGCCCCTCTCTTCTCAGTTCACCTACCGATACGCGAGCCCCTCATGGAATCCAACACCCAACTCAACGAACGCCGCCTGGCCGATGCCTGGGCCGAGCTGCACAACCACGCCCACAACGGCAACCCCCTGCAGGCCGATGCCAACCGCATGGCCTTTGCCGACCCCGAATTCATGTTCCGCCGCGAAACCCGGGGCATCCGCTTTCAGCTCGAAATGCTCAAGCCCGACCTGGGCCAGGCCGAACAAGGCATTGAAAGCACCGTGGTGGTGTACGGCAGCGCGCGCTTCGTCGCACCCGACGAAGCCGCAGCACAGCTGGCCGAGGCCGAAGCCAGTGGCGACGCCGAACGCGTGCGCCGCTCGCGCCTGGCTGTGCGCAACGCGGGCTATTACGACCTGGCGCGCCAGTTCGCCAAGCTGGTGGCCGACTACAGCGAACGCCAGCGCCCTGCCGACCGCATCTACATCTGCACCGGCGGCGGCCCAGGCATCATGGAGGCCGCCAACCGGGGCGCCCACGATGCGGGTGCACTGAACGTGGGCCTGAACATTGCCCTGCCCCACGAGCAAAGCGGCAACCGCTTCATCTCGCCTTCGCTGTCCTTCAAGTTCCACTACTTCGCGCTGCGCAAGATGCATTTCATGATGCGTGCCAAGGCGCTGGTGGCCTTTCCTGGCGGCTTTGGCACGCTAGACGAGCTGTTTGAAGTGCTGACCCTGGTTCAGACCAAAAAGGCCAAGCCTGTACCCATCGTGCTGTTCGGCACCGACTACTGGAAGCGCCTCATCAACTTCGACGTACTGGTGGAAGAAGGCACCATCTCTGCGCAGGACCTCAACCTGTTTCACTACACCGATGACCCTCAGGAGGCCTGGGACCTGATCCGGGCGTTTTACAAGCTCTGAAAGTTAACCCTCCACCGACGCACGCGCGTGTCGGTGGAGTGTTGAGGCCTCTTTCTGCTACCTGATGACAGGCGGTGGCGGCGGAGGTGGCGGGCGCAGGATGATCGGCAGGACCGGGATGAACACGATAGGCGGCCGCACTGTCGGCGGCGGTGGCGCCGTCGTGGCAGGCGGCGGTGCCGTTGTCACCGGCGGTGCCGCAGGCCGCGTGGGTGGCGGTGGCGGTGGCGTAGTCGGTGTCGGGGCGGGCGGCGCTGGAGTACCCGGCTGTGGTGTACCCGTGGGAGGTGGTGGGGGCACGGGCGCTGGGGGCGGCGCGGTCTCTGGCGGCGGTGGAACGGGCACAGGTACCGGCGCCGGAACGATGTAGACAAAGGCGCGGCGCCCCTGCACATCCAGCTGGTCGCCCGCCAGTAAGGGTGTCTGAACCTGGGGCACCGGCAACAACGCACGGGTATGGGTATAGACAGGCAAGTCCTGGTCTGAGACCACCAGCACGGCCTCGCCCGCCGTCACACCCACACAGCCCGCCTGGGTGCAGACCTCGATCTCGTCCTGCTCCCCTGACACGAACACCTGGCCGTTGGCATCGATGGCCAGTAAGAAAGCGGAACCCCGGATGCCCACCACCGCCGTCGGTGTGACCACCTTGTAGTTGGCGGGATTGCGTTTGCCGATGAGCCCCGTGAGGGCGCGCATCCCCCCCCGCAGCAGGTTCACCACAAAGTGGTCTTCGCCCGCTCCTGCACCGTCGGCATATCGGGTGACGGTGAATTGCGAGTCTGGGTACAAGGCCACCAGCCCCCCGTCGGAGAACCGTATCTGTGCCCTTCCTTCGGTGCCGGTGAGCACCACATCTCCACCATCGAGTTCGGCACCTTTTGACAGGCGGGACAAGGTTTCGCCCCGCCGTAGCTGCACGTCTCCCGCCGCGAACTGCACCAGCCCCGCAGCGGCCAGCCCGGTCAGGGGCCAGGCTGCCACCATGCCCATCAGCAGCGCCAGCCGCGCGTATTTTTGGTCTGACGTCATAGACAACTCCCAGGTGCGTCGGCACAGGACCAGCCATGTAACAGCATTCAGAACTCCCGGCGCACGGTGATGGAGAACACCCGGCGCTCATAGTCGGTGATGGGCAGTGTGGATGCGTTGCGCGTGAACGACCATTGCGGCGTGACCCGCCACCCAGGCGATGGAGTCCAGTTCAGCCCCAGAGCCACCTGGGCCTGCCGGTCGGTACGGGTGACCGCAAAAAACGGGTCCTGCCCGCCGTAGCGCCGGTGTTCCCAGTCCGCACTGGCAAACACCGACCACTGAGGCGCCAGGGGCCACTGCCCCCCCGCCCTCAGGCCCCACAGCCGGTGGCCCAGCGCGTCAGCACCACTGGCCTGCGCGCGCTCCTGACCACCGTACATGCCCCCATAGGCCGATGAGCCATTGCGAAACAGATGGGAATACGAGGTGCCCACCACGCTGCGGCGCACATTGCGCAGCGCCTGGTCGGGATAACGCACATCGAGCACCTGTACAAAACTGCCCCACTGGCGAAACCCGTCTATGCGGTAAATCCATTCACCCAGCACTCCGCCCATGGTGCGCAACCGCGTGCCGTCCAGCGCGTAGTAAGACCCTTGGCCAGACGCGATCAGCTCATGGCGCTCGGCCCGCCAAGCCAAGCCCAGGGTGCCATCCAGTGCCGTGTGGTCGAACCGGTCTGCGCTGCCCCCATAGTGCCGGGCAGCCCCCACAGCTGTGCCCACCACCGACCAGCGCGAATTGAGTACCGCCCGCCCCCGCAGCCCCGCTTGCGCCACCACATAGTTGCCCGAGGTCGCCAGGGCCTCGGGCAGCAGCGCCCACGCCGGCGTGCCAGGCACTGGAGACTGCAGTTCGCCCACCACGGGCGCTGCGTTGGCATTGGAGTCATGGCCGACGCCCAACTCCACGTAGCCCTTGAGCGAAGAGCGCCCTCCGGCATCCAGGCGATCGTAGGAATACAGAAACTGATCCAGCGTGTGCCCGGCATCCACCGGAATGAGTGCGGCCTGCACCGGCGCGGGCAAGGCCATCACGCCCCGGCGGTCGCCCACCGCCTGCAAGGATTGCCCGAGCGCTACCTGGGCCTCCGTGCTGCCGGGTTGAGCAGCCAGCCAGCGCTCTCGCGCCATGATGGCGCGCGTGTATTGCCCGGCGGCATGCGCCGCATCGCCCATGGCGGCATCAAACACCGGGTCGCCAGCGCGCTGGGCCTCCTGCGCATCCAGCAAGCGGAACGCCTGAAGTGCTTGGCCCTGCTGAACCAGCGCCAACGCTTGCTGTACAAGGTCATCAGCCCGCGCCACGCATGACAGACTGCCTCCCCAGGCCAGAACCGCGCACCATGGCAACACGCGCCGTGACCAAATTCGCAGGTACATGAACGCCCCCTCTCGAAACCCGCTGCCGGGTGGGGGCAATTTACACCTGTTTACCCTTTTTGGGGGGACTCTGCGGAGTGGTTTTCGCCCATCCGCCACGCCGTCCGTGCACCGGCCCCCACGGCGCAGCCCACCACCCAGAACAGCCCTCCCACCCCAATCACGGCACCGGCGGAGCCGAACAGCATGGGCATGAGCACGCTGGATGCGTTGATGGCCATGAGCCGCAGGCCCAGTGCTTCGCCATGGCGGGCCGGCGGCGTGATCTGGTGCAGCAGGCTCATCACCATGGGCTGCACCGAGCCCAGTGCAAACCCGAGCAGCACCGAACACGCGCCCATCGCCAGCGCGCTGTGCAGCAGCGGGTAGACGCCAAACAGCACAGCCGTAGCGACCATGGCGCCCGCCACCACCACCCGTTCGCGCAGGCGCTCTGCCACGATGGGCATGAGCACGCGGATGACGGCAGCGGCAATCGCAAACGCCCCCAGGATGGAGCCAATGACGGACGCTGACAGGCCCCGCTCGTGCCCCAGCAGCGGGACCACGAAGGTGTGCACGTCCCAGCACGAGGACAAGATCCAGTTGACCAGCAGCAAGCGGCGAAACGGAGGTTCGTTCATCAGGTCCCACGCGCGCTGCGGGGGGCCGCCCGCGGCGGCAATCACGGGCGGCAACTCGACCGTGTCTCGCACCCAGAACCAGGTGAGCAGGGGCAACACCGCCATCAGGGCGAAGGCGGCGCGATAGCCCTCGGTGCTGCCCGCAGCACTGCCCGCGTTGTCGATCATGAGCCCCGCGCAGAAAGGCCCGATGAAGTTGGACACCGCAGGCCCGATGGCCAGCCAGCTGAACACCTGCTTGAGCTGCGTGGCGTCGTGCGCAGCGCGCCCCACGTGGCGCTGCAGTGCAATGGTGGCGGCCCCGGTGGCGCCACCGGTCATCAACGCAGCCACACACAACACCGGAAAGACGGGGAACACCAGCGCCAGCGCAGCGCCTGCCGATGCAAGGGCCACCGCGTAGCCCACGGGGCGCTTCAAGCCGTGCCGGTCCGCATAGCGCCCTGCGGGCAAGGCCAGAAAAACCTGCGTGAGTGCGAACAATGCCAGCAACACCCCCACGGCTGCTGCACTGTGGCCCTCGCGCAGCGCCAGCAGTGGCGCCGCCAGTCGCATGCCCGCCATGCAGGCGTGCACGCAGATCTGCCCCGCAATCAGGCGCGCCAGGGCCCAGTTCACGGCAGGTCGTCCTCGGAATCCAAACCAGGCAATGCCGATGGACTGGCCCCTGCCAGCGGCACGGCCGTGTCGGGCGCAGGCAGGTCCTGCACATCCCGCAGCTTGCGCTGGATGGCGCGGGTGCGCACCCCCACCTCGTCAAACTTCTTGGCGGCGGCATCGATGGATTTTTTGGTGGCCTCGACCACATCGCCAAACTTGGCGAACTCTGTCTTGACCATGCCCAAGAGGCTCCACACCTCGGACGAGCGCTTTTCGATCGCCAGCGTCTTGAAGCCCATTTGCAGGCTGTTGAGCATGGCGGCCAGGTTGGCCGGGCCGGTGATCATCACGCGGCACTCGTTCTGCACGGATTCGACCAGGCCGGGGCGGCGCATCACCTCGGCAAACAGGCCCTCGGTGGGCAGGTAGAGCACGGCGAAGTCGGTGGTGTGTGGGGGCGACACATACTTGGCAAAGATCTTCTTGGCCTCCAGCTTGATCGACGTCTCGAACGCATTGCCTGCCGACAGAATGGCTGCCTTGTCGGCCGCGTCCTGCGCGTCCAGCAGGCGCTGGTACTGCTCCACTGGGTACTTGGAGTCGATGGGCAGCCACACCGGGTGCTCGTCGCTCTTGCCGGGCAGGCGGATCGCAAATTCCACCAGCTCATCGCTGCCCGGCACGGTCTTGACGTTGCGCGCGAACTGGTCGGGCGTGAGCACGTTATCGATGATGGCGCCCAGCTGCATTTCGCCCCAGGTGCCGCGCGACTTCACGTTGGTCATCACGCGCTTCAAGTCGCCCACGCTGCCCGCCAGGGTCTGCATTTCGCCCAGGCCCTTGTGCACTTGTTCGAGCCGGTCGCTCACCAGCTTGAACGACTCGCCCAGGCGCTGCTCCAGCGTGGCGTGCAGCTTTTCGTCCACCGTGCGGCGCATTTCTTCGAGCTTGGTGGCGTTGTCGGCCTGGATGGCGGCCAGGCGCTCGTTGAGGGCGGTGCGCAGCTGCTCGGCGTTGTGCTGGCTGCCCTGCACCAGCCCGGTGAGCTGCTGCGACACGGCGTCTTGCAGCACCGCAAACTGGTTCTTGATCTGAAAGCCGTTGGCTTCGAGCTGGTCCTTGAGCGCTTGCGACATCACTCCCAGCTGCGACTGGGTATCGCCCTTGAGCGAATCGAGCGTGAGGCGTGTGGCCGCATCCAGGGCCGTGAGGCGCTGCTCCAGACGCGCCTCGAATACGCCAAAGGCAGCCAACAGCTCGGCGCGGCCGTTGCGGGATTCGGCCACGGCCTGGGCCAGGCGTTCGTCCACGGCATGGCGCAGTGTCTCCAGCGTGGACTGCGTGGTCTGGGTAAAGCCACGCAGTTGCTGGCCCATGCCGTCCAGCGCGCCGTCATTCTTGGCCACCGCAATCTGCGTCGCCTGTGTGGTTTGCTCCAGCGACTGCAGGCGTGCCAGCCACTCGGGCGGCAGGTCCACACGGGGACGGCGCAGCAACAGCACCACCAGAAGGACCAGCGCCAGTGCCAGCACCGCCAAGAGAACAAGTGTGTCAGTGGCCAAGGTTTACTATATTTTTGATAGCTATCAGCGCATGATTGACTAGCGCATCCGGTCGATTGGAATCGAAACCCTGCATCAACGCAGGGTGGAGGGCTGATTCACAGGCGTGAGCGGCCCTCGCCCGTCAAAGAAGGCAATCAGGTTATCCGCCGCCAGGTTGGCCATGGCGCGCCGGGTAGGCACCGTGGCGCTGGCAATGTGCGGCGTAAGCACCACGTTGGGCACTGTCAGCAGGTCGGGGTGTACGCTGGGTTCACCCTCAAACACATCCAGCCCAGCCGCCGCAATGCGACGCTCGCGCAGGGCCACAGCCAGGGCCGCATCGTCCACGATGCCGCCACGCGCAATGTTGACGAGCGTCGCCGTGGGCTTCATCAACGCCAGCTCGGCCGCGCCGATGGTGTGGTGCGACGCGGGCGTGTAGGGCACCACCAGCACCACATGGTCTGCGGTGCGCAGCAACTCGTCCTTGCCCACGTAGGTGGCCTTGCATTCGGCCTCCAGCTCGGCCGACAGGCGCGAACGGTTGTGGTAGACCACCTTCATGCCAAAGCCGTGCGCGCCGCGCTTGGCAATGCCCTGCCCGATGCGGCCCATGCCGATGATGCCCAGCGTGCTGCCGTGGATGTCGCTGCCCGCGAACATGTCGTAGCTCCACTTGGTCCACTTCCCGGCACGCAGGTAATGCTCGCTCTCGGTCATGCGGCGGGCCGTGGCCATCAGCAATGCAAAGCCGAAGTCGGCGGTGGTCTCGGTGAGCACATCGGGCGTGTTGGTGCCCAACACACCCGCGGCGGTCATGGCATCCACGTCAAAGTTGTTGTAGCCCACGGCCATGTTGGCGCAGACCTTCAGGCGAGGCGCAGCGGACAGCAGCGCAGCGTCGATGCGCTGGCTGCCGGTGGTCAGCACACCGTCCTTGTCGGCCAGGCGCGCGGCCAGCTCTTGCGGGGTCCAGATCACGTCGTCAGGGTTGGCCTCCACGTCAAAGTGCTCGCGCAGGCGGTCCACGACGTCAGGAAAGATCGCGCGGGCGACCAAGATGCGGGGTTTGCTCATAAGTCTTCAATCTCCAAACTATTCGCAACGCACGTCGGCCTATGAAACTGGCGTGGTCCAAGCCAGTGGCCGCCGAGCAAAGGCCGCCCTGCAGCGAGGGCGGCGTCCCCCTGCCCGCAGCGCGCAGCGGTGCGAGAGAAGGGGGAAGCGGCGAAGCCGCTCAGGGGGATGTTCACTATCTAAACCAGATGAAAGTCATGACGATAAAGAGCGGCACCAGAATGCCCCCCGACCACAGCATGTAGCCGAAGAAGCTTGGCATCTTCACGCCGCGGTCTTCGGCAATGGCCTTGACCATCATGTTGGGCGCATTGCCGATGTAGCTGTTGGCACCCATGAACACCGAGCCCGCCGAGATAGCGGCCAGCGTGGGGGCCAGGGTGGTCATCAGCACGGCCGGGTCGCCCCCGGCGGTGTTGAAGAAGACCAGGTAGGTCGGCGCGTTGTCGAGGAACGAGCTGAGCAGCCCGGACGCCCAGAAGTACATGGCCGGGTCAGGTGTGCCGTCCGGCCGCGTGACGGCGGACACCACGGCACCAAAGGGGCCATTGACGCCCGCCTTGAGCATCGCGATCACCGGGATGATGGTGAGGAAGATGCCCGCAAACAGCTTGGCCACTTCCTGCATGGGGCCCCAGCTAAACTGGTTGTCTTCATGCACCTGCTTGGGCGTGATGCGCAGGGAAACCAGCGCCACGATGATCAGGCCCACGTCCCGCACGATGCCGGGCAGCCCCACCTCGGCCCCGGCGATGGTGAACGCCACCTGCGACTTCCACAGGCCACTCAGCAGCACCAGCGCCACCACCACGCCCAGCAGCGCAAAGTTGGCCTTGCCGTCAAAGCCGATGGCTTTGGTGTCGGGCGTGGGGTCGACCCTGAGCATCTCTTCGCGCCGGTGGTAGTACCAGGAATCCATCACGAAAAAGATGGCCAGCAGCGAGCCCACCAAAAAGAGGGTCTCGGGGAAAATGTGGCTCACCGTCCAGAAGAAATCCACCCCCTTCAGGAAGCCCAGGAACAGCGGTGGGTCACCCAAGGGTGTGAGCGAGCCCCCGGCGTTGGACACGATGAAGATGAAAAACACCACCACATGCGCTGTGTGCTTGCGGTTGTCATTGGCGCGGATCAACGGGCGGATGAGCAGCATCGACGCCCCCGTGGTGCCCATGACGCTGGCGAGCACCGCGCCAATGGCGAGGATGGCCGTGTTGAGCGCCGGGCTGCCGTGCAGGTTGCCCCGGATGTAGATGCCCCCTGCCACGGTAAACAGCGCGGTGAGCAGTATGACGAACGGAATGTATTCGGCCACCAGCGCATGCACAAAACTCGCGCCCGCCGCGCCCGGGCCAAACACCAGCGCAAACGGCACCAGAAAAGCCAGCGCCCAACCGGCTGCGACCTTACCAAAGTGGTGGTGCCAGAAGATGGGCGCCAACAGCGGCATCAAGGCAATCGACAGCAGAATGCCGGCAAAGGGCACGCCCCACAGCACCGACAGCGCACTGCCATCAATATCGGCCGCCAGTGCCAGACCCGGCAACGCCGCCAGTAGGCCGGCCACTGCCAGCCCGCGCGAAAATTTCATGGTTCTTGTCTCCGTCTCATTGCTAAAAATCAGGGGACGCAGGGCCATGGCACCTGCGGGGCACGGTCACACCGGCGAAGGGATATCAAACACCTGGCGCAGGTAGGCCAGGTACTTCTCGTCATCACACATGCCCTTACCCGGCGTGTCCGACAGCTTGGCCACAGGCTGGTCATTGCAGCGCGTCATCTTGATGACGACCTGCAAAGGCTCATGGGCAGGCGGGCTGCCGAGGTCATTGGTCAGGTTGGTGCCGATACCAAACGCGAGCTGGCAGCGACCCCGGAACTGCTGGTACAGCTCGATGGTGCGCGGGATGGTGAGCGCATCGCTGAAGATCAGCGTCTTGGTCAGCGGGTCCACGCGGTTCTTGCGGTAGTGGTCCAGCAAGCGTTCACCCCAGGCAAACGGGTCGCCGCTGTCATGGCGGGCACCGTCGAACAGCTTGCAGAAGTACAGGTCGAAGTCACGCAGGAAGGCGCTCATGCCGTACACGTCCGACAGCGCAATGCCCAGGTCACCCCGGTATTCCTTGGCCCACATCTCGAAGCCAAACACCTGGCTGTCACGCAGCCGCGGGCCCAGCGCCTGGCAGGCCTGCAAATATTCGTGCGCCATGGTGCCCAGGGGGGTCACGCCCAGCTTCATCGCGTACAGCACGTTGCTGGTGCCTGCGAACTGCCCGGGGCCTGCGGGTGCACCTGGGCGGCGGTCCCCGGTACCGAGGCGTGCCACCAGCACGCGCAGCACTTCCTCGTGCCAGGCGCGCGAGAAGCGGCGGCGGGTGCCGTAGTCGGCGATCTTGAGGTCGGACAGGCCCTCGCCCTGCAGCAGCGCAATCTTGGCATCCAGGCGGCGGCGGCCTTCCGGAAAGTCGGGCACCTTCTGCGTGTTGCGAAAGTACACCTCGTTGATGATGGCCAACACCGGGATCTCGAACAGGATCGTGTGCAGCCAGGGCCCGCGGATGGTGATGTCGATTTCACCGTTGTGCTGGGGCACTACGGTGATGTACTTCTCGTTGAGCTTGAACAGGCCCAGAAAGTCCACGAAGTCGCTCTTGATGAATCGCAGCGATCGCAGGTAGGCCAGCTCTGCATCCTGAAACTGCAGGCTGCACAACGAACGGATCTCGTCGCGGATTTCATTTGCAAACGGTGCCAGCTGCACGCCGGGGTTGCGGCACTTGAACTTGTACTCGACCTGCGCCCCGGGAAACTGATGCAGCACCACCTGCATCATGGTGAACTTGTACAGGTCGGTGTCGAGCAGGCTGGTGATGATCATGGACAGGGCACGCCTCAGAAACCGCGCACGCTGGGCACGCGATGCTCCGGCCGCAGACCGGACGATAAAGCCGCAAAGTGTAGGCCATCACGGCGCCCGGTGCGCGGCGCTGCGGGCGGCGTCAGCCAGTGTTCAGCCGCCGCTGTGCATTCAAGCTGTTCAGGGCCCAGGCGCACATTGCAGCTGCGCCTGACGCTATCAAATCAGTAGCTACGGTTTGCAGCCACTGATCAGCCGCCAATCAACGACCCGTCAACCGGGCATGACCAGCGCCTGCAGCACGTTGCGCAATGCGTCTGGCACGGCCACCGGGCGGCGGGTTTCGCGGTCCACGTACACATGGATGAAGTGCCCCGCCGCCGCCGTCAGCGGCTCGCCCTGCGCAAACAGGCCCACCTCGTAACGCACACTGGAGCCGCCCAGCCGTGCCACACGGATGCCCGCCTCCACCGTCTGCGGGAACGCCAGCGGCGCGAAGTAATTGCATTGTGTCTCGATGACCAGGCCGATGGTCTGGCCCGCATGGATGTCCAGCACGCCCTGGTCGATCAGGTGGGCGTTCACCGCCGTGTCAAACCAGCTGTAGTACACGACGTTGTTCACGTGGCCATACACATCGTTGTCGGCCCAGCGTGTGGTGATGGGGCGGAACACGCGGTAGGCGCTGCGCGGCTGCGGAGCCGGGCGGACCGACGCGGAAGAAGCGACAGGAGAGGGGCTGGCGGCAGAGGTCATGGCCGCACATTCTGCCAGCGCTGGTGGTACTGCCAGGCCACGCGCCAGGTGGTGAGCTGCGCCTGCAGCGTGTCTTCCAGGTCGTTACCATAGCCGCCCGCCATCACGAACACCGTGGGAATGCGCCGCTGCCAGGCCCAGTCAAACACGCGCCGGTCGCGTGCCTCCAGCCCATCGTGGGTGACGGCGAGACGACCCAGGCGGTCGCCCACATGGGGGTCCGCCCCCGCCAGATAGAACACCAGGTCCGGCTTGCAGCGATGGTCCAGCGCCTCCAGGGCCTGGTCCAGGGCGTGCAGGTAGTCGTCGTCAGCGCATCCGTCTGGGAGTTCCACGTCCAGGTCACTCGGCTCCTTGCGAAAAGGAAAGTTGCGTGCACCATGCAGCGACAGGGTGAACACGCTGTCGTCGCCCTGAAAGATATGGGCCGTGCCATTGCCCTGGTGCACATCCAGGTCGATCACCGCCACCTGCAGCGGCCAGCCCGATCCATCGTTCAGGTGATCGGCCTGTGCCTGCCGGGCAGCCACCGCCACATCGTTGAACACACAAAAGCCACTGCCCTTGTCGGCATACGAGTGGTGGGTGCCACCAGCCAGGTTGCCAGCCACACCCTCGCGCCAGGCGGCGCGGGTGGCCGCCAGAGTAGCGCCCACCGAGCGGCGAGCGCGCTCTGCCATGGCAGGACTCCAGGGAAACCCGATCTCCCTCTGCGCGGCGGGCACCAGCGTGCCCTGGGCGACCGCGTCGATGTACTGCGGGCTGTGCACGCGCACCAGTGCCTCATCCGCTGCTGGCAGGGCTTCTTTCAACAGCACGCCAGGCAGGTGCTGGGCGATCCGGTCGCGCAGCATGCGGTACTTGGCCATGGGGAAGCGGTGACCATCCGGTAAAGGCAACACGAAGTGGTCGGCGTAGTAGGCGTGCATGACGCAATTGTGGCAAGCCGGGGATTTCTGGGTGATCGTGTCTAATTTGCTGCAGTGCAACAAAAAGCCCTTGCAATAGCGCTGCAAGTCCCTAAAATTCAACCCCATGCTGCACTGCAACATGACCCAACAGGTCAAGGTCAGCGCAGATGTCTGTGAACCACCCGGCCCCCTGGGCCCTCATTTTAGGAGATATGACATGTCGCTGACCGCAGAACAAATCCTGGCATCCCACAAGGCCAACATCGAAACCCTGTTTGGCTTGACCACCAAGGCTTTCGAAGGCGTGGAAAAGCTGGTCGAACTGAACGTGACCGCTTCGCGCGCTGCCCTGTCCGAAGCCGCCAACCACACGCAAGCCGTGCTGGGCGTGAAGGACGCACAAGAATTGCTGGCCCTGCAAGCTGGCCTGTTCCAGCCCCTGGCTGAAAAGACCGCCGCTTACAGCCGCCACCTGTACGACATCGCTTCGGGCACGGGCGCTGAGTTCGGCAAGGCTTTCGAAGCCCAGGCCACCGACGCACAGAAGGCTTTCACCAACCTGGTGGACAGCGCCGCCAAGAACGCCCCCGCCGGTTCCGAAACCGCTGTGGCCGTGATGAAGAGCGCCGTGTCTGCCGCCAACAACGCGTTTGAGTCGGTACAAAAGGCTGTGAAGCAAGCGTCTGATGTGGCTGAAGCCAACTTCAACGCCGTGGCCAATACCGCTGCCAACGCTGCCAAGACGGCCGCTCCCCGCAAGCGTTAATCGCCCTACCTGCGGTCTGGAGTGCAACCTCTAGGCCGTGTTCAGGGAATACCCTGATAATTCAACCCATGCGCTGCTGACCTTGTCTACAGCGCCTCAGTTGTCTCCTTGGATCCTCTCGAAACCCCCGTTTCAAGGATCCTTTTAAAGCCCGGTTTTACGACCGGGCTTTTTTTTGGCCTGACCACCCACAGGCCGCAAGCGTGGGAACGGGCCCGCGCGGCGAACCGATCTTTTTGCGGTGTTCCGGCATCCACGGCATGCGGCCCTTGCGCCACTTCAAACCCTGACCCGAAATCCGGCCTTTGCGCAAGACATTGATCAAGAATAATTCGCGTTTGCTTTATCATTGACGCAGTTTCAACCCCGAAAGACGCAACCCATGTCGAAGACTGTGAAAGCCTTGCTGAGCGCTTGTGCCCTGGCCGCCGCTGCAGGCGCCGTGCACGCCCAGGAACAAGTGGTCAACCTCTACTCGGCCCGCCACTACTCCACCGACGAAGCGCTGTACACCGGCTTTACCAAGGCCACGGGCATCAAGATCAACCGCGTGGACGCGGACGATGCCGGCATCCTGGCCCGGCTGAAGGCCGAAGGCACCGCCTCGCCCGCCGACGTGATCCTTCTGGTGGACGCAGCCCGCCTGTACAAGGGCGAGATCGATGGCCTGTTTCAGCCCATCCAGTCCAAGGTGCTGAACGATGCCATCCCCGCTAATCTGCGCAGCCAGCCGGCAGCGGACGGCGGCATCTCGTGGTTTGGCCTGTCCACCCGCGCGCGCGTCATCGTCTACAACAAGGTCAAGATGCAGAAGGCCGATGTGGACACCTACGAAGAACTGGGTGACCCCAAGAACAAGGGCAAGCTGTGCATCCGCTCCGGCTCGCATCCCTACAACCTGAGCCTGTTCGGCGCTGTCACGGAACACATGGGCGAACAGAAGGCCGAGGCCTGGCTCAAGGGCATGGTGGCCAACCTGGCCCGCCCACCCAAGGGTGGCGACACCGACCAGATCAAGGCCGTGGCTGCGGGTGAGTGCGACATCGCCGTGACCAACACCTACTACCTGGCGCGCATGATGCGCTCCAACAAGCCCGAAGACGTGGCTGTGGTCAACAAGGTGGGCGTGGTGTTCCCCAACCAGGAATCCTGGGGCACGCACCTGAACATCGCCGGCGGCGCGGTGGCCAAGCACTCCAAGAACCAGGCCAACGCCATCAAGTTCCTCGAATATCTGGCAAGCCCCGAGGCACAGAACTATTTTGCAAACGGCAACAACGAGTGGCCTGCTGCCAAGGGCGTGGCACTGGACAACCCGGCCCTCAAGGCCATGACTGGCGGCAAGCCTTTCAAGAGCGAGACCATCCCGATCAGCGCGGTGGGCGCCAACACGACCAAGGTGCAGCAGATGCTGGACCGCGTGGGCTTCCAGTAAGCTGCCCCTGCCCTCACCCACCACAAGCCCGGCCTGGTCCGGGCTTTTTTTCGCGTTCAGCACGGTGAGGAGATGCGCCATAATTGACGTTTACGTTAACGTCACTTACTGGAGACAACCATGGACATCCAAGGCAAGGTATTCATCGTCACCGGCGGCGCTTCGGGCCTGGGCGAAGGCACGGCACGCATGCTGGCCGCCCAGGGCGGCACCGTGGTCATTGCCGACATGCAGGCAGAAAAAGGCGAAGCCGTGGCCAAGGAAATCGGCGGCGCGTTCGTGAAATGCGATGTGAGCAACGAGGCAGACGGCCAGGCCGTGGTGGCCAAGGCCGTGTCGCTGGGCAAACTAGTGGGCCTGGTGAACTGCGCCGGCATCGCACCCGCCGAGAAGACGGTGGGCAAGAACGGTGCGCATGCGCTGGCCTTGTTCAGCAAGACCATCACGGTCAACCTGATCGGCAGCTTCAACATGATCCGCCTGGCCGCCGAGGCCATGAGCAAGAACGAGCCGGAATCCACCGGCGAACGTGGCGTGCTGATCTCCACGGCCAGCGTGGCCGCCTACGACGGCCAGATCGGCCAGGCCGCCTACGCAGCCTCCAAGGGCGGCGTGGTCGGCATGACCCTGCCGATTGCCCGTGACCTGGCGCGCAACGGCATCCGCAACATGACCATTGCCCCCGGCATCTTCGGCACCCCCATGCTGTTTGGCATGCCGCAGGAAGTGCAGGACGCGCTGGCCGCTGGCGTGCCCTTCCCCAGCCGCCTGGGCACCCCCCAGGACTACGCCAAACTGGTGCGCCACATCCTCGAAAACGACATGCTCAATGGCGAGGTGATCCGCCTGGACGGTGCCATTCGCCTGGCACCACGTTGAGCTGGGGATTGAGTAAAAGAGGCATGTCTGAATGCTACTCTTTCGATAGCACCTTAGGCATATTCCTCTAGCGCATGGTGCCTGTTTGGCGCAAAAAGTCGTCCACTAGGAGCCCGGAAAGGCCGCAGGACTACTGAGAGCCAAACACTTTGCTGATGCCCACCCGACCGCCGCGCTCACAACGCGGCGGCTTCGTTTTGGCGGTGGCTTACCTCGGTCTCCCGCCTCCTCAACCCAAGACTGCGTGGCCTTGGGTGAGAAGCCCCTCCAAGTCGGCAGCTGGCACGGGGCGGCTGAAGTGGTAGCCCTGCCCGGTGTCACAGCCCAGTCCCGAAAGCACGTCACGCTGCGCAGCCGTTTCCACGCCCTCGGCAATGGTTTCCAGGCCCAGGCTTTGCGCCAGACCGATGATGGCGCGCACGATGTGGGGCGCGCTGGGGTCGTCGCCCAAATGCCGCACAAACGACTGGTCGATCTTGAGCTTGTGCACCTTGAGGCGCTGGATATAGCTGAACGACGAGTACCCGGTCCCAAAGTCGTCAATGGACAGCTGCACACCCAGGTCATACAGCTGCCGCACGATGGCAATCACCTGCTCTGGTGCATCCATGGCGATGCTCTCGGTCAGCTCCAGTTCCAGCATTTGCGACGGCACCCCGCTGTCGGCCAGCGCCCGGCCCACCATGTCCACCAGACCCGGATGGCGAAACTGCACCATCGACAGGTTCACCGCCACCACCAGCTCGGTGTGGCCAGCATCGCGCCATTCCCGGGCCTGGGCCAGCGCAGTGCGCAGCACCCATTCACCGATGCCCAGAATCTGGCCGCTGCTCTCGGCGACCGGTATGAACTCGGCCGGGCTGACGGCGCCCAGCTCGGGGTGGGTCCAGCGCAGCAAGGCCTCCACCCCCACCAGTTGACGGTCTTTCAGCCGGATTTGCGGCTGGTAGTGCAGCGTCAGCTGGCCCTGCACCAGGGCGCTGCGCAGAGCATTCTCGATGTGCAACACCCTGAGCGAGCGTGCCTGCATGTCCGCCGAGAAGAACCGGTAGGTGTCGCGCCCCGACTCTTTGGCGCGGAACATGGCTGCGTCGGCGCGCTGCGCCAGGGTTTCAAAGTCGCCACCATCTTCGGGGTACATCGCAATACCGATCGATGACGTGACCACCAGCTCGTGGTGCTCCAGCTTGCAGATGCGGCGCACCTGTGCCTGCAGTTCGTCGGCCACGTGGGCCGCCTGCTGGGCATCGGTGAGCGGCAGCACAATGACAAACTCGTCCCCGCCCTGTCGGGACACCGTGTCCTCGTCGCGCACCACTGACTGCAAGCGGTGCGCAATCTCGATCAGCAACCCATCGCCCACCTGGTGACCCAGCGAGTCGTTCACGTTCTTGAAGTGGTCCAGGTCCAGATACAACAAAGCAAGCTGATGGCCGCTGCGTTGGGTCAATGCAAGGGCCTGGCTGAAACGGGAGGCGAACATCGTGCGGTTGGGCAAGCCTGTCAGCGCATCAAAGTTGATCAGCTTGCGGATACGCTCCTCGTCACGCCGACGTTCCGTCACGTCCTCTTGCACGGCCAGGTAGTGGGTGATGCGGCCCTGCTCGTCGTGCAGTGGCGAGATGATGGCGGACTCGTTGTACTCGCCTCCGCCCTTGCGCCGGTTCACGAACTCGCCGCGCCACGGACGGCCTGACGTCAAATGCGCCCACAGGTCGGCATACACGCTGGCTGGCGTGGCCCCTGCGCTGAGCAGGCGCGGGTTGCGGCCTATCGCCTCCTCGGGGCTGTAGCCCGTCGTGGCGGTGAACGCAGGGTTCACGTATTCGATGTTGCCATCAGCGCCCGCAATGAAGATGGAATTGGGCGCCTGCTCCACGGCATGGCGAAGCTTGCGCAAAGTATCGAGCGTCTGAACGCGCTGCGTGATGTCACGCGACAGCACCACAAAGTGATCGTCCGCTTCATCGTCCATCACCTTGCGCGCCACGGACAGCTCAAACCAGTGCTTGCCATCGGGCAAGTCCAGCGCGTACTGGAAGTCACGGGCCAGGCCCTGTTCAGCCGCCGTATTGATCGCAGCCTGCGCTACCGCTGCGGCCGCTGGGGGCAAGATGTCGTGGATAGAGCGGCCCACCACCTCGCTGGCTGGCATCAGCAACAGCTCGGGCTGGCGCGTATGGATCTGCACGTAGTGGCCATCGCGGGTCACTTCGAACATCAGGTCGGGCACTGCATCCAGCACAGCGCGCATGGCTTTGTCGGACTGCTTGAGCACCCGATATGGCGCCTCGATGGTGCCCACAAAGATGGCACGGTAGAGGTAGTAGTACCCCACCACCTTGTATATGTGGCCCAGCAGATTGAATGGATCGGTAGCGATGATATAGAACGTGAAGAAGAACTCGCTCAGTGCCATCACCCACACGGCCGCGAAGAGTCTGGCCACATCAAAGGCGGCACGCTCCCGCGCCCAGTGCAGCAGCACGCCCAGCGATGCTGCATACAAGGCCACCACGCCGTACTCGGAGGCGATCTTGAACCGCGTGAGCCCCTGGGCGTCGTAGGTCTGCGGGTACCACTGAGGAAACCAGAACACAACAGCATGAATGGCGGCCACTGCAGCCAATACCAGCGTCAGCACCACAAATCTGCCAGGGCCGGGTGCGGCCGCATCGCCAGGCACGCGCCAGTGCAGCGTCACCGCAGCCAGGAGCGTCAGCGCCCCCAGGTATCTGGCGGGTAACCAGAAATTGATGCCTTTGGCTACCGAGTTGGGCGTGATGTAGTCGGGCATGCCGGCGAATGACAGCATGTGCGAAAAATCCAGGATCGCCACGCCCAGGAAGCCGCAGGCCAGGATGAGCACGTTGCGCTGCGGATTGAGACTGTGCGCCTTCCACCCCACCGCAAACACCAGTGCAGACACTGCAATGGACAGCGTCTCCAGCACTTGGTGCAACGTGAGGTAATGCCCCACCCGCTGTGGGCTGGCCACCGAAAAATAGACCCACGCTGCGATCACCCCACCGGTTAACAAGGAAAGCACCGGCGCCACGGCTTTGAAGCTGGCCAGGTGCTGTGGGTGGATCTGCAGCCGAATAAGGTTCATGGGCGCTGGATGGATCTGTGAGGACCGCCTGAGCGGTATGGCGGCGCGGCCGGGTACCGACGATTCTTGCACAGGCCCCACCACTTGTAACAGGTCGAATCCCAATAGCGGCCCCGCCTCACGCTGCCTGAACAGCCTGCCAGCGCAGGGCGCATCAGAACAAGGCATAAAAAAACCGCTGCAGCCTTGCGACTGCAGCGGTTGATATCTGGCGGAGTGGACGGGACTCGAACCCGCGACCCCCGGCGTGACAGGCCGGTATTCTAACCAACTGAACTACCACTCCTGGCAGGCAGCTTTTCGCTTGTATTTATCAACACAAGCCAAGTGCTACAAACTTGGCGACCCCACGGGGATTCGAACCCCGGTACTCACCGTGAAAGGGTGATGTCCTAGGCCTCTAGACGATGGGGTCAAAACCTTGGAACTAACCGAAATACCACTGACAAATTTGGTGGAGGTAAACGGGATCGAACCGATGACCTCTTGCATGCCATGCAAGCGCTCTCCCAGCTGAGCTATACCCCCACTGAATGACTTCAAACACTTTGTATTTGTTGTCATCACCTGAGCCTCGAATTATAGACAGATTTTTAGCGGTTTCGCAAACGCGCTATAACTTTTTCACGTCCGACCAGTTCCAGCACAGCATCGACCGATGGCGTGTGGGCGGTTCCGACCGTCAGGACACGCGCAGGCATCGCCAGCTGGGGCATCTTCAGACCCTGAGACGTCAGCACCTGCTTGAACGCAGCACTGATGGACGCCTTGTCCCACTCGCAGGCGGACAGTGCATCAGCCAGTGCGTCCAGAGCGGGCGCAATGGCGTCGGTGACATGCTGAGCGCGCTCTGCATCCACCGGAGTCACGTCGCCATAGAACACCTGCGCCCAGTTGGCAAGCACGACGGTGGTGTCGCACCGGTCTTTGAACAGCGCACAGATCCGGGGCAGACGCCCATCGGCCAGCGCCTCAGCCGAAACACCACGCGCCTGCAATTGCGGAGCAACCAGCGCGGCCAAAGCGTCGTCAGCCATGGCTTTCAGGTGCTGGGCATTCACCCAGCGTAGCTTGGCCTCATCGAACTGCGCCGCGCTGCGGCCCAGATGGTCGAGGTTGAACCACTGCAGAAACTGCTCGCGGCTGAAGATCTCATCGTCGCCGTGACTCCAGCCCAGACGCGCCAGATAGTTCACCATGGCATCGGGCAGATAACCTTCATCGCGGTATTGCGTCACGGGCTTGGCGCCGTTGCGCTTGCTCATCTTCTCGCCCTGCTCGTTGAGCACAGTGGGCAGGTGGGCATACACCGGGGGTTCCTTGCCCAGGGCGCGGAAGATGTTGATCTGACGCGGCGTGTTGTTCACATGGTCATCGCCTCGGATCACGTGCGTGATCGCCATGTCGATATCGTCCACCACCACGCAAAAGTTATAGGTGGGCGTGCCATCGGGCCGTGCGATGACCAGGTCATCCAGCTCATCATTGCTGATCTCAATGCGGCCCTTGACCTTGTCGTCCCAGGCCACAACGCCGCCCTGTGGGTTCTTGAAGCGCAGCACCGGCTGCACGCCTTCAGGAATGGCTGGCAAGGTCTTGCCAGCTTCAGGACGCCATGTGCCGTCGTAGCGAGGCTTCTCCTTGGCAGCCATCTGCCGCTCGCGCAGGGCATCCAGCTCAGCCACGCTCATGTAGCAGGGATACACGTGACCGGCAGCCTGCAATTCTGCGAGGACCGCCTTGTAACGATCCATGCGCTGCATCTGATAGAACGGGCCTTCGTCGTGGTTCAGACCCAACCAGGCCATGCCCTCGATGATGACGTCCACCGCCGCCTGGCTGGAGCGCTCCAGGTCGGTGTCTTCGATGCGCAAAATGAAATCCCCCCCCGTGGCACGGGCAAACGCCCAGGGATACAGCGCCGAGCGGATATTGCCCAGGTGGATGAAGCCGGTGGGAGACGGTGCAAAACGGGTGCGTATGCGGCCCGTGCTGGTGGCAGTGGTTTCAGTCATAACAATCAATGCTGGCCCTCCATGGGGCCAGTTCAAACTAGGATCAATCCGTCGGGCGCAGCCCGACCCGGCTAGGGCATCACGCGCACAACCGGAGGCACAGCATCGCGTGCGATGGTCCGCGGTGGCTGCGCAAGCCCTTGGCTACGCTTCCTGCGCATTGGGCAAAGCAAGGCGCGAGGTATCTTCCTCGCCCTCCTCTGCACCTACACGCCCCTCATTCAGGCTGGCAATCCCTTCCGCAGTGATGTCACCCGTCACGTACACGCCGTCAAAACACGACGCATCGAACCCGACAATGGCACTGTTGAGCGCACCCACAGCCCTCTTCATGCCATCTACATCCTGATAGATGAGAGCGTCGCAGCCGATGGCCTGGCGAATCTCTTCGACCGTGCGGCCATGGGCCACCAGTTCGCTGCTGGTGGGCATGTCGATGCCATACACGTTGGGGTAGCGCACGGGCGGCGCCGCGCTGGCGAGGTACACCTTGCGGGCACCCGCGTCACGCGCCATCTGCACGATCTCGCGGCTGGTCGTGCCACGCACGATGGAGTCGTCCACCAGCAACACGTTGCGGCCTTTGAATTCGCTGCCAATCACATTGAGCTTCTGGCGCACCGACTTTTTGCGCACGCCCTGCCCGGGCATGATGAAGGTGCGACCCACGTAACGGTTCTTGACGAAGCCTTCCCGGTACGGGACGCCGAGCAGATGTGCCAGCTGGGTAGCGCTGGGGCGGCTGGACTCGGGGATGGGGATGATCACATCGATCTCGTTGGGCGGCACGGTGGACACCACACGCTTGGCCAAGGCTTCACCCAGGTTCAGACGGGCCTGGTAGACCGAGATGCCGTCAAGCACCGAATCGGGCCGCGCAAGGTACACAAACTCGAAGATGCAAGGGTTGAGCTGCGGGTTCTCTGCGCACTGGCTGGCGTGAACCTGTCCGTCCAGCGTGATGAAAATCGCTTCGCCCGGATTGATGTTGCGTTCGAACACGTGGGAAGTGCCCTCCAGCGCCACCGACTCACTGCCTACCATCACGGTGCCGTCGTGGCTGCGGCCCATGGCCAGCGGGCGGATGCCGTGCGGGTCGCGGAAGGCCAGCAGGCCGTGGCCTGCGATCAGCGCGATCACAGCATAGGAACCCTTGATGCGCTTGTGCACCGCACGCACGGCAGTGAAAACGTCCTCGGGCTGCAGAGGCACGCCCCGCGTGGCGCGTTCGAGTTCGTGCGCAAACACGTTCAGAAGGACTTCCGAATCACTTTCCGTGTTGGTGTGGCGGTGGTCCGTCTGGAACAGCTCGGTGCGCAGTTCGCGGGCGTTCGTCAGATTACCGTTGTGCACCAACACGATGCCGAACGGGGCATTGACGTAAAACGGTTGCGCCTCTTCTTCGCTGTAGGCGTTGCCGGCGGTGGGGTAACGCACCTGACCCAGCCCCACATTGCCCGGCAGAGCGCGCATGTTGCGCGTGCGAAAAACGTCGCGCACCATGCCCTTGGCCTTGTGCATGAAGAATTTGCGGCCCTGCTGGGTCACGATGCCAGCAGCATCCTGGCCACGATGCTGCAAAAGCAGCAAAGCGTCATAGATCAGCTGATTGACGGGCGCAGGACTGACGACGCCGACGATTCCACACATAGTTGTATTCCATCCGTTTGCGGGAACAGCCCCGCGGTCATCCAACGGCAGCAGCTTCTGGCCGCTGCCGCTTCGATCTCACGAAGGCATATGCCTTCCAAATTCGTCCGGCAGCGCCGGTTTCAACCCCTTGAGCACTTCGGCCAAGACCGGCGCGCCCCGCGACTCCTGCCACCACTGTGCCTCGTGCACGGGGGTGATGCCAGCCACCACGGCCACAGCAAGCAACAAAACGAGGCCGCGCAACACACCAAAGACGGCACCGAGGGTGCGGTCCGCCGGGCGCAGCCCTACAGCTTCCACCAGCTTCTTGGCCAGCCATGCCAGAAAACCACAGGCAAAAACCGAAGCCACAAACACCACGACAAAACCGGCTGCATACCGCAGCGACTCGCCCGACCCACCCATGGGCAACAAGGCCGCTGCATCGGCCGCAAACCATTGCGCCACAAAAAAAGACGCCACCCAACCCAACACCGACAGCACTTCAAACACCAGTCCGCGCCACGCACCTATCAGCATGGAGGCCAGCAACACGGCCACAAACACCCAATCCAACGCAGCCATGGACAAGCGGCAGCCTGATCAATGTTTACAGGGTCAGCACCGACGCCGACAGGTCCAGCGACTTGATGCGCGCCGCCGCCTTGTCTGCCTCTGCCCGGTTGGTGAACGGACCCACACGCACCCGGGTGCGCTTTCCGTCCTTGGTGTCCACCACCTGCATATAGGTCTTGAGACCCGCCCGTTCCACCTTGGTGCGTGCTTCGCGGGCCTTTTCGGCATCTGCAAAGGCCCCCACCTGCACAATGAAGCGCGCCTCCTCGGCACCGGCGGCGGCTGGCGCCTCGGTGCTGCGGCCTTCCAACAGGGCGCGGGCACGTGCCGAATCGTCAGCACGTGCAGGCTTGGGTTCAGGGACGGGAGAAGGTGCGGGAGCAGCGGGCGGCTTGGCCTCGTGTTTCACCTCGGGCTTTGGGGGGGCAACCGCTGGGGCTGGCGCAGGTTTGGCCGCTGCAGTACGAGCGCTAGGCACCAGTTCTTCACCATCCGCCAAGCCATTGGCTGCGGCATTGCGCGAGGGCGCAGGCCGCTGCGCAGCAGCCGTCGGGGCTGGCTCTGGGGTGGAGGGCGCAACAGGCTTGGCGGCGGTAGCTTCGGCCACTGGCGCAGGCACCACCAAGGGAGCCACCTTGTTGCGGTCTGGGATCTCTATGGGAATGTCCACAGGGATAGGCCGTGGCTGGGTATCAAACAGCAACGGAAACCCGATGACCCCCACCAGTACCAGCACTGCGGCGCCAATCAAACGGTGCCGGGCGCGGCGGCGCATCACTTCGATGCTCTCAGCCTGTGGTGTGCGCGGGCGCTTGGACGGCTTTTCGGCCTGTTGCTGCTCACCCTGACCGGGCCACCGGAACTTGAAAAATGCCATGGACTAAGGACTCGTGAGGCGCTCAGGCGCCCATATGTTTGGCGTGCAAGCGGGGTGTTCCATTCATCAACACCCCACCCACCGTGTAGAACGAGCCAAAGACCACGATTCTATCAGCGGGGTCTGCGGCGGCCACCGCCGCCTGCAGGGCCTGCAGTGGGTCGGCATGCAAGCTGGATGCAACGTCCCGGCGACCGCCCGTCACCATATGCACGGCATTCCACTTCTGCTGCAACACGGCGGCCGACTCAGCGCGCGGAGTGGGCAGATCGGTGAAATACCAACGGTCCACCAGAGGTCCGACCTTGGCCAGCATGGGCGCCAGGTCCTTGTCCGCCATGGCGCCAAACACCGCGTGGGTGACGGGGAAGAACCCCATCGCATCCAGGTTGGCCGTGAGCGCCGCCACGGAGTGCGGGTTGTGCGCCACATCCAGCACCAGGGTCGGTTGCCCCGGCACAATCTGAAAACGTCCCGGCAACTCCACCATGGCCATGCCGTTGCGCACGGCCTGGGCGGTCACCGGCAGCCGATCGCGCAATGCCTCGAAAGCCGCCAGCACGCCCGAGGCGTTCACCAGCTGGTTAGCCCCCCGCAACGACGGGTAGGCCAGCCCGGCATAGCGCCGCCCCCGGCCAGCCCAGCTCCACTGCTGCTTGTCGCCCGAGAAATTGAAATCGCGCCCGAAACTCCACAAATCGGCGCCGATCTCCCGCGCGTGATCCACCACGCTCTGCGGGGCCATGGGGTCGCTCACGATGGCTGGGCGCCCCGTGCGCATGATGCCCGCCTTTTCGCGGCCAATGCTCTCGCGGTCCGGGCCCAGAAATTCTGTGTGGTCGATATCGATGCTGGTGATGATGGCGCAGTCGGTGTCGATCGCGTTCGTGGCATCCAGACGTCCTCCGAGGCCGACTTCGAGAATTGCCACATCCAGCAACGCATGGCTCATCAAGCGCAGGATGGCCAGGGTGGTGAACTCAAAGTACGTGAGAGACACCTCGTTGCCGTTCTGAGTTCTGGCGCTCTCCACCGCCTCGAAATGGGGTACCAGGTCCGCCGCCGACACGATTTCGCCATGCACACGGCAGCGCTCCTCAAAGTGCACCAAATGCGGTGAGGTGTACACGCCGGTGCGATAACCCGCCTGCAGCGCCACCGCTTCGAGCATGGCGCAGGTCGATCCTTTTCCGTTGGTGCCCGCCACCGTGATCACCGGGCACTCGAACCGCAGCGCCATGCGGCGGGCGACTTCGGCGACCCGATCCAGGCCCATATCAATGTTGCGGGGGTGCAGCTGCTCGCAATGGCGCAGCCAGCCTTCCAGGGTGTGGGGTTTGGTTTGCATACAGCCGGGGATTGTCGCCGAGCCAGCATTCACCCCCGCGATTTCGAGGATGATGCGCGGCATGAATACCGCCATCACCGTCTACGGCATCCCCAACTGCGATACCGTCAAAAAATCCCGCGCCTGGTTTGCAGAACAAGGGCTGGAAGTCCAGTTTCATGACTTCAAAAAGCAAGGCGTTCCCACCGAGCTGCTCCCTGGCTGGCTGAAGGCCGTGGGCTGGCAGAAGCTGGTCAATCGTCAAGGGACCACCTGGCGCAAGCTGGACTCAGCCACACAGGCATCGGTGCAGGACGACGCGAGCGCCAGTGCGCTGATGCAGCAACAACCCAGTGTGATCAAGCGCCCCGTGGTGCAGTGGCAGGACGCCCATGGCCTGCAAGTGACCGTCGGATTTGTGCCGGAGCAGTGGCCTGGCGGGCCGAATGGCGCATCCAAGGGCTGACTTGGGACGGGGAACGCGGGAAAATCGCACAAATCTTTACGCAGATTTACGGCGTCCGGGCCCCGAATTGACCTTGCGGGCCTAAACTTTTCCGCAGTCTGGTGCGTTATGTACCGACCCGAAAGGAGTTTCTCCATGAAAAAGATCGTCATTTTTTCTGCCCTGGCAGCCGTCGCCGTCGTGGCCAGCGCTCAGGAACAAGGCCGTGTGCTGTCTGCCACGCCCATCATTCAGCAGGTCGGCGTTCCGCAGCAGGTGTGTGGCAACGAGACCGTCTACAACGGCAACCGCACGACGGGCGCCGGCGCTGTGATTGGCGCGATTGCCGGGGGCGCTGTGGGCAATACCATCGGCAAGGGCAGCGGTCGCGCAGCAGCCACCGCCATCGGGGTGCTGGGTGGCGCCGTAGTAGGCAACCAGATCGAGGGCAACGGCCAGCCGCAGTACCAGAACGTGCAGCGTTGCTCCACCGAGACGTACTACGAAAACCGTACCGTAGGCTACAACGTGGTGTATGAATACGCAGGCCGCCAGTACACCACCCGCACCCAGAACGACCCAGGCCGCTGGATCCCGGTGAACGTGCAGCCCGCTGGCCAGACCTATTCCACACAACCCGACCCGTATGCGGCCCAGGGTGTTTACAGCCAACCGGGTGTGGTGACCTCCACCTACCCCGTGCAGCCGGTGTACCAGGCGCCCCCCACCTATGTGACGCCCCCGGTGACGGTGATTGAATACGGCTACGACAGCGGCCGCCCCTACTACCCGCACCACCGCAACCCTTACTGGCGTTGAAGGCTGGCGGCATAGCCGCACAAGCCAGTGAACAAAGAGCCCTTCGGGGCTCTTTTTCTTGGTGCAAGCGGCGGCGGGCATGGGTTTCGTTGGTTCGCACAGCCCAATGCGTCAGCACCCTGCCCTAAAATCGCGGGTTTCCTCCATTCCTACCCGCGCATCCATGACCACCGAAAAAATCGACGGCGTGTCCGTCACCACCCAGGCCAATGTGTACTTTGACGGCAAGTGCGTGAGCCACGGCATCACCTTCCCGGACGGCACGAAGAAGTCGGTGGGCGTGGTGCTGCCCGCAACGCTCACGTTCAACACCGGCGCCCCTGAAATCATGGAATGCGTGGCGGGCTCGTGCGAATACAAGCTGGCCGGTACCGATGCATGGGTGAAATCGTCCGCAGGCGAGAAGTTCAGCGTGCCCGGCAATTCCAAGTTCGACATCCGCGTAACCGAGGCCTACCACTACATCTGCCATTTCGGCTGAGATGTTCGGGCTGAAATTTGATTGATTTTGGCCTCTAGCGCTAGTCCACAATGCGCTGGCAGCTATCATTTTTGAAGAAGATTCCATGGCAACCATCCTCCAGAACCTCCCCCTCGGCCAAAAGGTCGGCATCGCCTTCTCCGGCGGCCTGGACACCAGCGCCGCACTGCACTGGATGAAGCTCAAGGGCGCCGTGCCCTACGCCTACACCGCCAACCTGGGTCAGCCCGACGAGCCCGACTACGACGCCATCCCCCGCAAGGCCATGGAATACGGCGCCGAGAAGGCCCGCCTGGTGGACTGCCGCACGCAACTGGCCCACGAAGGCATTGCCGCCCTGCAGGCTGGCGCCTTCCACATCAGCACCGGCGGCCTGACCTACTTCAACACCACCCCCCTGGGTCGCGCCGTGACCGGCACCATGCTGGTGGCCGCGATGAAGGAGGACGACGTCAACATCTGGGGCGACGGATCGACCTTCAAGGGCAACGACATCGAGCGCTTCTACCGCTACGGCCTGCTGACCAACCCCTCGCTCAAGATCTACAAGCCGTGGCTGGACCAACTGTTCATCGACGAGCTGGGCGGCCGCGCCGAAATGTCGGCGTTCATGACCCAGGCCGGCTTTGGCTACAAGATGAGCGCCGAGAAGGCCTACAGCACGGACAGCAACATGCTGGGCGCCACACACGAGGCCAAGGACCTGGAGTTCCTGTCCAGCGGCATCCGCATCGTCAACCCCATCATGGGTGTGGCGTTCTGGAAGCCCGAGGTCGAAGTGAAGGCCGAGGAAGTGTCCGTGACCTTCAACGAAGGCCAGCCCGTGGCGCTGAACGGCAAGGAGTTCAACGACCCCGTCGAGCTGATCCTTGAAGCCAACCGCATCGGTGGCCGCCACGGCCTGGGCATGAGCGACCAGATCGAAAACCGCATCATCGAAGCCAAGAGCCGCGGCATCTACGAAGCCCCCGGCCTCGCGCTGCTGCACATCGCCTACGAGCGCCTGGTGACCGGCATCCACAACGAAGACACCATCGAGCAGTACCGCATGAATGGCCTGAAGCTGGGCCGCCTGCTGTACCAGGGCCGCTGGTTCGACCCCCAGGCCATCATGCTGCGCGAAACCGCCCAGCGCTGGGTGGCCCGCGCCGTGACCGGCACCGTGACACTGGAACTGCGCCGTGGCAACGACTATTCGCTGCTGAACACCGAGTCGCCCAACCTGACCTACGCACCCGAGCGCCTGTCGATGGAGAAGGTGGAAGACGCGCCGTTCAGCCCGCTGGACCGCATTGGCCAGCTGACCATGCGCAACCTGGACATCTCGGACACGCGCGGCAAGCTGGGTGTGTACTCGCGGGCGGGCCTGCTGTCGCTGGGAGGCAATGCAGCCCTGGCGCAGCTGGACAACGACCGCAAGTAAGGCAGCACTCGCCCCATGGGCCCCAAGCCTCCCGGGTTGCCACCGGAAGCTGCTTGGCGGCTCATTGGGAGCAAAAATGGCTGGTAGCGCTAGTGCAATTTGCCTCTCCAGCTATCAATAGATGAGCAAAAGCCACCCTTGGGGTGGCTTTTTCATTGGGGTCTCGTACCAGGCGCGACACCGGCTCTTTCGAGGCGCAGCGGTCGCCTCAGACTTCGCGCTACACCACCACCGGCTCGGGCTCCAGCCGGATGCCAAAGCGCTCGTACACACTCGTCTGGATGGCCTTGGCCAGGGTCATGACCTCGCCCCCTGTCACGCTGTCAGCGCCCTGCCCCCGGTTGACCAGCACGAGGGCCTGCTTCTCGTACACCCCGGCCTTGCCGATGGATTTGCCTTTCCAGCCGCAGGCATCGATCAGCCAGCCCGCCGCCAGCTTGATGCTGCCGTCGGGCATGGGGTAGTGCACGATCTTGGGCTCGCGGGCGATGATGTCGGCGCACTGGTCGGGCGACACGGTGGGGTTCTTGAAGAAGCTGCCCGCGTTGCCCACCACGGCAGGGTCGGGTAGTTTCGCGCGGCGAATGTCGCAGACCCAGTCAAAAATTTGCTGGGCACTGGGGTGTTCCACCCCCGCCTCGGCGCGGCGGCGCTCCAGGTCCAGGTAGCCCAGTACCGGCTTCCAGGGCTTGGGCAGTCGAAAGCGCACATGGGTGATCACCGCCCGGCCTGCCAGACCCATGCCGCGCGGCAGCCCGCTGCCATCCTGCGCTTCGGAAGGTGCATGCTTGAAAACGGAATCACGGTAGCCAAAACCGCATTGCGCAGCATCCAGGCTGAACGACTGGCCCGTAGCCAGGTCGATGGCGTCGAGCGACTCAAAACGGTCCTGCAGCTCCACGCCATACGCGCCAATGTTCTGGACGGGCGATGCCCCCACCGTGCCCGGGATCAGGGCCAGGTTCTCCAATCCGGGATAGCCGTGCGCTAGCGTCCAGGCCACGGCGTCGTGCCAGACCTCGCCAGCACCCGCCTCCACGATCCAGGCCTTGGGCGTTTCATCCACCAGGCGCAGGCCCTTGATTTCCATCTTGAGCACGACGGACTTCACGTCACCGGTCAGGATGATGTTGCTGCCGCCGCCCAGCACAAATTTCGGTACCGGCGCGAGCTGGGGGTCTGCCAGCACAGCCCGCAGGTCGTCCACCGAATGCACTCGCACCAGGGTTTGGGCGCGTGCGGCAATGCCGAAGGTGTTGCAGGGCTGTAAAGGGGCGTTTTTCTCGACTACCATTGGCCCGATTGTCGCACCCGGCCTTTTGGCTCCCCGCGATCCGCCCCCATATCTGCACCTGTTTTCCCCGAGATAGAGACCCACCATGCCATCTTTTGACACCGTCTGCGAAGCCAATCTGGTTGAAGTGAAAAACGCCGTCGAGAACACCGCCAAGGAAATCGCCACCCGTTTCGACTTCAAGGGCACCTCTGCCAGCATCGAGATCAAGGACAAGGACATCACGCTGATCGGCGATGCTGATTTCCAGCTCACCCAGATTGAAGATGTTCTGCGCAACAAGCTCACCAAACGCAGCGTGGATGTGCGTTTTCTGGACATGGGCGATGTGCAGAAAATGGGCGGTGACAAGGTCAAGCAGGTCATCAAGGTGCGCAACGGCATCGAGAGCGAGCTGGCCAAGAAGATCCAGAAGCTGCTCAAGGAAAGCAAGCTCAAGGTGCAAGGCGCTATTCAGGAAGACAAGGTGCGCGTGACTGGAGCCAAGCGCGACGACCTGCAGGCCGCCATGGCCTTGATCCGCAAGGATGTGACGGACGTGCCGCTGTCGTTCGACAACTTCCGCGACTGATATGAAGCGACACCCCGCTGAGGTCCTGCGGGCCCTCCCCCCGCTCTCGCAGCGCGGAGCGCTGCAGGCAGGGGGACGCCGCCAGCGCGGCGGGGCGGTCCTTGCGTGGCGGCTCTCACCAGGGCTGCGCCGGTATCAGCGCCTCCTCGCCCTGTGCATCGGGTTGCTGCTGGGCCCCACCTGGGCGCATGCGCAGGCTGTGGCGCTGGCGGGTGTACTGGGCAGCAAGGCGCTGATCGTGGTGAATGCCAACCCGCCCAAGGCGGTGGGCGCGGGGGATGAGTTCCAGGGGGTGAAAGTCATCGCCGTCGCCAAGGACGAAGCCACCGTGGAGATCCAGGGTGCACGGCGCACGCTGCGACTGGGCGAGGCGCCCGTGAGTGTGGGCGGACGCAGTGGCAGCGGCAAACGCATTTTGCTGGTGGCAGATGGCAGAGGCCATTTTGTGAACAGCGGCACCATCAACGGGCAGGTGATGCAGTACATGGTAGACACCGGGGCCTCCACCGTCGCCATCGGGCGGCCGGATGCAGAGCGTATGGGCCTCAACTACCAAAGCGGCCAGCCGGTGCGCGTGAACACGGCCAATGGCATCGCCCAGGGCTGGCGCATGAAGCTCGACTCCATCCGCATCGGTGACGTCGAGGTCTTTGGGGTAGAGGCCATCATCACCTCGCAGCCCATGCCCTATGTGCTGCTGGGCAACAGCTTCCTGAACGAGTTCCAGATGACCCGCACCAACGACCAGATGGTGCTCGAAAAGCGCCACTGACGCCTGTACACCCGCAATGTCCGCACACCCCTCCTCCACCCACGCGCACTCCGAAGGGGAGTACGAAGACCTGCTCAGCCTCTGGTCCGACCTGGAGTCGGCCCTGTCGGTGCTGCTGAGCCGGCCGCTGCAAGTGCAGGACTTTCCGGGCAAGGTGCGGCAGTTTGATGCCTGGCTGCAAGACCTGGTGGCGCACGACATCGACGCGGCGCTGTACCTGATGTTCCAGCACGCCTCCACATCCACCGTGGGCTACAGCGCATCGCACGCGCTGGTGTGCGGCACGCTGTGCCACATCATGGCGCTGGAGCTCAAGCTGCCGCAGCGTGAGCGCGACAGCCTGGTGCGGGCGGCACTCACCATGAACATTGGCATGACGACCCTGCAGGACGAACTGGCCGTGCAGCGCGAGCGCCCCACGGCGGAGCAGCAGGAGGCCATCAAGAGCCACCCCGAAGACAGCATGCTGCTGCTGGAACGCCTGTTCATCAACGATCCGCTCTGGCTGGACGTGGTGGGGCAACACCATGCCAGCATTGCCGAACGCGTGCCTTTGGCAAACCAGGAGCCGATAGACCGGCTCACCCGCATCCTCGGCACCATTGACCGCTATGCCGCCATGATCAGCCCACGCAAATCCCGCGCCGGGCGCAGTGCCACCGATTCGGTGCGTGCCATCGTGGGACAAGAAGTGGACCAGCGCGACGAGGTCAGCTACACCCTGGTGCGCTCCATCGGCCTGTGCCCCCCAGGTACGTTTGTGAAACTGGACAACGGCGAAACCGCCATCGTGCTGCGCCGCAGCGACAAGGCCAACCACCCGTTGGTGGCCAGCCTGCTGGACAGCACCGGCAACCACCGCAGCCAGCCCAGCCTGTACCAGACCGCGAGCGGCAAGCCCCGCATCCAGTCTGCCCTGGCCCGGTCCGCAGTGAGCCTGGAACTCAACCACCGCACCATGGTGCGGCTGGGGCTGTACGCCGCCCAGCACAGCGCAGGGTTACGCGGGCTGGTGACTGCGCCCGGCGCGCTCTGACACAGGGCACGCGCCCAACCGGGCGCGTGGCTACATCAGTGTTTGGCCTTGGCTTTTGCTATGGGCTTTGCCTTGGCGCTCTCTTCGCCCTCGGCAGGTTTCGCCTTCTTGCTGCCCAGGCGTGATTCCGTGCCGGCAATCAGGCGCTGGATGTTCTCGCGGTGCCGCCAGGCCAGCAGCAGCGCCATCACCACGATCGAGGCGGCAATCGTGCCTTCGGCATACCAGACCACGCCATCCACCAGCAGGTAGTACACCGGAGCAAACGCGGCGGCCACCAGCGAGGCGAGCGACGAGTAGCGGAAGAAGAACGCAATGATGAGCCAGGTGGCCGCCGTGGCCAGCCCCAGCCAACCGCTGATGCCCACCAGCACGCCCAGTGCCGTCGCCACGCCCTTGCCGCCCTCAAACCGGAAGAACACCGGCCACAGGTGCCCCAGGAAAGCGGCCAGCCCCACCAGCGCCACGGTGCCGTCTTCGAGCCCATAGGGGTGGCCAAACCACATCACCAGCGCCACGGGCAGCCAGCCCTTCATCGCATCGAGCAGCAGGGTCACGATGGCCGCCGCCTTGCTGCCCGAGCGCAGCACATTGGTGGCTCCGGGGTTCTTGCTGCCATAGGTGCGCGGATCGCTCAGGCCCATGACACGCGTCACGATGACGGCAAACGACAGCGAGCCCAGCAGGTAGGCGGCCACGGTGGCAAGAACGGGATAGACGGCGGTCAAAGCAACTCCTTGGAAATCAAATGATCAGCCTTCTGACGGGCTGTATCGCGCGGCGGCCTATTCTGCCAGCGCGCACTGCACCGGTTTGGCGCCCAGCAACTGCACACACACCTGCGGGTCCAGCTGCACCAGAAAGCCCCGGCGCCCGCCGTTGATGGCAATGCGGGGCAACGCGAGGATGGTTTCTTCGATGTAAACCGGCATGGTGCGCCGCGTGCCAAACGGAGACGTCCCCCCCACCAGGTAGCCACTGTGCCGGTTGGCGACCTCGGGTGCACAGGGCTCGACCGACTTGGCGCCGATCTGGCGTGCGAGGTTCTTGGTGGAGACCTTGCGGTTGCCATGCATCAGCACCAGGAGCGGCTTGGCGTCCTGGTCCTGCATGACGAGGGTCTTGACCACAGTGAACGGGTCCAGACCCAGCACCTCGGCGCTGTGCATCGCGCCGCCGTGCTCCAGGTACTCATACGGGTGTTCGGTGAACGCCACCTTGTTCGCCTTGAGCAGCTGGGTGGCTTGGGTCTCGGAAACGTGTTCTTTCTTGGCCATGGTGTGGTGCGGATAGGGCACCGATGGTATCCGTATCCAAATGTGAGCGTACTGGAATCTGCGGCAATGTGTCAGAACACCGAGGCAGGCGCTGGGGTGGCCTTGCGGCGGCGCCCGACCTTGCGCTTGCCGTATTCTTCGATGGCGATCACCAGCGCTTGCGTGAACTGCTGCACCAGGGCGGACTGGCTACGGCCCTCGGCTGCCAGCACCTGCAGGCGCCGTTGCTGCAGCTGGGTTTCGTCAAACGGCCGGGCAGCCAGCAGGCCCGCCTCCACCCATCGCGCCGCCGTGAGGTAGCTGGCCAGCACCACGTCCTGCCCGCTCAGCAGCGGCAACAAGGCCGACGAAAAATTGCTCTCCACAGCGGGCACATAGCGCAGGCCCTGCACCGCACAGCTCAGGTCAAACAGCTGCCGCCCCGTGGTGTTGGCGGCCCCCAGCAGCAACGGGTAGTGCACCACGTCAGCCACGCTCACACTGCGCTGGCGCGCCAGCGGGTGCTGTGCGGGCATGACGGCATAAATGGGTGCGATGGCCGAGTGCAGCACCTGCAGGCCCTTTTCGGGCGCCGTGCTGTACTTCAGCGCCAGATCGGCCTCGCCGCGCAGCACCAGGGCCGACACCTCCTGCGGCACGGCCACCTGCAACTGCAGCTGCACCTGCGGGTGCGCCTGCCGAAACCCCGCCATGACCAGCGGCATGAAGGCTGCCGCAAACCCTTCGGTGCAGGCCAGCCGCACCCGCAGGGCACCTTGGGCCGACAGATCCTGCAATTGCTCGACCAGCTCCAGCGCCTGCGCATCGTGTGCACTGGCGTGAGCCAGCAGGCGGGTACCCGCCTCGGTCAGGTTCATGCCGCGCGCCTGGCGCTCGAACAGCACCACACCCAGGCTGTCTTCCAGCTTGCCTAGCTGCCGGCTCACGGCCGAAGCGGCCACGTGCAGGCGCTGCGCGGCCTGGTTGACGGAGCCGGTGCGCGCGACCTCCAGAAAGTAGCGCAATGGCAGACTGAGCAGTGAAATGGCCATGGTTGTTTAAATCACAAAAAGGCAATGGTCAGTTGCCAAATCTCTATTCCAAGCAATGGTAAACCAGCATCCATCTTGCATGGCTTGAGGCTCCAATTCACCCATGCCCTTGCGCGGGCGCCACGTGGTCATTGCTCCCACGCCGCCCGCTGCCGGGGCCCTACCACCGGAGTCCGCATGAAACGCCTTGTTCGAGCCTCTTTCCTGTCTGCCACCCTGGCAGTTCTTGCCGGCCATGCCAGCCTGGCCTGCGCCCAGGCAGCAGCCCCTGCCGACGCCTGGCCCCAGCGCCCCGTGCGCATGGTGGTGCCCTTCCCGCCCGGCGGCGGCACCGACGTGGTGGCACGCGCGCTGGCACAGAAGCTGGCCAGCCGCCTGGGCACGCCAGTGGTGATCGACAACAAGCCGGGTGCCTCCACCATCATCGGCACCGAAGCCGTGGTGCGTGCCGACCCCGACGGCTACACGCTGCTGGTTTCGGGCTCCACCAGCTACACGGTCAACCCTGCCTTGCGCAGCAAGCTGCCCTACGACCCTGCCAAGGACCTCGTGCCCGTGGCCACCGTGGCCCGGGCACCCCTGGTGCTGGTCGTCAGCGCCAGCGCGCCGTACAAGGACCTGAACGCACTGATCGCCGCAGCCAAGGCAAAGCCCAAGAGCATCCACTACGCCACCTTCGGCTCCGGCTCTGGCCCGCACCTGGCGGGCGCACTGCTGGAGCAGGCCGCGGGCATCCAGCTGCAGGACGTGCCCTACCGGGGCAGCAGCCAGTCGCTGATCGCCCTCATGGGCGGCGAAATCCAGCTAGGTATCGACACCGTGGCCGCTGCGGCGCCGCAAGTGAAGGCCGGCAAGCTGCGCGCCCTGGCCATTGCGGGCAAGTCGCGCTCCAGCATGCTGCCGGGGGTGCCCACCGTGGAGGAACTCAAACTGCCAGACGCCGTGTTCGACGCCTGGTATGCCATCGCCGCCCCCGCCAAGACGCCACAGTCTGTCATCCGAAAGCTGGTGACCGAGGTGGAAGCCGTCACCCGCGACAGTGGTCTGCAGGAACAGATGCGCACCCAGGGCATGGAACCCGTGCATCTGGGCCCCGTGGCCACGCGCGCCATGATCGATGACGAGATTGGCCGCTACCGCGCGCTGGCCCATCGCGCCAAGATCGTGGTGGACTGACGAACACCCAACAAGGACCTGCACGATGAACCGCCAACAACTCATTCAAGACGTCCAGCGCTACTTTGACGATGGCCGCTTTGCCACCGACCTGCGCCGCCGCGTGGCCTGGCGCACCGAAAGCGACACTGGCAAGGTGCCGCCAGAACTGCACACCTACCTCACCGACGAAATGGTGCCCTGGCTCGCGCCCCTGGGTTTTGAATGCGAGGTGCTCGACAACCCGTCGCCACAAGGCGGCCCC
Organism: Acidovorax sp. Root402; assembly: GCF_001425125.1. Classification (NCBI taxonomy): domain Bacteria; kingdom Pseudomonadati; phylum Pseudomonadota; class Betaproteobacteria; order Burkholderiales; family Comamonadaceae; genus Acidovorax; species Acidovorax sp. Root402. The sequence goes on from NZ_LMDQ01000014.1 coordinate 693,209, forward strand.
TTCTTGGTGGCCCGCCGCGTGGAAGACCCTGCGCTCCCCACCGTGCTCACCTACGGCCACGGCGACGTGGTCAACGGACAGGACGCGCAATGGCGCGAGGGCCTCTCGCCCTGGGAGCTCACCATCGAAGGCGAGCGCTGGTATGGCCGAGGCACGGCCGACAACAAAGGCCAACACACCGTGAGCCTGGCCGCACTGGCCCACACCATCGAGGCCCGGGGCGGCCGCCTGGGCTACAACGTGACGCTGCTCATGGAGATGGGCGAAGAGGCGGGTTCACCCGGCCTGGCCGCCTTCTGCGAGCAGCACAGCGACGCGCTGAGAGCCGACCTTTTTCTGGCCAGCGACGGCCCCCGCGTGAACGCGGGCCACCCCACCCTCTTCCTGGGTTCACGCGGAGCCATCAACTTCTCACTCGCGGTGCGCAGCCGCGACAAGGCCTACCACTCGGGCAACTGGGGCGGCGTGCTGGCCAACCCGGCCACCGTGCTCACCCACGCACTGGCCACACTGGTGGACGCCAAGGGCCGCATCCTCGTCAAAGGCCTGCTGCCGCCTGCGGTGCCCGACAAGCTGCGCACTGCCCTCAAAGATGTGGTGATTGGCACCGGCGCCGATGACCCCGCCCTCACCCCCGGTTGGGGCGAGCCCGGCCTCACCCCCGCAGAGCAGCTGGTGGGCTGGAACACGCTGGAGGTGCTGGCGCTGGGCGCGGGCAACGCGCAGCGGCCCATCAACGCCATCCCCGCGCAGGCCGTAGCGCACTGCCAGCTGCGCTTTGTGGTGGGCACCGATTGGCAGAACGTGCAGGCCACGCTGCGCGAACACCTGGATGCGCATGGCTTCAGCCAGGTCGAGATCACCATGGGCATGCACTGCGGCGCCACGCGGCTCGATCTGCACAACCCCTGGGTGGACTGGACGATGGCCTCGCTGCAGGCCAGCGCAGGCCAGCCCGCAACGCTGCTGCCCAACCTGGCAGGCTCGCTGCCCAACGACATCTTTGCCGACCAGCTCGGTCTGCCCACGCTGTGGGTGCCGCACTCGTACCCCGCCTGCGCCCAGCATGCACCCAACGAACATTTGCTGGCGCCCGTGGCACGAGAAGGTCTGGCGGTGATGGCCGGGCTGTTTTGGGACCTGGGTGAGCCCCAAGGGACGCCGTGGGTTGAAGGGCGCACCACCCGGCAGGAGGCAACTGCCTGACAGCAGCGCGCACAAACTCGCAGAAAAACAAAGGGGCCTGCACGGCCCCTTGGTTTGATCTTGCCGATTCGCAGGGCCACGCCCTGCCCCCGGTCACAACGCAGGGTCGCGCAGCTCCCAGCGGATCGCATCGATGGCCTTCAGCACCTCGGGCGACAGCGTGGTGCCCCAGGCATTCAGGTCTTCCTCCAGCTGCGCCACCGACGTCACGCCGATGATGGTGCTGGCCACTTGCCACTTGGTGTAGCAGAACGCCAGGGCCATCTGCGTGGGTGTCATGCCGTTGGCACGCGCCAGTGCGTTGTAGCGGCGCGATGCCTCCAACGCCTCGGGGCGGCCCCAGCGTTGTTTGCGCACGGATTCATACGATGCAATGCGCGCACCCTGCGGGGCATTGGGGCCAGTAATGCCGCTTTCGTCGTACTTGCCCGTCAACAAACCAAAACCCAGCGGCGAATAGGCCAGCAGCGACACATCCAGGCGGTGGCAGGTTTCATCCAGTCCGTTTTCCCAGGTGCGGTTGATCAGGCAGTACGGGTTCTGCACCGTGGCCACACGCGGCAGGCCGTGCTGCTCGGCCAGGCGCACAAACTCGTGCACGCCGTAGGGAGTTTCGTTCGACAAACCGATATAGCGCACCTTGCCGGCCTTCACCAGGCCGGCCAGCGCTTCCAGCTGCTCGCGGATGGGGGTTTGCGAGGTTTCCTTGGAAGGGTCGTAATACAGGTTGCCGAACGCTGGCACATGGCGCTCGGGCCAGTGGATCTGGTAGAGGTCGATCACATCGGTCTGCAGGCGACGCAGGCTGGCCTCGCACGACGCCACGATGTCGGCCGGGGTCATGCCCTTGCCCTCGCGCACCCAGGGCATGCCGCGCGATGGGCCGGCCACCTTGGTCGCCACCACCAGCTTCTGGCGCGCGCCAGGGTTCTTGGCAAACCAGTTGCCGATGATGGTTTCGGTGGCACCAAAGGTCTCGGCCTTAGCGGGCACAGCGTACATCTCGGCCGTGTCGATGAAGTTCACGCCGCGCGCAAGCGACTGGCTCAGGATGGCATGCGAGTCGGCCTCATTGACCTGCTCGCCGAAGGTCATGGTGCCCAGGCAAATGGGGGTGACAAGCAGGTCACTCTGACCCAAGCGGACGGTGTTCATGCGGTGAAGGCTCCAGAAGGTGGGAAAGTAGGCAGGGCCTGCTGCGGCCCCGGCTGGCGATGGTACAAGCGATCGCCAAAACCTGCCGGACGCCGGACTCCTTGGTGACACCGCAGGGCGCCCCGCCAGCGTGGCGGCAACGTAACATTGGCACAGCATGTACCAAGTCCTCACCCCTTCGCGCAGCAGCACACTGGCGCTGCGGCACCTCAACTACCACGTCCGCCACTGGGGCCCAGAGCAAAGCGACCTGCCCACGCTGGTGCTTTTGCATGGCTGGATGGACGTCAGTGCCTCCTACCAGTTCACAGTGGACGCGCTGCGGCAACCACGCCGCATCATCGCGCCGGACTGGCGCGGTTTTGGCCTCACCACCGGTGCACCGGTAGACCACTATGTGTTTGCCGACTACCTGGCCGACCTGGATCTGCTGCTGGACCACTACGCCCCCGGCGAAGCCATCGACCTGGTGGGCCACAGCATGGGCGGCAACGTGGCCATGATGTACGGCGGTGTGCGGCCCGAGCGCGTGCGCAAGCTCGTCAACCTGGAAGGTTTTGGCCTGCCCGCCACACGCCCCGCGCAGGCGCCCACGCGCTACGCGCAATGGATCGACGAGATCAAGCAGCTGCACCAGGGCACCAAGGAGCTCAAGACCTATGACAGCGCCGACGGCGTCGCCCGCCGCCTGATGAAGACCAACCCCCGCCTGTCCGAAGACAAGGCCCAATGGCTGGCCCAGCACTGGGCGCGGCCCAACGCGCAGGGGCAGTGGGAAATCCTGGGCGACCCCGCCCACAAGATCACCAGTGCGCAGCTGTACCGCGCGGACGAAGCCCTGGCCATCTACGAGCGCATTTCCGCACCCGTGCTGGCCATCGAGGCCAGTGGCGACAGCCTGGGCCAGTGGTGGAACGGCCGGTACACCCTGGACGAATACCACCGGCGCCTGACCCATGTGCGTACCTGCAGCACCGCCGTCGTGCAAGACGCGGGCCACATGCTGCACCATGACCAGCCGGGGCAGGTGGCCCAGCTGATCGAAGCGTTTTTGGATGCTGCCTGAGGCAATTTGACGTTCTGGCGCCCGCAAGCGCTAGTGGATATTGCCTGAGTAGCTATCATTTTTTATATGAATGCCGCCCAGAGCCCACACGCCGGCCTGCGCAGATCCGGCGGCGGTCTGGCACAAAGGGCATTAGCGGGGCACCTGCCCGTCCCATGAGAAAATCGCGGGTTATTCCACAGAACACGCAGGACAAGAATCATGGACGCAGAACGCATCAACCTCATCGGCACCACCCTCAGCGACCTGGCTCTGCGCACGCAAGAGTTACGGAGGTATCTTTGACTTCGATGCCAAATTTGAACGCCTGCGCACGGTAAACGCATCGCTGGAAGACCCCTCCGTCTGGAACGACCCCAAGAAGGCCCAGGAGTTGGGCAAGGAGCAAAAGTCGCTCTCCAGCGTGGTCGTCACGCTGGACAAGCTCACCCGCGATCTGGCCGACAACGCCGAGCTGTATGAGATGAGCAAAGAGGAAGGCGATGAAGCCGGCCTTTTGACCATCGAGTCGGAAGCCGCCACGATGCGCGCAGCGGTGGAAGAGCTGGAGTTCCGCCGCATGTTCCGCAACGAGGCGGATCCTCTCAACTGCTTTGTGGACATCCAGGCAGGCGCTGGCGGCACCGAGGCCTGCGACTGGGCCAGCATGCTGCTGCGCCAGTACCTCAAGTACGCCGAGCGCAAGGGCTTCAAGGCCACGGTCGAAGAAGAAACCCCGGGCGACGTGGCCGGCATCAAGAGCGCCACGATCAAGATCGAGGGTGAGTACGCCTTCGGCCTGCTGCGCACCGAAACCGGTGTGCACCGCCTGGTGCGCAAGAGCCCGTTCGATAGTTCGGGCGGCCGCCACACCTCGTTCGCGTCGCTGTTCGTGTACCCCGAAATCGACGACTCCATCGAGATCAACATCAACCCTGCCGACGTGCGCACCGACACCTTCCGCGCATCGGGCGCGGGCGGCCAGCACATCAACAAGACCGACTCGGCCGTGCGCCTCACGCACATCCCCACCGGCATCGTGGTGCAGTGCCAGGACGGTCGCAGCCAGCACAGCAACCGCGACGTGGCATGGCAGCGCCTGCGCAGCCGCCTGTACGACTTCGAGATGCGCAAGCGCATGGAAGAGCAACAGAAACTGGAAGACACCAAGACCGACGTGGGCTGGGGCCACCAGATCCGCAGCTACGTGCTGGACAACAGCCGCATCAAGGACCTGCGCACCAACGTTGAAATCTCGGCCACGCAAAAGGTGCTGGACGGCGACCTGGACGCTTTCATCGAAGCTTCGTTGAAGCAAGGCGTCTGAGCGATGTGGATGCGCACCGACGCCATCATCTTCGACATGGACGGCACCATGATCGACTCCATGCCCTGGCACGCCCAGGCGTGGGTCGAGTTCGCACGCCGCCGGGGCATGGACATCGACGTGCCTGACCTCATGGCCCGCACCACGGGCCGCAATGGCACCGAGTGCATCGTGGAACTGTTGGGGCGCCCCGTGTCGCAAGACGAGGCCGACGCGCTCACGCACGAAAAAGAAACCATCTACCGCGAGCTGTTCGCCCCGCGTTTCTCCGAAGTGGCGGGCTTTCGCCAGTTTGCGGCCCAGGTGCGCGCGCGTGGTCTCAAGGTGGCGGTGGGCACCGCGGGTGACATCGGCAACGTGGAATTCGCACTGGGCCACCTGGGCCTGGAACCCGCGCCCCAGGCCATCGTGCGTGGCGATGAGGGCCTGCCCGGCAAGCCGCAGCCCGCGATCTTTCTGGAGGCTGCACGCCGCATCGCGGCAGCCCCCGAGCATTGCATCGTCTTTGAAGACGCGCCTTTCGGCATCGAGGCAGCGCGCCGCGCGGGCATGCGTGCCGTGGCCATCTGCAGCACCCACACGCCCGAACAACTGGCCGGGCCCAATGTGCTGGCCGCCGTGCGCGACTACACCGAACTCATGAACACCGACTTTCTGGAGAGCATCCATGTTGCAACTGCATAAAGCCGACGGAAGCGGAGACGGCGCAGCCCCGGCCATCGCCATCCGCCGCGAGGACTACACCGCCCCCGCCTACTGGATCGACAGCGTCGAGCTGACCTTCGACCTGGACCCGAACAAGACACGCGTGCTCAACCGCATGACGCTGCGCCGCAACCCCGACGTGGCCGCGCAGCCGCTCAAGCTCGATGGCGATGACCTGAACCTGGCACGTGTGCTGGTCAACGGCCAGGGCACCTCGTTCAAGATGGAAGGCACCCGCCTGGTGCTAGAGAACCTGCCTGAAGGCGCCGAGCCCTTTGCGCTCGAAATCTTCACCACCTGCTGCCCCGCCAAGAACACGCAGCTCATGGGTCTGTACGTGAGCCAGGGCACCTTCTTTACGCAGTGCGAGGCCGAGGGCTTTCGCCGCATCACCTACTTCCTGGACCGCCCGGACGTGATGGCCAGCTATACCGTCACGCTGCGCGCCGACAAGGCCCAGTACCCGGTGCTGCTGAGCAACGGCAACCTGGTGGACAGCGGCGACCTGGAAGACGGCCGCCACTTTGCCAAGTGGGTGGACCCGCACAAGAAGCCCTGCTACCTGTTCGCCCTGGTCGCAGGCAAGCTGGTGGCCCGCGAGCAGAAGATCAAGAGCCGCTCGGGCACCGACCACCTGCTGCAGGTCTACGTGCGCCCCGGCGATCTGGGCAAGACCGAACACGCCATGAACTCGCTGATGTACAGCGTGGCCTGGGACGAAGCCCGCTTCGGCCTGCCGCTGGACCTGGAGCGCTTCATGATCGTCGCCACCAGCGACTTCAACATGGGCGCCATGGAGAACAAGGGCCTGAACATCTTCAACACGAAGTACGTTCTGGCCAGCGAATCCACGGCCACCGACACCGACTTCGCCAACATCGAAAGCGTGGTCGGCCACGAGTACTTCCACAACTGGACGGGCAACCGCGTGACCTGCCGCGACTGGTTCCAGCTCAGCCTGAAGGAAGGCCTCACGGTCTTCCGCGACCAGGAATTCAGCATGGACCTCGCGGGCAGCCCCTCCGCCCGCGCCGTCAAGCGCATCGAGGATGTGCGCGTGCTGCGCACCGCCCAGTTCCCCGAGGACGCTGGCCCTATGGCCCACCCGGTGCGGCCCGACAGCTACGTCGAGATCAACAACTTCTATACCGTCACCATCTACGAAAAGGGTGCGGAAGTGGTGCGCATGCAGCACAACCTGGTGGGCCGCGAAGGCTTTGCCAAGGGCATGAAGCTGTACTTCGAGCGCCACGACGGCCAGGCCGTGACCTGCGACGATTTTGTGCAGGCCATCGCCGATGCCAACCCGGGCAGTCCGCTCACGCAGCACCTTGGGCAGTTCAAGCGCTGGTACAGCCAGGCCGGCACGCCCCGCGTGCGCGCCACGGGCCGCTACGACGCTGCCACGCGCTGCTATGCACTCACGCTGTCGCAAAGCTGCGCCCCTACGCCCGGCCAAAGCGAGAAGTTGCCCTTCGTCATCCCGGTCGAGCTGGGCCTGATCGATGCCACCACCGGTGCCGCCCTGCCCTTGCACCTCGCAGGTGAAGGCGCTGCAGAAGGCGCAGCCCACACCACCTCGCGCGTGGTCGTGCTCACCGAGGCATCGCAGACCCTCACCTTCACCAACCTGGACAGCGAGCCTGTGCCATCGCTGCTGCGCGGGTTCAGTGCTCCCGTGGTGCTGGACATCGACTACACAGACGCGCAGTTGCTCACGCTGCTGGCGCACGACGCCGACGCTTTCAACCGCTGGGAAGCTGGACAGCGCCTGGCATTGCGAATTGCTATTAATACAATAGCTAATGAAGCATATACAACCGGCGCTACCGGCCGATTTGAGCAAACCATTCTGTCGACAGCGTTTGTAGAGGCAATGCGCAGCGTGCTGCGCAACCCGGCCCTGGATGCAGCATTCAAGGAACTGGTGCTCACGCTGCCCTCCGAAACTTACATCGCCGAGCAGCTGGACGTGGTGGACCCGCAGCGCATCCACGCGGTACGCGAAGCCATGCGCGAAGAGCTGGCACTGGCGCTGCAGGCCGACTGGGAAACCGTCTGGGAACAGAACCACGACACCGGCGGCTACCGCCCCGACCCCGTCTCCTCCGGCCGCCGCGCACTCAGTGGCCTGGCGCTGCACATGCTGTGCATTGCCGCGCAAAAGACAGGCGATGTGGTCTGGCCTGGCAAGGCGTACCAGCGCTTCAAGGTCGCGGGCAACATGACCGACCGGTTCAATGCCCTCACGGCCTTGGTTGCAAGCGGCAGCGAACTGGCCACACCCGCCCTCGCCCGCTTCCATGCGCTGTTCAAGGACGAGCCCCTGGTCATCGACAAGTGGTTTGCATTGCAAGCCGGCGCCCCGGACCGTGGCGGCAACGTGTTGCCCGCCGTGCGCCAGCTCATGTCGCACCCAGACTTCAGCCTCAAGAACCCGAACCGCGCACGCAGCGTGATCTTCAGCTACTGCAGCGCCAACCCCGGTGCGTTCCACCGGTCAGACGCTGCGGGCTACGTGTTCTGGAGCGACCGCGTGATCGAGCTGGACGCCATCAACCCGCAGGTTGCGGCCCGCCTCGCGCGCGCGCTCGACCGCTGGAAGAAGCTGGCGGCCCCCTGGCGCAGCGCCGCGCGCGAGGCCATTGCTCGTGTGGCCGCCAAGCCTGATCTGTCCAACGATGTGCGCGAGGTAGTGACCCGCGCACTCGCCGAATAAACCACGACCGAGAAGAGACTGACATGGCAAAAAGCATCAGCCTGACCCGCTACCTTGTTGAACAACAACGGGTGGACGGACTCATTCCCTCGCAACTGCGCCTGCTGCTGGAAGTGGTGGCCCGCGCCTGCAAAAGCATCAGCCACGCGGTGAACAAAGGTGCACTGGGCGGCGTGCTGGGCACGGCCAGCAGCGAAAACGTGCAGGGCGAGATTCAGAAAAAGCTCGACATCATCGCCAACGAAGTGCTGATCGAAGCCAACGAATGGGGCGGCCACCTGGCGGCCATGGCGTCTGAAGAAATGGACGGCATCTACCTGGTGCCCAACCGCTACCCGCAAGGTGAATACCTGCTGCTGTTCGATCCCCTCGATGGCTCCAGCAACATCGACGTGAACGTGAGTATCGGCACCATCTTCAGCGTGCTGAAAAAGCCCGATGGTGATCGCGGCGTGGAGGAAGGCGACTTCCTGCAGCCCGGCACCCAGCAAGTGGCCGCGGGCTACTGCATCTACGGCCCGCAGACCACCCTGGTGCTCACCGTGGGCGATGGCGTGGCCATGTTCACGCTCGACCGAGAACAGGGCTCCTTCGTGCTGACCGAGGAGAACGTGCGCATCCCCGAGGACACCAAAGAATTCGCGATCAACATGAGCAACATGCGCCACTGGGACGAGCCCGTGAAGCGCTACATCGACGAATGCCTGCAGGGCAAGGAAGGCCCGCGCGGCAAGGACTTCAACATGCGCTGGATCGCCAGCATGGTGGCCGACGTACACCGCATCCTGACCCGTGGTGGCGTCTTCATGTACCCGTGGGACAAACGCGAGCCCAACAAGCCCGGCAAGCTGCGCCTGATGTACGAGGCCAACCCCATGGGCTGGCTGGTAGAACAAGCCGGTGGCGCTGCCACCAATGGCAAGCAACGCATCCTCGACATCCAGCCCACGCAGCTCCATGAGCGCGTCAGCGTGATCCTCGGCTCAAAAAATGAGGTGGAACGCGTGACCAGCTACCATTCCACGCTATAATCCAAGGCTAAGCCGGTGTAGCTCAGTCGGTAGAGCAGCTCATTCGTAATGAGAAGGTCGGGTGTTCGATTCATCTCTCCGGCACCAAATGAAAAGCCCTGATTCGCAAGAGTCAGGGCTTTTTTCATGTAGTCAGAATGTACCCGTGAGGACATTATCCAGGCGCGAGGCCGCAACCTGCAAGCCTTCCGGCGCTACGTGGGCATAGCGTTCCACCATTTCCAGTGTTTTCCAACCGCCCAGGCGCTGCAGTTCGTGGGTCGGCGTTCCGGCCTGCCGGTGCCATGTTGCGAAGGTGTGCCGCAGGTCATGCCACCGGAAATCCTCGATCCCCGCACGCTTGAGCGCTGCCCGCCATGCCTTGGTGTTCACCTGCACGATGGGCTTTCCTTCGTACGTGAACACATGGGTCAGGTGATCGCCTTGGCGTTTTTGCAACACCTGCATGGCAGCTTCATTGAGCGGCACCGCATGCGCCTTGCCGTTCTTATGGTCCTCGGCCGCAACCCATAGGTGCCGCCGCTCCAGGCTGATCTGGCGCCATTGCAACTTCGTCACGTTGCTTTGCCGCAGGCCTGTCGCCACCGAGCAAATCGCCATATCCCGCAGGTGTTCGGGCAACTGCACCAACAGCCGCGCGAACTCTTCTTTGGTCAGCGCACGGATACGCCCACCCTTGTCACGCAGCATCCCCACCTTGGGGACGCGATCGAGCCATTCCCAGTCGTAGCAGGCCCTGCGCAAGATGGCGCGCACTAGGGCCATGTATCGGTTTACCGTCCCAGGCGAAACGCCCTTGGCGCGCTTGGCCTTGACCTCGTCCAACAATGCGCGGTTGATCTCGTCCAGGGCTTTCCCCCCTAGATACGGGTGGAACCAGCGCAGCATGGACTTGTCCCAGGCCTGCGTGCGCTTGTGGGTCGTCTCGACCAGGAAGCGGTCTGCAGCTTCATCCCAGGTGCGACGCGGTTTCACATCTAGCTTGTCTTGCTCCCAGCGCTCGGCCTTGAGCTTGTCGTGGTACTGCTGCGCCTGCCGCTTGTTGGCTGTGCCGCTGGAGATTTGCAGGGGTTTCAGCTCGTTTTTCGTGGGTGGCAAGCGTATCCACCAGTACGGCGAATTTGCGCGTTTGTAGAGGCTCATGCTGCCCCCTCTCCGACGCGAGAAGAGCGCCGATCTTGTCGCTCAATGAAATCCCGTTTGATCAGGCTACCAAGCGTTTTTTCATCGCAAAGGACAAGACCTGACGCCCCATATTTGAGCCACGAAACACGCCCAAATCGAAGCCAACGACCAAAACCCATCGGCTTAGATTCTGGAAAATGTTCACGGTAGGCGACACAGTAAGCGTCCCATTCCGGCCGATGTGATCGGCGCCACTCCTTCATGCGGTCGTTGCTCTCAGCGTTGAGTCGGTTTCTATGCCGACGTCGATACGCAAGCGCTCCACCGCCCTCCTGCGCATAGGCAAGAATCAAACGCCGGCCTGTCGAGTCAGGTCGTTCAACCTTCTTAAGCCAAAGGTCACCATCAACCAAAGCGCATTCATCCAAAACGCTGGCGATTTCATCCGCTCTCCAGCCCTCATAAACCCGGGAAACGGGACCTGACCATCGAGCAACAAGCCTACATGAAGGTCGTACTTGATCGCCCAATACGGCAGTGAGCTTTTCGGCAAACCCAGACGATGCAGATAACTGCAACAGTGCATCACACCACGTCATGCGGTACCCCCTCTCAGCTCCCAATCGAGCATGGCCGGATCGTTCTTCACGTGGTAGCTATAGGGGTCGATGCGCGCGGGAATGCCGGGGCGCAAGAGCTTTTCAACGACTGCCACATAGTCCCCTTGCATCACCTGCATCATGAGGTTGACCAGCTTCCCGCAATGCTGTTTGGCGTTCTCTACCGCAGCATCAAAAGCAATTTGCGCGGCGTTCGTCACCGTCTTGATGATCGACTGTTCTTCACTCAAGAACGCAAGACAGGGATAGGCCCCAGCAAGGTAGTGACTTGGGCGCGTGAGGATGTCATAGGGGATGAAGCGGTCCTCTGCACGCCATTCGACTTCCATGCGCGTCCAGGGGTTGGAGGCATCGCCAAGCTGTTTGCCCTTTTCGTAGATCCGGGCGTACTTGCCACTGGCACGATTGCCGATGCCAAGGGTTCGCCCCTTGGTCGAGGACTCGCCTTCGAGCCAGTCCCCATAGCACGTATGGATAGGCTTGCGACCGCCCGCATTGAAGCCCCCAGCCCGGTACTGGTCGATTGCCCACGCGATGGATACGAGCCTGCCTGCAAAGTCGTCATAAGCCAAATCTGCCCGCTTGATGGCGGCCCGGTGTTGCTCAAGCCACAGAGCCAAATCGGCCCAGCGCGTGACCATTGAACAGCCCTTGCCCATGAGGCTGAAATAGACCCTGCCCCGCTGGCTTTCACCACCCCATGCAACGATGCCCGCGCCATCGCCAAAGCGCGCCGAGAAGCGAAAACCAAACAAGCCCTTGCGGTGTTGCAAGTCGCTGATTTCGAGGAACTGCGCCATTTCGCTCAACACCCAGTCATAGGACTTTTCATCGGGTGGCACGATGGAGAAGGCCAAGGCATCAACGAGGGCCACGCCTTCCCGCAATGGCTCAACTGGTTCCATGTGGCGCAGCATGACAAGCTTGGAACCATTGTGAAGAAGCTCAACAGGTTCGCCCGTTTCCGGGTCATTCCCTGCGTAATGCGGTTGACGTTTAACGTCTTTCTTTCTCCCCGTGGTTACTACACGGGGGATGATCGGCGCATCGCTCGCTCGTGCAGCGCCCGCTTGCCCGGCGAGCGCTGCGCCGCCCAAGCTCTGTGCAAAACCGTCTTCGGAAAAGGACATACGAACTCCAAGAACTTGGGTTCGCAACGCATAAAGCAAAAAACCATGCAGCAGCGAACCCCTGATTAGGAAAGGTTCGCAACAGCATGGCTTGCTTATCGGGTCTTTGGATTGAGCCTCAATCGGCTGTAGGGGTGCCCGCGCAGCCCCGTCGGTTCCACTGGGGCCAGAGTGTTAGTTGTCTGCCAATGCTAATGCGAATGCCTCATCACACGCAACAAATCACCCGTTAGGTGTTGCATCCTCGTCATAGCTTGGATCGTCTGGCGAGCGAAACGAGTAGGTCACTCGGCCTGTTTCTACATCCCTACTCTCAATCACCTTCACGCCCGGCTCAGCCATCAGCGCCTTGGTTTCTGGTCTGGAAAGCATCTCCTCAAGCACATCGATGACCGACGACTGTGCGCGTTGGGCAGGCTGAAGAATGGTGGGCTTTTTCTTCATGGTTGCACCTCTGCAGAAGCGACCAGTTCACCAGGGGGTTGCACCCCCTCCTTACGCTGCGCTCCAGCCCCCGAGGTGACTACGCCCCCTCCACTGCGTGGCCCCTCCCCCGCCTGCCAATCAGCAACAGCGCGCACAGCCAGTTCGCCCAAAGACGCAACCAGTCCGATATTGCGCAACCAGCGCTCTACAACCCGACCGTCTTCTGTGTCGTCCGCAACAGCGACGCGGAGAAACAAAGCCGCACTCTCTCTCATGCGGCTTATTGCCACCGAAAGTTCAGTTCCTGCGGCCTCTTCTTGTGCAGCCGCCCAAAGCCTCTCTCCCTCCGCAAACTCGCTCGACAACTGGAGGTTTCTATCAACTTGCATGTGTAGCTCCGATGTAGTTCAAAGGTTGAAAACACCGGGTACAAACTGACCTTCACCAGAGAGAGGCGATTCCCGAGAGGCCTTCGTAATGAGAAGGTCGGGTGTTCGATTCATCTCTCCGGCACCAAATGAAAAGCCCTGATTCGCGAGAGTCAGGGCTTTTTCATTGGCCGTTCCGGAGCAACAACCCAGCCCACCGCCGGACAACAAGAACTGGCGGTGCGGCCAGTGGGTGGCGCAAATCAACCCACTGCCGGGACATGCGATACAGCGCTGCCAACAGGAGGGGCCGCCACTCGGTACGCCCGCCTCCATCGTCAACAATGGTGTCGCGCGTGTGTTGCGCCCGCCAGATGGCAGCTTAGGTGTTTGCAAACATCGGCAACTGATGCAGACTGTGCGCTTCAGCTTGCCACCAGAGGTTGCCTGGTCAACTGGCGACAGGCCGCACACCAAAGTCTCACACCTCCACTACCAGCACCATCATGAGTGTCGAACGCAGAGGCAGCATGGACCGCCGCACCGGCAAGGATCGCCGCCAGGAAGAAAAAGGCCCCCCCACCAATTTCGAGCGGCGCCGAGCCATCGAGGCGCGCCAGCCCGAATTGACAGAACTACACATGAGCGAGGATGAGCTCAAGGCATTGGGATTTGCGCCCACTCCCAAAGGCAACCCTCGCAAGACAGGCTAGGTACAGCGCCCGGTCCGGGTGCGCTTGTGGGCTCTCCCCGCTCCGCGTGTCATCCCATGACACAGCTTGCGCCGCATATGCCTACTGCTCGATGCCAGAGACCGGCAGGCTGATCAACCGGTGTGCCACCATATCCAGCGCGGGCCTCGCGTTGCCTTGTTTGTCCGTCCAGACACGAGGATTCAAGCTGCCAGAAAGCGCCACTGAATCACCGTCGCGCAACTGGTGAAGTGACGCGCAGAGACCCTCGTCAAAGGCGATGACGTTGATGAAAAGCACTTCGCCCTCCGCCGTGCTAGCTCTCACCTTCGCCAAGGTGTAGGCCTTGCCCGCTTTGTCCGTGCGGCGCTCCGCCTCACCGTAAAGCCGTCCGGCTACCAAGCCATCAATCATGAAGGTCTCCATGCCCATCGTGGGCGCGTTGTTGCGCCCCTCCCAGGCCGCGGCCATCACTGCACTGCCGATGTCACCGGCAAGGGTGCCTGACGTCGCCGCACGCACGGCACGCAAGTACAGCATGTGCATGGAGCGATGCGCCACCACCGAACCGCAACGCTGCCGCCGCTAAAACCAGGGAGGAGAAAAGCAAAAAAGCCCAGAACCTTTCGGCTCTGGGCTTTTGCTATCAATGGTCGGCGTGGCGGGATTCGAACTCGCGACCCCTTGCACCCCATGCAAGTGCGCTACCAGGCTGCGCTACACGCCGACAAGACTTAGATTATATGCAGAAAAAAGCTCAGTTCAGAGAAAGTAGCGCACGAATTTCAAATAATTCTTGGCGCACTGCGTTGGAGTCCAGGGAGAAGCCCGCAGCAACGATGGAAAGGTCGCGCGCGCTGTCCACCAGCATGCTGGGTGGCTCTGCGTCCTGCGGCATAGAAGCCTCGTCCGACCCAACAACTTCTCGCGCAGCATGTGCAAGCTCTTGCAGGCGATTGCGCGCTCCACTGATGGTGAAGCCCTGGTCGTACAGCAAGTCACGGATGCGGCGAATCATCAGCACCTCATGGTGCTGGTAATAACGCCGGTTGCCACGTCGCTTCATGGGCCGCAGCTGCGTGAACTCCTGCTCCCAGTAACGCAAAACATGCGGTTTGACGCCGCACAGCTCCGCAACCTCACCAATCGTGAAGTATCGCTTGGCGGGAATGGAAGGGAGGGTGGTGCCCATGAGATGCGTGTTCAAACGGGAAAGCTTTCAAGCGTACTGCAGACCAGCCTGCACCGCCAGCCACCAAGAACATCTTGGCAACAAAAACAGCACAAACTCACGCAACAGCGGCCGTCTGAATCTGCTCCTTGAGCTTGCTGCTGGCATGGAAAGTCACCACGCGACGCGCCTTGATGGGTATGGCCTCGCCCGTGCGTGGATTGCGCCCGGGACGGGGAGCCTTGGTCCGGATCTGAAAGTTACCAAACCCCGAAAGCTTCACGTCCTTGCCTTCGACAAGGCTTTGGGCAATCAAGTCGAAGAAGGCATCGATCATGTCCTTGGACTCGCGCTTGTTCAAGCCGATCTGATCGAACAACAGATCCGCCAACTGCGCCTTGGTCAGTGCCGGTGTTTCCAGGCTTTCAACTGCGAATTCGATCATGGCTCGTCACTCCCCTTGGACATCATCACACCCGCAGACGGGCGCCCGTGCGCTGCGTCAACTGAGTGATCACGGATTGCATCGCTGCGTCGATTTCTGCCTCAGTGAGCGTGGCTTCATCGCGCCCCAGAGTGAGGCGCACGGCCAGGCTCTTCTCGCCGGGGGCCAAGCCACCCGCAGGCGCCTCTTCTCCCGCCCGCAGCGCCTTGGGCCGATACACGTCAAACAGCACGGCAGAGCGGAGCATGCCACCCGGAACGGCCTGCTCTACCGCGCCCATGATGTCGGCGTGCGTCACGCGCTCTGCCACGACCACGGCCAAATCGCGCTCGACAGCCTGGTGTTTGGTCACCGGCTTGAACTGAGGCACCACACGCTGCAGCACGGCGTCAAGCTCCAGTTCGAACATCACAGGCGCCTGAGGCAGGTCCCACGACTGGCGCCACTGGGGGTGCAATTCGCCCACGAAGCCCATGGCACGCCCATCGACCAGCACGCGGGCGCAACGGCCAGGGTGCATGGCGGGGTGGGTGCCGGGCTCGAACGTTGCGCGCAGGGGGGCCAGAAGCGCTTCCACGTCCCCCTTCACATCAAAGAAGTCGATGGCCTGGTCCTTGCGACCCCACTGCAGCATGTCGTTCGGACCATACGCCAAGCCCGACACGCGCATGGGCTGGTGAAAGCCTTCGACCGTGGTGTCGGTGTTGCGCACGCCGCCGTCGCGCAGGAACACACGGCCCAGTTCGAAGACGCGCACCCGCTCGGCCTTGCGGTCCAGGTTGAACTTCAAAACTTGTAGCAGAGAACCCAATAAAGTCGAGCGCATCACGCTCATCTGACTTGCGATCGGATTGAGCAGCTTGATGGGTTGCGGGTTGGCAGCCAGCTCGTGCTCCCAACGCTCCTCCACAAAGCTGAAATTGATCGTTTCCTGATACCCCAGGGCTGCCAGCGAACGGCGCACTGCAAACGGGCTGCGCGTGGCCTCGAGCGCTAGCTTGGGCGTAATGGGTGCCAGCGGTGGAGTGGTCGGAAGGTTGTTGTAGCCCACCATACGGGCCACTTCTTCGATCAGGTCTTCCTCGATGGTGATATCGAAACGGAACGACGGCGGCGTGACCGTGAGCGCACCTTCGCCCTGCACCACCGGCAGACCCAGGCGGGTCAGCGCGTCGGCGCATTGCACCTGCGTCAGCGGCATGCCGATGACCTTGGCAGCACGCGCCACGCGCAGCGTGACAGGCTGTGGCACAGGCAAGTTCACCACTTGGTCGTCCATAGGGCCGCATGCTGTATCGGCCGTACCGCAGATATCGATGACGAGTTGGGTAATGCGCTCGATGTGCTCCACCGTCAGGCTCGGATCCACGCCGCGCTCAAAACGATGGCCGGCATCCGTCGAGAAGTTGAAGCGGCGCGAACGGCCTGCCACCGCCTTGGGCCACCAGAAAGCCGCCTCGATATAGATGTTCCGGGTGTCATCAGACACCGCCGTGGCGTCTCCGCCCATGATGCCCGCCAGCGATTCCACCTGGCTGTCATCGGCGATCACGCCCACCTTGTCATCCACCGTGATGGTGTTGCCATTGAGCAGCTTCAGCTGCTCACCCGGCTTTCCCCAGCGCACGTCCAGGCCACCATGGATCTTGTCCAGGTCAAAAATGTGCGAAGGACGTCCCAACTCAAACATCACATAGTTGGAAATGTCTACCAGCGGCGACACACCACGCTGGCCGCAGCGTGCCAGGCGATCGAGCATCCACTGAGGCGTGGCAGCCCGCGTATTCACGTTGCGCACGATACGGCCGGAGAAACGGCCACACAGGTCAGGCGCGCTCACTTTGACGGGCAGTTTGTCCGTCAGCTTTGCGGCCACGGCAGGGAACGATGGATTTTTCAGCGGCGTACCCGTCAATGCGGACACTTCTCGCGCGATGCCATAGACGCTCAGGCAATGTGCAAGATTGGGCGTGAGCTTGAGCGTGAACAGCGTGTCGTCCAGGTTCAGGTGGGTGCGGATGTCCTGGCCCACGGGTGCAGAGGCGTCGAGCTCGAGCAGACCGCCATGGTCCTCTGACAGTTTAAGCTCACGGGCGGAGCACAACATGCCTTGGCTTTCCACGCCGCGCAGTTTGCCCACCTTGATGAGGAAAGGTTTGCCATCGTCACCCGGCGGGAGCTCGGCACCCACCAGTGCGCAAGGCACCTTGATACCCACGCGGGCATTGGGCGCACCACAAACGATGTTCAGCAGGGCGCCCTGCCCCACGTCCACTTGGCACACACGCAGGCGGTCGGCGTCTGGGTGCTGTACCGCCTCCTTGATCTCACCCACCACGATCTTGGTGAAAGGCGGGGCCACGGGGCGCAGCTCCTCCACCTCGAGGCCGGCCATCGTCAGCGTTTCGGCCAGCTCGGCCGTCGTCAAAGGGGGGTTGCAGAACTCACGCAACCAGGATTCAGGAAATTGCATAGTCGGACACTCTTGTACGGAAGGTGCGCAGCACGGCCACAGGGCTCGCGCACGGCGCGAAGTCGGCGGGCTTTACTGGAACTGCGACAGGAAGCGGATGTCGCCGTCAAAGAACAGGCGCAGGTCATTGACGCCATAGCGCAGCATGGTCAGGCGGTCGGGTCCCATGCCGAATGCAAAGCCGATGTACTTCTCAGGGTCAAGACCCATATTGCGCACCACGTTGGGGTGCACCTGGCCCGAGCCCGCCACTTCGAGCCAACGGCCTGCAAGCGGGCCCGTCTGGAACTGGATATCGATCTCGGCGCTGGGCTCTGTGAACGGGAAGAAACTGGGACGGAAGCGCAACACGAGATCGTCGCTCTCGAAGAACGTGCGGCAGAAATCCGTGAAGATGACTTTCAGGTCCTTGAAACTCACGTTCTCACCAATCCAGAGACCTTCGCACTGGTGAAACATGGGCGAGTGCGTAGCGTCGCTGTCCACGCGGTAGGTACGGCCGGGGGCAATGACGCGGATCTCGGGCATCGCCTGACCGGCATCGAGCGCAGCCCGGTGCTTTTTGACATGCTGGACCGCATGGCGGATCTGCATGGGGCTGGTGTGTGTGCGCAGCAGGTTGGGAGCGGTGGCAGTGCCGCCCTCCACATAGAACGTGTCATGCATGGAACGCGCAGGATGGTCTTCCGGCGTATTCAGTGCAGTGAAGTTGAACCAGTCGGTCTCGATCTCAGGGCCTTCGGCGACGTCAAAACCCATGGAACCGAAGATGCCCTGGATGCGTTCAAGCGTGAGCGACACCGGGTGCAAGCCACCCTGCCCGCGCTGGCGGCCTGGCAGGCTCACGTCCAGTGCTTCGGCCTTGAGCTGCAATTGAAGTTCGGCATCGGCCAGAGCTTGGCGGCGAGCGGTCAGCGCAGCCTCGATGGCCTGCTTGGCAACGTTGATGGCTGCGCCGCGGGATTTCTTTTCCTCGACGGACAGCTGCGCCATGCCCTTCATGAGCTCGGTCACGCGACCTGACTTGCCCAGAAACTGCGCCTTGGCGTTTTCGAGGTCAGCAGGGGTTGCGCTTTGGGCAAACAGTTGCGTCGCGCTCTCGACCAGGGAATCCAACTCGTTCATATCGACTCTTGAAAATGAACAAGGGCTAGTGCCTTTTCAAGCCCTAGCCCTTGCTGTTATTGCGCAAGCAGCTATCAGAACGATAGCCGCTCATCGTGAACTCAAGCAGCCAGCTTGGCCTTGACTTGCTCCACGATGCTGCCAAAGGCAGCCTTGTCGTGCACTGCGAGGTCGGCCAGCATCTTGCGGTCGATCTCGATGGATGCCTTCTTCAGGCCGTTGGCGAACTGGCTGTAGGTCAGGCCCAGTTCACGGGCAGCGGCGTTGATACGGGCGATCCACAACTGGCGGAACACGCGCTTCTTGGTGCGGCGGTCACGGTAGGCATATTGCCCAGCCTTCATTACCGCCTGTTTGGCGATACGGAAGACGTTACCGCGGCGACCACGGAAACCCTTGGCAAGGGCGAGAACTTTCTTGTGACGGGCACGGGCCGTTACACCACGTTTGACGCGAGGCATGTATGTACTCCTTGTTCGTCAGTAAATTAAACGCCCATGCCGGGCAGCATCTGTGAAATCGAGCCCATATTGGTCTCGTGCACAGCAACCGCACCACGCAGATGGCGCTTGTTCTTGGTGGTCTTCTTGGTCAAGATGTGACGTTTGAAGGCTTGACCGCGCTTGACGGTACCACCTGGACGAACGCGGAAACGTTTTTTCGCGCTGCTCTTGGTCTTCATTTTGGGCATGTGAATGCTCCTTTTTCGTTGTGCTCGTGAGGCGTTTGCAAACCGATCTGCAAACTTGTTGGCCCCGAGCCACTTTTATCGAAAGGCTTTCACCTTCCGGTCGGCAGTGCTCGAAAGCCCCACCTTTTCAAACACCCCGCCCCTTCGGGCGTGGCGCTCAAAATCTGACACTGATTGGCAAACCTACGCCGCCGCACCCGTTGCAGGGGCCGCGCCTTCAGCCGCTGGCTTGGCCGCGGGCTTCTTCTTGCCCGGAGCAATCATCATGATCATCTGGCGGCCTTCCAACTTAGGAAACTGCTCAATGATGATGCTGTCAGCCAACTCGTCACGAATCCGGTTCAGCAAAGCCAAGCCGAGTTCCTGGTGCGTGATTTCACGCCCGCGGAACCGCAGCGTGATCTTGCACTTGTCGCCATCCGCCAAAAAGCGGCGAATGTTGCGCATCTTGATGTTGTAGTCGCCATCGTCCGTTCCGGGGCGGAACTTGACTTCCTTGATCTCAATGACCGTCTGCTTGGCTTTGGCTTCTGCCGCACGCTTTTGCTCTTGGTACTTGAACTTGCCGTAGTCCATGAGGCGGCACACCGGTGGATTCGCCGTAGCGGCGATTTCCACCAGATCCACGTCCAGCTCACCGGCCATGCGCAAGGCCTCCATGAGGCTGACAACACCCAAAGGCTCGTTGTCTGGCCCGGAAAGGCGGACTTCCGGGGCCATGATTTCACGGTTCAGGCGGTGCTTGCGCTCTTCCCGGTGGCGACGATCACGAAATTCAGTAGCGATGGCTATCTTCCTTGAATCAAAATGCTACAAATAAAGTAGCTACTTCCGCACAGTCCGCGAGCGGCAAAGCAGTTTTGTGTTCAAAATCAGGCTTTGGTGGCGATGTCGTTAGCGATCAATTCAATGAACGCATCCACCGACATCACGCCGAGATCACGATTACCCCGGGCTCGCACTGCGACGGCGCCGGCTGCCTTTTCCTTGTCGCCTGCGACGAGGATGTAGGGCAGCTTTTGCATCGAATGCTCCCGTATTTTATACGTAATCTTCTCATTGCGCAGATCCAGGGCCACCCTAAGGCCTTGATTGGGCAGCGCTTTTTGCAGTTTTGCTGCGATTTCACGACAGTAATCGGACTGAGCGTCCGTGATGTTGAGCACCGAAACCTGCACGGGAGCGAGCCATGTCGGCAAAGCACCCGCGTGCTGCTCGATCAGAATGCCAATGAAGCGCTCCAAGCTACCCACGATGGCGCGATGCAGCATGATGGGCCGATGGCGGGCGCCATCTTCGCCCACAAACTCTGCGTCCAAGCGCTCGGGCATATTCGGATCCACCTGAATCGTGCCGCACTGCCAGGGGCGCCCCAGCGCGTCCTTGAGCGTGTACTCGATCTTGGGACCGTAAAAGGCGCCCTCTCCGGGCAGGTATTCAAATTCGCAACCGGATGCCCTTAGACCCTCAGCCAAGGCGTTCTCGGCGCGGTCCCAGCTTTCCTCACTACCGATTCGCTTCTCAGGCCGTGTGGACAGCTTGTAGATGATGTCCGTGAACCCGAAGTCCTTGTAAACCTTCTGCAGCAACGTGGTGAACGCCACGACTTCGGACTGGATCTGGTCTTCGGTACAGAAGATGTGGCCGTCGTCCTGTGTGAAAGCACGCACGCGCATGATGCCGTGCAGCCCCCCGGTCGGCTCATTGCGGTGGCATTGGCCGAACTCGCCAAACCGCAAAGGCAGGTCGCGGTAGCTCTTGATACCTTGCTTGAAAATGATGATGTGCCCAGGGCAGTTCATCGGCTTGAGCGCGTAGTCGCGCTTTTCCGACTCCGTGACAAACATGTTCTCGCGGTATTTGTCCCAGTGCCCGGTTTTCTCCCACAGGCCCTGGTCCAGGATCTGCGGCCCCTTGACCTCCTGGTAGCCGTTGTCGCGGTACACGCGGCGCATGTACTGCTCCACCTCCTGCCACACCGTCCAGCCCTTGGGGTGCCAGAACACTGTGCCAGGCGAGTGTTCGTCGATGTGGAACAGATCCAGCTCGCGGCCGAGTTTGCGGTGGTCGCGCTTTTCGGCCTCCTCCAGCATCGTCAAATACTGCTGCAGCTCATCCTTGGTAGCCCAGGCCGTGCCATAGACCCGCTGCAGCATCTCATTACGATGATCGCCACGCCAGTAGGCGCCAGCCACCTTCATGAGCTTGAAGAACTTGAGCTTGCCGGTGCTGGGCACATGAGGGCCGCGGCACAGATCTTCGAAATTGCCTTCGCGGTACAGGCTCACGTCTTCGTTGCTGGGGATGCTGGCAATGATCTCGGCCTTGTAGTGCTCACCCAGGCCCTTGAAATACGCCACGGCCTCGTCGCGCGGCAGCACGCGGCGCACCACGGGCTCGTCCTTGGATGCCAGTTCGGCCATGCGCTTTTCAATCGCCACCAGGTCTTCAGGTGTGAAGGGCCGCTTGTAGGCAAAGTCGTAATAAAAGCCGTTTTCGATCACCGGGCCAATGGTGACCTGCGCGTCAGGGAACAGTTCCTTGACCGCGTAGGCCAGCAAGTGAGCGGTGGAGTGACGAATCACCTCCAGGCCATCCGCATCCTTGGCCGTCACGATGGACAGCGGGCTGTCGGCCGTGATCTGGTAGCTGGTGTCCACCACCTTGTCGCCGATCTTGCCCGCCAGGGCGGCTTTGGCCAGACCGGCGCCAATGGAGGCGGCCACCTCGGCCACGGTGACGGGGCCCGGAAACTCGCGCTGTGAACCGTCGGGAAGCGTGATGTGAATCATGGGAGCAACTCTTTCTCTGTGATCAGTGCAATGGATGCGGGCACGCGCCAGGCCCGAAAAACAAAAAAGCGCGGAACAGGTCCGCGCTTTTTGGAGGTGTGTGCAATCTCGTGCAGGCGCGAACAGCCAGCCTCAACGGCCGGTCAACATCTCCGATGTAGTTCGCGGTGTCATAACCAGATTGCCTTTCTCGCTCTTGTGCAGTGAATTTCCGCAGATTTTAACCCCAGCACCCAGAAAAAAGCCCGAAGCATCTGCTTCGGGCTTTTGTCGAGTGCATTTGGCGCCACAACAAAGCAGCGCTGAGCCACGCAGATCAGTGGAACTGCTCTTCTTCGGTCGAACCCGTCAGGGCCTTCACGGAGGACGAGCCACCCTGGATCACCGTGGTCACGTCGTCAAAGTAGCCTGCGCCCACTTCCTGCTGGTGCGACACGAAGGTGTAGCCCTTTTCGCGTGCTGCGAATTCAGGTTCCTGCACCATTTCGGTGTAGTGCTTCATGCCTTCGCCTTGGGCGTATGCATGGGCGAACTGGAAGGTGTTGAACCAGTTGATGTGGATACCGGCCAGCGTGATGAACTGGTACTTGTAGCCCAGAGCCGACAGGTCTTCCTGGAACGACGCGATCTGCTTGTCGTTGAGGTTCTTCTTCCAGTTGAACGAAGGCGAGCAGTTGTACGACAGCAGCTTGCCAGGGCAGGCAGCGTGCACAGCTTGCGCAAATTCACGGGCGAAGCCGATGTCTGGCACGCCAGTTTCGCACCACACCAGGTCGGCATAGGGAGCGTAGGCCACGCCGCGGCTGATGGCTTGTTCCAGGCCGTTCTTCACGCGGTAGAAGCCTTCTTGCGTGCGCTCGCCGGTCAGGAAAGGCTTGTCGTTGGCGTCGTGGTCGGACGTGATCAGGTTGGCGGCTTCTGCGTCGGTGCGGGCCAGCACGATGGTGGACACGCCCATCACGTCAGCAGCAAAACGTGCGGAGATCAGCTTTTCGCAGGCTTCCTGCGTAGGCACCAGCACCTTGCCACCCATGTGGCCGCACTTCTTCACGGCAGCGAGTTGGTCTTCGAAGTGCACGCCGGCAGCGCCCGATTGGATCATGTTCTTCATGAGTTCGAAGGCGTTCAGCACGCCGCCGAAACCGGCTTCCGCGTCCGCCACGATGGGCAGGAAGTAGTCGATGAATTCCTTGTCGCCGGGGTTGATGCCACGGCCCCACTGGATTTCGTCGGCGCGCTTGAAGGTATTGTTGATGCGGCGAACCATGGTGGGCACCGAGTCATACGCATACAGCGACTGGTCGGGGTACATGGTTTCGGATGTGTTGCCGTCAGCGGCGACTTGCCAGCCCGACAGGTACACGGCTTCGAGGCCGGCCTTGGCCTGCTGCATGGCTTGACCGGCAGAGATGGCGCCGAAAGCGTTGACGTAGCCTTTCTTGGCACCGCCGTTGATCTTGTCCCAGAGCTTTTCAGCGCCGCGCTTGGCCAACGTGTGCTCGATGGGCAGCGAACCACGCAGACGCACCACGTCGGCAGCGGAGTAACCGCGCTTCACACCCTTCCAGCGGGGGTTGGTCGCCCAGTCTTTTTCCAGGGCGGCAATTTGCTGTTCGCGGCTCAGTTGTTCGTTGAGGGATTGGGGCATGAGATCACTCCAGGGGTTGGTTGAAAACGCCGGGCTGCTGTGCGCCGCCCTTGAAGACAACTTTAAGTCTTCTATAAGACTTGCGCAAGCTCTTATGTCTTATAGAAGAGATAAATTTTCTTCTTTCAAAACAACCACTTAACCACGTGATTTCTCAATACAGAAATTGATTTCTCATATCGAGAAAAATTGCGGCAATGCAACATCTATCGCATTCCACATCAAGAAATCTAACTTTCGTATTGTGATAATTCAAGCGGACGCAGTGCCAACTGCCCTGAGCCAATCGCCATGTTCGATCCGGCGTGCGCCCTCTGCGTATCGGGGATGGACCTCGTACACCAGACAAGACAGCCGTTGGCCCTCAACTGTCACCACGATCTCGCGCTTGAGGTATTCGTCGGTGGGGTGATCTCCGGTCAACCCTTCAATGGCATCCAGAACCTCCTCCAGCGCAGGCTCGATGGCGTACACCTCGCCATGCACCGGCTGATCGCCACCCAGCGTCATGCCCGGATACGCCCCCAGGTGAAACAACACTCCCGGCACCTGCGCAAAACCCACCCAGTGTGGCGCAGGCAACAAGCGCGTGATGTCATTCGACCCACCGCGGCGCAAGGTGCCGTATACAAACACATGGCGTGGGGTGCCAGCAGGCAAAGAAGGCTCGGGCATGATGCGCAGTCGTTTTTGATTGAACAGCGCCCCAGTCTAGTGAATACGCCCGCTCCCAGCCGCCCTTTCGCCTATGTGTGCCTAGCCCTCAGCATGTCGCTGGTGGGCAGTTATGTGGCACTCTCCAAACCCCTGGCAGCCGTGCTGCCCGTGCTCTTGCTCGCCTGGATGCGCTTTGGCATCGGGGGCATCGCCATGCTGCACTGGCTCAAGAAGCCCGCCAACGAGCCGCCACTGACACCGCAGACCAAACGGCTGCTGTTCCTGGAGTCCTTTCTGGGCAACTTTCTGTTCACCATCTGCATGATCTATGGCGTGAGCCTGACCGACGCTGTCTCCGCAGGGGTGACCATGGCAGCCATTCCTGCAGCCGTGGCATTGATGGGATGGGCATTTCTGGGTGAACGGGTGGCGCCTCGCACCTGGATGGCGGTGCTCTGTGCGGTGATTGGCATTGCCCTGTTCTCACTATCAAAACCAGAGCACGCAGCACATATGGAACCTGCGCTTGGAGCCAGAAACACTGCAAACGATGCCTGGTGGGGCCAATTGCTGCTGCTGGGGGCAGTGATTTGCGAGGCCGCCTACACGGTGATCGGCAAGAAGCTGACCGGCAGCCTGGGGCCCAAGCGCATCACCTCGCTCATCAACCTGTGGGGCTTTGTGCTGACAACACCGTTTGGCCTGTACCTGGCGCTGGACTTCCCGTTTGCCTCGGTGGGATGGGGCACCTGGCTATTGCTGCTGTTTTATGCGCTGGCCGCCTGCATGTGGACGGTGTGGCTGTGGATGACCGGGCTCAAGGCCGTGCCCGCTGCTCAAGGCGGTGTTTTCTCGGTCATGCTGCCGGTGAGTGCTGCACTGGTGGGCGTGCTGTTTTTGGGCGAGGTATTGACGGGCCTGCAACTGGTCGCCTTTGTCATTGCCCTGGCCAGCGCGTTGCTGGCCACCCTGCCCTCGCGCGCGGCGCTGCGCGTAGGGCGGCGGAGCGGCAGCGCCGACTGACTGGCCCTTCGGCAACCGTCTTCACCATCCCACCACGGGGACTGGACAGACTGGGCAGAACCAGAGAAGGCCGGACTCAGCCGTGCAAGGGCTGCGCACTGACCACGATGCCATCGGCATCGGCATACAGCCAGTCGCCGGGGCGCACAGGCACGCCCTGGATCGACACAGCCACATCGCGTTGCCCCTCGCCACGCCGCTCGGTGGGCAGCGGCATCAGCGCCAGCGCGCGGATGCCGACGGCTTCCGCGTTCAGCTCGGCCACGTCACGCACACAGCCGTCCACCACGATGCCGGCCCAGCCATTGCGGGCGGCGGCTGCCGCCAGGTTGCCGCCCACCAGGGCCCGGCGCAGAGAACCGCCGCCATCCACCACCAGCACCCGGCCCTCGCCTGCTGACTCGACAGCCGCCTTGACTTGGGTGTTGTCCTCGTGGCACTTGACGGTGGTGACGGGGCCCGCGAACGCGGCAACGCCCCCAAAGCTCTGGAACACCGGGGGCAGCACGCGGAATGCACCGCTGGTGTCGCCCTTGTGGACGTCACAAAAGTCGCAGGTGGCAAACGGCGTGAGGGGAAGAGGCGAAGCTGCAGCCATTCCAAGATCCTTTCAGTCAATCAAACGGTTCCAACAATCAAACCCGCCCCAACGGCAGCGGCGAGCACGAACCCCACACCGAACGCCCCCCGCCGGGGTACAGGCCTGCGGGCGAGCCGCGTTCGTTGAGCGGCAAATCTGTTGTGCAAGATTGTGCTGCAGCAGCAGCCACCCCAGATGCGGCGCCCAACGCCGCACTCAGAAGATGCCCCCCGAGGAACCGCACTTGAAACCCGCCCTCTGCCGCGTGTTTGTCAAGCCTGGCGCGCCTTGGCGGCCTATTGCTGCGGGGTGCGCGGCGCCACCGCTACAAATCGAGGCAAAAAAAGCCGTTTCTCCCTTGGAAACGCGTTTTTTTCCCATTAGCATCAGCCTGCCAGTGGGAAAGCGTCGTTTTCGCTGGTAAAAATTTATTCCCAACAAGGACAACCCAACATGGCAACTGCAAAAAAAGCTCCGGCAACCACAGCCCCAGCAGCCAAGAAGGCCGCTGCACCCGCCAAGAAGCGGACCCCTAACGCCGCTTTCATGAAGGCGCTCACGCCCAGCCCCGCGCTGGCCGCTGTGGTGGGCTCGGCTCCTCTGCCGCGCACGGAGATCATTAGCAAGCTGTGGGTCTACATCAAGGCCAACAACCTGCAGGACGCCACCAACAAGCGCAACATCAATGCCGATGCCAAGCTCAAGGAGCTGTTCGGCAAGCCACAGGTCTCCATGTTTGAAATGGCTGGCCTGATTGGCAAGCACGTCAAGTAAGCCCTGGCGCTTTGCGACCCGCGTCGCACCCGTAAAAGAACCGGCTCTGCCGGTTTTTTTACGCCCATACCCTGTCGAAGTGTGGCGCGCCCGCATCAATGCAAATGAGAATGACCCGCATTTGATGTAACATAAAGCTGCACGACGACGCACAGCCATGTTGATCTAGCCACTGCCTCTCGCCTGCTCTTGGTGCCCCTGCGCGCCACCTGCACACCCCTATTGACGGAGGCCCTCTTGGCTAAATCTCGCGCCCAGCGCCGCAGCGGCATGCTGCGTTCTTCTCCCGCATTCGTTGCTTCTCCCGCCACCCTGTCGCCCCAGGCTTCGCAATCCGACAGGGCCTTGCTGCCACTGGGCGCGCTGATGCTGGCCGCCTCGATGGGCGCCATGGCGCAGACCGGCACGTCCGAGACCACCCTGTCCACCGTGACGGTGAAGGAAGCCGCAGAAGTCCAGGGCAAAGACACCCTGCTCATCAAGAAGACCACCGTGGGCAAGGGCAAGCAGGACATCAAGGACATCCCCCAGTCCGTGACGGTGTTCACCGAAAAGCTGATGAACGACCGCAACCAGGACGACTTCCGCGAAGTGCTGCGCACCACGGCGGGCGTGACCTTCCAGTCCGGCGAAACCGGTGAAGAAGACGTGCGCCTGCGCGGCTTCTCGCTGGGCCTGGCGGGCGACATCTACGTGGACGGCATGAAGGACGCCCCGCTGATCGAGCGCGACACCTTCAACAACGACCGCATCGAAGTGCTCAAGGGCTCGGCCTCCATGCTGTTCGGCAAAGGCTCGACCGGCGGCGTGGTCAACCAGGTCAACAAGTACCCGCTGCTGATCGACCAGCACGAAGCCGGCTACACACTGGGCACCGGCAAGTACCACCGCGCCACCGGCGACTTCAACTGGGTGACGGGCGAGAACTCGGCCTTCCGCCTGAACGCCATGGTGCAGGAGTACGACAACTACGGTGCCAAGCAGGACAAACGCGGCATTGCACCCACGTTTGCCTGGGGCATCGGCACGCGCGATGAGTTCTCCGTCGGGCTGTACTACCTCGAATCCAAGGGCCGCCCGCTCTACAACCACCCCTGGCGCCTCTCGGCCGACGGCAAGATCAACATGCCGCTGGAAGCCGGCAAGTACTACGGCCTGGCCAGCGACCACAACGACACCACATCGCAGTACGTCACGCTGGGCCACATCCACCGCTTTGACGACAGCGGCGAGCTGACCACCCGCCTGCGCTACGGCAAGTACGAGCGCGACCTGCTGGCCAGCACCATCGGCTTCCAGAACAGCGCCATCACGCTGGACCAGATCAACAGCAACACCGTGCTGACCCGTGGCTCCAAGGGCCGCGTGGGCGAGAGCAATGTGCTGCAGGTGCAAAGCGACTACAGCAACACCTACAACTGGGGTGGCAAGAAGCACGCGGTGCTGACCGGCGTGGACTACTACGACGACGACGCCAAGCGCAACCAGAACTACGCCAACACCACCACCCGCCCCACCACCACGGTGGGCACGCCCAACGACGGCGCGTGGGTGGCCGACGGCCGTGCGCCGGTGCAGTGGAATACGTTCACATCGCGCAACCTGGGCCTGTACTTCCAGGACACGGTCTCGCTGAGCGACACGCTCAAGCTGGTCGGCGGCCTGCGCTACGACAACTTCCGCGCCGCGTACCACAACGCCGCAGGCAGCCTGAGCAACTCGCGCTCCGACAGCCTGTTCAGCCCCCGCGTGGGCATGATCTTCCAGCCTGACGAGCTGACCTCGTACTACCTGTCGTACGGCACTTCGTACAACACCTCGGGCGACACCTACCAGTTTGGCAACCCCGGCACCACCACGGCGCGCACCGCCAACACCGACCCAGAAAAGAGCCGCAACATCGAAGTCGGCGGCAAGTTCGAGCTGTTCGAGCGCCGCGCCCTGCTGGGTGTGGCCGCCTTCTACAGCCAGAAGTACAACGAGCGCAACACCGACCCCGACACCGCTGCCGCGCAAGAACTGCTCTCGGGCAAGCGCCACGCCACCGGCATGGAGTTCAACCTGGCGGGGCGCCTGACGCCGAAGTGGGAACTGTTCTTCAACCACACCTGGATCCCGTCGGCCAAGATCGACAAGAGCAACGTGGTGCTGGCCGCCAACGGCGGCGGCGCGCAGGTGCAGGGTGACCGACCCGGCCTCACGCCCAAGCACAGCGGCAGCGTGTGGAGCACCTACGCCGTCACCTCCAAGCTGCGTGTGGGTGCTGGCCTGACGTACCGCGCCAAGCAGAACCCCGAGGGCTCGCGCGCCGTGTACGCCAGCGGCTTTGCGGTGGTGGACGCCATGGCCGAGTACGCGTTTGACGACAAAACCTCGCTGAAGCTGAACGTGAGCAACCTGTTCGACCGCACGTATGCCGAAGGCCTGTACCGCGGCTTCTACACGCCCGGCGCTCCGCGCGCTGTGCAGCTGACGCTGAAGACACGGTTCTGACGCACCTCTGAAGTCCCTCGAATGAACCGGCCCCGGCACTGCCCGGGGCCGGTTCACAATGGTTCCATGTTCCTGCACATCCAAGACGTTCTCACCGCCGACGAGGTCGCGTTCTTCCGGCAAAAGCTCTGGGCGGCCGACGCCCCCTGGGTGGACGGCGCCCGCAGCGCGGGCGGCCAGGCGGTGCACCAGAAAAACAACCTGCAGCTCGCACAAGCCAGCGAGCTGTCCGCCCAGCTCCAGGGCCTGGTCAAGGCCGCGTTGAATCGCAACGCCCTCTTCTTTTCGGCCGCACTGCCGCGCCGCATCTACAACCCGCTGTTCAACAAGTATGGCGATGGCGCCAACTACTATGGCAACCATGTGGACAGCGCCGTCATGCACTCCCGCGCCGACAGCTGCTGGGTGCGCAGCGACCTGTCGTGCACGCTGTTCCTCACGCCGCCCGACGACTACGACGGTGGCGAGCTGGTGATTGCCGAAGCCCTGGGCGAGAAGCGCATCAAGCTGCCTGCGGGCGACATGATCCTGTACCCCAGCAGCACCGTGCACCAGGTCGCGCCGGTCACGCGCGGGCACCGCGTGAGCAGCTTCTTCTGGGTGGAGAGCATGGTGCGCGGGCTGGAGCAACGCCAGTTGCTGTTCGACATGGACATGGCCCTGCTCAAGCTGCGCCAGACCCACGGCGACACCGACCCGTCGGCCATCGCGCTGTCGGGCACGTACCACAACCTGCTGCGCATGTGGGCCGATGTGTGAACCGCAGGCCCCTACCCCACGGCTGCGACCGAGGGTATGAGACACCCCGCAAGAACTATTATTTTGATAGCACCCAGCGCATGATCCACTAGCGCTTGGTGCTATTTTTGTTTGTATGACCCAATTTCCTGCACGGCACACCATCCCCCCGGGCCTGGTCACCCTGGCCGACCACGAGCAACACGCACGCACGCAGCTGGACGACAACGCCTGGGCGTACTTCAGCGGCGGCGCGGCCGACGAGATCAGTCTGCACGCCAACCGCAGCGCCTGGGACGCCCTGCCCCTGTGGCCCCGCGTGCTGCGGCCGCTGGCGGGTGGGCACACCCGCGTGCCCCTGCTGGGCCGCACGCTGGCGCACCCCATCCTGCTCGCACCCGTGGCCTTCCAGCGCCTGGCGCACCCCGACGGCGAACTGGCCATGGCCTATGCCGCAGCGGCGCTGGGCGCGGGCGTGGTGCTCAGCACCCAGGCCAGCGTGTCGCTGGAGAGCGTGGCCCAGGCCGTCCTGCCCGACCCGGGGCGCGGCCCGCTGTGGTTTCAGCTGTACCTGCAACCTGACCGTGGCTTCACCCAGTCTCTGGTGCAGCGTGCCGAAGCGGCCGGCTATGAGGCCCTGGTGCTCACGGTGGATGCCCCCACCAGCGGCGTGCGCGACCGCGAACGGCGTGCGGGCTTTCGGCTTCCGCCCGGCGTGGGCCCCGTCAACCTGGCAGGCCTGCAGGCACCCGCGCCTTCCGCGTTGGGCCCCGGCCAGAGTGCCTTGTTCGACGGCCTGCTCCACCATGCGCCCACGTGGGACGACATCGCGTGGCTGCAGTCCATCACCCGGCTGCCGGTGCTGCTCAAGGGCGTGCTGCACCCCGCCGACGCGCGCCAGGCCGTGTCGCTGGGCGCTGCGGGCCTCATCGTGTCCAACCATGGCGGGCGCACGCTGGACACGGCCCCTGCCACCGCCACCGCGCTGCCCCGTGTGGTGCAGGCCGTGCAGGGCAAGGTGCCGGTGCTGGTGGACGGCGGCATCCGGCGCGGCACCGATGTGCTCAAAGCCATGGCGCTGGGCGCCTCCGCCGTGCTGGTGGGGCGCCCCGCCGTGTGGGGCCTGGCCAATGCAGGTGCTGCGGGCGTGGCCCATGTGCTGCGCCTGCTGCGCGACGAATTGGAGGTCGCCATGGCCTTGACCGGCTGCGCCACCCTTGCCGAAGCGACTTCCGCGCTGTTGGACGGCCACGACGAGCCCGCCGCGGGCGCGATCTGAGGCCCGGGGTATCGGCAGCTCCACACGGGCAGGTGCGCGTTCCCCCTGTCGGCAGGAATGATTTATTGCAAATGCGATAGATTCGTATTTATAATCTCAATCATCCTTTCAACAGCCAGCCACACTGCCTGCCGCCATGATCGTCTGTGTTTGCCGCCGGGTTTCGGACCGTGAGATTGCCCGCCATGCCCGTGCTGGCATGAGCTTCGATGAGATCCAGTTCGAACTGGGCGTGGCCACCCAATGCGGATGCTGCGAAAGCTGCGCCCGCGACGTGGTGGCGCAGTGCAGTGTCTCGAACCCGGTAGCCGCCTTGCGCAACGATGCGGCGCCGCAGACGATCCAGCTTGCCAGCTCCATCCTGGAAAGCAAGTCATGGAACTCCTCTCTACCCTCGCAGGCAGCCTGATCCTGGTCGCAGGTTCGGCCTGGTGGATCTTTCGCAAATAATCCGGGTTTACCCGGCAGCGTCCGCCCTATGCTAGGGGCGGCGCTGCCCTTCCTTTCTTTTTATGTCTCACCCTGATCGTTTCGCCCCCCCTGGCGGTGTGAGCCGCAATGCCGTGATCGTCGGCTCCGTGGTGGCGCTGCATGTGGCGGGCATCTGGGCCCTGCAGTCCGGCCTGGTGCGCAAGGCGGCCGAGGTGATCGTGCCGGCCGAACTGCTCAGCGAATTCATCGCGCCGCCCGCCCCGCCCAAGGTCACCCCGCCGCCACCGGCACCACCGCCCCCTCCCAAGCCAGCGCCCAAGGCCGCGCCGCGCCCGGCACCGATGCCCGTCGCCATTGCCGACCCCACGCCAGCGCCCAATGCCCCCACCGGCATCACCACGCCCCAGCCGCCCGCCCCGCCCATCGAGGCCCCTGTGGCGCCCCCGGCCCCCGCGCCTGCGCCACCGGCGCCACCCGCACCACCCAAGATCGAGCTGCCGTCCAGCGACGCGGCCTATCTCAACAACCCCAAGCCCAGCTACCCCGCCATCAGCAAACGCATGGGCGAGCAAGGCAAGGTGGTGCTCAGGGTGCTCATCGGCACCGATGGCGTGCCGCAAAAGGTCGAAGTCAACAAGTCCAGCGGCTTTGACCGGCTGGACCGCCAGGCCCAGGACGCCGTGATGCGCTGGCGCTTTGTGCCCGGCAAACGCAACGGCGTGCCCGAGGCCATGTGGAACCTCGTCCCCGTCAACTTTGTTCTCGAATAAACCAATCACCGCTCAGGGAGTTTTCATGGAATCGCAATTCGGCATCGCCAACGTCTGGATCCAGGGTGACTTTGTCACCCGCGCCGTCGCCATCCTGCTGCTGGCCATGTCGCTGGCCTCGTGGATCGTCATCCTCATCAAGGCACTGGACATCATCAAGTTCAAGAAACACGCCCGCGCCGCCCAGGACTTCTGGCACAGCGAGGACTTTGCCGCGGGCTTGACCAAGCTGGGCGCCGACCCGACCAACCCCTTCCGCCACTTGGCGCTGGAAGGCCGCGAAGCCACTGCCCACCACCGCAACACCAAGGCCCACCTGCACGACAGCCTGGACGTGAGTGACTGGGTGACCCGCTGCCTGCGCAACTGCATCGATGAGTTCACCGCCCGCCTGTCCTCGGGCCTGGCCATCCTGGCGTCGGTGGGCTCCACCGCCCCGTTCATCGGCCTATTCGGCACCGTGTGGGGCATCTACCACGCCCTGCTGGCCATCGGCACCTCGGGCCAGTCCACCATCGACAAGGTGGCCGGCCCCATCGGCGAGGCGCTGATCATGACCGCGCTGGGCCTGGCCGTGGCCATCCCGGCGGTGCTGGGCTACAACGCGCTGGTGCGCGGCAACAAGTCCATTCTGAATGGCCTGAACAGCTTTGCCCATGACCTGCACGCCTACTTTGTGACCGGCGCCCGCGTGAACGCTGGCGAGCCCGGCAAGGTGCTGCCCATGAAGAAAGGCGGCTAAGCCATGGCCTTTGGAACCCAAGACGACACCGATGACGTGATGAACGAGATCAACATGACGCCCCTGGTGGACGTCATGCTGGTGCTGCTCATCATCTTCATCATCACCGTGCCGGTGATGAAACACGCGGTGAACGTGGACCTGCCCCGCGCCACCAACCAGCCCGAGAACGTCAAGCCCGAGACCGTGCGCCTGTCGGTGTCGGCCGATGGCAAGTTCTTCTGGAACGAGTCCCAGGTGTCGGAAGAAGAACTCTTCCCCCGCCTGCAGGCCGAGGCTGCCAAGGAGCCCCAGCCAGACCTCCACATCCGTGGCGACAAGAACGTGCGCTACGAATTCGTGGCCCAGGCCATGGCGGCCGCGCAACGCGCTGGCGTGCGCAAGATCGGGTTTGTGACCGACCCGCGGGGCCAGTAAAGACACGGCGAAAGTCACCGGCCCGGTCCCTGCGCATCTTGGCCAGCCCACCCGTCTTGGGCGCGCTGGCCGGGCGCCAGGGAACGCAGGGCCCGTGCAGCGGCTCGCAGCCCCCTGCACGGCGCCCAGGGCGCACGGACCTTTGCCCCGCGCCCTGGGCGCTGCTCAACGCCTCGCCTTTGCACCTGATGCAGGGCGGAACCAAGAACAAAAAGAAACACACCGTTCGCTTGACTTGTAATTGCGAATCGTTATCATTAACAAAACGCACTGCAATGACCCAGGAAAACTCCATGCAAGCCTCCCTGACCTCCGCCCCGCTCCGCCGCGCCGTGCCGGCTGACTCCGCAGACGCCTCGGCATCTGGCGAGGCCCCGTCGTCCGGTGCGCATTGCGCCACTGCTGCACTGGACAGCAGCGTGCTGCTGCAAGGGCACAAGACCGTCGCCATCAGCCACAACGGCTCGGTGTACCGCCTGCAGGCCACCAAGCTGGGCAAGCTCATCCTGACCAAATAGTTTCATCGTGGGGCGACTCCCGGGCTTGCAACAAGCTCGCAAGGGTCGTTTTTGCCAGCCAACGGGTTTGCTCCCGCGTAGCCAGGCTTTTTTTGCCGCCCCCGACCTTCCCAACAAAAAACCGGCCCACAGGCCGGTTTTTTCATGCTCCCAGAGGGTTTTGAAGCGTTTTCAGCCCCATGCGCTAGTGGAACATGCGCTTACAGCTATCAAAATAATAGCAATCGCACCCCCTGCCGGGAGCCCCCGAATCAGAGGCCCAGGGCTGCAATGCCCGCGCGGGCGATCTGTGCATCTTCGGTGGACTTCACGCCGCTCACGCCCACGGCACCCAGGCACTGGCCGTCCTTCATGATCGGCACGCCGCCCTCGAGCAGGCCGTCAATGGTGGGCGCGCTCAGGAACGAGGTACGGCCGCCGTTGATCACGTCCTCGTAGACCTTGCTTTCGCGGCGGCCCAGAGCGGCCGTGCGGGCCTTGGAAGGAGCGATGTGCGATGACACGGCTGCGGCACCGTCCAGGCGCTGCAGCCACAGTAGGTGGCCGCCATCGTCCACGATGGCGATGGTCACAGCCCAGTTGTTCTTGAGGGCCTCGGCTTCAGCGGCGGCGGCCACGGCCTTGACGTCGGCCAGTTCGAGTTCGTGCTTGGTTTTCATGAAAGGATCCGAAAGTGGGAGAGGAAACCGGGCCGCACAGGCCGCCCCGGCACGCAAAGAGAACCGAGCATACCGGCATCCCCGGCGCCGTTGCCCTCAGCCAAGGTGAAAGTATCCTTACCAAAAGTAGGTGACCGGGTGCGGTCATTGCAAAGCAAAAAAGCATCACCACCTAGAATTTGTGATGTCTGCGTCGTGCAGGCCAACAAGGAGAGACACAAGATGAATGACCAAGTCACCACCCTGGGCCACTCTGCGGGCTATGGCATCTCGCAGGAAGAGCGCCACAAGGTGCTTCGCAATACTTACTGGCTGCTGGCCCTGAGCATGATCCCCACGGTGCTGGGCGCCTGGATCGGAGTGGCCACCGGCATCACCCGCTCGCTGACCGGCGGCCTGGGCCTGATCGTGTTCCTGGGCGGCGCGTTCGGCTTCATGTTCGCCATCGAAAAGACCAAGCGCTCGGCCGCAGGCGTGCCGGTGCTGCTGGCCTTCACGTTCTTCATGGGCCTGATGCTGTCGCGCATGATCGGCATGGTGCTGGGCTTCAAGAACGGCACCGACCTCATCATGACGGCCTTTGCCGGCACGGCCGGTGTGTTCTTCGTGATGGCCAGCCTGGCCAGCGTCATCAAGCGCGACCTCTCGGGCATGGGCAAGTGGCTGATGGTGGGCGCGCTGGTGCTCATGGTCGGCGGCATCATCAACGTGTTCGTCGGCTCTGGCGTGGGCATGATGGTGATCTCGATGCTGGCCATCGGCATCTTCAGCGCCTACATGCTGTATGACCTGAAGCAGATCCTGGACGGCGGCGAAACCAACTACATCAGCGCCACGCTGGCCCTGTACCTGGACATCTTCAACGTGTTCCAGAGCCTGCTGGCCCTGCTGGGCATCATGGGCGGCGAGCGCGACTGAGCCCTGCCAGTCCCTTGACCTCCATCAAAAGGCTCCCTCGGGAGCCTTTTTTGTGGGTCGCGCCCCAGGATCAAGCCTCAATAGCGCGGCCAGTGTGCCGATAATGCAAGTACATGTATCCACAAAGCCCTTCCACCGCATTGCGCCTGATGGTTCTGGCGGGCCTGTTGCTGCTTGCAGGCTGCGACAAGATCCCGGGCCTGGGCCCTGACCCGCGCGTGGCCCAACGCGATGCCGAGGCCAAGGCCATCGGCGGTGCCTGCCGACACGCACTGCGGGGGCTGGAAGACTGCTACACCCTCAACCCCAAGGCCTCCAAGGCCTCGGTGTTTGCAGGCTGGAAGGACATGGACGCCTACATGCGTGAGAACAAGATCGAGGGCACGCCCTCGGTGCTGGGCAAGGTGGAAAAGCCCGAACGCAGCGAACGCGCACCCGACATCGAAACCGAACCCCGCGACCCCGCAGCCAGCCGCAACCGCAGCTGATATTGCGCGGGGGAGTTAAGGCCACGGGACGGAGGGCTGCGCCCTCCCCTTCCTGAAGCCTCTTTCCGGCAACCGGACTCAGACCCGCTCGAACACCGCCATGCTCTCCACATGGGCCGTGTGCGGGAACATGTTGATCATGCCCGCCGCCGTGCACCGGTAGCCGGCCAGATGCACCAGCAGCCCGGCATCGCGCGCCAGAGTGGCTGGGTTGCAGCTCACATACACAATGCGCTTCGGGGGCGTCCAGCCTTCGGCCCCTGCAGGCAAGGGGCCAGCGCCCTCGGCGCCAATGCGGGCCTGTTCAATGTCCGCCAGCGCCTTGGCCAGCGCAAACGCCCCTTCGCGTGGTGGGTCCACCAGCCACTTGTCGGCAGCGCCGTCGGCCACCAGCATCTCGGGCGTCATCTCGAACAGGTTGCGCGCTACAAAATCCGTAGCTGCCAGCGCTTTGTGGTCCGGCGCCTTGGCCTGATTCAGTGCATAGTTCTCACGCGAGC
Source organism: Acidovorax sp. Root402 (assembly GCF_001425125.1). Taxonomy (NCBI): domain Bacteria; kingdom Pseudomonadati; phylum Pseudomonadota; class Betaproteobacteria; order Burkholderiales; family Comamonadaceae; genus Acidovorax; species Acidovorax sp. Root402. Next base: position 730,091 of record NZ_LMDQ01000014.1, read on the forward strand.
GGGCCACCAGGGCCTCGCTGCCCTCGATGCCCAGCACCTCGCGCGCCTGCGTGGCCAGGGGCAGCGTGAAGTTGCCCAGGCCACAGAACCAGTCGATCACGCGTTCGTGGGGCTGCACGTCCAGCAGGCGCAGCGCGCGGCTCACCAGCACGCGGTTGATGTGCGGGTTCACCTGGGTGAAGTCCGTGGGCTTGAAAGGCATGGTGATGCCGAAGTCTGGCAGTGCGTACGACAGCTGCTCGCCGCCCTCGTCCAGCAGCTTCACCGTGTCCGGGCCCTTGGGCTGCAGCCACCATTGCACATGGTGCTCCGCCGCAAAGGCGCGCAGCCGGGTGATGTCACCGGTGCTCAGCGGCTCCAGGTGGCGCAGCACCAGCGCGGTCACGGTGTCACCGCAGGCCAGCTCGATCTGTGGGCAGGTGTCGCGGGCATCCAGGCTGGCAATCAGTGCGCGCAGGGGCATCAGCATGGCATCGACATGCGGGGGCAAGATCTTGCAGGTCTGCATGTCGGCGATGTAGCGGCTCTTGCGCTCATGAAAGCCCACCAGGACCTGGCCCTTCTTGATCACGTGGCGCACCGCCAGGCGGGCGCGGTAACGGTAGCCCCAGGCGGGCCCCTCGATGGGACGCAGCATGGTCTCGGCCTTGACCTTGCCCAGGTGCCAGAGGTTGTCTTCCAGCACCCGCTGCTTGACGGCCACCTGGGCGCCCACGTGCAAGTGCTGCATCTTGCAGCCGCCACAGGCGCCTGCGTGCAGGCCAAAGTGGGGGCAATCCGGCCGCACGCGCTGGGACGACTCGCGGTGGATCGCTACCAGGCTGGCCTGCTCCCAGTTGTTCTTCTTGCGGTGGGTGTTGGCGGTGACCAGCTCGAATGGCAAGGCACCATCGATAAAGACCACCTTGCCATCGGGCTTGCGGGCAACGCCCTGGGCGTCCAGGTCCATGGACTGCACGTGCAGCCAGCCTTCGGGCAGGTCGCTTTGGGAATTCTGCTCGGTGGGTTCAAACGAGGGGGATAGTTCTTTCGGTTCGCTCATCCCCCGATTGTCTCAGGCGCGGCACGCCCACTGGCCGCACCCCTGCGAACTGTCCGTTTCAGCCCCGGTCAGCGCGCGCAGGCCGCATGCCCCCGGGCGCGGACACGGCCGTGAGTGGCAGCTTGTTGATGGTGAGTTCGCAGCCAAAGTTGTCGGGCGAAAACACGAGGGTCGAGCCCGGGGCCACCAGGGGCAGGGTTTCGTGGATCTGCCGTGACATGTCCACCGGCGGCACCGGAGCACGGTACACGATGTCCTTGTCAGGGCCATAGACGACGTAGCAGGATGCAGCGGCCGTCTGGCTGAACAGGGCAGCCACCAGGGCTGCGGCGGCATAGGGGAAAGCGGTCGTCATGGTGTAGCTCCTCATGCAAGCAGATCTGCCGAGAATTATGCGGGCTTCTGCCAGCACCGCCAATCCGGTGGGTGTACGCGCATGGTGTGGAGTCAGCGCAGGTACAGGTGGTTGGTGTGCTTGACCTCTTCCATCACCGCATAGGTCCGCGTCTCGCGCACGCCGGGCAGTTGCCACAGCACATTGCCCGCAAACACGCGGTAGGCATTCATGTCGGCCGATCGCGTCTTGAGGAGGTAGTCAAACCCGCCCGCCACCATGTGGCATTCCATGATCTCGGGGTGCACCTGTACGGCGGCCTTGAACTGATCGAACACGTTGGGCGTGGTGCGGTCCAGCAGCACCTCCACGAACACCAGCATGCCCGCACCCAGTTTCAGCGGGTTCAGACGCGCCTCGTAGCCCAGGATGAAGCCGTCGCGCGTGAGGCGCTGTACGCGCGCCAGCACGGCGGTGGGCGACAGGGCCACCGCCTCGGCCAGCTTGAGGTTGGCAATGCGGCCGTCCTCCTGCAGGATTGACAGGATCTTGCGGTCAATCCGGTCCAGATCGGGTTCTGTTTGCATGTCGATTAGATTTTTATTCGGATTCAGTGCCAATTTTCGACCATTTATTCATCGCCAACCCAAGGATCATCGCCAATAACGCGCCCAACCAACACTTCCCACCGTGTTGGGCCCCGCCAAATCCCTGAAAGACACCGCCATGACGCAGCCCTCCGCCCCGTTTGCAGACTTCGCGCCCCGCACCCCGCTGAGCAACCCGCTGCGCGCCGCCATCACCGCTGCCACCCGCCGCCCCGAGCCCGAGGCCCTGGCCCCGCTGCTGGCCCAGGCCCGCCTGCCTGCCGATCAAGCGGCGTCCGCCGAGCAATTGGCGCTGCGCATTGCCAAGGCGCTGCGCGAACGCAAGGCCAGCGCCGGGCGCGCGGGCATCGTGCAGGGGCTGCTGCAGGAGTTTTCGCTGTCGTCGCAAGAAGGCGTGGCGCTGATGTGCTTGGCCGAGGCCCTGCTGCGCATCCCCGACAAGGCCACACGCGATGCGCTGATCCGTGACAAGATCAGCCACGGCCAGTGGGATGCCCACCTGGGCAAGAGCCCGTCGCTCTTTGTCAACGCCGCCACCTGGGGCCTGCTCATCACCGGCAAGCTGGTGGCCACGCACAGCGAAGGCAGCCTGGGCAACTCGCTCAGCCGCCTGATCGGCAAGGGCGGCGAGCCCCTGATCCGCAAGGGCGTGGACATGGCCATGCGCATGATGGGCGAGCAGTTTGTGACCGGTGAAACCATCGACGAAGCGCTGCGCAACGCCCGCACGATGGAGGCCGAGGGCTTTCGCTATTCGTACGACATGCTGGGTGAGGCGGCGCTGACCAGCGAAGACGCCAAGCACTACTACGCCTCTTACGAGCAGGCCATCCACGCGATTGGCAAGGCCTCTGCCGGGCGCGGCATTTACGAAGGGCCTGGCATCTCCATCAAGCTCTCGGCCCTGCACCCGCGCTACAGCCGCGCACAGTTTGGCCGTGTGATGGATGAGCTGTACCCGCTGGTGTTGCGCCTGACCGCGCTGGCCAAGCAGTACGACATTGGCCTGAACATCGACGCCGAAGAAACCGACCGCCTGGAGCTGTCGCTGGACCTGCTGGAGCGCCTGTGCCACGAGCCCACGCTGGCGGGCTGGAACGGCATTGGCTTTGTCATCCAGGCCTACCAAAAGCGCTGCCCGTTCGTCATCGACTATGTCGTGGACCTGGCCCGCCGCACCCAGCGCCGGCTGATGGTGCGCCTGGTCAAGGGCGCGTACTGGGACAGCGAAATCAAGCGTGCCCAGGTCGATGGGCTGGAGGACTACCCCGTCTACACCCGCAAGGTGCACACCGACATTTCGTACATCGCCTGCGCACGCAAGCTGCTGGCCGCGCCCGAGGCCGTGTACCCCCAGTTCGCCACCCACAACGCCGAGACGGTGGCCACCATCTACCAACTGGCGGGCAGCAACTACTACGCGGGGCAGTACGAGTTCCAGTGCCTACACGGCATGGGCGAGCCGCTGTACGAGCAGGTGGTAGGCGCTGCGACCGCAGGCAAACTCGGCCGCCCGTGCCGCATCTACGCCCCCGTGGGCACGCACGAAACCCTGCTGGCCTACCTGGTGCGCCGTTTGCTCGAAAACGGCGCCAACACCTCGTTTGTGAACCGCATTGCCGATGAAACGATTGCGCTGGATGAGCTGGTACGCAGCCCCGTGCAAGTGGTGGACCAGCAAGCTGCGGCAGAAGGCACTGCGGGCCTGCCCCACCCCCGCATTGCCACGCCCCAGGGCCTGTATGGCGCGCACCGCACCAACTCGCGCGGGCTGGACCTATCGAACGAAAACACGCTGACCGAGCTGACCACCACCCTGCAAGCCACTGCCACCCATGCCTGGACCTCCGCCCCCCTGCTGGGCGCCGATGCCCCCGCAGGCCCCATGCAGCCCGTGCGCAACCCCGCCGACCACAGCGATGTGGTGGGTACCGTGCAAGAGGCCACTACCGCCGATGTGGACCAGGCACTGGCCCACGCCCAGGCCGCCGCAGCCCCCTGGGCCGCCACCCCGCCCGCCGAGCGCGCTGCCGCCCTGCTGCGCACCGCCGACCTGCTCGAAGCCCGCATGCAGCCCCTGCTGGGCCTGCTGATGCGCGAAGCGGGCAAGAGCGCCAGCAACGCTGTGGCTGAAGTGCGCGAGGCCGTGGACTTCTTGCGCTACTACGCGGCCCAGGTGCAAAGCACCTTCGACAACGCCACCCACCTCCCGCTGGGCCCCGTGGCCTGCATCAGCCCCTGGAACTTCCCGCTCGCCATCTTCATGGGCCAGGTGGCGGCTGCACTGGCCGCAGGCAACCCCGTGCTGGCCAAGCCCGCCGAGCAAACTCCACTGATCGCCGCCGAGGCCGTGCGCCTGCTGTGGCAGGCCGGTGTGCCCCGCGCCACCGTGCAACTGCTGCCCGGCCAGGGCGAGACGGTAGGTGCCCGCCTGATTGGCGACGCCCGCGTGATGGGCGTGATGTTCACCGGCTCCACCGAAGTGGCGCGCATCCTGCAGCGCACCGTGGCCGGGCGGCTGGATACCGCAGGCCGCCCCATCCCGCTGATTGCAGAAACCGGTGGGCAGAACGCGATGATCGTGGACTCATCCGCATTGGTCGAGCAAGTGGTGGGCGACGCGGTGTCGTCGGCCTTTGACAGCGCAGGACAGCGCTGCTCGGCGCTGCGCGTGTTGTGCGTGCAGGAAGATGCCGCGGACCGCGTGGTGGAGATGCTGCAAGGTGCCATGGGTGAACTGCGCGTGGGCAACCCTGGCGAGCTGCGCGTGGACGTGGGCCCGGTGATCGACGCCGAAGCACAAGCGGGCATCACCCGACACATCGAGAACTTCAAGGCCCAAGGCCATCGGGTGTTCCAGCACCCGCAGCACCTTGCGACCGCGACCAGCCAAGGCACTTTTGTGCCCCCCACGCTGATCGAGCTGAATCACATCGGCGAGCTGCAACGCGAAGTCTTCGGCCCTGTGTTGCACCTGGTGCGCTACGCCCGCAACGACCTGGACCAGTTGCTCGACCAGATCAACGCCACCGGCTACGGCCTGACGCAAGGCGTGCACACCCGCATCGACGAAACCATTGCCCGTGTGGTGAACCGGGCCCACGCTGGCAACGTGTACGTCAACCGCAACATGGTCGGTGCCGTGGTGGGCGTGCAGCCGTTTGGCGGCGAGGGCCTGTCGGGCACGGGGCCCAAGGCAGGCGGGCCGCTGTACCTGCTGCGCCTGGTGTCGCAGCGCCCGGCCGATGCGCTGGCGCGCACCTTTGCCGACGCCGACCGCACTACGCCGCCCGAGGAGGCAGTGCGCGAGCGCCTGCTGGCGCCTCTGGCCACCTTGCAGCAATGGGCGCAGCTCCAGGGCAATGCAGCCCTGGCCAACACCTGCCAACAGTTTGCCCAGCAAACCCAAAGCGGCACAGCCCGCACCCTGCCCGGCCCCACGGGCGAGCGCAATGTTTACACCCTGGCCCCACGTGGCCGCGTGCTGTGCCTGGCGCGAAGTGTGGATGACCTGCTGGTACAGACTGCGGCCGTGCTCGCCAGCGGTGGCACGGCTCTGTGGCCCACCGCACAGGCCAACCTGCGCACGCCATTGCCCACGCTGGTGCAGGCGCAGATCCAGCTGCAGGACAACACACTGAACGACGGCACGCTGGAGCTGGATGCCGTGCTGCACCACGGCGACGCCCCCTCGCTGCAGGCCGTGTGCACCGCCCTCGCCCGCCGCGCGGGGCCTATCGTGGGCGTGACGGCATTGCAGCCCGGTGCCACGGACATCCCGCTGGAGCGCCTGCTGATCGAGCGCGCGCTGAGCGTGAACACAGCCGCAGCGGGCGGCAACGCGAGCCTGATGACTATTGGATGAGGGCCCAACATCGGGCCATCATCCAACCTGGAGAAATTTGAATAAAATTGGCTGCTAGCGCTTATTCATCAAGCGCTAGTAGCTATTAATTTAATAGCAATCAAGATACCGATGGCAGCGGCAGATTGAGCAACAGGTTCTGCGGCTTGATGCGCACCACGCCCTCGGCGTTGGTCGCCAGCCCCAGGTACACCGGCTTGCCCGCCACATCGGCACGCATCTCGGCCGGGTTGGCAAAGGTCAGCGTGAACAGGCTCACCAGCCGCGCCATGCGCTCAGACTCCACCGGCCGGTCCTGGTACAGGTCGTTGAGGATGGCGGTGGACTCCACATCCAGCCCCACATGCCAGCGCCACGCGCTGTCGGTGACCTGGTGCACAGGCTCGATCTGCACTTGCACGCCCAGCAAGTGGCCGACCCAGCGCTCCAGCACCCGCGCCAGCGCCTTCAGGCCAGAACGGGCGCGGGTCATCTTGAAGGTCAGGCCATGGCTCAGGTCCTGTGTCAGCTCATGGGTCAGGTCGAGCAGAAAGTGGTGGCGGTCACTCTCCTGCCAATATTGCGCCGCGTTGTCGGCCGACAGCACCTTGACCTGCGCCGTGGGCTGCAGTGCGCCGCTTTGCAGCAGCAAGCGCCCCACGTCGCCCAGGCCTCCGGTTTCGTTGAGCATGTCGAGCGTCTCCCGGTCGCCTGCCAGCATTTGCCCTTCCTGCAAGGTGATGCGCTGGGGCCGAAACAGCATCTCTGCAGCGCGGGCTTCGAAGGCGTCGTTGCAGTCATCCAGCACATTGCGCAGCAGGGCCTGCACCACGGCGTCGATGAACACGGTGGGCACATTCACCGCTCCACTGCGCATGAGTTGCAAGTAGTACGCCTCCAGCGTGCCCGCGGCCAGCAGGCCATCGCGAAAGCGGAGGAATACGGTGTAGTTCTCGCGCGCGTCTTCGTCCTGCAAAGCAGCCAGCTCCGCAGAGGCAACCACCCGCGCGGGCGACACCTTCAGCGATTCATGCAGTGCGATCTCAGCAGCGCACGACTCCGGCACCAGCGCCAGCTCTGGTCGGGCCAGCAGCCAACGCAGGTATCCATCGGAGGGAGCCAGCCAATCACGGACATCGTGCTCCAGTGTTTGGAAACCACAACGGGGCCAGAAATCGTGAAGTGTTGTCATGAAGAAACGAGAAGTCGAATGGCTTCAGGGGAAGGTAGCCGCGGAGCTTTCGGACGACGATGCCGGACTGCGAGTGCGCATGGGCATCCACATGCTTCGCAACATCACCAATCGAGAAAGGCCTGCTGCCGTGCCTGCAAGGACCAGCGCGCGAGCACATCATGCCTGCTCAGGCCGTAGAGGCTGTCTACCAAGGCAAACTGCGTCACGGTCCATGCCACGGGAGCAACCACCATTGGGTCAATGCGTTCGTGCTTGTAGTGCAAAGTCATGTGCGGGTGGAAATGGCTGCGGATTTGGGTTTCTGCAAACCCCATGCGGCGCATCGTGTTGCCAAGCGCATGTTGAAATCCTCGCAATTCACGCGCAGCGCCCGCTTGTGGCGCCAGCTCGACGGTGCCGAAAGTCCCCTTTTCAAAGCCGCCCCGGGACTGCAGCACGTCGAGGCGGACCCCAAACGGTTCGTAGTCCATGGCGCTACCCGCCGCCAGCGCCAAGTCGATTACCTCTCGGGGGATGCTGTTCAGAAAGCGCCCCAGGTGATGGAGCGTGATGTGCAGCCGATCCAAGGACATTGGCTCGCCTCTGCCCGCCCCACAGGGTCCTTGGAGGCGCTGCAGTAACCTCTTGGCCGTCTCGGCGGCAAGCTGCGTAGGGAAAAGGAAATAGTAGAGATCGTGAAGCTGGGACATGGCACACAAAGCTCCGGAAGATCCGTCGCATTGTGCGTCAATACTGTTCAAATAACCAGTATTTTGATTTACCCGCACTCACTCCCACTCAATCGTCGCTGGCGGCTTGCTGCTCACGTCATACGTCACGCGATTGATGCCACGCACTTCGTTGATGATGCGGCCTGACACCTTCTTGAGCAGCGCGTAAGGCAGCTCGGCCCAGTCGGCAGTCATGAAGTCGCTGGTCTGCACGGCGCGCAGGGCTACCACGTAGTCGTAGGTACGGCCGTCGCCCATCACGCCCACGCTCTTGACGGGCAGGAACACGGTGAAGGCCTGGCTGGTCAGGTCGTACCAGGTCTTGCCCGTGGCTTCGTCCTTGAAGTTGCGCAGTTCTTCGATAAAGATCGCGTCGGCACGGCGCAGCAGGTCGGCGTATTCCTTCTTCACCTCGCCCAGGATGCGCACGCCCAGGCCGGGGCCGGGGAACGGGTGGCGGTAGACCATATCGGGCGGCAGTCCCAGGGCCACGCCCAGTTCGCGCACTTCGTCCTTGAACAGGTCACGCAGGGGTTCCAGCAGCTTCAGGCCGAGCTGCTCTGGCAGACCACCCACGTTGTGATGGCTCTTGATGGTGACGGCCTTCTTGCTCTTGGCGCCGCCGGATTCGATCACGTCGGGGTAGATCGTGCCCTGGGCCAGGAAGGTGGCGCCCTTGTGGCCACCGGTGCCTGCCTTGAGCTTGGCGGCCTCGGCCTTGAACACGTCCACAAACAGGCCGCCGATGATCTTGCGCTTTTGCTCGGGCTCGCTCACCCCCGCCAGCTTGCCCAGGAACAGGTCGCTGGCGTCCACGCGGATGACCTTGGCGTGCAGCTTGCCCTCGAACATGTCCATGACCATGTCGCCTTCGTTCAGGCGCAGCAGGCCGTGGTCCACAAACACGCAGGTGAGCTGGTCACCAATGGCGCGGTGGATCAGCGCTGCAGCCACGGACGAATCCACGCCGCCCGACAGGCCAAGGATCACCTCCTCATCGCCCACCTGCTCGCGAATCTTTTGCACAGCCTCTTCGATGTAGTCGCCCATGACCCAGTCGGCACGGGTGCCGCAGATGCCCAGCACAAAACGCTCCAGCAAGGCGCGGCCCTGCACGGTGTGTGTGACTTCAGGGTGGAACTGCACGGCGTAGTAGTGGCGGCTTTCGTCGGCCATGCCAGCGATGGGGCAAGAGGGTGTGGAGCACATCACCTTGAAGCCCGGGGGCAAGGCAGTGACCTTGTCACCGTGGCTCATCCACACCTTGAGCATGCCGTGGCCTTCGGGCGTGGCGAAGTCTTCGATGCCCTTGAGCAGTTCGGTGTGGCCATGGGCGCGCACTTCGGCGTAGCCAAATTCGCGGGTGTTGGAACCCTCGACCTTGCCGCCCAACTGCTGGGCCATGGTCTGCATGCCGTAGCAGATGCCCAGCACGGGGATGCCCAGCTCAAACACCGCATTCGGCGCCTTGTCGTCCACCTCATACACGCTGGCATGGCTGCCCGACAGGATCACGCCCTTGAGCGAGCCGTCCTTGGCGTAGTCGCGGATCCACTCGTCGGTCACGTCGCAGGGGTGCACCTCGCAGTACACATGGGCCTCGCGCACGCGGCGCGCGATGAGCTGGGTGACTTGCGAGCCGAAATCGAGGATGAGGATTTTCTGGTGTTGCATGGTGGTGGTCCGTCAGAGGCTGGAGAGATCAAGAAGCGGGACGCCGCTGCGCTGGGCGGCAGCGATCTGGTGAGAATCAAAGGTGGCCAAAGGCAGGCGCAGCGAGCGCGCCAGCCACAGGTACGCAGCATCAAAGGTGGGCAGGCCGGTTTCCAATGCCACGTCGAGCACGGCTTTGTGCTGGGCAGGGGCCAGTTCGTGCAATTCGACGCGGTGACGAATGGCTTCGAGCACGCCCCACAGGCCTTCGACGGAAGCGGCTGGAATGCGCCCGCTGTTCACACCGGTGGCAAGTATGTTGTGGCACTCCCAGTGCCAGAGGTTGGGCGCCTGCGGCTCGACCTCATCGCGGCGGATCAGGGCGTACAGGCGGCGGGTGTGTTCGCTGGCCGCGTCCGGCAACAACCAGGCGGCAGTGACCGAGGCATCAAGCACGAAAGCGGTCATGCAGTGCTCCGCCCTGTACGGCGCAAGCCGTCCACCGTTGTTGCCCCTGCGGGTTGAATGCTGGCGTGTAACGCGTCCATCTGGCCCAGTTCGCGCGCAATCTGTTCGTCAGAAATCACAGGGCGGCGGCGCACGGGCAACATGCGCACCACCTCTTTGCCGTGGCGGGTGATGCGCACTTCCTCGCCCTGCTCGACCAGTTCGATCAGGGCAGAGAATCTGCTTTTCGCTTCGTAGATGCCAACGGACTGCATAAAGTAAAAAAGTCTGGCCTGAATGGTGAATTCAGACCAGACTATATCATTCTGACCAGATTTTTCAATCAGGCCAGATCGGCTTGGAACGATCAGTCAGCGCGGTAGTTCGGCGCTTCCTTGGTGATCTGCACGTCGTGCACATGGCTTTCGCGGATACCGGCGGTGGTGATCTCGACGAACTCGGCCTTGTTGTTCATCTCTTCGATGGTGGCGCAACCGCAGTAACCCATGGAGGCGCGCACACCGCCCGCCATCTGGTAGACGATGCTGACCATGGAGCCCTTGTAGGGCACGCGGCCTTCGATGCCTTCGGGCACCAGCTTGTCGGCATTGGGGTTGCCGGTGCTGGACTCCTGGAAGTAGCGGTCCGCACTGCCCTGTTGCATGGCGCCAATGGAGCCCATGCCACGGTAGCTCTTGTAGCTGCGGCCCTGGAACAGGATGACTTCGCCAGGCGCCTCTTCCGTGCCTGCGAACATGCCACCCATCATCACCGTGCCTGCGCCAGCGGCCAGGGCCTTGGCGATGTCGCCGCTGTAGCGGATACCGCCGTCGGCAATCAGCGGCACGCCCGTGCCCTTGAGCGCGGTGGCCACGTTGTCGATGGCCATGATCTGGGGCACGCCCACACCGGCCACGATGCGGGTGGTGCAGATGGAGCCAGGGCCGATACCGACCTTGACGGCGTCCGCGCCCGCCTCGACCAGCGCCAGCGCAGCCGCGCCGGTGGCGATGTTGCCGCCGATGACGTCGATCTGCGGGTAGTTCTGCTTGACCCAGCGCACGCGGTCGATCACGCCCTTGCTGTGGCCGTGGGCCGTGTCCACCACGATGGCGTCCACACCGGCCTTGACCAGCGCCTCAACGCGCTCCTCGGTGCCCTCGCCCACGCCCACGGCAGCGCCCACACGCAGGCGGCCTGCGGCGTCGCGTGCAGCGTTGGGGAAGCTGGTTTGTTTGGTGATGTCCTTCACCGTGATCAGGCCCTTGAGCTCAAAGGCGTCGTTCACGACCAGGATGCGCTCGAGCTTGTGCTTGTTGAGCAGCGCCTTGGCCTCTGCGGGCGTGGTGCCCTCTTTTTCATTGACCGTGATGAGCTTCTCGCGCGGGGTCATGATCTGGTGGACCTTGACGTCGTAGCGGGTCTCGAAGCGCAGGTCACGGCCCGTGACAATGCCCACCACCTTGCCGCCGTCGCACACCGGGAAGCCCGAGATACCCAACTGTTCGGACAGCTGCAGCACCTGCAGCACGGTGTGCTCGGGGGTGATGACCACGGGGTCGCGCAGCACACCGGACTCGTAGCGCTTGACCTTGGCCACGTGGGCGGCCTGCTCTTGCGCAGTGAGGTTCTTGTGCACGATGCCGATGCCACCCTCCTGGGCGATGGCGATGGCCAGGCGCGCCTCGGTCACGGTGTCCATGGCGGCGGACACAAGCGGCAGGTTCAGTTGGATATTGCGGGAGAGTTTCGTCGCGAGGGACGTGTCCTTGGGCAGGACCTGGGAGTACGCTGGCACCAGCAACACATCGTCGAAGGTGAGCGCTTTTCCAAGAAGGCGCATGAGAAAGCTCCAAAAAACGGATTGTACCCGCGCCGCGTGTGGTGAAAACGCGCCCACCCGTCTGCAACGCACTGGCGGGGGGGGAATCACACGGATAAACTTGTTCGCATGAAAATGCACAAGCTTCTCCTGCTGGCCGTGGCCTGCACCTGGGCCATGGGCGCGGCGGCGCAATGGCAGTGGACAGACAAAGACGGGCGCAAAGTCTTCAGCGATCGTCCGCCACCACCCGATATCCCCGAAAAGAGCATCCTGAAACAGCCTGGGGGCAACCGCCCGGCACGAGCTGCCGTCCCGGCCGCGCCAGCAGCCTCTGACGCGGCGCCCGCAGCAGCAGCAGCAGCGCCCAAGACCGCTGCCAGCGCCCCTGGTGCTGGCAAGGACAAGGAGCTGGAAGAGAAGAAAGCCCAGGCCGAGGCCGCAGAAGCCGCCAAGAAAAAGGCCGAGGACGAAAAGATCGCCAAGGCCAAGGCTGAAAACTGCACCCGCGCACGCGCGGCCAAAGCGGCGTTCGATGCTGGCAAGCCCATCACACAAGCGAACGCCCAGGGCGAAAAAATCTTCCTGGATGGCCCCGCCCGCGCAGCCGAAGCCAAGCGCATCGACGAGATTGTCGCGGCCGACTGCGTACGCTGAGCTGCATGCTGCTCCGCTACCGCGCGGATCAACTCAGCAGTACTAGTAGCCTGACTTGCCCCCTGGTCGGCGGCGCGCAAAGAGGCCTGTAGTGCGCGCCCCTTGTCGGGCAAAGCGCTCCCGCCGTGCTACCTTGGGGTCCACCTTCAAAGGTCGGTAGACTTCTACGCGGTCCTGGGGCTGCAACCCCACATCCAGATTAGTAGCACGGCCCCAGATACCGACGCACGGTGCGCCCCCCTCCTCCAGCACGGACAGCGTGGCCATACCGCAGCTGGCGTGCAGGGCATCCGCTACCGTGGCGCCCACCGGCAAATCCAGAGCCCACTCACGCACCTCGCGCGGAGCCAGACAGACGACGACGGTGATAGCGATGGTCGCCGAGGTCCCTCCACCCACGTCAACCATAAACCTGTTCCGCTCGCTTGACGAAGGCATCGACCATGCTCCCTGCGATGCGGTCAAACACCGGCCCCACCAGCGTGGCCAACGCAGCACTGTCAAACCCATAGTTCAGTATCAACTCCACCTTGCACGCACGCTGCGTGCCGTCCCCCACGGGATGAAAGTGCCAATCCCCGTCCAGCCGTGAGAACGGTCCTTTCACCAGATGCATCTGCACACGCCTGCCCACTTCGTGCGTGTTGCGCGTGACAAAGGTCTGGCGAATGCCGCTGAATGCAATGCCCACCTCGGCGGTCATGCCCTCTTCGGTCTGCTCCAGCACTGCGGCGCGGTCGCACCAGGGCAGGAACTGCGGGTAGTGCTCCACCCCGGTGACCAGGGCAAACATCTCTTCGGGGCTGTACCAAATGAGGACGGACTTGTGGACGGTTTTCATGCAGGCAGCTGGCGCGGGGCTTTCGAAGGGGAAAGGCGGGCCGGGGAAACTAGAATCACGGGTCTCTGAACGGCCACAATTGTATGTAGGGAGACCTTTTATCTCCCGCAGGGCGCCGCATCTGATCTACATGGCCAAAAAACCCGATCCCACCTCCCGCATTGCCGACAACAAGAAAGCGGCCTACAACTACTTCTTCGAGGAGCGCCACGAGGCGGGCATGGTGCTGCACGGCTGGGAGGTCAAAGCGCTGCGCGAGGGCAAGGTGCAGCTGACCGATGGCTACGTGCTGATCCGCGATGGCGAGCTGTATCTGCTCGGCTGCCTGATCATGCCGCTCAAGACAGCGTCCACCCATGTCAACCCCGAATCGGCACGCACCAAGAAGCTGCTGCTCAAGAAAGACGACATCAAGCGCCTGATTGGCAAGGTCGAGCAAAAGGGCTACACGCTGGTACCCATCAACCTGCACTGGAAGAACGGCTTCGTGAAGTGCGAGATCGCCCTGGCCAAAGGCAAGGCCGAGCACGACAAGCGCGACACCATCAAGGACCGCGAAGGCAAGCGCGAGGTGGAGCGCGCCATGAAAAGCCGCAGTCGCTGAGACAAACGCATTCACTACTCTGCGCAGCACAAACAGTCGAGACAGGGACTACAGGGATGCCTGCGGGGAAACGAGAAAAATAATCTCGGCTTCACTGCCGCCTCTGGGTTGGGCCAATGAACTGACTCCTTGAATCCGAGAGCGCAAAACGTAAACGCCCGATGCAACCCATCGGGCGTTTGCGTCTTCAGTCACTTAGATCCTGCTTTTGTATGCGACATTGCGCAAGCCGCCTTGTCATGCGCTGAACTTGCAGCAGCACAAAGCGATTCAGCAAGACACCTGAATCAAGATTGCAAACACATTGTATAAAGCACTTAAATTCGCTTGCAGTGACTCACGTCTTCAGATGCCTCGATACAGATGAAATCAAGCCTGTTCAGGCCGAAGCACCAACCCATAAAGGCAATGACCCATGCCAAAACTCTTGGCCCAGCGACTAAAGTCAATTCCCCATTCAGCAGCCCGTTCGGTAAAGTCTTTCGCGCCTGATCTCGCAAAATTTATCACTGCGACCTCCTATGAGCTGATGGCGGTGAAGAGCTTGCCGGCCCAAGCGCAGGGTGGAGAAAGTCTCATTCTCCCGAAGATGTCCGTGGGTGCTGACGATGCATTGCTGGAAGTCACGTTACAGCTGGACGGAACACGTGCCGAGTTGGGGCGTTACCTGTATAGCAAGCTCTACTACACCACACACCCATGGGCGCAATTCAGTGAAGATGCGGTTGTGTGTTTCGAGGTGCGCGAACGATTCAGTCCACAGCGTTTGCAAATCGCGTTGCCCGATGCAGTTCTACAGGCAGCGAGAGCCAGTGGCTGCCTGCGGATTCGAATGGATGGGTTGCCCTATTCGCAAGGCACATGGCAATTGATGGAAATGCGGCTAGTCAGTGAAACACATGACACCACGCTCACTCAGCATGCCAAGCGCGTAGCCCACCGGCAATGGGTGCGCGAGCAAGTCAGGATCAGCGAGTCGAGCCGCCGGGTCAATTTGCCACACTACCCAGAGTCAGTCTCTATTGAGTTGACACCTGTGTGCAATCTGCGCTGCCCACACTGCAGTTCCCATGGAATGCCACATCTGCACAAACATCACAACTGCAGCCCAGAAATGCCCGTTGAGAACTTCATGCAACTGGCTCAGGAGACTTTTCCACACGTTTCGGTGGTGAGCTTGGTGGGCAGAGGCGAGCCTACTCTGGCAAGCGATGAACTATGGAATGCTGTCACTCAACAACTACGCGAACACGACGTGCGCATGAGTTGCGTGACCAACGGTACGCGCGTGCGACAACGCTTTAACGCGGGCTTGATGCCATGGGTACACGAGTTGATTTTCTCTTTCGACGGCAACACTGCCGCAACGTTTGAAACGAACCGCGCTGGAGCCAAATTTGAGACCGTGCTTGACAATCTGCGTTACTACCATGAGCTGAGGAACACGGCCCCTTTGTCACGGCGCCCGCAGCTCACAATCTCTTGGACGCTCAAACGCAACAATGTGGCAGAAGTGCCTGATTTCGTCAGGCGAATTGCCGAATTCGAACCCGACCTCATCTCGCTCAGACATCTGGTGGTATTCCAAGACAAGGAACGATCCGAAAGCCTGCTGGACTACCCAGAAGAAGCCAATGCAGCCCTGAGTGAAGCCTATGCGGAAATGGATCGCCTTGGCATACGGCACGAGAGCCCACCGCTAATGATGGCACCCGAGTCCAAATCAATAGCTGTAATCCCCATCCGACTGGTATCACCGAATGACCTGAAACATACCGCCAGCGACGCCAAAGGCATGGAGCCAAACACAACGACACAGCAAGCACCCAAGGCAGCAGAAGCCACGGCCCAGATGGATGAAAGCCCGGCAGGCTCAGCGCAAAGCCAGTCATCTACGCCCCCTGCTCAACACGATTTAGCCCACGCCTTGCCGTCCCATA
Source organism: Acidovorax sp. Root402 (assembly GCF_001425125.1). Classification (NCBI taxonomy): domain Bacteria; kingdom Pseudomonadati; phylum Pseudomonadota; class Betaproteobacteria; order Burkholderiales; family Comamonadaceae; genus Acidovorax; species Acidovorax sp. Root402. The sequence goes on from NZ_LMDQ01000014.1 coordinate 745,788, forward strand.
CATGGGACAGGGAGACCTCGATTGCTTTGCGAGAACCAGAGTGCAACTGGATGCATCGCACTGCGATCATCATGGCAGATGGGGAAGTGATCACCTGTGGAAAGCACTATGGAGAACAAGTAGGCCACCTGACCCATAAAAACTCTCTATGGGATCTTTGGAATGGCCCACGCATGCATTCATTGCGGGCAGGATTTGGTACTCCATGCATGTGGGATCAATGCAAAGACTGCTGGTTGCGCGAACTCAAATGGCACTCTCAACGGCAGGCAAAGGATCTCATTGCCCCCTACAGCCTAGCCAACAGCATGGACTACTCTGAAGCCGCGTGGGACTATCGCAAGTACTCCGAGCTTTGAGTAGATTCCTGCGGTAGAAAACTGTTCTAGCTGCCAGACAGCATTCAGCCATCCTGAACACCGCATCGGCTCAATTCAAGCCGATGCATCCAATCACGCTAATGCCGCCAGCGGGTGCGAATGCACCGGCCAGGGGCTGGCAAAGAACGGTGCCACCATCTCCGGCGTCACATCTTCAATGCGGCCTGGATTCCACTGAGGCGCATGGTCCTTGTCCACGGCCAGGGCACGGATGCCTTCCACGGTCTCACTCTGTCCTGGGCGCAGGAAAAAGCAGTGGCGCACCATATCGCGCTCCATGCGCAGGTCGTCGGCCAGGCCCATCGCACGGGCGCGGCGAATCTGCTCTAGCACCACATGCAGCATCAGTGGCGAACGCTTGCGCAGCGTGGCGGCCGTGGTGCGTGCCCAGTCGCTGTCGGCGGCCTCGAGTGCCCGCACGATCTCGCCAACGGTCGGCAGCGCAAAATATTGGTCAATATCAGCCAGAGCGCTAGTACCGCTTGCCTGAGATGCTACAAATTGAGAAGCAACATAGGCCTTGATGGCCGCGCCATCCGCAAAGCTTTGGGTGGCCAGCGCATCCCACACCGCGGCCTGCCGGTCTGAGGGCAGGCAGCCATCGGCCAACTGGTAGGCAATGGCATCTCCCGCGCCGATGGTGTCGCCGGTCAGTGCCAGCCACTCGCCCACGCGGCCCGGGCAGCGGCTCAGGAAGTAACCCCCGCCCACGTCCGGGAACAGGCCAATCGCCGTCTCGGGCATGGCCATCCTGGTGCGCTCGGTCACTACGCGCAGGGCGGCGCCCTGGCTGATGCCCATGCCGCCCCCCATCACGATGCCATCCATGAAGGCGATGTAGGGCTTGGCGTAGTTGTGGATCAGGTGGTTGAGCGCGTATTCCTCGGTGAAGAAGTCCTCGATCAGCGGGTTGCCCTGGCTACCCGCCTGGTGCAGAAAGCGGATATCGCCGCCTGCGCAGAAAGCACCAAACGGGCCTTCCTTGTTGCTGCCACGGATGGCCACGGCCAGCACCCGCGCATCGTTCTGCCATGCCAGCAGGATGCCCATCAGGTCACGCACCATACCCAGCGACAAGGCATTGAGCGCACGCGGGCGGTTCAGGGTAATGAAGCCCACCTGGCCACGCACTTCGCTCAATACTTCAGACACGACCGTCTCCGTCATTTTTGTTCCTTCCAACCCAACAGTTCATTGAAAACCAGCGCACCGATCACCAGTGCGCCCCCCGTCAGCACCGCCGTGCCAGGCTTTTCGCCCGCGCCCAGCCATGCCAGCAAGATGCCAAAGATCACTTCAAGCAGCCCGAGCAGCGCCATCTCGGGCGCCTTGAGCACGCGCCCGCAGCGCACGGCCAGCACACAAGGGATGGCCAATTGCACCACGCCCAGCAAGGCCAACAGGCCCAGGTCGTGGGCCGACGCCTGAAAAGGCAGCGCCAGTGGCAACGTGGCCACCACCGAAATCACTGCGCCGACCAACACCGCAGGCACCAGGTCCACCGCATGGCCATGGCGCTGCGAATGTTGTACCACCGTCCAATTGATGGCAGCGGCCACAGGCACACACAGCGCCACCAGCGTTCCCGCCAGAGGGAGGCCCGCCATCTGCGAACCATACATCCACGCAATACCCAGCCCCGCCACGGCAATCGCAGCCCAGGTGCGCGGGGCGATGTGATGGCCGATGAACACCCTTGCAAACAGCGCTGTGAGCAGCGGCCCCACGGCCATCGTGACCAGCACATTGGCCACCGGCATGAGAACCAGCGCCACCATGAACGCCGTGAACATCACGCTCCAGCACACGCCAGAGATCCACAACGCACGGCCACTGTGGCGCATGGAGGCAAACACCGCCCTGCCCTGCAGCGCGGGCAAGATGACCAGCAGCGACAGCAACGTGAAAAAGCTGCGCCAGAAGGTCACTTCAAAACTTGCCGCATGCTCCAGGTGGCGCGTGACCACGCCGGCGATGGACCACATCAGGGTCACCGCCACCATCAGCAGCACCGCCCGGGTATGGGTGAGTTTCAACATGGTTTGTGCAGGGTTCAGACGGAAAAAAGGCCACTGCGTGGCAGTGGCCCTTTCGGAAACGCTGAGCTTATCAAGAACGGGAGGCGCGCTTGCGCTCGTTTTCGGTCAGATAGCGCTTGCGCAGGCGCACGGACTTGGGCGTGATTTCGACCAGTTCGTCGTCCTCGATGAACTCCACGCCGTATTCGAGCGTGAGGTCGATCGGAGGCGTGATCTTGATCGCGTCTTCCTTGCCGGACACGCGGAAGTTGGTCAGCTGCTTGGTACGTGTGGCGTTCACCACCAGGTCGTTATCACGGCTGTGGATGCCGACGATCATGCCTTCATACACAGGGTCGTTGGCCTTCACGAACATGCGACCACGGTCGTCCAGTTTGCCCAGCGCGTAGGTGAAGATTTCACCGTCGTCCATGGAGATCAGCACGCCGTTCTTGCGGCCGCCGATGTCGCCCTTGTGCGGCTCGTAGCTGTCGAAGATGTTGCTGATGAGGCCGGAGCCGCGCGTCAGGTTCAGGAATTCGTTGGTGAAACCGATCAGGCCACGGGCCGGGATGCGGTACTCCAGGCGAACGCGGCCACGGCCGTCGGACTCCATGTTCACCAGCTCGCCCTTGCGCTCGCCCAGGGCCTGCATCACGCCGCCCTGGTGGCCTTCTTCGATGTCGGCCGTCACCAGCTCGATAGGCTCGTGCTTGACACCGTCGATATCCTTGAACACCACGCGGGGCTTGGACACGGCCAGCTCGTAACCTTCGCGGCGCATGTTTTCCAGAAGGATGGTCAGGTGCAGTTCACCACGGCCCATCACTTCGAAGATGCCTTCTTCGTCGGTTTCGTTCACGCGCAGGGCCACGTTGTGCTGCAGTTCCTTTTGCAGGCGGTCCCAGATCTGGCGGCTGGTCACGAACTTGCCTTCGCGGCCGGCCAGCGGGCTGGTGTTCACGCAGAAGTTCATGGTCAGCGTGGGCTCATCCACCTTCAGCATGGGCAGCGGCGCGGGGTTGGCGGGGTCGGTCACGGTCACGCCGATACCGATGTCTTCAATGCCGTTGATCAGCACGATGTCGCCAGGGCCCGCCAAGGGGGTCTGCATGCGATCAAGGCCCTGGAATGTCAGCACCTGGTTCACACGGCCCTTCACGGCCTTGCCATCAGGGCCTTCCATGACGATCACGTCCTGCATGGGCTTCAGGGTACCCTGGCTGATGCGGCCCACGCCGATGCGGCCCACGAAGCTGGAGAAGTCCAGCGCAGAGATCTGCAGCTGCAGCGGCGCATTGGCATCGCCCGTGTTGGGCGGAACGTGCGAGAGGATGGTGTCGAACAGGGCCGACATGTCGGGGCCCCACTGCTCACCGGGCGCGCCTTCTTCCAGCGATGACCAGCCGTTGATGCCCGAGGCGTACACCACGGGGAAGTCGAGCTGTTCATCGGTAGCACCGAGCTTGTCGAACAGGTCGAACGCGGCGTTCACCACCTTGTCGGGGTTGGCACCGGGCTTGTCCACCTTGTTCACCACCAGGATGGGGCGCAGGCCCAGCGCCAGGGCCTTCTTGGTCACGAAACGCGTCTGGGGCATGGGGCCTTCTTGCGCATCGATCAGCAGCACCACGCTGTCCACCATGGACAGCGCACGTTCCACTTCGCCACCGAAGTCCGCGTGGCCGGGGGTGTCCACGATGTTGATGTGCGTGCCCTTCCAGCTCACGGCGCAGTTCTTGGCCAGGATGGTGATGCCGCGTTCCTTTTCGATCGCGTTGTTGTCCATCACGGTATCGACGACCTTTTCGTGGTCGGCGAAGGTGCCGGACTGGCGCAGCAGTTGGTCCACCATGGTGGTTTTGCCATGGTCAACGTGGGCAATGATGGCGATATTGCGGATTTGTTTAGTCATAGTTTTTCCAATATGCCGCTGTGCGCCATGGACGCGGAATGCGGCGTGCTTTCCAAAATTTGTTGAATTTCCAGCGGACTCAGGAGCCTGTCCGGCACCAGCTCCCCGCCCACGATGTGGCCCACCCCCAGCAGCGCCGGGGGATTCTCGCCAAACACCGCCACGGCACTGGCATCGGGCCAGTTGCCACGGCGACGCACGCCCGACAGGAATCGGGCTGCATTCTCACCGTCCAGCGTGACACGCATGTGTTGTGCCAGCAGTGACTCGGGCGCTTCCAGACTGGCCAGGCGTTCTGCCTCGGGCATGGCCTCCAGCTGGGCCAGCGTGACACAGCGCTCCACACCAATGCCCCCCGTGTCGACGCGGCGCAAGAAGGTCAGGTGAGCCCCGAAGCCCAATGCCGCGCCAATGTCTTCACCCAACGTACGGATGTAGGTGCCCTTGCTGCAGGTCACTATCATTTTAATAGCTACCTGCGCTTGATCCGTATGCACCAGCGTCAGCTTGAGGGCATGGATGATCACGTCCCGTGCTTCGCGCTCCACCGTGACACCGGCGCGTGCATATTCGTACAGCGCCTTGCCGTCCTTCTTGAGCGCGCTGTGCATCGGCGGCACCTGGCGGATGGGACCCGTGAACTGTTGCTGCACCGCCGCCAGGCGCTCTGGCGTGAGTTGGGCAGCATCTACGTCGCAGCGTTGCACCACGTCCCCTTCGGCATCGCCGGTGGTCGTGGTGGCGCCGAGCAGCGCAATCGCCTCGTAGGTCTTGGCGGCATCCAGCTGCAGCTGGCTGAACTTGGTGGCGGCGCCGAAACAGAGCGGCAACACGCCCGTGGCGAGCGGATCCAGCGTGCCCGTATGGCCCGCTTTCTCGGCGCGCAGCAGCCATTTCGCCTTTTGCAAGGCGTCATTGCTCGAAAGGCCGAGCGGTTTGTCGAGCAGCAACACCCCATGCACAGGGCGCCGCTGCACCCTGGTGCGTGGCGCGTGCATGGACTAATCCTCTTTGGCGCGCGAAGACACCGCCTTGGCGATCAAGGCGTTCATGTCGGCCGCACGCTCGGAGGTGCGGTCGAACACGAAGTGCAGCGTAGGCACGGTGTGGATGTGCAGGCGCTTGAACAAGCCATTGCGCAGGAATCCAGCCGCCTGGTTGAGCGCCGCCTGCGTTTCCACAGGGTCGCCCGTCAACAGGCTGAAGAACACCTTGGCATGTGCGTAGTCGGGAGTCACCTCCACGCCCTGCAGCGTCACCATGCCCACGCGCGGGTCTTTCAACTCGCGCGCGATCAGCTCCGTCAGATCACGCTGGATCTGGTCGGCCACCTTGAAGGCGCGGTTGGGAGTGGAAGATTTCTTCGCAGCCATATCGTCGTCACCGAGGCTTTACAGCGTCCGGGCGATTTCCTTGATGTCAAAGAACTCGAGTTGATCGCCTTCCTTGATGTCGTTGTAGTTCTTGAGCTTGATACCGCACTCAAAGCCTTCCTTGACATCCTTGACATCGTCCTTGAGGCGCTTGATCGAGTCGACTTCGCCGGTGTAGACCACCACGTTGTCGCGCAGCAGACGGAACTTGGCGTTGCGATGGACCATGCCGGACGTGATGTACGAACCCGCCACAGTACCGATCTTGGAGGCCACGAACACGGTGCGGATCTCGGCCGTACCAATGACTTCTTCGCGCTGCTCGGGAGCCAGCATGCCAGACATCGCCACACGCAACTCGTCCACAGCGTCGTAAATGATGCTGTAGTAATGCAGGTCCACGCCATTGCCTTCGGCCAGCTTGCGCGCACCGGCATCGGCACGCACGTTGAAGCCGATCACGATGGCCTTGGAGGCGATCGCCAGGTTGATGTCGGACTCGCTGATGGCGCCCACAGCGGCGTACACCAGTTGCACCTTGACCTCGTCGGTCGAGAGCTTGAGCAGCGACTGGGCCAGCGCTTCCTGCGAGCCTTGCACGTCCGCCTTGACGATGATGGGCAGGGTCTTGACCTCACCCGCCGTCATGTCGGCGAACATGTTTTCCAGCTTGGCGGCTTGCTGCTTGGCCAGCTTGGTGTTGCGGAACTTGCCTGCACGGTACGTCGCGATCTCACGGGCACGGCGCTCGTCCGTCAACACCATGAATTCGTCACCCGCCTGCGGCACTTCCGTCAGACCCTGGATTTCGACAGGAATCGATGGACCAGCCGTCTTGGCGACCTTGCCGTTTTCGTCCAGCATGGCGCGCACGCGGCCATAGGTCTGGCCAGCCAGCACCACATCACCCACCTTCAGCGTACCGGACTGCACCAGCACCGTGGCCACAGGGCCGCGGCCCTTGTCCAGCTGGGCTTCGATCACGAGACCCTTGGCCAGCGAATCCACCGGCGCCTTGAGTTCCAGCACTTCGGCCTGCAGCAGCACTTGCTCCAGCAGGGTGTCGATGCCCATGCCGGTCTTGGAGGACACGGGCACAAAGGGCGAATCGCCACCGTATTCTTCAGGCACCACCTCTTCGACCACCAGCTCCTGCTTGACGCGGTCTGGGTTGGCATCAGGCTTGTCAGCCTTGGTGATGGCCACCACGATCGGTACACCAGCAGCCTTAGCGTGCTTGATGGCTTCCTTGGTCTGCGGCATGACGCCGTCGTCGGCGGCCACCACCAGAATCACGATGTCGGTGGCCTGGGCACCACGGGCACGCATGGCCGTGAAAGCCTCGTGACCCGGGGTGTCGAGGAACGAGACCATGCCGCGTGGCGTTTCCACGTGGTAGGCACCAATGTGCTGGGTAATGCCACCGGCTTCGCCCGCAGCCACCTTGGCGCGGCGGATGTAATCCAGCAGCGAGGTCTTGCCATGGTCCACGTGACCCATCACGGTCACGACCGGAGCGCGCGGCAGCAGTTCTGCATTTTGCTGGCCTGCATCTTCGTCGGTGAAGGCTTCCGGGTCGTCCAGCGCAGCCACGACGGCCTTGTGACCCAGCTCTTCCACCACGATCATGGCCGTGTCCTGGTCCAGCGGCTGGTTGATGGTGACCATCTGGCCCATCTTCATAAGCGCCTTGATGACCTCGTTGGCCTTGATGGACATTTTGTGCGCCAATTCAGCCACGGTAATGGTCTCGGGCACATGCACTTCGATGATGCGTGCTTCGACCGGTGCGGCCTGCTGGTGATCATCACGGTGGTCGCGGTTGTCGCCACGGCGGCCACGCGGGCCACCACGCCAGTTGTTGCGACCGACACCGCCGCTGCTGTCGCCGCGGGTCTTGATTTCTTTTTTCTTGGCCGTGTCATTGGCCCAGCTGGAGGACAGCTTGGCTGACTTCACTTCCTTGCCAGCGCCAGGCGCACCCGCGCCCGCTCCAGCAGCAGCGGGAGCACCGGCGCGCGCCACGCCAGTGCCGACTGCCGGCTTGTGCAAAGTACCCTTCTTGGCGTCACCCACGGCAGCAGGCTTGGCCGCTGGCTTGGGTTCCTCGGGCTTCTTGGCGACCATGACCGCCTTCTTGGGCGTAGCCATCATGGAGCGAATGGCGGCAGCTTCGGCCTCGGCCTTGCGGCGACGTGCATCCAGGTCGGCCGCACGGGCGGCTTCTTCGTCAGAGCGGGCCTTGGATTCGGCAGCAGCCTTTTCGCGGGCTTCGTTCTGTGCTGCCGTGCGCGCAGCGGCTTCGGCAGCCTGCTCGCGGGTGGCTTCCTGCTTGACGGCAGAAGCCTGGGCCTTCTTCTCAGCTTCCTGAGCAGCGTAGGCGGCAGCACGCTCTTCGGCTTCGCGCTCGCGCTTTTCGCGGGCTTCGCGCTCGGCACGTTTTTCGGCCAATTCCGCCTCCTGGCGGCGGATCAGCTCGGCCTGGCGGCGGGCTTCTTCCTCGCGGCGGGACAGCTCAAGGTCTTCACTCGACACCGCGGGTTCTTCCACCGCCGCGGGTGCGTGCGACTCTGCAGCAGCCTCTGCACCTTCGTCGCGCTGAATGAACGTGCGCTTCTTACGCACTTCCACCTGGATGGTACGGGCCTTGCCCGTAGCGTCCGCCTGCTTGATTTCGCTGGTGGACTTCTTGACCAGCGTGATCTTCTTGCGATCGGCCGAGGCCGTGCCGTGGCTGGCCTGCAGGTAAGCAAGCAGCTTTTGCTTGTCCGACTCGGTCAACGCGTCAGAGGGAGCAGCCTTGCCCACGCCGGCAGCCTTGAGCTGGTCGAGCAGGGTTTCAGGCGATTTTTTGAGTTCGGTAGCGAACTCGGCGACAGTGTTACTGGACATATGTGGTTCGTGCCTCCCTGACCTTTACTCTTGCCCCGCGAACCAGTGTTCGCGCGCCTTCATGATCAAGGCTTTGGCTTCCTCTTCAGACTGTCCGGTCAGGTCGGTCAGTTCATCAATGGCCAGATCGGCCAGGTCGTCACGTGTGTGCACACCGCCTTCGGCCAATTTGGCAATCAGCTCAGGGGTGAGGCCTTCGAGGTCGCGCAGGTCCTGGGAGACCTCTTCCACGCTTTCCTCACGGGCAATTTCCATGGTGAGCAGCGCGTCCTTGGCACGGGCCCGCAGTTCGTTGACGGTGTCTTCATCGAAGCTTTCGATCTCCAGCATTTCCTGCAGGGGAACGTAGGCCACTTCTTCGAGGCTGTTGAAGCCTTCGGAGATCAGGATGTCGGCGATTTCCTCGTCCACATCGAGCTTTTCCATGAACAGCTTGCGGGCCGTATCGGTCTCGTTGGCCTGCTTTTGCGCGCTTTCGGCGGCGTCCATGATGTTGATCTTCCAGCCGGTCAGGTCGGACGCCAGGCGCACGTTCTGACCACCACGGCCGATGGCGATGGCGAGGTTTTCCTCGTCCACGACCACATCCATGGCGTGCTTTTCCTCATCGACCACGATGGAGGACACGTTGGCCGGAGCCAGTGCGCCAATCACGAACTGTGCGGGGTCTTCGGACCACAGCACGATGTCCACGCGCTCGCCAGCAAGCTCGTTGGTCACCGCGTTCACACGGGTGCCACGCACGCCGACGCAGGTGCCGATGGGGTCCACGCGCTTGTCATGGGACAGCACGGCGATCTTGGCACGCGAGCCGGGGTCACGGGCGCAGGATTTGATCTCCAGCAGGCCTTGCTCGATCTCGGGCACTTCCTGGCGGAAGAGTTCGATCATGAACTCAGGCGCCGAACGCGACAGGATGATGGGAGCGCCGCGCAGTGTCAGGTCCACTTCCATGATCATGGCCCGCACGCGGTCGCCGCTGCGCAGGTTTTCCTTGGGGATCATTTCGCTGCGGCGCAGACGGCCTTCCACGCGGCCGGACTCGACAATGATGTCGCCCTTGTCCATGCGCTTGACGGTGCCGGTGAAGATCTTCTCGCCGCGCGACATGAAGTCGTTGAGCAACATTTCGCGCTCAGCGTCGCGGATCTTCTGCAGGATGACCTGCTTGGCAGCCATGGCGCCGATGCGACCGATGGGCACCGACTCGACACCCTCTTCGATGTACTCGCCGACTTCGATGTCTGGGATGCGATCCTTCGCATCCATCAGCAGCTCTTCGGCTTCGGGGTTTTGCAGGCCCGCATCGTCGGGCACCACCAGCCAGCGACGGAAAGTCTCGTAGTTGCCGCTGTCGCGATCCACAGACACGCGAATGTCCACCTCGCCCTGGTACAGCTTCTTGGTAGCCTGGGCCAGGGCCGACTCCACGGCGCCCAAGACCACATCACGCTCCACGTTCTTTTCGCGCGAAATGGCCTCAACCAACATCAACAATTCGCGATTCATGCGACGACTCTCCTGTTTTCAATCACCCGAGGGCAAGGCAACGCACTGCAGCCACCCACCCCACAATTTTCAGCAGCAAATCAGGCAGGTGCAGCCCCGGCCTTGCCTGCGCGTCCCTTGAAGTCCACGATGGGCGCAAGGCGCACATCCCGGCATTCGTCCAAGGTGAAGCCCATCGCCTGCAACGGGGCGGGCACGCGTTTCTTGCTGACTCTTTGTCCTGGCTTGACCGGCGGCTCGTCGCTCCAGACGATCTGCCAGCCTCCGGCCTCGGCCCGCTCCAGCGTGCCGCGAAATTTCTTGCGGGTGGCGTTGACCTGGCCTCCCGCTGCTGCGGCGCCGATGGGCGCCTTCAGGGTGATGTCGATGACAGAGCCTTCAAAGCGCACGAAGTCTTGCTCGTGGCGCAAGGGCCGGTCGATACCAGGGGATGACACTTCGAGGCGCTTGTACTCGACGCCATCGACCTCCAGCGCAAACTGCAGCTGGCGGGTGACCTTCTCGCAATCCTCGACCGTCACGAACTGCTCGATCACAGGCTGGGGCGCATCAGCGGCCGGCTGCACCCAAGGCAAGTCGATGGTGACGCGCAACAGGCCGCCGGCAGAGCGCTCGATCTCCACCAGGTCATATCCCAGTCCCGTCACAATTTGTTCAACGACTTGCTGCAATGCCACGTGTTCAGTTCAATCCCGGATAAACCACACAACTTGCGCCCATCAGGGCCAGGCCACCAGCCCGCCCACTGGGAGCACTGTTTGTGCCCCTCGTTTGCGCAAATCCAAAACAAAAAACCCGATAACCCCCGGAGACTCTTCCCCGACAGCTTCGAGCTCCAAAAGCGTTCGACCAAAAAAAACGGGCGGTTGGTACCCGCCCGTTTGGTCGTGAGATTCGTATTGTAGCGCGCAAAGTGTTGATTTGCAAAGGCGGCGGCAGGGAAAACTGTTGTCAACACGCTCAGGCAGGACGCCCAAGCCAGTGTCCATGCGGCCTTCCGGGCGGTGCCCCGCCTCAATGGCACGACACGCTTGTCCAAGCTGCACCAGCAGCTATGACAGTGATAGCGGCTGCAGCAGTTCTGCCAGATCGCTTTCGGTGAAGAGCGGCTCCTTGCGGGCAGCAGCTCCGCTGTACAGGCTGCCCGCCAGCTGCGCCTTGCGCTCCTGCAGGGCCAGGATGCGCTCCTCGATCGTCCCCTGCGCCACCAGCCTGATCACCCACACGCTTTGCGTCTGACCCATGCGGTGCGCACGGTCGGTGGCCTGGTTTTCCACCGCCGGGTTCCACCAAGGGTCGAAATGGATCACCGTGTCGGCCTGCGGCAGGTTCAGCCCCACCCCGCCCGCCTTGAGGCTGATGAGAAACAAAGGCACCTGCCCGCTGGTGAACTGCTCGATGATCGCGTCGCGCCTTTGGCTCTGCCCCGTGAGCTTGACCCAGGGCAGGTCGCGCTTTTTCAGCTCGGTCTCGATCAGCCTGAGCATGCTGGTGAACTGCGAGAACAGCAAAATGCGCCGCCCCTCGGCCAACATTTCGGGCAGCAGCGTCATCAAATGGTCCAGCTTGGCCGAGGTCTCCACGGCCTTGGCTGCGTCCAACGGCACCAGCTGCGGGTGGCAGCACACCTGCCGCAGCTTGAGCAGCGCATCCAGGATGGTGATCTGCGATGGCGCCAGCCCCTTGGACTGCAGCGCTTCGCGCACGGTTTTCTCCATGCCCAGGCGGATGGTTTCGTACAGGTCCGCCTGCGCGCCGGTCAGCTCCACAGGCATGACCGATTCGACCTTGGGCGGCAGCTCCCCTGCCACCAGCGCCTTGGTCCGCCGCAGCATGAAGGGGGTGATGCGGGCGCGCAACTGGGCCATGCGCGCACCGTCGCCCTGCTTTTCGATGGGCGTACGAAACACCTCCTTGAAGCGCGTTTGGCTGCCCAGAAAGCCCGGCATCAAGAAGTGGAACAGGCTCCAGACCTCGCCCAGGTGGTTTTCCATGGGCGTACCCGACAAGCACAGCCGGTGGCGCGCCTGCAGTTCGCTGACCACCTGTGCGGCCTGGCTGCTGGCGTTCTTGATGTTCTGGGCCTCGTCCAGCACCACCAGGTGCCACTGGTGCGCCAGCCAGCGGTCTCGGTCGCGTTGCAGCAGCGAATACGGCGCGATGACCAGGTCGTGCTCGGTGACTTCATCGGCCGCTTCATGGCGATCCGCGCCATGCAGCACCAGGCACCGCAGACCCGGGCAAAAGCGAGCGGCCTCGCGCTGCCAGTTGCCCATCAGGCTCACGGGCGCAATGACCAGCGCAGGGCACGTCAGCCGCCCAGCGTCCTTTTCGACCTGGATGTGCGCCAGGGTCTGCAGGGTCTTGCCCAGGCCCATGTCGTCGGCCAGCACACCGGCCAGGCCGTGGGCCCGCAAAAACTGCAGCCAGTTTAGGCCTTGCTGCTGGTAGGGCCGCAGCGTGGCACGCACGCTGGCGGGCAGCGGCACCTCGGGCAAGGCACTGGCGCCCCGCAGCTGGGCCAGCATGTCGCGCAAGGCACCGGCGCCCTGCCACACCGCGCCCTCGCCCAGCGCAGCACCGGTGCGCAGGGCGTCCAGGCGCGAGAGCTTCAGGCGGTCGGCGTTGAAGTCACGCGCGCGGTCGCCCGCGAGATCGAGCAGCGCTGCCATCCAGGGCCGCAGGGTATCTGTCGGCAGGCGCACAAACCCGGCACCGGTCAACGAGGGCATGTAGACATGTCCCGGCAGCTGGGGCAAACCCGTCGCTGGGTCCAGCGGCTGGGCCGCCGCAGCGGCAATCAGATCGGGCAGCCAGGGCAGGATGTTGTGGCGCACACCATTGATCTCCATGCCCAGCGACAGCGCAAACCAGGGCGATGTGGTCGCGTCATCCTCCTCAGGCTGCAGCGCCACATCCAGTCGGTCGGCGTGTTGCACCCAGCCATGCAGCGCCGCGTCCAGCGTCACATCAAAACCCGCGTCGCGCAGCCCTGCAAAGCCGTTGTCTGCCCAATGCATCCAGTCATCCTGCGCACACTCGCCAGGGATGCCGAACAGGCCGTCGTCGGTGGCCAGGAGGCCCAGACCCTGCAGACGCTCGATGGCATGGCGTTCAGCCACCGCATCGCGCTGCAGCAGCACCTGGCCGCCGTCGGCACCGGGCACCAGCACCGCCAGCTCCTGCCCTGCCCACCAGCCCACATAGCCCTGGTAGTCAAAACGCAAGTGCGCGGTGATAAGCCCCATTTCAGCCACCTGGTTCGGAGATGACGGAGCCAGATGCAGGCGCGCCACGGGCTTCACCCCCCGCACCTGCGTGAGCGGTCCCAGCGCCGGCGGCAACGGCAACACCCCGCCAATGCGGCGCACCACCTCGGCATGGTGTTTTTGCAGCGCCGCAGCACTGAGCGCGGGGGCCTTGAGCAGCATGGCCACCTGGGCCGGGCTCAGGCCCTCGGCGTGCACCGGACCGCAGACGCCCTGGACGGCGTCCAGGTACAAGGGCGGATGGTTGTCGCACAGGACGGCGGTGTCGCCTGGCAGACTGGCCCGCAGGCCCCAGACGGCCTCGCCGCCTTGCGCCGGCGTGGACGCCTGCCATGCCCACGCGATGGGCAGCGGATCGCCCCATCGCAAAGGCTCACCCACGGTGGACCCACCCGCATCCACAAACAGGCGGCCTGTGGCCGCAGCCTGCTCCAGCGCCAGCAAGCCCACCGCACCCTCCAGCACCCCAATGGGCGCGACGCTGTAGGCCGAGTAGTACCCCACGCTGCGGGGCATGGCACGCAGCAGCTGCAGCACCTGGCGGTCGACATCGCTGGCGCGGTCGTACACCGCCTGGCCGGGCGCGGGCTGGGTGCGGATCTGTTGCGGCTTGGCCCACCCCCCGGTGAGCTTGGGGTACGACACCACGGCCTCCAGCTGCAACTGCGGCACGCTGGTGCGCGCCCGCCCTACGGTAGAGACAAGATAGAGATAACACTCGGGCCGCCCCGGCCGTGCGACCGGCTCCTGCGGCACAGCACCGCCCAGAGCGCGGTCCCACTCCTGCAGCCAGTGCACCAGCCGCGCCTCGGCCTCGGCGCGCGCCAGGGCCTCTTTGCGCTCCTGCATGGTCTTGAGCGCATCGGCAGCCCGCGTGGACGACGGGCCCTGCGCCGGGTCGCGGTGCGCGGCCTCCAGGGTCAGGGCCACGGCGTGCTTGCAATCTGCCCCCACGGGGCAACTGCAATCGCCCGACCATTGCTTGACCTGGCCATTGGGCGCAAGCACCAGTTGCACAGACACTTCGTACGGGTCGGGCGAGCTGCCCTGCACTTCACCCGCCAAGGCCCAGCGGCCCTCGGCCTGTTGCTGGAGCCCCACGCGCACCACATCTGCCTGGCGGTACAGCTCCATGCCCCGCTCCCAGGTGCCCTTGTCGCACTGGGCCTGCAGCGAGTTGAGCGGGAACCAGGGTGGAGGGGGTGTGGACACAGATTTAGAGCAAAAAGTGGCTGTAGCGCTAGTGGATCATGCGCCGTCAGCTATCAAAAAAAGAGCATTCAAGATGTGGGCGATGGTACGGTAGCCACCGCTGCCAGCCCGCAAGCCCGCCCGCTAGGCGCGGCGTGCTGCGCGCACCCGCTCGAAAACGCTCTGGGCCTCGCCCCCCGCCCCGGCACTGCCGGGCGCTGCCGCCTGCAGGCTGGTCAACAACCGCGTGAGCACTGGCGCCTGCGGCAACAACGGGCCCAGGAACAGGGCCCGCTCGCCGTCGGCAATCAGCAGGGTGGGAAAGGTTTCCACATCCAGGTCCCCGACCAGATCGGATTCGTCTTCGATGTCCACCCATTCAAACCGCACGTCCGGGTGTGCACGGGCCAATTCGTCGAACAAGGGGCGATAAATGCCGCAGGTGCCGCACCACGCTGCACACAGGCACACGGCCCACCAGCCGCTGGGCGTGGCGGCACCTGGGCTCGTGGGGGCGGGTTCGGGCAGTGCGGCGGGACTGGACATCAAAAGGGCTCCTGGAGGGCCGCGCTGCGGGGCGGCTGGCGCGGGCCCCGGGCCTGGCGCTACATGCCGCGGCGCTCGCGCGCGCGATAGACCTCGATGGTACCCACACCTGGCGCCTGGTTGCCCCAGCTGTTGCGCACAAACGTGGTCACCGCCGCCACCTCCTCGTCCGACAAGGTCTGCTGAAACGGCGGCATGCCGTGCGGACGCGGGTTGCCTGCGGTGGCGGGCAGGTAGCCGCCCTGCAGCACCACGCGCACCAGGTTGGTGGGGTCGGCCAGCGTGATGGCGCGATTGCCCGCCAGTGCCGGAAACGCGCCCGGCTCGCCCTGCCCCCGGTCGCCGTGGCACTGCGCGCATTGCTGCTCGTACACCTTGCCGCCTCGCGCCATCGCGCTGGCCGGGGGGGCGGCCACGGTGGCAGCCGCCTTGCGATCCTGCTGCGGCAGGCCCTGCAGGTACACGGCCATGGCGCGCGCATCGGCGTCGCTCAGGTACTGCGTGCTGCGAAACACCACCTCGGCCATGGGGCCCAGCACCGAGCCCTGCGGGGCCACGCCGGTCTTGAGCAGTGCCACCACGTCGTCGGTGCGCCACTCCTTCACGCCCGCCTCGTGCGCCGCATTGAGTGCGGGGGCATACCAGTTCTGCACCGGGATCAACCCGCCGGTGAAGGCCTTGGCGTCCGTCGTGGCGCCCAGTGCATTGCGGGGCGTGTGGCAGGCGGTGCAGTGGCCCAGGCCGTTGACTAGATAGGCGCCCCGGTTGTATTCCGCCGTCTGCGTGGGTTCGGCGCTGGGCGCTCCGGGCGCAAAGAACAGCGCACGCCACACGGCCAATGCCGCCTGCGTGTTGTACGGAAAACGCAGCGCATGGGCGCGGTTGGCGTCGGGTGCAGCAGGCACGCTTTGCAGATAGGCAAAGATGGCGTCCGAATCCTCGCGCGTCACCTGCGTGTAGTTGGGGTACGGGAAGGCCGGGTACAGCAGCCGCCCGTCCTTGCTGCGGCCATGGTGCATGGCGCGCCAGAACTCGGCCGAGGTCCAGCTGCCAATGCCTTGCACCCTGTCGGGCGTGAGGTTGGAGCTGTGCACCACGCCAAACGGCGTCTCAATGCCGCGCCCGCCTGCAAACGGCGCGCCACCCTGGGTGGTGTGGCAGGCCATGCAGTTGCCGACGCGGGCCAGATATTCGCCGCGCTGCACCAGCACGGGCGTGGATTGCAGCGTCTCGGCGGTGGGCAGCGGCTCTTCGCCACGCAGGTTCAGGGTGATCAGCACGGCGGCGGCAATGCCGAGCGCCGCCAGCACGGAAGAGAGGGTCCAGAGGATGCGTTTCATCGGTGCATCCCTTCTCAGCGTGCCGCTGCAGCAGCGACGGGAACCTCAGCCACACCGCCGCATCGGGCCGGCATGGCGGCGGGCAGCGTGCGGGCTGGCTTGCCACCCGCCGCCACGGGCTGGGCTGCCAGCCAGGCCGAGACTGCGCTCACGTCATCGGGCGTGAGCTGGCGGGCAATATCGGCCATGCAGTCGGGCACGTGCGCGCGGCGCTGGCCGGTCTTCCAGGCGCCCAGCTGGCTGTTGAGGTAGTCACGCGGCAGGCCCAGCAGGCCGGGGATGGACGGTGCCACGCCCGTCATGGCCGCACCGTGGCAGGCCACACAGGCGGGAATGCGGCGCGCCGCGTCGCCCTGCTGCACCAGCTGGCGGCCCTGCTCCAGCGCGGCGGCGGGCGCTTGTGGTGCGGGCGGCGGTGGGTACGGCAAGTCGAGCGCGGCAAAGTGCTCGGCCATCTCGCGCAGGTAATCGTCCGTCAGGTGCTCGATGAGGTAGCCCATCTGCGGGTAGCTGCGCCGCCCGTCCCGAAAGTTGAGCAGCTGGTTGGTCAGATAACCCGCTGGCTTGCCCGCAATGCGCGGAAAGTAGCCGTCGGGCGTGGCACGGCCTTCCTTGCCGTGGCAGGCGGTGCAGGCCAGCACGCGTGAAGACATGGAAGACGCGGGCACTGTGGCCACAGTGGATGCAGCGGCCACCGGGGTTGCAGGGTTGGCGCTGGCAGGCACCGTCTGGGCCACAGCGCCAGCGCTCAAGGCCAGCGCCAACAGGGCAGTGGCCGCAGGCAGGCTGAGAACGGGGCGCAGCAAGCTGCGCAGGCAATCGGTCATGGGAATCTTTTTGTCCGGGAAAGAAACGGTTGGGTGGCCCACAGCGGCCAAACACGCAAGGCGTGCGCCCACACAGTCCGCCACTCTACGCCCGCCCCCAAAAACAGTACAGATTCAGTTTCGAGTTAAAAATACAGATCAGTTTACCCTGCATCAACCCGGCCCTGCCCATGAAGCGCTACGAACGCCACGCCGACGCCATTGCCCAGCTCATCCACAGCGGCGCCCTGCGTCCCGGCGACCGCGTGCCCTCGGTGCGCGAGGCCAGCCGCACACGGGGCATCAGCCCGTCCACCGTGTTCGAGGCGTATTACCTGCTGGAGGCCCAGGGCCTGATCCATGCGCGCCCGCGCTCGGGCTACTACGTCAGCGCCCGGCTACCAGGTACGGCCGAGGTTCGACCCGCGGAGCCCCAGCCCTCGCAGCCCGCCGCCACCTCCACCGGCGTGGCCATCAGCGACCTGGTGTTCGAGGTGCTGGGCCTGGCGCGCGACCGCGACCTGGTGCCGCTGGGCTCGGCCTTTCCAGGGCTGGAGCTGTTTCCACTGGAGCGCCTGGCGCGCTGCCTGGGCAGCGGCATGCGCAAGCTCGACCCGTGGACCATCGTGCAAAGCCTGCCGCCCGGCGACGAACGCCTGCGCCAGCAGATTGCCCTGCGCTACGGCGTGCACGGCATGCCGGTGGACGTGGAAGAAATCATCATCACCAACGGCGCCATGGAGGCGCTCAACCTCTGCCTGGAGGCCGTCACCCAGCCCGGCGACGTGGTGGTGGTCGAATCGCCCACCTTCTACGCCGCGTTGCAGGCCCTGGAGCGGCTGAACCTGCAGGCGCTGGAAATCGCCACCCACCCGCGCGATGGCATCGACCTGGCAGCGTTGGCGCAAGCACTGGAGCGGCAAACACCCCACCAGCCCATCAAGGCCTGCTGGCTCATGCCCAGCTTTCAGAACCCGCTGGGCAGCCTGATGCCCGAGGACAAGAAGCGCGAGCTGGTCGCCCTGCTGGCGCGCCACGGTGTCCCGCTGATCGAGGACGACGTGTATGGCGAGCTGCACTTTGGCCCCCAGCGCCCGCCCCCAGCCAAGGCGTTTGATATCGAGGGGCTGGTGATGCACTGCAGCTCATTCAGCAAAAGCCTGGCGCCCGGCTACCGGGTGGGCTGGGTGGCGGCGGGCCGCCAGGCCAAGGCGGTGCAGCGGCTCAAGCTCATGACCACGCTATCGGCTGCCACGCCGTCACAGCAGGCGCTGTCGGAATACCTGGCCCAGGGCGGCTACGACCGGCACCTGCGCCAGCTGCGCCGCAGCCTGGCCGAGCAGCAGGCGCTGGCCCTGGCGGCCGTAGCGCAGCACTTCCCACACGGCACCCGCGTATCGCGGCCTGAGGGTGGGTACTTCTTGTGGGTGGAGCTGCCGCCTGAAGTGAACGCGCTGGAACTGCACCGACTGGCACTGCAGCAGGGCATTAGCCTCGCGCCCGGGCAGATCTTCTCGGCCGACCAGCGGTTTGCGCACTGCGTACGCATCAACTACGGGCATCCAGCGCAGGGGCGGCTGGAACCAGCACTGCGCACCGTGGGCCAACTGGCCGCGGGCTTGGCGACAGCCGTTCCGTAGAGCACAGCAATTACAAAAAGAACTAGCAAAACGATAGCTTGTAAAGCATGCGGATGTGGCGCTTAGGCCCATTTCTATCAGAGCCCTGGCACCTGCAGACGGCGCGCGGCCCTGGCACCAATTAACCGCATTGCCCCCGCCAGCGCGCACCTCGCTAGCCTTGCACCACGCTGACACCCCACCCACCGCGTTGGAAAGGCCCAACCTCGGGTTCTCCCGCAGCAGGCACAGCGCTTGCAGCGGCATACTGGCGCCCGCCCGCACCCTGGGCTACGCACCACAGCGGCCCACGCGCCCCGCCCTCCAACCTCAACGCCCAACACCATGGCCGCACCCCAGCATGTTCCGTTTGTGATGGTGGAAGACGAAGATGACTGGGTGGTTTCGTTCGCCCTGGGCCCACAAGGTGCCGACCGCCTCACACTGGTGCGCACCCCCCACCTCGAATTCATGCTGCGGCCCGAGCAGCGCGGCGTATCAGTGGGCGCCGAGGCAGGCCAGCGCCCCGCCTTGCTCGTGGCGGTGCAATGGGGCCACAAATGTGTGGATGTGGTATCCACCGCCAAGCGCTACAGCCTGGACATCAGCAAGGTGGACAACGCTACCCGCGACGCGGCGCTGAGCCTGCTGGGCAAGATGAATTTTGACCAGCGGTTTCAGCTGGCAGAAGCTTGAGGACCGAGGGTTTAATCGTTCAAAGCGACGACACGCCAAGTACCCCTGCCTCACGCTACCGCCACCGCGCCAAGCGTTCGCGGCTCGCGCACGGAAATCAGCGCATCATCTGAAAAAGCGCCGTGGTGATGGCCACCTGCGATTCATCCAGCGAAGTCACTGTGGTGGACCCAAATGCCATCCGGTCATCAATGGGCCAGGCTTGGCCATTGAGTTCAGCGATGGAATTGGCGAAGGAGATATCGCGCCAGCGCCCAAAACGCGCATCACTGCGTCCGTCGATCTGCTGGTCCAACGCAGCCGCCAAGGAAAACGTCACACCACGGACCACCATGATGTTGCGCTTGCGAGATACAAACACTCCCCCGGTGGCGCCAGGCTCAGCCCAGTCACGGCTTTGAAAACACACCCGCACTTCCTGCGGGTTCCCATTGCTGTCCAGATACACATAGCGGTCCTGCTGGCCCTCGGCACGGCCCGTGGGCAGGCGGATACCGGCGGCCAGAAATGCATTGATCATGTCCGCACCACACAGCTCTGTACCGGGCGTGGCAGCGTTTCCATTGACCTGCCCTGTGGGCGCGGTCGGGTTGTCACCGGGTGGGTAACCCACACCGTTGAAGAAGCCTTCATACGCGAGTTGCCAGCCCTGGATGAAGTCGGTGGACAGCCGCTGATTGGCGGCAGAACGCTGCAAATCACGACCAACAGCAACGGCACCCAGCAACAAGCCGATCACGATCAGAACGACGCTCAGCTCGAGAAGCGAAAAACCACGTTGTCGACGCGAGGCAGCGCCGTGAGGGTGAATGTGAAATGGGGTCATGGTGCGTCACTCAGTAAACGTCGGTCATCAAATTCATCAGTGGCCAATGGCGTCAGCCCGCAACGCGTTGGTATTAATGTCTCGTGACAATTCGGTCATTGCCGTCGTGCGTGTCGCGAAGCCATCAAAAACATCCTCAGCTTCTGCAAGAGAAAGCGCAGCATCCACCACAGCGGCCGCAGCCGCAATATCGCTGGCCACAGCCAATCCGATGCCCACAGCCGCCAGTGCTATCTGAAACGCACGAGCGCCCACAGACATGGTGGTATCTGCCACGGCGGACACCATCTCCTTCGCGGCATCTAGCGACCCAGCAGCTGCAGAAAGCGCTCCTGCCGCCGCCGCGGCAACATCAGCACGAGCCAGCACCACAGCGATGTAGAGTTGATCACGGTAGTCGTACATGGCACGCTCCATCACAAAAGCTCCCGTGGCTACGTTGAAATGAGCGTGTGAAATGGCGGACAACGCTGCCCCACATTGCAGCTCTGCAAACAGCTCGGTGTGACTCGCGGCCAGCACGATGTCATCGTACTGTTCGGTTACAGCCTGACTGGGCGAAGCGAAAGTGGGGTCAGCGTTGGATGCAGTGGCATTGGCGCCGTCAAACGCCTGGCCATTGCCTTGGGCATCCAACAGACCTGGCGCGGCGATCACGAAGGCGGCGGTGCGCCGGGTTGCTCCGACCTGAGTGGCCAACCGGCCAGCAGGAGCCACCAAAGCATCGCTGGCGGTGTTCAGCGCCAGGCAAATGTCAATGAGATTGACCGCATTGACTACACCCAATGGACAGGCCGGGTCACCGGCAGCATCGCAGGCTGGGTTCAGTGGTGCCGCATCGTTGCCAGACTGGGTAACTCCCAACACGCTGTTCAAGCTGGACAGCACTTCCGGAATGGGAGGCGCGTTTGGGTTGGGGGCCGCTGTGTGGTTCTGGGGTTTGGGAGATGGGGTGCGTACACGCAGCGGGTTCATGCGGTCGCGAGCCACCGCAAGGTCCCGGTCCGAAGGAGCGGCAACCATCGTGGCACCTGAAGGCTCACGGTATACGCCGTACCGCAAACGTCCTGCCTCAGGGCGCGGAAGGTTCAACGTACGCCAAGGGAGATAGCCCACCTGGCGAATCACGGCACCATCCGTGCAGGACTCCACGCCGTTAGCATCCGCAGCCGGGCATGGCAACCTGAAATGAGAATGCAGATAACCCAGCAGTGCCTGGCGCGACTGCTGTTGCGCGTCCATTTGCACGGCCGCCACGCGATGCCGCTCTGACAACTGCCAGAAGATGACTGCACCAGGCAATATCAGCCCCAGAGCCAACAACACCAGCGACAGCTCGACCAGAGTGAAACCCTCCATACGGTGTCTCATGGGTTAAGCCCTTTCTCATCCAGCCGGTTCGCCGCCGTCAGCGCTTGGGTAAAAGTTTCAAACACCTCGATCACATACGCCCGCGACGCGAGTTCCTTGTCTTTAGAGTCTTGCAGTGCCTTCTGGGCTTCAATGAGATCGTCCGCCGCAAAACCCACCTCTACAGCTGCGGTGACCACATTGGCCGCAGACAGAACTAGACCAAAAATCGTGATCCCCTCGGTGTTGGCGGCTGAAGCGACGGCCAGTGCCGCGCTGCCGGCGGCCAGAGCAGCGTTCATGGCCGCCATGATGACGCCCGTTTCTGCGGCCTCCAGGGCTGACTGCGCCTGCTCAATGTCGAAGACCCGCAAAGACCAGTATTCCTGCACCACTCGCACGTTGTCATAAGCGGTGTAGGCCCCCTGCGCGGCAGCCTGCATAGCACCCAGACGCGGCACGCACCCAATGCGGGACGCAAGGTCGCCCGCGCCAACAGCCACGGACAGATCATCGAAATTGCTGTCCTGCGCGCGTCCGGGCATATCGAATCTGAACCCCGCTGCACCTCCCGGCACATTGCTGCCCTCAAACACGCCATTCACCCCCGGGTGCGCGATCACAAACGCGACCGGAATACTTGCGGTGAGATTGCCCGCAGTGAGGACACCCGCCGCCGTGGGATTGGCCGCAAGACGGCGCACCACACGGCACCAATCAAGGCCATTGATAACGGCGCGCCTGCCATTTGCTGCCGTGATGGCGCCCGTCAACGCGGCTGCAGCAGCGTTGACGCCCGCATCGGTTGACAAAGCCAGCACCGGAATAGCGGGGGTGTAATTGATGTTGAGATCAGGGAAAGCGGAGGCCGTCGGCGCACTGGCGAGATCCAGCGAAGCACCGCGATTGACGCCATAGTGCAACTGGCCCATGCGACTGGGTAACCCCAGAGTGCGCCACGGCAGCAAGACCGCAGCAGCGCTGGTGTTGCCACAGTCTTCTGTGCCATTGCTGCCGGATGCGGCGCAGGGCAACCGATGATTGGCGAGCACAAAGCCTTCCACCGCTGCTTGGGCTTCAGACAGCTGCCCCATGATGGCAGTGCGATCCATAGGAGCACGCGTGTCGGCCACCCATCGCCACGTGATGATGCCAATCACCCCGACGATTGCCATCGCAACGCCCAGCTCCACCAGTGACAACCCTGTCTGGCGCAGGCGCGAAGGTAATTGCGCGTCCGCTCTCATGAACATCATCGCGTCCCTCCCTTGCGATCTACATCCGCCAAGATGGACTCGGCTTGCTCGGGTGTCATGGGCACTACGGCCGAGCCCGTGGCGTTGCAGGGCGGCGGGTTATTGACACGGTTTTGCGCCTCCAGCAACCGCGCATCGGCCGTGGCCTTGCGATCTTGCGCTGCCGCCAGACGTTGATTCAAAGCATCCAGCTCTTTTTGCAGCTTGACGGGTTTAAGGTACTTGGCGTCGGTGCTCGGGCTGGTCATCGCGCCCAGTCCAAAAAGGTCGACCAGCGCGGAGCCCAGTTGGCCCACGCTGTTGATATTGACGTCGCCAGCCTGACAGGCGGTCGTGCATCCATGGGCAACCACGGCCCCGCTGCTGTTGTAGATGTTGTAGCGGGCCGTGCCGTTGACAAAGTTTGAAATGGCACTTTGGTAGCTCGTCTGCGCCGTGGAATAGGCAGCGCTGGCAGCCGTTTGCGCAGCAACGGCGTTGTCCAGTGCCGTCTGTGCGCTGGCCAGTTCAGCCACAGCTTTGTCTCGCACGGCCGTCAGGCCGGCTACATCACCAGCCAATTTGCGCTCCGCATCCTTGCCGTCACGCTCATTCTGAAGGTCTGTCTTGTTGGGCGGATTGGTGGCAATGAGCAAGTCCAGTGCAGCAATCTCGCTATTCAATCGGGCGAGAGTGCCCGGTATGTCTGCCAGCATTGCGTTGTACTTGGCGACCTCGGCCGCCCAGCGATCACGCAGCTGCGTAGCCTGCGTGACCTTGGAATCGGCGGCAGCGCTGGCGTACGATGTACTGCCCCAGGTACCGGCAGCAGCCAACAAGGTGTTGAGCAATCCGTCGATCTGCGAACTGGCTTGGCCATTTCGAATCAGGCTGGTCAGACTGGTGACGGCGGCAGTTCGCTGCGCGATGGCGGTATTGAGTTCTGCCGTCTTGTTGTTGACAGCCGTAGTCGCGGCGGCCAGTTCGGCATTGGCATCCGTCACCTCCTGCTGCGCGATGGACAGCATGAGGTTGTTCACCGCCGGATCCATGGGAGGGCATATATCGTTAGCCGTGGCACTACTATCGGCCAGCGTCAAAGCTGTACCGGCAATGCCAGCCGCCACTGCATTGGCAACCACGGCAAGACCGTTGGCGATGATGACGCCCCCCGCCAGCCCAATCGCTACAGTGTGCTGGGGTGCGGCCGCACAGGCATTGACCGCCAACCCCAGCGACGCCGCACAGATGGCCCACTCTGCGGCGGCGTTGCCAGCATCAGAAGCCCCCTCTGCCACGGCCAGGGCAATCTCCAGAGACGTCATGATGGCCGCCAAAGTGCTGAAGGCAACCGAACGACGGGCAGACGAGATGTTGTCGGCACGCATCTCAGCTACGTCTCCGGCCACATCATGGGCCAGAGCTACTGTGTTGATGGAATCGATCAAAGGGCGGCAATGAAAAGCCGACAGCAGGCTGTCGTAAGACCGCTCCAGCACGATGTCGTTGTACCCCGCCAGGAGCGAACGCCGGTTCGGGTCTTCCATGCGGTTGACATTGGCTGCGGCATTGGAATTGGCGCCGTCAAATAGATCACCGTCACCATCCGCATCGTTGTTTCCCGGATGGGCCAGCGCATAGGCGATGGCGCGCGGGGTCGGTGCATTGACTTGAGCCATGGTGGGTAACATCGTCGCCCTGCGGCCGGTGTCAAGCCTTTGGCACAGGTCGGTCAACGTGAGGATGTCCGCTGGGTAAGGAGCTCCGCGCATGGCGAAAAAGCCGTCGGCTCCGTCGCTGTACTCGAGAGGAGTCCACGTATCCGTCAGCATCGTGAGGTCGTTGGCACCACCTTGGCGCTGAACGAGGTAGCGCAACTGCCCCACGTCCACTCCGGGGTCAACGCCTGCCATGCGAAGGGTCGCCGTTGGCAGCCATCCCTTTTGGGTAGCCGGTGCACCGCAATCCTGCAAACCGTCTCGATCAACGTCTGGACACGGCAAGCTGCGGGCTACAGTGGCATAGGCAATCAACGCCTGATCAGCCTGCGCCAGGGCCTGACGTTCCTGGCGGGACGAATCCAACGCGGAACGTTCGCGCCATTGAAGGTAGCCCATCGTGGCAAGACCAGACATTACTGCGATGAGCAGCATCACTTGCAGCAGGCCAAATCCGCCTGCGCGGCGTGCAGCGCTTCGGAGCGGCAAGGAGAGACAGGTCGTAGACATCGGCAGCATGAAAGTGAAGGAGGGGATTGCCGTCAAGGCAGGCTCTTGCGCAACCACCCTGCCAACTGCGCAGGTGACTCCGCGATCACCACGTCATCCGACGCAAACCGCAGCGGCGCTGAAGGGCTCGCTGCGCACAAACTGGTGAGAGTGTGAGGGGCATCCAGGCGGTTCCCGTCGCCGTCTTTGTCTTGAAGTGGCACCACCACCCAGTACGCTGCAACCATTACACGATTGGCAGCGCAATCAATGGCTCCCGCCGCACCGCCGTCACCTGTGAGATACGTGCGCGCTGACGACACTGGCTTAGTAGACGCATTGTTCAAAGCAACGATCAAGTCGGTGATGTCCCGATGCGTAGGCGCACCCAGCGAATCACCCGTTCGCTCCAACTCCACAGCCAGATCTGCGTCTTGCGCAGGCACGGCGAGGTTCGCTTCTCGGAAAACCGAATAGCGGGCACGCAGTCGATCCGTGGGCAATTCCAGACCGACGCTCACATAAGGGAACCAACCCAGCTGGACCCCTGATGCACACACTCCACTGCTCAGCGCCTCATATCCGTCAGGCGTGCTCGCAGGACATGGAAGCCGCCCATTGCGCAGTGCAAATGCCCGCAGAATCGACTGCAATTGCTCTGCCTCGACTCGGCCACGTTCGATTTCCTGTTGTTCGGATACCGTCACGTACCCACTGAAAGCCGCCCAAGTCATTAGCCCCGCTACCACGAGCGCGATCGCCCCTTCGACCAGGGAAAATCCCCTCTGCGTGGCACGCTTGTGCAATGCGCCAGAGTAAGAACCACTGGAACTCATGGAGCTTTTACCTCAGGCGTGGGCTTGGGCATGAAGGCCTGCATGGCCTTTGCTTCCGCAGCCACGCGCTCGCCTATTGCACGCATTTCGGCGAGGATGGCTTCCTGTCGCGCTGCATCCTTGGGGGCCTTGCTTTTGGTGAGGATTTGCAGTTCCGCGTTGAGTTGCTGCAGTTTTGCGTTCTGGTCCAGCATCGTCCGCAGCGACTGGAAATAACGCGGATCGAAGCTGGGGCCGGACAAGGCCTCCAATTCATCCACCAACGCCCGCATTTTCTGTGGCGATGCCTGCGCCCCTTGAGCACTCAGCACCCTGAATTCTGCGCGCACTTCCGCCAGGCGGCGGCGGCGGTCCTGCCTTGCCATGTCTGCCTGTGGAATGCTCTGTGCTGTGCCCGGAGCCATGGAAGCCGCTGGGGCTGACGGCACGATCCGGGGGCTCGTCGTGCGAGGTGGTATTCCACCGACAACTGGCTCGGGATGCTTATCAGTTATCCATACACCGACGGCGATCGCGACCAACAGCAGCAGTCCTAGACTCGCACCTACCAAAACGGGCTTACGCATTCAGTCTCCTGCCCAGCAGAACGGGCAGGCCTCACCAGCATGAAAACTCTCAAACAAACCTATGCCAGAAACAGGGGTTGGAATGTCTGCGCGAAGTGACAACAAAGAACGTGACATCAGCCGCCTCCCATACTTTGAGTGACCGACTGCCGCACCAGGTCGTAAACAGGCAACAACAGCGCAACGATCAGAAAAAGAAACAAGCCCCCTGCAACCAGGATGATCAGAGGCTTGAGGATTTCCGCGAGCGACTTGACCAACACCTCGAGGCGCTTGCGATAGTCCGCTGCAAGGTGAGAGAGCTGCTGATCCAGGCTACCGGACTCTTCCCCCACTGAAATCATGCGCACTGCCATGGCGGGAAAACCGCCTACGCGCCGCATCGATGAGGACACGGACTCGCCGCGCGAAACCGATTCAGCCACATGGATGAGACGGGTGCGGTAGTAGCGGTTCTTGGTGGCCCGCCCCAGAACGCGCAGGCTGGACACCATGTCTACCCCCGCACGTACGAGGATCGAGAGATGCTCGGTGATATGTGCCATGCCGGAAGACACCAGCAACGTACGAGCAATAGGCAAACGGTGCATGAAGGTATAGGTTGCAAGCTGGAATCGCTCGGACCGTCTGAAGGCAATGACGCCGATCGACACCACGATGACCGTGACCAGCAGCACCCAGGGCAGATGGGTGGACAGCAAGTTCGCAAAGGCCACCAGCCCTTCAGTGATGGGTGGCAGTTTCGCCTGCAGCTGCTTGAACAGGCGCGCCATGTTGGGCACGACGTAGTAGATCCAGAAGATGGCGACGCCAATGATGGAGGCGAACACAAACGCCGGGTAGATCAGAGCAGTCTTGATATCGCGCCGGATATTGATCATGCGCTCCACGTGCTCCGCGGCTTCGCCCAGCATGCGGTCCAGAGTACCTGTCTGGTCCCCGATGGAGATGAGGTTACGCACCGTCTCAGGGAACACATTGGGGTGCCGGTTGAAAGCTTCGGTCATGCCCACACCCGCGTTCAAGTCGTCCAGCATGTTGCGTGCAACGGACGCCATGGCAGGGTTGCCAACACTGTGGCTTTCTTCCACCAGGGTGGTCAGCGCATCGAGGGCGGGAACGCCTGCGCGCATCATGAGGCCCAGGTCGCGAAGGAAGCCCGCAAGGTCTTCGCCGCGCACTTGCTTTCGGAACAGATGCAACAGCGCATCGGCCACCACTGCAAGCCAGGCCGGAAAACGCCACAGGCTGATCACCGTGCCGTCAGTGTCGGCCTCCAGCCGCATGCGAGCCGATAAGTCGCGCTTGACTGCCAGGCGCAACAGACCCGAGCGCACCCCGCCATGGGGCAGCAGTACGCGGTAGTAATAAGTGTTGAGATTGGCCATGCAATGCTTCCGCCAAAGCGGCTCAGTCCTCGCCCACGGTGCGGAGGATTTCCTCCATCGTGGTCTCACCTGCCAACACGCGGTGCCGCGCCAACGTCAAGATGGGTCGCATGCCTGCTGCCAGCGCGCGCTGCCGCATTTCGGCCCGCGTGGCATCAGAGGCGATGGCGTCCGCCAGGTCACGGTTGACCACCAGCATTTCGTACACCGGCAGGCGGCCCAGATACCCTGTGTCGCGGCAGTGATGGCAGCCGGCACCATGGAACACCTGCAGCATTTCGCCCGCAGCGCCCTGCCCCAGCCAGCGGCGCTCATCGTCAGTCGCAAGACGTGGCTTGGCGCAGTGTGGACAAATGCGGCGCACAAGGCGCTGGTTGATCACTGCCACCAGGTTTTCGGCAATCGTTTCCGTGTCCACGCCCAGCAGCTTGAGGCGAGGCATCACCCCAAAAATGCTGCCCACGTGCAAGGTAGACAACACCAGGTGACCTGTAGAGGAAGCGTCCAACGCAGCACGAGCAGTCTCAGAGTCCCGGATTTCGCCCACCAGGATGATGTCGGGGTCATGCCGAAGAAAGTGCCGCATGGCATTGGCGAACTCATAGCCCGCACGGCGGTTCACTTCGGTCTGGCAGGCGACCGGGACGCGGTACTCCACCGGGTCCTCCACGGTCAGCACATTGCGCTCAATCAAGGGCTGCATGCGCAGCGCGGCATGCAGCGTCGTGCTCTTGCCTGAGCCGGTAGGGCCCGTGATCAGGATGAGGCCGTGCGGACGCGAGAACGCCTTGGCCATGACGGCGACATCCTCCTCCAGAAAACCGAGGTCTGCCAGCTTGTCCAGGTTGCTGCGCTCGGGCAGCAAGCGCAGCACCATACGCTCGCCAAATTCGGAGATCAAGGTGGAGACACGGATGGTGAAGTTGTGCTCCATCACCTGTGCCGTAAAGCTACCGTCCTGGGGCAGGCGCTGTTCGCTGGCATCCATGTCGGCCTGCAGCTTGACGTAGACCACCAGGCGGTCCAGGGCCGGCGAGAGCGCGAACACCGGACGCAAAACGCCGTCTACGCGCAGCAGCACCGAACGGCTACGCGCCGTGGGCGCCAGATGGATATCCGTCGCCCGTTCGCGCACCGCCAGGTGGAGCATGTGTTCCAGCAAACGGGCGGGGCTGTAAGCACGATCTACGTCGGCTTCAAGCTTGCGGACCTCGCTCTCTATCAGGCGTGCCGGCGGGTGCTCTGCGAAGTAATAGTGCTGCTGGATGGCCTGGGCAACACTATCGAATTCACCTTGGAAAAAATGGCATCCCTTGCCCAGCTTGCGCTGCACAAGTTCGGTCACCGTATCAGGCTGTGCGTCGCCAAGCACTACCTCGATCAGGCCCTCGTCGTTTTCCCGCACAGGCAGGAAGCCATAAGTCAGGCACAACGATCGGTTAAAGATGCCGGCTACGGCCGTATCGGGCTCCGGCATTTCATCGGCGTTGACAAAGCGCAGTCCGCGCTGGCCAGCAAGCTGGCGTGCGACCTCGTTGGCACTTGCGAAACCCAGCTCCACCAGAAGGTTGCCCATAGGCACCTTCTCGATCTTCTGTTTTTGCAACACATAGTCGATGGCGACTGCAGACACAAGGCCGGCATTGACCAATGCAGCGCCCAGGGAAGGACTCTTGTCACGCAGCACCGCCAGGCGATCCTCGACCGTAGGGCCTGCGGGCTGCAACTGGCCCGAGGCCTCTAGCAATGATTCAGCGGGGGGATGCATCCTGATGCTCCAGAAGTAAGAAGGTCAGTTCGTCGGGCTTGCCAGTCGGCGGCAGACCCTGCTGCAGTTGAAAGCGGGCGAACGCCTCTCCAGTCTTCGAACCAAAAAAACCGTCGTCAGGCTCACGCTTGTCCAGAAGGCCCATGCCCTTGAGCTTGCCCTGCACCTTGCGCGTGACCTGCTCGGCGGCCTCGATATTGCGCGTGTTGTTGCGACTCAGCCATGCGACCCAGGACTCCTTGTCCACATTGAAGCGGCACAGGCGAGTCGACGGTTTCAGGCTGTCGGCCATGCCATCGGGCAGGCGGTAAACATGCACCACCTCGTCAGCAGCAGCTGCCGCCTTGAGCTGGTTTTCACAGGCTTGGCGAGCAGGTACCGCAGCCGCAGGCTGCGCCTTGGGTGTCGGTGCAGTCGCCACGAAGGCGGTCGCAGAGCTGCCATTGGGCGGTAATGCTGAGGCCTCGCCCGACACCGTTGGCCGAACTACCTCG
Source organism: Acidovorax sp. Root402 (assembly GCF_001425125.1). NCBI lineage: Bacteria > Pseudomonadati > Pseudomonadota > Betaproteobacteria > Burkholderiales > Comamonadaceae > Acidovorax > Acidovorax sp. Root402. The sequence goes on from NZ_LMDQ01000014.1 coordinate 776,012, forward strand.
GGGGCGGGAGCTGCCACCACGGGGGCTGCTGGTGATACATGCTCGCTGGGTTGGGTAGCCAACCCCCAGCTGGCCAACGCGACTGTTGCTGTCGTGCCCGCCAGCAGGCCAGCGAGCACCCAGGCCTTGCGACCGCGATGGCCACCAGTCACCTTGGCGATCACTGCGGCTTCATCCCCCAATGCAGGCAGATCGGCCACCGCACGCTGAACAAGGGGCTCGGTCACCACAGATGCCCTGGTACTCGCCAAACCGTACAGACAACGGTCCAGCACCAAGTGAATGCGTCGCAGGTTTCCCTGCGTGGCCCGGTGCAAAACGTCCGCAGCTGCAGGTTCGATGGAGAGGCGCCCCTCTGCGCCCGCAGCGTTCACGCGAAAGTCGAAGTAACGGGTGACTTCATCCTTTTGCAGACCCGACAGCCGAGCGTGTTTGATGATGCGACTCTTGAGCTGACGCAACTCCGGCGTCGCCAGGGTTTCCTCAAGCTCGGGCTGTCCGACCAGCAGGATCTGCAACAGCTTTTCCTGGCCGGTTTCCAGATTGCACAACAAGCGCACCAGCTCGAGCGATTCCACACTGAGGTTCTGCGCATCATCGATCACCAGCAAGCTGATCTCGCCTGCCTGGTGCCCCGCGATCAGGAACTCGGTCAGTCGCGCCAGCCCCTGCTCTACGGAGTCCGAAGGCGGCAAACCGAAGTCAGACTGTATGGCAGACAACAGAGCACTGTCTTGCAAAAAGGTGTTCAGGATCAGCGCGGAGTGGCAGTTCTTGCCACTGAGGGTGTCCAGCAGGCGCCGCACCAGAGTGCTCTTGCCCAGCCCCACTTCTCCTGTCAGAAGAACAAAGCCCTTGCGCGCCTCGATGCAGTGCACGATCTCCGCGAAATCCTCCTCCAGCCGAGGCGTGAAGAAGTACGAACCCGCATCCGGCGTCGGCGGAAACGGGTTGCGTGACAACCCCAGCGTGGCATAGATGGAATTGGCCGTCATTGGCGTGCAGCAGGGGTGAACTGGGCCAATGCGGCCCGCAACGCAGCCGAATCTGGTTGCAGTCGCGATGCGGCATCAAGGGTTGCGCGGGCTTCTTCAGTCTTTTGCTGGCGCGACTGAATGCTGGCCAGGTTGATGGCGGCCTCTTCATCGCCAGGCAGCCGCTCAAGGATGGCGCGATAGCCGTCTGCAGCAGCAGCATCGCGGCCGGCGCGCAGGTCAAACCAGGCTTGCGCGCGCAACAGTCCCAAAGACCCTGCCGGCAGACGCTCCTTCAACGCAGCCAATTCACGTTCAGCATCGGCCGTACGTGACTCTTTCATGGCGGCGACGAAACGGGCAAAGCGCAGCTCCACCGGAGTGTCATCCACGGCCGGGGCCGTCGCCACTGCGGGCGCAGTCGCCGTATTGGAGCGGTTTGCACCATGCGCCTGTCGCATCGCACTGCTGCGGGTCACCGCAGCCGGTGCGGGCGTAGCAACATCACTGCGTGGGCTGGTTGCCACGACCATCTTGGGCGCAGCGGGCTCCATGGCAACAGCCGGAGCGGGAGTCGCTGACTGCACTGGCGCAGCTGCGGGAGCCGCCACAGCGACTGCTGGAGCTGGCACGGCAACAGGCGCAGGAACTACCGGTGCAGGAGCAGCAGCCATGGCAGAGTTGGCGGCCGCAGCAGGGTCAGCAGCGGATACCGTCACTGGCGTTGGCAACGCCGCAGCAGGCGCAGCCGTTTCAGCGACGGGCGAAGCGACCGCCACCGGGGCTGGCGCTGCAGCGGGGGCCGGACTTGGCGCAGCAGCCATCGGCGGCGGCAATGCCTTGGGCTTCATCTGGGTCTGCCAGACAAACCACCCCAGAATCCCCGCCCCCAATACGACGGCGAAAGCCACCATGGCATCCAGCCATGCTGGACGGCCACGCACCGCCGCCTTGGAAGCCCTTGCCATGGCAGGCTTGGAATCTTGAGGCGCATCCATGGATTTCAGCGCGTCGTGGATGAGGCTCATAGCACACGCACCCGCAAGACGATCACCAGCTCACGACTTCCGTGCACTTTGTTCTCATTGCCGAACAGCTTGCCCAGCAAAGGCACGTCAGACACCCCAGGTGCTCCACGGTCGTTATTGGAGCTGCGCTGGTCGATCAACCCCCCGACCACCACCACGTCGCCATCGCCCACGTTCAAGGTCGTGGTCAGCCCCTTGTAGCTCACCTTGGGAAGGGAGACGAGGTTGTCTCCCCCCACAGCCACCAGTTGCAGGCTGGCAGGGTCGACATCGCTCTGCATGGGATTCAGCAACAGCTCGATGCGGCCATCGTCACGGACCATGGGCAGCACCCCCACCATGACACCGGAGAACACGGTGTCAGTCTGTACGCTGGAAGATGTAGTGGACGCACCGCCACCAGGAACGGTTTGCGTGGATGCGGACTGCGACACGTAGCGCGAGCTAGTGCCAACGGACAGCAATGCAGGCGTGCCGTTGCGCACTTGCACGTTGGGATTGGACAGTACCTTCAGATTTCCGTAGGAGCGCAGTGCGTTGATCACAATGCCATAGTTGCTGCCTTGGTAAGACATGCCCAGTGCAGGCCCAGCCACGCTACCGATCAGCGCTGCGGGGATGGAAATGGCCCGCGAAGGGTAGCCCGTGCCGGCATTCGGCAACGTACCCGAGCTGCCACCCAGCTGCATGGGCGACGAACCAAAGCCTGCCGCCAGACGGCTGCGCAAGGACGTCCAGTCCACACCGAACTCGAAGTTGTCAGACAGCTGTACATCGATCAGCTGCGCCTCGACATACACCTGCTTGCCCAGCACCTTGTGCACCTGGGCCAACATCTTCTCGACGGCGCGCATCTTGGAGGGACGGGCTTTTACGTACAGCGTGCCAGTCATCTTGTTCAATGTGAAGCCGCTGTCTTCATTCATCGTGGCCAAGGGCGCCTGCGGCAACTGGGCGGGACGTGTTGGGTTGGCCCCACTCCCAATCCAAGGCGACGAGGACGAGCCCGGGGTCGTCATGCTCAGGTTCTGCTGCTGCATTTGCTGCTGCTGGGCCAGGCGGTCTTGGTGCGAGTCACCCAATACCGACTTGAGGGCGGTTTCGATTTCCAGGTACGGATCCGTACTTCCGCCGCCAGAGCCCGACATGGTCAGGCTGCCCTGTTGGGCACCCGATCCGCCGCCCCCGCTGCTTCCACTCCCGCTTCCGCCCCCGCCGCCCGAATTGGAGCTGCCGAAAACGTTACCGCCAGAGCCCATCTGGATGCTGGTCTTGGTGTTGAGAAAGTTCAATGAAAAGAACTTCTCCTCGGTAAGGTTCACGCGCAGCGTATTGCCACGGAACTCGCCAGCCACGTCATAGGTGCGCAGCACTTCGTTGAAGCCTTCACGCAGTGTCACCTGGCGCAAGTGCATGTCGGCAAGCTGCCCGCCCTTCAGCACATTGGGATCAACGATCAAGTTCAGGTTTCCTGCGTCGGCAAACGCACTCAAGATCTGGCTGATGCTGGCTCGGGACATGGCCACATTGATCAGCTTGCCTTCCAGCGGATCAAACACCGGGGCCACCGGAGCGATGACCGGTGCCGCTGCCGTCTTGTTGATTTCGGCCAGCAACATCTGCTGATGTACCAGCAAACGCTGGGCCTCTTGCGCAGCGTGCTCGCGCATCTGGTCTGCTGCAGTGGTATCTGGCGGCGGGAGGCTGGAAGCGCTGCGGGGCGAAGGGCTGGCGCAACCAGCCAGCACCAGGGCGGCACATACCAGCGCCAATGGCTTGAAAAATGGAGGATTGTTCATGTCGCTGTCCTTGGCGCTACTAGCGTGATTTCTTGAAATGGTCATGAGGAGAAGCCAACGGGAGCCCACAACGCGATGCACACGTCGAACCGCGAGTCACGTTGTCTGTCTGCTGCCAGCGGACCTTCGTGGTCATGGCAAGCTCTTGATAGGGCCAGGTTGTCCGCCCGGCAGACCCGAGCGGAACTCCTGGGTATTAATGCTTGCCAGCGATCCGTCGGGCCAGCGCAGCGTTCCCACCCGCAGTTCCCCCTGAGGCAGCGTCAAAGTCTGACGACCCAGCCGCTCGGTAACCACTGCCTCGCTGGGGCGCACCTGCACAACACGCCCACCGCCCTCCAGCCTTGCACCCTGGCGTGCCAATTGGCCGTCAATCACCACAGACTGCCGCTCAGAGGCCAGATCGTCCAAATGCAACGACAGGGAGCGGCGCGGCATTTGCACACTGCCCACCACATCACTGCCAGGCACTGGCAGCGCGATCAGACGCTGCGGATCGGTGCCTGCCGTCGTCGTCTGCGCCTGGATGCGAGACATGGCGCCAAAGGCCTCGGTCACGCGCTCCTGATCCGTGCGCAAAGCGGCTGGCAAGGGCGCCAGCTCCACGGTCATGGGACGCATCGACGGAGTGCGCCCTTGAGTGAGCTGAAACACGCCATAGAGCCCCCAGCCGAGCAAAAGAATGGCAAGCCCATTGAGAAGTAAAGCCGCGTATTTCATGGTTTCACATTTCCTAGAGCAGCTGCATTGGCCACCAGCTCATACGAGAAAGAACCTGGCAGCGTGAAGGTGGGATCCACCGCCCGGAGCGTCCAGCCAGCCGCTGCCATCTGCGAGACCCAGCGTGTCACAGAAGCCGAGGCACCGGGTGCGACCACGCCGTCTACACGGAAGGCTTTTTTACCGGGTTGTGCACTCCCTAAAGAGCTCGTCGTTTCCAGACGTACTCGCTGAATCCGAATGTCCTTGTTGGAGGCAGCTTTCAACACTGCCATGAACGCCACTGGATCATGGCGCGCGCCCTCGTCCAGCGTGCGCGAGAACTCGGCCACCGGCAGCAGCTTCCCCGGAGCTTCCACCAACGACACCGTCTGGATTCGGCTTTGCAGCGCCTCCAGCTCAGCGCGCTGGTTCATTCCCGCATTGCGCTGCTGATCCGCCAGTTGCCCGACCAGCACGCCCACGATGGCCAGAACGATGCCGACGAGCGCCGTTACCACGGTGATAGGAGCCACCCAGCGCTCGGCACGCCACGCCACCCGCTCCAGACTAGGATTCAGTGCATGGCGGCCTGCAGCCTTGCGCGCCAATGTCGGCATCGCGGTATGTACCCGCTCAGCAGCCAGCGTCATCTCTTGCGCATGCATGACCACGGGCGCGCCGCCCACTACGCTGCGTACAGCTGCGAGGCAGGTGTCCACATCCGCAGGCTGCGTAGACCACAGCGTGCACCACTCCACAGCCTCCGCACCCAGCCGCATCAACAAGGTACTGTGGTTGCTGGTCAGCACCTGGGCCGCACTGGCCATGGCAGATGGCCCAGAACCCAGCGCCTGGGTAGAGCCAAAAACCATGCCTTCTTCGGATTGCACAAAACACATCAGCCGCCGCTGGGACAGCACGACGCGCGCACTGCCAGACGCCACGCCGTCACACAGGAGCCCGCCAGCCATCATCACCAGGCAATGGTCGTCCTGCTCCTTGGCCCATTGCGTGCAACGCTGCCACAGATCCAGCGAAATCGCCGAGAAGAACACCTGAAAGCCGCCCGGCAATTTGACCAGCCGGTGCACCACGACATGGGCCGCGCCTTCGACGAGGCCTTGCGTGCGCACACGCTTTTCAACCAAAGCGGCTGCGTATTCGGTCTTGCCCTCGAAACGCCAGACGTCGGTATAGACGTCGTCCATGTCCAACACCACCAGCGCGCTGTGAGTCAGACGCGGCCATGCAGGAACTTCTTCGACCTGATGCCCGTGGCAGTGCAGCCAGCCGGAACTGGCGACGCGATACACATGTTCTGCACTCATGGAGTCACCTTCGGCGATGGAGAGACAGACGCCGTCTGAAAGTGCAGCGTGCCCGTGACACCCAGCAAAAGCCCTTGGTCGCCGGGCATCGGGGGTTGGAACAGGCTGGCTTCAGGCGACACAGTAGCGATCTCGAAAACATCAGCCACGAAGATCTGCCCTGCTCCGCCACGACCCAGTTCACCCAGGAACTGAGCAGCCTCGACCCGCGTCGCGGGGGCTACGGCCCGGCGTAAGCGACGTTCACCCCATTGGGACGGGTCAAAGCCCATGCGTTCCACCTGTTGGGAAACGTCTTTGATAGAACGCACCAGTTGCTCGCGCCGCTGCACTTCAGGCACAAGACTGCGGGCGCTTTCGAGCCCCTGTTGCAACTGAGCGAATTGCTGGCGCTCCCAAGCCAGTTGCTTGAGACCGCGCTGCGCCAACCAGGCTCCACCGCCCAGCAGGGCAGTGGCCAGTGCCAGACAGGCCAGCTTGAGCGTACGGGTGCCGTTCAATTACTGCTCCATGATCCAGTGGGCGGTCAGCAAGATGACCTGGTCTTCGTCGAAGGTGCGGCCTCCAGCCGTGCCTCCCGCGTTCCCGGCGGCATTGACTACGGGCGAGCGCGCATCACTGGTGTTCATCTGAGTGCTGTTGCCGCCCACATTGATGGCAACGCCCTGCGTGTTGTTGGCCTCCCACTGGGTGCCGGGTGCATTGGCTTCGGTGGATGCCGTCTGCTGGGGGCGGCCCTGGATGCGGAAGCGGCCTTCGCGGGAATCCGGCTTGCCATCGATCACCTGGTCCATGAAACGCGCAAGATCGGGCGTCAGTCCACGAATCACCATGACGTTTCCCGCCCCGCTTGCGACGCCCGCGTTGTTGAACTGGAAGCAAACTTGCAGCTCAGCCGGGTTGCCATTGGAGTCGATGTAGAGGAAGCGGTCTTCGTGTCCTTCACCACGGCCAGGGGGCATACGCACACCAGCACGGGTCATCAGTTCGCGCAGGTTCAGTGTTGCCAGCGTAGTGTCGCCAGCACCGACCGTGTCTGCAGCGTAGCCCTGGCCAGAGCAGATTTTGCGACCACGGTCTGTGAAGCTGGCTGGAATGCCGGGAACAGCCATGGAACCCGCACGCGTACAAGCGTTGCCGCCATTGATAGAGGTTTCAGAGCCATCCACCATGTAGGTTGGCGCCTGCTGGCAATCACCCACCACCACGCCGGTTCGCTGGTAGTACTGGTCGTAGGCCATCTTCCACTGATAGGCGAACTTGTTGACGGCCTTCTGGTATTCAGCATTGCGCTGGACGTCCTTGGCGATGGCCACGGCACCGATGATCAGGCCGATGACGGCCAGCACGATAGCCAGTTCAACCAGAGTAAAACCTTGCTGGACCTTGCGGCCCAGCCCACGAAACGAATGCATCTTTTTCATTGAAACCTCCGACGAGGGGAATAAGTTGTGTAAAGGGTCAAGGGTGAAACGGCTCAAGCCACATCACTGATTCATGCGATAGATGGCCGTGACGATGGCGATCTGGTCTTCGTCAAAAGCACGATCATTGGTCGTGCCGATCTGGTCACGGTTGGAGGCTTGCCACTCCTGCCCCGGCGCATTGGGATTGGTGCCGCCAGCGTTGTTCAGCACGCCCTGGCGACGGAAACGGCCTTCACGCTCATCCGGTTTTCCGTCGATCATTTGATCCAGCGCGCGTGCCAGGTCAGGCGTCAGGCCGGTGATGACCATCACGTTGCCCATGCCATCACCCACTGCATTCGCGGCAGAGCCATTACCGAGCGGCACGTTCCACTGGAAGCACACCTGGACTTCTTGCGGGTTGCCATTGGTGTCCAGATAGACATAGCGGTCTTCCAGACCTTCTGCACGGCCGGGAGGCATGCGGATACCGGCACGCGTCATCAGGGCACGCAGGTCAGGATCCGTACCAGCGGTGAATCCTCGAGTCATGCCCTGCCCTGCTGCCGCACGGCAAATGGCGTTGGGTGGCGTGACACCGGTCATGTCGCGGCCAGAGCGTGTACCAGCTGCCAGAAAACGCTCGCCGTTGACCATGTTCTGAGGGGCAGTCTGGTTGTCTCCCAGCACGACGCCCGTGCGCTGGTAGTACTGGTTGTACGCCTGCTCCCACTGGTCAATGAACTTGTTCTTGATCTTGGTGTACTCGGCGTTGCGCTGCACATCCTTGCCGATGGCCACGGCACCGATGATGAGACCGATAACTGCCAGCACAACCGCCAGCTCGACCAGCGTGAAACCCTGCTGACGCGTTGATGGCGAGCGGCGGGCCAGGTTCTTGAATACTTGGTTCATGATGTTGTTTTCCTCGCCCTGATTACTGGTTCATCTTGTAGATGGCGGTCAGGGTGATGACCTGCTCTTCGTCACGGGTGTTGCCCGCGCCGGTGGCCGTGGTGGCGCCTGCGCCGCGGCCGAAGGAGTTGTTGGCAGACCATTCCACACCAGGACCATTCGGCGTGCCGTTGGCGATGCCCCGCAGGCGGAAGCGACCTTCTTGCGCGTCAGGCTTGCCATCAATCATCTGGTCCAGCATGCGTGCCAGGTCGGGAGTCAGGCCAGAGATGACCATGACATTGCCCGAGCCCTCGGGTGTCGTGGGTCGGTTCCATTGAAAGCACACCTGGATTTCCTGCGGCGAGCCGTTGGTATCGGTGTAGACATACAGGTCTTCCTGACCCTCTGCACGACCAGGCGGCATGCGGATGCCTGCGCGCGTCATGTAGGCACGAAGGTCATTCACATTGACCGTAAAAGGAGAGTCTGAGCGCATGGTCCCGGCTTCAGGATTGCGCGAGCAAACGGGGACTGGCTCGGAGCCGGCTGCGACCAGTGCAGCCATGTCACCACCCGAAGTGGGAGAACCTGCTGCTGCCACGTAAGCAGTCCCGTTCACCATGATGCGGGGCGCGGTCTGGCTATCGCCCACCACCACGCCGGTGCGCTGGTAGTACTGGTTGTACGCCTGCTCCCACTGGTCAATGAACTTGTTCTTGATCTTCGTGTACTCGGCATTGCGCTGCACATCCTTGCCGATGGCCACGGCGCCGATGATCAAGCCGATGACGGCCAGCACAACAGCCAATTCCACCAGGGTAAAACCACCCTGCGTCGCTCGGGAACCGGGAGAACAGTGTGCGCGCCGAGCAGGCAGGACGGAGAAAAGTGATCGCATGATTTCCTCAGGCGTTGAAAGAAGAGTGAGCGCGGAGATTACTAAACGTAACGAAAGTAAACAATTAAAAATTGGCGTCAGGGATCCCCGCGTTTTGCATCCCTCAACTGCCCTGCGGCACTGCTGGCAACGCTTGCTTGGTGGCGTCCGACCCGCATCCCATCCATCTATTTTTTTGATATGAATCAATGGCTTACTGCCACTCTTTGTTTAATCACCAACTTCAAAAGATGGTGCGCAAGCATCGCGCAAGTGCCCTCGCTTAGCCATAGTGCGTATGTATTAGTGACACAACAGCAACAAAAACAAACAATTAGTCACCATTTTCAATAGCTCAAAGCTATCGAAAAAATAGGGGTTTTCCTGGCTCGGAAATTGAGGACATTCGGAGCTTGACGCTAGCCTTGGCATGGGGCTGGTCGAGCACAGACACGTGTACGAAGCCGCTCCGCAACGTAAGCTTGATTCAGCCAACCCAGAAGACTCCGCCGAAGGTCGGGATAGCGGTTATCGCGGCAACCCAACCTTCGGAGGGATACGCGACAACCGCCCTCCGTCCAGGGCTGCGGCCCGTGCAGCCTAAATCAGAGGCGCATGCGAGTTGTGACCCTTATCAACGCTGTTTCATCGCTTTGATCGCAGGGCTACAGCTTCCATGCGCCGCGACGCGCGGCGTTGCTCAGCGCAATGCCGTCCACTTCTGCTCACTGGCAGCAGAGGCCAACACCCGCTCGATAAATTGCACCCCACGCGCCCCATCTTCCACGCGTGGGTAGTCGGCGTGCAGGGGGTCGGCCGCCGTGCCTGCCTGCCGCGCGCGGATGTCGGCAGCAACACCCAGGTAGACGTTGGCAAAGGCTTCGATGAAGGCCTCGGGGTGGCCCGCAGGAATGCGCCCGGCCTGCAGCGCGGCCGGGCTGAGCCACGGTGAGCCACGCGTGAGGATGCGGCGCGGACCGTCCACCGGGGAGTGGACGAGCTGGTTGGGCTCTTCCTGCCGCCAGGTGATGGTGCCCAGCGTGCCCGAGACCTGCAGGCGCAGGTCGTTCTCCAGCCCCGCTGCCACTTGCGATGCCACGATGAAGCCGCGCGCACCGCTGTCGTAGCGCAGCAGCAGCTGGGCGTCGTCGTCCAGCCTGCGCCCGGCGCCAAAGGTGGTGAGGTCGGCGCACACCCAGGCGGGGTGCTGGCCGGTGACGGTGGCGGCCAGGTTTTCGGCGTGCGATCCGATGTCGCCCAGCGTGCCTGCGCTGCCGCTGCGCGCCGGGTCCAGCCGCCAGTCGGCCTGCTTGTTGGCGCCGCCCTCTTCCACTGCGGTGGCCAGCCAGCCCTGGTTGTATTCGACGGTGATCTTGCGCAGTGTGCCCAGCACACCGCTGTGCACCAGGTGGCGCGCCTCGCGCACCATGGGGTAGCCGGTGTAGTTGTAGGTCACGCCGAACACGGTGCCCGCCTTCTTCACGGCGGCCACCAGCTCGTCGGCCTGCGCGCGGGTGTGCACCAGCGGCTTGTCGCACACCACGTTGAAGCCCGCCTGCACAAACGCCAACGCCACCGGGTGGTGCACATGGTTGGGGGTGACGATGCTCACCAGGTCGATGCGCTCATGCGCGGGGCGGCGCAGTTCGTCGGCCAGCAGGTCCTGCCAGCTGCCGTGGTTGCGGTCGTCCGCCAGGCCCAGTTCGGCGCCGGATGCGCGCGCCCGCTCGGGCGAGGATGACAGCGCGCCCGCCACCAGATCGAACTGGCAGTCGAGCGCCATCGCCTTGCGGTGCACCGCACCGATAAACGCGCCGTGGCCGCCGCCCACCATGGCGTAGCGGAGCTTTCTAGGACTGGACATACGAAACGCCTTTGCTCGCTGTGTGTTGTTGTTATCGGTTTTATGGACGGAGCGCGGCTAGGCCTGCTTGTCGCGCGCAAACACGGCGTCGAATGCACCGGCGGCGGGCTTGAAGTCGAGCCGCTTGCAGAACGCCGCGCTCTCTGTGGCGCCGTGTACGCGGTCCATGCGGCTGTCTTCCCACTCCACCGAGAGCGGGCCCTGGTAGCCGATGTCGTTGAGCGCCACGATGATGGATTCGAAATCGATCATCCCGCGTCCCACGCTGCGAAAGTCCCAATTGCGCCGCGCATCGCCAAAGCTGGTGTGCCCGCCGAAGGTGCCCACCGTGCCGTCGCCCTTGCCCCACCACACGTCCTTCATATGGGCGTTGTAGATGCGGTCGGCAAACTGGCGGATGAACTTCACGTAGTCCACGCCCTGGTAGGCCAGATGGCTCGGGTCGTAGTTGAAGCCGAAGCGCTTGTTGCCGCCCACGGCTGCAATCGCGCGCTCGGCCGAGGCAATGTCGAACGCGATCTCGGTGGGGTGCACTTCGAGCGCAAAGTTGATGTCGTACTCTTCAAACACATCGAGGATGGGGCCGAAGCGCTTCGCAAAATCGGCAAAGCCCTTGTCCCAGTACGCCTGCGTGGTGGGCGGAAAGGCATAGATCGAATGCCACACCGACGAGCCGGTGAAGCCCGTCACCGTCTTCAAGCCAAACTTGGCGGCAGCGCGCGCCGTGTCTGCCAGCTCGGCCGCTGCCCGCTGGCGCACACCCTCGGGCTCGCCATCGCCCCACACATGGGGCGGCAGGATGGACTGGTGGCGCTCGTCGATCAGGTCACACACTGCCTGGCCCACCAGGTGGTTGCCGATTGCAAAACACTGCAGGCCGTGCTGGGCCAACAGCGCATGTTTGTTTTTGACGTACTGGGGCGACGACAGCGCCTCCTGCACGTTGAAATGGTCGCCCCAGCAGGCCAGCTCCAGGCCGTCGTAGCCCATGCTTTTGGCCAGGGGCGCGAGTTCTGCCAGCGGCAGGTCGGCCCACTGGCCGGTGAAGAGGGTGACGGGTCTTGGCATGGAGGCTCCAAGGGCGTGTGGTTGCGGATGTACAAGTGGCAAGCAGCTATCTTTTCAATAGCTGCTTGCGCTTGATGAATAAGCGCTACAAGCCTATTTGATTCATAACACCATCAGAACGGCGAGTCCGGGAAGTAGAAGTCCTTCGCCGTTTCCTTCGTGATCAGCACCGACGGAATGATGGTGTTGGCAGGCAGCTTCTCGCCCTTGATGCGCGCCTCGGCCGTGAGCTTGATCGAGTCGTAGATGAACTTGGGGCTGTACGACACGTTAGCCTGGATGAGAGGGTTGCTGCCATCCATCAGCGTCTTGATCATGCCCTTGGCACCCGCGCCGCCGAACACCAGCTTGATGTCCTTGCGCTTGGCCTGCTCGATGGCCTTGAGCACGCCCACGGCCATGTCGTCGTCGGCAGCCCACACGGCGTCGATCTGCGGGAAGCGCGTCAGGTAGTCCTGCATCACCTTGAAGGCGTCGTCGCGGTTCCAGTTGGCGTATTTCGCGTCCAGCAGCTTGATGCCGGGGTGGTTCTTCAGCACGCTGTTGAATGCGTCCATGCGCTCGTTGTCCAGCGTGGTCGCAATGCCGCGCATGGCCACCACATTGCCCTTGCCGCCCAGCGCCTTGGCGATGTACTCGGCCGGAATCTTGCCGAAGGCCGTGTTGTCACCGGCCACGTACGCGTCCTGCGCGCTGGTGTCGGTCAGGCCCCGGTCCACCACCGTCACGTACACGCCCTTGGCCTTGACCTGGGCCACGGGCTTGGTCAGCGCCGCCGATTCAAACGGGAAGATGACCAGTGCGTTGATCTTGTTCACCGTGACCAGGTCTTGCAGCTGGTTGGCCTGCTCGGGCGCGCCGCCTGCGGTCTTGACGATGACCTGCAGGCCCGGATGGGCCTTTTCCAGGTCCTTCTTGGCCTGGTTGGCCCAGTACACGATGCCGCCGGTAAAGCCGTGCGTGGCCGACGGAATGGCCACGCCCACCACCGTCTTGTTGGCCTGCGCCATGGCGGGGGCGGCCAATGCGAAGGCAGCGGCGCCCACGGCCGTGAGGGCCAGGCGGCGGGTGAAAGAAAGTTGGCTGTTCATGCGTTGTCTCCTGTTGCTTTGGAATATGGCCATGGAAGCTGGCCGGCTGGGGAACACCTTGAAAAACAAATGCACGCAAAGAGTGGCTGGAAAACTCAGCGAAGCGGTCCTGGCTAGGCGCTGTGTCGCAGACAGTGCGAGTAGCACGGCAAGACACAGCAACAACGCCAGGAGAGTTGTTCCAGCCACTCCATCACCGCTTGCCGCGTTGCATGAAGGCAACCGCAATGATCACGAAGCCCTGCACCGCCGCATTCAGGTACACGCTGATGATGCTGGTGAGGTTGAGGATGTTGCTGATGACTGAAAGCAGGATCGCCCCCACCACCGTGCCGGTGATGCTGCCCGCCCCGCCCTTCAACACCGTGCCGCCCACGATGACGGCGGCAATCGCCTCCAGCTCCCACAACAGCCCCGTGGTGGGCGATGCGGACCCCAGGCGAGGCACGTACAGCAGCGTGGCGATGCCCACGCACACGCCAAGCAGCATGTAGGTAAGGATCTTGATCTTGTGCACATCCACCGCCGCGTACTGCGCTACCTGCTCGTTGGAGCCGATGGCCTGCACATAGCGGCCATAGGCCGTGCGGTTCAGGATGACGCCGCCGATGACAGCCACCAGCAGAAAGATCCACACGGGGATGGGCACGCCCAGCAGGTTGGCGTAGTACACCGGGCTGTAGATGTCCGAAAGGTCGTTCTCCAGCGTGATCGCCCCGCCGTTCGAGAAATACGTGAGGTAGGCGCGGAAGATGCCCAGCGTGCCCAGCGTGACGATGAAGGGCTCGATGCGGCCCTTGGTAATGAGCAGGCCATGCACCAGCCCGAACACCGCGCCCAGCACCACCGCCAGCAGCATGCCCACCACCACGGCCGCCATGGGCGAGCCGAGCACGGGCGCCATCGCGTTCATGAACAGGATGACTGAGCCCGCAATCAGCGCCGCCATGGAGCCCACCGACAGATCGATGCCGCCCGAGATGATCACAAAACACATGCCCACCGCGATGATGCCGATGAAGGCCGTGCGCGTGAGCACGTTCATCACGTTGTCGTAGGTGGCGAAGTTGCTGTTGAGCAGCGTGCCGCCAATGCACAGCAGCACCAGCCCGATGACCGGGCCCAGCCCGTGCAGCTTGCCCCACCAGGCCGTGGCGCCGCCGTGGCGGCCTGCACCGGGCACAGCGGGTGCTGCGGCAGCCGCTGCGGTGGGTGCGTTTTCAGCGGGTACCTGTGGCATGGGCGATCAACTCCTCTTCGGTCAAATTTGGCTCTTGGAGCGTGGTCTGCAGCCGCCCGGCGCGCATCACCGCCACGCGGTGGCACAGGCCGATCAGCTCCATCAGTTCAGACGAGATCACCACAACAGCAAGCCCCTGCTCTGCCAGGCGCTGCACCAGGTGATAAATCTCGCGCTTGGCGCCCACGTCCACGCCGCGCGTGGGCTCGTCCAGCACCACCACGCTGGGGCCGGGGTGCAGCACCTTGGCCAGCGCCAGCTTTTGCTGGTTGCCGCCCGACAGCGACGACGCGCGCACCTCCAGCGACCCGGTGCGGATGCCGAACTCCTGCACTGCATCGCGCAGCGCAGCCTGCTCGGCCGCCGGGTCCAGCCAGGGCTTGGCGTAGCGCTCCAGCGCCATCAGCGTCAGATTGGGCCGCAGGCTGAAGTGCACGTGCAGGCCCTTGCCCTTGCGGTCTTCACTCAGATAGGTCAGGCCATGGCGCGCCGCATCACGCGGGCTTTTCAGCTGCACGGATTTGCCAGCAATTTCTACCGTGCCGGCCGAGCGCGGGCGCAGGCCCAGCAGGCCCTCGAACAGCTCGGTGCGCCCGGCGCCCACCAGCCCGGCAAAGCCCAGAATCTCGCCGCGCCGCACGTCAAAGCTCACATCCTCGGCCCAGCCCGGCACAGTCAGGCCGCGCACCTTGATGGCCGGCTCTCCACCCGCCGGCGCGGGCAGCTTGGGCGGGAACAAATCCGCCAGCTCGCGGCCCACCATCAGGTTGGCCATCTGCCGCCGCGTCACGCTGGCCGTGGGCTCGCGCGCCACCAGCAGGCCGTCGCGCATCACCACCACCTCGTCGGTGGTGCGCTCCACTTCGTCGAGCTTGTGCGATATGTAGATGATGGTCACGCCCGCAGCCTTGAGCCCGGCCATCAGTGCAAACAGGCGCTCCGTCTCGCCCGGGGTCAGCGTGGCGGTGGGCTCGTCCATGATGAGCAGGCGCGCATTGCGGGCCAACGCGCGGGCAATCTCCACCAGCTGCTTTTCGGCCACGATGAGCTTGCGCACGCGCGTGTCCGGGTCCAGCGGCAGGCCCACTTTGGCAAGCGCCTCGCGCGTTTTCTCGCGCATCGCCTTGTCATCGAGAAAAAGCCCGCGCTTGATCTCGTGGCCCAGAAAGATGTTCTGCGCAATCGTCAGGTCGTCCGCCAGGTTGAACTCCTGGTGGATCAGCACAATGCCCTGCGCCTCGGCCGCGCGCGAGCCACCGCCCGGGGCGCACACCGCGCCGTCCACCACCACCTCGCCGGTGGTCGGGCTCTCGTACCCGGCCAGAATCTTCATCAGCGTGGACTTGCCCGCGCCGTTCTCGCCCAGCAGGCCATACACCCGGCCCGGCTGCAGCGCAAAGCCCACGCCATGCAGCACGCGCACGGGGCCAAACTCTTTGGTGACGTTGCGGAACTCGACGGCGACGCTCATCGCACGGCCCCTGTTCCTACAACTGCTCCAACGCCCGCACCCGCCATCGAGCCAGCACGCGACAGGCTCTCCTGCATTGCCAGCACGCCCGCACCCACCACACCGGCATCGTCGGCCAGCGGCGCGTATTGAATCTCCAGGTGCCGCGTAGACAGCGCCAGCGACCGGTGGTACACGCTTTGCCGCACCGACGCGAGGAACAGCGGCCCCATGTCCGTCACCCGGCCCGCAATGAACACATGCGACGGGTTGAAGAAGTTGACGATGGACGCCAGCATCTGCCCCACCAGGCTGCCCGCGCGCTGGATGATGGCGTTGGCCGCCACATCGCCCGTGCGGCTGGCCTGGGCCACGTCTTCAATCGTCAGCGTGCCCGTGCTTTGCAGCCGCTCGGCCAGCAGCGCGCTCTCGCCGCGCTGCGCGGCCTCGATGGCCATGCGCGCCATGGCGGGCGCTGCAGCCATGGCCTCCACGCAGCCCTGGTTGCCACAGTGACAGCGCGGGCCGTGCTGGTCCACACAGATGTGGCCCACATCGCCCGCCGAGCCATTGGCGCCCCGGTACACCTGCCCATGGCACACGATGCCGCAGCCAATGCCCGTGCCCACCTTGATGACCAGGAAGTTGGGCAGATTGCGCTGCAGCCGGTACATCTCGCCCAGCGCCATCAGGTTCACGTCGTTGTCCACAAACACTGGCGCCGCAAACGCCTCGCGCAGGTAGTCGCGGATCGAAAAGCCGTCCCAGTCGGGCATCAGCGGCGGGTTGACGAGCTGCCCGCTTTCAAAATCCACCGGTCCCGGCACGCCCATGCCAATGGCAATCACCTGGTTGGCCGCAAGCCCGCAGCGCGCCAACAGCTCGCGCATCAGCCCCCGCACCCGCGCTAGGATCACACCCGGGCCCTGGCGCACGTCGATGGGCTCGCGGTGCCGCGCCAGCACTGTCATGTCGGGCCGCATCACGGCAACCTGCATGCTGGTCGCGCCCAGGTCGGCGCCGATCACCACGCCCAAGGTCTCGCTCAAACGGAGGGTTTCGGCACGTCGGCCGCCAGAAGATTCTTGCAGGCCCACCTCGTCAAGCAGGCCCTCGTCCAGCAGCGCCGCCACCATGGCGTTGGCCTTGCTCTTGGAATAGGCCAGGCGCTGCGCCAGCGCATTGCGCGACGCGCCGGCGGACCAGAAGATGGTCTGCAAGACGCTCAGGTCTTCGGTGCCGCAGTGACTCCAGCGGGTGGATGGCAAGGCTTGTCTCCTGTCATGTTTTGTGCAGCACCTCATGGGGGTGGGTGCTTGACAGGGATGCTATGCGGTCTACTTTGACCGGGCAAGACTGAACTTTGACCAATTACAGGCGGAACACGCTTGACCCCGATCAAACAGCCAAAACCCAATAACAAAAAATGATTGCGCTTGGCAAAAATCCTTCTAAGATGTAACGAAATTATCAAGAATTTCTTATAACATGTTTGAAAAACACGAATATTCGGTGGTCGGTCATAGTCGGGTTAATATGGGTCGTTACCTTGGAATAATTGCAGGATTATTGAGCTCAGCAGTTGCCACGCTGATCGCCGGGCTAATTGCAATTGCAATTGCGGAAGGTTTCACTCCGAGCAAGCAATACTACATTCTCCCCATAACCTCCACAGTGTTTTATGGACTAGGTTATCTTATATTTGATAAATACGCGTGGAATTGGCCGTGGATTCAGAAAATTTTCAATATTCCCTCAGTTGGTGGTGATTGGTCCTGCAAAGGCAAAACAATAGATGCAGAAGGACAAGTTACTTATGAATGGAGCGCGAAAATAAGTATCGTTCAGCACTGGGAAAAAATTTCAGTACAGATTGAGACAGCCCAATCCAGATCATACAGCGTAGCCGCATCCATCATAAAAAATGAAAATGCTGGACCAATACTAATGTACAGCTATCGAAATGAACCCAAACCAGGCGAAGTCGAATTAAATAGCCATTTTGGATACTCCGAATGGCATTTCTCAAAAGACCTAAAATCCGCCCAAGCGACATATGTCAACGGTGGAGGACGTCGCACCAGCGGTATCATGGAAATAACTAAGAACTAAATATGAAAAAAAACTACACTGCGCGTGTCAAGGCTCTTAAAGCGCGTCGACAATTCGAGGGCAATAGTATTGCACTTGAAAGCATTTTTAAATCTGAAAGCGGAAATCAGACGCTCAACGAATCCCTGAATGCCTACGAAGTAGAAGAGTACGAAAAACGTGGAAAAACCAGCGCACTGCAATATGCACTAGGAGCAATGCAGGAGGTCGATCCGAAGTACACGCAAATAAGCATGGATGAGGCCTCGCGAGTATCCAAACAAATAGTTAATGGATTGGCAAACAAGAATAAGGATGTTGAGCCCGAACTTCAAGGCTCTTTACCCATAAACGTACATCTCAGAAGGGTTAGTGATGTTGATATCCTCATCCTTCCAACTTGGTATTGGAGCTATGCCTCTTCGGGCCCAGCTGCCTCCAGCTATAACCCGAGTTCGCAGGATAAACAATCTGTCGCTATAGCGCTTCGAAAAGATTGCGTAGATGTTTTGGAATCTGCGTATCCAGCAGCTACAGTGGACGACACTGGATCAAAATGCATCACGGTGACCGGCGGTTCGCTTCGGCGGGAAGTTGACGTCGTACCCGCCATATGGTTTGATACAGTTAATTATCAAAAAACACGTTTAAAACAGGACCGCGCAGTTCAAGTATTCGACAAGAAAAATTATCAATTTAATGATAACAAACCTTTTCTTGTTCAAGCGAACATTCACTCGAAAGACAAACTTACACAAGGAGGATGCAAAAAAACCATCAGATTGCTAAAAACGCTTAAAATTGATGCGGATGATGCTATTGATTTTTCAAGCTTTAACATTATGTCCATAATTCACAACATGGACAATAATTTGCTAATTCACAATAAAATATTTGAAGGCTCACTTATTATTTCCCTTCGCGATTGGATGAATTATTTAGGCTCTAATTTATCAGTTCTAAGAGAATTGAATGCCGTAGACGGGAGCAGGAAAATTATCCAAAAATCTCAAGATGAAATAGCATTTCAAAATCTACGGGCCGAAGTTAATTTCTTAGTAGACGAGATAAAAGTCGAACTCGCCCCAACCGCCGCAATCCGCAGCGACTCTATTCTCAAAGACGCAATACTTTTCTAAGCAGTGCAATACCGTTCATCGATTCATTGTGGTGCCACGAAGGGCGCAGAGGAAGAATTGCTGTGAAATTGATAGCGTCAAGCGCCTAAAAATAACCGCGAGAGCCGGTTTTCACTCACGTTTCAGCGGGCGACGTAACTGCCTGGACTGTAGGGAGGTGCTACGGCCCGGCGAGGCCAGCAACCCTAGCAAAGATCACGCGACACCACCCCCACCTCTTCACACCACCGGCGGTAGTCAGCCCGCCGATCCGCCGTAGCAATCCGCTGCAGCACCGTGTGATGCGGCCCCAGGTATTCCACGCTGCCCTTCACTACCACATGCACCAGTAGCTCTTCGGTGCCCGTCGCCTCCCACCAGTCCACATTGCCGGCGGGCTCGTGGATGTAGTCGCCCGGCCGCACCACGCGGCCGTCGTTCAGGCGGCGCTCGCCTGCCAGCGTCAGGGCATGCACGTCGCCCGTGTGCCGGTGCAGGCCCAGCCGCGTGCCGGGCGACAGGCGCATCAGCTCCACCCAACCGGCATCGTCGGGCAGGAACTGGATGGGCAGGGACCACTTGCCTTCGCCTTCAGGAATCCAGTCCGCCAGGCCTGCGCGCTCCAGCGTCTGGGCCACGATCACTTCGGCAAGGTGGTTGTTCGTTGTCGTCATCGTCATGTCGGTGCTCCTGGGTAGCTATTGGTTGATGGACTGCTTGATTGATTGCTTGCTTATTGCTCGGGATGCTGGTGGCGGTATTCCTGCGTGCGGCCGCCAAAGCCGTACGCGGTGGCGCGAACGTCCTGCACATAGACATAGCTTTCGGGGTGCAGCGCGCCCAGCAGGCCTTCAAAGGCTGCGAACGCCTCGGCGATGTAGCGCGCCTTCTCGGCCTTGGTGTTGGTCTCGTCCACCACCTTGACGTCGAAGTAAAAGCTCGACTGTTTCAGGTCGGCCAGCGACCGGCCGGCGACGTACCAGTCGGCCGGGTCGACAAAGGTGATGACGACGGCGGTCAGGTCGCGCCGCTTGCCGAGCACGCGGGTGGTCAGGTCCAGCAGGGTTTCTGCAATGCGGGCAGACAGTTCGGGCGTGCGTTGGGCTGACACTTTGACGTTGAGGATGGGCATGGAGGGCTCCTGTTGAAAGTATTGGGTTGAACGAGCCTTCACTGTAGAAATGGCGCCCCGCCACGGAAACCGCCGGTGGCGATAATGGCTTTTGCTCCGCACGCAAAGGCGCGCTCGATGAAACAAGAACCCCGCTCCTTCCTCCCCGATCCGGCCGACCTGCGGTGGCTGGTGCGGTCGCTCGACCTGCGCTCGTTTTCTGCAGCGGCGCGCGAGATGGATGTGGCGGTGTCAGTCGTCGCGCGCGGTGTGGACCGGCTGGAGGCCGGCTACGGCGTGCGCTTGCTGCGCCGGTCCACGCACGGCCTGTCGGCCACGCCCGAGGGCGCAGAGCTGGCGCAGGAAGCGCGTGCCTTGCTGGCGCAGCTGGAGGACATCGGGGCTTCGCTGTCGGACCAGCGCAGCCGCGTGGCGGGCACCCTGCGCCTGGCCTCCAGCCAGGAGATTTGCGAGGCGCTGGTGCTGCCGCACCTGGCAGACCTGCAGGCGCGCTACCCCGCGCTGCGGGTGGAGCTGCTGGCCGATGACCGCGTGGCCGACCTGGTGACGGAGGGCATCGACGTGGCGCTGCGCACCACCGTGGGCCACAGCGACCTGGTGGTGGCGCGCGAACTGGGCCGGTTCGAGCGGCGCCTGTACGCGGCCCCGGAGTATTTGCGCCTGCACGGCACGCCCGCCCACCCCAGCGATCTGCAGCAGCACCACACCGTCACGCACACCGCGCAGGGGCCTGCCGTGACCTGGGCTTTTCGCAATGCACAGGGCAAGCCGCTGGAGGTGACCGTGCGCTCGCGCCTGGCCGCCAGCAGTTCGGCCCTGGTGCACCACGCACTGGTGGGCGGCGCGGGGATCGGGATGCTGTCCTGCCCGCTTGCGGCGGCCGATGTGGCGCAAGGCCGGTTGGTGGAGGTGCTTGCGCCTTTTGCGTCCCGCACCGTGCACACGCTGTACGCGGTGTCATCACCGGGCCGGCGCAATGCGGCCAGGGTGAAGGCGATGATTGATTTTCTGGTGAAGGCGTCGAAGGACCGGTGGGCGCTGGCGCCTGTGCGCTGAGGGTTGACGCAAACGGCTGGCACGGGCGTTGGCTGCCCCGCTGCGCGGCAGCATGTGGCGGCCATTACTCCGACGGCCAGCGCTCGATGCAAGATGGGTGAAGTCCTGGCGCGCAAGCTGCGGCAAACTCGGCGGGCAAAGCCCCTGTGATTTTCCACCGCGCCAGCACATCACCATGACCTTTTCGTCGCTGCTTCGCCTTCGTTCCATCTCTCCTTCACGCATCGGCCTCGGCATGCGCTGGCTATTGGCCGCAGCGCTTGGCTGCGCCGCCACCGTGGCCCAGGCTGCAGGCTTTGCCTTCATCGAGGTGCCTGCGGACAAGGACGGCCCCGCGCTGCGCGGTGCGGTGTGGTCGCCCTGCAGCACGCCACCGGATCGCATTGACCTGGCGCCGCTGGTGCTGCAAGGCACGCGCGACTGCCCCGTGGCCGGGCAAGGCCTGCCGCTGGTGGTGGTGTCGCACGGTGCGGGTGGCTCGGCCCTGGGGCACCACGACACGGCGGCCACGCTGGCCAATGCGGGCTATGTGGTGGCCGCCATCAACCACCCGGGCGACAACTTCCAGGACATGAGCCGCCAGGGCCACCTGTCGGCCTTTGCCACGCGGCCGGTGGACATGCGGCGGCTGACGGACTACATGCTGGGCACATGGCCCCAGCGCGCGCAGCTGGACGCGGACAAGGTGGGCTTTTTCGGCTATTCGCGCGGCGGCTACACGGGGCTGGTGGCCATCGGTGCCAAGCCAGACTGGAAGCTGCGCCCGGACCTGTGCCCGCCGCTGTCCATGCGCCCCCTGTGCGGCGAGATTCGGCGCAATGAGATCCCCGCCACGCCCGCACCGGACCCACGCATCCGGGCGGCGGTCATCGCGGACCCGTTGAGCGTGTTTGATGCCAAGGGGCTGGGGCAGGTCAGCACGCCAGTGCAGCTGTGGGCCTCAGCGCTGGGTGGTGATGGCGTCACGCCCCAGAGCGTAGAGGTGGTGCTCAATGGCTTGCCCCGCGCACCCGAATGGCAGGTGGCCGCCCACGCAAGGCACTATGCCTTCCTGGCGCCCTGCTCGTCCGCGCTGGCAGAAGTGGCGCCCGATATCTGCCGCGATGCGCCGGGGTTTGACCGGGCTGCATTTCACCAAGGGTTCAATGCGCAGGTGGTGGCGTTCTTTCAGCGGCACATCACTGTAGCCAAAGCGCCCTGAGCGCGGCTCGGCATTCTCCGGGCCTCCCAAGCCCGTAGGTTGACCCAACCTCCGCCAGCCGCCTACACTGCCCCACTTGCTTCTTGATCTTTGGATCGGAAGCGAGCCGCAAAGCCCTCCACCACCGTTGAGGGCTTTTCTTTTTGGTCCATCGCATTGAAGGCTCTCCCTGCTTGCAGAGAGGGCTTTTTACATTTCTGGAGCCTTTATCTCATGCACACCGCTTCAACCCACACCACCCCCGCAGCCGTTGCAGGCACCGCCCCCCGCATCCACCTGGTCATCGGCCCGGTGGGTGCGGGCAAGTCCACCTTTGTGCGCCAGCTGGTGCAGCAGCACCGCGCCGTGCCGCTGAACCTGGACGACTGGATGGCCACGCTGTTTTCGGCCGACCGGCCCGATGCGGCGGACGCCATGGCCTGGTATGTGCCCCGCACGCTGCGTTGCTTGGCGCAGATCTGGAAGACGGCCGAGGCCGTGCTGAACGCAGGTGGCGATGTGGTGCTGGAGGTGGGCCTGATCCAGCAGCACCAGCGCGATGCGTTTTACGCCCGCATGGGGCCATGGGCCGATGCCATGGTGGTGTATGTGCTGGACGCCCCGCGCGAGGTGCGGCGCGCGCGTGTGTTGCGGCGCAACGCCGAACAGGGCGCCACGTTTTCGATGGTGGTGCCGCCGCACATCTTTGAGCTGGCCAGCGACCTGTGGCAGCCGCCGGACGAAGTGGAGTGCGCGAACCACACCGTGGTGTGGGTGCCCGTGGCGGACCACGGAGCTTGAAGACATGGCGCGGGCCTGGCTGCAATTTGCAGTGCGGGCAACGGTGCAGCCCGAGCCGCGCCGTGCCAACCGCGCCGCTCAGGCCTGGGCCACCTGCTGCAGCAATGTGTCGAAGTTGCCGTGCAGGGTCTGGCTGCCCAGCACACGGCGGCGGCCGGTGGCGGCGTCGCCCACCGCCAGTTGCGGCACGCCTTGCGCACCCAGGGCTTGCATGTCGGCCCGGGCTGCGGCCACGCGCTGCAGCATGGCGGCGCGCAGGGCATCGGTGGGCTCGCGCACCAACTCTGCGGCTGCATGCAGGCCCAGGGCGCTCAGCACATCGGCCAGCACGGTGGGCGCCGTGGTGTCGCGCCCGTCCACATAACGTGCGCGTTGGAAGGAGTGCAGTGCCTCCAGCTCACGCGCGGGCTCGGTCTGCGCCACAGCGGTGAGGGCCAGCGTAGCGGGGCCCGAGTCAAAACGCCCGGCCGGCTGGCCCAGCACCTGCTCGCGATAGGCCTGGCTGAACGGCTGGCCGGTGAGCTGCGCGATGCGCTGGTCGTTGGCCCATGCGTAGGCGGCAAATTGCGCGTCCATGGGCCGGGCGCCTGCGCCTGCAAACAAGCCCGTGGGTGCCAGCACTACCTGCACGCCGGGCGTGGCTTGCAAGCGGGCCAGTACGGGTGCGGCGGCGTAGCACCAGCCGCACAGGGGGTCGAACAGGTACGTAACGGTGACGGTGGGCGTGGAGGGCATGGATCAGGGTCTCTCTTCAGAATCTTCAGGATCAGGCGGTGTGGCGGCGGCTGGTGCCGCTGCGGGTGCAGCCTGGGCAAGCTGGGTAAGGTGTGCGGCCAGTGCGGCCTCAAACGCCGCAATCTCTTCGGCCAGGGTGCCCCGGCTGCGGAAATGGCGGGCGGCGCGGTCGTACCAGTTTTCGGCGTCTTCCAGGTCGCCCTCTTGCAGGTGCAGGATGCCGTGCAGCCAGGCGCCGAGCATCGTGCCGTCGTGCTGCACCAGATCGTGCGCCGCGTTCCAGCGCCCGGCGTGCAGGTGCTGCAGGACTTGTTGGAGCGGGTGCGTGGTCACGATCTGGTTCCTTTCAACAACTTGCTTTGACAGCTTTCAGCACGTCATCTCACCACTTCATCTCGCCCTTGTTCACCTTGGCGCCGATGTCCAGCGACAGGCCCATGGGCGCTGCGGGGTAGGCCTTCTTCATCGCGTCGATGAGTTCGGCGCTGGTCTTGGTGGCGGCGGCGTTCTTCTCAAACGCTTGCAGGTAGCCCTTGGTGTAGCTGATGTTGGCGGCATCCAGCGCGCCACCGGCGGGCATGTGGCCGGGCACCACCACGGTGGGCTGCAGGGCGGCCATTTCGTCGAGCTGAGCCACCCAGGCGCTGCGCTCGGCCACGGTTTGCGTGTCGGCCGTCCACACATGGGTGTTGGTGCCAAACACGCCGATGGTGCCCACCACGGCCTTGATAGACGGAATCCACGCATACGGGCGGTGCGCCAGCAGGCCGGTGGTGCCACGGATCTCGACCGCCTGGCCGTCCACGCTCAGCGTGTTGCCAGCAATCGCCTTGGGCAGCACGGGCGTGCGCGGTGCGTTGGCGCCCATCTTGGGGCCCCAGAAGGCGAGCTTGCCAGCCAGCTTGGCGTTGATCTTCTCCAGCACGGCGGGCGTGGTCACCACGTCGGCCTTGGGGAAGATTTCTTTCAGCGTTTCCACGCCAAAGTAGTAGTCCGGGTCGGCCTGGCTCACGTAGATGGTTTTCAGCTCTTTGCCCGTGTCGAGCACATTGGCGGCGATGCGCAGCGCGTCGGCACGGGTAAAGCCGGCGTCGATGACCATGGCCTCCTTCTCGCCATAGACCAGCGTGGAGTTGACGTTGAAGCTGTTGCCGTCGGCGTTGTAGACCTTGACCTGCAGCGGCTGGGCGGCCTGAGCGCCGGTGAAGGCAACGGCGAGGGTGGCGGCGATGAGGGTGGTGCGGAACATGGTGGTTTCTCCGGTGTGTTGAGCGGTGGTGCAGATGACGGAATGAAGTTTATTTGCGCCAATCGATCCAATAAACCCGATAATTCGCGCATATTTGTTTCACCAATCGATCAAATAACCCCTTATGGACCGCCTGACCGCCATGCATGTGTTTGCCGAAGTCGCCACCAGCGGCAGCTTCAGCGCCACGGCCGACAAACTGGATATGTCACGTGCCATGGTCACGCGCTATGTGGGCGAGATGGAGCAGTGGCTGCAGGCCCGCCTGCTGCAGCGCACCACCCGCAGCGTGACGCTGACCGATGCGGGCGAACACGCGCTGCGCCGCTGCCAGCAGATGCTCGCGCTGTCGCAAGACCTGGAAGAAGAAACGGCCACCACCACCGAAGGCGCATTGCGCGGCCAGCTGCGGCTGACCTGCAGCGTCTCGTTTGCGTTTGCGCAGATGGGTGCGGCGATTGCGGACTTTCTGGCGCAACACCCGCAGCTCAAGATCGACCTGGACGCGAGCGAAGGCTCGCTCAACCTGGTGGAAAAGCGCATCGACCTGGCCATCCGCATCAGCGCCGAGCCCGACCCGCTGCTCATCGGCCGGCCACTGGTCCGCTGCGATTCGGCCCTGGTGGCATCGCCCGCCTACCTGGCCGCGCACGGTGTGCCGCAGCAACCTGCCGACCTGGGGCAGCACCGGTGCCTGAGCTACGCCAACTTTGGCAAAAGCGTGTGGCAGCTGACGCGCGGCGAGGTGGTGGAGCGCGTGGGCGTGAGCGGCCATTTCAGCGCCAACGAGGCCACCACGCTAATGCGCGCCGCGCTGGCGGGCGGCGGCATTGCGATGCAGCCGACGTATCTGGTCAACCCGTATCTGCACAGCGGCGAGCTGCAGGCCGTGTTGCCGGGCTGGGACTTGCCGGTGATGACGATCTATGCGCTGTACCCATCGCGCCGGCACTTGTCGCCTGCGGTGCGGGCGCTGCTGGATTTTTTGGTGGCCCGGTTTGCGGGGGTGCCGTGGTGAGGGTGGCAGAACGGCCAGAAAACGCTACGCTTTTGATAGCTGCTCAGGCATATTTCTCTGGCGCATCCGGCCACTTTGGCTAAAAAAATGCCCCCAACCCTCTTGCGAGAGGGTTTGGGGGCCTGCAGGGGACAGCACGGCACGGGGCCGTGCGGGTCGTCACGTCACCTCAGGGCAGCACGGCTGCGGCCTTGGCGCGCGCAATCTGCAGGTCCGCATCGCGCGGCAGCAGCAGGCGCTGGGCCACCAGGTCGTTGGCGGCCTGCGTCACCGCAGCAACGTAGCCATCCTGCGTGCCATACAGCTCTTCCAGCGAGGGGCGTGCATCGCCCGCCGCCAGCCGCGCGGCGCGCGTCTTGTGGAAGGGGATGAAGCTGCCCGTGAGGTTGGCCAGGTCGGTGATGCCGGGTGTGGCCACGTAGTTGAACTCGATGCTGGTGCCCAGCGGCGCACGCGCCTCCACGCTGCGGATGCCCGCACGCGTGAGGCCCGTGGATGCATCGACCTGCGGCACCAGGATCGCGTAGTCGCGGCCCAGGTTGCGCGGGGGCAGCACGGTGGCAATGCCAGCCTCGTCCTGCGGGATGTACTGCGGGCCAAAGTCGAACAGCGGGAAGTTGTTGTACAGGCCGCGGTAGCTGAAGTCCGGGATCGCCGTCTGCACGCCGCCCACCGCCCAGGTCAGCCCCTTCATGGCAGGGAAGGCCAGCGCCTCGGGCCGCACCAGCGTGCCGTCGGCCAGCCTGGGCACCTGGCTGGCGGGCGGCAACGTGCCGCGCACCACCCAGTCTTCGAGGTTCAGGAACAGCGCGCGGAAGGTGTCGTTGAACTGCACCACCGTGCCGGTGGGGTACGTGGCGCGCGTGGGCGCATAGGCAATGCTGGCCGTGCCCCCTGCCCCGCCGTGCTGGGTGCTGGAGTAGTAGTAGATGCGGGCGTTGTCGGGCTGCGCCAGGTCCTTGGTGCCGTTGGCGTCGGTCAGCACGGGCGAGCCCTGCAGCTGCCAGAACTCCGTGCCCGACAGGCCCAGGAAGAACTTGGGGCAGGTGTTGGTGGCGGCGCAGCGCTTCATCACGCCGCCCTGGCGGCCGCTGATGTCGTCCTGGTAATCCTTGTCCAGCCCGCGCGGTGCCGTCTGGCCGAAGGCGGTGTGGTCGGTGCGCAGGCCACCACCGCCGCCGGGCACGGCAAAGCGGGTGTTGATGTTGGTCTGGCGCGCAGCGACGTGGGCGTACATGCCGTCGAACACCTTGCCGCCATCCAGCGCCTGGTTGAAGCCCAGGTGCAGGAAGGTCTTCATGGCGTTGCCCGACTGCGAGGTGCCCTGCCCCAGCGTGTGCGTGATGCGGCCTGCGAGCGGGTTGGGGGTGCCGGTGGAATCGGCCGCCTTGCTGCGGAAGAAGCTCACCGTGTCGCGCAGCGCAGCCAGGCCCACGCCCATCACTTTGGGGTCTTTGGCAACATAGACCAGCTCGTACAGATAGGCTGGGTCAAACCCGCCCTTGAGGCACACGCTGGTGGGGCTGGGCGTGCCGGGGAAGGCGTGGGTGCCCGTGTCGCAGGTGGCGAACTTCCAGTCGCTGGCGGGCACAGGCACGCGCGCATCCGTCTCGTTGGCACGGCGGGTGAGCGAGTAGCCGGGCTGGGTGTTGTCCAGGCTGGCGGGTTCGTACGGAATCATGGTGCCGTTGAACACGCCGCCGGGCAGCGTCATTGAGGGGCTGGCGGCGGTGGGCACCAGCTCGGCGCGGTAGGGGCCGGTGATGCTGCTGCCGTCCTTGTTCTTGGCCACGGGCACCGTCACCGTCAGGCGCGCGGCGGTGCTCTTGGGCACATCGCCCTGCCAGGCCGAATACAGCATCACATAGCCGCGCTCCAGGTACACCGCATCGCTGGGCGTGGCCGTGGGGTTGAGCATGGTGAGGATGTTGCCGCGATTGGGTGCGTCGTAGCGCAGCACGCCGCTGGCCTTGGCCATGTTCTTGGGCTTGAGCATGACGAAGTCGGCCTGGTACTCGACCATGCCGTTGGCGTTGGTGGGCGCCAGGGCCAGGTCCTGGATGACGGCGTTCTTGGGGTCCTTGGGGTCCACCTCGCCGCTGATGGTGCCGGTCACGCGCTCGTATTCGCCCACGTCGCCATAGGTGCCCGGAAAGGCCTCGGTGGCGGTGATGGCCAGCTTGAGTGCGGGGCCCTTGGGCGCATCGTTGCTGGAGCCCCCGCAGGCCGTGATGGCGGCTGCAGCGGCGGCCGTGAGCGCGAGTTTTCCGAATGCACGAAGAGGTTTCATGGTGTCTGTCTCCTTGGATGGATGGTGGTGCGGGCCGCTGGAACGGCTCTGGAACAAAAACGGCAGCGTCTGTTGCGCTGCGCGCGGGCAAGGCTTCGCCCAGACCTGCCAGCAAAGGCAGGCTGCGAGAAGCGCGAAAGGGGTTGAGACGGCCCGGCGGATGGGCCGGTGGCTTATTCGGCCTCGATACCTGCGGCCTTGATCACCTTGCCCCACTTCTGGGTTTCGGCGGCCTGGAACTTGGCGAGTTCATCGGGCGTGGTGGTCCAGGCTTCGGAGCCGGCGTTGTCATAGAAGCTCTTGGCCGCAGCGCTCTTGGTGGCGGCGGTCAGCAGCTCATTCAGGCGCGCCACCACCGGCGCGGGCGTGCCTGCTGGCACGTAGGCCGCAAACCAGTAGCCCATGTCGTAGCCCTTCACACCGGCTTCGTCGATGGTGGGCACGTCGGGCAGCTGGGTGCTGCGCTTTTGCGTGGAATAGCCCAGCGCACGCAGCTTGCCCGCCTTGACCTGTGGCACGCCGGTGGAGGTGTCGGTGATCATCAGGTCGATCTGCCCGCCCAGCAGGTCGGTGATGGCCAGCGGGTTGCTCTTGTAGGGCACATGCAGGATGTCCACGGCCGCCAGCTGCTTGAGCATTTCACCCGCCATGCGGCTTGACGAGCTGCCGCTGCCAAAGCTGAGCTTGCCGGGGTTCTTCTTGGCAAAGGCCAGCAGCTCGCCCACGTTCTTGTACGGTGCGCTGGCGTTGACCACCAGCACTTGCCCGCCCTTGCCCAGGCCGGTGACGGGGGCGAAGTCCTTCACCGGGTCGTACGAGAGCTTTTTGTACAGGTGCTCATTGGCGGCGTGTGTGGTGTTGGTGGTGATGAGCACGCTGTAGCCATCGGCCGCCGACTTGGCCACGGCCGACGCGGCGATCATGCCGCTGGCGCCGGCCTTGTTGTCGATGACCACGGGCTGCTTGGTGTCGTTGGTGATGGACTGGCCCAGCGCGCGCGCCAGCTGGTCGGTGGCGCTGCCTGCGGCAAAGGGCACGACGAAGGTGATGGCCTTGGCCGGGTAGGCACCGGTCGCCTGGGCGAGCGCAGCGGGGGCGTGCAATGCGCCCAGCGCCAGTGCGGCGGCAGTGGCGAGCAGAGCGCGGCGGGGGGATGAATGGGTCATGTTGTCTCCTGGTGTTGGTATGAATGAAAAAGCGAAACGGGAGGTCTAGGCCGTGGGACCGCCAAAGTGCGGCGACAGGTGCGCGGGCACGGTGATGGGCATATCGAGCAGCAGGTAGCTCAGTGCCTTGCCGTGGCTGTCGAGGTTGAGCGAGTCGTTCACGCCGCCGTCGAGCACGTCGTCCAGCACGAGGTTCATGGCCTGCAGCTGGGGCAGCAGGTAGCGCGTGACCTGGCGCGGGCGGCGCTGCGCAAATTGCTGCGCCACAGCGGCCTCGGTGACTTGTTCGACCAGCACATCCCACAGCGCGGGGTGCCAGGCGATGACGCTGATGTTGGAGCGGTTGCCTTTGTCGCCGGTGCGGCTGTGGGCCAGGCGATACAAGGGAACAGTGACGGTAAGGTTTGTAGTGGTCATGGCTTGAGTCCTCAATCCACCATCTCGAAGTAAACGGACACGGCCTCGCGCGGCACCAGGCACGAGACGGTACCCAGGCGCGGCCGCATCGCCGTGCGCACGCCACCACCGCCCGCGGGGCCGCAGGTGTACAGCGCGGTCACCTCGCGCACCAAGCGCTGGGCGCTGGCGTGGTCGCGGTGCTGCAGGGCCACGCGCAGGCGCACATCGCGGTTGTCATTGTGGGCATCGCCCGCTGCGGGGTCGTCCAGCCAGCGGCTGGTGTCGTCGCCAAAGATGCTGGTCACGCCGATCAGGTCGATGCGCAGCGGGCCCAGGCCCTGCAGGCGCTCGCGCAGCACCTCGCCCGCCAGCCGGGCACGGGCCCCTGCGCGCGGGCCGGCGTAGGAGATTTCGCCCTCGGCAAACCAGCCCGATTCAAAACACACGTTGACCTTGAGCGTGGCGGGCCGCGCATGGCCCTGCACGCCCTCCAGCCGCACCGCGTCAGCGCCCAGCGTGGTCACGCGGGCGGTGGTGATGTCGGCCACCACATCGGGCGTGAGGTACGCCGCCGGGTCGTGCAGCTCGTACAGCAGCTGTTCCTTCACCGTGCGGTCGGTGATGCAGCCGCCCGTGCCCGGGGGCTTGGTGATGGTGCAGTGGCCGTCGGCGTCGATCTCGGCGATGGGATAGCCCAGCTGTGCCAGGCCCGCCACGTCCTTGTAGCCAGGGTCGGCAAAGTAGCCGCCTGTGACCTGTGCGCCGCATTCCAGCAAATGCCCGGCCATGGTGGCGCGGGCCAGCCGGTCCCAGTCGTCCAATGCCCACCCGTAGTGCGCCAGCGCGGGGCCCAGCACCAGCGACGGGTCGGACACACGGCCACACACCACGATATCGGCGCCTGCGCGCAGCGCATCGGCAATGGCCTGCGCGCCGATGTAGGCGTTGGCGCTGACGATGGGCTCGGTGGGCATCGCGCTGCCCAGCGCGCCCTGCAGCAGCGCGCGGTGTTCGGGGCCGCTCAGGTCGTCGCCCTGCAGCACGGCAATGCGCGGGCGGGCCAGGCCCAGCTCGGCCGCCAGGGCGTGGATGCGACGCGCGGCGCCGTGCGGGTTGGCCGCGCCAAAGTTGCTGACGATGCGCACACCGTGCGCCAGGCACTGCGCCAGCACGGGGCGCAGCAGGTCCACCAGCAGGGGTTCATAACCAGCATCGGGGTCAGTGCGGCGCGCGAGCTGGGCCAGCGCCAGCGTGCGCTCGGCCAGCGTCTCGAAGATGAGCACCGCAGGCTGGCCGCTGGCGATGAGCGCCTGCACCACGGGCAGGGCCGCGTCGGTGCGGTCGCCCGAGAAGCCGGCGGCGCAGCCCACCAGCAGGTTGGTTTTTTGGTCGTTCGGCATGAATCCGTTGTCTCCTGACCGTGAATGTAGGAACATGGCTGTATTCTGTGAAATCGATTGTTACGATTAATCCATCTGAAATTCAGATGAATCACACCCACCCCGCATGAGCGCCTCTCATCTCTCCAGCCGCCAGCTCGATGCCTTCCTCGCGCTGGCCGAGCAACGCAGCTTTACGCGCGCCGCCACGTTGTGCCATTTGTCGCAGCCCGCGTTCAGCGCCCTCATCCGCGCGCTGGAGGACGACCTGGGCCTGCGGCTGTTCGACCGCAGCACGCGGCATGTGGACCTCACGCCCGAGGGGCAGAACTTTCTGGAGTCTGCCCGCCGCATCCGCGCCGAAATCACCAGCGCCCTGGCCGCCGTGCGCAGTGCCGCCACGCTGCAGCGCGGGCGTGTGGCCGTGGCGCTGCTGCCGTCACTGGCGGCAGGCTGGCTGCCGGGCGTGCTGGCGCAGTACCGCACCGCACACCCAGGCATCGAGATCGACATTGCCGATGTGCTGTCCGAGCCCTGCATCGACCGCGTGGCCAGCGGCCATGCCGACTTTGCACTGGCCGCGATCCGCGCCGACACGCCCGCGCTGCAGGCCGAGCCGTTTTGCAGCGACGACTTCTACCTGGTGTGCCCGGCCGACCACCCGCTGGCGCGCCGCCGCAAGGCCATCACCGCGCAGGACCTGGCCGCCTGGCCCTTCATCCACCTTGCGCGCACCAGCAGCGTGCGCCAGTACCTGGAGGCCGCCCTGCACCCGCAGGCCATGCACACGCTGATGGAGGTGGAGCAGCTCGCCACCGTGATGGGCATGGTGCGCGCGGGGCTGGGCATCAGCGTGGTGCCGGCGCTCACGCTGTTCCACTTTGACCAGCCGGGGCTGGTCACGCGACCGCTGTCGCTGCCAGGGCTGACGCGGCAGATCTACCTGGTGCGGCGGCGGGACGAGAGCTTGTCGGTGGCGGCGCAGGCGCTGTACGCGCTGGTGATGGCGCAGCGGCCTTGAGGCGGCCTGCCATCTGCTATCTATTCAATAGCTTCCAGGGCATATTGAATAAGCGCCTAGCGGCCATTCGGCTCAAAATTTTGCAGCGATGGCGCCGCAGCACTCCATGCGCTGCTCAATCCGGATCACGGTCGCGCGCCAGCACCGCCAGCTCCTGGTGCAGAAGCAGTTCCACCTCCGCCGGTTCAAACTGGTCCTGCAGCAGCGGGATGGCAAAGCGGTATTCGCCGCCCTCGTGTTTGCGCAGCACATAGGCCAGCTGCAGGCGTGCCAGTGACTGGCGCAGGGCCTGCGCGTCGCCCGCGATGCCATGGCTTTGCAGCAGCTGGGCCAGGGTGACCAGGCTGGACTGGCCCGCCTGGGCCGTGTGATAGACCACCATGCGGTCGAGGCGGCAGGCGGCTTCGTCGTGGCTCAGGCGGCCCCAGCCGGCCAGTGCGTCCTGCACGGCCTGCGAGGCCAGGGCCTGGTCGAGATGGCGCTTTTCGATCACGCGTTCGCCGGGCAACAGGGCCTCCAGGCATTCCTGGCAAAGGATGGCGACCAGGTTGGCGCGCTGGCCGCTGGCGTCCACCAGGCGGTTCACCAGGTGCTCGTTGTCAAAACCCAGCCGCAGCTTGCGCAGTGGCTCGGTGGCCAGTTCGCGGCAGGCATCGCGCTCCAGGCCGCCGATGGTCAGCACCTCGCCAAAGTTGCGCAGCGGGCTCTGGTAGTCCAGCACGGCGGTGGCGTACAGGTCCCAGAAGCCCGCGAGCATGAACCAGCAGCGGCCCTCCTCGCTGAGCGCGCGCAGGGTGGACAGCTGCACGTAGCCGTTGGCCGATTCGTCACGGAAGAACAGGTCGGCCTCGTCGATGAGCAGCACCAGGCGCTTGCCCTGGTACTGCGCCTGCAGGTGGTCCACGATGGCTTCGAGCGGTGTGTCGGCGGGCAGGCCAAACTGCAACGCCATGCGTGGCGCCAGGCGGTGGTCGCGCAGCGAAACGTAATGGCACACAGTGTGCGGGTGGCCCGCCATGCGGCGCTGCACGGCCTTGAGCAGGCTGCTTTTGCCCAGCTGGCGCCCACCCACCACCAGGTAGTTGGCGGGCTCGCGGTTGATGACGCGGGCCAGCAGTTGCGCACGGCCAAAGAAGGCGCCTTCGCGCGTTACACCGCCGCGTGTCTGGTAGGGCGAGATGCGGGTGATGCGCAGCTGCGCAGCCAGCAGGCGCAGCAGCACTTGCAGGGCGTCGCCACCAATCAGCCATTCGGTCTGGCTGGCGCTGTCGGCCATCACATGCAGGTTGGCGCGGTCTTGTGCGTGGGCGTGCAGCAGCGGCCAGGGGGTGTCCACGCTGTGCTCGCTCAGGATCAGCAGCACGTCGCTGCCGGTCTGCACGGCGCGCAGCTGGCGCAGCACGGTGGCTTCGTCGATGCCGTGCGTGGGCACAAAGACCAGGCAACGGTCCAGCGACACGGGCAGGTCGGGCGGGAACGACCACTCAAACACCGCACCGGGCAGCGCCCAGTCGGTGCTGGGCTGGCAGCGGGCGGACACGCGTTCGGCCAGCGCGCGGGCCAGGGCCGGGGCGCGCTCGCTGCCCGTGGCCTGGGCGCAGGCCACCGCGCGGCGCCAGTCCACCAGGCGAATGTCGGCGGCCTGCAGCGTGGGTTCCAGCCGCCGCAGCCAGCGCAGCAGCCGGTCAATTTGCGGCAGTCGCGCCAACGGCGTGCGGCGCAGGCGCGCAGGGCGCAGCTGGCCCGCACCGATGAGCGGGTGGCGCACCACCCACAGCACTGCACCCACGCCAAAAATGACCGCGCACCACGTGATGAGCGAGCGCATCCAGCCGAAGGGGTCGGCGTCTGGCACCGGCTTGGCGGGCTCGAAATCGTCGGTGCTGCCTTGCTGGCAGTTGATGGGCAGGTAGCCCTGCGGGATGGGCGGGTTGCCGGGGCGGCAGGTCCAGGTGTGGGTGCCGGGCTGCAGCTCCACCACCACCTGCGTACCCGCCAGCTTGCCAAATTCGGGGTTGTGGGCAATGTCGGCCTGCAGCACATTGGGGCGCGGGGAAGTAACGCGCAGCTGCGGGTTGGCAATGGGCGGCGCGTACTTCTGAATGTCCGTGGGCCAGGCATCCAGCTCGTTGCGGGCGTTGACCATGGCCACACGCCACTGCACAAGCTCGCCCCACAGCGGCCCCACATTCATCGCCGCCATGAACCTGCCCCGCGTGGCCGGGTTGTGCTGGGGCGTGAACACGGCGCTGGCCACAAACAGCGTGACCAGCGCAATGACCACGGCGCGCACCACGGGCCGGGACAGCCAGGGCGTCAGTCGGCCGAGCAT
The DNA here is from genome assembly GCF_001425125.1 of Acidovorax sp. Root402. Classification (NCBI taxonomy): domain Bacteria; kingdom Pseudomonadati; phylum Pseudomonadota; class Betaproteobacteria; order Burkholderiales; family Comamonadaceae; genus Acidovorax; species Acidovorax sp. Root402. The sequence goes on from NZ_LMDQ01000014.1 coordinate 810,703, forward strand.
GAATCCAGCACCATCCAGCCGGCCTCGCGCACCGTGGGGCTGCGCCAGTGCAGCCGCGCTGCGTCCCCCACGCCGCGCGCCAGGATGAGGTTGCCCCAGAACAGGCTGCGCAGGTCGTCGTCCTGCAGGTAGGGTCGTGCGCGGCCGAGGTCGTCCGCGCCCAGCAACTGCTGCAGGCGGGCCCGGCTGGCTGGCACCTGCGCCAGCGGCAGAAACGTTTGCCACAGGCGCGGGCTGCTGGCCAGGTGGGTGCGCAAGGCGCTGAAGGCGGGCTGGCCTTCGTGCAGACTGGCGCCCGCGCCGGGGTGGTCCACCAGCCATTGCAGGCCTTCTTCAAACAGCGCGGGGTGGCCGCCGCTCAGGGCCTGCAGCGCGGCCACCACCGGCTCGGACCAGGGCTGCTCGGGCCAGCGGTGGCGGGCCATTTGCAGCAGGTCGGCAAGCGACGGGTCGGGCCAGTGGTGGACCTGGGCGATGTTGAGCAGCGACAGGTCGCCACTGCGGTACTTGAGGTCGGCCAGCGCCTGCCCGCCGCACAGCAGCAGGTGCAGGCGGCCGCTGTGCATTTCGCTCAGGCTGCGCAAAATGCCCGCCAGGGTTTCGCGCAGCGCGGGCGTGCCCTGCTCGAATCGGCTGACCAGGCAGAAGATGCGCTCGCCCGCCAGCAGGCGGCGCTCCAGCGCGGATTCAAACTCGTAGTCCGACGCCACATCGCCCAGCCCGCACTGGCGGCCGATGGCCGCGAAGTATTCGGCAGGCACCGTGCTCACGCTGTAGGGCGGCTGGATGTGCAGCACCGAGCCTTCGCCGTACTGCGCGCGGGCGCGCTGCAGCAGCTCGTGCCGGAACGGCGGCTGCCCCCAGTGCGCGGGCGACAGCAGCAGCGAGATGGGGTATGGCACCGCCTGGGCCAGTTGCGCAAACACCTTGTCCTGGAACGCAGCAAACGGCTGCGCACCGGTGTATTCGGCCTGCAGGGGAAATTCTGGCGCAAACCCTGCGGCGCTGAGCAGGCGGTTGGCCTCACTCTCCGTCAGGCGCAGGTACCGGGTGCAGGCCACCAGCTTGTCGCGCGAGCGCGGGTTGGGCACCGAGATGCCGTTGCGCCAGTTGTTGACGGCCTCACGGCTCAGGCCAATTTCGGTGGCCACACCGGAGGCGCTGGCGCGGATGCGCCGCATGTAGACCGACAGAAGATCGGCAAAGGAATCGGGGGACATGGAGTTGTGGACTAACGAAGGCGGGTACACCGAGCCAAAACCAAGGGCTGCGAAAAACATGGGGATCGTGGGCAGGCATTGTCAGCCTTGCCAGACCACCGCCATCCCACTGCGCACTGCGGATGCACTACGCCAGGCGCTGCACCATGGGCCAGGCCTTGTAGCTGGCGAGGCCACAGGCCGTGAGCACCGGGCTGTACAGCACCATGGCGCCGACCACCGACATCAGCCAGCCGGGCTCTTCGTACTCGTCGGTATCGTCGGCCTTGGCTGTCGCGCCCTCCTTCAAGGGCTCCTTGCTGCGCCCCTCTTCTTGGCCCTCGCCCGAATCGCCGGTCATCTCCTGCACCAGCATCACGGCCACCACCAGCAGCGAGACGGCCAGCAGCGCCAGGTAGCCGTATTGCAGCGCGGGCTGCGTGAGCGGATAGAAATAGCCCGCCAGCAGCGCGGCCGGGGCCAGAAAGAACACGTGCATCATGAGCCGGTACCAGGGAATGCCGTCCGCCGGCCTTTCCAGCGCCCCCATGACCATGCGGTAGGTCAGCGCCCCCAGCACAAAGATCACCCCACCCCACCATTCGATTTGCGTCAGCATGTTGTTGTTCTCCTGAGATGCTTTTACTGGGGTGCCATCACCGTGGCGGGGCCGTCGTCGCCAGGCGGGGCGGCGTCATCGTCTCCGTCGTCCCCGCGCAGCGCCTTGTGTTCGGTGGCCATGTAGTACAGCGGCAGCGCCACGGCCAGCACCAGCCCCAGGCCCATCCACAGCCAGAAGCCCTTGAACAGCAGCACAGTGACCACCGTGAAGACCACTGCGTGCACCAGCCCCTTGAGCCCGGCGCGCAACAGCAGCACGGCCATCAGGCCCTGCACGGGCGACTTGCCGCTTTTGCCCATCGCCTTCGCCATCTCGACAAACGCTTCGGCCGCCTCCTGGGCCTCGCGCTTGCGCTTTTCTTCCTGCTGGCGCAGCTTGGCCACAGCCAGCGGCTTGGCCGGGTCTTTGGAACAGGCGTAGCGGTCTTCGGTCTCCCCGTCCTGGCCTTCGCCGTCCTGCTGCGCGGGCTCCACCACAGCGCGCCACTGCGGGTTGGCGTCCATGAACGCCCGGCGCGACACCCACTGGCCCCGGTCAAAGTGCATGCGCTCGGTTTCACCGACCTGGTCGTAGAACACCTCCAGCACCGCAGCCCGCAGGCCGTGGGCGAACAGGGTCTCCAACGCGCGCAGCGGCAGGTCGTCGTGCGTGCCGGTGTCGAACCGCAGCGTGAGGTGACCGGGTTCGGCAACCGCCTCCTGGTTGAACCATTGGGCATCCCACAGCGCATCGAGATCGGCGCCGCCAAGCTTGTCGGCCCAGCGCCGTGCCTGCTCGGTGTTGCCCGTGGCAAGGTACTGGTAGACCAACTGGCCCATCTTGAGCTTGATCGGGTCTTCGAAGAACAGGTGCAGGGTATGGGTGTTTTGCGACATGGCTCTGGGGATGGGGTGGGTCCGTGTGAAAGTGCACGAATTGTTACCGCCGGATCAGGACCTGTCCCTCGCGACGTTGTCCACCCCCCACACCCTGTGCACTGGACAGGATGTCAACCGCCCACACCACCCGCAGGTGCGGCGCACCCGGCGCGCTCAGCCCTGTGCGCGCCGGGCCTGTAGGCGCGCCCGCGTGCGCAGCGCCACGTCCTTCACCCAGGGTTGGGCAGACCAGTGGCGCTGGGCAAAGGCCTGTATCTGATCGGCATACGCCAGCGATGCGCCGATCACATCTTGTCCCTGCAGGAACATGCTCTGGTGCCGGTCGGACAGCACAAACTGCGCGCTGTGCCCCGCGCTGCGCACCATGCGGTGCTGCACATCAATGGTGATTGCCAGGGGGCCTCGCAGCTGCGCAGCCTGCGCCTTGAAGACCTGCACATCCTCCTCGGAAACCATGGCCAGCAGCAGGCGGTTGTTGAGCGCATTGGAGTAGAAGATTTCTCCAAAGCTCGATGCCACCACGGCCCTGAAGCCGTACTGCTGCATGCCCCACACCGCGTGCTCGCGACTGGAGCCGCAGCCATAGTTGGAGCCCGCGACGAGCACGTCCACCCCCTGGAAAGCCGCCTGGTTGAGGACGAAATCCGGGCGCGGCAATCCTTCCCCGTCAAAACGCAGGTCGTAAAACAGACCGGGAGCCAGGCCCGACTTGTCGATACCGCGCAGGAACTGCTTGGGCATGATCTGGTCGGTGTCGAGGTTGGCAATGTCGAGCAGGGCCGCATGGCCGTGCACGATGGTGTGGTGATCGGCGCTCATGCTGGCACCTCCAGGGTACGGACGTCGGTGATGCAACCGGTGACGGCGGCTGCTGCAGCCATGGCCGGGCTCACCAGGTGGGTGATGGCGCCCCGGCCCTGGCGGCCTTCGAAATTGCGGTTGGTGGTGGATGCGCAGCGCTGGCCGGGGGCGAGCACGTCGTCGTTCATGGCCAGGCACATGGAGCAGCCGGGCTGGCGCCACTCAAAGCCTGCGGCCACCAGGCGCTCGGCAATGCCTTCCGCCTCGGCCTGGGCCTTCACTGCGCCGGAGCCGGGCACCACCATGGCGCGCACGCCGTGGGCCACGTGGCGGCTGCCCACAACGCGGTCTACCTCGCGCAGGTCTTCGATGCGCGCATTGGTGCAGGAGCCGATGAAAACATGCTGCACGGGCACACCCTGCAGGGACTGGCCGGCGACGAGCCCGGTGTAGCGCAGCGCTTGCTCGGCGCTGCTGCGCTGCACGGCATCGGCCAGTTCTTCGGGACGGGGAACCGTGGCGTTGATGGCCATGGCCTGGTCGGGGCTAGTGCCCCAGGTGACGAACGGGGCGACGTCAGCCGCGTCAAACACATGTTCCGCATCGAATGCAGCGCCCTCATCACTGTGCAGGGTGGCCCAGTGCGCCAGTGCCTGCGCGCGCAGTTCGCCCGCAATGTCGGGGGCCTTGGCCAGCACGTAGTCAATGGCGGTAGCGTCGGGTGCGATCAGTGCGCCTCGGGCGCCCGCCTCCACGGCCATGTTGCACAGCGTGAAGCGCGCCTCCACCGACAGCGCGCCAATGGCGCTGCCGCAGAACTCCACCACATAGCCGCGTGCGCCCTGCGCACCGATGCGGCTGATGACCATGAGGATCAGGTCCTTGGCCGTGGTGCCGCTGGGCAGCACGCCGTCCACACGGATGCGCATGTCCTTGGCCAGGCGGTAGACCAGCGTCTGGGTGGCCAGCACATGCTCGACCTCCGAGGTTCCGATGCCAAAACCCAAGGCACCCAGTGCCCCGTAAGTGGTGGTGTGGCTGTCGCCGCAGATGATGACCATGCCCGGGCGCACCATGCCGTGTTCGGGCGCGATCACGTGCTCGATGCCCTGCAACGGGTCGTTGGTGTCGAACAGCGGGATGCCGTGGCGGTCGCAGTTGGCCTTGAGGTTGGTGGCCTGCAGGGCCGAGGGCGGGTCCTGGATGGTGCGCCAGCGCACCGGATGCGTGGGAATGATGTGGCTCACCACCGCCACGTTCTGCCCCGGCACGGGCACGCCGCGCCCGGCCTCGTGCAGGCCGGCGAAGGCCTGGGGGCTGGTGTATTCGTTCATCAGGTGCAGGTCGCAAAACAGCAGAACGTTCTGTTCGTCCAGAACGGCCACGGTGTGCGATGCCACCAGCTTCTGGTAAAGCGTTGAGGGAGTGGTCATGGTCAGCGTCGGGGGTTGTCGTTGGGTGCGGCCTTACCGGTCGGCCAGCAGGAAGGGCAGCGCCGCGTCGAGCAGCGCATCAGGGGCCTCCTCGGCGATGTAATGGCCGCAAGGCAGTGCATGGCCGCGCACGTCGGCCGCCACGCGCTGCCACTCGGCCAGGGGCTGGAAGCACTGGTGCACCACGCCCTGCTCGCCCCACAGCGCCAGCAAAGGCATGGGCAACTGGCGGCCCGCATCGCGGTCGGCACGGTCGTGCACCAGGTCGATGCCCGCAGAGGCACGGTAGTCCTCGCAGATGCCATGGGCCGTGCCGGGCAATGCCAGGCAGCGCACGTACTCGGCCAATGCCCGCGCATCGAACGGGGCCAGACCAGCACTGCGCCGGCCCATCACGTCGCGCACGTAGGCTGCGGGGTCGGCCTCGATCAAGCGCTCGGGCAGCGGCGCGGGCTGGATCAGGAAGAACCAGTGCCAGTAGGCACGGGCAAAGGCGTTGCTGGTTTGCTCGTACATGGCCAAGGTGGGCGCTATGTCCAGCAGCACCATGCGCTGCACGGCCGCCGGGTGGTCGGCCGCCAGGCGGTGCGCCACGCGGGCGCCCCGGTCGTGGGCCAGCACGGTGAAGCTCGGGTGGCCCAGGTGCTGCATCACAGCCAGCATGTCGGCGGCCATGGTGCGTTTGCTGTAGAGCAGGTGCTCCGCATCGCCCTCGGGCTTCGCCGAATCGCCATACCCGCGCAGGTCCGCCAGCACCAGGGTGAAGTGCTGCGCCAGCTTTGGCGCCACCTTGTGCCAGATGGCCGAGGTCTGCGGGTGCCCGTGCAGCAGCAGCAAGGCAGGGCCTGTGCCGCCCACCAGCGTGTGGATGTGCTGGCCGTCCGGCGTAGGCACGCGGCGGGCGGTGAAGCCCGGGAAAAGCGGGGTCGTCGTGGTCGTGGTCATGGGTGTCGGTGGGTAGTGCAGCGCAGGCGTGTTCACTCTGCCGTGATGCCCCGCTCCTTGATGAGCTTGGCCCACTGCGGCATTTCCTGCTCCAGCTGGGCGCGGGCCTGCTCTGGCGTCGAAGGCGTCGGGTCGAAGCCATCCCTGGCCATGCGCTCTCTCAGAGCGGGGGTGTTGAGTGCCTGGTTCAGGCTGGTGTTGAGCTTATCGATGACTGGCTTGGGTGTGCCGGCCGGCGCAAACACGATGAACCAGGTTTCAAACGTGTAGCCCGGCAGGCCAGCCTCGGCAATGGTGGGCACGTCGGGCATGAGTGGCGAACGCTTCGTGCCCGTGACGCCCAATGCACGCAGCTTGCCCGCCTGCACATGCGGCTGCGCTGCAGACAGCACCGGGAAGCTCATGGCCACCTGGCCGGACATGGTGTCGATCATGGCCGGGCCGCCGCCGCGGTAGGGGATGTGCACGATGGGCGTGCCTGCCACGGCCTTGAACAGCTCGGCCGACATGTGGAAGGTGCTGCCCGCCCCCGCTGAACCATAGGAGTATTGCCCCGGCTTGGCCTTGAGCAGGGCCACCAGTTCCCTGACGTTCTTGGCTGGCAAGGCGTTGTTGACCACCAGCAGATGCTGCGAACTGGCCACCATGCCGATGGGCGCCAGGTCCTTCAGGGTGTCGTAGGGCATCTTGGCCGTCAGGCTGGGGTTGATGGCCAGGGACACGGTCTGCAGGCCGATGGTGTAACCGTCCGGTGCGGACTTGGCCACCATGTCCACGCCGATGTTGCCGCCCGCGCCCCCCTTGTTCTCGATGAACAGCGAGCCGCCCAGGGCCTTGCCCCATTCGTCGGTGATCAGGCGGGCCGCAATGTCCGCGCTACCGCCGGGTGCATAGGGCACCACGAGCTTGATGGCCTTGGCCGGGTATGCCTGGGCCCATGCGCCAGCGGCGGCAGACAAGGCCAGTGCGGCCGTGGCCACGGCGCGCCATGTTCGTAACCGCCGGGGATGGGATGTGTTCATGGGTGTGTCTCCTGCAAGGTTCTTGTGTGGTGTTGCAGTGGCATCTTATGAGTGAGCATGATTCACATAAAGTCATTCAAAATTACTTCATTCGTAAATCAAACACACTAATCACCCACAAGCCCATGGACGCTTTTTCAGACTTGCGGTTTTTTGCACTGCTGATGAAGGAAGGCAGCCTCGCGGCTGCCGCCCAGCAGATGGGCATCACTCCGCCGGCCGCCAGCAGGCGCCTGGCGCAGCTGGAACGGCGGCTGGGCGTGCGGCTGCTGCGCCGCACCACCCGACGCATGAGCCTGACGCCCGAGGGTGAGACCTACCTGCTCGACGGCACGCGCATCCTCGGCGACCTGGATGCGCTGGAACGCACCGTGGCTGGCGCGCGCAGCTCGCCACGCGGGCTCATCAAGCTGGCAGCCACGCTGGGTTTTGGCCGAATGCACATTGCCCCCGCCCTGTCGGCATTTGCACGCGCCTACCCCGAGGTGGAGGTGCAGCTGCACCTGACAGACCGGCCCGTGAATCTGGTGGAACAAGGCTTTGACGCCGCCGTGCGATTTGGTGACCTGCCGGACTCACGCCTCACGGCCCGCAAACTGCTCGCCAACCGGCGTGTGCTGTGCGCATCGCCCACCTACCTTGCCCAGGCAGGCGAGCCCGTGCAACCGGCAGACCTGCTGGCCCACCAGTGCATCGTGATCCGCGAAAGCGACGAGACCTACGGCACCTGGCATCTGCGCCAGGGCGAGCGCCAGGAGACAGTGAAGGTGCGCGGCATGCTGAGCACCAACGATGGCGCAGCTGCCACCACCTGGGCGCTGGAGGGCCACGGCGTGCTGATGCGATCCGAATGGGACGTGGCGGTCCACCTTTCTGCAGGCCGCTTGCTGCGCGTGCTGCCAACATGGTCGCTGCCGGCGGCCGACGTGACGCTGGTCTACCCCACACGCAGCGATCTGTCGGCCAAGATGCGCGCGCTGACCGACTTCCTGCGGGAGTGGTTCTCGGCACCGCCGCATGCATGAAGGCCCGCAGGCCGAAGTCATCGCGCGCGTCAGGGCCACGGCTTGAGATTTCTGCGGATGTGCCGATAACACAGCATGCAGATTTCAAGTGCAACCCCTTCGACGGGCACAGCGTCCAGCGCCAGTGCAGCCAGCAACATCAACAAGCTGCAAAAACGGATGCGCGAACTGACCGACGAACTGCGCAACGTCGCCGGACAGGACATGGAGCCCAAGGCCAAGCAGGAGAAGGTCAAACTGCTGCAGGCCCAGATCCAGATGGTGCAGCAACAGATAGCAGCCATCCAGCGCCAGATGCAGCAAGAGCAGATGGACCGAGCCCAGGCACAGCAACAGGCCAAGGCCAGCCAGCAGCCACGATCCACCCCGGCGAACAAGCCGCAGAGCCTGCCGGGGTTGGGAGAGTCGGTCGATACCTTTGCTTAGTGCTATGGCACTGCGCGAGGACATGCTGCGGAGCGTGCAGCGTCACGCCGTCTTGGATAACGGCTAGGGCCTGTTCATCAGGGTCAGCGTGGCAAACGGCAGGTGGTGCATGAGCTCGCGCAACACCAGCAGCGTGCCCGCAAAGACAGGATCCTTCGGCAGGCCTTCGTGTGCGGCGGGGCGCCCTTCGGCCACAGCGGCCAGGCGGTTGAAAAGACGCTCCATGGCCTCCAGCGTCAGCACGCGCTGGGCCCCCGGCGGCACACCCGCCAAGGTGGCCAGGTCATGCAACGCCGCATCTGCAGACCATGGGGCCCACACCTGCCCGCCGGGCAACAGGCCTTGCAGTTGCTGGTGGCCCACATGGACCTCATCCTCCACTACGGCAATGGCGTTCTCCAGTTCCAGAGGTGTTGGCACGGCATGGCGGAAAAACTGGCGCGCCGTGCGCTCGCCACCCAGCGGCAGACTCAGCTGCACGGACGGCATGGGGGTATCTGCCCCCGCAGCCCAGAGCACCTGGTGAGGCCCCAGGTGCAAGCCACAGCTCCATGCACCCGGCAGGCCGTTGCGCTGCGCCTGCTGGTAGCTGCGTGTGGCCGGGTCGTCGGCAGCAAGACTGTGTTGCTGCGCCTGTGCCGAGGCGGCAGGGAGCGCAGAAAGGGATGGAGAGCTGGGATGGTTCACGGGACCTCCTTGACAACATAACGGCCGAACGCGGGAGGGGTGGAGAGGCCCCACTGCCGTTGCCCTGCAGCACTCTAACCCCGCACGGGGCAGGCTGCATGCATACATCGATGACAACGCACAGGACATGCCACACGCGGGCTGCTCAACGCCCACGCCACGGCGACAACAACCGGACAGGGACACCAGACCCGCCACACCGCCGACACCGTGCGCCAGCGCCTTCCTACACCGGGCGCATTCCACGGTCCCTACAGTCGGTTGCGAGGAGAAGGGCACAGCCAGCGCGGTGGCCCCACCACCAGAACCCACCCACAGGAGAACCCACCATGCAAGCCATCCGCACCGCACCTCGCCGCTCCCCCTGGCCGCTCATCGTGGGCGCGGCTGCGTTGATGGGCGTGCTGGTGCTGTCAGCGTGCTCGACGCCACGCACACCGGATGGCGTGCAACCCGTCACGGGCTTTGACGTGGACCGGTATGCAGGGCACTGGCACGAGCTGGCGCGCATTGAAAACTCGTTTGAGCGGGGGCTGACCCAGGCCAGCGCCACGTACAGCCGCAACGCGGACAACACCATCAAGGTGGTGAACCGAGGGTACGACCCGGTGCGCAAGCAGTGGAGAGAGGCCGAAGGCCGGGCAGAGTTTGTGGACAGCCCCGACCGGGCCGCACTCAAGGTGTCGTTCTTCGGACCGTTCTATGGCGGCTACAACGTGGTGGCGCTGGACGAAAACTACCAGTGGGCGATGGTGGTGGGCTCCAGCACCGACTACCTGTGGGTACTGTCACGCACCCCCACCCTGCCCTGGCATGTGCGCGAACACCTGATGGAGCGTGCGAGGGCCCTGGGAGTGGATGTGAGCAAGATCGTCTGGGCGCAGCCCGGTGCAGAGCAACATGCGCGCCGGGTGGCGGTCAGGACCTGATGACAGCGCAGCGGGGCCTGAAGGCTTGCGGCGCCCAGTGAACAGCTCGGCGCCGACGGCACCAGACAATCAAAATTGATAGCAGCCAGCGCATGTTGCACTAGCGCCTGCGGCAGATTTGGCCTGAAACTCACCCACCAGGCACTGTGGCGGCAGCTACCAGACGCTGGGTGTACGGGTGCTGGGGGGCATCCAGCACATCGGCCACGCTGCCACTTTCTAGCACCGCGCCGTCCTTCATCACCACCACATCGTGCGCCATGGCGCGGATCACATCCACGTCGTGGGTGATGAGCAAGTAGCTCAGGCCCTTTTCTTTTTGCAGGCGCTGCAGCAGGCCCAGCACCTGCTGCTGGATGGTCACATCGAGCGCGCTGGTGGGCTCATCCAGCACCAGCACCTGGGGCTGCACGATCAGGGCACGCGCAATGGCCAGCCGCTGGCGCTGGCCGCCGGAGAATTCATGCGGGTAACGCTCGAGCAAACGCGGGTACTGAGTCTCGGCCAAGCCCACCTCGTCCAGCGCGGCCTCGACGCGCACGCGGCGCTGGGCCACGGTCAGTGTGGGCTCGTGTACCTTCAGGCCCTCGCCCACGATCTCTTCGACTGTGAGACGCGGTGACAGCGATGAAAACGGGTCCTGGAACACCACCTGCACCCGGCGGCGCAGCTGCTGGTTGGCTGGTGTGTTGCGCGTGGCAGGCTGTTGCCACGCCTGCCCTCCCACCTGCAACTCACCTGCGTATGGCAGCAGCCCCAGGATGGCCTGTGCCAGCGTGGACTTGCCCGAGCCAGATTCGCCCACTACGCCCAGTGTCTGGCCGGGCAGCAGTTGCAGCGTGGCGCCTTGCACGGCCACAAACTCACCTTTTTTGAACCAGCCCCTGATGCCCGGCAATGGCGTGGGGTAGACCACGCGCAGATCCCGTGTCTGCACCACCGGTGCAGTGCCTGCGGGTGGGTCTGACTCGACCACATCGCGGCGCGGCTGGCTGGCGATCAGACGGCGGGTGTAGGCATGCTGGGGCGCGCCGAACACGTCGGCCACTGGGCCCTGCTCTACCAGCACCCCCTGCTCCATCACGGCCACACGGTCGGCAAAGCGGCGCACCAGGTTCAGGTCATGCGTGATCAGCAGCACCGCCATGCCGGTCTGGCGCTGCAAGTCGCTCAGCAGGTCCAGGATCTGGCCCCGCAAGGTCACGTCCAGTGCGGTGGTGGGCTCGTCGGCCAGCAAGAGCTTCGGCGCGCTGGCCAGGGCCATGGCGATCATGGCGCGCTGGCGCTGGCCGCCGCTGAGCTGGTGTGGAAAGCTGTTGGCGCGGCGCGCGGGCTCGGGGATGCCGGTTTGCGCCAGCAGCTCAATGGCGGCTTGCGCGCACTGGGCGCCGGTGAGCCCCTTCTTGAGCAGCAGGATTTCGGCGATCTGCTGGCCTATCGTCATCAGCGGGTTGAGCGCGGTCATGGGCTCCTGGAACACCATGGCGATATCGCCGCCGCGCACGCCGCGCATCTCGCGCTCGGTCATCGCCAGAAGGTCGCCCCGCCCTTGCAGCAGGGCCTGGCCGGTGATGGCGGCATTGCCCGCCAACCGCAGCAGGCTCAACGCCGTGATGGTCTTGCCCGAGCCGGACTCGCCCACCAGTGCCAGCTTTTCGCCCGCAGCCAACGTGAAGTTGACGCCGCGCACCACCTCTTTGGAGCCAAAGCGCACATGCAGGTCGTGAACTTCGAGCAGCGCGGGTTTCATGCTGGATGCCGTCATGGTCACAGATCCGCCTTTCTGGGGTCCAGCGCATCGCGCAGCGCATCCCCCATGAAGGTCAGCAACAACAAGGTGACCACCAGCACGCCGAAGGTGGACAACGATATCCACCACGCATCAATGCTGTTCTTGCCCTGGCTGAGCAACTCGCCCAGCGAGGGCGTGCCGGGCGGCACGCCCAGGCCCAGAAAATCCAGCGATGTGAGCGCCAGGATGGCCCCGCTCATGCGGAAGGGCAAGAACGTGACCACGGGCGTCAAGCTGTTGGGCAGGATGTGACGCCAGATGATTTGGGCATTGCTCACCCCCAGGGCGCGCGCCGCCTTCACATAGTCAAGCTGGCGGTTGCGCAAGAACTCGGCCCGCACATAGTCCGACAGCCCCATCCAGCCAAACAGGCTCAGCAAGATGAGCAGCAGCGCGATGCTGGGCGCGAATACCGCGCTGAAGATGATGAGCAGATACAGCTCTGGCATGGAGCCCCAGATTTCGATGAAGCGCTGAAACGCCAGGTCGGTCTTGCCGCCAAAAAATCCCTGGATGGCGCCGGTGAGCATGCCCAGCAACACGCCTGTGACGGTGAGCGCCAGACCAAACAGCACACTCACACGGAATCCGTAAAGCAGCTGCGCCAGCAGGTCACGTCCGCGGTCGTCCGTACCCAGCCAGTTGTCCGCCGTCGGCGCCGAGGGGTTGGGTGCCTTGGCGAAGTAATTGAGCGTGTTGGGGCCGTAGGGGTTCAAGGTGTAAAGCGCCCAGTTGCTGCCAGCGGAGAGGCGCTCCTTGATGAAGGGGTCCAGGTAATCGGTTGGTGTCTCGAAGTCTCCGCCGAAGGTCCTTTCGGGGTAGTCCTTGAGCATGGGGAAGTAGGTTTGCCCCTCGTAGCGCACGATAAGAGGCTTGTCGTTGCTGACCAGCTCGGCGCACAGGCTCACCAGCACCAGGGCGCAGAAGATCAGCAGGCTCCAGTACCCCAGGCGATTGCGCTTGAAGCGCAGCCACGCGCGGCGGGAGGGCGAGAGCGAAGGCGATGCGGGAGCAGAACTCATCAGGGCCATGGGTTCGTTCGGGCTAGTCAAACTTCACGCGCGGGTCCACCCACACATAACAAAGGTCGCTGACAAGCTTGGTGACCAGCCCGATCAGCGTGAACAAATACAGCGTGCCCAGCACCACGGGGTAGTCGCGGCGGATCACGCTCTCATAGCTGAGCAGGCCCAGGCCGTCGAGCGAGAACAGGGTTTCGATGAGCAGCGAGCCCGCAAAGAACGCCCCGATGAAGGCAGCGGGGAACCCGGTGATGATGGGGATGAGCGCGTTGCGGAACACATGCTTCCACAGCACCTGCCGCTCGCTCAGGCCCTTGGCACGGGCCGTCAGCACGTACTGCTTGCTGATCTCTTCGAGGAACGCGTTCTTGGTCAGCATGGCCGTCACGGCAAAGCTGCCCAGCACCATGGCGATCACCGGCAGCGTGATGTGCCACAGATAGTCCACGATGCGCGCACCCCAGGACAGCTCGTCCCAATTGGCCGACGTGAGCCCCCGCAGCGGAAACCACTGCAGCTGCCCGCCAAAGATGACCAGCAACGCCACACCCAGCACAAAGCCCGGAATGGCGTAGCCCAGCAGGATGAGCAGCGTGGTCACCAGGTCAAACCGCGACCCGGCCCGCACCGCCTTGGCCACGCCCAGCGGCACGGCGACGAGGTAGCTGATGAAGAAGGTCCAGAGGCCGAGGCTGATGGAGACCGGGAGCTTCTCGACCACCAGTTGCCACACGTCCTTGTTCTGAAAGAAGCTCTTGCCCAGATCAAAACGCGCGAACTGACCCAGCATCTGAAAAAAACGTTCATGTGCAGGCTTGTCAAAGCCGTACAAGGCCTTGATCTGCTCCAACCGCTTGGGGTCCACGCCCTGCGCGCCCCGGTAGCTCAGGCCGCCGCCTTCGGCACCACCGCCCCCGCCAACGCCAGCCTTGGCTTCGGCCATGTACTGCTCCACGGGGCCGCCCGGCACAAACTGGATCACCACAAAGGTCAGCAGCAGCACGCCCAGCAAGGTAGGGAGCATCAGCAACACGCGTTTGAGGATGTAGGCAAACATGGGTGGGCTGGCGTGTGGTTATTTTTTGTCGGGCGCGGTCTGTGGCGGTATGCGTGCCCACCAGGTGTCAATGACCCAGCCCTCGCCGCTGGAGTACGGCGGCACCGTGGCGGGCTTGGCCAGTCTCCAGGCGTTGTAGGCCATGCGGTGCGTGGCCGCCGTCCATTGCGGAATGAGGTAGTGGCTGTGCGCAATGATGCGCTCCAGCGCGTGGCAGGCGGGCAGCAGCTGGGCTTCGGTTCTGGCCGAGGTCATGGCCTTGATCATGGCGTCCACCGCAGGGTTCTTCACGCCCGCAAAGTTGCCGGAGTCCTCCACGTCGGCCGCCTGGCTGCCGAACATGTCGGCAAACTCCTGCCCCGGGTTGTGGGTGCCCTGGAAGGCCATCGAGGTGATGTCGAAGTCAAACTTCTGCAGGCGCTGCTGGTACAGCGCAAAGTCCACGGAGCGGAAGCGCAAGGTGACACCGATCTTTTCGAGGTTGCGCATCCAGGGGGTGATGGTGCGCACTCCACCTTCGTTGCTGTCCATGTATTCCAGCACCATGGCCTCGCCCTTCGCGTTGCGCAGGGCGCCATCGCGCACCTCCCAGCCCGCCTGTTTGAGCAGGGCCTGCGCGCGGCGCAGGTTGGCACGCAATGACGAATCGCCGTCGGTGCGCGGGGGCATGGTCATGGGGCCAAAGGCGGTTGCGGGAATGTCTTTGCGGTAGGGCTCCATCAGCGCAAGCTCCTCGGGCGACGGACTGCCCCTGGTTTCGCACGCGGTGTTGCCAAACAGGCCGTTCACGCGCTGGTAGGCGCCGTAGAACATCTGGCGGTTCATCCACTCATAGTCCATCGCCAGGCCCAGGGCCTCTCGCACGCGCGCATCCTGCAGCAGCGGGCGGCGGGTGTTGAGCACGTAGCTCTGAAAGCCCGACGGCAGCTTGTGCTTGAACTCGCCCTTGACCAGCTCGCCGGTGTCGAATTTTTTGCCCGTGACGCGGCGGGCCCAGTCGCCCGCGCTGAAGAACCGCATGAGGTCGAACTCGCCCGCCTTCAGGGCCTCCAGCCGCGCGGTGTTGTCCTTGTAGATCTTGACGAGGATGCGGTCGAAGTTGGCCGTGCCCTTGCGCACATTGAGGTCGCGTGCCCAGTACTGCGGGTCGCGCACATAGGTGATGTCCTTGCCAAACCGCACGGGCCCGATCTTGTAGGGGCCGCTGCCGATGGGGATGTCCATCACCACCTGGTCAAAGGGCTTGGCCTTGCCGTTTTCCACGCCCCAGTCGCGACTGAACACCGGCAAGCCGCCCACGGTGATGGGAAGCTCGCGGTTGGGTTGCTTGAAGCGGTAGCGCACGGTGCGGTCGTTGATCACATCCACGCCCGCCACCTCGATCAGCAAAGTCTTGTACGCAGGCGAGGTGAAGGGACCCACCAGCGTTTCGTAGCTGTGCTTCACGTCCTGGGCCAGCACTGGCTTGCCGTTGTGAAACCGCGCCTCGGGCCGTAGGCGGAACGTGGCAGACAGCCCATCGGGGGCGACTTCCACGTCCTCGGCCAGCAGACCATAGCCGGTCGCGGTCTCGTCCATGGAGCCCACCAGCAGCGAGTCGAACATCAGCGACGACAGGTAGGCGGGTGCGTTGCCCTTGATGGTGAACGGGTTGTACTTGTCGAAGGTGGAGACGCGCAGGTTGCTGACCAGCCGCAACTCGCCGCCCTTGGGAGCGTCGGGATTCACGTAGTCGAAATGCGCAAAACCCGCCGGATAGCGCGGCGCGCCCCACAAGGCATACGCATGCGCTGCCCACGCTGGAACAGCACACCCCATCAGCAACAAAGCCAGCCAAAACCGCATGCGACAATTCTGCACTACGTTCGCAGGGGCTTGCAGCCAAAGCCGCATATCCACATGCACCGGGCACCAAGCCTGCATTCCGCTATTCCACAAGGAGATTTCACATGGGTTTTCTGACCGGCAAGAAGCTGCTCATCACGGGCGTGCTGTCCAACCGCTCCATCGCCTACGGCATTGCCAAGGCCTGCCACGAGCAAGGCGCCGAACTGGCGTTCAGCTACGTGGGCGAGCGCTTCAAGGACCGCATCACCGACTTTGCGGCCGAGTTCAACTCCCAGCTGGTGTTTGACTGCGATGTGGCCAGCGACGAGCAGATCGCGCGCATGTTCGCGGATCTGTCGCAGACCTGGCCGAAGTTTGACGGCTTTGTGCACAGCATCGGCTTTGCACCGCGCGAAGCGATTGCGGGCAACTTTCTGGACGGGTTGAGCCGCGAAGGCTTCCGCATTGCACACGACATCAGCGCCTACAGCTTCCCGGCCATGGCCAAGGCGGCCCTGCCCTATCTGAACGACAAGTCGTCGCTGCTGACACTGAGCTACCTGGGCGCGCTGCGCTCCATCCCCAACTACAACACCATGGGTCTGGCCAAAGCCAGCCTGGAAGCCAGCGTGCGCTACCTGGCAGAGGCCGTGGGCCGCACCGAAGACGGTCGCAGCATCCGCGCCAACGGCATCAGCGCAGGCCCCATCAAGACGCTGGCTGCCAGCGGCATCAAGGACTTTGGCAAGCTGCTCAGCCGCGTGGCCGATGCCTCGCCCCTGCGTCGCAACGTCACGATTGAAGACGTGGGCAATGTGGCGGCCTTCCTGCTGTCGGACCTTGCCTCGGGCATGACCGCCGAGATCACCTATGTGGACGGCGGCTTCAGCCAGACGGCGGGCCTGAGCGCCGACCAGGTGTAAATCCTCGCCAGGGCTGCACGCTCACTACGTAATTGGCTTCTAGCGCACATAAATCATGCGCTAGAAGCTATTTTTTTGATAGCACCACCCTACCTATGCTCCGCAGACACTGGCTGGCCTGTATGGGCCTTGCACCCCTGGCGGCACTTGCAATACCCCAGGCCTGGGCCGCCGACGCGCCCGCCCTGTTGCTGGCCAATGTGTACCGCCCCGGCATGCGGCTGGCGGACTACTGGGTGAGCGAAAAATACGATGGCGTGCGAGGCTATTGGGACGGCCACACACTGCGCACGCGGGGCGGCGAGACCGTGGCGGCCCCGGCATGGTTCACCGCCGGCTGGCCTGAAACTCCCATGGACGGCGAGTTGTGGGCAGGACGCGGCCGGTTCAGCCACGCCCAGTCCACCGTGCGCCAGCAGCAGCCGGACGATGCCGCATGGCGCGAGATGCGCTTTATGGTGTTTGACCTGCCCGCCCATGGTGGCACGTTTGACCAGCGCCTTCCTGCACTGAACAAGTTGGTCGAAGCGCTGGACCAGGCTTGGGTGCAGGCGGTGCCACAACAGCGTGTGGCAAGTGACGCCGCACTCCAGAAGTTGCTGCTGCGCACCGTGCGTGCGGGCGGCGAAGGACTGATGCTGCACCGTGGCGCATCGATGTACCGCGCAGGGCGCAGTGACGATCTCATCAAGGTCAAGACCCACGAAGACACCGAGGCCCGCGTGGTGGCACATCTGCCCGGCCAGGGCCGCCACGCCGGGCGGGTGGGTGCGCTGGTGGTGGAGATGCCTTCGGGCCAGCGGTTTCGGCTGGGCGCAGGGTTGACCGATGCGGAGCGCGACCACCCGCCGCCAGTGGGCAGTTGGGTGACCTACCGCTTCAGGGGCACCCACGACAGTGGCGTGCCACGCTTCGCGAGTTTTGTGCGGGTGCGGGACGACATGCCGCCGGTCCGCTGACGGGGCCACAGCAACCCCTGGCCGATCCCGGCCCTGCAATGCGGCGGCCATACCAGCGAGCGGGCAGCCCCTCCCATCAGTTGCGCAATCAGTTCGGCAACAGGACCTTGTCCACCACGTGGATCACGCCGTTGGACTGGTACACGTCGGCAATCGTCACCGTCGCCGTACCGCCCTTTTCGTCCGTCACCATGACAGCATTGCCGCTGGCCTTGGCGGTGAGCGTACCGCCCGCCACCGTCTTGAGACTGGCCATGCCTTTGCCGTCTGCAATCATCTTGGACAACGCAGCAGCGTCGTACTTGCCCGCGACCACGTGGTAGGTGAGCACCTTGGTCAGGGTGGGCTTGCTCTCGGGCTTGAGCAGCGTGTCCACCGTGCCGGCGGGCAATGCGGCAAATGCCGCATTGGTGGGCGCAAACACGGTGAAGGGACCGGTGCCCTTGAGCGTTTCGACCAGGCCCGCAGCCTTCACAGCGGCCACCAGCGTGGTGTGGTCCTTGGAGTTCACGGCGTTGTCGATGATGTCCTTGCTGGCCAGCATGGGCGCACCGCCCACCATGACCTGTGCTGCGGCAGGCATTGCGGCAGCGGCGATGGCTGCGGTGAGGGCGATGGTGGCAAGGCGGGCGTTGAATCGAGGGGTCATGGGAATCTCCTGAGAGGTGTGTGAAGACAGTCGTCACCGCATGAAAACCACGCGGCTGACAGTCAATACGGCAGCACCACAACAGCGGATTCAAATGCACAAAAAAAACGCTCCGCCAGCCATGCCGGAGGAGCGATTTTCGAGACGCTGGTGCACTCACACACCAGCGCGAAGACGTGCTTACACGTTGCGCCCGTACGGGCCATCGTCGCCCACCTGCACCAGGTTCTTGGCGGTCGCCAGTGGCTTGGGGTTCTTGCCGGTCTTGCCTTGCTCTGCCACGCAGTCGGCGTAGTAGCGCACCTGGCCGTTCTCGTCTTCCACTTCCACCAGGCCGTGGATATCGGTCTCAAAGCCCGGGCACAGCTTGGCGAATTCGCGGGCGAACTTGAGGTAGTCCACGATCTTCTTGTTGAACACCTCGCCTGGAATCAGCAGCGGAATGCCTGGGGGGTACGGTGTGACCAGGCCCACGGTGATGCGGCCCTCCAGGTGGTCGATCTCTACGCGCTCGGTGGTGCGGTGCGCAATGTGCGCGTACGCATCCGAGGGCTTCATGGCGGGCGTGAGGTCCGACAGGTACATCTCGGTGGTCAGGCGCGCGATGTCGTACTTGGCGTACATCTCGTGCACATGCTGGCACAGGTCCTTGAGGCCCATGCGCTCGTAGCGCTTGTGCTGCTGGCAGAACTCGGGAAGGATGCGCCACATGGGCTGGTTCTTCTCGTAGTCGTCCTTGAACTGCTGCAGCGCAGTCAGCAGCGTGTTCCAGCGGCCCTTGGTGATGCCGATGGTGAACATGATGAAGAAGCTGTACAGGCCCGTCTTCTCCACCACCACGCCGTGCTCGGCGAGGTACTTGGTCACGATGGACGCGGGGATGCCGGTCTTGTCAAACTTGCCGTCCAGGCTCAGGCCCGGCGTGACGATGGTGGACTTGATCGGGTCCAGCATATTGAAGCCGTCAGCCAGCTGGCCGAAGCCGTGCCACTTGCTGCCCTTCTTGCTCTTACTGTCGCTGCGGATGATCCAGTCTTCTGCGCGGCCAATGCCCTCGTCGGTGAGCTTTTCAGGGCCCCAGACCTTGAACCACCAATCGTTCTTGCCGAACTCTTCTTCCACCTGGCGCATGGCGCGGCGAAAGTCGAGTGCCTCCAGAATGCTTTCTTCCACCAGCGCGGTGCCGCCAGGTGGCTCCATCATCGCAGCGGCCACATCGCAGCTGGCGATGATGCTGTACTGAGGGCTGGTGCTGGTGTGCATCAGGTACGCCTCGTTGAACAGGTGGCGGTCGAGCTTGGTGGTCTGCG
This sequence comes from Acidovorax sp. Root402, assembly GCF_001425125.1. NCBI lineage: Bacteria > Pseudomonadati > Pseudomonadota > Betaproteobacteria > Burkholderiales > Comamonadaceae > Acidovorax > Acidovorax sp. Root402. Next base: position 830,209 of record NZ_LMDQ01000014.1, read on the forward strand.
AGTCCTGCACCAGCACATGCGATGCCTGGCTGATACCGGCGAGCAGCTTGTGGATGGACTGTGTGGCGTACGTCACCGAGTGCTTGGGGCGTGTGCGCTTTTTGCCCATGGCGTGGTAGCTGCCATAGAACGGGTGGAACGCCGCGTGCGGCAGCCAGGCCTCGTCAAAGTGCAGGTTGTCCACGTAGCCATCGAGCATGCCCTTGATGGTCTCGGTGTTGTAAAGCACGCCGTCGTAGGTGGACTGCGTGAGCGTCAGCACGCGGGGCTTGACCTTCTTGGCATCCACGCCTTTGAGCAGGGGGTTGGCCTTGATTTTGGCCTCGATCGCCTTGGGCTCGAACTCGCTTTGCGGGATGGGGCCGATGATGCCGAAGTGGTTGCGCGTGGGCTTCATGAACACAGGGACGGCCCCGGTCATGATGATGCTGTGCAGGATGGACTTATGGCAGTTGCGGTCCACGACCACCACATCCCCGGGTGCCACAGTGTGGTGCCACACCATCTTGTTGGATGTGGACGTGCCGTTGGTCACAAAGAAGCAGTGGTCGGCATTGAAGATGCGCGCGGCGTTGCGCTCGCTCTCGCCAATGGCGCCGTTGTGGTCCAGCAGCTGGCCCAACTCTTCCACCGCGTTGCACACGTCGGCGCGCAGCATGTTTTCACCATAGAACTGGTGGTACATCTGGCCCACGGGGCTCTTCAGGAACGCAACGCCGCCGGAGTGACCGGGGCAGTGCCAGCTGTACGAGCCGTCTTCGGCGTAGTCCAGCAGCGCCTTGAAGAACGGTGGCTGCACGCTCTCCAGGTAGCTCTTCGCCTCGCGGATGATGTGGCGCGCCACGAATTCGGGGGTGTCCTCGAACATGTGGATGAAGCCGTGCAGCTCGCGCAGGATGTCGTTGGGCAGGTGGCGGCTGGTCTTGGTTTCGCCGTGCACATAGATGGGCACTTCGGCGTTCTTGCGGCGCACCTCGCCAATGAAGTTGCGCAGGCTCAGCACGATGGGGTCCAGCCCTTCGCCCTCGGAGAATTCTTCATCGTCGATGGACAAGATGAAGGCACTGGCGCGGCTTTGCTGCTGTGCAAACTGCGAGAGATCGCCATAGCTGGTGACCCCGACCACTTCAAAGCCCTCGGCCTCAATGGCCTGTGCAAGCGCACGAATGCCAAGCCCCGAGGTGTTCTCGGAACGATAGTCTTCATCGATGATGATGATGGGAAAGCGAAACTTCATGCGCAGCCTCCAAGGAGCCGTGGCCTGCCCGGCCAAAAAACGAAATAGGCGCGAAGTGTAAGGAATAACGTTGACGCGCCTTTGAACTGCCATCCTTTTGACCCAGAATGTGGTGCACTAAACACAACCACACAAGGAGGTTCTACATGGAGGCATCCACCATCTGGTGGCTGGCAGCAGGGGCCGTGGTCGTGGCAGAACTGCTCACCGGCACGTTCTATTTGCTGATGGTGGCCTTGGGGCTGGTAGCCGCCGCCCTGGCCGCCCACCTGGGCCTGGCGTCCGCGATGCAGATGGTGTCTGCCGCCATTGTGGGCGGCGGGGCTGTCGTGGCCTGCTACCTGCTGCGGAGAAAGCGCCCCGGCGATCCGTCTGCACGTGCGGACCGCAGCGTGAACATGGACGTAGGCGAAACCCTCCTCATCGAAAGCTGGAGCCCCGACGGCACGACCACCGTGAAGTACCGGGGCGCCCAATGGACGGCCATGCACCGCCCCGGCGTCACCCCGTCTACTGGCATGCATCGCGTCGCCGAGCTGGTGGGCAACCGCCTGCTGGTGGACCCGCTGTAAACACCGCAGACTCCCTGTCGATCACCCAAGAAAGGCTTCCCATGGAAATTGCCATCGTCATCCTGATCATTGCCGTGATCTTCATCGCCCGCTCGGTCAAGGTCGTGCCCCAGCAAAACGCCTGGGTCAAGGAACGCTTGGGCAAATATGCGGGCACGCTGACCCCCGGGCTGAACTTTCTGATCCCCTTTGTGGACAAGGTCGCCTACAAACACAGCCTGAAGGAAATTCCGCTCGATGTGCCCAGCCAGGTCTGCATCACGCGCGACAACACGCAGCTGCAGGTGGACGGCATCCTGTACTTTCAGGTCACCGACCCGATGCGCGCCAGCTATGGGTCGAGCAACTACATCATGGCCGTGACCCAGCTGGCGCAGACCTCGCTGCGCTCGGTCATCGGCAAGCTCGAACTCGACAAGACCTTCGAAGAGCGCGACATCATCAACGCACAGGTGGTGCAGGCCATCGACGAAGCCGCCCTCAACTGGGGTGTGAAGGTGCTGCGTTATGAAATCAAGGACCTGACCCCTCCCAAGGAAATCCTGCACGCCATGCAGGCCCAGATCACTGCGGAGCGGGAGAAGCGCGCACTGATTGCCGCCTCAGAAGGCCGCCGCCAGGAGCAGATCAACATCGCCACCGGCGAGCGTGAGGCCTTCATCGCCCGCTCCGAGGGCGAAAAACAGGCTGTCATCAACAAGGCCCAGGGCGAGGCCGAATCCATCAAGGCCGTGGCCGAAGCCAACGCCCAGGCTATCGAACGCGTGGCCGCAGCCATCCGCCAGCCCGGCGGCGAGCAGGCCGTGCAGCTCAAGGTGGCTGAAAAAGCCGTGGATGCCTACAGCCAAGTCGCGTCGGACGCCACCACCACCCTCATCGTGCCCAGCAACATGACCGAGGTGTCGGCGTTGATCGGCTCGGCGATGAAGATGGTGCAGACATCCCAAAAGGCAGGCTGACAACGTGTCGGCCCACTGAAATTTTCAGGCGATACCGATCAGTGACCGGAATGCACCCAATCCTGTGGCTATAATCGAGGGCTTCGGAGAGGTGGATGAGCGGTTTAAGTCGCACGCCTGGAAAGCGTGTGTGGGCTAATCCCCACCGCGGGTTCGAATCCCGCCCTCTCCGCCACATATCAACCCAGGTGATTCCGGTCACCTGGGTTTTTTGTTGTGGGGGCTGGCTTTTTGCGTACAGGACCCCGGCGCTTTGGGCTGAACATCAACGACTGTGCGCCCCGCTCGGCGCATGACAGTGTCTGCGACAGCCATGGCCATTCATGTCAACGACCCTGCGATTGCGGGGCTGGGGCTGACCTCCAGCGTGGTGCGCAGGAGCACACCGGGTGCAGTGCCCACACTGGACCTGCAGGCCATACAGGTCCCAGGCTGGTCTACCACCATGCCAGGGACGGCTGCAAACACTGCCAGGCCAGCGATACGCCCGCCATTCTGAGAGGGCTGGCGCGGGCGCAGGTCAAAAAACTCAGGGTGGTCCATGGCGTCGCCAACCCCCATCGGTGATGAGTGTGCTGGCCAACATTGGCCCGGCTTCATTGGCATCGAGCAGGAGGCCATTGCCCAGATCACCGCGTGGATTCAGACGCCCGCACCCTGATCTATTCATGCCGCGATGACCGCTGGACGGCTCCACAGGAGCCCTCTGCAGTCCGTCCGCTTGGCACTCCATCCGCCTCCAACTCAAGGCCCTGAACCGGACCTCCGGACGCTTGCAAGGCGCGGAACGTTTCTGGCAGGTTTGTAAAGGCAACAGGCCGTAACAGTTGCCCATGGAGCCCTGTTATGGCACTTGTCTTACACGCGGAACTGCGGCACTTTGCTGAAATCCTAGCCAGCAGCCATTGAGGTTGCACCGGGAGGTCATTGCGGCCCCCACCCCTTTTTTCAAAAGGACTTCACCATGAAACGCCATTCCTTACCGCCGGGAGCGCGCGCGTTGATAGCGTTCATCGGAACCGTGGTGCTGGCAGTGCTGGCGGCGGTGTCATTGCTGATGCCGGACGTGGCCGTGCAGTCTGTGGATTCGATGTCGCACGGGCTTACCGGGCTCGACCAGATTTTGTCCACCAGCTTTCTGGACCACTGAGTTGTGATGCGTGCAGGAGTGGCTGGCGCTGCGCTGCAGCGCGTGTGGGTCCAAACAGCAACACAGTAGTAAAAAGCATAGCATCGGAGTACCATTCGGCGCTGCACACCGGGACTTTTCGGTGGCATTCTGGAATGGAGGACGATCGTGACCACACGTTTTCGCATCTCTGCAAACCGTTTTTTCTTGATTCACTCCCCGAAATTCTGGGGCTCGATGGTGTTGCTGGCCGCTGTGGCGGGCTGTTCCAGTCCCCGCGACAACGCCTTGGACGAGTTCTCGCGCTGGTACGACGGTGCCAGGGCCCAAGCCCAGGCAGGGGCCATGAGCTGGAGCGAGCTGTACAAGCAAAGCTTTGACCGCCTGACCGCCCTGCCCCCCTCCCTGCAACAAGACACACGTCTCGAAAACACGGTGCTGCTGCTGTCTGTGGCCCGCAAGCTGGAGTCCAACGAGATCAGCCCCCAGCAGTTCGCCATGGAGCGAGACGACATCGAAACCCAGTTGCAGGCTCGCCTGCGTTGACGAAGCCACCAGCAGCGGCAATGCAGCTTCTTGCGGCCTGGTCAATGGCTTGAGTAGCGGTTGTTGAAGCAACTCGGGCAGCTTTTTTGCCCGCGCCACGGCTCGTTACCTGCCGCCTCCCTAGCGTGGCGGCCAACGCTATCGAGACGTAAACCCCGACTGCTCCACCACCCCTACGCGACGGCGCAACGCATCGGCTGCCGCAGTGTCCCCGGCAGCCTCTGCCCTTCGCACCTGCAGCAGCAACCATGCCATCAGCGGCCTGCGCCAGCCCTGTGCCGACGCGGTATCGGTGGCTGTTGCGATGACTGCCGGGCTGGCGTGTCCCGTCTGCAACAACACGCCCGCCGCCACCAAGCGCGAAAGGGGGTCGGCAATGCCTGCCAAGGTGGCAGCGTTGCCTGCCGTGGCGACCGCACGCTGCGCCGGTGGCAATAGGGCCACCTGGCCGGCCTGCACGCGGCCCGCCAGATAGTCGGCGTAGGCCTGCTCGGGCGCAGCGGCGTCGGCGCGCAAGGCCTCGAAGCGTTCGCAGGGCTCGGTGACCAGACTCGCCACCTGGGCCGCGCAGCGCATCAGCTCCAGGCGCGCCAGCAGATCGAGGCGCCCCGTGCGCGCCACTTCGGCGCGGGCCCGGTCCCATTCGAGCTTCTCCACGCGCGCGTTGCCGGACAGGTAGGCCTCGATGGCCTTCTGGGACGCACCCTGGGCGTTCATCTGCCAGTCAGGCACCGGGGGTTGGCTGGAACACGCAGCCAATGCGAAGGCACAGCCGATGGACAGGAGCCGCAATGCAGCCCGCAAACGAAGTGCAGCAGAGGGGTTCATGGCAGCTTCAACTCCGTGTCGCGTGCAAAGGGCCATTTGCGGTTGATCTCGTTGACCAGGCTTTCCACCTTGCGCAGATTGCTTTCCACCTCGGCGCGCAACGCACCCAGGTCCGTCGTGGCTTCGCGGGCATTGGTGCCGATGGCCTGGGCCTCCACCAGCACGGCATCCACCTTCTTGAGGCTGGTGCGGGTGTCGGACAACAAGCCATTGAGCTGGGCCATGGTGGCGCGCACCTCAGGCACCAGCGCGTCCTTGTTGCCCTCGCTGCCAAACACCTGTTTGTCGGCGCGGGCGGCCATGCCGTCCAGGCGCGCCAGCAGCGCGTTGGTGCGCTCCAGCGTGGCCACAATCTTCTTCGCATCGGCTTCGTTGCCCACCAGCACGCCCAGGGCGCCGCCGGGCCCGTTCAGGCGCTCCGTGAGGGCCTTGACGTTGGTCAGGGTGTTGCCCAGCGCGGCGTCGGGCGACGTCAGGGCGTTCAGGTTGGTCAGCAGCTCGCGCGCGGTCGCCATGAGCTGCGGGATCTCCGCCGTGGCATCCCCGCGCAACACCGGCCGCACCGCGCCATCGGGCAGTGCCGGGTCGGTCAGGATGCCGGAGTACGCCCGGATGTTGGTGCCCCCCACCAGACCGCGTACCAGCGTGAACACGCTGGACTCGCGCAGCCAGTGCGCGTCCTTGCGGGGCACGTCCACCAGGATGCGGGCATTGCCTGATTCGGCCAGCTCGATGCGCCGCACGCGGCCAATGGGAAAGCCCGAGAAGGTCATGTCCATGCCCACCACCACGCCTTCGGAGTCATCGGCCGTCAGCACCAGCGTCTGCGTGGGCTCAAAAGCACCCCGCGCATACAGCAGGTACAGGCCCGAACCCACGATGAGGGCCAAGGTGAACAGCAGCAGCGCCGCAGCCTTGAGTTCCAGATAGGCCACCGGGCGCAGGGTCTCGACCGGAGGCGCGTCGGCCCCGGCGGGGCCATGCGATGGGTGAGGAGGATGGTCGTTCATGTCGTGGGTTTATGCGGGTGGGTGCGACCGGCGCGGGCCGTCAGTAGTAGTTGCCCATGAGCGAGGCCACCTCGATCAGCAGCAGCACCGCAAACATGCGGGCCAGGCCGCCCAGTTCCGAGTCGGGCTGGGTGCGTTCGCCGCTGTCATACAGCCCGGCAGCCATGGGGATCAGCGCCACGGCCAAGCTGAAGAACAGGGTCTTGAGCACAAACACCATGGTCACGCTGGGCGAAAACACCTGGCCGAACATGCGCGTATAGCTCGGCAGCCCCGCCATGTTGAAGCCGTACACCCCCAGGTACGCCAGCACCAGCGCCACCACGCAACTGAGCGCAGCCAGCGTGACGCAGGCAAACACCCCGGCAATCACGCGGGGCAGCAGTTCGATGCGCACGGGGTCGGAGCCCTGGCGGCGCAGCGCCTCGAACCGGCCCGTAAGCCGCAGGTGCGCCAGTTGCGAGCCGTTGGGAATGGTGCAGCGCATGGCCACAAACAAGGCGGCTGTGAGCGGGATGAGCTCCAGCACCAGCACGCGGATCACCATCTCCAGCGCATAGCGCGACAGCCCGTAGCTCAGCGCCGTGACCACCACAATGCGCGTGAGCACCAGGCTGATGAGCGCCGCCAGCACCGTGAAGCCCAGCAGCACCGGCGCCGTGTCCAGATACAGGTGCCGGGCCAGCGCGCGGCGGGTGCCCTTGCCGTAGCTGGACGGCGACAACACCAGCACCAGCACCACCGCACCCAGGTACAGGATGCGCCACCAGGCCACCGCCCAGCGCCGCGCCGTGTTCCACACACGTTCGGGCAGGGAGAGGCCGGGAAGGCGCGAGATCATGGGCGGATCATAGCGGGGGCATGCGCCAGGGCAGCCCATGGCAGGCTTCTGGAGATATTTGGGCCATTTTCGGGCGGTCGCGCTACAAACATATGCCCAAGCAGCTATCAATTAAATAGCAAATAGCGCACACGCAGCCGCACCGTACAACAACTGCTCACACATGGCGCTTGCCCTGGCCGGGAGGGGCGTTGACGCCCACGGGCTGCGCGTCAGCCCGCGCATGCAGCGCTTCGATGATGTGGCAAGTGGCGTCCGCGCCATCGCAACGGCTGCGCAGCGCCTGCAGGTCGGCCTCCAGCGCCTGCAGCTCGGCCAGGCGGGTGCGCACATGCACCAGGTGTGCATCCAGCGTGTCGCAGGCGGCATGGCAGTCCGTCTTGCTGTCCCAGTCCAGCGCCAGCAAGGTTCTGACCTCGTCCAGCGACATGTCCATGGCGCGGCACAGGCGGATAAACCGCAGCTGGTGCACGTCGGCGCTGCTGTACAGGCGGTAGCTGTTGTCGCCGCGCGCACCGGGCGGCAGCAGCCCCTCTTTTTCGTAGTACCGGATGTTGGCGGCCGACACGCCGGACTGCTGGGCGGCCTCGCCAATCCGGAACTGTGCAGCGTGGGGGTCCATGGGCTTGACCTTCAAGTGACTTTAAGGTTTCCAATGATGCCATCGCTTTCCAAAACCGACAGGAGAAAACACCATGTCCGCCCATTGCCATCACGGCCACCACGACCACAGCGCCCCCGGCCACAGCCACGATGCCCCCGCCAGCGCAGACCCGCGCTACCGCCGCATCCTGTGGATTGCGCTCGTCGTCAACGCCGCCATGTTTGTGGTGGAACTGGGCGCGGGCACCCACTCGGGCTCGGCGTCGCTGCTGGCCGACGCCATCGACTTTCTGGGCGATGCGGCCAACTATGGCCTGTCGCTGTGGGTGCTGGCCATGGCGCTGACCTGGCGCGCGCGCGCCGCGCTGCTCAAAGGCGCCAGCATGCTGGCGTTTGGCGTGTTCGTGATCGGCCGGGTGGCCTGGGGGGTGTGGCAAGGGGTTCCGCCCGAGCCCTTCACCATGGGTGGCGTGGGCCTGCTGGCGCTGGCGGCCAACCTGGGTGTAGCCGCCCTGCTCTACGCCTGGCGCGAGGGCGACGCCAACATGCGCGGCGTGTGGCTGTGCACGCGCAACGACGCGCTGGGCAACCTGGCCGTGATGGCGGCCGCGCTGGGGGTGCTGGGCACGGGCACGGCCTGGCCCGACCTGGCGGTGGCGGCCGTCATGGCGGGCCTAGCCATCAGCGGCGGCTGGAGCGTGATCCGCCACGCGCGGCAGGAGCTGGCCAGCACCGCCGCCGCCCCCGCAGCACACGGGCACTGATCCATGCGCGTACGCCTGTCCACTCCGCTCAACGCACCGCCCGAATGGGTGGCTGCGCAACTGCAAAGCACATCAGTGTTCCGCCACATCACGGCGCCTCTGGTGCGGTTCAAGCGCCCTGGCGGCGCGCCCTGGCCCACCCACTGGTCTCCCGGTGATCTGCCGTTGCAGATGCGGCTGCTGGGGCTGCTGCCCATGGGCTCGCAAACCGTGCGCATCTCCATCGAGCCATCTGCCCAGGCCGGTGCCTGGCCCACGCTGCGCGACAACGGCGAGGGCACGCTGATGCGGCGCTGGGACCACCGCATCACGCTGCAGCCGCTGCCAGACGGCCGCACGCTCTATACCGACGACATCGACGTGGTCGCGCGCCACCTGCCCTGGCTGATGACGCCCCTGAGCGCGGCGTTTGCCCAGGTGTTCTACCGGCACCGACAACGGCGCTGGCGCCAGCTGGCGGCGCGCCACGCTGCAGCACCCATGGCTGACCCCTTGCAGAGGGAGCGCGCGTTCGACCACCTGCTGACTGCGTTTGCGCGCGATGCCAACGCACCGTCTGCCACCCGCTGGCATTGGCTGGAGGCCGCGCACGTGCTGGGGCAGACCACGCTGTCCCTGCATTGGCGGTCACACAGGGCCATGCTGCGCTACGCCCTGCAGTTGCGCGACCTGCGCGAGGCCGGCGGACAGGTACTGCGGCTGGCACTGGTGCCACTGGGCCACGCGTTGGCGCGGCTGCCCGTCGGCAACACGGGCCGGGCGCAGGTCAGTGCGCTGGCGCCCATGGCGCCGCAGCCGCACATCACGAAGCTGATCGACGGGGCGTTGGCGGCTGCCAGCCTATCGGCCACTCAATTTCAACCAAAAACCGATGCTGGCGCTTGATTCATATGCGCTGGCAGCTATCAAATCAGGAGTATCCGGCTGATTGGTGCGATGGCAAGCTGGCACCCGGAAGTTGACGCACGACAAGCCCGGCATGGGGCTTGCATGGTCCAATCCCATGCCTGTGCGCCGCCCTCTGCCCCGGGGGCCGCGAGCACAGCCTTCATCCTTTTGCCCTTTGCCCATGCCATCCCGCTCCCCTGCCGCCCCCACAGCCCACGCTCCGCTGGTCGTGCCCCACAGCCTGACGGAAGACGCCGTGGCCATCTTCACAGGGGTGCTGCTCATCTCGGTGGGGGTGGCGTTTTTCACCAGCGCGGGGTTGCTCACGGGTGGCACGGCGGGGCTGGCGTTTTTGCTGCACTACGCCACGGGCATCGGCTTTGGCAAGATCTTCTTTGTGCTCAACCTGCCGTTTTACTGGCTGGCGCTGCGCAAGCTGGGCCGGGCCTTCACCGTCAAGACTTTCATCGCGGTGCTGCTGTTGTCGCTGCTGACCGAGCTGCAGTCGCAACTGCTGCAGTTCGCGCAGTTGCAGCCGCTGTATGCCGCCATTGCGGGCGGGCTGATCACGGGCACGGGGTTTCTGGTGCTGTTCCGCCACCGCTGCAGCCTGGGCGGCGTGGGCATTGCGGCGCTGTACCTGCAGGACCGCTACGGCTGGCGCGCAGGCAAGGTGCAGATGGCGGTGGACTGCTGCATCGTGCTGCTGGCCCTGTGGACGGTGGAGCCCGTGCGCGTGGCCTGGTCCATTGCGGGCGCCGTGGCGCTCAACCTGGTGCTGGCCATGAACCATCGGCCGGGCCGCTACATGGCGGTGTAGGCCCCGGCCAAGGGCGGTTGAGCGCCCTGCAGAGACACACCTTCTACGTGGACACCTGCCAGCCCAGCCCACTGTGCAGCCGGTGCTCCAGCACCTCGATGGGCACCGGGCGGCTGAACAGGTAGCCCTGCCACAGCGTGCAGCCGTGGCGCTCCAGAAACGCGCGCTGCGCCTCGGTCTCCACCCCCTCGGCAATCACGTCGATGCCCAGGCTCTGCGCCATGCCGATGATGGTCTGCACGATGAGCGCGTCGGTGTGCTGGATGCCAATGTTGCGCACAAAGCTCTGGTCGATCTTGAGCTGGTCCAGCGGCAGCCGCGTGAGGTACGACAGCGACGACTGGCCGGTGCCAAAGTCATCCATCGAAAAGCGCAGGCCCAGCGCGCGCAGTGCATTCATCTTGGCGATGGTGTCGTCCACGTTGTCCAGCGCCAGGCTCTCGGTCAGCTCCAGCTTCAGGCGATCGGGCCGCGCGCCGGTCTGCCGCAGCACGGCCACCACCTGCTCCATGAAGTCGGCCTGGCGGAACTGGCGCGCGCTCACGTTCACCGCCAGTTGCAGGTCGGCCGTGGCAGGGTCGTCCTGCCAGCGGCGCAGCTGGCTGCAGGCGGTCTGCAGCACCCACAGGCCGATGGGCAGGATCAGCCCGGTCTCTTCGGCCAGGGGGATGAACTCGAACGGCGGCACCATGCCGCGCGCCGGGTGGTTCCAGCGGATCAGTACCTCGGCCCCCACCACATGCTTGCCGCAGCCCACCTGCACCTGGTAGTGCAGTGTGAACTGGCCCTGTTCCAGGGCCGTGCGCAGATCATTCTCCAGCGCCGCGCGGGCAGTGACGGCGGCCTGCATGCGCGGGTCAAAAAAGCGGATGCCATTGCGCCCGGCGGTCTTGGCGGCATACATGGCCAGGTCGGCGTGCTTGACCACATCTTCCACCGTCTGCGCCTGGCCGCTGAACAGCACGGCGCCCACACTGGTGGTGCTGTGCACATGGTGTGATGCGAGCTGGTAGGGCTGGTTGAGCGCGGCCAGAATCTTTTCGCCCACCATCTGCGCCTGCTCGGCAGCGTCCGTGGCGAGTGCGCCCAGGTCTTCCAGCAGCACCAGAAACTCGTCACCACCCAGCCGCGCGACGGTGTCACCTTCACGCACACAGGCCGTCAACCGCTGGGCCACCTGCTGCAGCAGCACATCGCCCATGTCGTGGCCCAGGGTGTCGTTCAGGGTCTTGAAGTGGTCCAGGTCCAGGCACAGCAGCGCCCCTTGCAGCCCGGCGCGCGCGCTGGTGGCAAACGCCTGTTGCAGTCGGTCCATCATCAGGCGGCGGTTGGGCAGGTGGGTGAGCGGGTCGTAGAACGCCAGGTGCTCGATCTCCCGCGCCGCCGCCGCGCGCTGGGTGATGTCGCTGAGGGTGGCCACGTAGTGCGTCAGCACCCCGTGCTGGTCCGTGACGGCGGTGATGGCCATGAAGTGCAGGTTCACCTCGCCGCTCTTGCAGCGGTTCCACAGCTCGCCCTTCCACTCGCCGGTGCTGGCCAGGCTGGCCCACATGGCATCAAAAAACGCCTTGTCATGGTGGCCCGAGGCCAGCAGGCTGGTGCGGCGGCCCACCACCTCGTCGGCGCTGTAGCCGGTGATGCGGCTGAACGCGCGGTTGGTGCGCAGGATGAGCGTGTCCGCGTCGGTGACGATCATGCCCTCTTGCGACTCGAACGCAATGGCCGCAATGCGCAGTTCGTTCTCGTCGCGCTTGCGGGCGGAGATGTCCTTGCCCACGCCCCGATAGCCACAAAACACACCGTCGTCATCAAACACGGGCGTGCCGCTGATGGACACCCAGTACGAGCAGCCCTGCTGGTCGCGGCGCTCGAACTCGAAGTCGCGGAACTCCTGGTGGCGCTCCAGCAGCGCGCGGTGCTCTTCCCACAGCGCGTCGCTCATGCCCGGTGCGGCCAGCTCCCAGCGCGTCTTGCCCATGTGCAGCGCGGCTTCCTGCACCAGCCGGTCATCGGCCCGGCCTTCCACATGCGTGAGGCGAAACTGCGCGTCCTGCTCCCAGTACCAGTCGGACGACAACGCGGTGAGGGTGCGAAAACGCGCCTCGTTGTCCTCCAGCTTGCGGCGCACGCGGTAGGACTCGCTCACGTCGCTGAACACCAGCACCACCCCCACGATCTGCCCCTGGGAGTTGCGAATGGGAGCGGCGCTATCGGCAATGTGGTACTCGGCGCCATGCCGGGCCTGCAGGGTGGTGTGGTTGCTCAATGCCACCACCTGGCCCCGGTCCATCACCAGCTGCACCGGGTCCACCTGCGGCTCGCGGGTACCGGTGTTGATGATGCGGAACACCTCGGGCAGCGGCTGGCCCATGGCCTGTGCCAACGGCCAGCCTGTCAGGCGCTCGGCTACCACGTTCATGCGGGTGATGCGGCCCTGCGCATCGGTGGCGATCACACCATCGCCGATGGAAAGCAGCGTGATGGCCAGGTTTTCTTCGCTTTGGCGCAGCTCGGCCTCGGCTTTCTGTCGCGTCAGGGCCATGCGGTCAAACCGGCGGCCCAGCTCGGTCAGCTCCTGCAGGCCCGTGGCGGGAACGCGCGATACATAGCGCCCCTCGGCCAGCTCGTCCGTGGCGTGCATCAGGCGCCTCAGGGGCCGCATCACGCCGCGCCGCACGCCCACCTGCGCCACGGCAAATGACAGCACCAGGCCGCACAGCAAGAACGCCATCTCGGTCCACATGCGGCTGTTGGCCGCGGCGTACAGGTTGTCCAGCGGCACGGCCAGGCTCATGGTGGCCACCGGTTTGCCGCCTGCCTCGATCAGCGGCTGGAACACCACCAGCTCGGGCGCACCATCAGGGCGGTACCGCTGGCGCTGCCCCTGGGGCGTTTGCAGCACCAGGGCGCGGAACTCGGCATCGGCAAACGGTGCCCCCAGCTCGCTGGCGTCGGGGGGATAACGCGCCAGCACGCGCCCCTCAGGGTCGGACACCCGGGCCACCGCGCCGTCCGGCAGCCCCAGGTCGGTGAGCCGCCGGCTCCACCACTCCAGCGACACCACCGCCACGGCGGCCGCCACCACCTCCTGCGTGCCGGGCGGTATCACCGGGTAGGCAAAGTTGACACTGGCCACCTGGGCGGCACGGTCCACCTGGAAGCTGCCCACCGCAAAGTCCCGCCCCGAAATCGTCTGCTGAAAATATGGGCGGTTGGCGACGTTGACAGGCGCCTTGAGCGGACGCGCATTGCACAGCAGCTCGCCGTCCGCCCGTGGCACGCCAATGTTGACGTAGGTGGCATTGAGCGACAGCACTTCGGCCAGGTAACGCCCACACTGGGACGCTGAAGGGTCGTGCACCTGCGGCATGGCGGCCAGCTGCTGCAGAAACTGGCGGGTGTTCTGGATCAGCCGCTGCTGGGTGCCAGCCACCGACTGCAGGGTCTGCAGCGCGCGCTCTTCGGCCGCAGCAATCGCGTCCGTGCGGTGGGCCCGTGCCTGGTACACCACCAACAGCACCGCTGGCAGCGTGGCCCACAGCACCAGCCAGCGAATACGCGCGGACAAGGTGCTCCACATTCCAGCGACCCATGAGGGCATACCGACCTTTCTGTGCAAGAGAAAGAACGCTTGAGCACATATCTGCCGACAGCCGCTGACAAACGGGCAGACATGTTTCGTCACATGTTACTGCCCATGGTCGGAAAAGGCATTCACGATTTGCGCAGGGTTGCCCGCAGCGCCAGAAAGTGGTTACCTGCGGAACCTTGAGCGGCTCCGCCGTATCATTGAAGGATGCGTCGCGGCTTCTTCTTCCTGCTGATGGTGGTGCTGGTCCTTCGGGGCCTGACGGGCACGGCCATGGCGGCGGGCATTGTGGCTCCGCTGCTGCCTGCAGGCGCCGCGCAGCATACCGAGGCCCATCAGCCTACGGCGGAAGGCATGGTCCACGACCACGACCAGGGCCATCCCCACGATCATTCCGCAACCCTGGCGCAGGCCGAGGGCGTGGCACCCGCCGACGCCCACGCCTACCATGGCGCCCCGGCCGCTGAGCCCGGCATCGACCACACCGCCAGCCACTCTGCGGCCTGCCAGAACCCCGATGCGGGCTGCAAATCGGGCGACGACCACGACCACCACAGTGCCAGCTGCTCGGCCTGCGAAATCTGCCACTCGGCCATGCTGGGCCTGCCCGCATCGCTGACCCCCGCCCCCCTGCCCGCCGGAGCCTTGCTGCCCCTGGCCTCTGCGCAGTTTGACAGCGCCCCTGCGGCGCTGGCCATCAAACCACCCATCGCCTGATCTCCGACGCCCGAAGTGCGTCTGCCATAGCCTGATGGCCCCTGAACAACGGGGTTCGTCGGGCTGCAGTGCACTGTTTTTTCGTTCGTTGTCTGGAGATCGCCATGCGCGCCCCTGCCATTTTTCTCTCCTTGCCGTCGCCCGGGCCATCGTGGCCGATGCGATTGGCTTGTCTTGCCCTGTTGTCGCCCTTGCTGGCGCAAGCCCAGGGCCCATCTGCACCCGACGCTACCCGCGCCGATGCGCCCACGGCCCCCCTGCCGTACACGGCCATGCCGCCGCAACCCCCGCTGGTGGACGCCTTGCCCACACCCCAGGCCTGGCGCCAGGCGCACGAGGCCGTGGGCGCGTTCCCGCGCGGCCATGCGGACATCGTGGCCTGGGAGGCGCAAAAAGGCTCTGCACCTACTCCCACGCCCGCAGCCTCCACGGCTACCTCCATGCCACACCATTCCCAGGGCATGCAGCACGGCATGCCGCATGGGAAGCAGCACGGCACACGCCATGAAATGCATCACGGAAGCCCAGGGAGTGCCCAACCCGCCCACCACCCTGAGCAGAAGGGCAAGCCATGATCAGCGCACATCGCCTCTGCATACTGGCTGCCGCCACCCTGCTGGCGGGCTGCGCCAGCGTGTCGCCCGATGGCCTGCGCAGTGATGTCGCGGCCCTCACTGCGGGCCGTACCGCCGGTGTGCCCCAGGCGGCCTTGCCCGCCACGGACCCGAGCGCTCGCGCAAAGGCCCAGCAGTCCATTGACGGCTGGCTCGCGCAACCCCTGACACAAGACGCCGCCGTGCGCATTGCCCTGCTCAACAACCCCGGCTTGCAAGCCTGGCTGGCCGCGCTGGGCGTGGCCGATGCCGAGCGGGTGCAGGCCATCACGCTGCCCAACCCGCACCTGACCCTGGGGCGCTTCACCAACAGCCAGGAACGCGAGATCGAACGCACCCTGGCCTTTGGCCTGATGGACCTCATCACCCTGCCCTGGCGCACCCAGCGCGAGGCCGAGCGCCTGCAGATTGCCACGCTGCAGGCCGCGCAGGACGTGGTGCAACTGGCTGCAGACACCCGCCGCGCCTGGCTGCGGGCGGTGGCGGCCGAGCAGGTGGCCGCCACGCACGACCGCATGGTGGAAGCCGCCGAGGCCGGGGCCGAGCTGGCGCACCGCATGGCGCAGGTGGGCAACTGGAGCCGCCTGCAACAAGCCCGCGAACAGGCCGTGCTGCACGAGGCCACCCGCCAGCGTGTCCGCGCCCGCCTGGCCGCCGCCACCGAGCGTGAGCAGCTCAACCGCCGCATGGGCCTGTGGGGGCAGCAAACCCAATACCAGCTGGCCCAGCAGCTGCCGCCCCTGCCCGCCACCGCCATACCCGCCGATGGCATCGAAGCCACCGCTCTGCGCGAGCGGCTGGACGTGCAAGCCGCCCGCCGCCAGCTGGACACCCAGGCCACGCGCCAGGGCTGGAGCCGTGCGGGCGCGGTGTTTGGTGACATTGGGCTGGCATACAGCCGCAACACCGCGACCGAACGCGACACCGGCCGCAGCGACATCAAGCGCGGCTGGGAGATCGAGCTGCCCCTGCCCCTGTTGGACTGGGGTGGTGCAGCCCGCACCCGCGCCCAGGCCGAGGTGGAGCAAAGCGCCGCCCAGCTGCAAGACACTGCCGTGCGCGCCCGCAGCGAGGTGCGCACCGCCTGGCTCACCTACCGCACGGCCCTCGACCTGGCGCGCCAGCAGCAGGCTGAAGTGGTGCCCCTGCGCCAGCTCATCGCCGACGAGACCACGCTGCGCTACAACGGCATGCTGGCCAGCGTGTGGGACATGCTGGCCGAAGCGCGCAACAGCACGCAGGCCGTGGCCAACGCCATCGAAGCGCAGCGCGACTTCTGGCTGGCCGAGACCGACCTGCAACTGGCGCTGACCGGCACCTCGCCCGGCGCACTGCAGGGCCTCACCTCCGGCGCCGCAGCCTCCACCACCCCACAAGGCCACTGACATGAACCGCCGCAATTTCTTTTCTGGCGCCGCCACGGCCGTGGCCGCAGCCTCCGTCAGCCGCGTGGCCCTGGCCGCGCTGCCCGAACCCGCCACACAGTCCAGCGCCGACACCGCGCCACCGCTGCACCCGCCCACCGGCCGCCCCTACAACCCCGTGGTCACCCTGAACGGCTGGACCGCCCCCTGGCGCATGAACGCGGGCGTCAAGGAGTTCCACCTGGTGGCCGAGCCCGTGGTGCGTGAGGTGGCGCCTGGCTTCATGGTCAACATGTGGGGCTACAACGGCCAGAGCCCCGGCCCCACCATCGAGGTGGTCGAGGGCGACCGCGTGCGCATCTTCGTCACCAACCGCCTGCCCGAGCACACCACCATCCATTGGCACGGCCAGCGCCTGCCCAACGGCATGGACGGCGTCGGCGGCCTCACCCAGCCCGCCATCCAGCCCGGCAAGACCTTCGTGTACGAGTTTGTGGCGCGCCGCCCCGGCACCTTCATGTACCACCCGCATGCCGACGAGATGGTGCAGATGGCCATGGGCATGATGGGCCTGTGGATCACCCACCCCAAGGGCAGCCATCCGCAGATCGCCAAGGTGCAGCGCGACTACGCGTTTCTGCTCAACGCCTTTGACGTGGAGCCCGGCAGCATGACCCCCAAGGTCAACACCATGCTGGACCACAACATCTGGTGCTGGAACAGCCGCGTGTTCCCTGCCATCAGCCCGCTGGTGGCGCGTCAGGGCGAGCGCGTGCGCATCCGCGTGGGCAACCTCACCATGACCAACCACCCTATCCACCTCCATGGGCACGAGTTTGAAGTGACCGGCACCGACGGCGGCCCCGTGCCCAAAAGCGCGCGCTGGCCGGAGGTGACCACCGACGTGGCCGTGGGCCAGATGCGGCAGGTGGAGTTCATCGCCGACGAACCCGGCGACTGGGCCCTGCACTGCCACAAGAGCCACCACACCATGGGCGCCATGGGGCACGCCGTGCCCACCATGATCGGCGTGGACCACCGGGGCCTGGTCGGCAAGATCCAGAAGATCGTGCCCGACTACATGGTGATGGGCGAGCGCGGCATGGCCGACATGGGCTCCATGGAAATGCCGCTGCCCGACAACACCTTCCCGATGATGACGGGCACCGGCCCCTTCGGCCCCCTGGAGATGGGCGGCATGTTCACCACCCTCAAGGTGCGCGCTGACCAACCCGCAGGCAGCTATGCCGACCCCGGCGACTTCAGGCAGCCACGCGGCACCCAGGCCTTTGAATGGCAAGGCGCCCCGGCCGCCACACCACGCCCTGCACGCACCGACACCCCAGGCACCGCCCCGGGCGCGGCCAATGCACGCAAGCCGGCTGCCAGCGGCCACCAACATTGATGCCAACGATCACCATGAACACTATTAAATTCATAGCTGCCTGGGCAATATGCACTAGCGCATTCGGCACTTTTTCTGCCTATGGGCATGAAAACATACCCCACCGCACCTCCACAGCCCCCGTGGTCAAAGAGCAAAAAGACTGGGGCATTGCAGGCGATGCCCAGCAGGTGCGCCGCACGATCACCGTGCGCATGGGCGACGACATGCGGTTCAGCCCCCGCCACATCGAAGTGCGCGAGGGCGACACCGTGCGGCTGCGCGCCCAGAACAAAGGCCAGGTGCTGCACGAGATCGTGATCGGCACCAAGGCGGAGCTCGACCAGCACGCCGAGATGATGAAAAAGCACCCGGGCATGGAACACGACGAGCCTTACATGGCCCATGTGGCGGCGGGCAAGGCCGGCGACATCGTGTGGCACTTCAACCGTGCAGGCAGCTTTGACTTTGCCTGCCTTATCCCCGGCCATTACCAGGCCGGCATGACCGGCACCATCACCGTGCTGCCCCGCCATCCATAACGCCAGGAGAAACACCATGACCCTCCAACGCCCTCGGGCTGCATCCGCATCCATGACCGCGCTCCCCAGCCCTGCCCGCCGCCAATGGCTGGCCACCACTCTGCCTCTGCTGGGCGCGGGGTTGGCCGTCGCTTTGCTGCCGGTTGGGTCCCGCGCCGCCACCAACACGCCCACACCGCTGGAAGTGTGGAAAGACCCCAACTGCGGCTGCTGCCAGGACTGGGTGGACCACATGCAAGCCAACGGCTTTGCCGTGAAGGTGCATGCCACCGGCAACAACGCCGTGCGTGCCCGCCTGGGACTGCCGCCAAAACTGGGTTCGTGCCACACCGCGCTGGTGGGCGGCTACCTGGTGGAAGGCCACGTGCCCGCCAGCGATGTGCGCAAGCTGCTGCAGCAAAAGCCGAAGGCCCTGGGCCTGGCCGTGCCGGGCATGCCCGTGGGATCGCCAGGCATGGACGGCGCCGTGTATGGCGACCGGCGCGACCCGTACGACGTGCTGCTGGTGGCCCACGACGGCAGCACGCGCATCTTCAACAGCTACAACAAAAAGGCATCCACATGACCCAGCACTTCTTCTCCATCCCGCTGGCTGCCGCCCTTTTTGTCCTGGTTGCAGGGCCCGCCCTGGCGCAGGCGCCCGCAGGGGCTGCCGCAGACAGCCACAGCAGCCACCACCCCGCCGCCACCGCACCGTCCGCGCCACAGGCGGAGTTGAGCGAAGGCGAAATCACCCGCTGGGACCCGCGCACCCTGCGCCTGACCCTCAAACACGGCGAGATCAAGAACCTGGAGATGCCGCCCATGACCATGGTGTTCCGCGTGGCTGACGCGGGTGTGGTGGGCGACCTGAAACCCGGCGACAAGGTGCGCTTTCGGGCCGAACAGGTCAGCGGCGCCTACCACGTCCAACGGATCGAGAAAGCGCCCTGACGCGACTCCACGTGCAGCGCCAGGGCCCTGATGCTGCGCAACTGTCGCCCGGCCCCAGGGCACCATAATCACCAGCCATGAGTTCTCCACACGCAATGGCTGGCGACGCTGGCAGCATCACCCGCGTGGCCGGCATCGAGGTCGGCCACTTCACCGAAACCCGCCGCCCCACGGGCTGCACCGTCATCATCACCCGCGAGGGCGCCGTGGCCGGGGTGGATGTGCGCGGTGCCGCACCCGGCACGCGCGAGACGGATTTGCTCCACCCCTCCAACCTGGTGGACAAGGTGCACGCCATCATGCTCGCGGGCGGCAGCGCCTGGGGGCTGGATGCCGCCACCGGCGCCGTGCGCTGGCTGGAAGAGCGCGGCGTGGGTTTCGACGTGGCCGTGGGCCGCCTGCCCATCGTGCCCGCCGCCGTGCTGTTCGACCTGCTGGTGGGCGACATGCGCGTGCGCCCCGATGCCGCGGCAGGCTACGCGGCGTGCGAGGCCGCCTCCACCGCAGACCCGGCCGAAGGTAACGTGGGCGCGGGCACCGGTGCGGCGCTGGGCAAGATCTTCGGCATTCAGCGTGCGATGAAGGGTGGCATCGGTACCGCCTCCGTCACCGTGGACGGCGTCACGGTAGGTGCCCTCATCGCCTGCAATGCGCTGGGCGACGTGATCGACCCCGACACCGCGCAAGTGATTGCCGGTGCCCGCACCGACGACGGCCTGCGTTTGCGCGACACGCGCCGCGCCCTGCTGCGCGGCGACCCGCCCCAGCCCCTGCTGGCGGGCACCAACACCACCATCGGGGTGGTCGCCACTGACGCGGTCATCACCAAGGTGCAGGCCCACCGCCTGGCCGTGGCCGCTCACGACGGGCTGGCCCGCAGCATCAACCCCGTGCACACCATGTCGGACGGCGACACCCTGTTCAGCTTGGGCACGGGCCGCAGCGGTAAGAGCCCGGGCATGATGGTGCTGGCCACCATGGCGGCCGAGGCCACGGCCATCGCCACAGCACGGGCGGCACGGGCGGCACGGGCGATCACCACCGCCGAAGGCCTGTACCTGCCCGCTGCCGCCGACCTGCGGTAGGCCGGGACTACGGCGTCGCCTTCGCGCTGAGCGCCACCTCCCCCCTATCCAGCCTCGGATCCAGCCGGGGCCATGGGCTGCCATTTAGCGCCCACTCCTCCACACCTATCCAAAACCATCTGGCCGGCGGATACTGTGCGCAAAACAACCTTTGCGCATGTCGCTGTTCCGAGTTCAATCGGAGCATGGGGTGATCTGCGGCGCTGCCGATGCTTGCAATAGCTGCGACTGTGGCCGTTTTTCCTCGCAGGCCTTTTCATGCACCGAGCGCGCATTCCCTGCGCGGCAAGCACCGAGGCCCCCGGTGCTTGCGCTACTTGCTACTTACCTGTTAGGAACATGTTCTCGATCTGAATCTAGCCAATTTTTTGAGGAGAAAAGCATGCGACTGTCGAATCTGCGAGTCGGTTTGCGCATGGGCCTGGGTTTTGGCCTTTTGCTGACATTGGTGCTGGCCATGGGGCTGTTTGCCGTGAACCGCGTCAATCGGGTGCAAGGCAGCGTGGAGGACCTTGCCACCAATTGGTTGCCCAGCACCCAGCAGTTGGCAGGCCTCAACGAAGCGCTCAATCAAATGCGCCGTGCCGAGCTGCAGGTGCTGCTGGGTGGCGGTGACAAAGCCCTGCAAGAAGAAAGTGCGCGCATAGACAAGCAGTGGACCCTGGTACCCAATCTGCTGCAGGCCTACGCAAACACACTGGACGACGACGCAGAGCGCAAGCTTTTTGACACCTTCAAAGCTGCGGTCGAACGCTACAAAGGCACCCAGAGCCAACTGCTGGCCCTGGTGCGGGACGGCAAGGGCGATGAGGCCCTGGCGTACCTGCGGGGCGATTCACGGCAGGCATTTCGTGCAACCACCGACGCCATTGGCAAGCTCAACCAGCGTAACGACGAAGGGGTGGAAAAGGCACAGCAAAAAGGCACCGAGAGTTACCGCGCGGTGCTTTGGGGCATCTGGCTGATGGTTGCAGTGGCCTTGGCCCTCGGTGCCGCCATTGGCTGGGTGCTGACACGTTCGCTCACCATTCCTCTGAGTTTTGCGGCGGGCACCGCCGATCGCATCGCTGATGGCGACCTGACGGGCGAAGTGCATTCGTCGCGCGGCGATGAGTTGGGTGACTTGCTGCGCGCCCTTGCCCGCATGCAACAGGCCCTGAACGAATCCGTCACGAACGTGCGTCGCAGCGCCGACAGCATCGCGACTGCCAGTGAAGAGGTGAGCAACGGCGGGCAGGACTTGTCAGTACGCACCGAGGCGGCGGCCGCCAGCATCGAGGAGACATCCGCAGCGCTGCAGCAAGTCACCGAAACAGTGCGCCACAGCTCAACGTCTGCGCAGCAGGCTCACCAGTTGGCGTCGGCAGCTTCGACCGTGGCCGTCCGGGGCGGTGAGGTGGTGGCACGCGTGGTGAACACCATGGATGGCATTCAATCCTCATCGCGCAAGATTGGAGACATCATTGGTGTGATTGATGGCATTGCGTTTCAGACCAACATCCTGGCCTTGAATGCAGCCGTGGAAGCGGCACGGGCCGGGGAGCAAGGGCGCGGGTTTGCGGTGGTGGCCACCGAGGTGCGAACGCTCGCGCAGCGCAGCGCGCAGGCAGCGCGGGAGATTAAAGAGCTGATATCAAGCTCGGTTGACCAGGTGGAAGGCGGGGCGCAGTTGGTCGGGGAAGCTGGCCGAACAATGGATGAAGTGGTGGGCTCGGTACAGCAGGTAAGCCATTTGATTGGCGAAATCGCCAGCGCCATCAAGGAACAGACCCAGAGCGTGGTCGAGGTCAACACCGCCATCTCTCAACTGGACAGCATGACCCAACAGAATGCCGCACTGGTGGAGCAATCTGCTGCTGCGTCAGAGTCGCTGCGCGACCAGGCCGGGCGGTTGATCGAGGTGGTGGCGCGTTTCCGACTCAAGGCCGGTTGAACCAGGAGGACACCCTTTAGTCATCCTGCCAATGAATGGGTGATGGGGGGCATGCCCTTCAGCCTGCTGACCCGCACGACGACCCGGCCTGCAGCCCCGCCACCGGTTTGGCGCGGCGATGCACTAGAGACATTCAGGAGCGCGGCGCAAGGCTTGCAGAGCCTGCTGCGCGCGGTCAAAAAAAACTTTGACTGGGCCGGAAAGTCGCCCAACATCAATGACCACAACACGCCACAGGCCCCGGCGGGGGTGCACTGTGGCGCCCCGCACTACCAGAGCACATGTGGCTGCTGGCTCACAAGCCTAAAAACATGGCGCTTTTTCCCGCACAAAGCGCATCATCGTCATCACCAGCTGGAGGGCCTTTTGTATGAACGTCCTGCAAAACCTGAGCATCAAGACGCGTCTTGGCATTGGTTATGTAGTTATCACCAGTGCCTTGATCCTGGTGGCCATCATGGGCCTGCACGGAGAAGCCAAGACGCAGGAGAGCCTGGACAACCAGGTCAATCACCTGAATGTGGTCAAAAGCCTGGGTAACCAGGTGTTGGATGCTGCGAATGCGCGGGCCATCTCGGCCCGCAATCTGATGATTGCCGGGTCGAAGGAAGATGCCGCTGCTGAACTCCGGCTCATCGGCGCGGCGCACGACCGCATGGGGCGGGCGCTCAAGAGCGTGGAGGAAGCCCTCCAGGCAGCTCCACCTGAGACGGCCCCGTTGCGCAGCCTGCTGGCCCAGATCAAGGAGACGGAAGCCGCCTATGGACCGGTGGCGCTGGAGATCACGCGGCTTGGCAGCCAGGGCGAGAAGGACGCAGCGATCCAGAAGATCAACACGGAATGCCGCCCCCTGCTGACCAAGCTGGTGAGCAACATCGGCGTCTTCCTGGCCGAGAGTGACGCCATCAGCAAACGGGCCAGCGAGCAGTCGATGCGCCAGTTTGAATCGCTTCGCTTGCAACTGGTTGTGCTGAGTGTGGCAATGGTGGCGTTTGCCTGCGTGCTGGGCATCGCCACCATGCGCTCCATCGTCAGACCCCTGAGTGAGGCCAGTCGGGCCACGCAGGAGTTTGCGCGGGGCAATCTGGCCACGCCGCTGGTGGCGCAGGGCAAGGACGAAATCGCCACGGTGGTTGCCTCGATGGAGGCCATGCGCCAAAACCTGTCGAACCTGGTGGCGGGGGTCCGCCAGGGGTCGGAAAGCGTCTCTACCGCCAGCGCCGAGATCGCGCAGGGCAACCAGAACCTGTCGATGCGCACCGAGCAACAGGCCAGTGCGCTGCAGCAAACCGCAGCGTCGATGGAGCAACTGGGCTCGACCGTGAAGCAGAACGCGGACAACGCTATCAATGCGAATCGGCTTGCGCAATCAGCCTCGACTGTCGCGCAGCAGGGGGGCGAAGTGGTGGCCATGGTGGTGGCCACCATGAAGGACATCAACGACTCCAGCCGCAAGATCAACGACATCATCAGCGTGATCGATGGCATTGCGTTTCAGACCAACATCCTCGCGCTGAATGCCGCCGTGGAGGCCGCACGCGCAGGCGATCAGGGCCGGGGCTTTGCTGTGGTGGCCAACGAGGTGCGTAACCTGGCCCAGCGCAGCGCCGCCGCCGCCAAGGAGATCAAACAACTGATCACCGAAAGTGTGGGCCGCGTGGAGCACGGCACCGCCCTGGTGGACAAGGCAGGCCAGACCATGACCGAGGTAGTGGCCAGCATCCGCAACGTGACGCACATCATGGGCGAGATCAGCGCTGCCAGCTCTGAACAGAGCGCGGGCGTCACGCAGGTGGGTGAAGCGGTCACGTTGATGGACCAGGCGACCCAGCAGAATGCCGCGCTGGTGGAGGAAATGGCGGCCGCCGCTTCGAGCCTGCGCGGGCAGGCCGACGACCTCGTGAATGCCGTGGCGGTCTTCCGGATTCACGGTAGCGGGTCGTCACTGCTGCTCAAGTAGCGCCCTCGTCCCGTCCTGCCGCGCCATCCAACAGGGCGGGATCAATCTTGCGCCGAGCCACGTGGTGAAACGGCTGGCTGCGGGCGCATGCCGGCCAGCAGATCATTCAGCGGCATGGCACGGGCAAACTTCCAACCCTGGGCTTGGCGCACACCCCGGGCAATCAGGAAGTCCACCTGGTCCTGAGTCTCGACGCCCTCGGCAATCAGTGCCAGCTTGAGCATGTGGGCCATTTCGATGATGTGGGTAGTCACCGGGCTGATGGCGGCTTGCGCGCCGATGCTGGCGATGAAGATCCGATCAATCTTGAGGGTGTCGATGTCGATGGACTCCAACATGGACAGGCTGGAGTAACCCGTACCGAAGTCATCCAGCGCAATCGATGCACCGATCTGCCGCGCAGCCTGCAGCGCGGGCCGTGCAGCCTCGATGTCCACCAGCCCGCGCTCGGTAACCTCCAGCATGAGCGCGCCCGGCGGCATCTCCATGGCGCTGAAGCGCCGCTGCAGGTACTGCACGGGTCCGTCGGCCACCAGGTCCTGGGGCGAGAGGTTCAGGCTCACATGAAAGCCCGGGCGTGCCTTGAGCATCTCGGGCAAGTCGGCGAGCACCACATCCATCACGTACCGCGTGATGTGCACGATCACCCCGGCCTTCTCCGCTTCTGCAATGAATTCATCCGGGGGCACCAGGGTGCCGTTGCGGCGACGCCAGCGCAGCAGAGCCTCCGCCCCCACCCACTGGCCGGTTTCCAGATCCACGATGGGCTGATAGAGCACGAAGAACTCGCGCCGGCGCAGGGCCGCCCGCAGTCTGACGCGGGGCGACAACTGCCACCGGGTGAGCATCGCGACGCCCAGCGCAAACAGGGCACTGGCCACCAGCCCCAGGGGTGCCAGGATCAGCGCCTGGGCCTTGAGCCCTTCGTGGGCCAGCGCCTTGGGAGCTGCCGCGACCGCCGCCACATTGTTTTCCTTCGACACCCGGAAGACGATGTAGTGGGTCTCGCTTTCAGCCACGTTGTTCACATGGGGCGTGTAGAGGTTCAGCCACTGAGTATCCAGCGGACCTTTGGACCGGATCAGCGCCCGGGGCGTGCTGATCAGAAGCCCCAGCGCGACATCCGCATGAAGCACAGGCATGTCAATCACGATGCCCGGGTGAATGATCACCGCATGGCCGTTGCGGGCGTAGATGTTGAAAGGCTGCTCCGGGGCAAAGGGCAGGCGGGCGCCAATCCAGGTGGAAATACCCGTCGAGGTGACCATGTGGTTGCCGGTGAGCGGTACCACCTCATTGCCCGTGGTGAGCGTGCTGCAGACTAGCGCTCCATCCCTCACCGCCCCCATGCCCTGCAGATAGAACGAGGTGCCCACCAGCTGCTGCATGCGTGTGAGGCTGGCCTGGCTGCAAGCGGGGTGCGGATCTCCGTCCAGATCGTTGAGCGCCGCCACCAGCTGCTGGCGCGAGGCCACGCCGCGTCGCAGCACCTCGTCCGCCAACGAGGTCAGATAGGCGACCTGGTCTTCCTTGGCCTGGCGGTGGGCCACCCACAGGGATGCAGCAATGGGGATGAGCGCCGCCAGCAGCAGTGGGATGGAGGCAACGACATAGAAGCGTTTCATCGGACACGGCAGTGGATGGGTAGTACAAAGGCAGACAAGGGGCTGCCCCAGCGCGACGCCATCATGCACGAACAGTCCTCGCTGCTCCAGCAAGATTTCAACCGATGGCGCCCCTGTCGCCGGGCGCACAAGCATCAGACCGTCCTATGATGCCGGTGACGGTTGGTGCCCTGGGCCGGGGCCCACTGCGCTACACCCATCCCCATGGACCCTGATCGGAACAAGGAGAGTGAACCCATGAGAGACCAGGCCTTTCGGAAACATGCATGGCTGCTATGCCTGCCATTGCTCGTGAGCACCCCGGCGGCACAGGCGCAGGACCAGTTGGTGGATTTGCAGTCCAGCGGCGGCTACACCTCCTACCGCCTCGCGGACGACGTGACCCAGGTGGATCTGGTGGAACAAACCCAGGGGGCCTGCCGCTTCAACCGCACCTGGGGCTACGACCTGACCAATCGCGAGCTGTGGACCAACGGTGGTTGCGGGGGACGTTTCAAGATCACACGCACCTATGCATCCGGTAGCAGCAGCGGCTCCAATGCCGGAGCAGCTGTGGCGGCCGTGGCGGCCATTGCCGGCATCGCGTTGCTGGCCAACCACAACCGGCACGACAACGACCGTCGCCCCGAGTACCCGGACTACCCCGGCCAGGGCGGGGACTGGGGGCGCGAGATCCGGGTGGACGGCCGTCTGTGCCTCGACGTGAGGGGTGGCAAATTCCAGCCCGGCACCACCCTGCAGGTGTACGAATGCAACGGGACGGCGTCCCAGCGTTTTGCGGTGGGGCGGGGTGGGGAGATCCGGGTGCGCGACCTGTGCGTGGACGTGGACCGTGGCGACCCACGGGACGGTGCACGGGTGGTGCTGTGGTCCTGCTCGGGCTCGCGCAGCCAAAGCTGGTCTACCCTGGGTGGGCAGATCGTGAGCCAGCTCACCGGCAAATGCCTGGATGTAGACGCAGGCCAGGTCCGCCCTGGGGCACACACCATGGTCTGGCCCTGCAACCGCAGCCCCAGCCAACGCTGGTGGTGGTAAGGAGGTCCCATGCAAACAACTCTTCACTGGATCTGTGCAGGCGCCTGCGCCCTGGTGCTGGCAACAACGACGCACGCGGCCAATGCGGCCGACACCTCCGTATCGTCACCCACCACGCCACCCCGCCCTGCCAAGGCGCACAAACCGGTGGCACCAACCCTCACCCACCGGCTGCAGGCCATCTGCTCGGCAGCCGATCTCAATCACGACGGCAACGTGTCGCTGGACGAGTTCCACCAGGACATCGTGCAGGGCTGGCACAGCCTGGGGCCCGATGGAGAGGGCTACGTCCATCTCTCCCAGCTGGGCCAATTGCCCCGCATCGGCAAAGGCCCGCTGAGGCGGCTGGCAGCAGCCGACAAGGACGGGGACGGAAAGCTGTCGTTCACCGAGGTGGTGCAGGCACGCATGGCCTACTTCGAGGCAGCGGATGTGGACCAGAACGACATGCTCTCGCTGCAGGAATGCATGGCCTATGAGCGCCAACGCAGGCGCCTGCCGCAGTAGGAGCCCTCGCTGGCCGGCGGTTTCAGTCCTCCAGCTATCTGAGACCTGGGCGACTCCCGGTGCGGGATGCCCAGAGCTGGTGCGCGCCGCCGCCACGCCTGCCTGGATAATCCACCGGCTCGCTGATAGCGAGGTATGGCTCCGGGACCACCCAGGGGCCCCGCCATCCCATCCAGGCATACCGCCGCCCCGTTTCGCTCTGTTTGTCCATCCCCTATGCCCCAGGCCTTTCGCAACACTTTCCTCACCCTGCGCGATCTGATTGTGTCGGCAGGCCCCCTCGCCTTCTTGGCGGTCGGGCTGCTGGTGCTGGCCTATTGGTGGCTCAACCCCAATCCCCCCAAGACGGTGACCCTGGCCACAGGCCCCGCCCAAAGTGCCTATGAGGAGTTTGGCAAGCGCTACCAGAAGGCGCTGGCGGCAGACGGCATCGATGTGGTTCTGCTGCCCAGCGAGGGCTCATCGCACAACCTGCAGCTTCTGCGCGACGGCCAGGCCGATGTCGCTTTTGTACAGGGCGGCACAGCCGAACTGCAACCCGATGATCCGGACAACCTGGTATCGCTGGGCAGCCTGTTTGTAGAGCCGCTGTGGCTGTTCTACCGCACCGATGCAGCAGAGCGCATGCACAACGCACCCCGGCTCGATGGCCTGCGGCAGCTACGCGGCTGGCGGGTCAATGTGGGGTCGGAGGGCAGCGGCGTGCCCACGCTGATCGAGCGGCTGCTGCAGGCCAATAAGGTGGAGCCCAGCGCAGTCAAGCTATCGCGCCTGGAACAGACGCCCGCGACGGTGGAGTTTTTGGCGGGGAGGCTCGACGCCTTGGTATTTGCCTCGGCGCCTGAATCGCTGATGGTGCAGATGCTGCTGCAAACGCCCGGCGTGCAGCTGCTGGATTTTGCGCAGCACGAGGCCTACGCAAGGCGGTTTCCGTTCCTCACCCCCGTGACCTTGCCACGCGGGGTGGTGGACCTCGCGGCCAACGTGCCCCAGCGCGATGTTCGGCTCGTGGCCACCACCACGTCCCTGCTGGCGCGCGACGGCACGCACCCCGCCCTACTGACCCTGTTTGCCCAGAACGCACAAAAGCTGCACAGCGGCGCAGGCTGGTTCAACCGAGCGCGTGAGTTTCCCAACACGCGCGGCAGCGAGCTGCCGATTGCCAAGGAGGGCGACCGCGCCATGAACGAGCCGGTGCCCATGCTGCAACGCTACCTGCCGTTCTGGATGGCCAACCTGATTGAGCGCATGTGGCTGGTGCTGGGCATCTTGCTGGCCATCATGCTGCCGCTGTCGCGCATCGTGCCGCCGCTCTACCAGTTCCGCGTGCGGTCGCGGGTGTTTCGCTGGTATGGCCGCCTGCGCGAGATCGAAAACGACCTGGAAATGGGCAAAAGCGACCCCTCAACCCTGCTGCGCACCCTCGACGGACTGGAAGCCCAGGCCGAAAAGGTGAGCGTGCCTCTGTCGTACGCGGACGAGCTGTATGCCCTGCGCAACCACATCCACCTGGTGCGCAAAAAACTGCTGCGCGCGTCGGAAGGGGCTGGTGGATCTGCTGACCACAGCACGCCGGGCGAAGGGATGACGAACAATAGCGTGACGGAAACAGGGAGTGCAGCAGGAACTGGGCGTTGACCAGCTCTACAGCTGCACAAGGCCGCTCGCGGCCTCAAGGTGGCACGCGCAGCGCGCGTGTCTGTGCGATCAGCGATTCTTGGGCGACTTGGCACCCGAAGCCGGGGCCAGGGGGGCGGATTTGGACAGCGGCGCCATTTTGGAGCCGAAGCCCGTACGGCCCTCGGACGACTTGCGATCTGCCCCGCCCGTTTCCGTAGAGCCCGAAGCGCGGATCGCAGGCTTGGCAGGCTTGGGCGGCTGGGCCGGCACCACGCGCAGCGAGCCTTCGGCCGCCAGCTTGTCGCGCATGCGGCGGGTCATGGATTGGGTGCTGGCATCCGGCGCAGTGAACAAAAACAGGGTGCCATGCGGGCTGGCCCAGGTCAGCTGGGTGCGCACCACCCGGCCATTGGTCACCAGCTCCACCCAGGCCCCGATGACAAAATCAGCGTAAGGGTCCGGGGTGTCCAGCGGCGCCTGGGCACTGTCCTGCGGTGCAGGAGCGGACGCCTCTGCCGATTCGGACGGCTCTGTCGCCTCCGGGGCCACTTCGGGCTCTCCCGCAGGGGCGGACACTGGGGCAGGAGCCGGTTTTTCAAAAGCGGCCTGGTGCAACGCCACAAGCCGCTGCAAGAATGCGCTGGTCTGCACCGCCGGGTAGTTGATGGTCTTGAGGCCCTTGCGCAGCTTGGCCAGCAGGCCGGGGATGGCTTCGTTGAGCCGGTCCGTCTCCTGGCGCGTGAGGTCAGGCTGCGCAGTCCACAGCAACACCGGAACCAGCGCCAGGTAACCGCTGGGGTCATCTTCCTGGCTATCGTCACTGCGCATCACCTGCGCCAGCGCCACTACGTCAGCCCAGGGGCCCGCCGCAAAATCCAGCACGTCCGACGGCACCTTGTCCACATCCGGCAGCTTGCGGATATCGGCTGCGATCTTCTCGGCCAGCAGTTCGCGCTGCTCCGCCTGCAATTTGGCTTTCTGCTCGGCCTCCTGCTGGGCCTTGATCTTTTGCTCCTGGGTGTCCCAGGCAGACTGCAGCGCCTTGAGCACGGTGTCGAACGGCCCCGCGTCCTTGACCTCATGGGCAGACAGGTGGCCCACAGCCTCGGTCACCAGTCGCATGAAGCGGCTGAAGCCAGGCTCTGTCTCGGCGGTGAATGCCAAGCTGCGCTGCGTAAGCTCGTCAAGCAGGCGGCGCGCAGGGTGGCTGCTGTCGGTAAAAAACCGGCCGTCGTGGTGCACCAATTGCTTGAGCGCAGGCTCCAGGCTCTTGACGGCCTGCTGCACAGGGGGCAGCAAACGGGCGTCCTGGGAGATGTTGGCCATCATGCGCCCCACCACCTCCACCGCCATGGCGGTGGACTGGGTAGCAGCCTCCATGGGCATGGCTGCATAGACCACCGGCGCAACGCCAGGCCCACGCCAGCCTGCGAGAGGCACGGGCAAAGAGCCCGCCTGGCTGACCGTGCCCCCACCGGCAAGACGGCCCACCAGGCGCTCCAGCTGCGCCATGTCTTCAATCGCTTCAGCGGCCGCACCCGACGGGTAGTAGCCCCCGGCCAACGATGACTGAGCGCTGGCGGCTCCCGCGCGGGGGTCCACCCAGCCCGGCTGACCCGCGCCGCTGGGCATGACCACCGCCTGTGCGGGCACGGCGCCGTAGACCGGAGGAGGGGCAAATGGATCACCGCCCGCCAACATCTGGCGCAGGATGCCGACCGTGAGCAATGCCTCTTCGGCAGCGTCCACGGGCACAGGCACCATGGCACCCTGCTGGGAGTCGCCGCTCCAGCCTGTGCTGGGACCCATACCACGCCCATAACCTGTGTTGCCATAGTCGCTCATGGGCGCGTTCATTGAGGGGCCGTACCCGGAATAACCGCCCCCGTAACCCGTACCGGGCCCGCCATAGCCAGACCCACCGTAACCGGTGCCTTGGCCGCGACCGCCGCCCGCAGGCGTGCCCAGCACTGCGTAGCCCACCGGCTGTACGCCATGCTCACGCAAGCTCTGGGCGGTTTTTTTGTATTCTTCGGCCAGCAGCTTCCCGAGCAGGTCGCGCATGTGCTGCATCCACAGCTGCCGTACCTCGGCCGAGACGCCGGTCTCACCCACCACCTGCTGCAATGCACGGATGTAGCTCTCGGGCCGCAGAGGGTTGCGCTCGGGTTGCACGCTGCGCAAACCTTGCGCAGCGCTCACCAGGGTGTTGAGTTCGGCCAGTACGGCGTCGGTAGCATGCAGCGCAGACTGCTGGGCCTTGGACAGTTCCACCTGGGCCTGCATCTCGCTTTCGTCCATGAGCGAAAGCTCGCCAAAGTCCATGCCGGTGTCATCGGCCGAACTGCGCCCCTTGGCTACCGCAGGGCCTTCGGCAAATATTTCCAGCAAGGCCATGGGATAGCCCTTGACCAGCGCAGCCTCGTGCTCGTTGAGCAGCCGCAGTGCATCACTGAACAAATTGCGCTGTTGGATGTTGCGGCTGGCCGACTCCTCGCTAGTCAAGGCACTTTGGGTGACCTTGACGAGCTGCCCCATCAAGGCCTCGCCACCGCGAACGGCGTTGACAACGCAGGCGCGGAAAACGGCTCTCAGACGCGATGCGGGCAGGGACATGGTGGGAGGGAGGAATCGGACAAGAGGTTTCCAGATGCAATCCTACTTGACCTCGGCCTTTATTTGAGGGCCTTGAAACGCATCCGCTTGGGCTTTGCACCTTCTTCACCCAGCCGCTTCTTCTTGTCGGCCTCGTACTCCTGGTAATTGCCGTCAAAGAACGTCCACTGGCTGTCACCTTCGGCGGCCAGAATGTGCGTGGCGATCCGGTCCAGGAACCAGCGATCGTGGCTGATAACCAACACTGTGCCCGCGTATTCGAGCAAAGCGTCTTCCAGCGCGCGCAGGGTTTCCACGTCCAGGTCGTTCGAAGGCTCGTCCAGCAGCAGCACGTTGCCGCCAGCAATCAGTGTCTTGGCCAAGTGCAGACGGCCACGCTCACCGCCCGACAGCATGCCCACCTTCTTTTGCTGGTCGCCACCGTTGAAGTTGAAGCGCCCTGCGTAAGCACGGCTGGCCATGGTGAACTTGCCGATGTTGATCATGTCCAGGCCGCCGGAGATGTCTTCCCACACGGTCTTGTCGTCCGACAGGGCATCGCGGTGCTGGTCCACAAAGGCCATCTTCACGGTCGAGCCGATCACCACCTCACCGCTGTCCGGCTGCTCGCGGCCCGCGATGAGCTTGAACAGGGTCGATTTACCGGCCCCGTTCGGACCGATGATGCCCACGATGGCACCCGCAGGGATAGTCATGGACAGGTTGTCGATGAGCACACGGTCGCCGAAAGACTTGGTGACGTTGTGGAACTCAATGACCTGGGTGCCCAGGCGCTCGGCCACAGGAATGAAGATTTCCTGCGTTTCGTTGCGCTTTTGGTATTCGTAGTCGCTCAGTTCCTCGAAACGGGCGATACGCGCCTTGCTCTTGGCCTGACGGCCCTTGGCGTTCTGGCGCACCCATTCCAGTTCCTTCTTCAGGGCCTTGGCGCGTGCCTCCTCACCCTTGTTTTCAGATTCCAGACGGGCCTGCTTCTGGTCCAGCCAGGTGCTGTAGTTGCCCTTGTAGGGGTGACCGTAGCCGCGGTCCAGTTCCAAAATCCACTCCGCCGCGTTATCGAGGAAGTAGCGATCGTGGGTGATGGCCACCACGGTGCCCGGAAAGCGGTGCAGAAACTGCTCCAGCCAGTCCACCGATTCAGCGTCCAAGTGGTTGGTGGGTTCGTCGAGCAGCAGCATGTCGGGCTTGGACAACAGCAGGCGGCACAGCGCAATGCGGCGCTTTTCGCCACCAGACAGCAGCCCGACCTTGGCGTCCCAAGGAGGCAGGCGCAGGGCATCGGCAGCGATTTCGAGCTGGTGCTCGGAGTCAGTCCCCGCCGTCGCAATGATGGCTTCCAGGCGAGCTTGTTCAGCGGCCAGTGCGTCAAAGTCTGCATCGGCCTCGGCGTAGGCGGCGTACACCTCTTCCAGCTTGGCCTTGGCGGCAAACACCTCGCCCATGGCCTCTTCCACGCTTTCGCGGACTGTGTGCTCCGAGTTGAGCTGGGGCTCCTGGGGCAGATAGCCGATCTTGATGCCGGGCATCGGAATGGCTTCGCCTTCGATTTCCTTGTCTACGCCGGCCATGATCTTGAGCAGCGTGGATTTGCCCGAGCCGTTCAGACCCAGCACACCAATCTTGGCGCCCGGGAAAAAGCTCAGGGAGATGTCCTTCAAGATCTGCCGCTTGGGCGGCACGGTCTTGGAGACGCGATTCATCGAATAAACGTATTGGGCCATGGAGGGTTCTAGCTTGCGAAAGTGGGCAGGAAGTCTGCATCCGAGCAGGTTCAGAGGGCCATTTGGAGCATTCCAAAAAGACGCCGAACGCGCTCTCAAACCCTAGATTATCGGTCCATGCGACAATACCCCCGTTGTGGGCTCCAGTTGCCCGCCACATCAGCACACTGCTGGGGACGAAGGAAGACACGCTTCCGGGCTCCCAATCCTGAACCTCATCAGCCTGAGACTGGCTCAGCAACCTCCCGGTTGCATGACAGGCGGATACCCAGCGCCCCGGACGGGCGCATCCAACGACATGACATTTGACGAACTGAACCTGGCTCCTGCCATCCTGAAGGCCGTGCACGAAACGGGCTATGAAACCCCCACGCCCATTCAGGCCCAGGCCATTCCCGCCGTTCTGGAAGGCCACGACCTTCTGGCCGGCGCGCAGACTGGCACCGGCAAGACCGCTGCGTTCACCCTGCCCATGCTGCACCGCCTCTCGCAAGGCACGGCACCCAAGAACAAGTTTGGCGGCAAGGGCATCCGCGCCCTGGTGCTGACCCCCACCCGTGAGCTCGCAGCCCAGGTCGAAGAATCGGTGCGCGAATACGGCAAGTACCTGGACATCAACTCCACCGTGGTCTTCGGTGGTGTGGGCATGAACCCGCAGATCGACCGCATCAAGCGCGGCGTGGACATCCTGGTGGCCACCCCTGGCCGTCTGCTGGACCTGCAGCAACAGGGCTTCCTGGACCTCTCCACCGTGCAGGTGCTGGTGCTTGACGAAGCCGACCGCATGCTCGACATGGGCTTCATCCACGACGTGAAGAAGGTGCTGGCCCTGGTGCCCAAGGACAAGCAAAGCCTGCTGTTCTCGGCCACCTTCAGCGACGAGATCCGCGAGCTGGCCAACACCCTGCTCAAGAACCCGCAAAGCATCCAGGTCACCCCGCGCAACACCACGGTGCAGCGTATTTCGCAAGTGATCCACCCCGTGGGCCGCGGCAAGAAAAAGCAGGTGCTGCTGCACATCATCCAGCAACACAACTGGAGCCAGGTGCTGGTGTTCACGCGCACCAAGTTCGGCGCCAACAACGTGGCCGAGTTCCTGACCAAGAACGGTGTGCAGGCCATGGCCTTGCACGGCAACAAGAGCCAGAGTGCCCGTACGCAGGCCTTGGCGGGCTTCAAGAGTGGCGAGATCCGTGCCCTGGTGGCCACCGACATCGCCGCACGTGGCATCGACATCGATGACCTGCCGCACGTCGTCAACTACGAAATCCCGAACGTCTCCGAAGACTACGTGCACCGCATCGGCCGCACGGGCCGCGCAGGCGCTACGGGCGAAGCCGTGAGCCTGGTCTGCATGGACGAAGAAGGTTTCATGATGGACATCGAGCGCTTTACCAAGCAGCAGATTCCTGTCCAGGTGATCGAAGGCTTTGGCCCAGAACCCGGCGAGAAGGCGGAACCCATCGCCATGGGCCGCCAGACCATCTGGGGCGGCGCAGGCAAGCCCCCGAGCCGTGATGTGATGCAGGCAGCCGCCAAGGCCGCCCGCAGCGAAATGATGGAGCGCATCCGCACCAACAAGGCAGGCCAGGGCGGCGGCCAAGGTGGGGAGCGCGGCCCCCGTGCAGGCAACGGTGGTGGCGGTGGTGGCCGTTCCGGTGGCGGGGCTCCACGCAACGCCCAGGGTCCAGCCGGCGGCGGCCGCGGAGGCCAGGGCGGTGGTCGGGGTGGTGCCCGTGACGGCGCCGCCCAGGCACCTGCGCGCAGCCGAGGCCCACGCCCCGAAGGCGGCGGTGGTCATCGCTACGATGACGCACAACCTCCCCGCGCCAATGCGCACCTGGGCACACACCTGGGTCACAGCAACCCAGGCCATCGCAGCTCGGGCCACGGTGCGGGCGGTCAGCCCGACCCCATGCGGACCAGCGTGGACAGCATGGCTGAACGCGGCCGCCGTGGCGGCGGTGGTGGTGGTGGGTATCGCAACTCTGGAGGTGGCGGCTATGGTGGCGGATCAGGCACGGGTGGCGGTGGTGGCCGGGGCAACGGGCCTCGTGGGCCAGGCGGTCCTCGCGGCTCTTTTAACCGCTGAGACGCGCAAAGCGCCCCCTGCCAACACCACGGACGCAGCGGGCGCCAGCATCCATGTGCTGCACGCCAAAGGGCGGCGTGCGCCAGCGCTGAACCATCCCCGCCTGCAACTGCACGCGGTGGATTTTGCGGCGATGCCCGCCTTGCCGCACGTCGATGATGTTTACATCACCCTGGGCACCACCATGGCTGCAGCCGGCAGCCAGAGCGCGTTCCGTGCGGTGGACTATGACGCCGTGATGGCCACGGCCCGCGCAGCGCGCGCGGCGGGCGCCACCCGCTGTGGCGTGGTCACCGCCATGGGGGCCAATGCGCAGTCGCGCATCTTTTACAACCGCGTCAAAGGCGAGGTCGAGCGCGACCTTCAGCAGCTGGGTTTTGAGACGCTGGTCATTGCACGCCCATCCCTGCTGATGGGCGAACGCCGGGCGCTGCAACAAGCCCACCGGCCCGCAGAGTCCCTGTCGCTCAAACTGTTTCAGTGGCTGAACCCGGTCCTGCCCGCCAACTACCGTGCCCGCCCCGGGGCGGAGGTGGCCCGTGCGCTCGTCCGTGCCGTACAGTTGGGCCGACCCGGGCTGCAAGTGCTGTCCGGCCGCGCGCTGCAGGCCAGTTGATACAGGGGTGCAGCCGTCGTGACCCCGCCTACGCTGTACGCCCTTCATGCGCCCCAACGAACTTCCCCAACCGCTGGACACCCTCATGGTGGCCACTTGCAATGTGCTCAACCTGGCCAATCCGGGACGCCTGTTCTACGAGAACCAGGACCCCTACAGCCAGACCGAGTTTGAACGCAAGATCACCTGGCTGGGCGAGCGCTTTCGGGCACTGAACGCCGATGTACTGGCGGTGCAGGAGGTCTGGGACGACGCGGCCTTCAAAGGGGCGCTGGGTCGGGGTGGCTTGCGCTACGACTTTGTCGCCGTGCCAGGGGCAGAGAACAACGACACCCAACAGGGCGCACAGGGAACGCCCCGTGTGGGCCTGGCCACGCGGCTCAAGGTCGAGGCACTGCAGTCCTTTGCCGACTTCCCACCGGGCTTTCAGGTGGATGTGCCTGGCATTGGCCAACACACGCGCTTCGAGCGCCCACCCCTCGTGGCCACGTTGCGGATGAAGCACGGCCAAACCCTCAACGTCCTCACCGCGCACCTCAAATCCAAGCGCCCCAAATTTCTGCAGGACGCATTGGGCCAGCCTACGGAGGACAGGGACGACCGCAAGGTGGTCGCACTGGCATCGCTGCGCTCGCTGATCATGCGCGGCGCCGAGGCCATGGCGCTGCGGTGCCTGGTGATCGACCTGCTGCACCGCACCAGCGTGCCCCTGGTAGTGCTGGGCGACTTCAACGACACCCCCGACAGCGTGACCACGCAACTGATCTGCGCCACCACCGACATCGCCTACGACCGGTCCGCCCGTGATGTGGCCTTGTTCAATGCGTACGACCTGCAGGGAGATTTCGCCTTGAAAAAGGACGTGGCCTACTCCCACATCCACCAGGGCGCGCCCTATGTGCTGGACCAGATCCTGGTCAGCGAGGAGTTCCTGCCCAATGGGCGCAACAGCGTGGGCGATGTGCGCCGGGTGGATTATTTCAACGACCACCTGCATGAGGGACGCGACCGCACGCGCTCGGACCACGGCTTTGTGCGCGCCTTGCTGCGCCTGAAAATACCCAGTTCTCCTCTGGCCCAGAGCATCTCGCCGCCGCCGACCGACGTTAGCGCACCCAGCGACGCCCCTCGCTGATCACTGCGGCAGCCCACGGCGCCACGGGTTTGCAACGGGATGTACGCTGACAAGGAGAGGCGGGTGCGCGCAGGTAACATCCACGTACAAAGCGCCCCACTCGCCCCACAACAGGGGCTCTCTCTGGCAGCCCACACCATGACCCAGCACAATTTCCTGCGCCGCAGCGCCGATACCGCCCCGCTTTCCCGTCCTGAACCACGGATTGCGCCCTGGGCCGCCCCGGCCACGCTGGCAGCACTGCTGCTGACAGCCTGCGGCAGCACCCCGCTGCCCCCTTGGCCATCCACCCCCACTGCCCAGCAGCGCAGCGCCCCCGCGCCACTGCCGCGCGTACAACAAGGTACGGTGGTACCCGCACCGCTGGGACAGCAGACGCCCTCGCAGCTGCCGCCACAACGGGCTGCCGTGGTGGCCAGCCCCCTGCCCCCGTCCGCGCCGCTCTTGGTGCGCGACGAGGCGCCCATGGCGCCGCCCTATGGCGATGCGGTGGCCGCGCGGTTCCCCAACCCTTCTGTGGTCTACAGCACGCCCGGCCTGGGTGCCGACCGCAGGGCCTTCACCACCAATGCCGAGCTAGGCCAATGGCTGCGCGGGCTGAGCGACGGCGTGCCCCGTGGCGGCACACGCACGCAGTTGCTGCAGATTGGCACCTCGCAACGCGGCGAGCCCATCCAGGGCCTGCTGCTCACCCGCGCCGCAGGCACAGACCCTGCCAGCCTGGACAAGAGCGGCCGCCCCACCGTTGTGCTGATCGGCCAGCAGCATGGCGACGAACCCGCAGGCAGTGAGGCACTGCTGGTCATCAGCCGTGAGCTGGCCCAAGGCCTGCTGGAGCCGCTGCTGGACCGCATCAACGTGGTGGTGGTGCCCCGCACCAACCCCGATGGCGCCGAGGTGGGCACCCGCGTCACAGCCAACGGCGTGGACCTGAACCGCGACCACCTGTTGCTCAACACGCCCGAGGCCCGCGCCATTGCGCAGGTCATCAACGACTACCGCCCCATCCTGGTCGTGGACGCCCATGAATACACCGTGGTGGGCCGCTATCTGCAGAAGTTCAACGCCATCCAGCGCTACGACGCACTGCTGCAATACACCACCACTGCCAACTATCCGGAGTTCCTCACCAAGGCATCGCAGGAATGGTTTCACCAGCCCATGGTGTCGGCCCTCAAGGCCCAGGGCCTGACAAGTGACTGGTACTACACCACCTCGACCAACCTGCAGGACAAGCGCATCTCCATGGGGGGCACCCAGCCCGACACGGGGCGCAACGTCCATGGCCTCAAGAACACGGTCAGCCTGCTGATCGAGACCCGTGGGGTGGGCATCGGCCGAATGCACATCCAGCGCCGCGTGCATGCCCAGGTCACCGCCATCACCAGCGCGCTGCGGACCACCGCCGAGCGGGCGGCCAACCTGGAGCAGGTACGCTCGTTCGTGGCCCGCGACGTCAGCGCCCTGGCCTGCCGCGACCAGGTGGTTATTGAAGCGGAGGCCACGCCCACCCAGCGCGACCTGGATTTTCTGGACCCCGAAACCGGCGCCGATCGCAGCATTCGCGTGGACTGGAACTCATCGCTGACACTGCGCAACACCAAGGTGCGTGCGCGGCCCTGCGGCTATTGGCTGTCGGCAGACGCCAGCGGTGCAGTGGAACGCCTGCGCCAGCTGGGCATCCAGGTCATGCGGGTGGCAGAGCCAGGTTCTGTCCTGGCCGAGAGCTACCGCGAAACCGCGCGCGAAACCGGCAACCGCCAGGACGTGATCGGCACCATTGCCGGTGGTGGCGACATCGTGCGTGTGCAAGTGTCTGCCGTACGTAGCGCCATTGATGCACCTGCTGGCAGCTTCTATGTGCCCCTGAACCAGCCACGTGCCAATCTGGCCGTGGCAGCGCTGGAGCCCGACACGCAGAACAGCTACTTTGCCAACCACCTGATCCAGGACCTGGGCCAAAGTGCCCGCGTGATGGCCGTGCCATCGCTGGTGTTTGAAGAAACGGATTGATCCGTGCCTTGCGGCAGGTCGCTGCATGGCGCGAGGCTGAGGTCTGCGTTCTTGGCGGGGTCAGATGGGACGCTCCGTGAGGAGCGCTGCCCGGATGCTGCGCTGGGACTGTGGCTGCAGACGCACTATTGCTATTAATTTTATAGCTGCCCCGGCATATTCTTCTGGCGCTACAGGCAAATTTCTTTCAAATCATGCCGGTCCATGCAGTGGCGCGGGCCGCGTGGCGCGGGCCTGGCGGTCCCGGGCACGCTCCAGCACATGGCGTGCCATGGCCTGTGCCAAGGCATCTTCTGCCAGGAACACCTGGGCATGGCTGCATTCCTGCACCAGCCGCTGGGCCTCGTCCTCATTGTGGCTCCGCACCACGATGTCGATGCCCGGGTTCAGGGTCTGCGCCGTCTCGATCATCTGGCGCACCTGCAGCGCGTCCGGGGTAGCCACCACCAGCATAGCGGCCCGTGCAATGTGGGCCTGGATCAGCACGGCAGGCT
Organism: Acidovorax sp. Root402; assembly: GCF_001425125.1. Classification (NCBI taxonomy): domain Bacteria; kingdom Pseudomonadati; phylum Pseudomonadota; class Betaproteobacteria; order Burkholderiales; family Comamonadaceae; genus Acidovorax; species Acidovorax sp. Root402. The sequence goes on from NZ_LMDQ01000014.1 coordinate 870,001, forward strand.
CCACCGCGTCACCAAACACGGCGGCCACGCCATCGGCCCGCAAGGCTTCCACCAGCTCCCGGTTCTGCTCCGCCACCACAAACGGAATATCGTTGGCCGCCAGCGTTGCCGCCACACGCCGCCCTACCCGGCCGTACCCCACCAGAACCACCTGCCGCGCGAGGTAACGCGAATCGGTGCTGGTGGGCAGTTCGGCCAAAGGGTCATCCCGCTGCTCCAGCCGCCGCGCAAGCGCGGATCGGGCGCGCAGCCAGCCCTGCAACGGCGCAATGGCATGGAACAACAACGGGTTGAGCGCCATGGAGAACAGGGCCCCCGCCAATACCAAGCTGGCCCCCTCTGGCGGCAGCAGCCCCAACGAAGAACCCAGTGCGACCAGAATGAACGAGAACTCACCAATCTGCGCTAGGCTGGCCGATACGGTGAGCGCTGTGTTGAGCGGGTAACGGAACGCCAGCACCAGGCCCGCAGCGGCCACCGTCTTGCCCAGCATGATGATGGCGACCACTGCCAACACTTGCAGTGGGCGCTCCCACAAGACGGCGGGGTTGAAGAGCATGCCGACCGACACGAAAAAGAGTACGGCAAAGGCATCGCGCAAAGGCAGCGACTCATGCGCAGCGCGGTGGCTGAACTCGGACTCGCGCATCACCATGCCGGCAAAGAAGGCCCCGAGCGCAAACGATACGCCAAACAGCGCAGCCGACCCGAACGCAATGCCCACCGCTGCGGCCACCACGCACAGCGTGAACAACTCACGCGAGCCTGTGCGAGCCACCTGCCATAACAGCCAGGGAAACAGCCGGCGCCCGACCAGCAGCATCAGCACCACAAACGCTCCGACCTGCAGCAGGGTCCAACCCAGCGTGCGCCAGAGCTGCGCAGCATCCAGGTCGGCCCCGGTGCCGCCTCCCAGCCATCCCCCCAGCGGGGGTAGCAGCACCAGTACCAGCACCATGGCGAGATCCTCCACCACCAGCCAGCCCACTGCGATGCGTCCGGTGTAGCTGTCCAGAATCCCCAGGGTCTCCAGCGCACGCAACAGCACCACCGTGCTGGCCACCGACAGTGCCAGACCAAAAACCAGGGCACCACCCATGCCCCAGCCCCACCACAGGGCCAACGCCATACCCAGCGACGTCGCCACGATCATCTGCACCACAGCACCCGGCACGGCAATCTTGCGCACGGCCAGGAGGTCGCCCCACGAGAAATGCAGGCCCACGCCAAACATCAGCAGCATCACACCAATCTCCGCCAGCTGGCTGGCCAGGGCCGCATCTGCGACAAAACCGGGAGTGAACGGGCCGATGGCCACCCCAGCCAGCAAGTACCCCACCAATGCTGGCAGCCGCAGACGGGCGGCCAGAAAGCCCAGCACCAACGCCAGGCCCAAGGCGGCGGCAATGGTGTGGATCAGCGTGACGCTGTGTGGCATGGGCAAATGCTCCAGTGAGGCGGGCAGTCAAGGGGGATGGCCCGGTTATAACCGCATCACCATCCCGGCAGCAAAATCGCCCCTGCAGCAGCGCCAAGAGCACGGGCCAGGGCGGGTATGATTAGCGTCCTGCGTTACGCAGATGCGGACACTCCGCAAGCCCGTCCGGCCACACAGCCGGCCAACATCCATCTGCCCGTAGCTCAACTGGATAGAGCAATAGCCTTCTAAGCTATAGGTCGGGGGTTCGAGTCCCTCCGGGCAGGCCAAAACACCCCTTCAGACAGTCTCACAACCTCTCAGAACCCGCACGTTTCCTAGCGCTGCGGGTTTTTTGTTGTCTCAGGCCGTTTCACTGCGTACCATGACATACCAACAAAAAGTTGGTACTTCTGCTGGTATCTCGACATACCAACTGTGCAGATACCAACAACAGGGGCACGCATGGCACTTACCGACACCTTTGTGAAGAACATCAAGCCCGCCGGCTCTGCCACGGGCGTGAAGCACGCCGATGGGCAGGGCCTGTACCTCCACGTCAAACCGGCGGGCAAGTATTGGCGCATGAACTACCGCCACCTCGGCAAACAGAAGACGCTGGCGCTCGGCGTGTACCCAGAAGTCTCGCTCGCAAAAGCCCGCAAGCGCCGAGAGCAAGCCCGCGAGCTGCTGGCCGAAGGTTTAGACCCTGGCGCCACCAAGACGGCCGAAAAGCTGGCAACTAGAGTGGCCGCAGCCAACACTTTTGAGGCGGTGGCCCGTGAATTCCACGCCACCCAGGCCAGCGGCTGGAGCCCCCGCTATGCAGCGCGGTGGATCGAGCGCATGGAGAAAGACCTGTTTCCGTACATTGGCAAGCTGACGCTGCCCGCCATCACCGCACCCGTGCTGCTGGACGCCCTGCGCAAGGTAGAGAAGCGCGGCGCCAACGAAACCGCCCACACCCTGCGCCAGACAGCAGGGCAGGTGTTCCGCTACGGTATTCAGACCGGGCGCTGTGAACGCAGCCCCGTGACTGACCTGCACGGTGCATTGAAGCCCATAGTCGTCAAGCACATGGCTGCCGTACTGGAGCCTGCCAAAGCGGGCGAACTTCTGCGGGCCATTGATGGCTACACCGGCCAGCCCATGACCAAGGCGGCGCTGGCGCTGTCTGCCCTGCTCTTTCAGCGTCCCGGCAACATCCGGCAGATGGAGTGGGCGTGGATTGACTTTGACAAGGCCCTGCTGACCATCCCTTCCCAGGACATGAAGCGGCGGCTTGCGCAGAAGATCAACGGCAGGCCGCACTTTGTTCCCTTGGCTCCACAAGCCGTCGCCATCCTGAAAGAGTTGCAGTCCCTCACCGGCCATGGCCGATATGCGTTCCCCAGTCTGCGCACAGGCGAGCGAGCCATGAGCGACAACACTATCAATGCAGCCCTACGGCGCATGGGCTTCGCTTCCGACGAAATGAGCGCCCACGGTTTCCGAGCGATGGCGCGCACGCTGATGATTGAGCGTATCCACGGTATTTCTGCCGACGTGATCGAAGCCCAATTGGCGCACGGCAAATCGGGCCCGCTGGGGGCTGCTTATGACCGAGCTGAATTCATGGAGCAGCGGCGCAGGATGATGACTGAGTGGGCAGACTATCTAGACAAGCTTCGCCTTGGCGCGACCGTGCTGCAGCTCAAGGCAGCGTAACGGGAACAGGAGACCGAATGAACTTGAAAATCATGAGCGATTGGGACGCTATGCGATTGGCTGATGTTCTGACAATCGCAGAAGCGGCATGCTGCATTGTGGGCGTACCGACCACCAGGCTGGGGAGCAACACGATGACCTCTCCATATTTGGACGGAGACCCTACGGAAAATGGAAATGGCACAGAGAACTGCGAGGCCGTCTTTCGCCGTGTTGTGGAAGCTTTGCTGAATTCCATTAAGGCCAAAAAACTCCAACCAGCAAAGATTTATCCCGGCAAATCGCACGGCATCCGCAACGTAGACGCCGTGAGCGGAGGCCGTTGGGACCCTGTGGAAGACATTGATGCCTGGTCAACCTTGGTTGAGGTCGACGTTCTCAAAGCCTGGCTTGAATCGCGCAATGTTCGCCCTCCGTTCTTCTATTCGGAGAAAAGTGGCGAACCTGATTACCTCGATCCCAATCATGCGCGCTACTCAGGGAAGCTCGCGGCGTCAGTGAGGGCGTGGCAGGCCATGGAAGATGAAAATTTGAGGCGTAGCAAATCTCCGCTGTCTGCAATGACGGAGTGGCTGGAAACACGATACGAAGAGTTCGGCTTGATTCATCGACAAGACAACATCAAGTCGGGGTACAAACTTGGCCAAAGAAATGACGGAGCCATAAAACAAGCCGCAATGGCTGCGAATTGGCAACCCGAGGGAGGAGCCACCAAAACGCCGACCGCGTTGAAGCGCCCCTCCCCTCGGCGCTAGCGCCCCCCCCCCCCGGCAAACCCGCATGGTTGCTCAGTTTTCGTGATTTCTTCAATTTGGGGCGTAGTCTTGAAATTTTGAAGCACCCATCCCTAGCGTGGTGAAGGGGGGGCAGTTTTCTCAAGCGGCCCACCTGTTCGACAGCAGCTCCAATCGACAAAGTCCGAGCCTTCACATCACAAGAAGGCTCGCAATGTCACTCAGCCCCACCAAACCTCATGCGTCTATCGCCAAGACGGTAGTCAATGCAAACGGCGCAGCTTCCGCCGCACCGCGCCACGTCAACCCCTCGGTCTTCGATCATCTGCCCGACAGCGCATTCATCCGCGAGTCGCAGTTGGTGCAAAGTCCCAAGCGTCCAGGCCTCCTCGCTCCGCTGCCCTTCAGCGCACCCACGCTATGGCGGATGGTAAAAGCAGGTACGTTCCCAAAACCCGTTAAGTTGTCCCAGCGCGTGACGGCCTGGAACATAGGGGCCGTCCGTGCGTGGATTGCCGCACAGACCGATGGCAAGGACTGAGGAGCGGAAGATGCAAGCGAAAGATTCGCCCCTCAAACACCGCACCACGGCACTGGAACTCACTGCCACAAAGACGGAAGCACGCATCGACTCTCGCTTGCTCGCGATGCAGCTTCAAACCCAGCACGAAAGCCTGCTCAAGTTGGTCAGCGCCTACAAAGACAATTTTGAGGAACTCGGTAAGGTCCGATTTGAAATCGGACCTTCGCCTGACAGCCGCACCGGGCAGTCGATGAAATTTGCGCTGCTCAATGAGAATCAAGCTTACCTGCTGCTGACCTTCAGCCGTAATACCCCCCGCGTTCGCGAGCTGAAAGTCCGCCTGGTCAAGGCGTTCAATGACGCTCGGCTAGCAGCGGATACGCGCAAATTGGAGTACATGCCGACCTACCACCAATTGCATGACCAGATCCACGCCTTGGCGTCTGGCTCCCCCAACGAGCGCCACGTGCACGGCAATATCAACAAGCTGGTGAACAAGGCCGCAGGCGTAGAGGCTGGCCAGCGCTCGACAGCACCGCTCGCAAAGCTGTCCCTGTTGGCAGTCGGTCAGGCCTTGGCGGCGGGAGCGCTGCGCGGCGCCTCGGACCACCGCGATGGCTACCAGCGGGTCAAGCGCGTACTCCAGGATTTCGAAGCTGTTGTCCAACCTCTGCAATTGGCTCCCGTCAGCAATGGCTAACGGCCGCAACAAGAGCCGCAAGAAGGCGTCTGGCCGCGACCCAGGAGGATTCGTGGCCCTTCCGTGGTCTGTGCTGGATTGCACTGCCTACCTGCACCTGAGCCACCCCGCGCGCTCGTTGCTCCTGGAGATTGCGCGTCAATTCGTGTTCAACAACAACGGGCGCCTGCTGGCATCCGCTGCCTACCTGGCCACACGCGGCTGGAAAAGCTGCGACGTAATCACCCGTGCCAAACGTGAGCTGATCGAAGCAGGCTTCATCCACGAGACCGTCAAAGGCCACCGTCCGAACAAGGCCAGCTGGTATGCAGTCACTTGGCAAACACTCGACCGGCTGCCGGGGTATGACGCTGGCGCTGCCGAATCCTTTCAACGTGGCGCATACCAGCACACCCAACCGTTGAAAAACACACTGCTTAAACCGTCACGCGGTGCACGCAGCGGTGCCATAGCACCGTCTGGCGGTACAACGCACAAGGATGCTGCACCGTCTGGCGGTGCAATCAGTACCAACCAGACCACCCCCTTGCACCGTCTCACGGAAACCCTCTAGAGATGCCATCTGCAGGCAGTCAACTGCACCACTGAGCCCAAATATGAGGCGCTATTGGCAGCCCACATGAAGCGCTGCGCGATTCCGGTAGCGACATAAATTCGTCCGAAGGGGCTTGCACCACTCGAAACTCAATTGCACGCCTACTTCTTTGCGCAGGTCCTACCCTTTTTCCAATTGGCAAGCGACGTCGGTGACCTTGCGAGAATGGTCGCTCTACGCTTAAGCCGCCATGGAATCAGAAGCCCGCCATCACCACTACATCTCGCAAACCTATCTTCGGGGGTTTGCCCAGCGCCGGGAAAGGAAACAAAAGCCAGCTTTCTTCACCCAGGTCACAGACTTTCGACAGCTCAAAACTTTTGAGGCCAATGTGCGCAACGTTGGCGGAGAACGCGACTTCAATCGCGTGGAAATCCCCGGCTATGAGCCTACCGTTGTGGAAACGGCGTTGTCGGCGTTTGAAGGTTCTTGCACAGACGCCATGAAGCGCGTTGCCGCCTCTCGAAGGTTTGAGGGCGAAGATGCGAACCTAACCCTCAATTTCATGGCCGTTCTGGCGGTGCGATCTCCTGAGAACCGGGAGAACGTCCGAGAGTTTCACGAACGGGTGCACAAGGGTCTTCTCGCTACCATCACCCGGGACGCGGAGACCTGGCAGGCTACAACGGCGGGAATGAAGGCCGATGGAGTGCCCGTGAATACCGCCATAAGCTACGAGGACGCGAGGAGCTTTTCGCAACGTGGGGAGTTCGATGTGGCGGTGCCTCGGGAGTACCACATGAGGTTAGAGTTCGACCTGGCAAACAAGTTGTTAGAACTGCTGGGTAGGCGGGTTTGGACGCTTTACACAGTGGACGGCAATGACATCGAATTTATTACTTCCGACCGCCCGGTGACTCTCGCGTGGGTCAATCCGCCGACGACGCCAAGCTTTCTGAACGCTCCGGGCTTTGGTTTGGCGAACACCGAGGTTCTGTTTCCTCTCTCACGAAAGGCTGCTCTGATCGGCCGATGGGACAAAGGCGGCGGCACGCAGAACGCAGGACGTCTTTTTGCGGCGGCGTTCAACACACGAATGCTTCAGCACAGCGGCGAACGAGCATTCTCGGCATCAAAAAGGATGCTGTACCTCGGCCGTCAATCGGAAATCCATGAGGACCACCTCCTGATTGACAACTTCATGAGTTGGACCGGGCGGTGGAATCCGGCTGAGGGCGCGGGGACACCGTGAGCAGAACTACAGAACGTCGTGATTTTCTTGCCCCACCTCTTCCACGCTCATTCCGGCTCTTCCCACTATCGCGCCTTCACTCTTCTTTGTCTCACTTCCGTTCGCCGACAACGGCCGCGAAGTTTCGTTGTCAGGTTGATGAGTAGTTCGGCGAAAGTACAACTACGCGCTTGCGGATGCCAAGCTGGTGAGGACGGTTTTAGCGCCTCGGATTCCAAAGTTGGGGCACATGAAAACCCGAGCCAATCGCGCAAAAAGCGCTGCCGCAAAACCTGTCAAAACCTTACATTCATTCGACTTCCGAATTGGGCAAACCTTGTAGCGCGCAATGCACCCAAACGCCGCGGCGGTGTCGTCGCCAGCAGCGTCCCGAACATATGGCCTGGCCGCACTTGGGAGTGCGTCGTCGGCCCAGAGCCATCAGGCCTCGGTCACCTGCAACTAGTTCGCCTCCTCCGCCAGATCATCATCGCCGTCGTTCGCTGCTCGAGCATTTGCCGATGGCGCCTTGCCCATCGCTTGCTCAATCAACTGGAGAAGCAGCGCCTTGCGTGCCTTGTAAAAGCCGTCAAAGTCATCCGCGCGCAGGAACGACGCGGGAATTTGGTGCGTGTGCAGCAGTGAGTCCATGGCCGCATCGTCCAGCCCGACCAGCTTCTCCGCCTGGAGTTTGGCGAGGTACTTGGACGGTGCCGCCCCGCCAATCTTGCGGTTGGCCTTGTACGAGATGGGCGTCTTGTTGACGATACTGTTGAACACGGCGGGCTTAATGCCGCCTTTCTTGCACCAGTCCTCGGGGAAGATGTGATGAATATCCAGGCTCATCATGTCGTCATGGTCGAGCTTGTCCACCGTGGACTTGAAGTACCAGTCCTGCGCGCCCTGGCGCAGCATCAGCACATTTACGCCCTTGTAGGCTGCGCTGTTGCGCGTGTAGAGCCGGTCCAGTCGCTGCGCGTCGAAGCTGGCGTCCAGCACTGTGGACGGCACAGGCCCATCGCGCAACACCCAGTCCAGCACCTCTTCCACATCCTTGGCGATGCGCGTTTCGACCGCGCCGCCGTACAGCTCTCCGAGAACTCCACACCAGAACCAGCGAGACAGCTTGTCAAACACCACCGGCGTCAGCCACACCTTGTCGTCCAGCTCGGTCAGGATGGCGGCCAGAGGCACCAGCTGTGTGTGATACGGCAACTCTCGCAGTCGCATGATGGACTGGCGGCGCAAGAACTGCGGGACCTGCGCATATCCCCTTTCTACCTTGCCCGCCCAGGACTGGTAGGCCGTGCGAGTCAGCATCAACATGGTCTTGCGCTTGGCGCTGACCGGAGGCAGTTGCTGCTTGTCCGCGTCAGGCACCACCCCGCCGTTGGCCTGGGTCAGCTCGGCCAGCCGCTCGCGGCGCTTGGCCAGGGTGTCCAGCAGGGTGATGCTTTGGATGAAGTCGCTGGCCTCCACATTGCGCAGCAATTCCGACGTTTGCAGGCGGGGTTGCCGGCCTTCGACACTGCGTTCCACACTGCCCAGCCAGTCGTCGCGCAGATTAAACTTTTCGGCAGCAAAAGTCGCCGTGATCAGCTCAAACACGTTTAACGGCACGCCGCCAGTGTTGACCTTCTCGAACACCGTGCACACCGCCTCTTTCGAGGTGTCCTTGAGCAGTTGGATGACCGGCACCTTGTACCCCGCGAACCGGGCAATGACAGCCTGCTGAAACTCCAAGAACTGCTGAATCTTCGCGGGATTGAGCTTGCTCAGGTCCACCATCCAGGCCATGGCATCAAACATGGCATTGCAGGGGAAGTGCATCGCTAAGCATTCACGCTCCCGTGTGCTCAGGTCCAGAGTGACATCGCGGTGGAACTGCCCGTACTGCTGGCGGCTCTCGTCAACCGCCACGATGGCGTCCAGCAAATCGGCACCCGGCTGCAGCGCTTTTTCGATATCCCAGTAGTAGTAGAGCTTGAGCCTCTTGCCCCGCCCGTTGTGGGTTTGCACCGGCGCCTTGAGCTGGAGCACCTGTGTCAGCGTGGTCAGGCGCTGCTGGCCATCCAGGATCAGCCATTTCGCATCTTCTGGCTTGGGGCGGGGCTCCACGCCCTCTACCCCGCGCTGCTCGAATGTGACCTCGCCGCCCGTCTCAAGCATCATCACGGCCCCTACCGGGAAGGACTGGGCCACACTTACCAGCAGCTCGCGTATGCGCATGTCCTCCCACACCCAGCCACGCTGAAAGTCGGGCAACTGGATCTTGCCTGCCTGGATATCGACAAGCAGGTCTTTCATGTCCTTGGGGTTGGTTTCAAAGCTCGACACGGGAATTCGCTTTCAAAAAAGTATTGGAATCCACCAGCTATTGGGCCAAGTGGAACTGGGTGGTCTGGGCAGGCCAAGCATTGGCCCAGGTCGGCTCACCTGCGGCCCAATCGCGCTAAGCAGATGACGACGATGGAAGCTACCGCTCCAGTTTCAATCGCTGAAGAATCTCAGCAGGAGCAGCCCAGTCCCCTTCGGAATACCAAATGGGGCTGATTCCATGCGATGCCAAGAACTTGTCACGCTCTCTCAATTCTTGCGCGTCATCCGGGGCCGTCAAGATCGCGAAATGATCTGGCAATGAATCCTTGTTCTGCCCAAACACTTCTTTTAGACAAGTCAAATACCTGTCAGCTATCAAACTACACCCGAGGAAAAGAATTGAAAAACTGGCAAAGACGCGCGCCAAAGTACGTGGCACAGGGAGACCATCAGCATAGCTTTGGTCATATTCTTGGCGTGTGAGAACACGATCCCTCTGCCCATCGATATTGCCATGCAACTTGAGGAGATACTTCTCCCCCTGAAATGCAGCCTTAATGAATCTATACGAATCTTCGTTTCCAACCACTTTCTCTGCAAATGGCGCACCAGCTTCTTGATGGCAGTTCTCCAGTACCCGATCAAAATTTGTGGTAATCACTGAGCCCCTAAACAAATCAAACAATTCGACAGAAGGGCTCTTCGATGAATCAATTTTTTGATTTTCAAATGCAGAGCGGAATTCCCGTGTAAAAACATCCAACGTTTGAGCGGCGATAACTTCATCCATGACAAGTTCATGTTCACCAGCTTGCAGTCGACGCTGCGTATCTGCTTCGTCCATTCCGCCCTTGATCGCTTGCTGAACAATGTACTTCGTCCAAGACGGGCAACCCGCATCAACAGAAAACCCTGCACCGACAAATGGAAGCACCATTGCTCTGCGTCGCACCAGTGTTTGCAATCTGTCAAAAACCGCCTCGTTGGATGGAAAACTGTCCAAGCGAAGAGTTCGATTTCGCTCCAAGATACCTTGCTCATTCATTAGAGCCGCATAAGTAGGTCGGTCTGCATAGAACAAAGCGCGACTGATGGAAGGAATAGGAGACTCGGTTCCATCCGGTTTTTTGAGGATTAGCTCATATTCACCAAGGTCACCGTCATCGAGCATTTCATTGAAATGCTCGTTTTCATCAAACTCTTGGCTCCGTCTTTGTTTTCGTCAGACCCAGGCGCTATTTCAAGATTTCTCACGATGCGACGACCTCACTGACAAGCGCCACAACTAGGCGAGATTGGCTTGATTGAGCAGCTGTGAGGCGCTGGCGCAAATCGACGCACAGCCTGCGCATTTGGGCCAAGCGGGCAACAATGCGTGATTGCTCAGCGAGGGGCGGCATCGGCAGCAACAACAAGTCCCACTTGCCTTTACTAATAATCGGTGTCGCAGATCCTGTAGAGGCCCCGATTACGGAAATAACGAAGTCGCTAGCGGCCATCGCACTCAATACATAAGCGTTAAGCGCGAGTAGAGGATGGATACTATTTATTTGCTGATTAAACGCAGTTGCGTAGGTAGCAGAGGCGCTCTTGCCAATAGAGCCACCAATACAAACCATAAGAATGTCTCCGGGCTCAGCGACTGCCGACTCGAAGCGACCGCCTTCGGATATGAATTTCTCCGGCGATAGGACTTCTCCAGTCAACGTGATTTGACCAGGTCCAATAAACGGGAAATCCCCATCAAAGAATTCCGGCCTATTCGAGGCAGGAGTGCCGCCCGTCTGCGTAATGCCAATGTTTCCAACGCGTGCCCACTCCCACCCCACCGGCAATTCAAACGGCATTTCCTCGTCGGTGATGGGCGGCAGGGGTTTGTCGCGTTTGATCTGGCCGGTGGCGATGAGGCGGTCTTTTTCGGCGCGGATTTTTTTCAGCAGTTCGCATGCGGGTTCGTCGGTGGGGTCTTGGGCCACGAGCAGGCCGCGCACGGCCAGTTGCAGCAGGGTTTTCTCCAGGGCGTCGATGGCTTCGGGGCGGTCCAGCAGCAGGTCGAAGTGCTGGGCCACGCGCTGCCAGTTGGCGGCCAGTTCCTCGGGGGTGGTGCTTGCGGTGAGCGTGCCCAGCAGGGTGCTGACCAGTTGAGCGTGTTGCGCGGCCTCCAGTTGGCCCTTGGCCTCCAGCGCATCGCACAGGCGCATGAGTTCTTCGACGCGGGTGACGATGCGGGATTGTTCTGCCTCCGGCGGCAGAGGAAACGGCAACGGCCGCAGCTTCGCTAAGGAGACATTGGCAATGTTTGTCGTTTGGCTTGAGCTGTCGATCAGCAACGACCGAGCGTATGGGGTGCGCAAAACAGCCATCGCATAACGTGGCTCAATTTTCCGAGGGCGCAAAACTCCAAGAAAACCACCAAACGTCGCTTCGGCGTGAGGAACATGCTCGATGAGCGCAACCTTGCCGACCAGTTCACGACTGTTTGCCATAGACATAACGATGTCGTGATGCTGAATAAGTTGGTCCTCGCGACCCATAAAAGAACGATCCACAAATAGAAGGTCGTCCCATTCAATCGCCAGTTGCACATTCGACGTACGAAGGCAAGCTATTCGCCCAGGCGCAGCCTCCCTGGTTTTTTGATCGGCCGGAAAGGTAATACCGCGAACAATGTCGATGACCTCCCCCAATGCCACCCAACTCCAAGAATCAGGTAACTCAAACGGCAGTTCACCGTCAGTTAGCGCGGGCTCATTCTTTTCGCGCTTCAATGTTTTTGCGGCAATCAACCAGTCTTTCTCCGCCCGAATCTTCTTCAGCAGCACGCTGGCCGGTTCGTCCGCCGGGTCTTGCGGCACCAGCTTGCCTTGCACGGCCAGGGTCAGAATCAGTTCGCGCAGGCGGGCCACGCCGCCGGGAGCTTTCGCCAACACATCCAAATTTGATAGCAGCATGCGCTTATCCCTCAAGCGCTAGTGGCCGTTTTGACCATTAAAGACTGGGCCAGGATGCCCTTCAGCTCATCGCGCAGGGCCTGGGCCTCGGCTTGCAGCCGGGCGTGCTGGGCCAGCAGTTCGTCGGGGTCGTGGCTGGTTTGTTCGCCCACATGGGGGTTCTTCTGGTCGAGGTTCCAGTTGGCGGCGCGGATGGTGTCGATGCTGACCTTCCAGGCGCGCTCGTTTTCCGCGCGGGCAGCAAAGCCGTCAGCCTCGGTGCCCCACCAGGCTTTTTCGGCATCGAACTCTTCGATGCGGATGGGCTTGGTTTTGTTGTAATTCTTCACGCCCGGCGGGTAGGGGTGTTCGTAGTACCAGACATGCTGGGTGGGCTGGCCCTTGGTGAAAAACAGCAGGTTGGTCTTGATGCCGGTGTAGGGCGCAAACACGCCGTTAGGCAAGCGCACGATGGTGTGCAGGTTGCACTCGGTGAGCAGTTGCTCTTTGATGCGGCTTTTGACGCCTTCGCCAAACAGGGTGCCGTCGGGCAGCACCAGGGCGGCGCGGCCGTTGGTTTTGAGGATGTGCTTTATGAGCACTAGAAACAGGTCGGCGGTCTCTTTGGTGCGCACGTCGGCGGGGTAGCCTTGTTCGATGCCGGGCTCTTCCACGCCACCAAAGGGCGGGTTGGTGAGCACCACGTCCACGCGGTCGGCGGCAGTGTAGTCGCGCAGGGGGCGCACCAGGGTGTTGTCGTGCCGGATGTTGCTGGGCACCTCGATGCCGTGCAGCAGCAGGTTGGTGACGCACAGCATGTGGGGCATCTGCTTTTTCTCGACGCCGCGAATGCTGTTTTGCAGCACGTCCTCCTGGTCGGCGTTGTGCACCTGTTTGCGTAGGTGCTCGATGGCACAGACGAGAAAGCCGCCGGTGCCGGTGGCCGGGTCTAGCACCACCTCGCCCAGCTGCGGGTTGACCATGTCCACCATGAACTGGGTGACGGCGCGGGGGGTGTAGAACTCGCCCGCGTTGCCGGCGCTTTGCAGGTCTTTGAGGATTTTTTCGTACAGGTCGTTGAACTGGTGGCGCTCGCTCTGGCGGTTGAAGTCGATGGCGTGGAGCTTGTTGATGACCTGGCGCAGCAGGTGGCCGCTCTTCATGTAGTTGTAGGCGTCTTCAAACACGCCGCGCACCACAAAGCCGCGTGGGTTGCGCACGGGGTCGGCGCTGAGGCTTTTGAGGGTGGCAAAAAGCTGGTTGTCCACAAAGTCGAGCAGCGCCTCGCCGGTCATGCCCTCGGGGTCTGCAGCCCAATTGCGCCAGCGCATGGCTTCGGGGATGGGGCTTTGGTAATGGTCGCGCGTGAGCTCCAGCTCTTCTTCGAGCGCGTCAAACACCTTGAGGAACAGCAGCCAGGTGAGCTGGCTGATGCGCTGGGCGTCGCCATCGACGCCGCTGTCCTGGCGCATGATGTCTTGGATGGATTTGATGACGGGGGTGAGGTTGGACATATCTAGTTATCGATCCAGGATCTTCTTTTTTTCGGTGGCGAATTCTTTGCTTGTGAGGGCGCCCTTCACCTTGAGATCGTGGAGCTTGTTCAGCTCTTCAAATTTGTCGGTTGGGGTTTGCTCACTAGCCACAACGTCGATCACAGTGACCGGCTGGCTAGTGAGTAGCGGAGACGGATCAGCAGACCTATTGGTGCTTGGGCGCGTGATGTTTTTGTAGACGCCCAATCCTGCACCGATGACGGCTCCCGCCATGGGCCCAATCACCGGCACTGGGACAGCGACAAGGGCGCCAATGGCAGCGCCTGCGGCAGCATCTCTGGCCATATCCGTTTTAAGTGCATCCTTGCCAAGGCGCCCAACTTGTCCAGCGACTTTGCTCGCAGCGTCAATCGCATAGTCTGTCGAACGCTTAATGTCAGCGGCATCTGGACGCAGGTCTCGGGAGAGCTGGCCCGCCTTCGCTTTTGCCTTGTTCAATATTTCTTTCATGGTCACTCGGTAGGAGATCGGTTCGCTCAAGCGGAGGTGGAATAAAGCTCACGCTGCAGGGTTTGCAGCGCGTCAAGGTACTGCGGGCGGCCGCCAAAACTACGCACCAACTCCGATGGGCTTCCCAGCTCGGTGAAGGGTTGAATTTTGAAGACCTCGTTGCTTTCAATAGTGACGATGCCCTCGTCGGCGTATTTGTCGAGCAAAGCCTCCAGCACTTTGCGAGCCACGGGGCCGTACTGAGTGAAGATGTTCCGCTTTTTCACACGGCGGGCCCGCTCGGTGCGGGTGAGCGGGGGCTGGTCGTAGGCGACATGCAGCAGCAAATCAAAGGGGTCGAGGTCTTTGCCTACTTCGTCGGCCAAAGCCTCCAGCAGCACGCCCTGCCCTTCCAGTTCTTGCAGCAGTGCCGCCTTGCGGTCGGCGTGCTGCCATGCCTGCAGAAACTGGTCCAGCGATTCGAAGCGCTTCTTCAGGTTGATGCGGGTGTAGTCGCGCAGGCTTTCGGTGATGAGCTTGCCTTCGGCGTTGAGGTATTGCACGCGCTCGCGGGCCACGGTGACGGTGACGTTGCTGCCGACGACGTATTTCTTGGGGCCGCCCCCCGCACCACCACCGCCTGCGAAGGGGCCTAGAGGGTCAAGGGGGTCAGACGCACCGCCGGGCAGACCTGTGTCACCCGGAATGCCGCCTGGCAGCGCTGGTTCGGGCGGCGCCACGGGCTCACCGCTGCCGGGTTCGTAGATTTGCACGGGCTCGCCGTCAAAGTCCTTGTCGGCAAACAGTTCGGTGGCGCGCTTGAAGTCGAGGATGGTGAACCAGGTTTTGCCATGGTTCTCATTGATGCGGGTGCCCCGGCCGATGATCTGCTTGAACAGGGTCATGGACTTGATGCCCTGGTCCAGCACGATGAGCTTGCATGTTTGGGCGTCCACACCCGTGCTCATGAGCTTGGAGGTGGTGGCGATAACGGGGTAGGTTTTTTCTGGGTCGATGAAGTTGTCGAGCTCCATCTTGCCCTCGGTGTTGTCGCCGGTGATCTGCACCACGTATTTGGCCTGGGTGGCACACAGGTCGGCGTTGGCGTTGCTCAGCGCCTGGCGCATACGTGCGGCGTGATCGATGTCTTCGCAAAACACAATGGTCTTGGCGTAGCGGTCGGTGGCCTTGAGGTATTCGGTGATCTTGGCGGCCACGGCCACGTCGCGCTGCTCCAGCACGAGCTTGCGGTTCATATCGGCGCCTGTGTAGATGCGGTCTTCGATGGCGTGGCCGTGTTTATCGGTCATGCCCACCGTGGGGCGCCAGCCGAAAGTGTCTTTATCCAGGTCCACGCGGATGACTTTGTACGGGGCCAGGTAGCCGTCTTCGATGCCTTGTTTCAAGCTGTAGGTGTAGACGGGCTCGCCAAAGTAATCGCTGTTGGAAACGTCCTTTGTCTCCTTGGGCGTGGCGGTCAGGCCGATCTGCGTGGCGCGGGCAAAGTAGGTGAGGATTTCGCGCCAGGCGGAATCTTCAGAGGCACTGCCCCGGTGGCATTCATCAATCACGATGAGGTCAAAAAAGTCGGGGCTGAACTGCTTGTAGATGTTGCGCTCTTCCTCCGTGCCGGTGACGGCCTGGTAGAGCGACAGGTAGATCTCGTAGCTTTTGTCCACCAGCTTGGTGGTTTTGTTGACGGCCAGGTCAACGTCTTCGACCGACACAGTGCCTTGCGCATCGACCCGCTCCACCCCCTTGGCGTTGGGGCTAAGCTTGGCCATCGCGCCCTTGAAGGGGCGAAAGTCGTTGACCATGGTCTGGTCGATGAGGATGTTGCGGTCGGCTAGGAAGAGGATGCGCTTTTTGGCGCCGCTCTTCCACAGGCGCCAGATGATCTGAAAGGCGGTGTAGGTCTTGCCGGTGCCGGTGGCCATGACCAGGAGCACGCGATCTTGCCCGGCAGCGATGGCCTCGACCGCGCGATTGACGGCGTTGAGCTGGTAGTAGCGCGGGGTTTTGTTGGGGGCGTAGTCAAACCCCGCGACGCGGCTTTCTTCGGCGGACCAGCCCTTCCAGGCGCAGTAGCGGTTCCACAAATCCTGCGGCGACGGAAATTCTTCGAGGGTGAGGTTCTGCTCCAGCACGCCGGTGGCCAGGGTCGCATCGCGGAACACGAAGCCGTCGCCATTGCTAGAAAAGCTAAACGGCACATCGAGCAGCTGGGCGTAGTTGAGCGCTTGGCCTATGCCTGCACCTACGGCGTGCTTGTTGTCCTTGACCTCAACGACCGCCAACGGAATGTTGGCCTTGTAGAACAAGGCGTAGTCGGCCCGCAGCACCGTACTCTTATCGCGGTAGGCCTTGCTGCCACGCACCACCACACGCCCGGCGCGCAACGGATACTCCCGAAAAATCTGGTCCAGACCGTTCCACCCGGCTTGCTCCATGGCCGGGCGGATGAATTTTTCGCAAATGTCGCTTTCGGAGAGTTTTGTCTTATCCATTCGGCAGTTCGCACCATCCCTGTGCATGCAAAGGCGGCGTGTAGTTGTTACCGAATACTACCGCCCCTGCCGGAGACCACCGAAAGAATCATTACCATTCAGGCCGTCTCACAGCGTCTGATAAGTGCCACACAGGAGACGCACCGAAAAATGATGGTACTTTTGATGGTACTTTTCTGAATCGAAAGCACGAAAGCCAATATCCATGTGGCTTACGAGGCACTGTGTGAACTCCTCCGGGGCCAGCCGCCCAGCTGGTAGCTTTCAATCTCCCCACTCATACCAATCGATCCATTCTGACGAGTGTGGAACAGCCAAGCAATGCGCGCGCGGGCTGGATAACGGATGTGGATCAAGCACCTCGTCGCGTACAGCCCCAACCCTAACGATTGGGCTGGGGCACAGCAGCGTAATTCATGGCAATGGCCTGCACCACGGCGCCGATCAATGCCGCATCGCCAGCGCTCTGCGGCAACACGTCGCGCACGATCTGGACCGCGTATTGAAGTTGCTCTTTGGCCAAGGCCGCAGACATGGCGTTGCCGCGCTTTTCACTGGGCGACGCGTCGCGAATCACAAGGCTCATCAGAAACTCCCAAAAAGTGGAGCATGCAGTATGCGCCGTGTGGGGCTGTGGTGAGCGAAAGGCGGGGCTTTGATGGTCAGAAGATCCCATTGACGCGCAACGCTGCACAGGGGGACATGCGCAAGGCGAGATTCCATACAGCCCCAAAGCAAAAAGCGCTGCAACATTTCTGCTGCAGCGCTTTGCTATTTTGGGGTGGCTGATGGGGCTCGAACCCACGACAACAGGAATCACAATCCTGGACTCTACCAACTGAGCTACAGCCACCGTAGCTTTGTATTATAGCCCGGGATTTTGGTCCCGGACATCAAATCGCTTAATTTTCTGCAGTCACTGTTGCTGCCGCCTCGGGACGTGGTGCCTTTATCTGCACCTTGAAGCGCTGCTTTAGCAGTTCATAGTACGCCAGCCCTTCGGCCGTGGCCAACCACTGCACGTATTGTTGGCGCTCCTGCTGCGCACGCTGCGCGTCCGGTGCCTGGCGCGGCACGACGCGGTTGACCTTGACCACGGCATAACCCGCAGCGCCCAAATCCACCCCCGTCCAGCCCGGCAGCGCTTCGGAGGGAGCCCGCAGCGCGGCATCGATCAGGGCACGCGGCAGGTTCTGGGTCTGTTCGCGTGAGACTTCGGTCGCTGCGGCCAAGCCTGTGGCAGAAGACGGGGCAGCCTTCCATGCATTGAGCTTGGCCTCGCCCTCCTTGCGTGCGAGTTCGGCAGATTTCTCAGCCACATACAAGGTGCGAACACGGGCCTTCACTTCGTCATAGGGCAGTGTCAATGCAGGGGTGTAGGTGGTCACACGACCGGCAGCCATCTGGCTGGGGCCCACTTCCACCGCCTCGGTGTTGCGCTTGTTCTGCAGCGAGTCGGTAGCAAAAAGTGCTTCGAGGAACTTGGCGTTGGCCAGAGGGCCCTTGGCACCTGCGGCAGGGGTCCGGGTCACGCCCTTGGCAGTCTGAATCTTCAGCTTGAGCTTGTCGGCCACGGGCTGGAGGCTGTCTGCCTGCTCATACACACCGTTGGTGAAGGACTCTGCCACCTCGGCAAACTTGCGCTGCGCCTGCTGCTGCTTGAGCTCTGCTTCCATGGTGGGGCGCAGTTCTTCAAAGCTGGGCTGGCGGGGTGTCTTGATGTCGGTGAGCTGGATGATGTGATAACCAAACTCGGTTTCCACCAGATCACTGATTTCACCCTTTTTCAGCGCAAACGCAGCTTCTTCAAAGGGCTTGACCATCGCACCCCGGGCAAAGAAGTTCAGGTCTCCGCCCGCAACGGCCGAGCCCTTGTCGTCAGAGGATTTCTTGGCCACATCAGCAAAGCTGCCGGGAGCCTTGCGCACCTGGGCCAGCAGTTCAGTGGCACGGGCCTTGGCCTTCTCGCGGTCCGCGGCGGATGCATCCTTGGGAGCGTTTACCAGGATGTGGCTGGCGCGGCGCTCTTCCTTCGCCGTCATGCGAGCCACATTCTCTTTGTAGTAAGTACGCAGGTCGTCTTCACCCAGGGTGATGGACGCCCGCACGCTGTCGAGATCCAGCACCACGTATTCGATGGCTGCCTGTTCCAGTTGCTGGAACAGGGCGGGATGGGCCTTGTAGTGGGCCTCCAGGTCTGCATCTGTCGGGGTGACTTTGCTGGCGAAGTCGGCAGCGTTGAATCGGGCCACCTGGATCTCACGGCGCTCATACAAAGCGTCGAGCGCAAGTTTGACCTGCGCATCGGAGCCAAACGCGGAGCTCATCACGCCACCCATCACTTGGTTCACCGAGATGTCGCGGCGCACATTGGCTTCGAAACCTTCGGGCGTCAGGCCTTGAGCAGCGACCAGTGCGCGATAGGCATCGGCGTCCAGCGTACCGTCCGGGCGCTTGAGTCCCGCAATGGCGGGAATCTCCTGCAGGCTGCGGGCCAGGCGCGCATCGCTGGTCACGAGGTGCATCTTTTGCGCGGCAGCCGCCAGCACACGGTCACGCACCAGGCGCTCCAGCGTGGCATACCGGGCGCTGGGAGAGTCCAGCAACTTGGGATCGACCGAGGGAGACTGGGCGCGAATGCGGTCTGTCTCCATGCGATGGGCATTGTCCCAGTCCGTCTGGTTGATGTTGTTGCCATCGACACGGGCTACCACAGGGCTCTTTTCAGAGAAATAGTTGCGGTCGATGCCTACCAGCACAAACGAAGGAATGATCAGCAAGAACAAGAAGATCATCACGATCTTGGAGTGCTTGCGGATGGATTCAAACATGGTCGATCTTTCAGAAGGCAAAAAACAAAAGGCGAACTTGCGTTCGCCTTTGTTCGGTGATGGTGGGTCCTGACGGTCTCGAACCGCCGACCTACTCCGTGTAAAGGAGCCGCTCTACCAACTGAGCTAAGGACCCCACCTAAACTGATCCTCAGTTCAAGGCATCTTTCAATGCCTTGCCAGGACGGAACTTCGGAACTTTAGCAGCTTTGATTTTAATCGTAGCGCCAGTACGGGGATTGCGACCGGTACGGGCAGCACGCTTGCCCACAGCGAAGGTACCGAAACCGACGAGCGACACGGTGCCGCCCTTCTTGAGAGTCTTCTTGACAGCCTCGATCGTGGATTCCAGGGCACGCGCAGCAGCGGCCTTGGAGATGTCGGCGTTGGTAGCGATGTGCTCAATCAATTCGGTTTTGTTCACAAGAAGCCTCTCGGAAAAGAGTTAATGGAATGTCTCGAGGATATCTGGTCTTCACACGCCTGAAAGCACAGCCGTGGGCTGGTGGAGAACAGGCGGGGGAATGACTGGCATACACAGCAGTGGCTGCTGCATCAGATTAAAGCCATCGAGTTTCAGAGTGTCAATACAACACGCTGTTTTGCGTCAGCGTTGTTTTGGATTCTAGTCGTATTTCACGCTGCGACAGGGCTTGGCGGGGGGTTTTGTCTCAAACACGCCGTATCGGCAGCACTCCGTATTGACACCCCGCAGCCAGCCGTACTCAACGAGCAGCGAGTGCCTGAGCAATGGCTTTGCCCACATCCTGCGTGCTGCCCGTGCCGCCCAGGTCCGGGGTGCGCGGAGCACCACTGCCGGGTTGCAACACGGCTTCGATAGCGGCCAGAACGGCGTCGTGCGCGGCGCGGTAACCCAGGAAGTCCAGCATCATTGCGCCACACCAGATCTGCCCGATGGGGTTGGCGATGCCCTTGCCCGCGATGTCGGGCGCCGAGCCATGCACCGGCTCAAACAGCGACGGCATGGTGCGCGTGGGGTTGAGGTTGGCGCTGGGCGCGATGCCGATGGTGCCGGTGCACGCAGGTCCCAGGTCCGAGAGGATGTCGCCAAACAGGTTGCTGGCAACCACCACGTCAAAGAAGTCGGGCCGCTGCACGAAGTGGGCGGTGAGGATGTCGATGTGGAACTTGTCCACCGTCACATCGGGGTAGGCCTTGGCCATCTCGGCCACGCGCTCGTCCCAGTAGGGCATGGTGATGGCGATGCCGTTGGACTTGGTGGCGCTGGTCAGGTGCTTCTTGGGGCGCGACTGGGCCAGTTCAAACGCAAACTTCAGCACGCGGTCCACGCCGTGGCGCGACATCACTGTCTCCTGCATCACGATCTCGCGCGGAGTGCCTTCGTACATGCGGCCACCGATGCTGGAGTATTCGCCTTCGGTGTTCTCACGCACGATCAGCATGTCGATCTCGCCGGGCAGGCGCGGGCTGCCATCACGGCGCACCACAGGGGCGATCACGCCTGGCATGAGGCGTGCGGGCCGAAGGTTGATGTACTGATCGAACTCGCGGCGGAATAGCAGCAGCGAGCCCCAGAGCGAGACATGGTCAGCGATCTTGTCGGGCCAGCCCACCGCGCCGAAGTAAATGGCCTCATGGCCGCCAATCTGGTCCTTCCAGTTATCGGGCAGCATCTTGCCGTGCTTTTCGTAGTAGTCCCAGCTCGAAAAGTCGAAGTGGTCGAAATGCAGGTCAATGCCAAACTTGCGGGCGGCCTCGTCCAGAACGCGGATGCCCTCGGGCATGACCTCTTTGCCAATGCCGTCACCGGCAATGACTGCAATGCGATGCTTCGCCATTCAGATGCTCCTGAAAATATAGCTGCCTGCGCTTATATATCAAGCGCTCCAGGCATCAAAGACTTGAAAACTATTTGACGCGTGCCCGGATCTCCGGCAACGCCTTCTGCAGGTAGTACACCATCGACCAGACGGTGAGCACCGCCGAGGCCCAGATGAGCCAGGTGCCCCACACGCCGGTATCGATCACGCCAAACAGGCGCCCGTCGTACAGCAGAAAGGGGATGGCCAGCATCTGCACCGTGGTCTTGACCTTGCCGATCATGTGCACGGCCACGCTCTTGCTGGCGCCGATCTGCGCCATCCACTCGCGCAGGGCCGAGATCGCGATCTCGCGGCCGATGATGATGAGCGCCACAAACACGTCGGCACGTTGCAGGTGCACCAGCACCAGGAGCGACGCACACACCAGAAACTTGTCGGCCACCGGGTCCAGGAAAGCACCGAAGGACGAGGTCTGGTTGAGCTTGCGGGCCAGGTAGCCGTCCAGCCAGTCGGTGGCCGCGAACACCACGAACATCACGGTGGCAATGAGATTGCGCGTGGCCGGGTCCAGCGGTGCGTAGAACACCCCCACGATCAAAGGTATCGCGACGATGCGCGTCCAGGTCATCAAGGTGGGGATAGTCCAGAACATGGCGGCGATTGTGTCACGGCGCGGCCGTGGAACGGCACATGGGGCTTATCTCAATGCCTTGTAAATTTCTTCTGCCAATTCATGCGAGATGCCATCCACGGTGGCCAGGTCCTCCACGCTCGCGGATGCCACACCACGCACCCCGCCAAAACGTTGCAACAGGCGCGCTCGCTTCTTGGGCCCCACCCCCGCAATTTCTTCCAGTTGCCCGCCTCCCACGCGCACCTTGGCCCGTGCCGCGCGCATGCCGGTGATGGCAAAGCGGTGCGCCTCATCGCGGATCTGCGCCACCAGCATCAGCGCGGCCGAATCCTTGCCCAGGTAGACCTTTTCGCGCCCGTCGGCAAACACCAGCTCTTCCAGGCCCACCTTGCGGCCCTCGCCCTTCTCGACCCCCACGATGCGGGTCAGGTCCAGCCCCAGTGCCGTGAACACCTCGCGCGCCACGCCCACCTGGCCCTTGCCGCCGTCGATGAGCACCAGGTCCGGCAAACGCGCCTGGCCTTGGGGCCGGGCTGCGGCTTGCGCCTCGGGCGATTGTGCATAGTCGATGCCGCCCTCCTCGCGCAGCGCCTCCACCACCTTGCTGTAGCGGCGCGTGAGCACCTGGCGCATGGCGGCATAGTCGTCGCCGCCGGTGATGCCTTCGATCTTGTAGCGGCGGTATTCGCTGCTCTGCATCTTGTGGTGGTGAAACACCACACACGACGCCTGGGTGGATTCGCCTGCCGTGTGCGAGATGTCGAAACACTCGATGGTGAGCTGATCCAGGTCTTCGGGCGGCAGATCCAGCGCCTCGGCCAGCGCCCGCGTGCGGGCCTGCTGCGAGCCCTCCTCGGCCAGCAGACGGGCCAGTTGCAGATCGGCGTTTTTCTGCGCCATGTCCAGCCACGCGCGGCGCTGTTCGCGCGGCTGGTGGATAGCGTTCACGCGCAAGCCACTTTGTTCGGTCAGCGCGTCCAGCAAGGCCTTGTCCACCGGCACACTGGTCACCAGCAGCGGTGGCACGGGCACACCGATGTAGTGCTGGGCAATGAAGGCCTCCAGCACCAGGGCCTCCACAGGGCGAACCGGGCGAGACGGGGTGGCCACCGTTTCATCCGCACCGTCCCCGCCTTCTTCTTCAAACACCGCCGCAGCGTCCTCGACGTGCACCGGGAAATACGGCCGGTCGCCCAGGTGGCGGCCACCGCGCACCATGGCCAGGTTCACGCAGGCACGACCGCCTTGCACGCGCACCGCCAGGATGTCCACATCCTTGTCATCCACCGTCTCAATGGACTGCTGGTGCAGCACGCGCGACAGCGCCTGGATCTGGTTGCGCACCTCGGCAGCCTGCTCAAACTCCAGCTTGTCCGAGTGCGCCATCATCCGCACCTCCATGGCTTGCAGCACCTCCTGCGTTTCACCACGCAGCAATGCCTCGGCGTGCTGCACGTCAGCCGCATAGGCCTCGGGCGAAATCAAGTCCACGCAGGGCCCGGTGCAGCGCTTGATCTGGTACAGCAGGCAGGGCCGTGTGCGGTTGGCAAATACCGTGTCTTCGCAGGTGCGCAGCCGGAACACCTTTTGCAGCAGCTGAATGGTTTCCTTCACCGCCCAGGCGCTGGGGTACGGGCCAAAGTACCGGTGCTTTTTATCGACCGAGCCCCGGTAGTACGCCATGCGCGGAAACACCTGGCCCGGCGCATCGCCCCGCGTGTGGGCACCCGGCGTGCCAGTGATCTTGAGGTAGGGATAGCTCTTGTCGTCGCGGAACAGGATGTTGAACTTGGGGTTCAACGTCTTGATGAGGTTGTTTTCCAGCAGCAGCGCCTCGGCTTCGGAGCGCACCACCGTGGTCTCCATGCGCACGATCTTGCTGACCATGTGGCCGATGCGCGTGCCGCCATGGTTCTTCTGGAAGTAGCTGGACACCCGGCGCTTGAGGTTGAGCGCCTTGCCCACGTACAGCAGCGCATCCTGCGCGTCGAAATAGCGGTACACGCCCGGCAGCGCGGGCAGCGCAGCCACCTGCGCCAGGAGTTCTTCGGAATGCACATCAGACATGGCGCGTATTGTGGCCCCGCGCGCAGCCTGCCCTGTTCACTATCAAAAAAATAGCTACCAGCGCATATTCAACCAGCGCTTGCAGCCATTTTGATCAAAAAATCACCGTACCCCGGTCACTCCGCCTCGATCTTCGAGGTCTTCACCACCTGCGCCCAGTTGGCCAGATCGGCCTTCACCTTGTCACCCAGCTGCGCCGGGGTCTGGTAGTCCGCCGTGGCGCCCTGCTCCTGCGCCTTTTGCTGGAAGGCCGAGTTCTGCACCACGGTGCGGATGTCGGCCGCCAGCTTGTCCACCACGGCCTTGGGCACGGCGGCGGGGGCAAACACGGCAAACCACGAGGTGGCATCGACTCTGGGGTAGCCGGCCTCGGCCGTGGTGGGCACGTCGGGCAGGCTGGGCAGGCGCTGTTTGCCCGTCACGGCCAGCACGCGCAGTTTGCCGCTGGCAATGTGGGGCATGAAGGGAGGCGCGGTGCCAAAAGTCAGGTCCACCTGGCCGCCCAGAAGGTCCTGCAGTGCGGGGCCCGTGCCCTTATAGGGCACGTGGACCATCTTGATGGCGCCTTGCTGCTCCAGCATGGCACCGGTCACGTGCTGCAGCGAGCCGTTGCCCGACGAGGCGTAGTTGAGCTTGCCGGGATTGGCCTTGGCGTAGGCGATCAGCTCGGGCAGCGTTTTCACCGGCAGGTCGGCACGCACCACGATGATCTGCGGGGCCGAGATCACGTTGGCCACGGGTTGGAAGTCGCCTTGCTCCCACTGCTTTTGTTTGGTGATGTGGGGCGAGATGACGTGGTAGCCCGAGTACTGCATGAGCAGCGTGTAGCCATCGGCCTCGGCCCGCTTGACGGCGCTGGCGGCAATGTTGCCGTTGCCCCCGCCCTTGTTGTCCACGATGACCGACTGGCCCAGCACCGGCGCAAGCGCCTGCGCCAGCATGCGGGCCGACAGGTCGGTGGTGCCGCCTGCGGCGGTGGGCACCACCATGGTGACGTTCTTGGACGGGTAAGCGCCCTGCGCCGCTGCGTGGCCGATGAAGCTGATGGTGGCCAGTGCGGCCAGGGCGAGGGTGGTGAACTGCTTGCGGGTGGTTTTCATGAAGGGATGTCTCCGTCGTTGTCGTTGTCGTTGTTGTCAAAAATCTGAGTTGCGAGAAGCAAAAAGGCGCAGAGAAAGCACCCGGTCAATCGACCGTCGCACCCGTGTCCTTGACCACGCGGCTCCACTTGGGCAGGTCGGACTGCACCAGCGCCGCCAGCTGCGCCGCCGTGCCCTTGAAGGGCTCGCAGCCCACGGTGGCCAGCTTGTCCACCACGTCCTTGTGCTCCAGCGCGCGCGCCACCTCGGCCTGCAGCTGCGCCACGATGGGCGCGGGCGTGCCAGCCGGGGCAAACAGCGCATACCAGGGCGCCTGGCCAAAGCCTTTGATCGTCTCGCCGATGGTGGGCGCATCGGGCAGTGCGGCCACGCGCTTTTCATTGACCACACCCAGCACCTTGAGCTTGCCTGCCTTGATGAACGCAATGGCTGACGGCAGGCTTTGCACCGACAGCGGCACTTGCCCGCCCACCACGTCGGTGGCTGCAGCGGCGGAACCCTTGTACGGAATGTGCTGCAGCTGGATGCCTGCCGCCTTTTGCAGCATCTCACCAATCAGGTGGTTCAGCGTGCCGTTGCCCGCCGAGGCAATCGCATATTTGCCAGGGCTGGCCTTCGCCAAAGCCACCATTTCGGCCACGGTGTTGGCCGGGAAGGACGGATGAGCCACCAGCACATAGCCCGCCGTGGCCACGGGCGCCACGGGTGCGAAGTCCTTGACCGGATCGAACCCCGGGTTCTTGTACAGCGCAGGGCCAATCACATGGGCGCTGTCGGCCGTCAGCAGCAGGGTGTAGCCATCATTGCGCGCGCGGGCCGTGGCGCCTGTGGCCAGGGTGCCGCCCGCACCAGGGCGGTTGTCCACGATCACGCTCTGGCCCATTTGTTCGCTGAGTTTTTGCGCCACCACGCGCGCAATGGCGTCGTTGGCGCCACCAGCGGCCTGGGGCACCACCACGGTGATGGGCTTGGAGGGGTATTTGTCCTGCGCGCCCGCTGCGAAGGCAGCGGAGCACAGCACGGCGGCGGTGAAGATGCGGCGGGACAGTGGGGCGGGGAAGGTCATGGCTTTTGTCTCCTGGTGTTATGTGTGAATGCAGGCTCGCCCGCGCTCAGCGGGCAAGCGCTCTTTCGCGGATCGCCTCGAAATCGGCAGGCACCGGGTGCAGTGCCAGGCGCGGACCCGCCTTGGCAATCTGGCTGGGGATATCGTGGCCGATCAACGCAGGCAGTTGCTGCGCCGCCACCACCAGTTGTGCCAAGTCCACCCCGGTGTCATAGCCCATCAGCGCCAGCGCATGCACGATCTCTTCGCTACACACATTGCCGCTGGCGCCCGGCGCATAGGGGCAGCCGCCCAGGCCGCCCAGCGAGGCATCGAACCGGTCCGCACCCGCGTCGATGGCCGCCAGCACATTGGCCAGCCCCATGCCACGCGTGTTGTGGAAATGCAGGGTGAACTCCACCCCCGGCCAGCGCGCGCGGGCTGCCGCGGTGAGCTGGTGCACCTGCGTGGGGTAGGCCATGCCCGTGGTATCGCACAGCGTGATGCCACGCGCGCCCAGGTCCACAAAGCGCTGCACCCAGCCGAACACATCGGCCTGGGCCACATCGCCCTCCATGGGGCAGCCGAAAACACACGACAGCGACACATTCACCGCCACGTTGGCACCCTGCGCCAGGGCCACCACCTGCGCCAGCGCCGCGAACGACTGTTCCTGCGTCATGCGCAGGTTGGCCAGGTTGTGCGTGGCACTCACCGACATGACGAGGTTCAGCTCATCCGTGCGCGACTCAATGGCGCGCTCGGCGCCGCGCAGGTTGGGCACCAGGGCGGTGTAGACCGTGCCGGGGCGGCGCGTGATCTCGCGCATCACGATCTCGGCGTCTTTGAGCGCAGGGATGGCCGTGGGCGAAGTGAACGAAGTCACCTCAATCTTGGCCAGGCCCGCCGCCGACAGCGCGTTGCACAGCGCGATCTTGTCGGCCGTGGGCACAAAGGCCTTTTCCATCTGCAGGCCGTCGCGCAGGCCGACTTCCTGCATATGGATACGGCGGCCTGCGCCCTGCCACACCGTGTTGGATGCACTCATTGAATCACCCCCTTGCTGCGCAGCAGCGCAATCTGTTCGGCCGTGAGGCCTGCCTCGGCCAGCACCGCATCGGTGTCGTCGCCCAGGTGCGGCGCGCTGCTGCGGATGCTGCCCGGCGTGGCCGAGAGCTTGGGCACGATGCCGGGCACTTCCACGCTGTAGCCGTCGCGCGTCTGTTGCGTCAGCAGCATGTCGCGGGCGCGGTAGTGCGGGTCTTCGGCAATGTCTTTGGCGGTGTAGACCTTGCCCGCAGGCACGCGGGCAGCGCCCAATGCATCCAGCACCTGCTGCACAGTGCGCTGCGCGCTCCAGGCGCCAATCGCCGCGTCGATCTCTTCCACACGCGCCACGCGGCCGGTGTTGTTGGCCAGGTCCGGCGCGGCGCCCAGGTCGGGCCTGCCAATCGCGTCCATCAACCGCTTAAAGATGCTGTCGCCATTGCCCGCCACCAGCACCCAGCCGTCCTGGCAGGGGTAGGCATTGCTGGGCGCAATGCCCGGCAGCGCGCTGCCTGCTGCCTCGCGCACGGCGCCGAAGGCGCTGTATTCGGGGATCAGGCTTTCCATCACGTTGAACACTGCCTCGTGCAGCGCCACGTCAATCACCTGGCCCTGGCCGCCGTTGACCTTGCGGTGGTACAGCGCCGTGAGCACGCCGATGGTGCCGTGCAGCGCTGCCAGTGTGTCGCCAATCGAGACACCGACGCGCACCGGCACGCGGCCGGGCTCGCCCGTCAGGTGGCGCAGGCCGCCCATGGCTTCGCCGATGGCGCCAAAGCCTGGCAGGTCGCGGTAGGGTCCCGTCTGGCCGTAGCCAGAGATGCGCAGCATCACGAGGCCGGGGTTGAGTTGGTGCAGCTCCTCGGGCGACATGCCCCAGCCTTCCAGCGTGCCGGGGCGGAAGTTCTCGACCAGCACATCGGCTTCTGCAATCAGCTGGCGAGCAATGTCCTGTCCCTCCTTTTGCCGCAGGTCCAGCGCCACCGAGCGCTTGTTGCGCGACTGCACCTGCCACCAGACGGAGGTACCTTCCTTGATGAGGCGCCAGTTGCGCAGCGGGTCGCCGGTCTCGGGCGCCTCGATCTTGATCACATCGGCGCCAAACTCGCCCAGCGTCTTGCCGCAGAAAGGCCCGGCGATGAGCTGGCCCATTTCGATGACGCGCACGCCTTGCAACGCGGCGGGGGAAGCAATGGAATCCATGGGTGGGGTTATCTCCTGCGGCCAGCCCCACGCCGGGGCGGCTCGGGGCGAATGATGCGCAGGGTGTGCGGGGCCGTAAATCGCTCAAGCAACAAGATGCCATCGCAAACCGGCATGGCAGCTTGTTACCATCAGGCCCCATGAAGCTCGACCCCGTCTCCCTGCGCCTGTTTGTGGCCGTGATGGAAGAAAGCACCATCGCTGCCGCCGCCGCGCGCGAGCACCTGGCCGCCTCGGCCGTGAGCCGCCGCCTGGCCGACCTGGAAGACGCGTTGCACGTGGCCCTGTTCACCCGCAGCAACAAGGGCACCGAGCCCACGGCTGCCGCATTTGCCCTGCTGAACCTGGCGCGCGGCGTACTGAATGACCTGGACGGCATCGCCACCCAGATGCGCGAATATGGCACCGGAGTGCGCGGCCACGTGCGCGTGGTGGCCAACATCTCGGCCATCACGCAGTTTTTGCCGGGGGAACTGCAGAGCTTTCTGGCACAACACCCGCAGGTGGATGTGCGGCTGCAGGAGCAGATCAGCAGCGCGATTGCGCATTCCGTGGCCGAGAACGCGGCCGACGTGGGCATCCTGAACGAAGGCCACTACGGCGAACGGGTGACGCTGCTGCCCTACCGCACCGACGAGCTGGTGCTGGTGGTACCCACCGGTCATGCGCTGGCGCGGCGCAAGTCCGTGCGGCTGGCAGACGCCCTGCCCTATGACTTTGTGGGCGCGCACCCCAACAGCGCCATCAACAACCAGCTCACCCGCGCATCCGCCGAGGCTGGCCTGCCGCTTCGACTGCGCATGCAGGTCACCAGCTACGACGCGCTGTGCCTCATGGTCAACGCCGGCCTGGGTGTGGGCGTGATGCCGCGCGGCAGTGCGCGGCTGTACCAGGGCGCGCTGCAGATCCGCACCGTCACCCTGAACGAGCCCTGGGCCCACCGCCGCCTGTCGCTGTGCGTGCGGTCGGAAGAATCCCTCTCCACCGTGGCCCGGCTGCTGGTGGACCACTTGCGCACCCAGCCCGCCACACCATGACCCCCGACCGCCAGCCCCTGCAGTGGGATGTGTTCTGCCGCGTGATTGACAACTTTGGCGACATTGGCGTGTGCTGGCGTCTGGTGGCGCAGCTGGCCGCACTGGGCCACCGCGTGCGCCTGTGGGTGGACGACGCCTCGGCGCTGCAATGGATGGCCCCTGGGGGCTGCGCCGGGGTGGAGGTGCGGCCCTGGGGCGCGCCGCCGCCGGGCCCCAACGAGCCGCCACCCGATGTGATAGTGGAGGCCTTCGGCTGCGATATTGCTCCTGAATTCATAGCGTATAGCGCATATTCCACTGGCGCTTCTGGCCAAAATCGCTCCAAACCTGTCTGGATCAACCTGGAATACCTGTCTGCAGAGGCCTACGTCGCACGCACCCACCGCCTGCCGTCCCCCATTCTGTCCGGCCCGGCATCGGGGTGGACGCGCTGGTTTTTCTACCCCGGCTTCACCACCGGCACCGGCGGCCTCCTGCGCGAGCCCCATCTGATGGCGCGGCGCGAGGCCTTTGACCGCAGCGCCTGGCGCACGGAGCACCGGGCTCTGTTTGGCAGGTGCGAAGAAATACCGGGCAGCCGCTGGGTGTCGCTGTTCTGCTACGAGCCCCCGGCGCTGGCCCACCTGCTGCAACAGTGTGCGCTGCAACCCACCGAGCTGCTGGTCACGCCTGGCCGCCCGGCTGCTGCTGTGCGGGCGACGCTGGCCGAGCCCTCCGGGAACCAGGGAGGTCCGCAAGCGCATGACCAGCGGGGGCTGCTGTCCTTGTCCTACCTTCCCCACCGCCCCCAGCCAGCGTTTGATGAGATGCTGTGGGCTTGCGACTTCAATGCGGTGCGGGGCGAGGACTCGCTGGTGCGTGCGCTGTGGGCGGGTCAAGCCTTTGTCTGGCAGATCTACCCGCAGCACGACAACGCCCACCACGACAAGCTCTGGGCCTTTCTGGACTGGCTGCAGGCCCCTGCGTCACTGCGGCAGTTCCACGCGACCTGGAACGGGCTGGACGGCGCGCCGCTGCAATGGCCGG
Organism: Acidovorax sp. Root402; assembly: GCF_001425125.1. NCBI lineage: Bacteria > Pseudomonadati > Pseudomonadota > Betaproteobacteria > Burkholderiales > Comamonadaceae > Acidovorax > Acidovorax sp. Root402. The sequence goes on from NZ_LMDQ01000014.1 coordinate 900,384, forward strand.
ACGACAACACACTGGCAGAGTGGACCGCCTGCACCCTGGCTGCCCGTGCGCGCCTGCTGACGCAGGACAACCTCGTCGCACAACTTTTGGGCTTTGTCGCCGAAAAACGGTAAAATCCGAGGCTTTGCGCAAATCAGGTGCGGCATGTCAGTGCCTGCTCCCCGCGCACTTTCGCCGCAGAACATGCACCGGCGCGCATACCAGATGGTTTGCCAGCCCGCGCGTTGAGCGGCCCCAACCCAAGCAACTTGCTATGAAAATCGCTCAAGAAATCCGCGCCGGCAACGTCATCATGCACGGCAAGGACCCCATGGTGGTCCTGAAGACCGAATACGCCCGCGGCGGCCGCGGTGCAGCCACCGTGCGCATGAAGCTCAAGAGCCTGATCGGCAACTTCGGCACCGAAGTCGTGTTCAAGGCCGACGACAAGATCGACAACGTGATCCTGGACAAAAAGGAGTGCACCTACTCCTACTTTGCCGACCCCATGTACGTGTGCATGGACACCGAGTACAACCAGTACGAAGTGGAAGCCGAAAACATGGGCGACTCGCTGAACTACCTGGAAGACGGCATGACCGTGGAAGTGGTGTTCTATGACGGCAAGGCCATCTCGGTCGAACTGCCCACCAGCGTCGAGCGCGAAATCACCTGGACGGAACCCGCCGTCAAGGGCGACACCTCCGGCAAGGTCATGAAGCCTGCCAAGATCGCCACCGGCTTCGAAGTGCCCGTGCCCCTGTTCGTCAGCCAAGGCGACAAGATCGAAATCGACACCCGCACTGGCGAATACCGCAAGCGCGTCTAAGGGCGGCAAGGGCTCGCTGCCCTCTCTCCCTCCCAGGAGATCCCCCAAAGAAAAAGGCTTCCCTCGGGAAGCCTTTTTTTATGATTCAGAGCCAATGCGCTAGTGCTACATGGGTCTAACGCTATGAATTAAATAGCAATCAGATAGGTTGCGCCACCAGGTCGTGCCCCTGCACGCCCACGATACGTGCCTTGGTGAACTCCCCCACCTTGAGCTGCTTGCTGATCTTCTCGGGCGGCAGCAGTTGCACGGTGCCGTCGATCTCGGGCGCATCCGCATAAGTGCGGCCCACACCCCCTTTGCGGCCCAGGGCAGGGGCATGGTCCACCAGCACCTGCATGGTGGCACCCACCCGGCGCTGCAGTCTGGCGATCGAGACCTCTTCCGCCACCGCCATGAAGCGGGCACGGCGCTCTTCGCGCACTTCCATCGGCAGCATGCCGGGCAGCTCGTTGGCAGCAGCGCCATTCACATCGCTGTAGGCAAAGCAGCCCGCACGGTCAATCTGCGCCTCGCGCACGAAGTCGAGCAGGTGCTGGAACTCTTCTTCCGTCTCGCCCGGAAAGCCCGCAATGAAGGTGCTGCGGATGACCAGCTCGGGGCAGGCTTCGCGCCAGCGCAGGATGCGCTCCAGGTTGCGCTCGCCACTGGCGGGGCGCTTCATGCGCTTCAGGACATCAGGGTGGCTGTGCTGGAAAGGCACGTCCAGGTACGGCAGCACCTTGCCCGTGGCCATGAGCGGGATCACCTCGTCCACGCTGGGGTACGGGTAGACATAGTGCAGGCGCACCCAGGCGCCATAGGGCTCGGCAATCTCGCCCAGCGTCTGCACCAGCTCCAGCATGCGGGTCTTGACGGGCTTGCCGTCCCAGAAACCCGTGCGGTACTTCACGTCCACGCCATAGGCCGAGGTGTCCTGGCTGATCACCAGCAACTCTTTCACACCACCTTCAAACAAGGCCTTGGCCTCGCTCAGCACGTCGCCAATGGGGCGTGACACCAGATCGCCGCGCATGGACGGGATGATGCAGAAGGTACAACGGTGGTTGCAGCCTTCGCTGATCTTGAGGTAAGCGTAATGCTTGGGCGTGAGCTTGATGCCCGCGATGCCGAAGCTGCCGGGCACCAGGTCTACGAACGGGTCGTGGGGCTTGGGCAGGTTCAGGTGGACCGCATCCATCACCTCTTGTGTGGCATGGGGCCCGGTCACGGCCAGCACGCTGGGGTGCATCTGGCGCACCATGTTGCCGCCATCGTCACCCGTGCGGGCGCCCAGGCAGCCGGTGACGATGACCTTGCCGTTCTCGGCCAGGGCTTCGCCAATGGTGTCCAGGCTTTCTTTCACGGCATCGTCAATGAAGCCGCAGGTGTTCACGATGACCAGGTCTGCACCCTGGAAGGTCTTGGAGGTTTCGTAACCCTCGGCGCTCAGCTGCGTGAGGATCAGCTCGGAATCGGTCAGCGCCTTGGGGCATCCTAAACTCACCATGCCAATTTTGGGAGCAACCGAACGCACCGGGGTCTCGTAAGTATCTGAAATCATTTATCTTTTTCCTCGGCGCAAGCAGTTTTCTAGGGACCCGATTGTATTTCACCCGTCATATCACCCCAGAGTTACATGACAAACTCGCAGAGTTGAAGCAACCAAACACTGGGCATGACACCCACAACAACTGCGAGAACCCGGCAAAAAAATAAGGGGTTAGCCGCCATGACCCTGGGCGAGCGGATCCAGTGGCTATTGGTGGTTCGACAACTCACCCAAGCAGAGGCGGCAAAGCTCGCTGGCGTGAGTCAATCTGCCATTTCCAACCTGGTCCGACTTCCAGGTAGACAACCCAGCTCGCAGACGCTTCTCGCGCTTGCCAAAACATTGAAATGTGATCCCCGCTTTATCGCCAGCGGAAGCCCTTCGCCAGACATTTCAAGCGTCCAGGGACATCACATGAATGACGGCGAAAACATTGAGCTGCTAACACTGTTCGAACAACTGGATCAGCCAAAGCGTATGCAACTGCTAGTCATTGCCAGAGTCCTCGCAGGCACTGTCACGCCACAGACATTTCACAGGCGGGGCGACACAAGCTAAGCAGTGCTGGTCTTTTTTTGAAGGGCGTCCATAGGGCAACGAAGCTAAACTTCGGCATTCGGCCAGAAGCTGAAGTTCCAATGACACTCATGCAAGACATTGAAAATGCCATCAAGGCTGTGACCATTGCGGGCAGCGAGGTCTGGACTGCTGGCGCAGCCAGTGCATCCGACATCGGCGTTGCTGAGCAAGCCCTGTCAACAGAGTTTCCTCCGTCATACCGGCGCTTCCTCGCTGCCTACGGTGCATTGAGCGTCGGCGATTCATGTGTTTCTGGCGTCCTGCAAGAGGGACCGTTGACAGATGAAGGGGGCAACGTGTACTTCGATACGCTGAGCCTGCGGCGCGATTTCGGCCTGCCTTATGAGCTCATTGTCGTATGTGTCCACGAAGACGGCGCGTACTGCCTAGACACGAGCAGACGGCAGGCGGACGGTGAATGCCCCATCGTGAATTTCGAGCGTCATTCCATCCAGCATGAAAAACCGGTCGCGCCGAACTTCGAGAACTGGCTGATTGACTTCAAGTTGGCCCGGTAGCCGTCTTTTTTCAGACGTCTGCTTTGGGCCCGAAGCAGCCGGTGGAACAAATTACCCCAAGCTGCCGTTGATTCACTAGCCGCTAGCCTGCTGTCCAAACCGCGCTGGTTAAACGTCCGGTGCCTGCTTAAACTTGCAAGCTATAGTTTGCCTAGTTGAAGCTTGCCAGGTTTCACGGATTTTTATACCTAGCTGTTTGACATGAGTGCCACGCCAATATCGGATGCTATCGAATCGCTCGCGAATGCCTGGAACTCAGAGAAGTGTGAGGAATTCTTTAGACTCGTGGACAGTGCGACCATCGGCATTCGGGCTGTTGATGTCCCTCCAGAGCTTGTTGGTCGCACTATCAGTCATTCTCCGCCGGGCATAACGTTGGGTTCAACAAGTCACGGCGGTAGGTCCAGAGTTCTGGCTTTCGCAGACCCCAAAGAGTACACCGAGAAATTCGGAGGTCAGTGCAACGGAGAAATGTCTGGCTCTGAACTATTCAGGGTCGTCTTGCACAATCCTCATTGCGGCGGAGTGCTTCTGAACAGCGCGCTTAGGGAAGTAAGTTTTCCACTTGAGCGCGAAGACATTGAACGGTTTGTTCAAACGGAGAACTCAAAGCGGAAATCATGGTGGCGCAAATGGGTGTGAAGCGGAGGTTCAACATGGAAATCCATCGGACCTACATCGACGGCCGCTGATTTCTAGGTTGAGGGTCCGCTTTCATTCGCCGTCAGTGGCTGTTCCTGGCCGCAAGCCGACTAGGCCCAGAACCAGATCATTCCCTGGTTCGCACAGGAAGCCTTTATAAGAAATTCGCGCAGAGATTGGATGTCGTTGAGCGCAACGTCCACCAGCTCTCGCTCATCCTGCTCAGCCTCCAGCGCATATGCACGCGCTCGATGTTCAGCTGTAGCTACGTCCAAGGCGCCCAATGCAGCTTGAAGCTCAGCCACTTGCGCTTCTCGAAAAGCGTGCGAGTGTCCCAGTCCTACTTCTCCCAGCTCAATAGCTTGTCCGAGCATCTCACCTCGGTAGCGACCTCCGACATTCGGAAAATTGGTGACCCCGTCAATTTTGGCCGCAGTTCCATTGAGGACGAAATAGAGAGCCCCCCCGGAGTACAGCGTCCTACATGCGGCGGCTGATTCCGGCCAGACACATCCGACGTCTACCTCGACTCTTCTTTCCACCTCGCGCTTCGAAAACCAAGAACCAACCTTCTCGGTTTTAGTCAACGTCGGGCGCCTGCCCTCGATGAAATCGCGCGTGTACTGGGCGTGGGCTCGAAGATAAGCTAGTTGCTCGTCACTCACGGCGCACAGTCTCAGGTCGTATCCCATTGTCCTCCCCCAAAACTTCCGATTGGCCTTAATGTCTGCTGTTGGCCGATAGTCGTCGCTCCGACCCATTACATACGATACATTTCGGTCATCCCAGGCTGACGAATCCGACTTTGGGTGTTTTGGTGGGGGCAATTGCTTCGCTCATATCCCCGTATTGTCCCAGTTCCGGCGTTGAGCGGTCAGGATTGCCGATTCATCGCAAGGTTTGCCACCTGCCGCAACCTGCGCAACCGGTGCTGCACCAGCCCGCAGCCGCCATTCAAAGGCAGCACCACCGCCCTAGCGGCGCCGCCCAGGGGCAAGGCGCCGCAGGCGCCTCGGGGGTTATCTTTTCAGTCCAAATGCGCCCAGCATCTGCTCCGTCTGCTTTTGCATCTGCTCCTGCATCTGGGCCAGCATGGTCTGCGACTGCTCGACATAGTTGCCCATCATGCCCTTGAGCATGGGCGACTGCAGGCTCATGAACTGCGCCCACATCTCGGGCGTCACGCTTTGGGACTGCTCGGCCAGCTTGGTCTGCACGTCGGTGAAGGCCTGGACGTTCTTCTCCAGGTACGCGCCCATGAACCCCTGCATGGCATGGCCGTAGAACCGGATGATGTTGGCCAGCACCGCCTCGGTGAACATCGGGGCGCCGCCCGCCTCCTCTTCCAAAATGATCTGCAGCAGGATGCTGCGTGTGAGGTCTTCGCCCGTCTTGGCGTCGCGCACCACGACGTTCTGGTGGTCCATCACCAGCTGGCGCACCTCGGCCAGCGTGATGTAGGTGGAGGTGTCTGTGTCGTACAGACGGCGGTTTGGGTACTTCTTGATGACGCGCTGGGCCGATTTGGACGCAGCGGTTTTCGGTTCGGACACAACGAACTCCTCGGGCTCAAAACCCATGTATTGCAGTGCAGCACATTCTAGGGAGACTGCTGCGCCGCTGCGGCAAAGGAATACCCTGAGGACGCAGGACAACCGAGTGTCGCACGTGTGACTGATAGGTCCGGCTCTGTGTGTCGTGGAGCTTCCGGCACCACACACCACAGCCCGGCAACAGCGCGTGAAGCGAAAGAATGAAGCGAAAACAAAAAAGCCACCTTTGCGGTGGCTTGCTGCATGAACACCGCTTGCGGTGTTGTTGCCAAGTTTTTTTTCACTGAAAGCTGGTGTCTTTCAGAAAAACTTGGTAGGCGCGATTGGACTCGAACCAACGACCCCCACCATGTCAAGGTGGTGCTCTAACCAGCTGAGCTACGCGCCTGTCGTTATCAAGACCACGATTATAGCCATAAAAATCGCCCCCTCGGGCACGGCAGGCTACAAATCACACAACGCGCGCGAAGCGGGCTCACAGGCAAGGCCCGCGCGCGTCTCGCCTCAACGACGGCGGGCAGAACGAACGCCCTGCACCCCAGCCACGATGCCGAGCACCTTGTTCAGGCGGCCTGAGTCGGACACTTCTACCGTGAACGTCATCCACGCCGTGCCTTTGACGGACTGGGTCTGCACACCGATCACATTGGTTTTTTCGCGGGCAAACACTTCCGAGATGTCGCGCAGCAGGCCCTGGCGGTCGGCGGCCTCCACCGCGACGTCCACCGGGTACACCGCCGTGGATGCCGATGGCTTGGGCACGCCCCACTCCACCTCGATCACACGCTCGGCATTGCGTGCCGCCATCTCGCGGAAGTTGCTGCAGTCGGCACGGTGCACGCTCACCCCTTTGCCACGCGTGACAAAGCCACGGATGGTGTCCGGCGGTGCGGGCTTGCAGCACTTGGCCAGCTGCGTCATCAGCGAGTCGATGCCCACCACCAGCACACCGCCCTTGGGGGCCGCGTCGTTGGTGCGTGTTTTCTTGAGCAGCAGATAGTCGTCGGGCTGCAGCACGGGCTCGGGCGGGCGCAGCACCGTTTCAATGTTGCGCAGCGAAAACTCGTCCTTGCCCACCACCTCAAACAGCGCGTCGGCCGACTTGAAGCCCAGTTGCACTGCCAAATCGTCGAGCTTGATGGCGGTCTTGCCCTCGCGCTGCAGCAGCTTTTCGACCGCCTCGCGGCCCCGGGCCACTGTCTCGTGGGTGGCCTGTGCGTTGAACCAGGCACGTACCTTGGCCTTGGCGCGATTGCTGGTGAGATAGCCCAGCTCGGCATTGAGCCAGTCGCGCGAGGGGCGCCCTTCCTTGACGGTGGAGATTTCAACCGTCTGCCCGTTTTGCAACGGGGTATTGAGCGGCACCATCACACCATCGACCTTGGCGCCCCGGCAGCGGTGGCCCAGGCTGGTGTGGACCGAGTAGGCAAAGTCCACCGGGGTGGCGCCCTGGGGCAGCTCCACCACGGCGGCATCGGGGGTCAGCACGTAGATGCGGTCCTCGAACAAGCCCCGGTTGGGCAACGCGCCCGCCAGGTCCCGCTCCCACGCCAGCAGCTGGCGCAGCACGGCAATCTTGGCGTCGTACTCGCCCGTTGCAGACACACCCGCATAACCTTTGGCCCCGGCCTCCTTGTAGGCCCAGTGCGCTGCCACGCCATGCTCGGCGTGTTCGTGCATGGCCTGGGTGCGGATCTGGATCTCGATGGGCTTGCCGTTGTCGTCCCGCACGATGGTGTGCAGCGACTGGTAGCCGTTGGGCTTGGGCTTGGCGATGTAGTCGTCAAACTCCTCCACGATGGGCTTGAACTGCTCGTGCACCCAGCTCAGGGCGGCGTAGCAGTCCTTCACCGTGGGCACCACCACACGCAGCGCGCGGATGTCGAACACTTGGTCAAAGTTGAGCGACTTGCCACGCATCTTCTTGACGATGCTGTAGATGTGCTTGGGGCGGCCCGCCACGGTGGCGCTGATGCTGCGCGCACGCAGGTCGGATTCGAGCCGCGCGCGCAGCTGCTCCATATAGACCTCGCGCTCGCCACGCTTTTCGTCGAGCAGGCGGGCCACTTCCTTGTAGGTGTCGGGCTCCAGGAAGCGGAAGGACAGGTCCTCCAGCTCCCACTTCACCTGCCAGATACCCAGGCGGTTCGCCAGCGGCGCAAACACCTGCAGCGACTCGCGCGCCAGACTGGGCGACACGGGGCGCTTGCTGGCCGCATGAAAACGGAGCGTCTGCAAGCGCGAGGCCAGCCGCAGCATCACCACCCGCAGGTCGCGCGAGAACGCCAGCAGCATCTTGCGCACGTTCTCCGTCTGCACGGCGGGGTCGTCCAGCGGTGCAGCCGCGCGGGCCTGCTGCTGCACGCGCATCAGCTTGGTGGTCTCCACCGCCAGCGCCGCGAAGTTGGCGCCAAAGGCCTTGGCGATCACCTCCTCGGGTTTGTTCAGATGGATGCAGGCGTGTACCAGATAGCTGGCCGCCTGCATGGCTTCGGAACCGCCAATACCCTTGAGGATAGCGGCTACCGCATCGGCATGGGCCAGCGTGTTCTCGCCGGAGTCGAGCGTTTCGCCCGCCATCAGGGGTTCGGCAAAAGCGCGCGCGCGGGCCAGCGCGTTCACCTGCTCCGGCAGGGTGTGCGCCGTGGCAGCGATGAGCTGGGGGACAGCGTCGGCCTGGGGGGTGAGAGACGCTGGTGCAGGAGGGTTGGTTTTCATCCGGCCACAGCACCTTCTGCCGCCAGCAGGAAACTCGCGACTGCGGCGACCTGGTCTTCCGCCACCAGCGTGGGCGCGTGGCCCACACCGTCAAACTCCACCACGCGGGCCCGGGGCCCGCGCTGCGCCATGGCCTGCGCCGTATCGCGTGAGAGCAGGTCGGACTGCGCACCGCGCAACAGCAACGTCTGGGCCGTGATGTGGTCATACAGCTGCCACAGCGCCGCCTCGCCCGCCGCCGCAGCCTCCTGCGTCAACGTCTTGAAGGGCACCGCAATCGCCGGGTCATAGTGCAGCGCGAGGCCGCCTCCGGCGGACTGCGGCAGCTCGCGCACCATGGCGCGCGACAGGTCCAGCCACTGGGCGGGCGTGTGGGGGCCAAAGCTGGTGGAGATGGCCCACATCGCATCGGCCGCCTGCTGCAGCGATGCAAACCGCGCGGGCTGCCCCAGATACTGCCCGATGCGCTGCAGCGCCTGCCACTGGATGACAGGCCCCACATCGTTCAGCACCAGCCGGCGCACAGGCACCGGCAAGGGCAGACCCGGCTGGCCGGTGATGCCCATGCCGATGAGTCCGCCCATGCTCGTGCCCACCCAGTCCAGCGTGGTGATAGGGGCTTGCTGGTGCAACTGCGCCAGCAATGCCAGCATGTCCGCCGCGTATTGGGGAATCTGGTAGCCCATGGGGTCGGCCAGCCAGTCGCTGCGCCCCCGGCCCACCACGTCGGGGCAGATCACCCGTGCATGCTGGCTCAGCACACGGGCCAAGGTATCAAAATCCCGCCCCTGGCGCGACAGGCCATGCACGCAGACGATGACGTGCGGGTGCGCCGGGTTGCCGGTGGCGTTCCACTCCCAATACGCCATGCGGTGCTGCTGTGCGGGAGCGGGTGCGCGGTCTGAAGTCTCCGGCGAGGCCGCGGGGCCTGGGCACAGTACGTAGTTCAGCGTAGGTTCAATCATGGGTGCGAAATCTGGGGGCAGCGCTCGATAATGCTGTGGTCGTTGGCACCCATCGCTTGCCCCTGAGTGCCGACTTTTTCTTGTCGTCGCATCGTAATTCATTCGGAGAGACTCCCATGCTGAAAGGCAAAACTGCCCTCGTCACCGGCTCCACCAGCGGCATTGGTCTTGGCATCGCCAAGGCCCTGGCGCGCCAGGGCGCCAACATCGTGCTCAACGGCTTTGGCGATGTGGATGGCCCCCGCGCCGAGGTGCTGGCAGCTGGCGAGGCTGCGGGCGCCCAGGTGGCTTACCACGGCGCCGATATGAGCCGTGTGGCCGACATCGAAGACATGATGAAGTACAGCGCCAGCCAGTTTGGCCGCGTGGACATCCTGATCAACAACGCAGGCATCCAGCATGTGGCCAATGTGGAGAACTTTCCCGTCGAACGCTGGGACTCCATCATCGCCATCAACCTGACCAGTGCCTTCCACACCTCGCGCCTGGCCCTGCCCGCGATGAAGAGCGCCAACTGGGGCCGCATCATCAATGTGGCGTCTGTGCACGGCCTGGTGGGATCGGCCCAGAAGTCCGCCTATGTGGCCGCTAAGCATGGCATCGTGGGCCTGACCAAGGTCACCGCGCTGGAGAACGCCACCACTGGCGTGACCTGCAACGCCATCTGCCCCGGCTGGGTGCTGACGCCACTGGTGCAAAAGCAGGTGGACGCCAAGGCCGCCGAACACGGCATCTCCAATGAAGAAGCCAAGAAGCTGCTGCTGGGCGAGAAGGAGCCTTCGATGCAGTTCACCACGCCCGAAGAGCTGGGCGAGCTGGCCGTGTTCTTCTGCTCCCCCGCCGCCAACAACGTGCGTGGCGTGGCGTGGAACATGGACGGCGGCTGGGCTGCTCAGTAAGCCGGCGCCGAGCAATCGCTCTGCTTTTGATAGCTGCCTGCGCTTATTGCACTAGCGCTTGCAGCCGTTTTTATTTCAAACAGGGCACACCCAGCGACTCAGGGAGCTCAGAGGCCTCAGCGCATCTGCACCGAGCCCGACACGTTCACCGTGACCTGGGCCTTGCCCGCTTCCACCGGCACGGCTGAGTCCGAGAACGACGCCGCCTTGGCCTCGGCGGCCATCATGCGGGGCCGGGGGCCGGGCGACATTTCATTGCTGTTCACCGCCACTTCGCGCAAGCTGTAGTTCGCGAATCCAAAGCCCTTGGCCAGTTCGGCCGCACGGGCCTTGAACTGCTCGATGGCCTGGGTCTGGGCCTCGGACTCCACCTTGGCGCGGGCCTCGCGCGACAGGCCAAACGCCACCTGGCTGATCGCCAAGGTCTGAATCTTGCCGGCGGTGGCCGTGATGCGTGCAAAGTCACGGCCCTCCAGCACCAGTTCGGCCCGGCCCTGCCAGCCGTTGATCTTGCCGTCCTTGCCGTAGCGCGGGTACAGCCCGAACGGACCGGTGCGCACGTCCAGCTGTCCGGGCTGCGCATTGCGCTTGGCCTCGGTCAGTGCAGCATCCAGCGCCTGCTTGAGTTGGGTTTGCACGGTAGCGGCATCGGCGGCCTCTTTGCTGGTGGCAAGGTTGAGCACCAGCAGATCTTGCTGCACCTCCACCGTGCCCGTGGCCGACAGCTGCACCACATTGCGCAGCTCAGGGGCCGGTGCATTTTGGGCAAAAGCGGCGCTTGCGCAGGCGATCAATGCACTGGCAGCTATCAATTTGGTAGTGTTTTTCATCATCACACGGTCCTTGTCATTGGTGCACGCCCCGGTTGCCAGGGGTGCGGGGCACCACCTTAACCGCAGTGCGCGACGCCCTTGACAAAGCCATGTCGCACGAGGTGCGAAGCTGGGCAAAACTTGTAACAGTTGGTCAAACCCGGCCTCCAAACCCGAACTTCGGCGTTCCAACTGGTCAGAATTGGCTCTGTTACAAATTGGACTTGAGATCAACATGGCCACAACACCCAATCGCACCGACAAAGTTCTGGTAGTGGACGACGACGCTCGCATCCGCGACCTGCTGCGCCGCTACCTCACCCAAGAGGGTTTTGAAGTCATGGTTGCCGAAGACGGCAAGGCCCTCAACCGCCTGCTGCTGCGCGAGACGGTGGACATCATCGTGCTGGACCTGATGATGCCTGGCGAAGACGGTTTGTCGATCTGCCGCCGCCTGCGCGCCGCCAACGACCGCACTCCCATCATCATGCTCACTGCCAAGGGCGAGGACGTGGACCGCATCGTGGGCCTGGAAGTGGGCGCCGACGATTACCTGGGCAAGCCCTTCAACCCGCGCGAGCTGCTCGCCCGCATCCACGCCGTGCTGCGCCGCCGCCCCGCCCAGGAAGCCCCAGGCGCCCCATCGGGCGACAACGAAGTCGTCACCTTTGGCCCCTTCACCTTCGATCTGGGCACGCGCGCACTGCAGCGCAATGGCGAAGAACTGCCGTTGACCACCGGCGAATTCGCCATGCTCAAGGCCTTGGTGCGCCACCCGCGCCAGCCCCTGTCGCGCGAAAAGCTGGCTCTGCTGGCCCGCGGCCGCGAGTTCGAGCCCTTCGACCGCAGCCTGGACGTGCAGGTCTCTCGCCTGCGCAAGCTGGTGGAGGTGGACGCCGCAGCGCCCCGCTACATCCAGACCGTCTGGGGCGTGGGCTACGTGTTTGTGCCGGACGGAACGAGCTGATAGTTCATGGCCAACACTGAGGGCAAGCCGAGATCTTCGTCCCGCAAGTCTGTCACCGCCCCCTCCGACGCCACCAGCCCTGCCCCGCTGGAGGCCATTCGGCGGGCGCGGGAACAGCGTGCGCGCGTCGGTCTGAACCTTTTCTGGCGCACGTTTTTTCTGCTGGCCCTGCTGCTGGTGGGCAGCATCCTGGCATGGCTGCAAACCCTGCGCGCGCTGGAGTTTGAACCGCGCACGCTGCAGACCGCACAGCAGATTGCATCGCTGGTCAACCTGAGCCGCGCCGCGCTGGTGCACTCCGACGCCATCGCGCGCGTGTCGCTCATCAAGACCATGGCCGACCAGGAGGGTGTGCGCATCCTGCCGCGCGAGCCCAAGGACAAGTACGCACTGCTCGATCCCACGGCCCTGGGCAACCGCCTGACCGACGAGCTGACCATGCGCCTGGGCCCGGACACCATCGTGGCGCAAAGCGTGAACGGAGAAAACGGGCTGTGGGTCGGCTTCAACATCAACGGCGACCCCAACTGGCTTTTGATGGACCGCTCGCGCTTCAGCCCGGCAGGGGGACGCACCTGGCTGATCTGGCTGATCACGGCCGCCGCGCTGTCGCTGGCCGGTGCCGCGGCCATTGCGCGGCTAATCAACCGCCCGCTCAAGCAGCTGTCCTATGCGGCCAACCGCGTCAAAGACGGTGACTTTGCCGCCAGCCACCTCGACGAAGAAGTGGTGACCAGCGAAATCCGCGAGGTGAACATCGGCTTCAACCGCATGGCCCAAAAGCTGGCCAAGCTGGAACAGGACCGCGCCGTGATGCTGGCGGGCATTTCGCACGACCTGCGCACGCCGCTGGCGCGCCTGCGGCTGGAAACCGAGATGAGCGTGACCGACGAAGTGGCCCGCGAGCACATGGTGGCCGACATCGTGCAGCTCGACGCCACCATCGACAAGTTTCTGGACTACGCACGGCCCGACCACGTGACGCTGACCCCGGTGAACCTGCATGCGGTGGTGTCGTCATGTGTGTACGCGGTGCAGGACCACCGCGAGCTGCAGATCACCATGGCGGTGCCTGAGGACCTGAACGTGCTGGCAGACGAGGTGGAATTGGCCCGTGTGATCTCCAACCTGCTGGAAAACGCCCGGCGCTACGGCAAGAACGAGGACACGGGCATCACCAACGTGGACATCGCCGCCAAGAGCCGCGAAAACTGGGTGCTGATCAAGTTGCGCGACCACGGCGCTGGCGTGCCGCCTGAGCAGCTGTCCAACCTCACCAAGCCGTTCTTCCGGGGCGACTCGGCGCGCACGGCGGCGGCGGGTGCAGGCCTGGGGCTGTCGATTGTGGACAAGACGGTGCAGCGCATGGGCGGCATTTTTGCGCTGGCCAACTCCAGCACCGGCGGCCTGGTGGCCCACCTGCAACTGCAGCGCGCCACCAGCTTGCCCGAGGGCGTGGACCCCAAGCAGCGCCTGCAGCGCCCATCCGTCAAGCGCCAACTGCCCCGGCGACGGGCGGAAGACCGGATGGCCTGATCCCCTGCCCTGCCACCAACACAAAGCCCTCCACTGGAGGGCTTTGTGTTTTTCACCCGCCTCAGCGCACCATGCAAGGTGACTTGTTGTTGAACTTCCAGCCGGGGATCAGGTACTGCATCGCAATCGCATCGTCGCGTGCCCCCAGGCCGTGCTGCAGGTACAGGCGGTGGGCGCGCTCAACCTCGTCCATGTCCAGCTCTACCCCGAGACCGGGCTTCTCGGGCAGGTCAATGAAACCATTCCTGATTTGGAACGGCTGCTTCGTCAGGCGCTCGCCGTCCTGCCAGATCCAGTGCGTGTCGATCGCGGTCACGCGGCCCGGGGCAGCGGCGCCCACGTGGGTGAACATGGCCAGCGAAACATCGAAATGGTTGTTGGAGTGCGAGCCCCAGGTCAGGCCGAAGGCCTGGCACATCTGCGCCACACGCACTGATCCGGCCATGGTCCAGAAATGGGGGTCTGCCAGCGGAATGTCCACCGACTGCAGCGCCAGGCTGTGCGCCATTTCGCGCCAGTCGGTGGCCACCATGTTGGTAGCGGTGAGCAGGCCGGTGGCGCGGCGGAACTCGGCCATCACCTCGCGGCCCGAGAACACGCCTTCTGCGCCGCAGGGGTCTTCGGCATAGGCCATCACGCCATGCAGGTCGCGCGTGAGGCGGATGGCGTCTTTCAACAGCCAGCCGCCATTGGGGTCCAGCGTCACCCGCGCTTCGGGGAAGCGCTCGTGCAGCGCGCGGATGGCCTCGACCTCTTCCTCGCCACGCAGCACACCGCCCTTGAGCTTGAAGTCAGCAAAGCCATAGCGCTGGTAAGCGGCCTCGGCCAGGCGCACGATGCCCTCAGCCGTCATCGCCTTTTCGTTGCGCAGGCGGAACCAGTCGTTGTCAGCGCCGGGCTCGGTGCGGTAGGCCAAATCGGTCTTGGTGCGGTCGCCCACATAGAACAGGTAGCCCAGCATTTGCACCGATGTGCGCTGAACGCCGTCGCCCAGCAGCGCGGCCACGGGCACGCCCAGGTGCTGGCCCAGCAGATCGAGAAAGGCCGACTCCACCGCCGTCACGGCGTGGATGGTGATGCGAAGGTCAAAGGTCTGCAGGCCACGCCCGCCCGCATCGCGGTCGGCAAACTGGGCGCGCATGGCATTGAGCACGGCGTTGTGGTGACCCACGGGCTGGCCCACGATGAGCGGTCGCGCATCGTCGATGGTCTGGCGGATCTTCTCGCCGCCGGGTACTTCGCCCACGCCTGTGTTGCCCGCGCTGTCACGCAGGATGAGCAGGTTGCGCGTGAAGAACGGACCGTGCGCGCCGCTCAGGTTCATGAGCATGCTGTCGTGGCCCGCCACAGGCACCACGCGAAGCTCGGTGATAACGGGGCTGCTGGTGGCAGAAGGATTGGAAGAGTTGGTCATGGTGGTCAGAAAACGAGGATGAGGCGCGCCCGGCGCCTCGTGGCAGGGCTCAATCAGCGGTGATTTTTCGGGTCTCGATCACAGTCTTCCAACGGGCAAATTCGCGCGCTTGGTAGGCGGTGAAGGCTTCGGGCGTGCTGCCGACAATCTCCAGGCCCTGATCCAGCATGCGCTTTTTCACGGCAGGGTCGTTGATGGCTGCGATGGCGGCGTCAGCGAGCTTCTTCTTGAGTGCAGGCGGCAGGCCCTTGGGTGCGGCCATGCCCTGCCAGGAGTACACCTCAGCACCGGCCACGCCCGCTTCGGCCAGCGTGGGTACATCCGGCAGCACAGGGCTGCGCTTGTCGCCCGTCACAGCGATGGCGTGCAGCTTGCCCGCACGGATGTGCTGCAACACGGCGTTCACGTTCTGGAACGAGAACTCCACCTGCCCGCCCAGCAGGTCGTTGATGGCCGGTGCGCCACCCTTGTAGGGAATGTGCAGGCCTTCGGTGCCACTCTGCTGCCAGAACACTTCGGCAGAAAGGTGGTCTGACGAGCCGTTGCCCGAGCTGGCAAAACTCACCTTGCCCGGGTTGGCCTTGAGCTGGGCGATCACCTCCTTCACGGTGCGCGCCTTCTGTCCGGGGGCTGCGACCAGCACGTTGGGCGCCTGCACGGGCACGGTGATGTAGTCAAAGTCCTTGAGGGCGTCGTATGGCACGCTCTTGAGCAAATGCGGCGCCACGACAAAGGCACCCAGCGACGACACCAGCAGCGTGTAGCCATCGGCTGGCGCGCGCTTGACCATACCCGCGCCCAGTGTGCCCGTGGCACCCGGGCGGTTGTCCACCACGAAGTTCTGGCCCAACTTGTCGCCCATGTGCAGGGCCATGGCGCGGGCCACCATGTCGGTGGAACCGCCGGCCGGGAACGGCACGACGATGGTCACGGGTTTATCGGGCCAGGTGGCAGCAGCGGGCGCGGCGGTCTGCGCAGATGCGGCAAAGGCAAGGCCACAGGCGGCAGCAGCAAGCAACAGTTTCTTGGCAACGAACATGAGGGTGTCTCCGAAAGTAGTGATGGCAGGCCCTCTGCGGGGCCTCGGGGGTGGATGAGAAAAGGAAGGAATCAGTCGGCCGCGTTCACTGCGGCCCGAGCTTGTCAATCAGCGCCTTGAGCTCTTCCATCTCATGGGGCTTGAGGTCCGTCAGCGGCGCCCGCACCGGCCCGCCGTCATGGCCCACGATGCGCGCCCCCGCCTTGATGATCGACACGCCATAGCCCTCCACCCGGTTGCGGATGGCCAGGTACGGCATGAAGAACGACTTGAGCAGCCGGTGCTGCGTGGTAGTGTCATCGCTGGCCACCGCCTTGTAGAACTCCATCGCCGTCTTGGGGATGAAGTTGAACACCGCCGACGAATACACCGGCGTGCCCAGCGCCTTGTAGGCAGCGGCATACACCTCCGCCGTGGGCAGACCGCCCAGGTACGAAAAGCGGTCNTTGAACACCGCCGACGAATACACCGGCGTGCCCAGCGCCTTGTAGGCAGCGGCATACACCTCCGCCGTGGGCAGACCGCCCAGGTACGAAAAGCGGTCCCCCATCTTCATGTAGATGGAAGACATGGTCTCGATGTTGCCCACACCGTCCTTGAACCCCACCAGGTTCGGACAACGCTCCGCCAGGATGGCCAGGGACTCGGCCGTGAGCTTGGTGCGGTCGCGGTTGTAGACGATCACACCAAACTTCACGCTCTTGCAGACCTGCTCCACATGGGCGATCAGGCCTTCCTGGCCGGCTTCGGTCAGGTAATGCGGCAGCAGCAGGATGCCATGGGCGCCCAGGCGCTCGGCCTCCTGGGCATGGGCAATGGCCGTGCGGGTGGGGCCACCGGCACCGGCAATGATCGGCACCTTGCCCCGGCAGGTATCCACGGCCGTCTTGATGACCTCGCTGTACTCCGGGCCCGAGAGCGAGAAGTACTCGCCGGTGCCACCGGCGGCAAACAGGGCGCTGGCGCCATAGGGGGCGAGCCACTCCAGGCGCTCGATGTAGGTCTTGGGGCGGAAGTTGCCCTGCTCGTCGAAGTCGGTGATGGGGAACGAGAGCAGGCCGGAGCCCATNGAGCCACTCCAGGCGCTCGATGTAGGTCTTGGGGCGGAAGTTGCCCTGCTCGTCGAAGTCGGTGATGGGGAACGAGAGCAGGCCGGAGCCCATGATGGTTTTGAGTTCTTGCGGGGTCATGGTGAAAAGCGGGCGGTGGGTAAGAGGTCTTTAAAGGTCGTACAAGTCACAGAATTTCTGCTCTAAAAGGGGAAATTTCTACGATTTATGCAAATGTTAACGTTAACATCATCAGACAACATAGTGAAAACCCTTATTTTGACGAATTTCACTGGAGTGCCCTCGCACAGGGGTGTGCACGGTGCCAGCCCGAAGTCACGCGCCCTTTAGACTCCACCACCATGCAAGCTCCTGATCCGGCCCGCACTGCCCCACCCTCCGGCCGCGACCGCTCGGCGGTCACGCTGCGCGAGGTGGCCGAACGGGCAGGCGTGTCGATGATTACCGTGTCGCGCGCCATCAACACGCCGCAGCAGGTGTCTGAGCGCACACGGCAACGGGTTCAGGAAGCCGTTTCCGCCTTGGGCTATGTGCCCAACCTGGTGGCAGGCGGGTTGCGTTCGGCGCGCAGCCATGTGGTGACGGCACTGGTCCCCACGCTCACGGGGCCACTGTTTGGTGAAATGGTGCAGGCCCTCACCGATGCGCTGGAACTGCGCGGCTTTCAGGTCATGGCGGGCCAGGTGGGCTACGCCCGTTCACGCGAAGACGAGTTGCTGCGCGCCATCGTGGGCCGGCGGCCCGACGGGATCGTGCTCACGGGGGTCATGCACTCACCCGAGGGGCGGCGGTTGCTGATGGCCTCGGGCATTCCGGTGGTGGAAACCTGGGACTTCACGGACACCCCCATCGACATGCTGGTCGGCCTGCGCCACGAAGCGCTGGGCGCCTCCGTGTGCGAGCACCTGTTCGCCAGGGGACGGCGACGGCTGGCGCTGCTCAGTGGCGGAGACGAGCGCGCGGCGCGGCGCGCTCAGGGCTTTGCCGACGCCGCCGCGCGCCTGGGGCTGCGCCCGCCCGCCGTGCGACTGGGTAAATCACCCACCACCCACGCAGATGGCC
Source organism: Acidovorax sp. Root402 (assembly GCF_001425125.1). Lineage (NCBI taxonomy): Bacteria > Pseudomonadati > Pseudomonadota > Betaproteobacteria > Burkholderiales > Comamonadaceae > Acidovorax > Acidovorax sp. Root402. The sequence continues at coordinate 918,497 of NZ_LMDQ01000014.1, forward strand.
GTGCCGGGCTCGCAGCCCTGCTGGCCGACGTGCCCGATATCGACGCAGTGTTCTGCAGCTCCGACATGCTCGCCCTGGGCGTGCTCACCGAAGCCAGGGCCCGCGCAATCGCAGTGCCTCAGCAACTCGCTGTGATGGGGTTTGGCGACATCGACTTTGCCGAGAGCGTCAGCCCGGCTCTTTCCAGCGTGCGCATCGACGGCACACGCATGGGCCAGACAGCGGCTCAGTGGATTGCCGACCGGGCCGAGGGCAAGGCAGTTGCCCAGCCCGTGGTGGACATCGGCTTTTCCATCGTGGAGCGCAGCAGCAGCTGAGCGCTGCAAGACCCTGCGCCAAAGGCCGGGCCAATCCCCTGCGACTTACGCCCGGTAGACCAGCGCTATGGCCCGAGCCTCCATGGCCAGCCCCTGCCCTACCGGGCCCAGGCGCTCGGCCGTCTTGGCTTTCACATTGACCTGGTCCTCTGCCACACCCACCGCGCGGGCGATGGCGGCCCGCATGCCAGGGATGTGCGCCGCCAGGCGTGGGGCCTGGGCGACGACCGTGCTGTCGATGTTGCCGATCTCAAAGCCCGCTGCGCGCACCCGCCGCGCCGCCTCGGCCAGCAGCACGCCCGAGTCTGCGCCCCGGAACGCAGCATCGGTGTCGGGGAAATGGCGGCCAATGTCTCCCAGTGCCGCCGCGCCCAGCAGCGCGTCGGTGATGGCGTGCAGCAATACGTCGGCGTCCGAGTGGCCCAGCAGGCCTGTCGGGTGAGGGATCTCCACCCCACCAATCACCAGGCGGCGGCCGGGCACCAGCGCATGTACGTCCCAACCTTCTCCAATCCTGAAATTCATTTGTCTGCCTTTGTGAAGGTTTGTGTGAGGAGTCGCGGGGAACGTCGGACGGTTTCCCCCGATGAGCAACGCAGTCAGCGCGCCAGTGATGCCGGCAGCGCCATGCGCAGCGGACTAAAAAAGATTCTTCTTGCCAGGGGCCGTACTCACCTGCCCCCGCTCCCCGCCAAAGCGCTCCAGCGTGGTGCTGTGCGCACGCTGGGCCAGCACCGCAGCCGCCAGCGCGAAATCGTCCGGGTAAGTGACCTTGAAATTCTGCGCCCCGCCGGGCACCAGCCGGGGGTGAAAACCCAGGGCCTCCATCGCACTGGCTTCATCAGTCACGTTGGAGCCCACCTTGTCGATGGCCTCCATCAGCGGGCCGATGCGGAACATCTGCGGCGTCTGCGCCAGCCACTTGTCGCTGCGGTCCACGGTGGAGGCCACGCGCACGCCGCCCGGGCCGTCGATGGAAGTCTTGAGCGTGTCGGCCAGCTTGTGCGCCAACAGGCCACCCACACTGTCGCCCGCGCATTGGTCGATGAGCGCATCGATCTGCTCTGAGGTCACGAGGCAGCGCGCTGCGTCATGCACCAGCACCCAGTCGCCAGGCTGGGCACCACGATCCAGCAGCGCCTTGAGGCCACCCAGCACCGTGTCGGCACGCGTGGGGCCACCACACTCCACCACAAAAAATGCGGGATGGGCATGGGCATCCAGAAAGTGATCCCCCGGCGCCACGGCCACCAGCGTCCCCAGCAAGCGCCCGACTCCGGCAAACGCAGCCAGTGTGTGCAGCACCATCGGATGGCCTGCCACCAGGTGGTATTGCTTGGGCAACGGGGCAACCGCCACGGGTGCATTGGCAGACAGCGCTGAGGTGGGCGAAAAAGCCGCCACGGTCGATGCCTGCACAGGCTGTGCTGAAGGGGCCATGCCTGCGCCTGCCGGCACGGCCCGCGACCCGACCCCTGCACAGGGCACCAAGGCCCAAAAACGCCCTTGGGCCGACAAGGGGGTGAGCGAAGGGTGCAACAGAGGAGCAGTCATGGAGCGCTCATTCTAAAATCTCCCGTTGCCCCCGATCCAGCCCGTGCGTGTTTCGCGCCCCTGGGGATGCGGTGGGCCCACTGACGACACCGTCCGCATGGAACTCCCCAAACTCTCCCCCGGAAAACGCTTTGCCCTGCCCCGCCCCGTGGGCAGCGCCGACTCCCTGCTGCTGGCACGCCTGGCCGAGCGCGACAAGGCCGCTGGCCACACCACCGCCATCGTCACGTCCGACGCCACCGATGCACAGCGGCTCATCGACGAAATGGCCTTTTTTGCGCCGGGCCTGCGCTGCGCACTGTTCCCCGACTGGGAGACGCTGCCTTACGACACCTTCTCCCCGCACCAAGACCTGATCAGCGAGCGATTGGCCACGCTGTGGCGCATTTCGCAAGGCGAAGCCGATGTCGTGCTGGTGCCCGCCACCACCGCGTTGTACCGGCTCGCGCCGCCCTCCTTCCTCGCGGGCTACACCTTCCACTTCAAGGTCAAGCAAAAGCTCGACGAGGCCAAGTTCAAGGCCCAGCTCACGCTGGCGGGCTACAGCCATGTCTCGCAGGTGGTGAGCCCGGGCGAGTACGCCGTGCGCGGCGGGCTGATCGACCTGTTCCCCATGGGCTCGCTCGTACCCTTCCGCGTGGACCTGTTCGACGACGAGATCGACAGCATCCGCACCTTCGACCCCGACAGCCAGCGCAGCCTGTACCCCGTGCCCGAGGTGCGCCTGCTGCCCGGGCGCGAGTTCCCCATGGACGACGAGGCGCGCGCCAAGTTCCGCAGCCGCTGGCGCGAGATGCTCGAGGGCGACCCGACCAAGAGCCGCATCTACAAGGACATGGGCGCGGGCGTGGCCACGGCCGGCATCGAGTACTACCTGCCGCTGTTCTTCGACGAGACCGCCACCGTGTTCGACTACCTGGGCGGCGAGGCCACCGTGGTGCTGCACGGCGACCTGGAGCCCGCCTTCCAGCGCTTCTGGCAGGACACGAAAGACCGCTTTCGCCTGGTGCAGGGCGACCCCGAGCGCCCGGTGCTGCCACCCGAGGCGCTGTTCCTCTCGGCCGACCAGTTCTACACGCGCGCCAAGGAGCATGCCCAGCTGTCCATCCGCCCCGGCGTGGAGGACATTGCCGACAACCCGCACTTCCAGAAGCTGGGCGACCTGTCGGTGGTGCGTGGTGCCGAAGACCCGCTGGCCCGGCTGCACGCCCACATCCGCAACACCCAGCACCGCGTGCTGCTGCTGGCTGAAAGCGATGGCAGGCGCGAGAGCCTGCTCGACTTTCTGCGCGCCAGCGGGGTGAACCCGCCAGCCTTTGACTCGCTGGCCGAGTTCCAGGGCGCCCATGAAGAGAAGGTGGGCATCGCCACCGCCGGCCTCACCGTGGGCTTCAGCTGGATCGAGGACGGCATCGACTTCGTCACCGAGACCGAACTCTTCGCCGCCGGCCCCACCACACGCCGGCGCAAGAAGCAGGAGCAGGTGAGCGATGTCGAGGCGCTGATCAAGGACCTGGCCGAGCTCAACGTGGGCGACCCCGTGGTGCACAGCGCGCACGGCATCGGCCGCTACCGGGGCCTGGTCAACATGGACGTGGGCAACAAGAACCCCGACGGCACGCCCGCCATGCAGGAGTTCCTGCATCTGGAATACGCCGACAAGGCCGTGCTCTACGTGCCCGTGAGCCAGCTGCAGCTGATCAGCCGCTACACCGGCGTGAGCGCCGACGAGGCGCCGCTGCACAAGCTGGGCAGTGGCCAGTGGGAAAAGGCCAAGCGCAAGGCCGCCGAGCAGGTGCGCGACAGCGCGGCCGAGCTGCTCAACATCTATGCCCGCCGCGCGGCGCGCGAAGGCCACGCCTTCCGCTACAGCCCGCAGGACTACGAGACCTTTGCCAACGACTTCGGCTTTGAAGAAACGGCCGACCAGAACGCCGCCATCCACGCTGTGATCCAGGACATGATCAGCCCGCGCCCCATGGACCGCCTGGTCTGCGGCGACGTGGGCTTTGGCAAGACCGAGGTGGCGCTGCGCGCGGCCTTCGTGGCCGTCACGGGCGGCAAGCAGGTGGCCTTCCTCGCGCCCACTACCCTGCTGGCCGAACAGCACTACCAGACGCTGGTAGACCGCTTCAGCAAGTGGCCGGTGAAGGTGGCCGAGGTGTCGCGCTTTCGCTCGGGCAAGGAGATCACCGCCGCCATCAAGGGCATCGGCGACGGCACGGTGGACATCGTGGTGGGCACGCACAAGCTGCTCTCCGAATCCACCAAGTTCCACAACCTGGGCCTGCTCATCATCGATGAGGAACACCGTTTCGGCGTGCGCCACAAGGAGCAGATGAAGGCCCTGCGCGCCGAGGTGGACGTGCTGACGCTGACGGCCACGCCCATCCCGCGTACGCTGGGCATGGCACTGGAAGGCCTGCGCGACCTGTCGGTCATCGCCACCGCGCCGCAGCGGCGCCTGGCGATCAAGACCTTTGTACGCAACGAAGGCACGGGCGTGATCCGCGAAGCGGTGCTGCGTGAATTGAAGCGTGGCGGGCAGGTGTACTTCCTGCACAACGAGGTGGAGACCATCGAGAACCGCCGCCAGAAGCTCGAAGAAATATTGCCCGAGGCCCGCATCGCCGTGGCCCACGGCCAGATGCCTGAGCGCGAACTGGAGCGCGTGATGCGCGACTTCGTGGCCCAGCGCTACAACATCCTGCTGTGCTCGACCATCATCGAGACCGGCATCGACGTGCCCACGGCCAACACCATCATCATGAGCCGCGCCGACAAGTTCGGCCTGGCGCAGCTGCACCAGCTGCGCGGCCGCGTGGGCCGCAGCCACCACCAGGCGTACGCCTACCTGATGGTGCCCGACACCGAGGGCCTGACCAAGCAGGCCGCGCAGCGGCTCGATGCCATCCAGCAGATGGAAGAACTGGGCAGCGGCTTCTACCTGGCCATGCACGACCTGGAGATCCGCGGCGCCGGCGAGGTGCTGGGCGAGAACCAGAGCGGCAACATGCTGGAGGTGGGATTCCAGCTGTACAACGAGATGCTCAATGAAGCCGTCAAGGCACTCAAGGCCGGCAAGGAGCCGGACCTGCTCAGCCCGCTGAGCGTGACCACCGACATCAACCTGCACGCCCCCGCCCTGCTGCCCGACGACTACTGCGGCGACGTGCACCTGCGCCTGTCGTTCTACAAGAAGCTGGCCACGGCCAAGACGCCCGACCAGATCGACGGCCTGCTCGAAGAGATCGTGGACCGCTTCGGCAAGCTGCCGCCGCAGGCGCAGACCCTCATCGACGTGCACCGCCTGCGCGTGCTGAGCCAGCCCTACGGCGTGGTCAAGGTGGATGCCGCCCCGGGCGTCATCAACATCACCTTCAAGCCCCAGCCGCCCATCGACCCGATGCGCATCATTGAACTGATTCAGAAGAACAAGCACATCAAGCTGGCGGGCAACGAGAAGCTGCGCATCGAGCGCGAGCTGAAGGAGCCCAAGGACCGCGCACAGATGGTGCGGGACATTCTGCGCAGCCTGGGGCAACCCGTGGTGGCTGCATAGCACTTTACAAGCCAGAGAGGCCACAAGCGCTAGTGAATCATGCGCTGATAGCTATCAAAAGAGAAGCAAAACAATGTGGCTGGAGTCTCTTGTCGCGCTGGTGGCCCTGACGACCGCCTTGGTCACGCGGCCCTGGCGCTTGCTGGCCAGCCGCACGCCGCTGGAGCACGAGTCCCATGGCGCGGCGTCCCCGCTGTGGACGCCATTGCTCGCCACGCTGGTGTTTCTGCCCTGGCTGTGGGCGCTGCCCACGCTGCACGCCATGCCGCTGCAATTGCAATGGTCGGGCGCGTGCCTCGTGGTGCTGATGCTGGGCTGGCCGCTGGCCATCCCCGTGCTGCTGGCGGTGGGCACCATTGCGGGCCTGCTCTCACCCGCCCTGGACTGGGCCGATGCGCTGGGCGCCGCCATCTGGCTGGGCGTGGTGCCCGCCACGCTGGCCCTGGCGCTGGGCGCGCTGGTGCGGCGCTTTGTCGGTACGCAGCCATTTGTGTACGTGCTGGGCCGCGCGTTTCTGGGCACCGTGGCCTGCGTGTTTGCTGCTGGTGTGCTGTCGCAATGGACCGGGCACCTGTTGCCCGGTGTGGGCAACGAACTGTCTCTGGTGGCCCGCTGGCTCATGGCCTGGGGCGACGGGTTTGTGACGGGCATGCTCACCGCGATTTTTGTGGCCTTCAAGCCCGAGTGGCTGGCCACGTGGTCCGACCAGCTCTATCTGAAGCGCCCTCCGCAGTAGCGCTGCCGGGCATCAGCGCAGTGTTGCCAACGCGCACCACAGGGACTGCAGACACGCAGCGATACGAAACGTATATGTTTCGCATACAATTCGCTGCATGGGTATTGTCAAAATTTCAGACCAAATGCACGAGAACCTGCGCGTTGCCAGCAACGCCCTGTCTCGCTCCATCAACGCACAGGCAGAACACTGGATGCGCATCGGCATGCTGGCCGAGCTGCATCCCAACCTCGACCACAGCGACATCTGCCAGCTGCTGATCCGCGCCGAACAGGCCGGGGGCTTTGATCTGGACACGGTGGCGGCCTCCGTGGCCGCCAAGCCGGGCCACAGCGGGCGGCGTGTTCAATGAAGTCGTCCCGCGTCACCCTGCGCTCCCCCGCCGAAATCGCCCAGGCGCGTGAGGCCGGCCGCCTGGCCGCCCGCGTGCTGCACATGATCACGCCGCACGTGCAGCCCGGCGTCAGCACCGAGGCACTGGACCGGCTCTGCCACGACTACATCGTGAACGAACTGCAGGTCACCCCCGCCAACGTGGGCTATCTGGGGTATCCCAAAACGGTGTGCACCTCGGTCAACCATGTGATCTGCCACGGCATTCCCTCGCCCGGGCAGGTGCTCAAGGCGGGCGACATCATCAACATCGATGTGGCCATCATCAAGGATGGCTGGTTTGGCGACACCAGCCGCATGTACTTTGTGGGTGAGCCCAGCCCGCTGGCGCGCCGCCTGGTGGACACCACCTACGAGGCCATGTGCGCCGGCATTGCCCAGGTACGCCCCGGCGCCACGCTGGGCGATGTGGGCCATGCCATACAGACCGTGGCCCACCGCGAGCGGTTCAGCGTGGTGCGCGAATACTGCGGCCATGGCATCGGGCAGATCTACCACGACGAGCCCCAGGTGCTGCACTACGGGCAGCGCGGCCAGGGCCTGCGGCTGGAGGAAGGCATGGTCTTCACCATCGAGCCCATGATCAACGCCGGCAAGCGCGATACGCAGGAGCTGGCCGACGGCTGGACCGTGGTCACCCGCGACCGCTCCCTGTCCGCCCAGTGGGAACACATGGTGGCCGTGACGGCCGACGGGTTCGAGGTGCTCACGCCCTGGCCCGAAGGCACTGGCCGCTATCCCGCCATGGTTTGACCTGCATCTTGCCCGCACGCCGCAGTCTTTGACACAGCACAAGCAGCCGCCGCAGGGACCATCCGATAGTGGTGAACACCACCACAAGGAGGGTCTCCATGAAGCTGCTGAACGATCTGTTTTCTACCGACTACGGCCTGATGAGCATCATCGGCATCGGGTTCATGATCTGCATGGCCGCATTTTTTGTGCGCATGTTCCTGGTCAAGATGAACGAGCCGCCCCAGCCCAACCCGGCCACCAAGGCCCTCAAAGGCGGCGGCCAGAACCTGCCGCATCCCCGCTGAGGCACATGATCTGACAAGAGCCCCAGCGCGGGGCGCAGCCTCTGCCGCCCAGTCTCCGGGGTAGCGCCTGGAGCGAGCGTGGCGGGCACGACGGGAACAAAAGCCTGCCAGGGATACCATTGCGGGTTCTTACCCCGCATTTGTTCCCCCTTTTTCTGCCATGACCCACGCAACCGAATTCGCCCCTGGCCTCGTCATCCAGGGCATCGAGCCTCCGCTGTCCCTGTCCGCCTACAAGCTCATCGCTTTTGACATGGACTCCACCCTCATCAACATCGAGTGCGTGGACGAAATCGCCGATGCCGCCGGCCGCAAGGCCGAGGTGGCCGCCATCACCGAGGCAGCCATGCAGGGCGTGATCACCGACTACAAGGAGAGCCTGCGCCAGCGTGTGGCCCTGCTCAAGGGCGTGACGGTGCAGCACATGGAGCAGGTGTTCACCGAGCGTCTGCGCTTCAACCCCGGTGCCAAGGAGCTGATCACCGCCGCCAAGGCTGCGGGCCTCACCACGCTGCTGGTCTCGGGCGGCTTCACCTTCTTTGCCGACCGCGTGAAGGCGGGCCTGGGCATCGACTTTGCGCGCTCCAACATGCTGGAAATGCACGACGGCCAACTGACGGGCCGCATGGTAGACCAGGCCTGGGGCGACATCTGCGACGGCGCAGAAAAGCGCCGCACGCTGCTGGAAGTGGCCTCGCTCATGGGCATTTCGCCGCAGCAGGCGATTGCCGTGGGCGACGGCGCCAACGACCTGCCGATGATGGGTGCCGCCGGCCTGTCGGTGGCCTACCACGCCAAGCCCGCCGTGCGTGCACAGGCCAAGGTGGCCATCAACCAGGGCGGGCTCGACCGCTTGCTGGAAGTGCTGCGCTGAGCGGCGTGGCGCCTCAGTACGTACAGGGTGCCACTGGATACTATTAATTTGATAGCTATCCAGGCATGTAGCACTAGCGCATCACGCCGTTTTTATTCAAACCCAGGTGCATCGGGCAATCCGGGCACCAACGAGGCCCTGCGGCGGGCACTGCCGGCGCGCGGGGCGGCCACCGTGGCCAGCAGCGCCACACCCTGGGGTGACGTGGGCGCCACCAGGTCCGCCAGCGTCACGCCATCCAGCACCTCCAGATAGGCCTGCATGGCCTGGCCCAGCACCCCTTTGAGCCGGCAGTGGCTGCTCAGGCGGCACTGGTTGGAGGCGGGGTCAAAACATTCCACCAGGTTGAAGTCCGTCTCGGTGGCACGCACCACCGCGCCAATGTGGATGGACGACGCCGGCATCATCAGCCGCATGCCACCGCCCCGCCCGCGCGTGGTCTCCAGCAGGCCCTGCGCCGACAGCTGCTGAACGATCTTCATCAGGTGGCTGCGCGAGATGCCATAGCCCTCGGCCACCTCCGTGATGGTGACGGGCTGCGCCCGCCCCTCGGTGGCGGCGCAATACATCAGCACGCGCAGCGTGTAGTCGGTCCATTGGGTCAGTCGCATGGGTTTGCCGCAGATCAATCAAAAAGATGCATACATCCTGAATTTTATCCGCTAAAATATTCACACGGTATGAATCTTTAAAGGACCACCATGAACGCCCGCATCGACACCCTGCACGCCACAGCCCCCACCACCCCACTGCCGCTGAGCGCCGAGCAGCAGATCGGCCAGATTGCCGTGCAGTTGCCGGGCGCCACGGCGGTGTTTCGGCGCCTCAAGCTGGACTTCTGCTGCGGCGGCCAAGTGAGCCTGGCCAAGGCGGCTGCCGACAAGGGGCTGGACGCCGACGCCGTGCTGGCCGAGCTGGCGGCCCTGCAGCGCAGCGACGCCGTGCCCGAGGCAGCGTCGCCCAGCGCGCTCATCGACCACATCCTGGCGCGCTACCACGAGGTGCACCGCCAGCAGCTGCCCGAGCTGATCCGCATGGCCCGCCGCGTGGAGGCCGTGCACCGCGACCACCCGCAGGTGCCGGTCGGCCTGGCCGACCACCTGGAGGCCATGCACGAGGAGCTGCTGTCGCACATGCTCAAGGAAGAGCAGGTGCTGTTCCCCATGCTCAAGAACGGCGGCAACCCGTTTGTGGGCCAGCCCATCGGCATGATGCGCGCCGAACATGTGGACCATGGCGAGGCGCTGGACAAGCTCAACGCGCTGACGAATGACGCCACGCCTCCCCAAGGTGCATGCAACACCTGGCGCGCGCTCTACGCGGGCATTGCCCAGCTGGGCGACGACCTCATCAACCACATCCACCTGGAAAACAACGTGCTGTTTCCGCGGTTCGAAGCCAGCGCTGCACCCGCGCAAGCTTGTGCCACGTCAGCCTGCGGCTGCCAGTGAGCCAGCACACTGCCGCCATGACCGAAGAAGCCCACCCTACACAGACCGCCGGCAAGCTCGCCCCCAGCGCGGAGAGCATCACGCAACTGGTGCACGGCTTTTACGGGGATGTGCGGCGCGACCCGCTGCTGGGCCCGGTGTTTGAAAAGGCCCTGCACGGCCAGTGGGACGCCCACCTGCAGCGCCTGGTGGACTTCTGGAGCACCGTCGCGCTAGGCGCCCGCAGCTTCAAAGGCGATGTCTTCGGCAAACACATGGCGCTGGAGGGCGTCACACCCGCCCACTTTGCGGCCTGGGTGGCGCTGTGGCAAAAGCACACCAGTCGCTTGTTTGCGCCGGAGGTGGCGCACGACCTGCAGGTGGCGGCCCATGGCATTGCACGCAACCTGTTCCGGGGCTACTTTGCGAACGACCCCGGTTTTGTGCAGCCCCGCGACGAGGGCCATGGGCGCCATGGGCGCGATGAGCACGGCGCCCGCCAACAGGGCAGCGGAGAAACCCAGCGAGGTTGAAGACTGCCGACTGGCAACGCGGTCGCCAGCGCCCGCTTCTGGCTTATTTGCCCTTGTTACCCGGCGTGAAGAACAGCGCCAGACCCACTGCTATCAGCGCCACAGGCCACCACACCCGCAGCAGCTCGCGAAGGCTGATGCTGATCAGTCCCAGGTTGGTCAGCAGAAAAAACACGCCCAGCACGACCAGAACGATCGCAGCGATATTGCCCTTCATGTGCATTCCCTCGGTGTGGTTGTTGGTATGGCCGCGATTATGGCGGGCGGGACAACTGCGCGCCCAGGTAATCCACCCACACGCGCACCTTGGGCGACAGATGGCGGCTGGAAGGCCACAGTGCCCGGAACTGGCGGGCCGGGCCCAGGTGCGGCTCCAGCACGCTCACCAGTCGCCCCTCAGCCAGGGCATCGCGCACCAGAAAGTCGGGCATACAGGCAATACCGATCCCCCGCAGGGTGGCACCCAGAACGGCTTCGATGTTGTTGCAGGCCAGCACCGTGCGAAGGCGTGGCTCGTCGCTGCCCAGGTCCTCGCGCCACGGCCAGTCGAGCAGCTTGCCGGAATCCGGGTGACGAAAGCGCACGCAGGCATGCCGCTCCAGGTCGCGCAGTGCAGCGGGCGTGCCGTGGCGCTCCAGGTAGCTGGGCGCAGCGCACAGCAGCAGCCGAAAGGTCTGCAAGGGCCGCGACACCAGGCGTGAATCGCGCAGGTCGCCACTGCGAATCGCCACGTCGATGCCTTCGTCGATCAGGTCGATCGCTCGGTCGCTGAACGTGATGTCCAGCTCCACCTCGGGGTAGCGCGCCAGAAACTCCGGCACCAGGGGGATCAGGAAGTGGTAGCCCACGATGGGCGCACTCACCCGCAGCTTTCCCCGTGGTGTCTCCCGCGAGAGCGACAGCATGGCCTGCGCGTCGTCCAGGTCGTCCAGCACGCGCCGGCAGCGCTCATGGAACAGGCGCCCCTCTGCCGTCAGCTGGATGCGCCGGGTGCTGCGCTGCAATAGGCGCACGCCCACCTCCTGCTCCAGCCGCGCCACGCCCTTGCCCACCGCAGACGCCGATATCTCCAGCGCCCGTCCGGCGGCCACAAAGCTGCCCAGCTCCGCTGTTTTCACAAAGGCCAACATGCCACTGAGCTTGTCCATCTGCGTTGTTTACTCCGGTTGAGCACGGAAAATTCAATCTTTTTATTCCGCAATAAAAGGAATGAAAGCCACTTTTTGGCCGATTCGATCCAGTCTAACCTTCTTGCATTTCCACACATTCACGCCATGCCGAACCCGTCATTCCTTAGCGCCGACTCCACCAGCACCTGCGAAACCCGAAAGTCGCTGATGGGTTTGCAGGCTGAATATCTGCGCTGGGTACATGGCGAAACAGCCCGGTGCTTTCCAGCCCTCTCCCCGCGTGCCGGCTTGCCGCTGCCACCGGAGGACCTGCCCGGATTGAAGGTCTCACAGACCGGAAACCAGCCAAACAGCGCGTACTACCTGATCGCCGTGAATGGCGAAGCCGCAGGCATGTGTGGCCTGCGGCCCTTGGGCGCAGGCACCGTCGAAGTCAAGCGCCTGTACGTCCGCCCCGCCTACCGGGGCCTGCATCTCGGTTCGTCGGCACTGCGCAAGCTGTACGCAGATGCCTTTCAGGCGGGCTACACCCGCATTTGCCTGGACACCGCCCTTTTCATGCAGGCAGCACACCGCCTGTACGAAGCCCACGGCTACGCCGACTGCGCGGCCTACGAAGGCACCGAGGTGCCGCTGGCACTGCACAGCCACTGGCGCTTCATGCAGCGTCCCATCCACCGCCCCAGCCACGGCATCACCCATGAGCACGATCTTCGAACGGCGTAGCACGCAAGCAGGCCTGGTCCTCGCAGTGCTCCTGCTGCCCCTGGTACTGCAAACCTTCGGTCACCACTGGGTGCGCGTTGCTGACGTCAGCCTGCTGTACGTCATGCTGGCACTGGGCCTGAACGTGGTGGTGGGTTATGCAGGCCTGCTGGACCTGGGGTATGTGGCCTTCTACGCACTGGGTGCCTACCTGTTTGCCCTGCTGACCTCACCCCACCTGACCGACCACTTTGCGTGGATCGCTGCGCTGTTCCCGCAGGGGTTGCACGCCCCCTGGTGGGTGACCATCCCGCTGGGCGCGGCATGCGCGGCCCTGCTCGGCATGCTGCTGGGAGCCCCCACCCTCAAGCTGCGGGGGGACTACCTGGCGGTGGTCACCCTGGGCTTTGGCGAAATCGTGCGCCTGCTGGTCATCAACATGAGCCACCCCGTCAACATCACGCAGGGCGCCCAAGGTCTGGGCTTGATCGACCCGGTGCACATCCTGGGGGTGGACCTGGGCCGACCCCTGGTGGTGGCGGGCCATGAGGTGGCGTCGGTCACGCTGTACTACTACCTGTTTCTGGCGCTGGTGACGCTCACCATCGTTGTCTGTCTGCGCCTGCAACACTCCCGCATCGGCCGCGCATGGATGGCTATCCGCGACGATGAAACCGCAGCCCGGTCCATGGGCATCAACACCCGCAACCTCAAACTGCTGGCCTTCGGCGTGGGCGCCAGCTTTGGCGGAGTGACTGGCGCCATGTTTGCGGCTTTTCAGGGCTTCGTTTCCCCCGAGGCCTTCAGCCTGCAGGAGTCTGTGCTCATCGTTGCCATGGTGGTGTTTGGCGGCATGGGGCATATCCCCGGGGTGGTCCTGGGAGCCGTGCTGCTCGCAGCGCTGCCAGAGGTACTGCGCTATGTGGTTGGCCCCCTGCAGGCAGCAACGCACGGGCTACTGGATGCGGGCGTGATGCGCCCGCTGCTGATTGCCTTGGCCATGATCGTCACCATGTTGTGGCGCTCCAGCGGCCTGTGGCCAGCGCCCGATGTGGCGCAGGCACTGGGGAAGAATCACCGCCCCCGCAAGGGCCGCAGCAGGTCCGACAGCCCGTTGTGATCAATCTCGTGCATCAGCGCCAGCAACTGGCCCAACTCGCCCTTGGGAAACCCCTCGCGCGCAAACCAGTTGAGGTAGTTGCCCGGCAGGTCCGCCAGCAGCGTGCCTTTGTGCTTGCCGTACGGCATCTCGGTGGTGACCAGGCGTTGCAGTTTGTCTGCGTCCATTGCCCTGGGCTCCTCAACCGCCTGCGCGCTTGACCTTGTGGCCCAGCTTCTGCAGCGCGGCCATCACGCGTTCCACGTGGTCGCCCTGCACCTCGATCACGCCGTCCTTCACCGTGCCGCCGCTGCCACAGGCGGCCTTGAGTTGCTTGCCCAGCTGCTCCAGCGCAGTCTCGTCCACCAGCACACCCTTGACCAAGGTGACCGCCTTGCCGCCGCGCCCTTTGGTCTCGCGCGATACGCGCACGATGCCGTCGCCCGTGGGCAGGGGCTTGTTCTGTTTGCAGGTGCATTGCGCCACCGGCTGGCGGCAGGTGGGGCACATGCGGCCCGACTCGGTGGAATACACCAGGCCACCCAGGTCGGCAAAAGACTTCATGGCTTCTTCCCCTCCACCTCTTGCTGCAGCATGTGAAAGTCGAGCAGGCGCGTGGCCAGCAGCGTCTCGGTCAGAAAACACACCAGCGCCAGCAAAAAGCACGCAACACCCGCCAGAAACCCGCCCACCGCAAGGCGGCTGGACTGAAAGTCGGTGGTTTCGCCCAGGAACAGCAGGATGATGGTCGTGCCAATGAGGAAGGCACAAAACGTCAGCAGCGCAATACAACCGTTGGCCAGCCGTCCACGCAAACGCAAGTCCGCCAGCTCCTTGTAGGCACGGGCCAGAAATTCGGGTTCGGCATTGACGCGCGCGCGGTCTTCCACCACACGCGCCCGGTCAATGATCCGGGCCAGGCGACCGGCCACCGCGCCGATCATGCCGGACACCGCAGTGAGCAAAAACACGGGCGCCACCGCCAGCTGGATGCCGTGGGTGATGGCGGAGGTATCTAGGGGCAAAGCCATGGGGTTCGGGTCCGGGAAATCTGTCAACGAAAAACGGGGCGGCCCGATTATCGGTTGCCCAACGCAGGGGCCGAGCACTCGCATTCCCTGCAATCTTGCAGGTGCAAGGCGCGCATTGCTGGCCTGTGAGAAGGCACCGGGCAAGAGGGCATCGGGCAAACGCGGCGACAATGCGGGCCATTACTGCTTTGTCCGCGCTGCCTTGCGTGCCTTCTTCAACGCATTCCCAGCGCCTTTCCATGCCTTTTGCCTCCCTCGGTCTGTCCCCCGCCCTTGTCCATGCCGCCGCCCAGGCGGGCTTTGTGGCGCCCACGCCCATTCAGGCGGGCGCCATTCCGGCCATCCTGCAGGGGGTAGATCTGCTGGGTGCCGCACAGACGGGCTCGGGCAAGACGGCGGCATTTGCCCTGCCCTTGCTGCAGCAGCTGCAGCTCAGCGCCACTGGCGGCCCGCGCCGGGTGCGCGCCCTGGTGCTGGTGCCCACCCGTGAACTGGCAGCGCAGGTGGGAGAAGTGCTGCGCAGCCTGGCGCAGCACCTGCAGCAACCGCTCAAGATCGCCATCGTGTTCGGCGGCGTGTCGATCAATCCGCAGATGTTGGGCCTGCGCGGCGGCGCCGACATTGTGGTGGCCACGCCGGGCCGCCTGCTGGACCTGGTGGACCACAACGCGCTGCGCCTGTCGGCCGTGGCACACCTCGTGCTGGACGAAGCAGACCGGCTGCTGGACTTGGGCTTTGCCGAGGAACTGCAGCGCGTGCTGGCGCTGTTGCCAGCCCGGCGGCAGAACCTGTTTTTCTCGGCCACATTCCCAGCCGCAGTGCAGGCGCTGGCCGATGGCCTGCTGAAGCAGCCGGTGCGCGTCGAGGTGCCCCACACGCCGGGTAACGAGCCCGCCATCGAACAACGCGCCATTGCGGTGGACGCCAGCCGCCGCACCCAGTTGCTGCGCCACCTGGTCAAGGAGCACAACTGGTCGCGCGTGCTGGTGTTTGTGGCCACGCAATACGCGGCCGAGCATGTGGCCGAGAAGCTGTACAAGGCGGGCATTTTTGCATCGCCCTTCCACGGCGGCCTGAGCCAGAGCGCGCGCAACCAGGTGCTGCAGGAGTTCAAGGACGAGCGCTGGCAGGTGGTCGTGACCACCGACCTCGCAGCACGCGGCATCGACATTGCGCAGTTGCCTGCCGTGGTGAACTACGACCTGCCCCGATCGGCCGTGGACTATGTACACCGCATCGGCCGCACCGGCCGGGCGGGCGAGAGCGGCATGGCCGTGAGCTTTGTGACCGCCGATACCGAGGCGCATTTCCGGCTGATCGAAAAACGCCAGCACCTCACCATCCCACGCGAGCAGATTGCGGGCTTTGAACCCACCGAGGCTCCCGCGCCCACACCATCCACCGACCCCGGGGGCACCGGCGGCATCAAGGGCAAACGCCCCAGCAAAAAGGACAAGCTGCGCGCAGCAGCGGCGCAGGCAGCCGATGCCCCCGCTGCCCACAAAAAAGGCCCCTGAAAGGGGCCTGCAGTGCTTCACTGAGGGTGAGCGGGGTGGCATCCACCCAGCGCCAGGGCTTACGCGCCTTCTTCGTCGTCCGCGTCCAGGCCATCTGGCCCGCTGTGTGAAGCCTCACCAGCCGGACGGGGTGTGCGCTTGCCGGGCTTGGCCAGAATTTCCACATAGAACTGGGCGCCGCCCTCGGCGGCCACGCCGTTGATCAGCCCGGTCAAGGCGGCCAGGTGCGCCACGGCGGCGTCTTCCTTGGTGCGGCCAAACTGGCAGTCAAAGTCCCAGAAATCGGCGCCTTCGGGCAGGTCGCGGCGCCGTTCGCGCTTGATGTACTTGCGGATTTCGTGCTTGACGGCATCCAGAACGCGATCGCGGTTCTTGCCTTCAACGTGGAGTTGGAAAGTTTTTCTCATGGGCGATAGTACCGCCTGCGACAGGTGCCGTTTCACACCTGCGCATCGAGGTGCCACAATGGTGCATTACTTTTGGTTACCACCAGCCCATGAACCACGACCTGCGCCTGCTGCACCTGTTGCCAGCGGCTGTGCTTGTCACACAACAGGGCGCCATCCGCTTTGCCAACGCCGCCAGCATGGAGTTGCTGGAGGCGCCCAGTATCGACAGCCTGATCGGGCGGCTGTCTGGCGACTTTGTGCACCCCCTGGACCAGGTGCGCTCCACCAACCGCATCCAGCAAGTGGCCGTGCCCGAGCAGGCCGGGCGGCCCAACAAATCCTCTGAGTTCCGTATCCGCACCGAGCGCGGCAACTTGCGCATGGTGCTGATCAGCAGTGTGGCCATGGAATGGGACGGTGCCCCCGCCGTGCTCATGTGCGGCATGGACATGACACACCAGAGCGAGATCGAGGCCCAGCTGCGCGAGAGCGAGCAGAACTTCCGGCGCCTGTTCGAGAACATGCAGGACGTGTACTACCGCACCGATGCGCAGGGCATCGTGCAGCATGTGGGCCCAGGCGTGCGCCGGGTGCTGGGCTACGAGCCCCACGAAATCGAAGGCCGCACGGCCGAGTCGTACTACCCCCAAAGCAAAGACCGCGACGCGTTCAAGGCCGCGATCATGGAACACGGCGAGGTGTCGGACTTTCCGGGCCAGATGGTGCGGCGCGATGGCACGGTGATCGACATCTCCATCAGCAGCCACGCGCTGTACGACCATGCAGGCAATTTTGCGGGGGTCGAAGGCATCTACCGCGACGTCACGCAACGCAAGAACCTGGAGCGCGAGCTGCAGCGCCTGGCCACCACCGACATGCTGACGGGCATTGCCAACCGCCGCGCGTTTCTTGAATGCGCCGAGTCGGCCTATGCCCATTCACGCAGCAACGGCGAGCCGCTGACCTTGCTGATGCTGGACCTGGACCACTTCAAGGCCATCAACGACCGTTTTGGCCACCTGGAAGGCGACCGGGCGCTGATGGCATTTGCGCAGGCCATCAAGGGCCAGTTGCGTGCCAGCGATGCCGTGGGCCGACTGGGCGGTGAAGAGTTTGGCGTGCTGTTGCCCCTGACCACACTGGCCGAGGGCCTGGAGGTGGCCACGCGCATGCTGCACAGCATCCGCGCCTTGGAACTGACGGACGATGCAGGCCACAGCTACCGCGTCACCACCAGCCTGGGTGTGGGTACCTTCCGCCAGAGCGATCGCAGCCTGCGCGACATGCTCGACCGTGCCGACCAGGCGCTGTACCTGGCCAAGCACCGGGGGCGCAACCAGGTGGCTTCGCTCGAGACGCTGGACGAGTGATCATTTCATTCGCCCTGATCGGTGAGAGATCAGGGCCATGCAGCATGCCAAGGCACCTGTTCAAAGGCGCATGCGTTCCTGCTGCAGGTTCCACAGGCAGGCGGCGATGCGCAGCAGCATCTCCATCACCTGCTCCGAGCCGCTGCAGGACAGCTCCAGATCATCAATGAGCATCGCCAGCTGGGAGATGGCGTCTTCGGGGGCGGCAGCGCCACCACTGCGCGCCACTTCGGCAATCGCGATCAATACGTCGGTGCGGTTCATGGCGCAGGACTTGGCGTGGTGGGTGGCAATGCCTCGGTCATTGGCGGCATAGGCCATGCGATGCAGAGACCACGCCGCCGCCGGGCTAGCGGGCCGAGATGGCCAGTTGCGCGCGACTGCCGGCCCCGCCCTCCAGAGCCACGGCAGGAGGCAACCCTGCCGTTTCCAGCAAGGGCGCGCCTGCAGCAGGCAGGGGCATATCCGGCGTCAGGCGGAACTGGTGAATCACCTCCAGCAGGCGCCTTACCTGATTCTTCATGCCGGTCGAGGCGGACGAACTGTCATCCACCAACGCAGCGTTCTGCTGCGTGGCCGCGTCCAGCTGGCGCACGGCCTCTCCGATCTGGGCAATGCCCCGGGCCTGCTCCTGCCCGGCATCCTTGATGGCGGTGATGAGCGACACCACCTGGTTCACATGGTGCACGGTGTTGGCCACACGCTCGCCCGCCTGCCCCACCAGGGTGGACCCGCGCTCCACACCCTGCACGCTGGCCGAGATCAGGCCGCGAATCTCCCGGGCCGCCATGCTGCTGCGCTGCGACAGGCCCCGCACCTCGCCAGCCACCACCGCAAAGCCCCGGCCCTGTTCACCCGCACGCGCGGCCTCCACCGCCGCATTCAGCGCCAGCAGGTTGGTCTGGAAGGCGATGTCGTCGATCACCTTGATGATGTCCGTGATCTTTTGCGACTGGGTCTTGATCTCCTGCATGGTGGCGATCACGTCGCGCATCACGCTGCCGCCTTCGTTGGCCACGCTGCTCGCCTCTTGCGCCAGGGCGGTGGCACGCTGGGCGTTGTCGGTGTTGTGCTGCACCGTGATGGTCAGCTGCTCCATCGACGCGGCCGTCTCCTGCAGATTGGATGCCTGCACCTCGGTGCGGCGTGCCAGGTCTTCGGTGCCGCCCGCCATCACCACGGCCTCGTGGGCGACCGTCTCGGTGCTGGCGCGCACCTCGGTGATCACGCGCACCAGCTGGTGGTTCATCTCACGCAGGGCCCCCAGCAGCTCGGCGGTCTCGTCGTTGCCACGCACATCGATCTGCGCCGTCAGGTCGCCCCCCGCCACAGTGCGTGCCAGCACCACGGCCTGACGCAGCGGCCGCGAGATCGAACGGGTGATGACCCAGGCCATCGCAGCACCTGCCAGCAATGCCAGGGCGGTGGCGGCCAGCATCCACCAGTGGATGGTGTCGCTCATGGCGCGCGCCCCTGCAAACTCTGCCGCAGCCACGTTGATCTGCAGCGCCACCAGGCGCTCGATGGCGTCCTGCACCTTGAGCGCATTGGGGCGGATCTGGGTGATGTACAGCTCCGAGCCGTCGTCGTACTTGCCGGCCACCAGCGCGGCCGACGCCGGGATCAGGCCCTTGTCCAGATAGGTGGCATTGGCATCGGCAAAGGCCTGCGCCAGGGCC
This sequence comes from Acidovorax sp. Root402, assembly GCF_001425125.1. NCBI lineage: Bacteria > Pseudomonadati > Pseudomonadota > Betaproteobacteria > Burkholderiales > Comamonadaceae > Acidovorax > Acidovorax sp. Root402. Next base: position 937,856 of record NZ_LMDQ01000014.1, read on the forward strand.
TGTTCCTCCGCCCCCAGCGGTTTGGCGGCGTAGTCCTTCCACAGGGCCTGGATGCGCTCGACATTGGCGGTCAGGGCCGCATGGCTGGCTTCCAGGTTGCTGGTGCCGGGGTCCATCAACATGTCCATGACCAGGACGCGGTTGCGCTGCGTCAGGTGGCTGATCTCGGCCAGCACCCCCATCGGCACGGTGCGATCGCCGTACAGGGCTGCGCTGCGCTCGGTCAACCGCTTGGCCCCGCTGATGCCACCGGCCGCCAGGGCCGATATCAGCAACAGCAGCACGGCAAAGGCCAGGGCCAGGCGGGTACCAATTTTCAATTTTTGAAGCATCTGAATCTTTCGTGAAGGTCCACCGGGGCGTCGCCGCCTTGTGGGAGCGAACGCGTGTTGCTGCGGGGGGTAAGCCAACCACCCGCCGTGCACCAAGCCCCCGATGGGATGCGAAAGATACTAATTGTTTCAAATGACAGATTAGTGACTCAGCAAGAAACCTTAGCCGTTCAGGCCAATGCTTCAAATCGCTGTCATTTTGCTAGGATCGGCACCGAAATCTGCCTGTCTGCTCAATGAACACGCGTGAATTTCACTGCACCTGAAATCGTGCATGGCATATCGTTATTCATAAAAACCATTACATAAAACACATGAAATATATTTACCTTCTTTTGCTGGCGACCGTGGCCCTTGTGCAGGCGGGCCTGGCCAGCGCACAGACCGTGACGGGCGCTGGATCGTCGGCGGCAGCGCCCATCTACCGCAGCTGGGCCAAGGCCTATGCCAAGGCCACTGGCAGCGCGGTGGACTACGACCCGGTGGGTTCCAGCGCGGGCATGAAAAAAATCCAGCAGCAGGCCGTCGGTTTTGGCGCGACGGACGTGTACCCCGCAGAGAAGGACTTGCTGGAGCACGGCCTGCTGGCGCTGCCCGTGGCCATCACCGGCATCAGCCCCATCGTCAACCTGCCCAAGGTACAAAACACCCAGCTGCGCCTGACGGGTGAGGCTCTCAGCCGCATCTTCATGGGCGAGATTACCCGCTGGAACGCGGCAGAGATCGCCGCACTGAACCCCGATGTCTCCCTGCCCGACCTGCCGATCAAGGTGGTGGTGCGGGCCGATGGGTCGGGCACCACCTACAACTTTGCAGACTACCTGGGCAAGGTGAGCCCACAATGGAAATCATCGTACGGCGCCAAAACCAGCATCGCCTGGCCTGTGGGTGTGCTGGCCTTCAAGGGCAGCGACGGGGTGGCCAAGGGCGTGCGCGACACGGTGGGCGCCATCGGGTATGTGGACCACGGCTATGTGGCGGAATACGGCCTGACCACTGTGCAGATGAAAAATGCCGACGGCAGTTATGTCAAACCCTCCATCGACGCCTTCAAGGCGGCACTGGCCAACAGCGATTGGTCCGCCACCGGAGTTTTCCACAGCACCTTGACGCAGCGGCCCGGTAAATCGGCCTGGCCCATCACCATGGGCACGTTTGTGGTGTTCCCCAAGGTCACGCAGAACCCCGACCAGACAGCCCAGGCGATTCGGTTCATCCTCTGGTCGTTCCTCAATGGCGACACCCTGGTGCAAGAAAATAATTTTGTCCGCCTGCCAGACCGGGTTCAGGCGTCTGCATTCAAAATCATCACCTCCATCCGAGATAATCAAGGAAAACCGCTGGGCATGAGCTTGATATCCTCCTTCAATCGCCCTTCATAATCAATCCACCCTCTCTTGAATCATTGATTTTATATTATTAACGGATAACCGCCGTGCGCCCTTCGTCCGGCGCAGCCCTGCGATAGGGATACCACGGGATAATGCCGCCACCATGGAAATCGAATTCAAGTTCTGCATCCCGCCCGACCGTCTGGCTGCCGTGCAAGCGGCAGTACGCCGGGGCCGGTGTGTCGCCATCCGCATGGAGGCCCGCTACTTCGACACGCCCGACGGCACACTGGCGTCACGCGGCATAGCGTTTCGCCTGCGGCGCGAGGGCGACCAGTGGGTGCAAACCGTCAAGGCGCTGGGCGATGGCCCGCTGGACCGGCAGGAGCACAACGTCGCAGGCGGCCCCGCCATAGAAGGCATCGCGCCCGAGCCCCTGCCCCAGTTGCACAGTGGCACCGTGGCAGGCGCCCGGCTGCAGCAGGCCCTGCAAGCCGCTGGTGGCCCCCTCGTCGAAACCTATGGCACCGAGATGGACCGGCTGACACGCGATATCACCCGCCAGGGAACGGTGGTCGAGCTGGCGCTGGACACCGGCCGGGTGGTGGCCCACCGGGGCACGCCCCAGCAGGCCGAGGCCCCCATTTGCGAGCTGGAGCTGGAACTCAAGGCCGGCCCGGTGACGGGCCTGGCAGCGCTCGCCGCGCAGTGGGCCACGCGGCACGGGCTGTATCTGAGCACCGTGTCCAAGGCCGAACGGGGCGAGCGCCTGCTGGCAGCAGCTGGCAGTCCGTCTGGCATTCCCATTCCATCTGACGGCCCTTCAGGCGGCGCTTCGCCCCGCAAGACCCGACCCCGGTCCCCCCTGTACCAGCAACTGCCCGCCGGGCAGGCCCTGCAGCGCGCCGTGGTGGCGCAGTGCCTGCAGCAGATCCTGGGCCCCTCCAGCGACATTGCCGAAGGTGCGAGTGATGAGGAGCAGCTGCACCAGCTGCGCATCGGCATGCGCCGCTTGCGCACCGCCCTGCGCGAGCTGGCGCCGCTGGCCCCAGGCAACTTTGACCCCGCCTGGGAGCCGCCCCTGGTCCATGTGTTCCAGCAGCTCGGCCACCTGCGGGACCGCAGCCAGGTGATGCAACGCATCGGTGCCGAACTGCGCGATGCCGGAGCGCCGCCCCTGTCCACCCACCCGAACGACGCCACCGGCTTGGAGGCCCAGGCTGCACAACACATCGTGCGCGATACGGCCTTTCAGGAAGCGCTGGTGTATCTGATGGCCTTTACCACCCCAGGGCTGGACGCCACGGGCGACGCCGCAGCAGGCCTGGACGCCCGTGCCACGCGCCACCTGCTGCAGCAGCGCCTGCGCGCACTGCATGCCCAGGTGCAAAAAGGCGCACGGGGTTTTGCCACGCGCACGCCCCAGGCACAGCACCGGCTGCGCAAACGCCTCAAACGCCTGCGCTACCTCACAGAGTTCGTGGCGCCCGCGCTGGATGCACACAGCGCCCGGTTTCTGGACAGCCTGCAGCCAGCGCTGTCAGCATTGGGCCGCCTCAATGACGAGCGTGTGGCGGCAGCGCTGTACCGCGAGCTTGCAGAGTCCGGCGACCTGAAGGCCTGGTTTGGCGCAGGCTGGCTGGCGGGGCGGCAGGCCCAGTCGGTGGCGGCTTGTGAGCAAGCCCTGGGGCAGATGGAGGAAGCCCCCCGCTTGCGCAAAACCGGCAAACGCTGAAGGGACACCCACACGGCACAATGGCCCGCATGACGGCCTCTCCTCCTTCGCGGCGCCAGCCGCCCTCCGCGCCCCGCCACCCCTCCGCGCCCCGCCACCCCTCTGCGCGCACCACCCAGCGCCCCATGCCAGACAAAGACCAGATCGCGCTGCTGGAACCCTTTGAACGCCTGGGCCTGGACCGCATTGCGCTGGTCGCCACGCCTGCACAGGCCGACCAGGCTTGCCAGGCGCTGGCCAGCGCCAGTGCCTGGGGTTTTGACACCGAATCCAAACCCACCTTTGTGCGCGATGAGCCGTCGGACGGGCCGCACATCGTGCAACTGGCTACGCTGGAGCGGGCCTGGGTGTTCCAGCTGCACGACCCCGGCTGCCGAGCGCGCGTGGCCGAGCTACTGGCCCTGCAGGGGGTGACCAAGGCGGGCTTTGGGCTGGGTGACGACACCAAGCGCATCCAGCACAAGCTGGGCGTGCAACCAGCCGATGTGCTTGAGCTGAACACCGTGTTCCGCCAACGCGGCTACCGCAAGGACATGGGCGTGAAAGGGGCTGTGGCGGTGCTGTTCAACCGGCGCTTCATCAAGTCCAAAAAAGCCGCCACCTCCAACTGGGCCAACGCCCGGCTGAGCGAGGCCCAGCTGGTCTACGCGGCCAACGACGCGTGGGCAGCGCTGCGGGTGTTCAACGCCCTGAATCTGTCCGCCTGAGGGATAAGGACGGCACAGCCGCCGTGACCCATCACGGCAGTCGCCATCCTGTATTCACTATCAAAAATATAGCTACCCAAGCATATTCCACTAGCGCTACCAGCCAAAAAGACCTCAACAACACGCCTGACAGGCCCTGTGAGCCCCTGCAGGCGATGTACGCGCCGACCTACAGCCGGGCCGCCAGCCGCGCCGCCTGGTCGATGGCGCGCTTGGCGTCCAGCTCGCCGGCCTCCAGCGCACCACCGATGAGGTGGGGCTTGCGGCCCTGGGCCTCCAGGTCCTGCGCCAGGCTGCGCAACGGCACCTGGCCCGCGCACAGGACCACGGTGTCGCACGGGATCCAGGTCGGGTCTTCGCGCTTTTCGCCGTACGAGACCAGCAGCCCTTCGTCGGCAATGCGCTCGTAGTTCACGCCACCCACCATCTCCACCGCTTTCATCTTCAGCACCGTGCGGTGGATCCAGCCCGTGGTCTTGCCCAGGCCGCCGCCCAGCTTGCCCTTCTTGCGCTGCAGCAGCGTCACCTGCCGAGCAGGGGGCGTCACGCGCGGGCCGCTGGCGGCCAGGCCACCGCGCGCCTCGGCCGGGTCGGTGATGCCCCATTCGGCCTTCCACGCGGCCAAATCGAGCGTGGTGGAGGGGTGCTCACCATGCGTGAGGAACTCGGCCACATCAAAGCCAATGCCGCCCGCACCGATGATGGCCACACGCTCGCCCACCGGCTTGCCGTGGCGCAGCACGTCGATGTAGCTCAGCACCTTGGGGTGGTCCTGGCCGGGGATCTTCGGGTCACGCGGCTCCACACCGGTAGCGACGATGACCTCGTCAAAGCCCGCCAGGTCGGCGGCCAACACGCGCTCGTTCAGGTGCAGTTGCACGCCTGTGTCCTCCACGCGTGTGGCCAGGTAGCGCAGCATTTCGTGGAACTCTTCCTTGCCCGGAATCACCTTGGCCATGTTGAGCTGGCCGCCGATGACCGGCGCAGCGTCAAACAGGTGCACCTCGTGCCCTCGCTCGGCGGCCACGGTGGCGGCCGTCAGTCCTGCAGGCCCCGCGCCCACCACCGCGATGCGCTTGCGCGACGACACGGGGCGGTACACGAGCTCCGTCTCATGGCAAGCGCGCGGGTTGACCAGGCAGCTGCTGGTCTTGTTCTGGAACACATGGTCCAGGCAGGCCTGATTGCAGGCGATGCAGGTGTTGATGCGGTCGGCCCGGCCCTGCGCAGCCTTCTTCACAAACGCCGCATCGGCCAGCAGTGGCCGCGCCATGGACACCATGTCGGCACAGCCATCGGCCAGCACCTGCTCGGCCACCTCGGGCGTGTTGATGCGGTTGGACGTGACCAGCGGCGTGGTGATGCCTGCCGCCGCAAACTCGGCCTTCATCTTTTGCGTGACCCAGGCAAACGCTGCGCGCGGCACGCTGGTGGCAATGGTGGGCACCCGCGCCTCGTGCCAGCCAATGCCGGTGTTGACGATGTTCGCCCCGCCTGTGGCCACGGCCTTGCCCAGGGTGACGATCTCGTCCCACGCGCTGCCGCCGGGCACCAGGTCGATCATCGACAGGCGGTAGATGATGATGAAGTCCGGCCCTACGGCCTCGCGCATGCGGGCCAGAATCTCCACCGGCAGCCGCATGCGGTGGCTGTAGTCGCCGCCCCAGGCATCGCGCCGCAGGTTGGTGGCTTGCGACAGGAACTGGTTGATGAAATAGCCCTCCGAGCCCATCACCTCCACGCCGTCGTAGCCCGCCTCGCGCGCCTTCACTGCACAGCGCACGAAGGCACGGATCTGGCGCTCCACCCCGCTCGCCGACAGCGCGAACGGCGTGAACGGCGAAATCGGCGACTGCAGCCGCGACGGTGCCACGGCCAGCGGGTGGTAGGCATAGCGGCCCGTGTGCAGGATCTGCAGGGCGATCTTGCCGCCCGCCTCGTGCACGGCCTCGGTCACCACGCGGTGGCGCTTGGCCGCGCCCGAGGTCGCCAGCGTGCCCGCAAACGGTTTGGCCCAGCCCGCGATGTTGGGCGCAAAGCCACCCGTCACGATCAGGCCCACATCCCCCTCGGCACGCTCGCGGAAGTACGCCGCCATGCGAGACAGGTCACGCCCGTCCTCCAGCCCGGTGTGCATGGAGCCCATGAGCACACGGTTCTTGAGGGTGGTGAAGCCCAGATCGAGCGGGGCAAGCAGGTGCGGGTACAAGGCAGTGCCGGGCATGGAGGCAGCGGCAGCAGGGGCGGCAATGGGAGAGGAATGCATGGAAGGATCGTGGACTAGAAATATTTTCTAGAACTTTATTCTAGAATCGCATTCCATGGCAAGCCGCAATTCCCCGCCCCCCACCTCATCCCCTGCCGAAGCAACCACCGACCGCCGCCAGGACATCCTGAACGCCGCCCTGGCCTGCGCGGCCGAAGGCGGCGTGGATGCAGTCACCATCGACGGCGTGCGGGCGCGCTGCGGGGCCAGCGTGGGCAGCATCTATCACCACTTTGGCAACCGCGACGGCATCGTGGCAGCGCTGTTCTTCGAGATCTTTCACGACCAGTCGCGCAGCGTGCAGGCGCACCTCGATGCCGCCCAGGGCGTGGAGGCGGGCGTGTTGGCCCTGGTCATGGGCTACCTGGATTGGGTGGTGGCGCAGCCCGAGCGGGCGCGGTTCATGTTCCAGGAGCGCAGCGCAGTGGCAGCGGGCCCGCGCACGCCCGACCTGGCCGAGGCCGCACGGCGCCGCAACCAGGCGCTGGTGGCCTGGTTCGAGCCGCACCGCCGGTCGGGCGCGCTGCGCGACCTGCCGTGCGAGCTGATGCCATCGCTGGTGATGGGGCCGGTGCAGAGCTATTGCAGGGCCTGGCTGTCGGGCAATGTGGCCCAGGGCGGCCTGCCGTCGCCCACCACCTACCGCACAGAACTGGCGGACGCAGCCTGGCGGTCCGTGAAAGCCTAGATCTCTAGATCAGTAATGCGGCGGCAGCTCGTCGCGCAGGTTCCGCGGGCCGTTCGAGCCGCCTTCGGGCGCCTGCTGGCGCAGCTGGATGACCTCGTGCGTCAACCGATCGATCAGTTGCTGCTGCTGGTAGATGGTCATGTTCAGCTGGTCCAGCAGGTCTTCGGTAAAGCTGGCCTTGATCTCCAGGCTTTCGAGGCGCTGGAGAACGTTGGCGAGATCGTTGGTGTCGGACATGGAGGCGTCAGATCGCCTGGCCCAGGCGCGCGACGCCTTCGCGGATCTTGTCCACATCGGCCGTGGCAAACGACAGGCGGAAGGTGGCGTGGTCGGGGTTGGCGCAGAAGAACGGCGTGCCGGGCACAAAGGCCACGCCCTTTTCGATGGCGCGCTTGGCCAGCACGTTGCCATCGGCCACCTTGCCGCCTGCACCCGTGAGGCGCGCCCACACGAACAGGCCGCCCTGGGGCTGCACAAATTCGATGGCGTCGCCCAGTTCCTTGCGCAGCGCATCGCCCATGGCCTGGGCGCGCTCGGCGTACACCTTGCGCACATGGGCCAGCGTGCCAGGCATGCGGCCGGCCTTGAGGTACTGCGCGGCCGTGGCCTGCGCAAAGGTGCTGGTGTGTGCATCGCTGAACTGCTTGCACATGGTGGCCTTGCCCAGCAACTCGGCCGGGGCAATCATCCAGCCCACGCGCAGGCCGGGCGACAGCACCTTGCTCAAGCTGCCGCAGTGCACCAGCAGATCGCGGCTGCCGGGCACGGTGGCCGACAGGTTCAGCAGGCTGGGCGGTGGCGCATCGCCAAAGTACAGGTCGCCGTAGGGGTCGTCCTCGACGATCAGGGTGTTGTGCTTCACCGCCATCTCCAGCACGGCCTTGCGGCGCTCCAGGCTCAGCATGGCGCCGCTGGGGTTGCCGAAGGTGGGGATCAGGTAGACGAATTTCGGCTTGTGCTCGGCGATCAGCTTTTCCAGCTCGTCGGTCTTCACGCCGTTGCCATCGATGGGCGCGCTGATGAGTTCGGCGCCGTACAGGCGAAAGCACTGGATGGTGGCGAGGAAGGTCGGGCCTTCCACAATCACCTTGTCGCCGGGGCTGATGAGGGTTTTGCCCAGCAGATCCAGCGCCTGCTGGCTGCCGGTGGTGACGATGAGGTTGTCGGCCGCGACATCCTTGGCGCCCTTGCTGGTCATGAAGGCGGCCAGTTGCTCGCGCAGCGGGTTGTAGCCCTCGGTGGCGCCATATTGCAATGCGGCGCCGGGCTCTTCGGCCAGGGCGGCGTTGCTGGCTGCGCGGATGCCTTCCACGTCAAACATCGCGCTGTCCGGAAAGCCACCCGCAAAGCTGATGATGCCGGGCTTGCCCAGCAGCTTGAAAAGCTCGCGAATGGCGGAGGTTTCTACGTTGTTCAGGCGGTCGGCAAATTGCATGGCGTGGACAGAAGTGGTTGGCAACAAACTCTGCATTGTCGCCAATTGCGACGCAGGATTCATGCGGTGTCTTTCCAAGAGGCTCTAAACTGGGTTTTCCGTCCACCGCCACTGCCCTGCCCGCCATGACCCTGACCCTCCGCACCCTGCCCCGCATGCGCCTTGCCACCATGCGCCACACCGGCGCCTACGGCCACCCGGGCCTGACCGAGTTGTGGGAGCGTTTTGGCAGCTGGTGTGCCGCCCATCGGCTGAATGATCCGCGCCCCAAGTTCTATGGCTTCAGCCACGACGACCCGGGCTGCACGCCGCCCGAGCAGTGCCGCTATGACGCAGCGGTGCAGATTGGCGTGGGCCTGCGCACCGGGCCCGATGTGCAGGTGATGGACTACGAAGGCGGCGACTACGCATGCATGCACTTTGTGGGCACGGGGCCCGAGATTGCCGCCGCCTGGGCGCAGATGGGCACGCCGGGCCAGATCCCCGATGGCTGGGAATGGGAGCCCCGCGCTGCGCTGGAGATCTACGACGAGGACTTTGCGGTGGACCCGGCCACGGGGCGCTTTCCGTGCTGGCTGTGTATTCCGGTCAAGCGGACGCGCTGAATCCCATCGGGTTGCGCTGACGGGCCGGGTAGCCCTTTTCAGCGCCGACCGTCAATCCACCCGGATATCCGCCCGTGCCGCCACGGCACGCATCAGTGGCAGCTCGCGCTCAATGCGTGCGCGCAGCGCGTCCCCATTGCCACCCAGCGGCGTCAGGCCGATGTCCACCATCTTCTTCTTGAACTCCGCCGAGGCCATGGTCTCGGCCAGGGCCTTTTCCAGTTTCTTCTGCACGGGTGCGGGCAGCCCTGCGGGCCCCAAAAAAGCAAACCAGGAACCCATGTCAAAGCCGGCGTAGCCGCTTTCGGCCACCGTGGGCACGTTGGGCAGCAGGGCCAGGCGCTGCGGGCTGAGCGCCGCAATCGCCTTGATCTTGCCGGACTTGATGAGCGGCGTGGACGCCACCACCGTGTCCACCGCCAGTTGCACCTGCCCGCCCATCAGCGCCGTCAGGCTGGGCGAGCTGCCGTTGAAAGGCACATGCATCATCGGAAACCCTGCAGTGGTCTTGAGCATCTCGGCGCCAAAGTGCACCGACGAGCCCGTGCCATAGGAGCCGTACGAGAACTTGTCCGGCGCGGCCTTGGCCTGGGCCACGATGTCCTTGAGCGACTGCCCCGGGGTGTCGTTGTGGGCCACCAGCAGCAGCCCCATGTCGGCCACCAGGGCCAGGGGCGTGAAGCTCTTGATGGGGTCGTACGGCAGGTTGGTGCGGATGGCCGGGTTCATGGTGAGCGTGGTGTTGGACCCGAGCAGCAGCGTGTACCCGTCAGCGGGCGCCTTGGCCACCATGGACGCCGCCACCACGGTGCCCGCGCCGGGCCGGTTCTCGACCACCATGGGCTGCCCCAGACGCTCTCCCAGGGCCGTGGCCAGCAAACGTCCCAGGATGTCGGTGGCTCCGCCTGGGGCAAAAGGCACGACCAGCTTGATGGGCCGGTCGGGGTAAGTCTGTGCCTGCGCCAGGCCGGGCGCGCCCAGCACCAGGGCGCTGAGCAGAAGACTCGATACGAAGCGGGAACGCAGCATGGTGAAGCTCTCCAGAAAGCACGTTGACAAAAGCGGGGGGTAGCGGGGGTTCACGGTGGGAGACGGAATGGCGAGCAGCAAGGCCCAGGTCACCCCAGCAAGGGGCTGCGCTGGCGCGCGTACCCACTGGCCTGGTCGTAGGCATGGCCGATCTGCAGCACGGCGGCGTCAGACTGTGCCGGGCCGATGATCTGCAGCCCCGCAGGCAGGCCGCCGGGGCCAAAGCCTGCGGGGGCTGCCAGCGCGGGCAGGCCGGCCATGGTGGCGGGCACCACGGTCTCCATCCAGCGGTGATAGGTGTCCATGGTGCGGCCACCGACCTCGTGGGGCCAGTCCAGCCCGGCATCGAACGGAAAGACCTGGGCAGCGGGCAACACAAGAAAATCGAATTGCTCGAACAGGCCGCGCAGCACCTGGTACCACGCGCTGCGCACGCGGGCCGCGTCGTACACCTGCAGGGCCGTCAGGCGCATGCCACGCTCGATCTCCCACACCGCCTCGGACTTCAGCAGCGCATGCGTGGCCGGGTTGCGATACAGGGCCGCATTGGCCCCTGCCACGCTGAAGCTGCGCAGGTCGATCCAGGCGTTCCAAAGCTGCTTCAGGTCGAACGCGGGCACCACCGACTCCACTGTGCAGCCCACGGTGCGAAAGTGCTCCAGCGCCTGCTCGCAGGTGGCCAGCACGCCAGGCTCGGTGGGCAAATGGCCGCCCAGATCACCCAGCCAGCCGATGCGGGCACCGCGCCAGTCGCGCTCCAGCGGCTGGCCCAACAGGGCCACGTCCTCATGGCGCCGCGTGAGCGGCAGGCGCGCATCAAAACCCGCCTGCACCGACAGCAGCAGCGCCAGGTCCGGGATGTTGCGCGCCATGGGCCCGGCCACGCTGAACTGCTGGAAGAACACTTCCTCCGTCGGCCCGTGCGGCACCAGGCCGAACGAGGTGCGCAGGCCGTATACGTTGTTGAACGCCGCTGGCGTGCGCAGCGAGCCCATCATGTCCGAGCCATCGGCCACAGGCAGCATGTGCAGGGCCACTGCCACGGCTGCGCCGCCACTGCTGCCCCCCGCCGACACAGCCGGGTTGTGGGCGTTGCGCGTGGTGCCATACACCGGGTTGTAGGTGTGCCCGCCCAGGCCAAACTCGGGCGAGTTGCTGCGGCCGATGAACAGTGCGCCGCCTGCGCGCGTGCGCTCGAACACCACCGCATCGGTGGTCGAGACCTGCCCGGCAAAGATGGGCGAGCCCCGCGTGGTGACCATGCCCGCAGCGGGCATGATGTCCTTGGGCGCCTGCGGAAACCCATGCAGCGGGCCCGGGCTCTCGCCGCGCGCCAGTTGCGCATCGCGCTCTGACGCCTGCATGCGCAGGGAGTTGCGGTCCACCATCGCTACCAGTGCGTTCACCACGGGGTTGAGCCGATCCACCTGGGCCAGGTAGGCATCCAGCACCTCGGTGCAGGAGACCTCCCGCGCATGGATGGCGCGCGACAGTCCGGTGGCCGTGTAGTCCACGATGTGGCTGGGGGTACCACCCGGGGTGACGCTGTTTGCAGGAGGCATGGGGGCTGGGGCCGGTGAATGTGTCATTTATGGGTCAGCATAAGCAGACCGCTGCGTTTCGACAATCAACGATTTCTGGGGTTATCTTTGCGTTTTACGCAATTCACATCCCGAAAGGCCCCCGATGCTTTCCAGCCGCTTGCAGGACACGGCACTGCGCTACTTTCTGGAGGTGGTGCGCAGCGGTTCGGTCAGCGAGGCCGCCACGCGCCTCAATGTGTCGCCCTCGGCCGTGAGCCGCCAAGTCGCCGCCCTCGAAGACCTGCTGGGCGTGCCGCTGTTTGACCGGCGCCCACGGGGCATGGCGCCCAGCGCGGCGGGCGAGCTGCTGGCCGCCCATGCGCGGCGCGGCGCGCTGGAGGCCGACCGCGTGGTCTCCGACATCCAGGCGCTGCAGGGCCTGCGCACGGGGCTGGTGCGCATCTGCAGCTCTGCGGGTTTTGCCATCGAGTTCCTGCCCCGCGTGATGGCGCAGTTCCGCCTGCAGTACCCCGGCATCCAGTTCCACCTGCGCGTGGCCAGCCCAGCAGCTGTGACCGTGGCGGTGCTCAACGGCGATGCGGACATTGGCCTGACCTACAGCCGCTCGGCCGAGCGGGACATCACCGTGCAGCACCGCCAGGCCGCGCCCGTCATCGCCATCATGCGGCCTGACCACGCGCTGGCACGCGCCCACTCCGTCACGCTGGCGCAGATGCACGCCTACCCCATCGCCCTGCCCGAGCGCGATAACACCGTGCGCCAGCTGTTCGACATCGGCTGCAGCCAGCGGGGCCTCGTCTTTGAGCCCGCCCTGGTGTGCAACCACTTCGAGACGCTGATGCACTTTGTGCTGCATGGCGGCGGCCTGTCCATCTCGGGCGAGGTGACGGTGCGCGACCGCGTGTTGCGCGGCGAAATGCATGCCGCCCAGATCCGCGAGCCCGGCATGAGCGCCCGCGCCGCCGAACTGCAAACCCTGAGCGGCCGCACCCTGCCCGCTGCCGTGCGCATGTTCCTGGAGTTCCTGCAGGCGCAGCTGCGGGACAATGCGCCACCGGCCACGCCCGCCAAAAGAAGCCAGCCCCCTGCCCCACCCCGCCAACGATGATGATGAAAACCGCCCAGATCGAGCCCTTCTTCGCCACCCTGAAGGCGGCCAACCCTATGCCCAACACGGAGCTGGAATACACCACCCCGTTCGAGCTGCTGGCCGCCGTGCTGCTGTCGGCCCAGGCCACTGACGTGGGGGTGAACAAGGCCACGCGCAAGCTGTTCCCTGTGGCAGGCACGCCCCAGGCCATCCTGGATTTGGGACTGGAGGGGCTGGAGGGCTACATCAAGACCATCGGCCTGTACCGCACCAAGGCCAAGAACCTGATGGAAACCTGCCGCATCCTGGTGGAGCAGCACGGCAGTGTGGTGCCCCGCACGCGCGAGGCGCTGGAGGCCCTGCCCGGCGTGGGCCGCAAGACGGCCAACGTGGTGCTGAACGTGGCCTTTGGCCAGCCCACGATGGCGGTGGACACGCACATCTTTCGCGTGAGCAACCGCACAGGCCTGGCACCGGGCAAGAACCCGCTGGCGGTGGAGCTGCAGCTGATGAAGCGCGTGCCCGCCGCCTATGCGGTGGACTCGCACCACTGGCTCATCCTGCTGGGCCGCTATGTGTGCCAGGCGCGCAAGCCGCGCTGCTGGGAATGTGTGGTGAGCGAGTATTGCGACTACCGGCCGAAGACGCTGGCGCCCTAACGCGCAGAAAGCACAGCGCTTCAAATTTCATAGCAACCAGCGCATATTCTTCTAGCGCATCCAGCCTAAAACACTCAAAACCTGCGCTCTGGCAGAGATTTTGATCCCTTGCGCAACCGCCAGCCTGCAAGGCCAGGTCAGGCAACGCAGCGGGTGCCCAGCGCCGCTATTTCCTGCGACACCCCCACCCAGGCCACATCAAACCCCGCCACCTTGCGCTCCGGTGGCACGGGGTGCGCGCGCAGCGCCCAGGTGGCACCGGCCACCACGCTGTCGATCACGGGCACAGTCACCTGCGGCTGCACGGCGGCAGCCATGCCTGCCAGCCCGGCGCCACCCAGAATGACGGCCTGCACCCCCATCTGCCGCACCACATCGCGGCACGCCTGGGCCAGCAATGCGCGGGCCGCATCGGGGTCTGCGGCCAGTTGGGCACCGGTGGGCGCCACGGTGTGAATGCCTGCCAGTGCGTGGGCGTGGCCCAGCGCCTGGGCCAGGCGCTGCAGCATGGGGCCCCAGCGCTCGCCGCCGGTGACGATGGCAAAGCGGCCGTGGCGCGCAGCCTCGATGAATGACGCTTCGGCCAGGCCGGTGACGGGCACCGGACTGCTCTCGCGCAGCGCCATCAGGCCGGGGTCGCCAAAGCAGCCGATCAGCACCGCGTCGGGCGCGGTCTGCGGCTGTGCGATCTCATGCGCCCACACATCGAGCGCGGCGTGGGCTGCTACGGCGTAGCTCGCCTCGCACGCGATGTACGGGGCGCCAAAGCGGGCCGTGGCCGTGCGCACCGCCACATGCGAGCCCGCAGCCCCCTGCACATGCCGCTGCAGCAAGGCACTGACATGGGCCGACATGTTGGGGTTGATGACGAGCAGTTGGCGCATGGGCAAGCGTGTGAAAAAACCGTCAGACCCCGCCCAGCAACCGCGCCAGATCGGGCGCCTCTGCCGCAGGCGGCGTGAACTCCAGCTGCGACTCGATCCTCGCCAGGTGGGCAAGCATCAGCCGGGGCGCCTCGCGCGCGTCGCGCAGGCGGATGGCGTCGATCAGCGCGCGGTGCTCGCGGCAGCCGCAGGCCGTGGCCTCTTCGCGGGTTTGGGCGTGGCTGGGGCTGTAGGTCATCAGGATGAGCGAGGTGCGCGACACCAGCTCGCGCAGGATGCGCCCGAGCGTCTGGTGCCCTGCTGCCTGCGCGATGTGCAGGTGAAAGTCGCCCGACAGGCGGATGGCGCGGCGCATGTCGCCGCTGGCGCGGGCGGCCTCTTCGTCGTCGATGCAGGTGCGCAGCGCGGCGATGTCAGCGTCGGTGGCGTTGGCGATGAACAGCTCCACCAGGCGCGGCTCCAGCAGGCGGCGGGCCTCGAACACTTCCAGCGCCTCTTGCGGCGTGGGCTGGGCAATGGATGCGCCCCGGTTGGGTGTGAGCGTAACGACCTGCTCGTTGGCCAGCCGCACCAGCACAGGCCGCACGCGGGTGCGGGACACGCCAAAGGCAGCCGCCAGCTTGTCTTCCACCAGCTTGGTGCCGGGTGGTAACCGGTGGTCGAGGATGGCCGACACCATGCGGTCGTACATGTCGTTGTCGCTGAGCTGGCCGGTCGTGTCGGGCTGCACGGGCGATTCGGCGACCGCAGCGCGCGCGCGCCGGGGCTTGGGGAGGGTGGTCGTCATAAGGGTGCCGTTTTTACCCCGAACGGCCCTTGCGCCTGCGGCCCAATGCCCACACCAGCGCCAGCGTGATGCCCATGACGACGAACGACACCACGGTGGTCAGCGTGCCCAGCGCGTAGATGGACGGCGTGGTCACCGTGCTGGTCAGGCCCTGCAGCTCCCGCGGCAGCGTGTTCACGTCGCCAATGGCCTGCGAGGTGCGGGCGATCTCGTCCCAGCTGAGCGTGAAACCGAACATGCCAATGCCCACGACCGAGGGCGCGATCAGCGGCAGCACCACATGCGCAAAGCCCTGCCAGGGCGTGGCGCCCAGGTCGCGCGCCGCCTCTTCGTACGCCGGGTTGAAACGGTTGAACACCGCAAACATGATGAGCAGGCCGAACGGCAGCGTCCAGGTCAGGTGCGCGCCCAGGGCCGAGGTGAACAGGCCCAGCGACGTGCCGTAGCCTTCCAGCGCACTCTCCATGCCCAGCCATTCGAGCGCGGCCTTGATGCCGTTGTCGATGAGCCGGAACTCCAGCCCGATGCCCAGCGACACAATGATGGACGGCATGATGAGGCTGGCCACGACGATGAAGAACAGCGTGTTGCCGCCCGCCAGCCGCTTGCGAAACGCCAGACCGGCCAGCACCGACAGCACCACCGTGCACAGCATCACCGCCACGCCCAGGCCCAGCGAGCGCCACAGCGCCGCGCCAATGTCCACCACGCCCAGCCCTTCGGCCAGCTTGGCAAACCAGTGCAGAGACACACCGCGCATGGGGAAGGTGAGCCCGCCCTCGGGGCCCTGGAAGCTCAGGATGAAGATGACGAACATGGGTCCGTACATGAACAGCACGAACAGCGCAAAGAAGATGGCCAGGGGCCAGAAGCTGGCGGGACGAGATTCTCGGACTTTCATCTCACAGCTCCTTGCGAATGTCGACGAGGCGTGTGAGGCCCCAGATGATCATCAGCACCACGGCCAGCAGGATCACGGCATTGGCCGCCGCCAGCGGGAACTGCAGGTAGGACGTCTGCACCTGGATGATCTTGCCAATCGATGCAATCTGCTGCCCGCCCATTACGCCGATGGTCACGAAGTCGCCCATGACGATGGTGATCACAAAGATCGAGCCGATGATGATGCCGGTGCGCGAGAGCGGAACGATCACGTTCCACAGCGTCTGCCAGCCACTCGCGCCGCTGTCGCTGGCGGCCTCGATGAGGCTGCGGTCGATGCGCATCATGCTGTTGAAGATGGGCACGATCATGAACATGGTGTACAGGTGCACAAAGGCCAGCACCACGGAGAAATCCGAGAACAGCAGCCACTCCACGGGCGTCTCGATGAGGTTCATGCCCATCAAGGTCTGGTTCACTAACCCATTGCGCCCCAGCAGCGGCACCCACGAGATCATGCGGATCACGTTGGATGTCCAGAACGGAATGGTGCACAGCACGAACAGCAGCGTCTGCATGCCCGAAGAGCGCACATGGAAGGCCAAAAAATAGGCCACGGTGAAGCCGATCACCAACGTGATGAGCCACACCAGAAAGCTGAACTTGAGCGTGGAGTAATACGTCTTGAGCGTGACACACAGGCCCTCCGACGCATCGCCACAGCCCGCGAAGATCGACACGTAGTTCTTGAACGTAAAGCCAGGCAACAGCTCGTACTCATTGAAGTCCCAGAAGCTGACCATCACGATCAGCGCCAGCGGAATCAGAAAAAACAGCGCGAACACCAGCGTGAACGGCGCAGCCTGCCACCAGGCGGCAATGCTGCGGCCGGGGACAGCTGCAGCAGGTAAGGACTGTGTGGTCGTGCTCATGGTGTTTGCAATCAATGAATTCAAAGGTCTACCGTTCGGCGCTTGCTCTTGAGACTGACGCTGCCCAAGACCAGTGCCCCCGTGCAAGGGCCGCCCCGCCGCACCGGGGGCGTCCCCCTCCCGAACCGCGCAGCGGGTCGAGAGAGGGGTGAAGGCGCGCAGCGCCTCAGGGGGTGCACTCCTTACGCCGCGACGAACTCATTCCACTTCTGCACCATGTAGTTGTTCTCGTCCATCAGCGCGTTCCAGCAAGCGATGCCGCCCATGCGCGACTCGTAGCTGCCGCCGTCGCGCACTGCACCGGCCTTGGCCAGCACGTCGCCATTGGGGCTCTTGATGTCCTGCGTGGCGGGCTTGCCTTCCATCCAGTAGGCCCACTCGTAGGCTTCCATCTTGGACTTGGCGGTCTCCAGCACGGCGCTGTAGTAGCCCTGGCGGTTCAGGTAGGCACCGGCCCAGCCGTCGAGGAACCAGTTGATGAACTCGTACGCACCATCGAGCTTGCGGCCGCTCAGCGTGGCGGGCAGGCCAAAGCCGGCGGCCCAGGCGCGATAGCCTTCCTTCAGGGGCTGGAAGTTGCAGGCGATGCCCTTGGTGCGCACGGCCGTGACAGCCGGGCTCCACATCGACTGGATCACCACCTCGCCCGATGCCATGAGATTGACCGACTCGTTGAAGTCCTTCCACAGCGCGCGGAACTGGCCCTGCTTCTTGGCCTCGATCAGGGTCTTGATCGTGAGATCAATCTCCTTCTTGGTCATGTTGCCCTTATCGGGGTACTTGTAGATGCCCATGGCCTCGACCACCATGGCGGCGTCCATGATGCCGATGGAGGGGATGTTCAAAATCGCGGTCTTGCCCTTGAACTCGGGGTTGAGCAGCTCGGCCCACGAGTTGATCGGGCGCTTGATCAGGTCGGGGCGGATGCCCAGCGTGTCGGCGTTGTACACGGTGGGGATCAGGCTCATGAACTGCGTGGGCGCGGTCGCGAACTTCTTGGACTTTTCACCTTCCAGGTAGATCACCTTCTTGGGCGCGGTGCCCTGGTCGCCCACGGCCTTGCCGGCCACCTGGCCGGTGGTGAACAGCGTGGTGATCTTGTCGGCGTTCTTGATGCGCTTGGTATCGATGCCCTTCAGGTTGCCCGTGGGTACGATCTTTTTCAGCGAGAAGTACTCGGTGTCGATCAGGTCAAAGCTGTTGGGCGCAGTCACGGCGCGCTTGGTCACGTCGTCGGTGGTCACGGCCACGTACTGGATCTCGATGCCGGTGTCGGCCTTGAACTTCTCGGCAATCGCCTTGTCCTGGTTCACCGCCGTGCCCAGGTAGCGCAGCACGATCTTCTCTTGCGAATGCACGGCCGGGAACATGCCTGCGGCCAGGATGCCCGCCGTGCCCTTGAGCAGCGAGCGGCGAGCCACTCCAGTGGCATCGGAGACAACAACAGGGGAACCAGCACGGGAAGCATCGGACATGGGAAAACTCCTTGGGTTGCGGAAGGGGACGGGTGAAAAAAGAGGGGACGTGGCGACGCGGTCAGGCGGCGACGGCCATTGCGGGAGCGGGCACGGACAGCGGGTGCGCCTGGTCAGGCGTCCAGTGCAATTGCACGCCCTGCCCCACCTGGTAGGGCTGCGCAGCAAAGGCGGCCTCGGACACCATCACCGAATACGCCGCCGTGGCGTTGGCCGACAGAACTGCGCCGTGCTTTTGCAGGCCCACCAGCACATAGGTGCCTTGGTATTCCACATCGGTCACCACGGCCTGCATACGCTGGGTGCCCCAGGGCAACTCGGCATGGGTGGGGGCGATCTGCAGGTGGTCGGTGCGCACACCCACCTTGCCCTCGGGCGTGTCAATCACGTTGTGGCCGCCCATGAAGCGCGCCACAAACTCGCTGGCGGGCCGGTTGTAGACCTCGTGCGGGCTGCCCACCTGCTCAATCACGCCGTGGTTCATCACCACCATGGTGTCGGCCAGGGCCATAGCTTCTTCCTGGCTGTGGGTCACATGGATGAAGGTCAGGCCCAGCTCTTTTTGCCAGCGGCGCAGCTCGGCACGCATCTGGATGCGCAAGAAGGGGTCGAGGGCAGACAGTGGCTCGTCCAGCAGCAGCACACGCGGCTGGGTGATGAGGGCCCGCGCCAGCGCCACACGCTGCTGCTGCCCGCCGGAGAGTTCTGCGGGCTTGCGCTCGGCCAGGTGCCCCAGGGCCACGCGCTCGAGCAGGTCGCGCGCCTTGGCCTGGCGTTCGGCCTTGGCCACGCCTTTCATCTTCAGGCTGAAGGCCACGTTATCGAGCGCCGAGAGGTGCGGAAACAGCGCAAAGCTCTGGAACATCATGGCCGTGCCGCGTGCGGCGGCCGGCAGGTCGGTGATGTTGCGGTTCTCCAGCAGGATGTCGCCGCTGGTCACCGACTCGTGCCCGGCAATCATGCGCAACGTGGTGCTCTTGCCGCAGCCCGAAGGCCCCAGCAGGCAGCAGTAGCTGCCGCTGGCAATGCGCAGGTCGATCGCATCCACGGCGGGCTTGCCTTGGGCGTAGCGTTTGGTCAGCGCCACGATTTCAATGGCGGCGGAGGTGGGCGCAGGGTGGGTGCTTTGCATGGCGTATGCCCTACGCAAGGCCCATGCCAACTTTGTACACAATGTTTTATGAACTTTGCATACAAAATGCACCAACACGGCGCACATTGCCGCCCCATACCGGTCCACACCCGCGCTGCCCCTGGTCCAACCTCGGGCAAACCATGCACCGAAACAGCGCTGAGCACTGCGGGTGCGTGGCTATACTGGCTTCGCCTTTGAAACAATTTATTACGCAAGCACGTCCCTCCCCCTCCTCTTGCCTGCCGCATGACGAACCTCGACCCGCGCTCCATGATCGCCCTGGCGGGCTTCATGTCTGCCGTCATGGCCCTGGTGCTGCTGTTCATGCGGCGGCACTACCCGCCCAGCATCCGGGGCGTGGGCGGATGGGCGGCGGCGCCATTGCTGTGGCTACTGTCCACCGTGCTGTTTGGCGCGCGTGGCGCCATCCCCGACTGGCTGGGCCTGGTGCTGGCCAACCAGTTGCTGGTGCTGGGCTCGGTCACTTATTACATGGGCACCCGCCGGTTCATGGGCCAGCCCGCCACCTGGCGCACCTGGAACTGGGTGATGGCCGGCACCACGGTGGTGTTTGCCTGGCTGACCTACGGGTGGCCCAACTATGCCGTGCGGGTGGGGTTTTTCACCGTGGTGATGGGGGCGCTGTACGCCGCGCAACTGCGCTTCATGCTGCGCCACGGGGGGCGCAACTTCCCAGTGCGACTGGTGGAGGTGATGCTGGGCCTGCACATGCTGGTACTGGGGGTCAGGCTGGGTTCCATCCTGGCTGGGCACGCGGGCAACGACCTGATGGAGCCATCGCTGTTCCAGACCCTGTACATCGGTGCCTATGCGCTCACCGTGCTGATGTTGTCCATTGGCGCGGTGCTGATGGCCACAGACCGCTTGCGCACCGAGCTGGAGCATCTGGCCACCTATGACTCGCTGACCCAAACCCTCAACCGCCGTGCCTTGCTGCAGCGCTGCGAGGACGAGCTGGAGCGTGCGCAGCGCTACGGCGGCGGTCCGTCCATCATGATGGTGGACCTGGACAACTTCAAGGCGGTGAACGACACGCGCGGCCACCAGCACGGCGATGCGGTGTTGGTGCACTTTGCCGAGCGCACCCGCCAGGTGCTGCGCCGCGCCGACCGCCTGGGTCGCTACGGGGGCGAGGAATTTCTGGTGCTGCTGCCGGGAGCCGACGCGCAAGCGGCCCTGGCCGTGGCCCAGCGCATCCACGCCACGCTGGCCTCGGGGCACCCGCTGGACTGCGAGGTGAGCATCGGGCTGACCAGCTGGTCCGGGTCACACGAGACCCTGGACGCGATGCTCTCCCGCGCCGACGCCGCGCTGTACCGCGCCAAGGAAGAAGGCCGCAACCAGACCGTGGTGGGCTAGAGCCTGCCCAAGCAGGGCGGCTCAGGCCGTCTGCGTCGCCACGCCAGCCGATTCAAAACTCGCCATCTCGCGCAGCACGGCGCAGGCCGATTGCAGCAACGGCCAGGCCAGCGCCGCGCCCGATCCCTCGCCCAGGCGCAAGCCCAGGTCCAGCAAGGGCTCGGCCTGCATCTGCGCCAGCATCAGGCTGTGGCCCCGTTCGCCCGAACGGTGGGCAAACACGCAGCGCTGCAGCACCTGCGGCGCGATGCGGCTGGCCACCAGCACGGCCGCGCTGGTGATGAAGCCGTCCACCACAATCACGCGCCGCTCGGCCGCTGCCTGCAGCACTGCGCCCACCAGCGTGGCCACCTCGTAGCCCCCCAGGGCAGCCAGGGCCTCCAGCGGGCTGGTGGCGCCCGCATTGGCATCCAGCGCCTGCTGCAGCACGGCGCGCTTGCGTTCGATGCCCGCAGCATCCAGCCCCGTGCCCGCGCCCGTCACCTCGGCCAGCGGCAGCCCCGCCAGGCGCGCCAGCAGCAGCGACGCCACCGAGGTGTTGGCAATCCCCATCTCGCCCAGCAGCAAGGCGTTGCCTGGCAGGGCACGCACCACCTCCACCCCGTTGGCCAGCGCTTGGGCGCATTGCTCGGCACTCATGGCCGGGCCGACGGAGGCATCCTGCGTGCCGGGTGCCACCTTGCGCAGCAACAAGCGGGGCTGGCCGGGTGCTGTATCGCGCGCAGCGATGGGTCTGGCCACGCCACAGTCCACCACCGTGAGGCCCAGGCCATGCTGGCGCGCGAGCACGCTCACGGCCGCGCCACCCGCCAGAAAGTTCTCCACCATCTGCCAGGTCACATCGCTCGGGAACGCCGAGACACCCCGCGCGGCCAGGCCATGGTCGCCGGCGCACACCAGCATCTGGGGAGCATGCAGCGCGGGGGATTCGGTGCCCAGGATCACGCCCAGGCGCAGCGCCAGGCGCTCCAGCAGGCCCAGCGAGCCCAAGGGCTTGGTCTTGTGGTCAATGACGTGCTGCAGGCGGCTGGCCAACGCGGCATCATGCAGGTCAGCAACGGATGGAAGTACGAAAGGTGAGGTCATGGTGATGGAGAACACAAAGAACGCCGTGCACAAAGCGGCACAGCAGGGTTTTGAAAAAGAAGCGCAGGCCTACGCGCGCGGCAGGCCGGACTACCCGGCGGCGCTGTCGGCCTGGCTGGCACAGACGTTGGGACTGGGCCCCGGTCGCGAGGTGGCCGATGTGGGTGCGGGCACCGGCAAATTCACCGCGCTGCTCGCAACCACCGGGGCCACAGTGGTGGGCGTGGAGCCCGTGGACGCCATGCGCGCCAAGATCGAAGCCTTGCAACTGCCCACGGTGCGCGCCGTGGCGGGCACGGCACAGGCCATTCCGCTGCCGTCCGGCACGCTGGATGCCGTGGTCTGCGCACAGGCCTTCCACTGGTTTGCCACCCGCGAAGCCCTGGACGAATTCCATCGCGTGCTGCGGCCGGGCGGCAAGCTGGGACTGGTGTGGAACGTGCGCGATGAGTCGGTGGACTGGGTGGCCGAGCTCACCACCATCATCACGCCCTACGAAGGCGATGCCCCGCGCTTCTACAAGGGCGACTGGCGCAAACCCTTTCCACACCCCGGTTTCGGCCCATTGGTCGAGACCCGGCTGACCCACGAGCATGTGGGGCCACCCCAGCAGGTCATCGTGGACCGATTCATGTCGATCAGTTTCATCGCGGCCCTGCCAGATGCTGAACGCGCTGCGGTGCGTGCTCAGATCGAGGCTTTGATAGCCCGACACCCCGCGCTGCGCGGGCAGGACACCGTGCGCTTTCCGTACACCACCCTCGCCTGCCACTGCGAACGGGTGTGAGGGGCTGAATGGCGCCACGGTATCCGGCACGCTAAGGCGCTACCAGCGCATCCAGCACGCCCGGTGTGAAGCTGTTGCCCAGGAAGCCTGCGAGTCCGTCAAACACACTGTCCAGCGTGGGCACCTGCGCGCCAAACAGCGCGTGCAGCACCGCAGCATCCTCAAACAAGCCGTGCAGGTACACGCCCAGCACATTGCCCGCCGGGTTCTGCCAGGCGATGCCAGGGATGACCTCGCGCGCCACATCGCCCTTGGCAGCCATGGCGGGGTGCTGAGCGGTCTGGCCGTGGTGGATTTCGTAGCCCGTGGCGGACACACCCGCCAGCGCAGCCCAGGCCCCCAACACCTCACCAAACTGCGCCTGGGTGCGTTGCACAGTCTTGGCAACCTCGAAGGTGGTGACCAGCGGCAGCAGGCCCAGGCCCGGCGCATTGCCGTCGATGCCTGCGATGTCAATCAACGCCTCGCCCAGCATCTGCAGGCCGCCACACACGCCCAGCACCGTGCCGCCCTGCCCCGCGTGATGGGCAATGGCCTGGTCCAGCCCTTGCGCGCGCAGCCAGGCCAGGTCGGCAGCGGTGGACTTGGAGCCCGGCAGCACCACCCAGTCGGTGGGCTTGAGGCCCGCCAGGTCGGCCGGGCTGCGCGCCCACAGCAGGCGCACGCCGGGCACGTTCTTGAGCGGCTGGAACTCGTCGAGGTTGCTGATGCGCGGGTAGGCGATGACAGCCACGGTGGTGTGCACCGCGCCCGCTGACAACGTGCGGTCATCAAACACGCCGTCCTCCTCGGGCAGGCCGTGGCGCCATTGCATGGGGATGGTGGCCACGGTGGGCACACCCGTGAGGTCCTGCAGCATCTGCGGCGCAGGCGCCAGCAGGCTGGCATCGCCGCGAAACTTGTTAAGCACAAAGCCATGGATCAGCGCCCGCTCATCCTCGGGCAACAGTGCCCAGGTGCCGTACAGGTGGGCGAACGCGCCGCCCCGGTCGATGTCGGTCACCAGCAGGCAGCGCGCATCGGCATGGCGGGCCACGCGCATGTTCACGATGTCGCTGGCGTGCAGGTTGATTTCGGCGGGCGAACCGGCGCCCTCGATCACCACCACGTCGTTCTCGGCACGCAGTGCATCGAGGGCTGCAGCGATCTGCGGCCACACCTTATCGCTGCGGCCGCGCCAGGGCATGGCCGTGAGCTCGGCACTCACCTGCCCCATCAGCACGACCTGGCTGTGCGTGTCGGCCTCGGGCTTGAGCAGCAGCGGGTTCATGCGCACCTCAGGCTCGGCACGCGCAGCCAGGGCCTGGAAATACTGGGCGCTGCCGATTTCCCCCATCACACCCGCAGGGCCCGACACCACACGCGCGTTGTTGCTCATGTTCTGCGCCTTGAACGGCGCAACCTTCAGCCCCTGGTTGCTGTAGTAGCGGCACAGCGCCGTGGTGAGCCAGCTTTTGCCGGCGCCGCTGGTGGTGCCCAGCACCATCACACAACGGGCCAATTGGGGAGCAAAGTTTTCAGTCAAGGCAGTGGGCGGACCATGCGGTCCATGATGTGTTCAAGTGCTGCAGCCGCATCGGTGCAGCGGCCCGTGTGCACGGGAGAGGTCTGGATGATGGCGCTGCGTTTGGCGGTGAGCCAGTGAAAGCGCTGGCGGTACGGCAGGCGCGCAATGGGGCCACAGCCTTCGTCGCCCGCACAGATGGCCACGATGGCGGCCAGGTGGCGGCGCACGGCGTCAATGTCGGCGTGCGGGTCCATGGCCAGCAGGCGCGCCTCGTCGAGCGCGATGGCAGCCTGGAGAAAGCCGGTGCGCTGGCACGACAGGATCACGCCCGCGTTGATGAATTCCTCGCGCTCCACGCGCGGCACCACGCGCACGATGGCGTAGTCATACACCTCAGGCGCGTGCATCGACGGCCTCCTTCAGTGCATTCACCCAGGTGGCGCGCCCGGCCAGGCGGGCGCAGAAGTAGTCCACATAGGCCTGGCGGTGGGTGGCGGCAGCGGTCAGCAGGCCTTCTTCGTGATCTACACCGGCCAGCACCAAAAACTCGTCGGGCACCTCGGCCAGGATGCCCGCCACCACCTCGGGCGTGAGGCGCGCGGCCAGCTCGGCATCCACCTGCGCGAGCAGCGTGGCCCGGGCCAGCAGCACATGGTCGGCAATGGGCGCAAAGGGTTTGGCGGGCAGGGCCACCGTGCCGTTCCATGCATGGTGAAAGGTCAGCGCCGCACCGTGGTCGATGAGCCAGGGCTGGCGGTGCCACATCAGCAGATTGGTGTTGCGCGCAGTGCGGTCCACATTGCCCACCAGCGCGTCGAACCACACGAGGCGTGATGCGAAATCATCCGACACGACATCCACCGCCGGGTCGAAATTGAGCGCGCCCGACAGGTAATCCAGCCCCACGTTCAGGCCACCGCTGGCCCGTACCAGGTCCTGGATTTCGGGATCGGGCTCGGTCTGCGCCAGGGCGGGGTCGAGCTGGGCCAGCACGATCTCGGGCACGGGCAGGCCCAGCGCACGGGCGATGCCGCCCGCAATGATCTCGGCCAGCAGTGCGCGCACGCCCTGCCCTGCGCCACGGAACTTGAGCACGTAGGTGCCCAGGTCGTCGCCCTCGACGATGGCGGGCATGGAGCCACCTTCACGCAGCGGCGTGACGTAGCGATTGACGGTGATGGTTCTCACAAGGTCTCCCTCGATCCGATGGAATGCGGGATGGTACGGCCCGCAGGGCCCAAGACGGCCTGCCATGCGGCCCGCAGCGCATCTTGTGCGGCGGGCGCCAGCACCCCCAGGCGCACGGTGCCGGGCAGGCCGAACGACGCCGCATCGCGCAGCTTGATGCCGCCGGCGCGCAGCGCAGCCAGATCGCTCTGCAACGTGTGGGTAGCGGGCTGCGCGCAGAAATAGTTGGCCTGGCTGCCTGCGTGCACAGCCCAGCCCAGATCGGTGCACAGCGTCTGCTGGCGCGCCTTCCAATCGCCCAGAGTGCGCAGGCTGTGCACCAGCCATTGCTGCACGGTGGCCTGCGTCCACGCCTGCAGCAGTGCCACGCCGTGGGCGCCCACAGGCCAGGAAGACGCCAGGGCCGTCAGCCCCAGCGCCTGCTCTTCACAGTCTGGCGGCGCAATCGCATAGGCGGCACGTACACCCGTCAGCCCCAGGGCCTTGTTGGGGGTCCAGAGCTGCCAGCAGGCCGAAGGCATGAGCGGCGACGGCGCGCCAGCCCATGCGCCCTCCGCGCCGAGCCGCAGGGGGACATACGCGCAGTCGAGCACACGCCAGGCAACGTCGGCATCGCTTTGTCGCCAACCGCGCAACGAGGAATCCTCCACACCCAGAGGGCTGGAGGGCT
Source organism: Acidovorax sp. Root402 (assembly GCF_001425125.1). Lineage (NCBI taxonomy): Bacteria > Pseudomonadati > Pseudomonadota > Betaproteobacteria > Burkholderiales > Comamonadaceae > Acidovorax > Acidovorax sp. Root402. The sequence continues at coordinate 963,990 of NZ_LMDQ01000014.1, forward strand.
CGCACGCCCATTGCAGGCCCGCTGCGGCGCCGCCGCCCCGCAGCACCTCCAGCCCGCGCACCTGCGCGGCCTGGGCGTAGTCGCCATAGCTGTGTGGCGGCACAGCTACCTGCACCGCGCCCTGCTGTGCGGCCAGCGCGGTGATGCGGTGGATGAACTCGCTGGCACTCGCGGCCAGCACGATGCGCCCCGGCACCACGCCATGGAAGGCGCCGAGGGCCTCGCGCAGCGCCGTGTAGGCCGGGTCGGGGTAGCGCGTGGCGTCGGCCGCCCGCACGGCGTGCAGCGCCTCGGGGCATGGCCCGCAGCCGTTGCTGTTGGTCGAGAAATCAAACACCGGAACGCCCGCGGCGTCCGGGCCACCGTGCAACGGCGTGGGCGCAGAGAAACGACGCGGCGAGCTCATGTATGCGCCCAAGCAAATACCACCAGCACCAGCAACTGCAGGCCCGCCACCACGGGCACCATGGCCAGCACCACCTGCGTGCCCAGGCGTGTAGCGCGCCGCGTATCGAGCGGCCCCGCCCGGCGGCCCTTGCTGTGCAGTGTGTACACCCCGGGCTTGGCCAGGCGCACGTTCAACGCCAGTGCCATGGCCGCCATGGGCCAGCCGCTGTTGGGCGATGGCGTCTTGCGCGCCTGGCGGGCCAGCGTGGAAAACGGCAGTCCCCTGGCGACCACCGCCAGCAACAAGGCGGTGATGCGGGCCGGCACCCAAGACAGCACATCGTCCGCCCGCGCGGCCCACTTGCCCGCCCATTGCCAGTAGCGCCCGCTGCGCATGCCGGGGTAGCCCCACATGGCATCGGCCGTATTCGCAAAGCGGTACAGCGCAGCCCCCGGCAGACCCAGCAGCGCAAACCAGAACAGCGGCGCCACCACGGAATCGTTGAGGTTCTCGGCCAGCGACTCGATGGCCGACTCGCGCACCTGCACGGCGGTGAGAGCGCTCACGTCCCGGCTCACCAGCCGGGCCAGTTGCGCGCGCCCGGCGGGCAGCGACTGGCCCAGCGCCACCTCCACCGCCAGCACCTCGTCGTGCAGCATGCGCCAGGCCAGCAGGGGCTTGAGCAGCAGCGCCAGCATGCCGAGGGCAAGCCAGCCCATCAACGTCAACGCCAGGTGCTGCAACCACCAGGAAACTATCAAAACAATAGCAGCCAAGGCAATCCACACTATCGCCCCCAGCCAAAAACGCCGAAAGTCTTGTGCCACAGGCGTCAGCGGGGCCACCCGCTCGCCCCCCCAGTGCAAGGCCGTGCCCATCCACACCACAGGGTGCCAGCGGGCGGGCGGCTCCCCCAACCACCAGTCAATGGCCAGTGCCAGCAGCGGCACTCCCATCCACACCGCTGCCGCAGGCCAGCCCAGGCCAGGGAGCAGTAGCAAGGACCAGTGCTCGGACACAGTGGCTCAGTCTTCGATGCCGCGCTGCGCGGGAATGCCCGCCTTGAACGCGTGCTTGATCAACTGCATCTCGGTCACGGTGTCGGCCAGCTCGATGATCTCGGGGGGGCAGCGGCGGCCGGTGAGGCACACGTGCACGTCCTTGGGCCGATCGCGCAGGGTCTGCAACACGCCGTCGAGCGGCAGCCAGCCGTAGATCAGCGGGTAGGTGATCTCGTCCAGCACCACCAGAAAATGCGCGCCCGACAGGATGGCGGCGCGCGCCTTTTCCCAGCCGTCGCGCGCGAGCTGGGCCGAGTGCTCCAGGTCCTTGCTCTTCCAGCTGAAGCCGTCGCCCAGGCCTTCGATGGGCAGGCCGATCTGCTCGAACATGCGGTGCTCGCCAAAACGCGCGGTGGGCACCTTCATGAACTGGAAGATCTTCACAGCTTTGCCCCGGCCATGGGCGCGCAGCGCCAGGCCAAAGGCGGCCGTGCTTTTGCCCTTGCCGTCGCCGGTGTTGACGATAACAAGGCCCCGGCGTTCGCCCTCGGGCTTTTCGTAGCGTTTTTCGGTGGGCGGGGTTTCGATCTGCATGGTGTCGATTCTTTCAGAGAGGCCAGGCATCACACGCCGGCCGGTTGCAACGGGGAAGACAACGAGGACGGACGGCGCGCCTGCCACGCGGCGCCCGCCATCGCCACCAGGGCCATGACCAGCAGGGCCACGATGCCCGCCATGCGCTCCACGGGGCTGGGCTCGGTGGCGCTGTCAGAAGGGGTTGGCTCCGGCTGCCGCTCCAGTAACACGCCCATGGTAGGCACGGCGGGCGCGGAGGGTGGTGCTTCTGCCTGGGCGGGCGGCGCGGGCAGGTCAGCGGCGGGGGGCGCAGGCTGTGGCGCTGCCAGGGCTGGCGACTGCGGCGCCGCAATGGCCATACCTGCAGGCGGGGTCAGCTCTACGGACTCACCACGAGCCGCTCGCTCCACCCAGCGGCGCACGCTGGGCAGCTCGGCCGCCAGCGGCGCGGCACGCGTCAGCTCCTGGTACATCTGCGCCAGTTGTTTTTGCGTGTCGGCATCGGCCTGCCAATAGCCCTGGCGCTGCGCCTGCACCAGGCGCTCCAGCGACTGGGCATAAGCCTGCGGATGCTCTTTGAGCCACTCGGGCAGGCCCAGCTGGTGCTTGTCGCGCACCAGCACGTCGTAGAAGCTCTGCCAATGGTCGCTGCGCACCGTGTCGGGCGCGACGGCCTGCCAGCCCCAGGCGAACTGCACGGCCTTGAGCACCTGCAGCGTGCCCGAATAGCCCTCGGCCTTCTGCGCCTGGAGCCAGCCCGGGTGCAGGTAGCGCGACTGCATCTCCAGCGCAATGGCGCGCTGCGCGGTCTCGGTAGTGGGCTCGCCTGCATCCTGCAGCTGGGCCACATGCAGCTCCAGCCCCTGCGCTCGCCCCGCCACGCGGGCTGCGGCCGACAGGCCGCCCAGGTACTGGAACGGATCGTCCGAGCTGACCATGGCATACAGGTGCGAGCTGCGCGACAGGATGGCGGCATCGGTGCGGCGCAGGTGGGCACCCAATGCCTGGGCCGCCACACCGCCCGCCACGCCGGTCACGGGTTCACCCTCCAGATAAGGCTGGCTCATGCGTTCGAGGAACATCCGGCCCAGGCGCGCATCGTTGGTCTGAAGGCCGTCGCTTTGCACCGCGTCGGACAGGCCGGTGCCGTAGTCGCCCACCGCATTGCCGAACGAGCGCACGCGTGCCAGTTGCTCAGCCTGTGCGCGGGGCACGCCTTGCTTGCGCAGCTCCTGGTCGATCTGCTCGGTATTGCGCGCAATCACGTTGCCGGGCTCGGCCGTGGCGGCCTGGGCCACCGCACGGTCCAGCAGCGCCATCAGCCCGGGGAACTGGTCACGGTACGAGCCGGTGATGCTCATGAGCACATCGACGCGCGGGCGTTTCAGCTCATCGGCGGGGATGGTCTCGACCCGCGCCGGGCGGCCCGAGTCGTCCCACACCGGGCGCATGCCCAGCGCCACGAGCGCCTGCGCTTCCATGATGCCCTGGTGGCGCAGCGTTTCGCCCGCCCACAGCGACAACGCCAACCGCTGCGGCGCCTGGCCACCATGGCGCGCCTGGTAGTCCTTGAACCAGTCGTTGAACAGCGTCTGCGCCACGGCATAGGCCTGGCGCGTGGGCAGGCGGCTCGGGTCCAGCCCCGTGAGGTTGCGGCCTGTGGGCAGGCTGTCGGGGTTGCGGATGGGGTCGCCACCGTACGCAGCGGGCAGGTAGCGCCCTTCCAGCGCAGCCAGCAAGCCGGGTAGCTCGCCTTCCGTGGCCAGCAGGCGCTCCAGCTCTTGCGCGCGCTGTGCCAGTTGCAGCAGCGCGGGCGTATCGATGGGTTGGCGCGCTGCGCGGTTGGGCACATGGTCTTGGGCGCGCACCAAGCCGTCCTGTGCTGGCGGTGCATCGGGCAGCGCGGGGCGCAGGTCCAGCACGCTGGCTGCCTGCGCATCGGTCAGCGCCACTTCGAGCCAGCGCGCGGGGCGTGCAGCCAGCACCGCATCGTGCTTGATCAGGAAGGCTTCGTCGATGTCTTCGCCCAGCGCCTCGATCAGCGGCTTGCGCAGCGCCTGCAGGACGGTCTCGCGCCGCTGCTCGGGCGCGGGTACGCGGCCGAACACGGCCAGGCCCTTGGGCTGCGAGCTTTGCGCGAGCTGGTCCAGGTAGGGGTGCAGGATTTCAAGAAAGCCGTGGAAGTCGGCCGCGATGCGCTCGGCGCTCCAGCCCAGGTCGTGGTGCAGCTGGTGCTCCACAAACTGCGCCACCAGCTGCTTTTCGAGCGCGCGGCGCGTGGGGCCTTCGTCCACGGTTTCCCATTCGTGCATCACCTCGTGCATGTGTGCCATGCGCGCCTCGAAGCCGGCCGGAGCGAACACGGGCGTGCGGTGGCTCACCAGCACAGCGCGGCCCCGGCGCTTGGCCGTGAGGGCCTCACCCAGGTTGTCCACGATGTAGGGATAGACCACGGGCAGGTCACCGAGCGGCAGCAGCGCGTCGTCGTGCACATCCAGCGCACGGGCTTTGCCACCGGCCCATTCCTGCGTGCCGTGGGTGCCGAAGTGGATGAGCGCGTCGGCCTCCAGCTGCGCCCACAGGTACACGGCCAGGTAATGGTGCGACAGCGGCGCCTTGCTCTTGTGCATGAACGGGTTCTGGCCCAGGCGCAGTGTTTCCTCGCGCGGGGGCTGGGGCAATACCGAGAGCTTGCCCACCTGCAGGCGCGGGATGACGAACACCTTTTCGCCCTGCCACTCGACCACGTAGCGGCTCTTTTCGGGCGCGCCCCAGTGCGCGTTCATGCGCTCGCGCACGGCCTTGGGCAGCGTGGCCAGGTGCTGCTCGTAGCGCGCCAGCGGCAGCGCGGCGGCCTGCCCGCTTTGCAGCAGCGCGCGCACATCGGCGCCGGGGTAATAGGCGGCCAGCAGCGGCTTGAGCCCGTCGATCCAGCCCTGTTCGGGCACCTGCTGGGTGCTGTAGCCCGCCTGGGCCAGACCGCCAGAGACCTGTTCCAGGCTGCGCGGCACGTTGAGGAACGATGCGCCGAAGTTGGTGCCGCCCGGCGGATAGTTATAGACCATGGCCACCAGGCGTTTGTCGGCGGCAGGTTGGGTCTGCAGCGCGATCAGGCGCCGTGCCTTGGCCGCCACGGCCTGGGCCTGGCGTTCGATGAGGCGGAAGTCTTTCCCCTCGGCGCCGTGGGCAGCGACCAGGACCGGGTCGATGGCACCCGCCGCCTCAGGCTGCGCCAGATAGAACGGAACATCGGACAGCGACAGGCCCGTGTCGCTGGCCTCCCACGCGGCGGCATCGCCTGCGCGGTAGGGCTGCGTGCCGAGCAGCGGCACGCCCCAGCGGGCCAGCAGCGGCTGCAGCGCGGCGGCCTGGGGCACCAGCTGGTGCAGCACCAGGGCCGAGGCATGCAGGCGGCCCGGGCCTGGGCCAGAGCCTCCTTCAGCGGGCAACTCCAGCACCTCGGCCAGCGTCTGCGCCGTGACCTGCTGACCAAAGGCCGCATAAGCGAACAGACCCTGCTGGCGGAAGGTGCGCAGCCAGGCATCGAGCCACTCCGTGCTGCCGTCGATGAAGTGGTGGCGGTGCACCAGCACGGCCACGGCGGGCAGGCTGCGCAGCGCGGGCTGGCCCTGGCGCCAGGCCTCCAGCGCGGCGGCGTTGGGCAGCAGGCGGGGCGCGTCGGGGTGGTAGATGCCCCGGGGGGGCAGGATGTCGGGCGCGGGCAAGGTCGGCATCGCAACACCTGCCACAGTGGCGCGCGCCAGCGCGACGGCGTTCTTCAGGTTGTGCGGGCCGCCCGCCTGCAGGTAAGCCACCATGCGGGCAGGAGCCTCCAGCGCAGACAGGTCCACAGCAGGCGTGCCCGCAGGCACCCAGACCACGCGGCCCGGGGCGCGTGCGGCGCGGGCATCGAGCTGCGCGCCGACTATGCGGCGCAAGCGCGCCTCCACGCTGGCATGCGGGGCATCCACCCACACCATGGCGGCGCCTGCCAGTGCGCGCTCCAGCTTCTGGGCCTGGGCCGCGTCCAGTACCGCCGGGCCGGCCAGCGGGTAATCGATGTGCACAAAGCCCAGGCCCGCGTCGGAGGCCAAGCGCTGCACCATGGCCGTGCGCGGGGCGGTGGTGATGTCGGACGTGAGCCAGAGCAACACGGGCGCAGACTGTGCGGCCTGCGCCAGCGGCGCAGCCAGCAGCAGGCACCACAGTGCCGCGCGCAGGATCAGCGCCGTCATGGCTTGGCGGGTGCCGGCGTGGCGGCGCCACCCGCGCCACCGGCCGAAGCGCTGGCAGGAGCAGCGCCCGTTTCAGGGATGTAGACGATATTGCCGTCTTCCAGCTTGTAGGCCACGCCCGCGCGCACGCCCTGCCCTTGCGCTGCGCTGCCAGCGCCCTTGAAGCGCACTTCCTTGCCCTGCTCGCGCACGACCACTTCCATGTCGGGCTGGCCGGGGTTGCGGATGATGGTGACGCTTTCGTTAGCGCTGGTCTGGGTCTGCACGGCCACGGCCGTGAGCAGCGCCACCACCAGCACCAGGAACACGTCCACCAGGTTCACGGCGGACAGCATCGGATCGTCGTCGTCCTCGGCCAGGACGTTCAAGTGGCGCAAGCTCATTGCGCCACCCCACGCTCCTTGCGCACCACCAGCAGCTCGGCCAGCAGCCAGCGGCGGCGCACCGAGTACACCACCAGGCCCACCGACGCGGCGGCCAGCGCCAGCACCACGCCCGCAAAGGCGCCGCTGAAAACGGCGAGGGCCTGCTGGCCGTTGCCCGCCGCCACGCTCTGCAGCGCGGGGCCGAGTGGGATCATCGTGGCGATCAGCCCCAGCATGGGCGACAGGCGGCTGAGCAGGCGCACGGGTTCCACCTGGCGCACCAGTTGCAGCTCCAGCTCTTCCATCGACAAGCCAGGGGCCACGCGCAGCGAGCGGTACTGCGGCTGGCGCCAGCGCTGCCACGCCTCCATGAGCGTGGCGCCGCCCGACCACAACGCGTAGACAAACGCCAGCCCCACCAGCACCAGCACCGGCCACAGCAACGACTGCGCGACCTGCGAGAAACCCGATTCGATGTTCATGCTTCCACTCCCTCAATCCATGTGTTGTTTCATTGGCTGTGCTTGCGCTGCATCGATGGCAGCGCCATCCACATGCCATCCAGATGCCGCACGTGGATGCGGTGGTCAAACACGCTCTCCAGCGCCGCGTGCGTGGCGGGTGCATCGCAGGCGCCCTGGTGCAGCACGCGGCCCTGTGCCATCACCACCATGTCGTCGGACTGCAGTGCCAGCGACACCTCGTGCAGCACGCTGACCACCGTGCCCCCCGCATCGACCAGTGCACGCATGGTGTGCAGCCAGTCGGTCTGGTGCGGCGGGTCGAGGTTGGCCAGGGGCTCGTCCATCAGCAGCACCTGCGCCTGCACCGCCAGAGCGCGGGCCAGCAGCACGCGCTGGCGTTCGCCGCCCGACAGCTGCGACAGCGGGCGGTGGCGCCAGTCCCAGGCCTGCGTGGTGCGCAGCGCCTGCTCCACCGCTGTGTGGTCGGCCGCACCCGGCGGTGCCAGCCAGGCCTGGTGCGGCAGCCGGCCCAGCATGGCCACGTCGTAGCTCGTGAGGTCGTCGGCCGAGCCTTCGTTCTGGCCCAGCCAGGCGAGCTGGCGGGCGCGTTCGCGCGCCGGGATTTGCGCCAGCGGGCGGCCGAGCAACAACACGTCGCCCTGCACCGCCACACGCGGCAGCAGGCCCGCCAGCACCTTGAGCAGGGTGGACTTGCCCGCGCCGTTGGGGCCGACGATGCTGGTCCAGCGCCCGGCGGGCAATTGCAGGTCAATGCCCTGCAATATAGAGCGATTCCCGATGCTGGCGCTTATTCCATTTGCACTGATAGCTATTGATTTCATAGTGCGCCCCCCTGCGAGGTGCGCCGGTGCATGAGCCACAGCAGATAGGTGCCGCCCAGGGCCGCCGTGAGCACGCCCACGGGCAGCTCCTGCGGCGCCAGCAGCCAGCGCGCCAGGATGTCGGCCGCCATGAGCAGCACCGCGCCCATCAGGCTGGAGAGCACGATGTGCCGTTCGTGTGTCACGCGCACGATGGAACGCACCAGGTGCGGAGCCGCCAGCCCCACAAAGGCGATGAGCCCCGTCTGCGCCACCGCCGTGCCTGTGGCCAGCGCCATGGCAGCCACCAGCCCCACACGCATGGGCATGAGTGGCAAGCCCAGGCTGGCGGCCGTGGCCTCGCCCAGCGTGAGGCCGTCCAGCGCACGTGCCAGCATCCAGGCAACCACCGAGCACAGCGCCCAGGCCACGGCCATGAGCAAGCAGGCCGCCCAGCCCACAAAAGCCGTGCTGCCCAGCGTAAAGGCCTGCATGGCCTGCAGGATGTCGGGCGAGGCCAGTTCCACCAGGTCACGCAGCGCACCCAGCACCACGCCCACAATCACCCCCGCCAGCAACAAGCGCAGCGTGTGCTGCACGCCCTTGGCGAGCAGCAGCGTGAGCACCACCGCCCCCGCCGCGCCCAAAAATGCCATGCCCGTGATGCCGATGCGGGCCATCCACTGCGCCGCCACCGGCGACACCCCGAAGAGCGCCATGGCGACAGCCCCGCCCAGCGCTGCGCCCGAGGCGCTGCCCAGCAGGTACGGGTCGGCCAGTGGATTGCGAAACAACCCCTGCGCCACCGCGCCCGACAGGCCCAGCAGCGCCCCCGCCAGCCACGCACCCGCCGTGCGCGGCAGGCGGATGTCCCACACGATCTGCCAGGCCACGGGGTCGCCGTGCATGCGCAGCACGCTGTCAAAGCCCGTGCTGCCCACGCTGGCGCCACACACCGCCAGCAACGCGCTGGCGAGCAACAGCCAGGCGGCACACCATGCGGCGCGGCGGCTTTGCCCGATGTACTTGGTGGACGAATTCACTTGCCGCTATTTCCAACGTGGGCAGAGGCTGCGACAGGCACGGCCGAGGCCAGTGCACCCGTGGAACTGGCTTTGCCAGGCCACTGGGTGCGTCCCCCTGAGGGGGAAGGCGCCGCAGGCGACTCAGGGGGAGCTTTCTCCACCAGACACCGCGCCATGATGCGGGCCGCCTCGGCCATGCGCGGCCCAGGGCGCACCACCACATCGGAATCGCCGGGGCCAAACACGCACAGCCGGTTCTCGCGGATGGCACGCATGGAAGCCCAGCCGGGGTACGGCACCATGGCCTGCATGCTGCGGTTGCCGATCATGATGATGTCGGGGTTGGCGCGCACCACGAACTCGGGGTTCAGGCGCGGAAACGGCCCCAGCGACGCCGGCACCACGTTGCGCACGCCCAGCCGGGTGAGCGATTCGCCAATGAACGACGCCTCGCCCGCTGCATAGGGCCCACGGCTCACCTCGAAGTACACACGCACATTTTTGGCCTTGGGCGGCAGGGACTGTGCAGCCGCCAGCACGCCCGCGTCGATCACACGCCAGAGGCGGTCGGAGCCTTGCGCGCGGGGCACGCCCAGCAGGTCGCTCACCGTGCCCAGCACGCGGCGCACGTCGGCATGCGTCTTGGGCTCCAGCTGCACCACGGTGAGGCCGAGCGCCTCCAGCCGGTCACTGGCGCGCGAGCTGACGGACATCAGCACCACATCGGGCTTGAGTGCCACGACGGCCTCGATGCTCGGGTCCAGCCCGCCCCCCACCTTGGGCAGCTTGGCAATCACGGCCTCCGGCCAGTTGGAGTAGCGGTCCACACCCACCAACCGGTGGCATTGCTCCAGTTCGCACACGCTTTCGGTCAACGAGGGCAACAGGCTGACGATGCGCTGGGGGGGCCGGGGCAGCGAGACCTCGCGGCCCCGGTCGTCCCGGATGTGCACCGGCTGCGCACGCGCGAGGCCGGCCATCAGCAGGCCCAGCAGCACCAGGATGGCGATGACCCACAGGATGCGGCGCACGGGGGTTGGTTTCATCAGCAGGGTTCCTTCAAAGTGAGAGGCAGACCGGCAGCCATCAACGTGACCCGTGGACACACCTGCGCCACCTGCTGGTTGAGCATGCCCAGCGCATCGACAAAGGCGCGCACCTCGCGCCCCATCGGGATGACCCCCAGGCCAATTTCGTTGCCCACCAGAACAACGGGCCCGGGGGAGTGCCGAATTGCTTCCAAAAACATAGCAGCCTGGGCATTCCACTCTAGCGCTTGCGCCTGTTTTTGCTCCAAATCCATGGTTTCGAACCCCAGGGGCATGGTCCAGTGGGTGAGCCACAGCGTGAGGCAGTCCACCACCACCAGGGTTTGCGGCGCGCTGTGCCGCGCAACGGCAGCGGCCACATCTCGCGGCTCTTCCACCGTCTGCAAACCTGGCACACGCTCGGCGCGGTCGCGCTGGTGGCGGGCGATGCGCTCGCGCATCTCGTCGTCCCAGGCCTGCCCGGTGGCGATCAGCACGGCGCGGTGGTCGGCGGACCGGGCCAGCCAGTCGCGTGCCAGCAGCTCAGCACGGCGGGATTTGCCGCTTTTCTGACCGCCCAGGATGAGCTCGGTAGTGATGGGGTGTGACGCGGATGTCATGCTTTGCTCTGGCCGCCCAGCAGATGCGCAACCGCCTCGGGGCTGGACGGGAACCACGCATGGAAGTAGCTGGCATGGATGCTGCCCTGCTGGTACAGAGCCTCACCCGCATCCGGCGCAACCGCCTCGTGGGGCCGCGCTGTGCGGGCCACCACGGGAGCGCTGCTGTCGCTGGTCGAATAGTGGAAGGTGTGGCCGCGCAGCGTATGTCCTGCCACGGTCAGCTGCTGCGGCCCCAGGGCCGCCAGGCGCTTTTGCATGGTCACGCGGCCCGGCAGCAGGCCCCACAGCGGAGCCGCGCTGCCATCGGCCAGCATGATGGAATCGAACAGCGCCATCATGCCGCCGCACTCGGCCCACAGGGGTTTGCCCGCGGCCACATGGGCGCGCAGGCTGGCCAACATGCCGGTGTTGGCAGCGATCTGCGCGGTGTGCAGCTCGGGGTAACCGCCGGGCAGCCACACGGCATCGCAGTCCGGCAACGCCGTGTCTTGCAGGGGCGAGAAGAACGCCACGCGGGCGCCCATCTGTTCCAGGCATTGCACATTGGCGGCGTAGGTAAAACAGAACGCCGCGTCACGCCCCACGGCCACGGTGCGGCCCGCGAGCAGCGCTGGCGCAGCAATCTTCGAGGCGGGCGGCGGAAAGTCCACAGCCCAGCGCTGCATATCCTCCAGCGTCATCTGGCCCAGGGGGGTAGCGGCCAGGGCATCGGCCGCTGCGTCCAGCCGCTGCAGGCTGTCGTCCAGCTCGTGCGCGGCCACCAGGCCCAGGTGGCGCTCGGGCAGCAGCGCGGCGCCAGCCTTGCCTGCAGCAGAGGCCGTAGCAGGCTGCACCCGCATCAGCGCCCCCATCCAGTCATCCACATCGTGCAAGCCGTCACGCAACATGTCGGCATGGCGAGCACTGCCTACGCGGTTGGCCAGCACACCGGCCCAGGGCAGGCCCGGGCGGTAGTGGCGCAGGCCATAGGCCAGCGCGCCAAACGTGCCCGCCATGGCAGAGGCATCGACCACCGCCAGCACCGGCACCGCAAAGTGCCGGGCCAGGTCGGCTGCGCTGGGGTTGCCGTCAAACAGACCCATCACGCCTTCGATGAGGATCAGGTCCGACTCGCGCGCAGCATCGTGCAGACGCTGCGCGCAGTCGGCCTCACCGTTCATCCACAAATCGAGCTGGTGCACCGGCGCACCACTGGCCAGCTGGTGCCAGTGCGGGTCCAGGAAATCCGGCCCGCACTTGAACACCCGCACCCGCCGGCCCTGGCGCGCATGCAGGCGCGCCAGGGCGGCAGTGACGGTGGTCTTGCCCTGCCCAGAGGCCGGGGCTGCAATCAGCAACGCGGGGCACCTGGTCATTTCAGCCACCCTGGGGAACACATGCCCAGCATGCCTATGAAACTGGCACGCACGATGCCAGTGCCACCGTGGAACTGGCTCCGCCAGGCCACGGGTGGCGTCCCCCCGTGGGGGGAAGGCGCGCAGCGCCTCAGGGGGGGCTTCACTGCGGCGCCCACTTCACACCGACGTACACCGTGCGGCCTGCGGTGGCGTAGGTGCGGGCCAGCTGGTAGTCCTTGTCGGCCAGGTTGTCGATGCGGGCCAGCAGCGTGTAGTCGCGTGCAAGGCGGGTGCTGGCATACAGGTTGACCAGCGCGTAGCCGCCCAGCACGTTGGTATTGGCCACGGTGTCGAAGCGGCGGCCTGATGCCTGCACTTCGGCGCCCACGGTCCAACCCGCCAGGCGGGTGTCGGCGCCGAACGTGGCGTGCTGCTTGGCGCGGCGCGCCAGCTGCTTGCCGGTGTCCAGATCACGCGGGCGTTGCAGGTCAATGGAGCCATGCAATTGCACGTCGCCCACGCGGTGCGAGCCCGCAAACGTCACGCCCTTGTATTCGGCGCGGGCCGTGTTGGCGTAGCAGCCAAAGTCCGACAGGCACGTGCCTGGGCCAGAGAACGAAATCAGGTTGCTGACACGGTTGCGGAACAGCGTGGCAGAGAAGGTGCTGTTGCCCTGGGCGTAGCGCAGCGCCACTTCGGCATTGCGGCTGCTTTCGGGGCGCAGCGTGGCCACGCCATATTCGCTGAAGCGGTGGTACAGCGTGGGCGCACGGAAGGCCGTGCCCACCGACGCCGTGGCGCGCCACTGCGGGGTGATGGCGTAGCCGTAGGCCACGCTGCCAGTGCTCTTGCCACCGAACTCGCTGTCCGAGTCGTGACGCAGATTGAGTTGTACGGTGTGGCCTGCAGCGTTGTAGCCGTAGCCCAGCGCCAGCGCGTCTTGCGAGCGTTTGGCGTCGATGGGTTTGTTCTCCAGCCGGTCTTCGCGGCGCTCCAGGGCCGCCGTGACCAGGTGCGCGCCCTGGCGCCATTCATTCTGGAAGTAGTAGCCACGCAGGCGCGTGTCGCTCAGGTACGGCGAGGGGCGGGTTTCGTATTCGTCGCGCGAGTCGGTGATGGAAAAGCGCGTCTTGTAGGCACTGCTCCACTGCGCGATCCAGTTGAGGCCCAACGCGTGCATGGTGTGCAGGTTGCGGTCGTCCTTGCCCAGGCCGCTGTCGTAGCCGCTGTTGGTGTCGTTCAGCATGAGGGTGCCTTCGAGGCGATGCACTGCGTTCACCTGCAGGCCTACCCGCGCGTGGCCTGCCGTGCTGCGGTAGCCGTCACGGTCGGGGTTCTGTCCAGCGATGGGGCGCGCGTTGAAGCCCTTGCTGTCATCACGCGCCAGTCCCAGGGCGTAGTCCAGCGTGCCGCTGGCACCACTGATCCCTGCCTCAAGCTTGGTGGTGTTGTGGCTGCCCACGCCCACGCCCACGTAGGGCGCCGTGCCGTTTTCACCGCGCCTGGTGAAGATCTGCACCACGCCGCCCAGGGCGTCCGAGCCATAGACAGCACCCGCCGGACCGCGCAGCACTTCAATGCGGTCGATGAGGCCCAGCGGGATGCTCTCCCAGGGCGCGCCACCGGTGGATTGCGAGTCGATGCGCACCCCATCGATGTACACCGCAGTAAAGCGCGATTCCGCGCCACGCAGAAACACGCCAGTGGTGGTGCCAGGGCCACCGTTGCGCGAGAACTCCACACCGGGCAGACGGGCCAGCAAGTCGGCCAGACCGGTGGCACCACTGCTTTCGATGGTTTCGCGGTCCACGATGGAGATGTCGGCCACCAGATCGGCCAGCGGCTGCGGGGTGCGCGTGGCTGCCACCACCGTTTCAGACAACGACGGTGCGCGCAGGTTTTGCGCCAGCAGCTCGCCGGAGGCCGGGGCGGTCTGTGCAAAAGCGCCGCAGGCGCTGCCAGCCAACAGTGACAGCAGGGCCAGGCGTGGGGCGGGCAGGCGCAACGACGCCACAGGGCGCGCACGAAGGGTACGGATTTTCATGGGGATCAAGGTCAACAAACAACCCGGGCCGGCCTCCCGCCAGCATGTGGGTGATACAGCCGCGCAGCGCCAAAAAAGGGCGCACGCAGCCACCGTGTTGGCCGGTATCCGGGCTGGCGGAACACCCCCCCAATGCCTTCCCAGGCGCTTGTTCAAGGCGCCCAGTGGCTTATGGATGGAGAGAGAATCAGGTGATTCGTCCGCTGACCGTTGCGGGGGCAGCGCAGGCTGGGCGGGTACCGGTGGTACGGCGCCTCCCTGCTTCCCGTTGAACTGCGGCATGTGAACCACACCGCGAGCACCAACATGTGGATTTTACGACCGTTTACAAGCTGCTCCCAGCGCGCCAGATCAAGCGGGCAACTCCGCATGGCACCCACGCGGCCGACAATGCACTTGTATCTGTTGCGCATTGCACACCACCGCAGCTTGGGGCCAGGGACCGCTTGGTGTCACACCGCCTACAATCCAAGGCTGTATGGCAATACCGTCCCCCACCGACCAGATCGCCGAGCGCGTGGAGCGCCTGCTGCTGCGACATGCGGAGTTGCAGCGCACCAATGCCCTGCTGGCTGATCAAGTTGCGGCACTGACGCAGGAGCGCGACTCGCTCAAATCCCGCTTGAGCGCAGCACGCGCCCGGGTGGATGCCCTGCTCGAACGCCTGCCCGCCGCCGCGCCGCTCACGAAAGAAGCCGAATGAAGCAAATCGAGGTGCAGATCCTGCAGCAAAGCTATCTGCTGACCTGCCCCGAGGGCCACGAAAGCCGCCTGCTGGACGCCGTGGAGCGCGTGGACACCGCGATGACGCGCATCCGCGATGCGGGCAAGGTCCGGGCGCGGGAACGTATCGCCGTACTGGCCGCGCTGAACCTGGCCTTCGAGATCGCCGACCGCGAAGCCGCAGACCTTGCGGCTGCAGCACAGCCCGTGGCAAGTCCATCTGCCAGTGCCAGCGCTCCCGTGGTGGGGCACCAGGAAAGCCTGCTGCCGGATACCGACCAGCAGCGCCTGCAAAGCTTGGTACAGCGTCTGGACGACGCTCTGGGCGACGACGGACGCCTTCTCTAGTCCTTGGTGTGCTGAGGCACACCGCTCCTCTTGCCCGTCCGTCACAGCCGCTTGCGGGCTTTACATGACCCCGAGCGCGCAGCGCCCGCTGGCAGCACCTACAATTGGCGTGTCTGCGAAGCTGTCGGGCTTTATATTTCCTTGAACCAATGCTCATTGAGCTCGGGCTTGGTACATCGTCCGGTGAGCGTGATCATCTCGCGTCAGATGAACCCAACGCCAGGCTGCCCTCGCCCACCTGAACCCCCGGTTCAGGATGAGAGTTCGGTGGTATTCGCAGACACCCTCTTCCCCATGCCCTGTCATTGCAAGCACCTGCTGCTGCGTCTGTGACAGGGCATTTTCGCGGCTCTCCGCGTGCTCTGTTGTCCTTTGTTTCCTGATATCCCGCCATGCTCGATCCCTTGCTGATTGTTGAACTCGGTGTGCTCGGCCTGGCCACAGGCTTTCTGGCGGGACTCTTGGGCATTGGAGGGGGCATGCTGCTGGTGCCGTTCCTGACCTACATCCTGGGCGCTCGTCAGGTGGCGCCTGACTTGGCGGTGAAGATGGCGATTGCCACCTCCATGGCCACCATCATGTTCACCTCCATCTCCAGCGTGCGTGCCCATCACCGGCGCGGCGCCGTGCGTTGGGACATCGTCCAGCGACTCGCGCCCGGCATTGTGCTGGGTGGTTTCATCGCCAGCCTGGGTGTGTTTGCACTGCTCAAGGGCTCGTTTTTGGCGATTTTCTTCGCGCTGTTCGTAAGCTTTTCTGCCACGCAGATGTTTCTGGACAAGAAGCCTGCGCCCACGCGCCAGATGCCGGGTGGCGCAGGCCAGGTGGCGGCAGGCGGCGTGATCGGCTTTCTGTCGGGTCTCGTCGGCGCGGGTGGCGGCTTTGTCAGCGTGCCCTTCATGACCTGGTGCAATGTGCCCATCCACAACGCGGTGGCCACCAGCGCCGCTCTGGGTTTTCCCATCGCGCTGGCCAACGTGATCGGCTACGCCATTGGCGGACAGAACGTGAGCGGCTTGCCACCGGCATCGCTGGGCTATATCTGGCTGCCGGCACTGGGAGTGATTGCCAGCTGCAGCGTGCTGACGGCCCCGCTGGGAGCCAAGGCGGCGCACAATCTTCCCGTCAAGCAGCTCAAGCGCGTGTTTGCCTCGTTGCTGTTTGGCCTGGCGGCCTACATGCTGTGGAAGGGCGTTTCGGCCGCATAAGGCCGACACAGAGGCGGACTCTCGGCCGTCTGCCGAGCCGCAGCCTCCGGTCGCTGAGCGCTGGAGCTTCAGGTGCTCAGCGGTCGGTGACGCCCCTGGGCCTTCAGCGGCAGGGGTTGGCTCAGCATGGCTCGGAACTGGTCTGCCGGCAGACCCGGTGCACACAAAAATCCCTGGTAGTGCTCGCACTGCATTTGCTGCAGCACCGCCTGCTGGGTTTCAGTCTCCACCCCTTCGGCCACCACTTCGATGTGCATGGCACGGCCCATGCTGATGATGGCGCTGACAATCGCACGGTCGCCATCGTCGTCGGGCAGGCCGCGCACAAAGGACTGGTCGATCTTCAGCTTGTGAATGGGTAGTTTCTTGAGATAGGCCAGGCTCGAATAGCCGGTGCCGAAATCGTCGATCGCCAGGCCAATGCCCAGGTCGGCCAGCACGCGCAGGCGCTGCTCCATCTCCTGTGCGTCCTGCAGCAGGATGGTTTCTGTCAGTTCCAGCTCCAGCAACGTCGGTGGCAGCTGATGCACCGCCAGCAGGCGCGTGATGCGGTCCACAAAATCGGGCTGGCGAAACTCCAGCGCAGACACGTTCACGGAAATCATGATGGGCGTGCCGCTGTGCATCCACAAGGCGGCCTCGCGCACCGCTTGCTCCATCACCCAGGCGCCCAGCGTCACGATGTAACCTGATTCTTCGGCCAAGGGAATGAACACTGCGGGCGACACGGCGCCGAACTCTGCATCCGTCCAGCGCAAAAGCGCCTCGGCGCCGGTGATGCGCCCGGTCGCCATATTGACCTGAGGCTGGTAGTGCACGGCCATGCGCTGCAGACCCAGCGCTTGGCGCATCGCATGTTCCATCTGCATGCGCGCAAGCAGGTTGGCGTTCATCTGCGGCTGGTAGAAGCCATAACTGCCGCGCCCACGCTCCTTGACGCGGTACATCGCGGTGTCGGACTGCTTGATGAGGTCGTCCAGCGTAGCGCCATCTTGCGGGTACAGCGCAATACCGATGCTGCACTGGATCGAAAAGCCCATGCTGTCGAGCATGAAGGGCTTGAGCATGTCGTCCAGAATCCGGCGCGCCACGCTCTCCGCAACGGATGCGTCGCCACCGTGCAGGTAGATGACAAATTCATCCCCCCCCAGGCGGCACAGCATGTCGGTTTGCCGCAAACAGGTCTGCAGACGCTCGGCCACCAATTGCAGCACCCGGTCCCCAAAGGGGTGCCCCAGAGAGTCATTGATGATCTTGAATCGGTCCATGTCCAAAAACAGGATCGCAAAGCCGGTGTCGCTCTGGCGTGCTCCCTGGATGGCGGTATCCACCCGCTGAGACAGCAGCAGGCGGTTGGGCAGACCGGTGAGGGCATCGCTGTAGGCCAGCTCTTCGATTCGCTTTTGTGCGGCATGCTGCAGTGTGAGGTCGCGCATGAAGCCAATGCTTTGCACCAGCCGCCCTTCATCATCCCGCAGGGCCACCCAGGACAACTGGACAGCACAATACGCACCGTTGTCGCGGGGCAGCCACAACTCGCCTTCCCAGAAGCCATCCTGCGCCCAGCCCTGCAGCACCTGCTCCATGAACGAGGCATCCGAGCCACCGCCAAAAAGCGAGGCTGCCACACAGCCTTCAAAACCCTTGGCCGTGGGCCCCACGAGCCGCTCACACCCCGGGTTCATGCGCATGATGCGGTGCTGGCTGTCTGCGATGAAGATCGCATCCAGACTGGACTCGAACACGCGCGCGGCCAGGCGAAGGCTGGCCTGGATCTCGGTCTGGCGGGTGATGTCCCGGAACGAATACACCCGGCCCACCGCACGGCCCTGGCTGAACTGCGGCACCGTGCGCATCTCCAGCACCACACCATTGCGCAACTCGACGATGTCGGTGCTCTCTTGCGTCGGCTCGCGGTCGATGGCTGCCAAGCGTTCGGCATACAAACGGGCGTCTGCCACCTGGTCCGCCATGAAGGCGTATACCGCAGCATCGTCACGCTCTACCAGCAGCTGGCGCGGCAGGTTCCACAGTTGCGCCAGGCGCTGGTTGAATGCCCGCACACCGCCGTCCAGTCCACACACCAGCATGCCGTCGGCAGCGGAATCCAGCGTGGCACGCAACTCAGAGAGCAATGTCTCCAACTCGCGCTCGGTGGTCTCCTGGCGGCTGCGGTCCAGCATGGTCAGCAGCAGCACACTGGTGCCACTCGCCCCCCAAGGCACTCGCCGGACGCAACGCTGCACCGGTACCAGACTGCCATCGGCACGCAGCAAACTGGTGTGGGCAGGAACGCCTTGGGCAATCACATCGGCCGGCTCGGACCAGAACGCCAGCTCCTGGGGCGTGCTGGCCAGATCCAGCACAGACCGCCCCTGCATGTCAGCGGCAGACAGCCCTGTCAGACGCTCGGCGCCTGCGTTGGCTTGCAGAATGTGCTGGTTTGTCTCATCCAACAGCCACACGGCCTCCTGCAGGCCATCCAGCCATCCGAGCGATTGCAAGTCGTTCACGCCGAGGCCTCGTCAGGGCCGGGACTGACCGCTCGCTCAAAAAAGTAACAGATCCGCTGTCGAGGCGACAGGTAGTCCAGCGCGTCACGCGGGAGCTGCGCGGGCTTGAGGCTGCGCCGTATGCCCAGTTCAGGTACGGTTTCCAGATCCAGTATCGGCGCTTCATCCTTCGGTACGCGCGGGTCGTGCACGATGACCTTGGGCCGCAGGGGCCGCGACGAGTTGACCGATGCCACGATGGCATACCGGTCGTTGACCAACTGCACGATGGAGCCGGGCGGGTACACCCCCATCATGCGAATGAAAGCCCCCAGGACCACCGAATCAAACCGCGCCTTGAGCTGGGCAAAGATGACGGATAGCGCCTCATGCGGCGTCAGCGCCGTCACACCCATGGCCGGGTTGCACATCCGGTCGTATTGATTGACCAGTGCCAGGACCTGGCTCATGCGCCCCAGGTCAGGCCCCTTCAAGCGTTGGGGAAACCCGCTGCCGTCACACATCTCGTGGTGCCGGGCCACTGCCGTCAGCACCGCATCGGCAAACCCCATGCGTTTGGCCAAGGCCACGGATTCCACCACGTGGGTCTCGTAGCGCGTGCGCTCCATGGGGATCATGGAGGGCGTAGGCTGACGCAGATTGGGCGGCAGCTTGAGCTTGCCGATGTCATGGATCAACGCGGCAACACCCAGATCGTGCAGCTCCTCGCTTTTCATGCCCAGGGACCGACCCAGCAGCAGCGATATCACCATCACATTGATCGGATGCAATCCGTTGCGCTCGCCCACCCCCTCGGACAGCAGCCGAATGACGGAGTCGCCGTTTTCCAGCAGTTCGGTAACACACCCCGAAACCAGTGCCTCCCCCTTGGCCCTGGCCTGGTCCGGGTGCTCTGACACCGTGCGCTCCATGGACTGGTACTGCCGCGTGGCTTCCGAGAAACGCTGGTTGCAGGCAGCCAAGGCCCGGTTTTGCGCTTCCAGCAGCTCGCGGCGACGCTGTGCCTCGGGGTCCACGACAGTGGTCGTGCCAGGCCCGGGCGCATCCAGGCCGTTGGGCGGCGGCACTGTCATTTCAGGCACGCTCCAGGCGGCCGGCACCAGCTCCTGGAGTTCAGGATCGCTCTTCTTGGGGACGTAACGCACCTCGGTCAGTCCCAGCTCCCGCAAGGTGGTGATCTGCTCCGACGACGCCACCCGAAAACTGCTGGTCGGGAACGGATGATGCATCCAGCCCACGTCGAGCTGGATGTACATGCCGACACGCAGTTGGCTGATGTCGATGAGGATGGATGAGTTCACGTCAGGCGCACGATACATGGCGACATCAATGCCACCAATAGTTACGCAGATTATCACCAGTTCCAGTGACGTGGCGAAGAACCGACAGGCCGCGCAGCGATCCGGCAACACTTGACTGAAAGCGGGCCTGGCTGGACCGCCCCAGTCCCCGCGACAAAGGCATCGCCCACCTTCCAGCCCCGGGGCGACTGGGGTGATTTGGACGGATCAGCGCCGCGCGCTCAGCGGCACCAGAGCGACGGCTTGTAAATGAGATCCATCCACAGCGCCCAGGCTGCTACCGCGCAAAGCATGGCGCCTGCGGCCCTTGTGCCCCACTGCGCCCGCGCGAGATTCAGGCGGTTGCGAAGGCTGCTCCAAGCCCAGGGGCCGCCCACCAGCCACACCCCGCTGCCCACTGCAAACAGCGCCATGGTGAGGGCCCCCTCCAGCGCCCCCCCGCTGAGCGCCGCGACCAACAGGGCCGAATAGAGCAGTCCACAAGGCATCAGGGCCCACAGAACCCCGGCCGCCATCACTCCGCCCGGAGCCCCGACCAGCGGACGAACACGCGCCCACACGGAGCGGCCCGCCTGCTCCACCCACGCAGGCTGCCGCGACTGCACCATCATCATGAGCCCCCAGGCCATCACCGCCACATGCATGAGTGTCCAGGCGGGACGCAGCGCGCTAGTCTGCTGGGTCAGCCATGCCAGACTGTCCATGGCCAAGGCCGCCAGTGCACCTGCGCTGGCATACCCCACCAGGCGCCCTGCGTGAAAGGCCATGGTGCGCTGCAGCGCACCGCCACGCGGCGCCCAGCGCACCTCCTGCTCCACACCACCGTCCGCCTGTGGTGCGCCGCCCTGCCGCACCAATGCTCCGCACGGCGCGGAACACATGGCCAAGCAATGGGACCCGCCAGCGAGTCCCATGAGCAAAGCAGTCCAGCCAACAGTGGCAAGCATAGGTGTCAGATGATGCGCGAAAACCGGGCGCGGTTGCGGTCCGCCTGCAGATAACGGTCAAAAACCATGGCGATACCGCGCACGAAGAACCACCCGGTGGCGGTCACTTCAATGCCCTCCGGACCCACCCGTACCAACCCCTGCTCCTGCATACCCTCCAGCTGCGCCAACTCTGCTGCGAAGTACTGGCGGAAATCGATCAGCCACGCCTGCTCCATCGGCTCGAACAGCAGCTCGCCCTGGCACATCAGGGCCATGATGGCCGCGCGGCGCACCAGGTCGTCGCGGGTCAGGGCCAGCCCGCGGACCACAGGCAGCCGCCCTTGGTCCAGGAAGTCGTAGTACTCGTCCAGCGTCTTGGAGTTCTGGCTGTAAGTCGCCCCTACCCGGCCGATGGCCGATACGCCCAGCCCAATCAGGTCGCAGTCTGGCTGCGTGCTGTAGCCCTGGAAGTTGCGGTGCAAGCGTCCCTGGCGCTTGGCCACAGCCAGTGCGTCGGTAGGCAGAGCAAAGTGGTCCATGCCCACATAGACATACCCAGCGTCCATGAACGCATCGAGTGAGCGCGAGAGCATGGACAGCTTGCTCGCGCCTGTGGGCAATTCGGCGGAGATGATGCGACGCTGTGGCTTGAAACGCTCCGGCAAGTGTGCATAGGCATACAACGCAATGCGGTCAGGCCGCAGCTGCGCCACCTGCGCCAGCGTGCGGTCAAAAGACTCTGGCGTCTGGCGCGGCAGGCCGTAGATCAGGTCCACGTTCACCGAATCAAATCCCAGCGAGCGGGCGGACTCCACCAGTGCAAAAACCTGCTCTGCAGGCTGAATGCGGTGCACGGCCTTTTGCACTTCGGCATCAAAGTCCTGCACGCCAAAACTCAGGCGGTTAAAGCCCAATTCAGCCAGGAGCGCCAGACGCTCAGAGTTGACCGTGCGCGGATCCACTTCGATCGAGTATTCGCCACCGGGCGCCAGCGTGAAGCTGCGCTTGAGCATGGCCATCAGCTCCCGCAAGCCCGCATCTGAGAGGAAGGTGGGCGTGCCACCGCCCAGGTGCAATTGACTCACCACCTGTCCTACGCCACAGTGCGCGGTGTGCAGGTCGATCTCGCGGCTCAGGTAGCGCAAGTAGACCTCGGCGCGGTCATGGTGTTTGGTGATGATCTTGTTGCAGGCGCAGTAGTAGCACAGGGATTCGCAAAACGGGATGTGCACGTACAGGGACAGCGGCATGGCCTTGGCCAGCGTGCCCGAACGGCGCTGTTGCAGCGCCAGCACATAATCTTCCTGACCGAAGGCCTCCACAAATCGGTCGGCCGTTGGATAGGACGTATAACGGGGCCCTGGCACGTCAAAGCGGCGCAGAAGATCTGGCGAAACAGCAGTCATGGGGAAATTTCCTTGCGTACACCTTGACTGTGCCGTAGGCTCCGGGACATGTCCTTGACCTGCATCAAGTGAACCAACAAGCGATACGGCGACAATTTGATGAAGGTCAGCCGCTCGCCCGCGCCCTGTATTCAGGTTCGTGTACG
Organism: Acidovorax sp. Root402; assembly: GCF_001425125.1. NCBI lineage: Bacteria > Pseudomonadati > Pseudomonadota > Betaproteobacteria > Burkholderiales > Comamonadaceae > Acidovorax > Acidovorax sp. Root402. The sequence goes on from NZ_LMDQ01000014.1 coordinate 986,471, forward strand.
GCAAGCACGATATGCTCGACCAACAACCCAAGTCCATGTGCCTATGAACCCGCTCACCATCAAAGTCGCCTGCTCCAACTGCAACCTCCGCGAGCTGTGCATGCCCGTGGGCTTGAACGAAGAGCAGCTCCAGCGCATTGACGAGGTGGTTGCCGTCCGTCGCAAAGTCAAACGCGGAGGCACGCTGTTTCGCAATGGCGAGTCCTTCACGTCCCTGTATGCCATCCGCACCGGGTTCTTCAAGACCTGCGTGGCCACGGAAGACGGTCGCGACCAGGTCACGGGCTTTCAGATGGCGGGCGAGATCATCGGGCTCGACGGCATCGTCAATGACCACCATACCTGTGATGCGGTGGCACTTGAAGATGCTGAAGTGTGTGTCATGCCTTTCGACCGCATTGAAGAGCTGTCACGCGAAGTCACAGCCCTGCAGCACCACGTGCACAAGATCATGAGTCGCGAGATCGTGCGCGAGCACGGCGTGATGTTGCTGCTGGGCAGCATGCGTGCCGAGGAACGCCTGGCCGCCTTTTTGCTGAACCTGGTGCAGCGCCTGCATGCACGGGGCTTCTCGCAGTCGGAACTGGTGTTGCGCATGACGCGCGAAGAAATCGGCAGCTACCTCGGCCTCAAACTCGAAACGGTCAGCCGGACCTTCTCCAAGTTTGTGGAAGAAGGGATCGTGGAAGTCAAACAGCGCCATGTGCGCATCCTCGACACCGATGCCCTGCGACGCATTGTGAACAGCCAGCAGACCTGCCACTGACGACACTGACACTGAGCCACTTCCACGCAGAGGGTCGGTTCAGCACAAAGTACAACCATCTCTTGCGAAACGGCATGCATTGCATGCCCAGACAAGCAGGCGAAAAGGGCTCAGGGGCAGGACGATGTCTTGCGGCAATCGTCGGGGCGCTCCCCATCGGGCACCGGGCACCGGTTGACCTCGAACGGAGACATGGACAGCAGTGTCGTCAATGCGCTCGTTGCCATGGTGATGGCCCAAAACACAAAAAATGCGAGGGTGTACACCCCTTGCCGTGACAGCGCCAGGGGCTGGCCGAACCAGTGCAGGTCCTGGGGGTCCACCATGGCAAAAACCAGCATCTCCAGCACGCCCGCCATCAAGAAGGCGGGCCATGCAATCCACATCAGGCGTTGCGTCCACATATCGGTTCTGTCTCCTGGTGCTGCCTGGGGTCGCTGGGGGCAGCGACCGGAGGGTTGTCAGCGTGGTTGGTCTTGCACAGGGGTGGCCGCATGGTTGCGGGCCTTGAGGGCCGGTGCCAGGCTTTTCTCCGGCGCCACCAAGGTCTTGTTGATCTCAATGCCCTGGCGGTAGTAATCCTCGGCCACCACCGGGTCAGGCCGAGAAATCGCCAGCCACAGCGTCACAAAGCCAGCCACGATCACGATGGCAGGCCCGGCAATCACCAGCCACACATGGCCGAACTTCCACCAGGGCACGGGAACTGCCGGTGTAGCGATGGCAGGGTTTGAAGACATGGTGCTCTACTCCTCAACAATATCGGTCAAAGTGCGACCCTGAAAGGCCCCACCGGGATGCCGCTCAACGCGGCACAAGAAACACGGATTTTTCCGTCACGTGGGCAGCTGCCCCTACGGCCTGCACGTCAAACTGAACCGCATGCGAGCCCGACGTGGCGGAACCGTACGGAATCTGCAAACGCACGGCCACCCAGCGCGACTCTGCTGCGCCAATATCCACTTCGACCTCGGAGGCCACCTCCAGCCCCTCCAGTCCACGCGCACTGATGCGGTAGCGCTGTTCGCCCTCCGTGGCATTCATGATCTGCAGCCGGTAAATATTCTCCAGTTTGCCCCCCGCCACAATGCGCGAGAGCGCGGCCCGGTCACGCACGACATCCACCTTCAGCGGCGTGCGCACCACCAGGCTGGCCAGCATGGCAACGCACAGTGCTACCAGCACGGCGGTGTAGATCAGCACACGGGGACGCAACACGCGACGCAGCATCTGGGACTGCGTCCAGCGCTTGGCCACGCCGTTCTGGGTGGAATAGCGGATCAGGCCACGCGGGTACTGCATCTTGTCCATCACCGTATTGCAGGCGTCCACACACAACCCGCAACCAATGCACTCATATTGCAAGCCCTTGCGGATATCGATGCCCACCGGACAGACCTGCACACACAGCGAGCAGTCAATGCAGTCGCCAAGCCCCTGGGCCTTGTAGTCAATGTTCTTCTTGCGCGGGCCGCGCTGCTCGCCACGCTCAGGGTCGTAGGTGACGATGAGCGTGTCTTTATCAAACATTGCGCTCTGAAAGCGCGCATAGGGGCACATGTACTTGCAGACCTGCTCGCGCATGAAGCCTGCGTTGCCGTAGGTGGCAAAACCGTAGAACAGCACCCAGAAAATCTGCCAGCCGCCTTCAAACGCCAGCAGCTCGCTGCCCAGTTCGCGGATGGGCACGAAGTACCCTACGAAAGTGAACCCGGTCCACAGGGCCACGGCGATCCACACCACCTGCTTGAGAAACTTTTTGCGGATCTTCTCGAACGTCCAGGGACCGTTGTCCAGACGGAGGCGGGCACTGCGATCACCTTCGATCTTGTGCTCGATCCACATGAACATTTCGGTGTACACCGTCTGCGGACAGGCAAAGCCACACCAAAGGCGCCCTGCCACGGCGGTGAAGAGGAACAGCGACAGCGCCGAAATGATCAGAAGGCCGGTGAGATAGATGAAATCCTGCGGATAGAGCACCAGGCCAAAGATGTAGAACCTGCGAGCCCCGAGATCAAACAGCACCATCTGGCGCTGGCCCCATTCAAACCACGGCAGCCCGTAAAACACCAGCTGCGTCAAAAGCACCATGCCCCAACGCCAGCGCGCAAACAATCCGCTGATCGAGCGCGGGTAGATCTTCTTTTGCGCTTCGTACAGCGAGATGATCTCGCCCGCAGAGGACGCATCGGCGGCGACTGGCGTAATCGGGATGACCTTGCGAGCAGGCTCGCTGGGTGTGCTCATGGTGTCGCTTTATGAACGGAGGACAGGCTTACTTTGAAAAGGAAACCCGGGCAGTGCCTCAAGCACCGCCCGGTGGACATATCAACGTGCAGCCACCTGCTTGTTCGACAGGCCCCACACATAGGCAGAGAGTACGCCGATCTGCGCCTCGGTCAACTTCTCGGCCTGTGCAGGCATCTGGTTGACCTTTCCGTTGTTGATCATGGCCGTGATGGCAGCCTCGCCCCAGCCATGCAGCCAGATGTCGTCGGTCAGGTTGGGTGCACCCAGTGCCTGGTTGCCCTTGCCATCCATGCCGTGGCAGGCCGCGCAAGCCGCAAATTTGGACTTGCCCAGCGATGCACGTAGCGAGTCGTGCGGGCTACCCGACAGGCTCAACACGTAGTGCGACAGGTTGCGCACGTCTTCTGGGGTGCCCACGGCCGCTGCCATGGGGGGCATGTTGCCGATGCGGCCCTTCTCCAGCGTCTCGCGGATCTTTTCGGGTGTGCCGCCATGCAGCCAGTCGTTGTCCGTCAGGTTCGGGAAGCCCTTGCTGCCGCGTGCATCCGAGCCGTGGCACTGCGCGCAGTTGTTCATGAACAAGCGCTCACCAATGGCATGGGCCTGCGGGTCCTTGGCCACGTCTTCGGGCTTCATGGATACAAAGCGGGCATACAGGGGCTCCAGCTCCGTCTTGGCCTTGGCCATTTCGGCTTCGTACTCCCCCTTTTGCGTCCAGTTGAGCTTGCCGGTAAAGCTGCCCAGACCTGGGTAGGCAGCCAGGTAGCCCAGGCCAAAGACGATGGTGATGACGAACAGCCACACCCACCAGCGCGGCAGGGGGTTGTTCATTTCAACCAGGTCCTCGTCCCAGACGTGGCCGGTGGTGTTGTCGGAGGTGGCAACCACCTTCTTGCGGCCTGCCATCCAAAGCAGGATGCCGCAGGCGATGATGCCGACCAGGGTCAGCGTGGTCACAAAGACCGACCAGAAATTGCTGGTGAAGTCACTCATGGGGTGTTCTCGTTCTGGTGAAGGTCAATCTGTCTCGAAAGGCAGCTGGGCTGCCTCGTCGAACCGGGCCTTGTTGCGGCCTCGGTAGGCCCAGACCCAGATGCCAATGAAGCAGGCCATCGATGCCAGGGTGGCGACGATGCGCATGGTGGTGATGTCCATGGGATATCTCCTTTGCTTACTTGAGCGCACGGCCCATGACTTGCAGGTAGGCGATGAGCGCGTCCTGCTCCGTCTTGCCCTTGACCTCGCCCGCCGCAGCAGTGATCTGCTCGTCGGTGTAAGGCACGCCTACGGTGCGCAGGGCCTTCATGCGGGGAGCCATCACTGCAGGGTCCACCTGGTTCTTTTCGAGCCAGGGGTACGCGGGCATGTTGGACTCGGGCACCACATCGCGGGGGTTGTTCAGGTGGATGCGATGCCATTCGTCGCTGTACTTGCCACCCACGCGGTGCAGGTCAGGCCCCGTGCGCTTGCTGCCCCACTGGAAGGGATGGTCATACACAAACTCGCCCGCCACCGAGTAGTGCCCGTAGCGCAGCGTCTCGGCGCGGAAGGGGCGGATCATCTGCGAATGGCAGTTGTAGCAACCCTCGCGGATGTAGACGTCGCGGCCCGCCAGCTGCAGGGCGTTGTAGGGCTCCACGCCCTTGACGGCCTCGGTCGTGGACTTCTGGAAGAACAGGGGCACGATCTCGACCAGACCACCAATGGCGATCACGATCAGGATGAGCACGATCATCAGAAAGTTGTTGGTCTCCACCTTTTCATGGGAGAAACCGGTCGAAGCAGATGTGTTGTTGTTGGACATGAATGATCTCCTTCGAACTCAAGCGTGGGCCGCGTTCACAGCAGGAATGGCCACCTTGACCGAACGGCCCGAAATGGCAGTCAGCCACACGTTCCAGGCCATGACCAGCATGCCGCCCAGGTACAGCAAGCCACCCGCCACACGGATCACATAGAAGGGATAGGTGGCCTTCACGCTTTCCACGAAGGTATAGGTCAGCGTGCCGTCGGGGTTGATCGCGCGCCACATCAGGCCCTGCATCACGCCGGCAATCCACATGGCGGCGATGTACAGCACGATGCCGATGGTGGCCATCCAGAAATGCAGCTCGATCGCCTTGACGGAGTGCATCTTGTCCTTGCCGAACAGGCGGGGCACCAGGTAGTACAGCGAACCCATCGAGATCAGCCCCACCCAGCCCAAGGCGCCGGAGTGCACGTGGCCAATGGTCCAGTCGGTGTAGTGGCTCAGGGCATTGACGGTCTTGATGGACATCATCGGGCCCTCGAACGTGGACATGCCGTAGAACGACAGCGACACAATCAGGAAGCGCAGGATGGGGTCGTCACGCAGCTTGTGCCATGCACCCGACAGGGTCATGATGCCGTTGATCATGCCGCCCCAGCTGGGGGCCAGCAGGATGAGCGAGAACACCATACCCACCGATTGCGTCCAGTCGGGCAGCGCGGTGTAGTGCAGGTGGTGTGGGCCGGCCCACATGTAGGTGAAGATCAGCGCCCAGAAGTGGACGATCGACAGGCGGTAGCTGTACACCGGACGGCCCGCCTGCTTGGGGATGAAGTAGTACATCATGCCCAGGAAGCCTGCGGTCAGGAAGAAGCCCACCGCATTGTGGCCGTACCACCATTGCACCATGGCGTCCTGCACGCCAGCATAGGCCGAGTAGCTCTTCATCATGCCCGCAGGGATGGCTGCGCTGTTCACCAGGTGCAGCAGAGCCACGGCCAGGATGAAGGCACCAAAGAACCAGTTGGCCACATAGATGTGCTTGACCTTGCGGGTGCCAATGGTTCCGAAGAACACGATGGCATAGGACACCCAGACCAGCGTGATCAGGATGTCAATGGGCCATTCAAGTTCAGCGTATTCCTTGCCCTGGGTGTAGCCCATGGGCAGGCTGACGACCGCTGCCGCAATGACCAGCACCCAGCCCCAGAAGGTGAATGCGGCCAGTGGGCCAGCAAAAAGCCGGACCTGGCAGGTGCGCTGCACCACGTAGTAGCTGGTAGCAAACAGCGCGCTGCCGCCAAAACCAAAGATCACCGCATTGGTGTGCAAAGGTCGCAAGCGGCCATAACTCAGCCACGGAATGCCAAAGTTGAGTTCTGGCCAGGCCAACTGGGCGGCGATGATGACGCCCACCAGCATGCCGACCACCCCCACCACCACGGCCAGGATAGAGAACTGCCGCACTACCGTATCGTTGTAGTGCGCAGCATTTGTTTTTGGAAAATCCATCGGGCACCTCTTTGTATTGCAGTAAGAGTTTGTTGCAGTCGCGGCTATCGGGCATTGACACAAGTCAACCGTCTCGGAGAATGCGCTCCCCCTCTTGTTCGACGCTCTCGAACTGGCCGTGGTACACGGCCCACCACAGGCCTCCCAGAATCAGGAGCACCAGCATCACAGACAGAGGAATCAGCAAATAAAGGATGTCCATCAGACAAGCTCCAGCGGGTTCTTGGAAAGATCAAGGGGCGGCTGCGGCGCGCTGCCAGCCATGGGGTCGGGGCGTGCAGGCAACGCCACCGTGGGCAATGGCGCACTACTGTGCGAGCCAGACAAGGAAGGCAGGTCGCGCGCCAGGCGCGCTGCGTTGAGCACCACCAGCAGCGAACTCAGCGCCATGCCCAGCCCGGCCAGCCAGGCGGGCATCCAGCCCAGCACCGCCAGCGGCACACACAGCGCGTTGTAGGCGGCGGCCCACCACAGGTTCTGGCGCACCACGCGCAGGGTGCGGCGTGCCAGCAGCACCGTCTGCGGCACCAGCACCAGGCTGTCGCCCAGCACCACAAAGTCCGCCCGGGACTGCGCCAGTGGCACTGCGCGGCCGAAGGCAAAAGAGACATGGGCCCCCGCAAGCACCGGGCCGTCATTGAGGCCATCGCCCACCATGGCCACGTGGTGTCCTTGCGACTGCAGTGCCTGCAGCGCGGCCAGCTTGCCCTGCGGAGTGCACTCGCCCTCGGCCTGGGCAATGCCCGCCTGCGTGGCCACCCGCTCCACCGCACCCCGGCGGTCACCCGACAGCAGTTGCACGGCCACACCGTCCTGCTGCAAAGTCTGCACCACGGCCGACGCCTCGGCCCGCAGATCCTCCACCAGATCGAAGCGGGCCAACTCGTTCAGGGCTCCATCTGCCGCTTGTTCAGAGAGCACGACTTGCAGCGCAGCACCGGCGGCATCGTTGGCAACACCCGCGTGGCGGGCTGAGCCCAAGCGGATCGTGCGAGCAGCTACTGCCCCGGTAGCGTCCTCCACCGTAGCGGTCAGCCCCTGCCCTGCGTCCTCTTGCAGACCCTTCACCTTCCAACGCCCAACCGGCAGCTGTTGTACTGAAGCCGCCGCAGCCAACGCCCGCGAAGCCGGGTGCATGGACTGGCGCGCGAGCGCTGCGGCCAAGTCCAGCGCCTCTTCTGCGCTGCAACTGCCCGCAGGATGCACCGCTTGCAGCGCCATGCCGTCGCGGGTCAGCGTACCGGTCTTGTCAAACACCATGGTGTCCACCTGGGCCAACGCCTCCAGCCCCTGCAGATTGCGCACCAGCACGCCGTGGCGCGCCAGCGTGCCTGCCGCCGTGAGCATGGCCACCGGGGTGGCCAGCGACAACGCGCACGGGCAGGTGACGATGAGCACGGCCACCCCCACCATCAGCGCATGCCCGGGGTCCGACGGCCACCAGTAGGCAACCGCCAGCGCCGCCGCCAGCAACACGGCGACCAGGAAAGGCCGCGCAATGCGGTCCGCCAGCTGCGCCAGCCGTGGCTTCTGCAGCGATGCGCTCTCCATCAGTGCCACGATCTGCGCAAAGCGGGTTTGCCCACCCGTGCCTTCCACCAGCACCTCGACCGGCGCCTGCAGGTTGTAACTGCCCGCCGTCACGGCGCTGCCAACAGGGCGTGCAACGGGTGTGGATTCGCCCGTAAGCAGAGCCTCATCGGCGTAAGTGCTGCCTGCCGTGATGCGGCCGTCGGCGGGAAACGCCTCGCCGGGCAGCACACGGATGGTGTCCCCCACCACAATGCGCCGCGTGGCCACGCGGGTGAAGCTGCCATCCGCTGCGCGCCGCTCCACACCGTCGGGCAGGCGGTTCATCACGGCCTCCAGCGCACCCGCCGTGCGATCCCGCAGGCGCAGCTCCAGCCAGCGGCCGGTGAGCAGGAAGAACACGAACATGGTCAAGGAGTCGTAATACACCTCCTTGCCAAAGATGCCTGCAGGGTCAAAAGTGCCAGCGGTGCTGACCACGAACGTGATGGCCATGCCCAACGCCACAGGCAGGTCCATGCTGACGCGGAGCAGGCGAATGTCTCGCAGCGCGCTGGTAAAAAACGGACCACAGGAAAAGACCACCATGGGCAGCGTGATGACCCAGGAGGCCCAGCGCAACAGCTGCTCCATCTCGCCCGACAGGTCGCCCGGCTGTGCCACGTAGGCGGGCCACGCGTACATCATCACCTGCATCATGCAAAAGCCCGCCACCAGCCAGCGCCACAGCGCACGGCGGCTCTCGCGCAGGCGCTGGTCGCGCGCAAACGCATCCATGGCGGGCATGGCACGGTAACCCGCGTGGCGCACGGCCTCCATCCACTGCGACGGCAATACCCGGCCAGGCTGCCACACCACGCGGGCCCGGCGCGTAGCGGCGCTCACATCGGCTTGCAACACGCCGGGCACGGCCCGCAGGGCGTCTTCGATCATGAGGGCACAGGCCGCGCAGTGCATGCCCTCCAGCACCACATGGGAGTCCCATGCGGTGGCTGCACCGTCGGCTGTTGCAGGGTCGGTGGCGCCACCTGGCAAGGGGCTACCGGCAGGGGTGCAGGGTCGGCCGAACGCCAGCCATTCCTGGGGGTCATCCAGCAGCTCTACCCGCTGCGGCGGCAACGGATCTGCCACGCAGTCAGAAGGATGCACCGCAGAAGAAGCCGGCGCACCGGGTTGAAACATGGACATGGTTCAAGCCTATCTGTGGGGCATGACAACTACATTGACCTGGATCAAGCCCCGGAACATGATTCATCCTAAGCTTGTTCCATCACTTTGAGGAACCCTTTTATGTACAAACGCATCCTGATCGCTACAGACGGATCCCCTCTGTCGGACAAAGCGGTGGAACATGGCCTGTCCCTGGCCGCACTGACCGGCGCCACCGTGGTCGCCCTCAAGGTGGTGCCCCGCTACCCCCGCAGCTACTTTGAAGGCGGCATGCCGGTGGACATGAACGACGTCAAACGCATCGAAACCCAGTGGGGCGATGCCGCACAGGCCATGGTCGATGGCGTGAAAGCCCAAGGCGGCGCACAGGGCGTGACCGTGAAGGCCGTGGTCGCCAAGTCCGACCTGGTGGCCGAAGCCGTGATTGCAGCCGCCAAGAAGCACAAGTGCGACCTGATCGTGATGGCATCGCACGGCCGCAAGGGCCTCAAGCGCCTGCTGCTGGGCAGCGAAACGCAGCATGTGCTGACGCATTCGCATATCCCGGTGCTGGTGCTTCGCTAAGCATCAAAACAGCTGCTAGCGCTAGTACAACATGCGCCAGTAGCTATTGAATATATAGCAAAACACCGAGCAGGCGTGCAGCCTCCTCGGTGTTCTTCATTGAGGGCTGGGTGCCCTGTGGCTCAGTGGTTGCCCAGGTAAAGCTGCGCCATGCGCTCATCGGCCAGCAGCCCCTGCGCCGGGCCCTGCAGCACGCAGCGCCCCTGGTCCAGGATGTAGCCCTGCTGGCTGATCTGCAGCGCCTGGCGCGCGCGCTGCTCCACCATCAGCACCGCCACGCCTGCGGCGGGCAGCTTCTGCACCATGTCAAACACCTTGCCGACCAGCGAGGGCGCCAGCGCTGCCGTGGGTTCGTCCAGCACCATGATGCGCGGCGATGGCATGAGGGCCCGCGCAAAGGCGAGCTGCTGGCGCTCGCCGCCCGAGAGGTTGCTGGCGGGCTGAGGCAAACGTTCCACCAGCGCCGGAAAGTCGGCCAGCACCTCGTCCATGCGGCGCTTGATGTTTGCCACGCCGCGCACCACCAACAGGTTCTCGCGCACGGTGAGCGACGGGAACACATTGGCCACCTGCGGCACGTAGGCCAGCCCTGCGTCAAAGCGGTCTTCGGCCGACAAGGCCGTGATGTCGCGCCCACCCAGGTGGATGGTGCCCGCCACCCGTGGCAGCAGGCCCAGCAGCGCCTTCACCAGCGTGGATTTGCCCGCGCCGTTGGTGCCTGCAATGGTCACGATCTCGCCCGGCGCCACGGCCAGGTCAATGCCGTGGATGATGTCCACCTCGGAATACCCGCCGCGCAATTGCGCGATCTGCAGCAAGTTGTCTGCGCCGCTCATACCACCCCTCCCATGTAGGCTTCCTGCACACGCGGGTCGTCCAGCACCGTGTGCGGGTCGCCCTCGGCCAGGATGGAGCCCCGGTCCATCACGATCATGCGGTTGGACAGCGACTTGAGCGCCTGCAGGTGGTGCTCGATCACGACGAACGCAATGCCCTGCCCGTTCAGCTCGCGCACGCGGTCACAAATCTCTTCGATCAGCACCGGGTTCACCCCGGCAAACGGCTCGTCCAGCAAGATGCAGCGCGGGTCGAGCATCAGCACCCGGCCCAGCTCCACCAGCTTCTTCTGCCCGCCCGACAAGCCCCCCGCCTTCACATCGCGCACCCGCGCCAGGTTCAAAAACTGGAGGATGCGGTCCGCCTTGGCAGACAACTGCGCCTCGTGCTCGCGCAGACTGCGCGTCTGGAAGAAGGCATTCACCAGCCGCTCCCCTTGCGGGTTGGCGGCAGCCGCCATCAGGTTCTCGTGCACCGTGAGGCTCTTGAACTCGCGCGGAATCTGAAAGGTGCGCACCAGCCCCAGCCGCGCGCGGCGGTAGGGGGGCATGCGGGTGATGTCCTGCCCCTCAAACTGGATCTGCCCTGCATCCGCTGGCTGCTGCCCGGCAATGGCCGCAAACAATGTGCTTTTGCCCGCACCGTTGGTGCCTGCTATGCCCAGAATCTCACCTGCGTTCAATTGCAGCGACACACCGTCCACCGCCTTGAAGCCCCCGAATTGCCGCGTGACGGCCTCCACCTTCAGCATCGTTGTTGCGGTCATTGGTTTTTGCCTCCAAACAGGCCGTTGGGCTTGTACAGGGTGACCAGAATCAGCGCCAGGCCCACCGCAGCCAAACGCAGGCTGGCCATGCCAACTTCTGACACGCCCGGCACCCAGTCCTTGGCAAAGCGCGAGCCCTCCAGAAACACCATGAGCAGCAGCGAGCCAAACACCGCGCCGCGCACCGTGCCCGAGCCGCCCATCACCAGTCCCATCCACACATAAAACGTGATGAGCGGGATAAACTGCTCTGGCGTGATGAAGGTGATGAAGTGCGCATAGAACGCCCCCGCCACGCCCGCCAGCGCCGCCCCCAGCATGAACACCTGCACCTTGAACCAGGCAGGGTCCTTGCCCAGGGCCGACAACGCGGGCTCATCGTCGCCAATGGCCTTGAGCAGCCGCCCAAACGGGCTGGCCGCCAGGCGCACCGTGCCCCAGGCCACCACAGCAACCACGGCCAGCAGCGTGGCAAAAATCGCCATGTCCGACACACCGCTGCCCCAGGACGCAAACAGCTTGGGCAAGCCGGGCAAGCCCTGCACGCCCTTGGTCAGCCAGCTCTCTTGCTGGATGGAGATGCGCACCGCCTCCGAAAAACCCAGCGTCACGATGGCCAGGTAGTCATCGCGCAGTCGCAGCGACAGCAGCCCAATGGGCAGCGCCAGCAAGCCCGAGAGCACAGCCGCCGCCACACAACACAGCACCAGCGGCACGCCTTGCAGCGCCAGCAGGCCCGAGGTGTAGGCGCCCACGGCAAAGAACGCCACGACGCCAAAATTGACCAGCCGGGTCAGGCCGAACTGCAGGTTCAGGCCCAGCGCCAGCAGGCAATAGATCAGCGCAACGATGCCAATGGCACACAGGTAAGCAATCATCGGTCGAACTCCTTACCGCACCAGCTGCACGCGGCCCATGATGCCCGCCGGGCGCACCAGCAGCACCAGGGCCAACACCACAAACGACAGCACCAGCTTGTACGACGGCCCCATCAGTGGCACCGCCAGCTCTTGCGCCACACACAGCAGCAGCGCACCCAGCACCGCGCCCACCGGGCTACCGATGCCGCCCAGCACCATGGCGGCAAACGCGGGGATCAGGCTCTCCCACCCCATCTCGGGGCTGACCACAGCCTTCATGCCCAGCAGTACGCCGCCCAGCGAGGACAAGGCCCCCACCAGCAACCAAAGGCTCAGCATCAACCCACTGGCACGGATGCCGCTGGCCCGCGCCAGGTCCGCACTGTCGGCCACGGCGCGCAGCTGGCGGCCAAAGCTGGTGCGGTAGATCAGCACAAACACCACCAGCAAACACGCTGCCGCCACGGCGGCAATGGCCAGGTCGGTGGGCAACACGCGAATGCCGCCCAAGTTCCAGGCGCGCACCAGGGGCAGGTCAAACGTGCGCTGGTCATGCCCGGCAAAAAAACCGATCAGGCTGCGCAGCAAAAACCCGAGGCCAATGGCCGCGAGCATGGACGACACCATGGGCCGCCCGGCCAGCTTGCGAAAGATCAGCGTGTACGAGCCCGCCGACACCACAGCCGTGACCACCATGCTGATGAGCGCCGCCGCCCACAACGGCCAGCCCCCCAGCAGCTGCACCGCCACGGCAGCGTAGGCGCCGGTGGTGAGCATGTCGCCCGTGGCTGCGTTGGGAAAGCGGTTGACGCCCATCACCAGGGTCATGGCCAGGGCAGGCAGTGCCACCACCAGGCCTTCGATCAATCCGTTGATCAGCAGGTTTACAAAGTCGATCCAGGTCATTGCGTCATTCCGTCATCCCGTGCACATCTGCGCTGTGCGCCGCAAAAAAATGCCCGGGGCCTGCACCTGGCAGGCGCACCGGGCGCGGTCCATCACATCGTGATGGACACCACGTCGCGCCGCACCAGCTGGCCCTTTTCGATGATGAACACGCCAAAGTCCGGCGTCACATCACCCGCCTTGTCAAAGTCCAGCTTGCTCGATGCGCCTTCGTAGTTCACCTTGGCCTTTTTGGCCAGTTGCGCCTTGCCTTCGGCAAAGGTGAACACAGCCGTGCCGGGGGCGTTGGAGACATCGCGCATCTTGGCGTTGATCTGCTCTACCGTGGCCTTGGGGCCCGCGGCCTCCATGGCCAGCGCCAGCGAGATCACCATGTCGTACGCCATGGCGGCGTAAATGTTGGTGGAGGCCGCCTTTCCCGTGGCCTTGGTGAAGGCCGCGTCAAACTGGGCATAGGAAGCGCTCTTTTCGTTGGACACCGTGTCCACCGAAATAATGCCCTCGCACACCTCTGCGCCCAGGGCCTTCACCAGGTCGGGGTTGGCCGCCCAGCCGGGGATGATCCACTTGGTGTCGGCGCCGGCCTGGAACCACTCGCGCAGGATGATGGTGGTGTCGGGCAGGTACGAGCCCATCACGATCACATCCGGCTTGGCGGCCAGAATCTTCTGCAGCTCGCTGCGGTAGCTGGGGCGGCTGGGTTCGTAGGTGACATGGGCTGCCACCTTGCCGCCGCGTTTCTCCCAGGCCTTGGTGAAGCCTTCCACGTTGCCCAGGCCGGATGCGTTGTTGAACGCCATCGTGGCCGGGCGCTTGAAGCCGCGCTTGGTGCAGATCTCGGCAAAGGCCGCGCCAAAGCGGTCGTTGGTGGCCTGAAAGCGCCACACCAGGTCCTTGGTGTCCAGCGTGGAAATGGCGGGCGCGCCCGACACGTTCATCTGGATGATGCCTGCCGCGTCGGTCAGCGGCATCACTGCCAGCGTCACGCCCGAGGCCCAGGTGCCCAGCACCGCCTGCACCTTGTTCACTTCGATCAGCTTCTTGGCGGCCAGCACGGCCGCGTCGGGCTTGGTCTGGTCATCTTCGGTGAAGAGTTCGAGCTTGCGTCCACCCGCGCCGCCCGCGGCATTGACCTCATCCACTGCCAGGCGGATGGCCTGCTGCATGCCCGGCCCGTAGGGGCTGCCTGCGCCGGTGATGGGCGTGAGCGAGCCAATGCGGAACACCTCACCTTGCTGGCTGAAACCGATGGAGGGAAGGAACTGCAGAGCCGCTGCGGCGCCGCCGAGCTTGACGAAATTTCTACGTTGCATGGTGATCTCCGGTAGGGGGTGTGATGGGGGTAAGGGGATGAAAGGGACTCAAAGGGTGTTCTTGACCCACACGCCGTCCTTGGCGATGGCGCGAATGCGCTCGCCCTGGTTCAGCAGGCAGGTGATGTCGGTCAGCGGGTTGCCATCGACCAGCAAGATGTCGGCAATGGCACCGGCCGTGACTTCGCCCAACTGGCCTTGCTGGCCCAGAATCTCCGCGCCAATCAGCGTGGCCTGCTGCAGCACCGGGCCATTGCCCAGAATCTCCGCGCGCAAGCGCAACTCGTCGGACTGCAGGTAATGCGTCTCGGCCAGCAAGTCGCTGCCCAGGCCCATCTTCACGCCCGCCTTGGCCAGGATCTCGATGGCCTGCTTGCCCTGACCCCGCACCGAATCGATCTTGGCAATCGACACCGCAGGCAGGCCATAACGCTCGCCCTCATTGGCCAGGCCCTCATAGGTGATGAGCGTGGGCACCATGAAAGCCCCCATCTCGGCCATGAACTCTGCCGTCGGCACATCCACCAGATTGCCGTGCTCGATGGTGCGCACGCCGCAGCGCACGGCGCGGGCGATGGCGCGGGGCGTGTAGGCATGGGCCATGACATAGGTGTTGGCATTGGATGCCTCTTCCACAATGGCGTGCAGCTCGGCTTCGGAATAGCCCAGGTTGCCAATCGGGTCGTTGGGCGAGGCCACGCCGCCCGAAGCCATCACCTTGATCTGCGTGGCGCCCTTCAGAATTTCTTCACGCACCGCCAGGCGGCAAGCATCCACACCATCGACCACGCGGCCGATGTTGCCGAGCTTGTAGGCGCACGAACACACATCCAGGTCATCGTTGCGCTGGCGGAAATCCGCATGCCCGCCGGTTTGCGACAGCGCCTTGCCCGCAGGGAAGATGCGCGGCCCCTGCACGAGCCCCGTGCGCACCGCCTCGGCCAGCGACCAGTCGGCGCCGCCCGCATCACGCACGGTGGTAAAGCCCCGCTCCAGCATGCCCTTCATGATGGGCAGCGAGCGCATCATGGTGAACACGTTGGGCATCTTGGCCACGGCACCCAGGTTGAACGAAGACGCCACCACATGCACGTGGCAGTCGATCAGGCCGGGCATCAGGGTCATGCCCTTGGCGTCGAGCGTGGTGGTCCCTTCTGGCACCTGCAGGTCGGTGCCTACCGCCGCAATGCGGCCGTCCTGCACCAGAACGGACAGGCCGGTGCGCAGTGTGAGTGCGTGGACATCCAGCACACGGCTGTTTTCAATCAACAAAGAGGTCATGAGATTCGTCAAAGTGGGCGCGATGGCTTCAAAATTACTCATGGCCTGCTTTTTCAGGGGGCCATGAAGACCATCAAGCATCCATCTGGTGCATTGCAGCATCTACAGAGTGTGGCGCTTGACACGTTGCTGTCACAGGACGCATTTATCGGGCCAATTGCCCTTATCCGCAACGCCTAAAATCTCACCATCCCATGAGTCCTACTCATACCCCCTAGGTCACATCTATGCGCCGCCTGTGCCCCACCATCTCTGAGCTGAACGCCTTTCATTCCGCCGCCAAGCACCAGGCCTTCACCATGGCCGCGCGCGAGCTGTGCGTGACGCAAAGCGCCATCAGCCGCCACATTGCGGCGCTGGAGGACTACCTGGGCCAGAAGCTGTTCATCCGCAAAGCCACCGGGCTGGAGCTGACCGAGGCGGGGGCCACCTACCTCAACGCCACCCGCCCGGCCATGGCCGCGCTGGAATCCGCCACGGCACAGCTCATGTCTTACGGGGGCGATGGCGGCTCGCTCAACCTGTCGGTGCCGCCCACGTTTGCTGCGCAGTGGCTGTTTCCGCGCCTGGGCCACTTCAAGCGCACGCTGCCGCAGGTGTCGCTGAACTTTGTGCGTTACCAGCACGCGCACGACTTTGCGACGCCGCACGAGTTCGACGCTGCCATCCAGTACGGCTACGGCAACTGGCCCAGCGCCAATGCGCGCTACCTGATTGGCAAGGAAACCAGCATCGTGTGCAGCCCGCAACTGCAGGCCGCCCTGCCCCTGAACACCCCGCAAGACCTGATGCGCGCCACGCTGCTGCAGCACATTGAGGTGCCTTTGGCCTGGCAGGACTGGATGGAAGCCCACGGCCTGGACACCAGCGCCAGCCGGTTCGGACCGGGCTTCAATCTGTATTCACTCATCATCCGCGCAGCGGTTTCAGGCTTTGGCGTTGGCATCGTGCCCACCTGCCTGGTGGAAGACGAATTGCAGGCAGGCACTCTGGTAGAGCCCCTGAAAGACCGCTTTGACAGCCCGCTCGGCTACTACCTGTGCGCGCCCACGGCACGCACCAATTTGTCGGTGTACCGGCTGGTGGCGGGGTGGCTGGAACACTGCTGCAACCATGCCGAGGGCGCCGCGGCGCCAGCCGCCACGCCCTGCATTTTCTGCAACCCCCAGGCCTCTGCAGCGGGCTAGGGCCTGTTCACACTATTTTTGCCAGTGCGAAGGCCTCCACTCGCGGGTCTGCCTCAGGCGAACAACCCTTTGTACTGATCCCGCAGCAGGTTCTTTTGCACCTTGCCCATGGTGTTGCGCGGCAGCTCAGACACCACAAAACACTTCTTGGGGATCTTGAAGTTGGCCAACTGCGACTTGAGCTGGGCCACGATGGCATCGGCGTCCAGGCGGGCACCGGGCTTGGCAATGACCACGGCCACGCCCACTTCGCCAAAGTCAGGGTGTGGCACGCCGACCAGGGCGCTTTCGGCCACGCCGGGCATGTCGTTGATGTAGCCCTCGATCTCTGCGGGGTAGACGTTGTAGCCGCCGCTGATGATCAGGTCTTTGCTGCGGCCCACGATGTGCACGTAGCCGCGCTCGTCCACCTTGCCCACGTCGCCGGTCTTGAAGTAGCCATCCTTCGTGAACTCTTCGGCGGTCTTTTCGGGCATGCGCCAGTAGCCCTTGAACACGTTGGGGCCCTTGACCTGGATGCCGCCGATCTCGCCCATGGGCAGGTCTTTGCCATCATCGCCCTGCACGCGCAGGCTCACACCCGGCAGAGGAAAGCCCACGGTGCCGCCACGGCGTTCGTCCTGGCCCTTGTAGCGCTGGTCGGCGCTGTAGGGGTTGCTGGTGAGCATGATGGTTTCGCTCATGCCGTAGCGCTCCAGGATGGTGTGGCCGGTGCGTTGCTGCCATTCCTTGAAGGTTTCGATGAGCAGCGGTGCAGAGCCTGCGATGAACAGGCGCATGTTCTTGACGGCCTGTTTGTTCAAGCCAGCCTCGGCCAGCATGCGCACGTACAGTGTGGGCACGCCCATGAAAACGGTGGCGCGGGGCATGGCGGCGATGACGGCCTTGGGGTCGAACTTGGCCATCCAGATCATCTTGCTGCCGTTGATGAGCGCGCCATGGATGGCGACGAACAGGCCGTGCACGTGGAAGATGGGCAGCGCGTGGATGAGCACGTCCCCCTTCTTCCAGCCCCAGTAGTCCTTGAGCATGACGGCATTGCTGAGCATGTTGCCGTGCGTGAGCATGGCGCCCTTGCTGCGGCCCGTGGTGCCGCTGGTGTACAGGATGGCGGCCAGGTCGTCGGCACTGCGGGACACGGTCTGGTGCTCGTCGCCGTGGTGCGCTGCACGCTCCAGCAGGCTGCCGGTACGGTCGTCACCCAGGGTGAAGACATGCTGCGTGCCCAGGGTGAAGGCAATCTTGCTGACCCAGCCAAAGTTGCCGGGCGAGCACACCACCACGGCCGGCTCGGCGTTGCCGATGAAGTATTCGATCTCGGCGCTTTGGTAGGCGGTGTTGAGCGGCAAAAAGACGTAGCCCGCACGCAGCGTGGCCAGGTACAGCGCCATGGCTTCGACCGACTTTTCGACCTGCACGGCCACGCGGCTGCCTTCGGGCAGCTTGAGCGACGCAAGCAGGTTGGCGATGCGGGCGCTGGCGCGGTCCAGATCGCGCCAGGTGTAGAACAGCGGGGTGCCGTCTGCCGCCGTGGTTTCGACGGCAGTGCTGTCCAGGTCGGACGGAAAAGCGGCGCGCAGGGCGCTGAAGAGGTTGTATTGGCTCATGGCTCAGACTTCAATGGGCTGGGTGGCTGGGTTGAGAGGTTGGGACTGACTGAATGGGAGAAAGCGGGGACGGAGGCGCCGGTCAGAACACCGGCGCGCGCTTGTCCAGAAAGGCAGAGATCCCTTCGCGGTGCTCGGCGCTGGCGGCGTAGGCATAGGGGTCGGCAGGGCCATTTACTATGTTTTCAATAGCAGACAAGGCATGATTCTGTAGCGCTACAGGCGCTTTCAGCGCCCGAAACGTCTGTTTGTTCATGCGGGCGGCCTGGGGCGCCAGCGCGGCAATGCGCTGGGCACTGCCCAGGGCTTCGGTGGCCACCATGTCGTCGGCCACCACGCGGCTCAAAAAGCCGCGTGCCAGCATGTCGGGGGCGCTGAAGGTGGCGGCCTCCAGCAGCATCTGGCGTGCGGTCACGTCGCCCACTGCACCCGCCACCAGCTGCGCCTCGCGCGGGGCCATCGGAAAGCCCAGCTTGGCAATCGGCGCGCCAAAACGCGCGCCATTGCCCGCCACCCGGATGTCGCAGCAGCTGGCAATCTCCACGCCGGCGCCCATGCAGGCGCCGCTGATCTGGGCCACGATGGGCACGTCGCACTGGAGCATGGCATTGAGCCCGCCCCACACGTCGTTTTCATGAAAGTCGCGCAGCGCGGCCGCGTCAAAACGGAAGCCGGGGTACTCTGAAATGTCTCCGCCCGCACAGAACGCCCCGCCCTCGCCCGCGATGAGCACACAGCGCGCATCGGCCGAGCGCTGCACGTCTTCAAACACCGCACGCAACTGCCGCCACATGGGCCGCGACATGGCATTCAGCCGCCCGGTGTGGCGCAGGGTGACATGCACCACCCCGCCCTCCCCAGCATTCATCAACACTTCACCCGACATCCTGGTATCCATTTCCTTCACATACCGCCCACGACCTTCTCACCCCGCCATGCCATCGCCAGCGCCACCGTGGAACTGGCTTTGCCAGGCCACGGATGGCGTTCTCCTTGGGGGTTAGTCCAGCTTTGCGCCAGACGCCTTCACCACCGCCGCCCAGCGCTTGACCTCACTGCTCACAAACGCGCCAAACTGCTGCTGCGTCATGCCGCCGTAGTCCGCGCCGTTGCTGGCCCACACGGCCTTGAGTTCATCGGCGGTGCCCAGGCGCTTGATCTCGTCCACGATGCGGGCCTGCACGTCGGCCGGTGTGCCTTTGGGTGCCCACAGGCCGTACCAGGTGGTCACGGTGTAGTCGGGCAGGCCCACTTCGGAGGCGCAGGGTACGTCGGGGAATGCGGGGTTGCGCTTGGCGCCGGACACCATCAGCGCCTTGATACGGCCGCTCTTGATGTGATTGGCTGACGAGCCCAGGCCGTCGAACATCATGTCCACGTTGCCGCCAATGAGATCCTGCAGCGCGGGGCCCGCGCCCCGGTAGGGGATGTGGGTGATGAAGGTGCCTGTCTGCTGCTTGAACAGCTCGCCCGCCAGATGGTGCGAGGTGCCTGCTCCGGCCGAACCGTAGTTGAGCTTGGCAGGGTTGCGCTTGATGTAGTCCAGAAACTGCTTGAAGTTGGTGGACGGCGTCTTGGGATTGACCACCAGCACCTGGGGCACGTTGGCCAGCAGCGCCAGGGGAATGAAGTCTTTCTCGATGTCGTAGTCGAGCTTGGGGTACATCGCAGGGGCAATCGCGTGGTGCACGGCGCCCATGAACAGCGTGTAGCCATCGGGCGCCGCCTTGGACGCAATGCTGGCACCCAGCGTGCCCCCGGCGCCACCCCGGTTGTCGATCACCAGCGTCTTGCCCGTGCTTTTGGAAAACTGCGCAGCCAGCGGCCGGGCAAACGCATCGGTGCCGCCACCGGCGGGGAACGGCACCACCACCGTCACGGGCTTGCTGGGCCAGGTGCTTTGGGCCCAGCTGTTGCTGCTGGCCAGGCCCAGGCCTGCAGCCGCCGCGCCGAGCAATACACCCCGGCGTTGGATTCGCAAATCAGTCATTCCTTGTCTCCTGTCGTTGTAAAAATACGCGGTCACTGGTCCGCCCGGCATCTTGCCGGTCGCCCCGTCAGTCGCGGCAAAGGCTGTCGATGTCCCCCGACACTGGCACCTTGCCCTGCGCAAGCAAGCTGCGATGCTTGTCGATGCGCTTCAAGTCGTACAGGTAGTTCACCATGAGCCCGTACGATTGTTTCTGCCCCTTGCTGGACGGGTCACCCGCCCAGTTCAGGCGCTCTACCCGCGCGCCGTTGCCCAGGTGGAAGCGGGCCACAGGGTCTGCCGGTTTGCCCTCTTGCAGCTCGCGGCCCAGATAGTACGCGGCGCATTCCAGCAGCATCTGGCGCACGGGGGATTTGGCGTCCAGCTCCAGCGCTTTGTCCACCGCCCCGAGCAAATGCGTGGCCTGCGGCGGCTCGAAGCCCACCGCGCGGCCCAGCTCGCTGCGGCGCTTGTCGTCCAGGCGGTCCAGCATGGCCCCTGCATGTTTGCCCAGCCAAGCGCGGAAACCCGGAATGGGCGACAGCGTGGCGAAGGTGCGCAGGCGCGGGAACTCGGCCGTGAGCGTTTCCACCACATGCTTGATGAGCGAGTCGCCAAAGCTCACGCCGCGCAGGCCTGTTTGCGTGTTGCTGATGGAATAGAAGATGGCCGTGGTGGCCCGTGTGATGTCCACGGGCGCAGCAGCCTCATCCAGCAGCGGCGTGATGCTGGCCGAGATCTTGTCCACCAGCGCCACCTCGACAAAGATCAGCGGCTCGTTGGGCAGGCGCGGGTGGAAGAAGCCATAGCAGCGGCGGTCGCTGTCCAGCCGGTTCTTCAGGTCGGCCCAGCTGCGGATGTCGTGCACGGCCTCGTACTTGATGAGCTTTTCGAGCAGCGAGGCGGGCGAGTCCCACGACAGCCGGCGCAGCTCCAGAAAGGCCACGTCGAACCAGGTCGAAAACAGGTGCTCCAGCTCGGCATCGAGCGGCAGCAGGCGCTTGTCGGCCTTGAGCAGCGGCAGGATTTCTGCGCGCATGTCCACCAGAAAACGCATGCCCTCGGGGAACGCCGAAAACCGCTGCAGCAGCCGCGTGCGGGGCGATACCAGCGCACGGCGCAGGCTGATCTCAGCCTGCCCTTCTTCGGCCGTGCCCGCCGCCGCTTCGTAACGCTGGCGGGCCGACTTGAAGCGCGTGGCATCCGGTGCGAACTGCTCGCACATCAGCAGCCACATGTCGCGCCTTTCCTCGGGCTCGGCCTTCGCATACCAGTCGGCCACGGCCTGGGCGCGGCGGCCGCCTTCGATCTCGCTCACCTGGGGCGCCACCACCTCCTGCAGGTCGGCCAGCAGACGGCGCAATGCGCGGGGCGACAACGCCTCCTGGCCGCGCCGCAGGGTGGCCTGCAGACGCTCGTTGGTAGAACGCGGCACCGCGACCTTGGCGACCACATCGGTCACGGTTTTGTCGAGTGAGGCCTTGGCAGACTTGTCGGCGGTCTTGTCCCCCGCCTTGTCGGCGGCAGGCGCGGCAGTGCGCAGGCGTGACACGCTGCGGGTGATCCATTCGGGAGTGCTGTTGATCATGGGGTCAACCTCGATTGCTGGTTGCGGGCTACATCGCGCAGCGCATCGCGCTGGCGCAACAGATGGGTGCGCATTGCCTCCTCGGCCGCGTCGCAGTCGCGCGCCTTGAGCGCGGCAAACACGGCCAGATGCTCTGCCAGGCTTTGCTGCATGCGCCCGGGGGCATGCAGCGTCTTGTGGCGTGCCAGCCGCAGGATCTTGCGCAGGTCGCCAATCACCTGGGCCAGCCAGCGGTTGTCCGCCAGCGTGATGAAGGCCTCGTGGATGGCGTAGTTGGCTTCGTAGTAGTCGGTCATGCGCCCATCGGCCGCGCACTGTTGCAGGCGCTCGTGCAGCAGCTCCAGCGCGGCAATGTCGGCCGCCACGGCCTTGCGCGTGGCCTCGTGTGCGGCACGCCCCTCCAGCAAAGCGATGACGGGAAAGATGTTGTCCAGATCGCTCTCGGTGACCTCGGCCACAAAACAACCCCGGCGCGGCTCATGGCGCAGCAGCCCTTCGGCCACCAGCACCTTGAGCGCTTCGCGCAGCGGGGTGCGCGAGATCTCCAGCCGCTCGCACAAGGCAGCCTCGTCCAGAAAGCTGCCGGGCGGCAAGGCGCCCGCAAAAATCTGCTCCCGCAGCCGGGAGGCGACTTCGTCGTGCAGTGAATTCGGGACAGGACGCATGTACAACAAGGCTCCAGGGCACCAACCCGCGAGGCATCGGCTGTCAGCGGCAGAAACACGGTGCAGGCCGAATGCCTGCAACACATCACTAACAGCTGACAACAGAGGCGATTGCCTCGCCATGTGTGTAATTTCTCATAATTACGCAAAATGACAAGGTGTAAACCCTGATTTGCAGACTTTGGTTACACAAAAGACGGCGACTGCGGTGGTTGCGCAACGCTGCGTGCCAAATAGCAGCAAGGGTGGCGAACTTTGCTGCTGGTCCCAAGGCACCGTCATTGGGTGATCAGCCCCGGGCCAGATGAGCGGCCGAGGGCGCAACACCCGCTGCGCCCTCCGCACGGTCGCCCTGCCCTCGCGCCCCTCCCCCGCTTCACTCCACGCCCGCAAAACCTTCCACCAAGTGGTCGATCCACACCCGCAGCTTGGCCGGCAGAAACCGGTGGGACGGGTACAGCACCCAGGCCGTGCCCGCGTACGAGGTCTTGTGCTCCCAGTCGGGCAACACGGTCACCAGGTCACCCCGCGCCAACGCAGCGCGCGCAGTAAAGCCCGGCAGGCTGGCAATACCCAGGTGGCTCAGCGCGGCCTCCAGCCGCACCTCACTGTGGTTGGCCACATAGCGCCCGCGCACAGCCACCGTGGCGGATTCGCCTGCGCGCTCGAAGCGCCAGTGCCGGTCGCGCTCGTCCTCGCCCAGGGTGATGCAGGCGTGGTGCTCCAGGTCGCGCGGGTGCTGGGGGTGGCCCCGCTCAGCCAGGTAATGCGGGCTGGCGCAGGTCAGGTGGCGCAGGGTCGCCAGCGGCCGCCCGGCCAGGCCCGGGGGTGGCGTGTCGGTCACGCGCAGGGCCAGGTCGATGGGTTCCTCGAACAGGTCCACCGTGCGGTCGGTGATGAGCAGTTGCACATCGACCTCGGGGTATTTCTGCAAAAACGGCAGCACCAGGGGGTGAACGAGTTGGCGCCCCACCGCCTTGGCCATGCTCATGCGCACCATCCCCGATGGCGCGGCAGAGTGGGTGTCGCTCAGCGCCCACACCTCGCGCGCGGCAGACACCATGTCCTGGCAGCGGCTGTAGACCGCCGTGCCCGCATCGGTCAGCCGCAGCTTGCGGGTGGTGCGCTCCAGCAGGCGCACGCGCAGCGCCCCTTCCAGGCGAGCCACCTGGCGGCTGACCGCCGACGGGGTGATGCCCAGCTGCCGCGCGGCGGCCGAGAAGCTGCCCGCATCCACCACACGCGCAAACACCGCCATGTCGGGGAGGCTGTCCAGGGGTTGATTGATGTGCATGGGGAACAAGTGCAGTTCTTTGACGGCGATTATCAATGCATGGACGCAAATTGATAATTTCCCCAGCCCATCGTCGCCACGCGCGGCGCCCCCCTGCCTCCCCCCCAATCTGCGTCCCATGTCACACACCCTGCCCCTGTCCGCCCCTTCCCCGCTGGCCCCGCGCCTTTCTGACCTGGCCTTGTTGCTGGTCGCCGTGGTGTGGGGCACCAGCTATGGCGTGGCCAAGGGGGCCCTGGTGTTCTACCCGGTGCTGGGTTTTTTGGCCGTGCGCTTCCTCCTGACCTTTGTGGTGCTGCTCCCGGCCCTGCTGCGCGCCACTGCGCCCGAGCGGCGCGATGCGTTGGTGGCCGGCCTGCCGCTGGGTGGGCTGATGCTGAGCATCTTTCTGTGCGAGACCTTTGGCCTGGCGCTCACGCAGGCCAGCAATGCAGCGTTTTTGATCAGCCTGTGCGTGGTGTTCACACCGTTTGCCGAGTGGTGGCTGCTGCGCCAGCGGCCCGAGCGTACGATGTTTGGTTTTGCCGCCGTCTCGCTGCTCGGCGCAGCCCTGCTCAGCGGGGGGTACACCGGCCAATGGGGTTGGGGCGACGCCCTGATGCTGGCGGCCGCCGTGCTGCGTGCCATCACCGTGTGCCAGACCACGCGGCTCACCCGTCGCCGCAACGCACCCGTGCTGGCCCTCACGGCGGTGCAGTCGGGCGTGATCGGGGTGGGCTGCCTGCTGCTGGCGCTGGCTTTGCCGGGCAAGCTGCCCCCGCTGCCGTCGCTCACCCAAGCCAGCGCTTTCTGGTGGGCCTGCGTCTACCTGGTGGCGGGCTGCACGGTGTTTGCCTTTGTGGCCCAGAACTGGGCACTGCGCCACAGCTCGCCCACGCGGGTGGGATTGCTGACCAGCAGCGAGCCCGCCTTTGGCGCACTGTTTGCGGTGTTCTGGCTGGGCGAGCAGCTCAGCGTCACGGGCTGGGTGGGCGGTGCGCTCATCGTGGGGGCCGCCCTGTGGACGATGGCGCGGCGGGGTGATGCGCGGCATTGACCGCCTGCTTACCCGCCACTCGATCCAATCACTACCAATTTGATAGCTGCTCGGGCATGAAACACCGGCGCTATCGCCCGTTTTACCTTGAAACCAACGCCCCCACCGGCTGCCGCTGCGCCCAGAGCCACATCGCTGCGCCACCCACAATCATGGGCACACACAGCCACTGTCCCATGCTCATGCCCAGCGACAGGATGCCCAGGAAGGCGTCGGGCTCGCGGAAGTATTCGGCAATGAAGCGGAACACGCCGTAGCCGAACAGGAAGGCGGCCGCCACCTGGCCAGGGCGACGCTCCTTGCGGGCATACAGCCACAGCAGGATGAACAGCAGCAATCCTTCCATCAGGAACTGGTAGACCTGCGACGGATGGCGCGGCTGCATGGAGCCGCTGTGCGCAAACACCATGCCCCAGGGCAGGTCGGGGCTGGCAAAGCGGCCCCACAGTTCGCCGTTGATGAAGTTGCCCACACGCCCTGCCGCCAACCCCGTGGGCACGCAGGGCGCCACAAAGTCGGCCACCTGCAGCCAGGGGCGCTGACGCGAATGGGCAAACCACAGCATCGAAACCACCACCCCCAGCAGCCCGCCATGGAAGGCCATGCCGCCCTGCCACACGGCAAAAATCTCCAGCGGGTGGCTCAGGTAGTAGCCCGGCTTGTAGAACAGGCAGTAGCCCAGCCGCCCGCCAATGACCACGCCAGCTACCCCCAGAAAGAGGATGTCTTCCACATCCTTGCGCGTCCAGGCACCAGGCCCCGTGATGGAGGCAAAGGGCGGGTGCCGCAGGCGCCGGATGCCCAGCAACATGAACAGGCCAAAGGCCGCAAGATAGGTCAGGCCATACCAGTGCACAGCCAGTGGGCCGATCTGCAGGGCGACGGGGTCGATGTGGGGATAGGTCAACATGGTGGCGGGTATTGTGCCCGCGCTGGCGATGACCCCGCACGCAGGGTCGCCTGCCCCGGGCAGGACCACCGGGCGACCGCAGCCGCGCCAGGGCGATCCGCTGGAGCTATACGCCACGTTTCTGAGAAAAAAGCCGAGCAAGCGCTAGTCCGTCATGCGCCGACAGCTATCAAAAGTGGAGCAAAAACAAAAAAGCCGCGCCCTCCAGGCGCGGCTTCGGTACGGCGGCAGGGCTATTGGCCCTGCAAAGCAGCTCGTCAGTCGTCCAGCAGCGACAAATCGCGCACGGCGCCCTTGTCGGCAGACATCACCAGCTTGGCATAGGCCTTGAGCGCGGCCGACACCTTGCGTGGGCGTGGCTGCGCAGGCTTCCAGCCCTTGGCGTTCTGCGCTTCGCGGCGGCGGGCCAGCTCTTCATCGCTCACCAGCACGTTGATCGTGCGGTTGGGGATGTCGATGCGGATGCGGTCACCGTTCTGCACCAGTCCGATGGCACCGCCCGCAGCGGCTTCCGGCGAGCAGTGGCCAATCGACAGGCCCGACGTGCCGCCCGAGAAGCGGCCGTCCGTCAGCAGCGCGCAGGCCTTGCCCAGGCCCTTGGACTTGATGTAGCTGGTGGGGTAGAGCATTTCCTGCATGCCGGGGCCGCCCTTGGGGCCCTCATAGCGCACGATGACCACGTCACCGGCCTTGACCTTGTCGGCCAGGATGTTGGCCACGGCTTCGTCCTGCGACTCGGTCACGTGGGCCGTGCCCTCGAACACCAGAATGCTTTCGTCCACACCGGCCGACTTGACCACACAGCCGTCCACCGCGATGTTGCCGGTCAGCACGGCCAGGCCGCCCTCTTTGCTGAAAGCGTGGTCGTACGAGCGGATGCAGCCCTCGGCGCGGTCCAGGTCCAGGCTGGGCCAGCGCGTGTTCTGGCTGAACGCCACCTGGGTGGGGATGCCTGCGGGGCCCGCCATGTAGAAGGTGCGCACGGCGTCGTCCTGCGTGCGCACGATGTCCCACTGGTCCAGCGCCTCCTTCAGCGTGGCGGTGTGCACGGTGGGCACATCGGTGTGCAGCTTGCCCGCACGGTCCAGCTCGCCCAGGATGGCCATGATGCCGCCGGCGCGGTGCACGTCTTCGATGTGGTACTTGTTGGTGTTGGGCGCCACCTTGCACAGCTGCGGCACCACGCGCGAGAGGCGGTCGATGTCGGCCATGGTGAAGGGGATCTCGGCCTCTTTGGCAATCGCCAGCAGGTGCAGGATGGTGTTGGTGGAGCCGCCCATGGCGATGTCCAGCGTCATGGCGTTTTCAAACGCCTTGAAGCCCACCGAGCGGGGCAGCACACGTTCGTCGTCCTGCTCGTAGTACTGCTTGGCCAGGTCCACGATACGGCGACCTGCGCGCTTGAAGAGCTGTTCGCGATCGGCGTGGGTGGCCACCACCGTGCCATTGCCGGGCAGCGACAGGCCCAGCGCCTCAGTCAGGCAGTTCATGGAGTTGGCGGTGAACATGCCCGAGCACGAACCGCAGGTGGGGCAGGCCGAGCGCTCGACCTCGGCCACATCGGCGTCGGAGTAGTTGGTGTCGGCGGCAATCACCATCGCGTCCACCAGGTCGAGCTTCTTGAACTCCATGACCTTGGTGACCGGGTTGGCCAAGCGGGTCTTGCCCGCTTCCATGGGGCCACCCGAGACGAAGATCACCGGGATGTTCAGGCGCATGGCGGCCATCAGCATGCCGGGGGTGATCTTGTCGCAGTTGGAGATGCAGACCATGGCGTCGGCGCAGTGCGCGTTGACCATGTACTCGACCGAGTCGGCAATGATGTCGCGGCTGGGCAGCGAATACAGCATGCCGTCGTGGCCCATGGCAATGCCGTCGTCCACGGCAATGGTGTTGAACTCCTTGGCCACGCCGCCCGCGGCTTCGATCTCGCGGGCCACCAGCTGGCCCAGGTCCTTCAGGTGCACGTGGCCGGGCACGAACTGGGTGAACGAATTGACCACCGCGATGATCGGCTTGCTGAAGTCATCGTCTTTCATGCCGGTGGCGCGCCACAGGGAGCGCGCGCCTGCCATGTTGCGACCGGCGGTGGAGGTTTTGGAACGGTAGATGGGCATCGTGCTGGCTTCTGAAAAATCGCTGGAAGGGAAGCGGGCCGGACTCATAAAGGCCCCTCGCGCGCCCGTGCAGACAACCTCTTGAGCCGTGCCGGGGGCAAACCCATCAATTATCGCCCAGCCCTTTAGGCCCGTACGGGGTGGCGTCGCTGGGGATTGCGGGGGCAGACCGCACGGCGCGCGACGGCGCTGGCAGAATGATCCATTCCGCTCCAGCCCCCAACCCCGAGACCAGGACGCCCCACGATGACCGACTCCAGCAAGCCCTCCGCCCCCATCAACCGCCGAAGCGCCAACATCACCCAGGGCAAGTCGCGCGCACCCAACCGCTCCATGTACTACGCCATGGGCTACGAGGAAGGCGACTTCGTCAAACCCATGGTGGGCGTGGCCAACGGCCACAGCACCATCACGCCCTGCAACAGCGGCCTGCAGAAGCTGGCAGACGCGGCCATCGCGGGCATCGAGGAAGCCGGCGGCAACGCCCAGGTATTCGGCACCCCCACCATCAGCGACGGCATGGCCATGGGCACCGAAGGCATGAAGTACAGCCTGGTGAGCCGCGAAGTCATCAGCGACTGCATCGAAACCTGCGTGGGCGGCCAGTGGATGGACGGCGTGCTGGTGGTGGGCGGCTGCGACAAGAACATGCCCGGCGGCCTGATGGGCATGCTGCGCGCCAACGTGCCCGCCATCTATGTCTATGGCGGCACCATCCTGCCCGGCCACTACCAGGGCAAGGACCTGAACATCGTGAGCGTGTTCGAGGCCGTGGGCGAGAACGCAGCGGGCAAGCTGAGCGACTTTGACCTGAAAGAAATCGAGAAACGCGCCATCCCGGGCACGGGCTCGTGCGGCGGCATGTACACCGCCAACACCATGAGCAGCGCGTTCGAGGCCCTGGGCATCAGCCTGCCCTATTCGTCCACCATGGCTAACCCGCACGACGAGAAGATGAACTCGGCCAAGGAGTCGGCCAAGGTGCTGATCGAGGCCATCAAGAAGGACATCAAGCCGCGCGACATCGTGACCCGTAAATCCATCGAGAACGCCGTGGCTGTGATCATGGCCACGGGCGGCTCGACCAACGCGGTGCTGCACTTCCTGGCGATTGCCCATGCGGCAGGCGTGGAGTGGAGCATCGACGACTTCGAGCGCGTGCGCGTGAAGACGCCTGTGTTGTGCGACCTCAAGCCCAGCGGCAAGTACCTGGCGGTGGATCTGCACCGCGCAGGGGGCATCCCTCAGGTCATGAAGATCTTGCTCAATGCGGGCCTGCTGCATGGCGACTGCCTCACCATCGAAGGCAAGACGATTGCCGAGGTGCTCAAGGACGTGCCGGACGAGCCCCGCGCCGACCAGGACGTGATTCGTCCTATCGACAAGCCTATCTACGCGCAAGGCCACCTGGCCATCCTCAAAGGCAACCTGAGCCCCGAAGGCGCAGTGGCCAAGATCACGGGCTTGAAGAACCCCGTCATCACAGGCCCGGCCCGCGTGTTTGACGACGAACAATCGGCACTGGAAGCCATCCTGGCGGGCAAGATCAAGGCCGGTGACGTGATGGTGCTGCGGTACCTGGGCCCCAAGGGCGGCCCCGGCATGCCAGAAATGCTGGCACCCACCGGTGCGCTGATCGGCGCCGGCTTGGGTGAGAGCGTGGGCCTGATTACCGATGGCCGC
Source organism: Acidovorax sp. Root402 (assembly GCF_001425125.1). NCBI lineage: Bacteria > Pseudomonadati > Pseudomonadota > Betaproteobacteria > Burkholderiales > Comamonadaceae > Acidovorax > Acidovorax sp. Root402. Next base: position 1,016,035 of record NZ_LMDQ01000014.1, read on the forward strand.
TTCTCCGGCGGCACCTGGGGCATGGTGGTCGGCCACGTGGCGCCCGAGGCCGCAGCCGGAGGCACGATTGCTTTCGTCAACGAGGGCGACAGCATCACCATCGACGCACGCCAGCTGCTGCTGGAGCTGAACGTGCCCGAGGCAGAAATCGCCAAGCGCCGCGCCGCCTGGACCGCCCCTTCCCCACGCTATACCCGTGGTGTGCAGGCCAAGTTTGCGTTCAACGCATCCAGCGCCAGCAAGGGAGCGGTGCTGGACGCCTATTGAAGAGGCTGCGGTGGGTCTTGCAGCAGGGAGAGGGGAGCGAGCCCAGATCCCCCTGCTGCGCTCCAGGCAACAAAAAACGCCCGTAAGCAAGGCTCAGGGCGTTTTTTGTCGGTGGGCGGGCCAACAACACCAGCGCTGCATCCAGCGCGCCAGCTGTTCAGCGCGGCTTGCGCGGCTGAATGCCCAGTGCTTCCTTGTGTTTGTTGATGCGGTCTTTCTTGCGCTGATCCATCTTTTCCATGGCCTTGCGCTTGGTGTAGCCGGTGGAATCAGCCCAGGCCCACCACAGCGCTGTGGCCGCGAAGGGCGCCAGCACCCACCACCACGACCACGTGGCCACGGGGCCGATCTCGAAATATTTCAATGCCAGCATGAGAAGGGACAGACCCAGCAGATACATCGCTCTCTCCAAAGAATTCCGCGAAAAGCGGGATTGACCAGGGACAACTGCGTGTCAACCCAAGTCACTACAATCGCATTAAAAGCACTGTAACTCAACCACAGGAATTCCCACCATGAAGCGTTCCCTGATCACACTCGCCTTGACGCTGTCGGTTGCGGCACCCGCGATGGCCGACTTGGCCTTGGCCACCTCCAAGAACTGCATGGCTTGCCACGCAGTGGACAAGAAACTGGTGGGGCCTGCCTACAAGGACGTAGCAGCCAAATACGCTGGCCAGAAGGACGCCGTGGACAAGCTGGCCGCCAAGATCGTCAAGGGTGGCTCTGGCGTGTGGGGTCCAGTACCCATGCCCGCCAATGCGCAAGTGAATGACGCCGAAGCGAAGAAGCTGGCGGCCTGGGTACTGACGCAAAAGTAATTTGCCGCCCTTGTGGTGGCCGCGGGTTCTACCGCCCCGGCCCCAGCAAAAAGCCGCGCACGATCAGTGACGCGGCTTTTTTAATGCCTGCAGACGACGCCCGTTTGACCCCTGAGTTCGCAGACCGTACCTGCGCCTTCCAGGACATCACCCACAGGATAGGCCCTACACGATGGGGGTCACCAGCGAATTGCGGGAGCGCAGCTGCTGCTCCAGCTGGCCCACATAGGCCGCGGTGGTGTTGTCAGACTCCTCGGCCCGGGCAGCCAGGCGGGCCTCCAGGTGGTCCAGCCGCGCCAGAACCGCTGCATGGGCCTGACTGTGCTGGATTTCAAGGAATGTACGCAGCTCCGTGAAGCGGGACGCCTCGGCCTTGTCAGCCAGATCGCGCTGTGCCTGCATCTCTTTGGTGTGGCGGCGGGTTTCGAGCAGTACTGAGCCCTGCAGCGACAACACGTAGGCCACGAAGAAGATGCCCAACAAGGCGGTAAGCGCCAGCATGAGCAACCCGAGCGGCGCTTCAAATGACACCACCCCCAGCGATACCAGGGAAGGGGCGGCCAGCGCAGGCCAGTTCAATGCAGCCAGTGCGGCAATCACCAGCACCGTCAACAGCAAAACGATGGAACGCAAGTGCATGGGAAATCTCCGGTCAGCAGCGCCCGGCCAGGGTGGCCGGTCACGCCATGCTGCCGTTGTAACGCATGCACGGGCAATTGCTGCCGGCGCAGGACTGATTTGAGATCACGTCCTACAAAGCGCGCTGCAGGCCCACCGTGTGAGCGGGCCTGCAGCTTCGATCACGTACCGGGGTGATCAACGAGTTTTGTGGCCACATCACATCGCTACGCGATATGAGTGTCCCCGAATCCGGCAAGCACTGCGCGCTGGCGCCCTTGCACGGCGCCTTCTGGATCAGTTGGTCTGGGCCAACTGATCCAGAATTGCCGGGTTCTCCAGCGTGCTGGTGTCCTGGGTGATGGCCTCGCCCTTCGCGATGCTGCGCAGCAGGCGGCGCATGATCTTGCCGCTGCGGGTCTTGGGCAGGTTGTCGCCAAAGCGGATGTCCTTGGGCTTGGCAATGGGGCCGATTTCCTTGGCCACCCAGTTGCGCAGCTCGTTGGCGATCTGCTTGGCTTCCTCGCCGGTGGGGCGCGAGCGCTTGAGCACCACAAACGCACAAATGGCTTCACCGGTCACGTCGTCAGGGCGGCCCACCACGGCGGCCTCGGCCACCAGATCGGTCTTGGCGACCAGGGCGGATTCGATCTCCATCGTGCCCATGCGGTGACCGGACACGTTCAGCACGTCGTCAATGCGGCCGGTGATGCGGAAGTAGCCCCGGTCGGCACTGCGCACCGCGCCGTCACCGGCCAGGTAGTAGCCCTTGAGTTCTTCGGGGAAGTAGCTTTTCTTGAAACGCTCGGGGTCGTTCCAGATGGTGCGGATCATGCTGGGCCAGGGGCGCTTGATGACCAGGATGCCACCGGCGCCGTTGGGTACGTCGTTGCCCATTTCGTCCACGATGGCCGCGGTGATGCCGGGCAAAGGCAGCGTGCAGCTGCCGGGCACCAGCGGTGTGGCGCCGGGCAGCGGGGTGATGACATGGCCTCCGGTTTCGGTCTGCCAGAAGGTGTCCACGATGGGGCAGCGTTCGCCGCCCACGTTCTTGTGGTACCACATCCAGGCTTCGGGGTTGATGGGCTCGCCCACGCTGCCCAGGATGCGCAGGCTCGACAGGTCAGAGCGCGCGGGGTGCACCGCCTCGTCCGCCTCGGCAGCCTTGATGAGCGAGCGGATGGCGGTGGGGGCGGTGTAGAAGATCGTGCACTTGTGGCGCTCGATCATCTGCCAGAAGCGGCCCGCGTTCGGGAAGGTGGGGATGCCTTCAAAAATGATCTGTGTGGCGCCTGCCGCCAGCGGGCCGTAGGCGACGTAGGTATGGCCCGTGATCCAGCCGATGTCGGCCGTGCACCAGAACACATCATCGGCGCGCAGGTCGAACGTCCAGTCCATGGTCATCTTGGCCCACAGCAGGTAGCCGCCGGTGCTGTGCTGCACTCCCTTGGGCTTGCCGGTGGAGCCGCTGGTGTAGAGGATGAACAAAGGGTGCTCCGCGCCCACGGCCACGGGCGCGCATTCGGTGCTTTGCCCCGCCAGTGCCTCGGCAAAGGTCTTGTCGCGCCCGGCCACCATGTTGCAGGCCGTGGCCGTGCGCTGGTAGACAAACACATTGCGGAGGGTGTCGCAGCCGCCCATGGCCAGGGCTTCGTCAATGATGGCCTTGAGCGGCAGCTCTTTGCCGCCCCGCATCTGGTAATTGGCGGTGATCACGGCCACGGCACCCGCGTCAATGATGCGCTCGTGCACCGCCTTGGCGCTGAAGCCGCCAAACACCACGCTGTGCGTGGCGCCAATGCGGGCACAGGCCTGCATAGCCACCACACCTTCGATGGTCATCGGCATATAGATCAGCACCCGGTCGCCCTTGCTCACGCCATGGGCCTTCAGGGCGTTGGCAAACTGGCTCACACGGGCCAGCAACTCTTTGTAGGTGATCTTGGTGACCGTGCCATCGTCGGCCTCAAAGAGGATGGCGGTCTTGTTCTCGGTGGGCGTGCCGATGTGGCGGTCCAGGCAGTTGGCCGAGGCATTGAGTTCGCCATCGGCGAACCACTGGAAGAACGGCGCGTTGGACTCGTCCAGCGTGCGGGTGAAAGGCTTGGTCCACTGCAGATTGCCGCGTGCCTGGCGCGCCCAGAAGCCCTCGAAGTCCTTTTCGGCCTCGGCACACAGTGCGTCATACCCAGCCATGCCGGACACGCGCGCGGCTTTGACGATGGCGTCCGAGGGTGGGAACACGCGGTTCTCAACCAGCACGGACTCGATGGCGGATGTGGGCGCACTCATGGTGTTGTCTCCTGAATCTAATGGGAATTGGAATTGGGCGGTACTGTCGGGCGCGGCACTTACAGGCCACTGACTGGCGCGAAGCTTACAGAGTACGCCATTGCGGCGCGCCTGTCGCCAAGGGCCGGGCCACCGGCTTCGCAGACCCACCTGCCACCGCAGGGACATGCTGCCCCCCTAAAATCGCGCCTCCTGCAACCCTTTGCGAGTGCCATGTCCTCTCCCCAACACAAGCCCCCAGCGCCGCTGCGCCCCCTGCCTTCCATGATCTTCGCCAGCCGGTGGCTGCAACTGCCCCTGTATCTGGGCCTGATCCTGGCGCAGGCGGTGTATGTGTTCCATTTCTGGGTGGAACTGGTGCACCTGATCGAAGCCGCGTTTGGGAACACGGCGGCCCTGCAGAGCCTGGTGTCCAGCATTGGCTACAAGAGTGATTTCCAGGTCACCGCGCTCAACGAGACCATCATCATGCTGGTGGTGCTGGCGCTGATCGACGTGGTCATGATCTCCAACCTGCTGATCATGGTGATCGTCGGCGGCTACGAGACCTTTGTCTCGCGCCTGCACCTGGAAGACCACCCCGACCAGCCCGAGTGGCTGAGCCATGTGAACGCCTCGGTGCTCAAGGTCAAGCTGGCCACCGCCATCATCGGCATCAGCTCCATCCACCTGCTCAAGACCTTCATCAACGCCGCCAACTACGACCTCAAGGTGCTGATGTGGCAAACCATCATCCATGTGGTGTTCCTGCTCAGCGCCCTGGCCATTGCACTGACCGACCGGCTGATGTCGCACTCGTCGGACCGCCACTGAGTACGGCGACGGTCCCCAGGCTCTCCGGCAACGCCGGGGGAGCCCTCGGGACCAGAATATCAGTCAAAAGTGCCGGTAGCGCCGGTCGCATATGCGCTGGCAGCTATCAAATTTGAAGTAAGCACCCTTCGGTATTCAGCGCCCTAGGCGCTCCCAGATTTCTCCTCAATCGGTAGGCACAGTGCGGTGCAGACCCAACCGAAGGAGAAATCCATGCCCCCTCTGTCCTCTCTCTCCCCGACCGCAGCCGCGGCGCAAGCACCCGCTGCGGCAGCCTCCCCGTCCACACACACCGCCACCAGCCGCCGCCTGGCATTGAGCGCGCTCGGCTCGCTGGGCGTCGCCTCCCTGTGGGGCTGCGGCGGCGGCAGTGACAGCACCAGCACCGACTCTGGCAGCAGCACGGACTCCGGGTCAGGCACCGGCAGCGGTACCGGATCGGGCACTGGCACCGGAACAGGCACCGGCACAACCACCACCTGCTCCGTCGTCCCCGAGGAAACCGCAGGGCCCTACCCTGCCGACGGCTCCACGGCCAGCAACAACACCTACAACGTGCTCGCGCTCAGCGGCATCGTGCGCTCGGACATCCGCACTTCAGTGGGATCGTCCACCCAGGTCAGCGGCGTGCCGCTGTCCATCACCATCACGCTGACGAACACCAGCGCCAGCTGCGCGGCGTTGTCGGGCTACGCCATCTACCTGTGGCACTGCACGCAAGACGGCAACTACTCGGTCTACACCTCCAACAACATCGCCGACAACTACCTGCGCGGCGTGCAGGCCACGGACGCCAACGGCACCGTGACCTTCACCACCATCGTTCCGGGCTGCTATGCGGGCCGCATGCCGCACATGCACCTGGAGATCTACCCCACGCTGGCATCGGCCACCAAGGCCGCGAACAAGATCAAGACCACGCAACTGGCGTTCCCCACCGCACTGCTCAGCAGCATCTACAGCAGCAATTCGGGCTACAGCGCCAGCGTGCGCAACCTGGCCTCCATGTCGTTTGCCACGGATAACGTCTTCAGCGATGGCACCACGCTGGAGATGACCACCATGCAGGCCAACACCGGTGGCGGCTACTCGGCCAGCATCACGATTTCGATCGCGGTCTGAGCCCCTCGTTGCTTCCATTCACCCTGTTGTTTCGATCTCCAGAAAGACGCCCGATGTTCAAGATCCACACCCTTTTTGCCGCACTGGCCCTGGCATCCATCGCCGCAGCGTTCCCCAGCCACGCCCAGCCATCCCGCGGCACGCCGCCCGCCCCGCCACCCGAGGCCTACGCCGCCTGCAAGGGCAAGACCGAAGGCGCCTCCGTCACGCTGACCATGCCCGACGGCAAGAGCCTCGCAGGCACTTGCCGCACAATGGACGGCACCCTGGTGGCCATGCCCGCTGGCGGGCCTGGTGGCCCCGGCGCAGGTGGCCCGCCCCCCGCCCGCTGACCCACCATGCCGCCCCTGCGCTCCCTCGTCCCCGTGCCCCATCTGACGCTGCACCGCAAAGCCTTCATCGCCCTGGCCGCCCTGCTGCTGGCGTTGTTGCTGATCTTTGTGGGGTTCTCGCGCCTGGGCCTGCAGCGGGGCCTGGGGCCGTATGTGGCCGAGATCGAGCTGGCCCGCATGGACTGGCTGGCCGAGCGCCTGCAGGCCCACCACACACAGGCAGGCGGCTGGGACAGCCTGCGCGGGCAGTCGTCCCTGTGGGGACGGCTGACCCACCCGGGCGGCGGTCCACGCGGGCCGGGTGGCGCCCGCCCCCCCAGCGGCTCGCCGCCCGACCTCCCGTCGGAGCCTCCTGGCACGGCCCCCCCCCCTCCTTCCAATGCCAGTGACAGTGGCCGTGGCGCTGACCTTGGCAACAGCCCGCCCCCACCCGGCGACCTGCGGCCCCTGGACCGGGGCCCAGCGCCACCCCAGCGCCACCCGGATGACATCTACCCCCGCCTGGGCCTGCTCGATGCACAAGATCAGCTGGTCGCAGGCACACCGCCCCAGCCGGGGGGCGCACGCCTGGCGTTGCGTGGCGCCGGCGGCCAGACCATCGGGCACCTGGTGCTGGCGCCCCCGCAGGGCGTGCGCAGCGAGGCCGACCAGGCCTTTCTGGCCCAGCACCTGGGCTTTGTGGCGTGGACGGGCCTGGTCGGCCTGGCGCTGGCGCTGGTCCTGTCGGGCTGGCTGGCACGGCGCTGGCTGGCGCCGGTCGAGGCCCTGGCCACCGGCGCACGCGGCGTTGCGCAGGGTCACCTGCACACCCGCGTGCCCGTGCACGGCAATGACGAACTGGCCCAGCTGGCCCGCACCTTCAACACCATGGCCGAACAACTGGGCAGCATCGAAGCCAGCCGCCGCCAATGGCTGGGCGACGTGGCCCACGAGCTGCGCACCCCCCTGGCCGCCATGCGCGCCGAGATCGAGGCTGTGCAGGATGGCATCCGCTCCTTTGACGACAAGACCGCGCTGCGCCTGCACCGGCAGGTGATGCGCCTGATCCAGCTGGTGGGCGACCTGCGCGCCAGCCTGGATGCAGTCGGCACCAGCGCACCCTCGGCCCAGGTGCCCGTGCACCCGCTGTCGCTGCTGAACGAAGCGCTGACCTCCATGCGCCCCCGCCTGGCGCAGGCGGGCATCGATGTGGACACCAGCGGCCTGGACGCCCTGGCCGCACCAAGCGCCGCCCAGCCAGCCCCCCTGGTGCGCGGCGACGCGCAGCAGCTGCACCAGGTGTTTTTGAACCTGCTGGAAAACAGCCTGCGCTACACCGACGCGGGCGGCCTGCTGCGCATTGCGGCGCGCCTGCTGCCACCGGCCGATGGAGCCTCCCAGCTGCAGGTGCAGCTGGACGACAGCGCGCCCGGCGTGCCCGCGCACGAGCTGCCCCGTATCTTTGAGCGCCTGTACCGCGCTGAAACCTCGCGCAACCGCGACCACGGCGGATCAGGTCTGGGCCTGGCGATCTGCCGCGCCATCGCGCTTGCCCACGGCGGCACGCTGACGGCCGAGGCATCGCCCCTGGGCGGGCTGCGCATCACACTGAACTTGCCCCTTCTGGACAACCCGGCACCATGAGCCCACGCATCCTTGTCGTCGAAGACGAACCCGACATCGCCGCCATCGTGGTGGATTACCTGCGCCACGCGGGCTATGCGGTGGAGCACCAGGCCGAGGGCCGCGCGGCGCTGGCGAGCATGCTCACCACGCCGCCCGACCTCACGCTGCTGGACATCATGCTGCCCGGCATGGACGGTCTGGAGATATTGCGCCAGGCGCGGCGCCACACGCAGCACCCCATCATCATGCTCACGGCCAGGGTGGAAGAGGTGGACCGCCTCATCGGGCTGGAGCTGGGCGCCGACGACTACATCTGCAAGCCGTTTTCACCGCGCGAGGTGGTGGCCCGCGTCAAGGCCGTGCTGCGCCGCACCGCTGCAGCGCAGGAGGTTTCCTCCGCCAGCACACCACTTGCCGCATTGATGCTGGACGAGTCGCACTGGCAGGCCACGCTGCATGGCACGCCGCTGGGCCTCACGCGGCGCGAGTTCAAATTGCTGCACGTGCTGGCGCGCCAGAAGGGGCGCATCTTCTCGCGGGCCCAGCTGCTGGACCAGGCCTACGACGACACGCTGGACGTGAACGAGCGCGCCATCGACAGCCACATCAAGAACCTGCGCAAGAAGCTCAAAGCCGCCAGCACGGACGGCAGCGACTGGATCCGCTCGGTGTATGGCGTAGGCTTTGCGCTGGACCCGAACCACGAGGGCCCGCCAGCGGCCTGACAGGCAGGCTGCCAGCGACACCCCCCTGGGGCCGATAACTATCAATTTGATAGCTACCAAGGCATGCAGCACTAGCGCTACCGGTGCATTTGGCTCAAAAGCACCACGATACCCCCACCAAACAGCCCTGCAGACTCAGCGCCCCACCATCTGCGCAGGCACCACCCACTGGTCAAACTGCTCGCCCGTCACATGCCCCGAGGCCACGGCGGCGGCGCGCAGGCTGGTGCCCTCCTTGTGCGCCTTCTTGGCAATGAAGGCGGCCTTGTCGTAGCCGATGTGGGGATTCAGTGCCGTCACCAGCATCAGCGACTGCTCCACCAGGTCGTTGATACGCGCCTGGTTGGGCTCGATGCCCACGGCGCAGTGCTCGTTGAAGCTGGCCATGCCATCGGCCAGCAAGCGCACGCTCTGCAAGAAGTTGTGGATCACCATCGGGCGGAACACGTTCAGCTCGAAGTTGCCCGAGGCCCCGCCGATGTTGATGGCCACGTCGTTGCCCAGCACCTGCGCGCACAGCATGGTCAGCGCCTCGCACTGCGTGGGGTTGACCTTGCCCGGCATGATGGACGAGCCCGGCTCGTTCTCGGGGATGGTGATCTCGCCCAGCCCACTGCGCGGGCCGCTGGCCAGCCAGCGCACGTCGTTGGCAATCTTCATCAGGCTGGCCGCCAGAGTCTTGAGCGCGCCATGGGCATGCACCAGCGCATCGCAACTGGCCAGGGCCTCGAACTTGTTGGGGGCGGTGACCAACGGCAGGCCGGTCAGGTCGGCCAGCTCCTTGGCCACGGCCTGCGCATAACCGGCGGGCGCATTGAGCCCCGTGCCCACCGCCGTGCCACCCAAGGCCAGCTCGCCCAAATGGGGCAGCGCGGCACGCACATGCTGCTCGCCATGCTGCAGTTGCGCCACCCAGCCCGAGATCTCCTGGCCCAGCGTGAGGGGCGTGGCGTCCTGCAGGTGGGTGCGCCCAATCTTCACGATGCTGTCGAACGCCTTCGCCTTGGCCGCCAGCGTTGTGCGCAGGCCGTGCAGCGCGGGCAGCAGGCGGTGCATCAGCGCGTCCACCGCCGCCAGATGCATGGCGGTGGGGAACACGTCGTTGCTCGACTGGCTCTTGTTCACCTCGTCGTTGGGATGCACCAGGCGCGCTTCGCCGCGCGGGCCACCCAGCAGCTCGCTCGCGCGGTTGGCCAGCACCTCGTTCATGTTCATGTTGGTCTGCGTGCCCGATCCGGTCTGCCACACCACCAGCGGAAACTCCTGCAGGTGACCACCTTCGATCACCTCGTCTGCCGCCGCAACGATGGCCGTGGTCTTGGCCGCGTCGAGCAGGCCCAGCGCGTTGTTCACGTAGGCGCTGGCCCGCTTGACCTGGGCCAGCGCCCGGATCAGCTCCGGCGCCATGCGCTCGCCCGAAATGGCGAAGTGGTGCAGCGAGCGCTGTGTCTGCGCCCCCCACAGGCGCTGGGCAGGCACATCGATGGGGCCGAAGGTGTCTTTTTCGGTACGGTATGCGGTCGCGTCGGGGGTAGAGGTCTTCACGGTGGGGCCTTGCGCGCTCGGTGAGCGGATGGGAATGAATGAAACACCAGCCCGCAGCATACCCACCGAAGGCCATGGCGCGCTACCACCCCCCATCGCCCCTGACAGGCCCGCGCAAGCCCGCCGGGAGATAATTCGGGGTTCGCGTTTTCCCTAAAACCCCCACCGCCATGACCACGACGACCATTCGCCAAGAAGACCTGATCGAATCCATTGCCGGCGCACTGCAGTACATCAGCTACTACCACCCCACCGACTACATCGCCCACCTGGCCCGCGCCTACGAGCGCGAGAAGAGTCCGGCGGCCAAGGATGCGATCGCCCAGATCCTGACCAACAGCAAGATGAGCGCCACCGGCCAGCGCCCCATCTGCCAGGACACCGGCATCGTCAACGTGTTCCTGAAAGTGGGCATGGACGTGCGCTGGGAAGGCTTCACGGGCAGCCTGGACGACGCCATCAACGAAGGCGTGCGCCGTGGCTACAACCACCCCGACAACACGCTGCGCGCCTCGGTCGTGGCCGATCCGCAGTTCGCCCGCAAGAACACCAAGGACAACACCCCTGCCGTGATCTTCACCGAGATCGTGCCCGGCAACACCGTGGACATCACCGTGGCGGCCAAGGGCGGCGGCTCGGAGAACAAGTCCAAGATGTACATGCTCAACCCCGGCGACAACGTGGTGGACTGGGTGCTCAAGACCGTGCCCACCATGGGCGCCGGCTGGTGCCCGCCCGGCATGCTGGGCATCGGCATTGGCGGTACGGCCGAAAAGGCCGTGCTCATGGCCAAGGAAAGCCTGATGGACGACCTGGACATGTACGAACTGCAGGCCAAGGCCGAAGCCGCCAAGACCGGCGGCCCCGCGCTCGACAAGGTTGAAGAGCTGCGCCTGGAGCTGTTTGAAAAGGTCAACGCGCTGGGCATTGGCGCGCAAGGCCTGGGTGGCCTGACCACGGTGCTGGACGTCAAGATCAAGATGTACCCCACACACGCGGCCAGTAAGCCGATTGCGATGATCCCCAACTGCGCCGCCACACGCCACGCGCACTTCGTCATGGACGGCTCGGGCCCCGTGTACCTCACGCCCCCCAGCCTGGACCTGTGGCCCAACGTGAACTGGGCGCCCGACTACAACAAGAGCAAGAAGGTCAACCTCGACACCCTGACCAAGGAAGAAGTGGCCAGCTGGAAGCCCGGCGACACGCTGCTGCTCAACGGCAAGATGCTGACCGGCCGCGATGCTGCGCACAAGCGCATCCAGGACATGCTGGCCAAGGGCGAGAAGCTGCCTGTGGACTTCACCAACCGCGTCATCTACTACGTGGGCCCTGTGGACCCCGTCAAGGGCGAAGCCGTGGGCCCTGCAGGCCCCACCACCGCCACGCGCATGGACGGCTTCACCGAGATGATGCTGGCCCAGACCGGCCTGATCGCCATGGTGGGCAAGGCCGAGCGCGGCCCGGTCGCCATCGAGGCCATCAAGAAGCACCAGAGCGCCTACCTGATGGCCGTGGGCGGCGCCGCCTACCTGGTCTCCAAGGCCATCAAGACCGCCAAGGTCGTGGGCTTTGAAGACCTGGGCATGGAAGCCATCTACGAATTCGACGTGGTGGACATGCCCGTGACCGTGGCCGTGGACGCCGGTGGCACCAGCGCCCACATCACGGGCCCGGCCGAGTGGCAAAAGCGCATCGCCTCGGGCGAGTTCAAGGGCATCGGCGTCGCCGCAGCCTGATGCGCGTGGGTGTGGCTGGGCCCGCGAGGTGGCCGCCACACCACAAGGTGCAATGACAAGGAACCGCCTTCGGGCGGTTTTTTTGTGGCCACCCCGACGCACATCCCTGCATCCGCTTCGGCAAAAATACGGGCTCGACCCGACTCCTCTTCTTCGGCGTTTGCCGCCCCCACCATGCTTTTGAACCACGGGTTCGCGCAGACCCTTCGACAGCCCCTCTACTCCCTGCTGCTGGCCACGCTGATCGGCGCCCTGCCCCTGTCCGCCAGCGCCAACCCGCCCATGGTTCCGCAGCGCGACGCACAGACCGCCTTTGGCGGTGCACTGCCCGCCCGCGACGCCGCGCTGCTGGACGCCAGCCTCGCATCCCACATCGAACGCCAACAGCTGCTGAACAGCCAGCACCTGGCAGGCAGCCAACTGCGCACGCTGGACTTTTTCAACAAGACCTTCACCGTGCTCCGTGGCGGCAAGCGCACGGTGTTCGATGCGGAGCTGCTGGGCACGTGGTGGCCCGAAAGCCGGCGCTGGGCATGGGAGGCCGTTGAACGCGTGCCCGACCTGAAAGACCCGAAGCGCAAATCGTTCGCCACGGGCAGCGCGCTCACACGCCTGTATGGGCGCGAGCACGGCATCGACATCCTGCAGACCGATACCGCGCAATTGGCGAGCGAAGAGGCTGCCTGGTATCTGTGCGCGTTTGCCGCACAACTCAACCAGGCCACCGGCGTGCTGGTGAGCATCGGCAGCGAGCTGGTCGCCGGGGGCCAAGAGGGTCAAAAGGCCGTGGTCAAACGCTACTACCTGCTGTCGCACCCGAAGGTCGCGGAAGCAACGCCCAGTGGCAACGGCAAGGCCAAAGCATCCGCGCGCTGATCGATCCGCCCCCCGTGCTCCATGGCGCCGCCCGTCATCGCCCAGCCCCGGGCTTGATCGCACAGCCAGAGTTTTTACACACTCCGCAACAGAACGCAGCGCACACAGCCTGGAGCTGCGGTTTTCCTACAATCCAGCCTTTTGTCCAACCATGGGCTCCCTGATGCAGTCGGCCTCTTCTCCTATCGGTGTATTTGACAGCGGCGTCGGGGGGCTGAGCGTGCTGCGCGCCCTGTTGGCCGCCATGCCCCACGAGCGCTTCGTGTACCTGGCCGACAGCGGCCACGCCCCCTACGGCGAGCGTGGCGACGCCTATGTGGCCGCCCGCACCCATGCCATCACCCAGTACCTGTGCGAGCAGCACCACATCAAGGCCCTGGTGGTGGCGTGTAACACGGCCACTGCGGCTGCCATTCATGAGGTGCGAAGCAGCCACCCGGAGTTGCCCCTCGTGGGGCTGGAGCCGGCCGTCAAGCCCGCTCTTGCAGTGACAAAAACAGGGCATGTGGGTGTCATCGGCACGCGGGGCACATTGACCAGCGCCAAGTTCGGCAAGCTCATGGCCTCACTGGCCGATCAAGCCCACTTTGTAGTGCAGCCCTGCGATGGTCTGGCGCACGCCATCGAGCGCAGCGTGGCCCTGCCACCTGCCGCCCCCGGCAGTCCTGTCGGTGCCACGGAGACTGGCGCACTGTGCGAACGTTATCTTCAGGCGATGGGCAGTTTTGGTACAGGCCCTGGGCAGATGGACACCCTGGTGCTGGGCTGCACCCACTACATCTTTGTGGCCCACGAGTTGCGCGCACTGGTGGGGCCTGACGTCCAGTTCATTGAGACTGGAGAGCCCGTGGCGCGCCAGACGCGGCGGCTGCTGGAGACCGCAGGTCTGCTCGCTGTGCCCGAGCCATCCAAACCATGCAATCAACCGCCGCCCCTCCAAAGCAACCCATCGGTGCAATTGCTCACCACGGGGCCGGTGTCCATGCTGGAGGCAGCAGCCCAGCGGTGGCTGGACCTGCCCCCCAGCCAGTGCCGGAGCGTTTCAGTTCCCTGATTCAGCCTCTATCTGCTTCTGGTGCATGATCCATATGTACCAGTCGCTATCATTTATGAAGCAACTGGGTGTGACGGCTCTGAGTCTTCAGGACGCGTCGCTGCCCCAGAGCCGGGTACCTGCCTGCTCCACATGGGTGAGGTACAGGCGCAGGTCGAACTCGTACTGGTGGTACTGCGGCTCCATGTGGGTGCAGAGCTGGTAGAAGGCTTTGTCGTGGTCCTTCTCGCGCAGGTGGGCCAGCTCGTGGACAACGATCATGCGCAGGAACTCTTCGGGCGCCTGCTTGAACATCGCGGCAATGCGAATCTCATGCTTGGCCGCCAGCCGGTTGCCCTGCACACGCGACACCGCCGTGTGCAAGCCCAGCGCGTGGCGCACCACGTGGATCTTGTTGTCGAACAGCACCTTGTTGACCGTGCCCGCATTGCGCAGGTAGCGTGCCTTGAGCTCCTGCGCATAGTCGTAGAGCGCCCTGTCGCTGCGCACGGCGTGCGCCTGCGGATACTTGCGCTGCAGAACCGCCCCGAGCTTTCCCTGTGCCAGCAGATCGCGCGCCTGGTCTTGCAACGAAGCGGGGTAAGAACGCAGATACGGAAGATCAGTGCTCATGGGCAACAAGGCAGCGACGCGCAGGGCATGGAGTGGCGCGACCACACAGAGGCATCGAAGCGTTCGGAGAATTGACCCAATGCCTGGGAGATATCGGAGGGCGATGCGCGGAATGGCGCGCACCACCACTCAGCGCAGCACGCCCACGCAAGTCAGTGCAAGTGACGCGGACGACGGCCACCGCCACCGCCGTGACCACCACCTGGGCCGCCGGGGCCACGCGGGGGCTTGCCGATCTCCAGGGAGTTCACCAGGGCATCAAAGCGCTGGCTGAACAGCTTGTCGATCTCTGCGACCACGCCCCCTAACTCGGCGCCATCAAAGTGGCGCTCCATCATGTTCACCACGTCTTGCACCAGCAGATCACGCTGCACCTGCATGATGGCAGCGGGCGTGGGGCCGACGAAAAGCATCACGAAGTCATCGCGCGACTCGGCGCCCTGCTCTTCTTCGTCTTCATCAAAGTCGGTGTCGTAGAAGGTGACCTCGATGGCCGCGCCTTGCTCCGCCAGCTCATTGAGGCTCATGCACATCTCGTCGAGCGACTGGCGGAAATCCTCGTCACCCCGTACCGTCCAGCACATCTGCAGCAAGTGCTCCTGCGCGTCGTACTTGATGCCAGGTTCTTCCTCATAAGCACTGGCCGCGCCATCGGCCAGCGAACGGGCTCCAGCGTACTTCCACAGGGGTTTGAGCGCCTCCTGGAGCTGGTCAAAACTGACATCAGCACGCAAGAGAACCTGTCCGTGGACGTGGATTTCGAAGGGAGCGTTGTAACTTGACATGATTGAATCGTAGTGGTGCCCCGAGCCGGGGTCGAACCGGCACGCCCCTTTTCAGGAAAGCGGCGGATTTTAAGTCCGCAGTGTCTACCAATTTCACCATCGGGGCGCCGGCTGCTGAGCGCATACCTGCGTTGCAGCGTAACCCGGGCAGCGCGTGCGCGCAATGCCCTGTCGCATCTCTGGTCGGGACCGCTGTTTGACAACAGCACGCTCCGAACCACCAAGAAAAAAGGGAAGCCTAAGCTTCCCTTTTCAAATATGGAGCGGGAAAAGAGTCTCGAACTCTCGACCTCAACCTTGGCAAGGTTGCGCTCTACCAACTGAGCTATTCCCGCATTTTCTGATTTCTCCAACGTTTCCGTTAGTGCTTATCAGCAAGCCTCAAATTATATAACTATTTTTGGCCGTATTCGATTGCAAGCCAAAAAATTTCCATCCAACTACCATCCATCGACACGATCCCTGCGAGCGTCTCGACCCAGAGGCTTTGATCGCTTCACTGCTGCAGACCATATCTGGAGGCGCGGTCCGGAGTCGAACCGGACTAACCGGATTTGCAATCCGGGGCATAACCGCTTTGCTACCGCGCCAGGAACTCTCATTCCTCTGACAAAAAAGGGAAGCAATTGCTTCCCTTTTTGTGGAAATTGGAGCGGGAAAAGAGTCTCGAACTCTCGACCTCAACCTTGGCAAGGTTGCGCTCTACCAACTGAGCTATTCCCGCATTTACCGAAGCCTTACATTGTACAACGTTTGCTGCGATGGAATGAATTGTAGCGCATTTTTTGGGAGTTCCCAAAAAAATTGCGTCAATGTTTCAATCCATCGGCCGTGGCGGATGACACCGCTGCCTTGTCCGTCGACACAGGCACCGCAGCAGCCACCGCAACCTCTTCATCCGTCAGCGGCACGGGCTTGCTCTCCAGCGCCACTTCCAGCACCTTGTCGATCCACCGCACGGGCACGATCTCCAAGCCGCTCTTCACATTGTCCGGGATCTCGGCGAGGTCCTTCACGTTCTCTTCAGGGATCAGCACGGTCTTGATGCCACCGCGCAATGCGGCCAGCAGCTTTTCCTTAAGGCCACCAATGGCCGTCACCTCGCCACGCAGCGTGATCTCGCCCGTCATGGCCACATCGCCGCGCACAGGGATACCCGTGAGCGCAGAAACAAACGCGGTAGTCATCGCAGCCCCCGCGCTGGGGCCGTCCTTGGGGGTGGCACCGTCTGGCACGTGAATGTGGATGTCGCGCTTTTCGAACGTTTCATCCTTGATACCCAGCATGCGCGCGCGGCTGCGTACCACCGTACGGGCAGCCTCCACGGATTCCTTCATCACATCACCCAGCGAACCCGTGCGCGTAATCACACCCTTACCCGGCATGATGGCCGCCTCTATGGTCAACAGATCTCCACCCACCTCGGTCCAGGCCAGGCCTACTACCTGTCCCACCTGGTTTTGCAACTCCGCACGGCCATAGGTGTACTTGCGCACGCCCAAAAAGTCCGGCAGGTTGTCAGCAGTGACCACCACCTGCGGCTCCAGTTTCTTGAGCTGCAGGCCCTTGACCACCTTGCGGCAAATTTTGGACAGCTCGCGCTCAAGCGAACGCACACCCGCTTCACGGGTGTAGTAGCGCACCATGTCGCGCACTGCAGGCTCGGTGATGAGCAGTTCTTCGTCCTTCACACCATTGTTCTTGAGCTGCTTGGGCAGCAAGTACTTCATGGCGATGCTGGTTTTCTCGTCTTCGGTGTAGCCCGACAGGCGAATCACCTCCATGCGGTCGAGCAATGCAGGCGGGATGTTCATCGAATTCGATGTGGCGACGAACATCACATCGCTCAGGTCGAAGTCCACCTCGACGTAGTGGTCGCCAAAGGTGTGGTTCTGCTCAGGGTCCAGCACCTCCAACAGAGCGCTCGACGGATCGCCCCGGAAGTCAGTACCCAGCTTGTCGATCTCGTCCAGCAGGAACAGCGGATTGCGCGTGCCCACCTTCGAGAGGCTCTGCAGCACCTTGCCCGGCAGCGCACCGATGTAGGTGCGGCGATGCCCGCGGATCTCGGCCTCGTCGCGCATGCCGCCCAGGGCCATGCGCACGTACTTGCGGCCGGTGGCCTTGGCGATCGATTGCCCCAGCGAGGTCTTGCCCACGCCAGGAGGGCCCACCAGGCACAGGATGGGTGCTTTCACCTTGTCCACGCGCTGCTGTACCGCGAGGTATTCAAGGATGCGGTCCTTGACCTTATCGAGGCCGTAATGGTCTTCGTTGAGGACGCCCTCGGCATTCACGAGGTCGTGCTTGATCTTGGTCTTCTTGCTCCAAGGCAGCGCGGTGAGCACGTCGATGTAGTTGCGCACCACCGTCGCCTCGGCCGACATGGGCGACATCAGCTTGAGCTTCTTGAGTTCGGCGTCAGCCTTCTTGCGTGCCTCGGCCGGCATCTTGGCGAGCTTGATCTTTTTCTCGATCTCCTCGATGTCGGCGCCTTCGTCGCCCTCACCCAGTTCCTTCTGGATGGCCTTGACTTGCTCGTTCAGATAGAAGTCGCGCTGGTTCTTCTCCATCTGGCGCTTCACACGGCCACGGATCTTTTTGTCGACGTTCAGGATGTCCACTTCGCGGTCGAGCTGCTCGAACAGGTTTTCGAGGCGCGCCTTTACATCCGAAAGATCCAGCACCACCTGCTTGTTCTCGAGCTTGAGAGGCAGGTGTGCAGCAATGGTGTCTGCCAGTCGACCTGGGTCGTCAATGCTGGAGATGGAAGTCAGGATCTCGGGCGGGATCTTCTTGTTGAGTTTGACGTACTGGTCAAACTGCTGCATCACTGCGCGACGCAGGGCCTCGATTTCGCTGGGCTTATTGGCGTCGGGAGTCGCCTCCACCGGTGTCACGGTGGCCATGAAATGCGTCTCGGCATCTTCAATGGAAGCCACCAGAGCACGCTGCTGGCCTTCCACCAGCACCTTCACGGTGCCGTCGGGCAGCTTGAGCATCTGCAAGATGGTGGAGACACAGCCCACATCGAACATGTCAGCCACCGAGGGCTCATCCTTGGCGGCAGCTTTTTGGGCCACCAGCATGATGCGGCGATCAGCCTCCATGGCCATCTCAAGGGCCTTGATGCTCTTGGGGCGGCCCACGAATAGCGGGATCACCATGTGAGGGAACACCACCACATCGCGCAAAGGCAACAGCGGCAGGTCAATAGGGGTGGCTGGCAGGGGGGTATGTCCGGACATGGAAATCCTCAAAGTGCTCTGTGGAAGTGGGTCCACATGTGGGGATTTTCAACCCTTGCACGCAGCCGTACTGGCGCAAGGGTTGATGGTTCAAAGGGCGACAACATGGCGCCCGCTCCGGTCTTCTCAGGCCTTCTTGGCCGCTTCGCGGTACACGAGCAGCGGCGGCTTGTTTTCTTCGATGGTGGATTCGTCCACCACCACCTTTTCGACGTTGCTGGTGTTGGGCAGATCGAACATCGTGCCGATCAGCGATTGCTCCAGAATGGAACGCAGACCTCGCGCACCCGTCTTGCGGGCCAGCGCCTTGCGGGCAATGGCTTTCAGGGCAGCGGGGCGAATTTCCAAGTCCACGCCTTCCATGGCCAGGAGCTTGCTGTACTGCTTGACCAGCGCGTTCTTCGGCTCGGTCAGGATCTGCACCAACGCATCTTCACTCAGTTCAGCCAAGGCAGTCACCACTGGCATACGGCCCACCAGTTCAGGAATCAGCCCGAACTTGATCAGGTCTTCGGGCTCGATCTCTGTGAACACTTCGGTCAGCGAGCGCTGCTTCTTGCTTTTGACCGATGCGCCAAAGCCGATGCCAGAGGCCTCGGTCCGGTTCTCGATGACCTTTTCCAGCCCTGCAAACGCGCCACCGCAGATGAACAGGATGTTGGTTGTGTCGATCTGCAGGAAGTCCTGATTCGGGTGCTTGCGCCCGCCCTGCGGCGGCACGCTGGCCATGGTGCCCTCGATGAGCTTGAGCAGCGCCTGCTGCACGCCCTCGCCCGACACATCGCGCGTGATGCTGGGGTTGTCGGATTTGCGCGAAATCTTGTCGATTTCATCGATATAGACAATACCGCGCTGGGCGCGCTCGACTTCGTAGTTGCAACTTTGCAGCAGCTTCTGGACGATGTTTTCCACATCCTCGCCCACATAGCCGGCTTCGGTCAGCGTGGTGGCGTCGGCCATCACAAAGGGTACATCCAGCATGCGTGCCAGGGTCTGCGCCAGCAACGTCTTGCCCGAGCCAGTAGGGCCGATCAGCAGGATGTTGCTCTTGGACAGCTCCACATCGTCCTTGTGGGCCTTGTCCTTGTGGCGCAGGCGCTTGTAGTGGTTGTACACCGCCACGGCCAGCGTGCGCTTGGCAACATCCTGGCCAATCACATAGTTGTCCAGATTGGCCTTGATCTCGACCGGCGTGGGCAGGTCACTGCGGCCTTCGCGGGCCAAGTCCCCAGCAGGCAGTTCGTCGCGGATGATCTCGTTGCACAGGTCAATGCACTCGTCGCAGATAAAGACCGACGGACCGGCGATCAGCTTCTTCACTTCATGCTGGCTTTTGCCGCAAAAAGAGCAGTAAAGGGTTTTTTCGCTGGAAGAGCCTTTTTTCTCGGCCATGGGGGCAATGCCTTGCTTGTTTCGGAAAGTTGTCGGGATGATAACCAAATAAAAAACGGCGTCTTCCCCTCGGGAAAACGCCGCTTCGTCGCCCTCGGGCGATCAGGCGCGTTGGCTGATCACTTGATCGACCAAACCATAGTCCTTGGCCTCGTCGGCCGAGAGGAAATAGTCACGCTCAGTGTCGCGCTGGATCTTCTCCAGCGGCTGTCCGGTGCGCTCAGCAAGGATCTTGTTGAGCTGCTCGCGGGTCTTGAGGATCTCGCGGGCGTGGATCTCGATCTCGGTGGCTTGGCCCTGCATGCCGCCCAATGGCTGATGGATCATGACCTTGGAGTTGGGCAGCGCAAAACGCTTGCCCTTGGCGCCCGCCGCCAGCAGGAACGCACCCATGCTGGCCGCCATGCCCGTGCAAAGGGTCGAGACATCGGGCTTGATGAAGTTCATGGTGTCAAAAATCGCCATACCGGCGCTCACCGAACCACCGGGCGAGTTGATGTAGAACGAGATGTCCTTGTCCGGGTTTTCACTTTCCAGGAACAGCAGCTGTGCCACCACCAGGTTGGCGGTCTGGTCATTGACCGGGCCCACCAGAAAAATCACGCGCTCCTTGAGCAGGCGCGAGTAGATGTCATAGGACCGTTCGCCACGGCCCGACTGCTCGATGACCATGGGGACCATGCCCAGGCCTTGTGTTTCCAATGCGCTCATGTATTTCTCCAGTCAAGCAGGTACTGTACCCAGAAATGAATTGGGGCTTGTGCACGAAAGCACAAGCCCCTGGTGTGTCTTGACAACCAGAACCGGGCAGTTGCACGAGGCAGACCACCAGGCCCGAGGGCCTATCAGCCCTGCTGCGCCATCAGGTCGTCGAAGGAAATGGCCTTTTCGACCACCTTGGCCTTGGACAGCACGAATTCGGTCACGTTGTTTTCGATGACAACGGCTTCGACTTCAGCCAGGCGCTGGCGGTCGCCGAAGTACCAACGCACCACGTCTTCGGGCTTCTCGTAGCTGGCGGCCAGCTCGTCGATGTGGGCCTTGAGCTGCTCGGGCTTGGCCTGCAGCTCATTGGCGCGCACCAGCTCGGCCAGCACCAGGCCCAGGCGCACACGGCGCTCTGCCTGGGGACGGAACACGTCTTCAGGGATCTCGGCCTTGTCGGCGTCCTTGATGCCGCGTTGCTTGAGTTCAGCGCGGGCACCTTCCATCAGGCGGGCGATTTCAGCCTGGATGCTGGAATTGGGCAGGTCCAACTCGGCCTTGGACACCAGGGCGTCCATCACGGCAGCCTTGTTGCGGGCCAGCAAGCGGAACTTGACTTCGCGCTCCAGGTTCTTCTTGATGTCGGCGCGCAGGCCATCCACGGAACCGTCGGCAATGCCCAGCGACTTGGCCAGAGCATCATTCACTTCGGGCAGGTGGGCCGCTTCAATCTTCTTGATGGTCACCAGGAAGTCGGCGGTCTTGCCAGCGACGTCCTTGCCGTGGTATTCGGCAGGGAACGCCAAGGGGAAAGTCTTGCTTTCGCCGGACTTCATGCCACGCACCGCGTCTTCGAACTCCTTGAGCATCTGGCCTTCGCCGACCAGGAACTGGAAGTCTTCGGCCTTGCCGCCGTCAAAGGGTTCGCCGTCGATCTTGCCTTCGAAGTCCACGGTCACGCGGTCACCGTCTTGCGCAGCGGCGTCAATGGCGCGCTGGGCGAAGCTGCGGCGCTGCTTGCGCAGGATGTCGATGGTCTTGTCGATGGCGCTGTCGGTCACTTCGGACGACAGTTTTTCAACTTCGGCGTCCGACAGGTCAGCGATCTTGACTTCGGGGAACACTTCGAAGATGGCGTCAAAAGTCACCTGGCCTTCGGGAGCGCCTTCCTTTTCAGTGATGCGGGGCTGGCCAGCAACACGCAGGTTGGCTTCATTCGCAGCCACAGCAAAGGCCTCACCCACCTTGTCGTTCAGCACTTCGTACTGCACCGAGTAGCCATAACGCTGGGCCACCACGTTCATGGGCACCTTGCCGGGACGGAAACCGTCCATCTTGACCGTACGGGCCAGGCGCTTGAGGCGCGTGTCCACTTCGGACTGGATCAGGGTGACGGGCACGCTCAGCGTGATCTTGCGCTCGAGCTTCTCAAGGGTTTCAACAGTAACGGCCATGGCTATTCCTCTTATGAATGTGGATCGTGCTGGCTGCAGCGCAGCAGCGCCGTGTTCCGCAAAGTCTCACATGGGTGGTGCGCGGGGGGGGACTCGAACCCCCACACCATTGCTGGCGTCAGGACCTAAACCTGGTGCGTCTACCAATTTCGCCACCCGCGCGGTTCTACAAACAAACAGGCGGCAACCTCAGCTGCCGCCTGTGTGAAATCGGTCAACCTTCTATTTTACCTGATGCGGACGCCCTGTCGGTCAAGCAGCACCAGGAACCTCTGGCGCAGGTCGTTTGACACGGAACCAGGCCGCATACATTGCAGGCAGTGCCAGCAGCGTCAGCACCGTGGCCACCACCAGCCCGCCCATGATGGCAACGGCCATCGGCCCCCAGAACACGCTGCGCGACAGCGGGATCATGGCCAGCACGGCGGCAGCGGCGGTGAGCACGATGGGGCGCAAACGGCGCACGGCCGATTCCACAATGGCATCCCAGGCGGGCACGCCCCGGGCGCGGTCCTGCTCGATCTGATCGATCAGGATCACCGAATTGCGCTGGATCATGCCCATGAGCGCGATCACCCCCAGCAGCGCCACAAAACCAAAGGGACGATTGAGCAGCAACAGCGCTGCCGCCACACCCGCCAGCCCGAGCGGCCCGGTCAGGAACACCAGCATGGCACGGCTGAAGCTGTGCAGTTGCAGCATGAGCAGCGTGAAGGTGATGAACAGCATGATGGGAAGACCCGCCGCGATGGACGCCGAGCCCTTGGAGCTTTCCTCCACGGCGCCCGCCACCTCGATGCGGTAGCCCGTCTGGCCCGCCGACCGCCACTTGGCCTCAATCTCCTTGAGGGATGGCAGCAGCGCCGCCGTCACCGTGGCGCCCTGCAGGCCCTCGGTCACGTCGCCCTGCACGGTGATGGCGTAGTCGCGATTTTCGCGCCACATCACGCCGGGCTCCCAGGTGAA
Source organism: Acidovorax sp. Root402 (assembly GCF_001425125.1). Taxonomy (NCBI): domain Bacteria; kingdom Pseudomonadati; phylum Pseudomonadota; class Betaproteobacteria; order Burkholderiales; family Comamonadaceae; genus Acidovorax; species Acidovorax sp. Root402. The sequence continues at coordinate 1,039,006 of NZ_LMDQ01000014.1, forward strand.
CACAGGCTTGGCGATCTGCGTGAGCGGGATCGACTTGCCCGAGGCCGTTGGCAGATAGGCGTTGGCAATGTCAGTGATGGCGTTGCGCTCATCCAGCGGCTGGCGCAGCAGGATGTCGATGAGCTTGTCGCCCTCGCGGTACTGGCCGACCTGCGTGCCCGACAGAATGGTCTTGGACGCCTGTGCGATGGACTGGCTGGTCACGCCCAGGGCGCGTGCCTTGGCCTGGTCGACTTCCAGGCGCAGCACCTTCACGGACTCGTTCCAGTTGTCGTTCACCCCGCGCATGTTGGGGTTCTGGCGCAGCTGGGCCTTGACCTCGTCCGCACGCTCGCGCAGTACCAGCGGATCAGGTCCCACCACGCGGAACTGAACGGGATAAGGCACGGGCGGCCCGTTGGGCAGCAGCTTGACGCGCCCGCGCACTTCCGGGAACTCCTGCGCCAGCAGCGCAGGCAGCTTCACACGCAGCGATTCGCGCACCTTCAGGTCTTGGGGCACCACGATGAACTGCGACACATTGCTCTGCGGGAACACCTGATCGAGCGGCAGATAAAAACGCGGCACACCAGAGCCTACCCAGGTGCTCACCGTGTTCACGCCTGGCTCGGACAACAGACGCTGCTCCACACGCTTGGTGACGGCCTCGTTGCCCGCAAAAGAAGTGCCTTCGGGGAACCAGATGTCCACCAGAATCTCAGGCCGGCTGGAATCCGGGAAGAACTGCTGCTGCACCTTGCCCATGCCGACAATGCCCAGGGCAAAGGTCAGCACCGTGGCGCCAATGGTCAGCCAGCGGTGCTGCACGCACCAGTCCACCAGACGGCGGAAGCTGCGGTAGAACGGGCTGTCAAAAACCTCGTGCGGGTCGTCCGTGATGCCCTTGTTGGCCTGAGCGGCCAAGACGTGAGGCGGCACCTTGAGCAGCAGCGTGCCGAGATAAGGAACGAAGTAGACCGACACGAACCAGCTGAGCACCAGCGCAATCACCGTCACGGCAAAGATGGCAAAGGTGTATTCACCCGTGGTGGACTTGGCCAGGCCGATGGGCAAAAAGCCCGCCGCCGTGATCAGCGTGCCCGTGAGCATGGGCATGGCCGTGATCTCGTAGGCAAAGGTGGCGGCGCGCACCTTGTCATAGCCCTCTTCGAGCTTGAGCACCATCATCTCCACCGCAATGATGGCGTCGTCCACCAGCAGGCCCAGCGCGATGATGAGCGAGCCCAGCGAAATCTTGTGTAGCCCGATGCCCCAGTACCACATGGCCAGGAACGTGACGGCCAACACCAGCGGGATCGTGATGCCCACCACCAGCCCCGGGCGGGGGTCGATGTACCAGCGCTTCCACAGCGGGTTGTTACCGGGCCGCTTGTGGACGCCCAGGCTGATGAAGCTCACCGCCAGCACGATGACCACGGCCTCGATCAGCACCTTGACAAACTCGTTCACCGAGGTGGACACCGCCTTGGGCTGGTCTTGCACGTTGACCAGTTTCACGCCCGCCGGCAACGTGCCAGCGATGCGGTCGGTGGTGGTGTGCAGGGCCTTGCCCAGCGCAATGATGTCGCCGCCCTTGGACATGGAGACGCCCAGCGCAATCACCTCGCGCCCCTGGTGGCGCACCTTCACGCCCGGTGGGTCCACATAGCCGCGCTGCACTTCGGCAATATCGCCCAGACGCAGTTGCGCGCCCGAGGGGCCGCGGATCGGCATCGCACGCAGGTCCTCGATGGCGTTGAACTGGCCTTGCACGCGCACCTGCACCTGGTCTTGCGGGGTCTGGATGGTGCCCGCGCTTTCCACTGCGTTCTGCTGGCCCAGCTGGGCCAGCACCTGGTTCATGTCCAGGCCCAGTTGCGACAGGCGCTTTTGCGAGATCTCGATGAAGAGCTTTTCGTCCTGCACGCCAAACAGCTCGACCTTCGCCACATCGGGCACGCGCAGCAGCTGCTGGCGCGCGTCATCGGCAAACTGCTTGAGCTCTGCGTAGCTGAATCCCTCGGACTCCAGAGCGTAGATCACGCCATACACATCACCAAAGTCGTCATTGAAGAACGGGCCCTGAATGCCCTGGGGCAAGGTGTAGCGCATGTCGCCCACCTTCTTGCGCACGCTGTACCAGACGTTGGCCACGTCGCCGGGCTTGGAGGAGTCCTTGATCTGGAAAATGATCTGCGACTCGCCGGGCTTGGAATAGCTGCGGATCTTGTCGGCGTACGGCACTTCCTGCAGCGTGCGCTCGATCTTGTCGGTGACCTGCTCGGCCACCTGCTGGGCCGTGGCACCGGGCCAGTAGGTGCGCACCACCATGGCACGGAAGGTGAACGGAGGGTCTTCGTCCTGCCCCAGCTGGAAGTAGGCGGCAAAGCCCAGCAGCATCAACACCACCATGAGGTAGCGGGTGAGCGCAGGATGGTCGAGCGCCCATTTGGAGAGGTTGAACCCCTCTTTGGGTTGGATTTGCGTCATGGCGGGCCTCAGTTGGCGGCAGAGGCCGTGGCGGTGGCGGGTGCAGCAGCGGCCGCAGGAGCCGATGGCACCGCCGGCATTGCTACAGATTCAGGAGCTGTCTGCGCTTTATTCACTGGCGCCTGGGCCACTTTTGGCTGGTATACCGTCACTTTTTGGCCGGGAGACAGCACGTGCACGCCGGTGGCCACCACCTGCATGCCGGGGGTCAGGCCCCCTGCCACCACGGCATCGTTGCCGTCGGCCGTGGCGATCTGCACCACCTGCGACTTGACGGTGCTGGTCGCGGGGTCGTACACCCACACGGCGGTGGACTGGCCCTCCTGCCGCAGCGCGCTCGTGGGCAGCTTGATGGCGGCAATGCCGGCATGACTCAGTGCCTTGGGCGTGGCGTACACGGTGGCGCCCAGTGCAGGGGCGTCCGCAGCGTCAATGGCCACCTTGACCTGGAAGGTACGGGTCGCAGCGTCGGCGCTGGCAGCCACTTCGCGCACGCGGCCCGTCAGGGTCGCGCCGCCAGACCAGCCGCGCACAGCCACCTCGGAGCCCGTCGTCATCTGCGCCACCTTGTCCTCGGGCACAGCAAACACCACGTCGCGCGGGCCGTCTTGCGCAATGCGCACCACCGGCGCACCGGCCGACACCACTTGGCCCGGCTCGGCATCGATGCCCGTCACGACGCCGGACACGTCGGCCACCAGCGTGGTGTAGGCCGCCTGGTTGCCCTGCGACGACAGCTGCGCGCGCGCCTGGTCCAGCGTAGCCTGGGCGGCCTTGAGCGTGGCCTCGCGGCGTTCCAGCTCGGCACCGCTGATGAAGTTCTGGTCTTTGAGCGCCTGGTAGCGCTTGAGGTCCGCCGCCGCCAGATCACGCTGCGTAGTGGCCGATGCCAGTTGCGCACGCGCGGCGTCAGCCGCCAGTTGGTAGTCCTTGGGGTCCAGTTGCGCCAGCACCTGCCCGGCCTTCACGCGCTGGCCCAGCTCGGCCTGGCGCTGAACGATCTTGCCCGCCACGCGAAAGCCCAGGCGCGACTCCACCCGCGCGCGCACCTCGCCCGAATACTCCAGGCTGGACTGCAGCGCGCCCACGCCCACCGTCATCAGCTTGACGGAGCGCACGGGCTCCTCAGGCGGTGCGGGACGCGAACAGGCGGCCAGCACGGTAGCGGTGGCCAGCACCAGCAAAAGCCTGGAATGCCGTGAAGAGGGCCGCAGGGCGGAGGATGTGCGCATGGGAAATCCGGTGAAAAAAGAAGGGGCCACAAGGATCAGCAAGCAAGACGCAGGCCGGAGCGCCCGCGCAGCGACAGTACACCAGACACCCGCCAACCAGCCACCCGCAGCCATGCAGGGCGCTTGTGAACAGATGCAGGGGCCAGCCGCCTTGTCCCCCCACTGGATTGGTTTTTATGATTACTGACTGACCGGTTAGTAATCTATGAGAAGCCCTTGAGCTTGTCAAGCGACAATCCGGGTGTGAACGACCGTCCCAGCCCCTCTCCCCACCCCGGCGCAGCCTCCGCGCCACAGCCCACTGCGACTGATGCGGTGGCGCCTCCTGTCACCCATTACGAAAACTTCCCCGTAGCATCCCTGCTGTGCCCGCCCCACCTGCGCCAGCCGATAGCCGCCATCTACGGCTTTGCGCGCACGGCGGACGACATTGCCGATGAAGGCGATGCCCTGCCCGCCGCCCGGCTGGCAGACCTGGCGGCCTACCTGGCCGATCTGCGCGCGATTGCCCAGGGCCAGGCGCCCTCGCCCCGCTGGGCCAGCGTGTTTTTGCCGCTGCAAGGCGTATTGCGCAGCCACCAGCTGCCCGTGCCGCTGCTGGAAGACCTGCTGAGTGCCTTTGCCCAGGACGTCGAAAAAACCCGTGACGGCGAGGGCTACGCCGACCGCGACGAGCTGCTGGACTACTGCCGCCGCTCAGCCAACCCCGTGGGCCGGCTGCTGCTGCACCTGTATGGCGTGCACGACGCCGAGGCGCTGCGCCAGAGCGACGCCATCTGCACGGCGCTGCAGCTCATCAACTTCTGGCAGGACCTGTCCGTGGACATTCCCCGGGGCCGCCACTACCTGCCGCGCTCCGACTGCGTAGCGTATGGCGCCTGCCAGTCCGAGCTGCTGGCGCTGCAAAGCACCCGCGAGAACGCCCGCCTGATTGCCGACTGCGCCCACTGGGCGCGCACCACGATGCAAAGCGGCGCCCCCTTGGTGCACCGCCTGCCGGGCCGCGCCGGCTGGGAGCTGCGGCTGGTGGTGCAAGGCGGCCTGCGCATCCTCGACAAGGTCGAGGCCCTCAAAGGGGGCGGCCTGCACACCCGGCCCAAGCTCCGTGGCTGGGACTGGTGCGTGATGCTGGGCCGCGCGCTGGTGATGTAAGAAAGATTCATGGGCCACAAGGCGGGCTCACACATTGGCGTGCCAGCGCACCACGCAGTGCCCAAACGGCCTGTAGCGCATGATTCATGTGCACCAACAGCTACTTAATTGATAGCAATTTATTGGGATGCCTCTCGCCCTTGACCCGGCAGGGGCAGGGATTGCGAGCATGCCCCGGCCACCGCACCCGGTTAGCCTCGCGGCCACCGTGGCAGGGCGGCGGCCAACACCCCCACCCTGCCGGCCCGTGCCCGCGCGCCACAAGCGCTGGGGCACCTTTAACACTGGCTCTCAGAGCCCAGGGTCACCCCCCACTATGTCCGTCAGCGTTTTCGACCTCTTCAAGATCGGCATCGGGCCGTCCAGCTCCCACACCGTGGGGCCCATGATTGCCGCCCGGCAGTTTGCCTGCCATGTGCGCGACACCGTCGGCCTAGCGGCGGTGCACCAGGTGAGCGTGGAGCTGTTCGGCTCCCTCTCGGCCACCGGCGTGGGCCACGGCACCGACCGCGCCGTGCTGCTCGGTCTGGCCGGGCACGAGCCAGACCACATCGACCCCGACCAGATCGCCCCCGCCATCGCACAGATCCGCCAGAGCGGCACGCTGGCGTTGCTGGGCGAGCATGCCGTGCCGTTTGTCGAAAAGGACCACCTGCTGTTTCGCCGCAAAAGCCTGCCGCTGCACCCCAACGGCATGGCGTTCCATGCACTGGATGCGCAGGGCAACGACATCGCCATGCGTGAGTACTACTCGGTGGGCGGCGGCTTTGTGGTCGACGCGGCGGGTCAGCGCGTGCTCAACACGCCCGCCAGCGCTGGCGCCGATACCGCAGGCCATGGCCAGGGCCTGCCGTACCCGTTCCGCACCGGGGCCGAGCTGCTGGCGCAGTGCCGCACTACGGGCCAGAGCATGGCCCAGCTCATGGCCGCCAACGAACAGCACTGGCGCAGCCGGGCCGAGGTGCGGCGCCAGTTGCTGGCCATCTGGCAGACCATGGCGGGCGCCGTGCAGCGCGGCTGCGCCAGCACCGGTACGCTGCCCGGCCCCATGCATGTGCGCCGGCGTGCGGCCGAGCTGCACAAGAACCTGAGCCGCTCGCCCGAGGCCGCCCTGCGCGACCCGCTCTCCATGCTGGACTGGGTGAACCTGTACGCCATGGCCGTGAACGAAGAAAACGCCGCTGGCGGCCGCGTGGTGACGGCGCCCACCAACGGTGCGGCAGGCGTGATTCCGGCCGTGCTGCACTACTACGTCAACTTTCTGCAGGGCCCCATCCCGGCCAACGACGACGGCATTGCCACCTTTTTGCTCACCGCAGGTGCCATCGGCATCATCTACAAGGAAAACGCATCGCTCTCCGGCGCCGAGGTGGGCTGCCAGGGCGAAGTGGGCGTGGCCTGCTCCATGGCCGCTGGCGCGCTGGCCGCCGTGATGGGCGGCACGCCCGAGCAGGTGGAGAACGCGGCCGAGATCGGCATGGAGCACAACCTGGGCATGACCTGCGACCCCGTGGGCGGTCTGGTGCAGATCCCCTGCATCGAGCGCAACGCCATGGGCGCGATCAAGGCCATCAACGCCGCCCGCATGGCGCTGCGCGGCGACGGGCAGCACGTGGTCTCGCTCGACAAGGTCATCAAGACCATGATGCAGACCGGCGCGGACATGAAGGTGAAATACAAGGAGACATCGCGCGGCGGGCTGGCGGTGAATGTGGTCGAATGCTGACCCCCGCCGCCCTGATGCCTTGCAATGTCAACGCCTGAACGCTATTCATTAGATAGCATTTAGACCATATTGCACTAGCGCCTCCGCCCCAAAAGGCTTGAAACCCTGCCCCCCCGCCTGCCGGGGTGCGCCATGGGACAATCTCGCCCCATGACACCGCAGCAGTACGTACAGCAAAAAGCCGTGGCCTCGGGCAGCAGCTTCTATTACGCCTTTCTCTTTCTGCCTGCCCCGCGCCGCGCGGCCATCACGGCGTTCTATGCGTTTTGCCGCGAAGTGGACGATGTGGTCGATGAAGTGAGCGACCCGGGCGTGGCCCGCACCAAGCTGGCCTGGTGGCAGGCCGAAGTGACCAAGGCCTACGCGGGCCAGCCCACGCACCCCGTGATGCTGGCGCTGATGCCGCTGGCGGCCGACTACGGCATCGAACAACGCCACCTGCAGGCCGTGATCGACGGCTGCCAGATGGACCTGGAGCAGACGCGCTACCTCGACTTTGCAGGCCTCAAGGGCTACTGCCACCTGGTGGCGGGCGTCGTGGGCGAAGTCGCGGCGCGCATCTTCGGCCAGACCGACCCGCGCACCACCGAATACGCCCACCGGCTGGGCTTGGCGTTCCAGCTCACCAACATCATTCGCGACGTGGGCGAAGACGCCATGCTGGGCCGCATTTACCTACCGGTCAGCGAGCTGCAGCAGTTCGACGTGAAGGCGCATGAGATCTTGAAGCGCCAGTACTCCGACCGGTTCACAGCACTCATGCGCTTTCAGGCCGAGCGCGCGCACCGGCTGTACGACGAGGCCTTTGCCCTGCTGCCCGACGCGGACCGCCGCACCCAAAAGCCCGGCCTGATGATGGCCAGCATCTACCGCACCCTGCTGCGCGAGATCGAGCACGAAAACTTCCAGGTGCTGCACCAGCGCATCCGCCTCACGCCGCTGCGCAAGTTCTGGCTGGCCTGGAAGATGCAAGCCCTGGGCAGGATGTAGCCCGGCGTGGCACCGCAGAAAGTCGCCGTCATCGGGGCTGGCTGGGCCGGCATGGCTGCAGCCATCGCTCACCGGCAGGCCGGCCGCCAGGTCACCGTGTTCGAGGCCGCGCGCACGGTGGGCGGCCGCGCCCGCGCCGTGCCGGGCGTGCTGCCCGATGGCACAGCGGCCACGCTGGACAACGGCCAGCACATCCTGATTGGTGCCTACACCGAGAGCCTGCGCCTGATGCGCCTGGTGGGCATGGACCCTGCCACCGCGCTGCTGCGCCTGCCGCTGACCTTGCAGTTCCCCGATGGCCAGGGCCTGCAACTGCCCGACCTGCCCCCGCCGCTGGATGCGCTGCTGGGCATCGCGCGCGCCAAAGGCTGGGGCTGGCAAGACAAGATCGCTCTGCTGCGCACGGCCACGGCCTGGCAGCTGCGCGGCTTTCGCTGCGCGCCCCACACCTCGGTGGCAGACCTGTGCGCCCCGCTCACGCCCCGGCTGATGGCCGAGTTCATCGACCCGCTGTGCGTGTCGGCACTCAACACCCCCGCACGCGAGGCCAGCGGCCAGGTGTTTTTGCGGGTGCTGCAGGACAGCCTGTTCAGCGGACGCGGCGGTTCCAACCTGTTGCTGCCACGCACCGACCTGGGCGCGCTGTTCCCCGAGGCTGCGGTGCGCTGGCTGGTGCAGCAAGGCGGCCAGGTGGTCACCGGCCAACGCATCCAGCGGCTCGTGCCCCTGCCCAGCGGGCGCTGGCAATTGGTGGGGGCTGTGGGCGCCGTCGGTACAGCGCAGGGCGCCGAAGCAGCCGACTCCTTTGACCATATCACCCTGGCCTGCCCCTCGTGGGAGGCCGCGCGCCTGGTCGAGGGCCTTGCCAGCACGGCGGGCCTGGCCGCTGCCGCCCGCTGGAGCGCCACCGCCAGTGCCTTGCGGTTTGAGGCCATCACCACCGTTTACGCCCATGCCAGCGGCGCACAACTCCCCCTGCCCATGCTGGCGCTGCGCAACACGGCAGCGCACCCGGCGCAGTTCGTGTTCGACCGGGGCCAACTCGACGGCCGGCAGGGGTTGCTGGCCTTTGTGGTGAGCGCCAGCGATGGCGACCGGGCGCTCATCGAGCAACAGGTGATGCAGCAGGCTGCCGCGCAGCTGGGCCTGCCGGGCCTGCGCCCTGTGCAGACCGTGGTCGAAAAGCGCGCCACGTTTGCATGCACCCCCGGCCTGCAGCGGCCCGCCATGCAGGTGCTGCCGGGGCTGACAGCCTGCGGCGACTATGTGGAGGGCCCCTACCCGGCGACGCTCGAAGGCGCGGTGCTCTGCGGCACCGCCGTGGCGGCCTGCGCAGCAGCGGGCTGACACAACACCACCCGGGCCAGCAGGCCACCCCCGGGTAACTACCAAGCCCGCTGACAGCATTCCGAAAGCACGACCCAGGCACCATGGCGCCACTCGCATACCGCATGCGCCTTGTTCGCCTTTGGGCGCGCTGGCCTTTCGGCCTTTTGTTTTGACGGAGACCCCCCCATGCTTTCACACGAACACCCCGCCCTCTGGTCCCCCACCCGCCGCCATCTGCTGGGAGCCAGCGGCGCGCTGGCCCTGGGCGGCCTGCTGCCCGCTGGTGCCTCGGCCCAGGCGGCCTGGCCGTCCAAGTCGGTGCGGTTTGTGGTGCCGTTCGCGCCGGGCGGCAGCTCGGAGATCGTGGCCCGCTCCACCGCTGCCGAGCTGGGCAAGACGCTCGGCCAGAGCGTGTATGTGGACAACAAGCCGGGCGCCGCAGGCAACATCGCCATGGGTGAAGTCGCACGCTCTGACGACCAGCACACGCTGATCCTGGGCCACATCGGCACACTGGCCGTCAACCCCTTCATCTTCGACAAGCTGCCCTACGACGCCAACAAGGACTTCAAGCCCGTGAGCCTGCTGGCCAAGGTGCCCAGCCTGTACGTGGTGCACCCCGACGTGCCCGCCAAGAACCTCAAGGAGTTCATCGCCTACGCCAAGAAAAACCCGGCCAAGCTCAGCTATGGCTCGGCGGGCAACGGCAGCGCAGGCCACCTGGCGTTTGAATACCTCAAGATGACCGCCGATATCTTCATGCTGCACGTGCCCTACCGTGGCACCGGCCCCATGATGACCGACCTGCTCTCGGGCCGCCTTGATGCCGCCGCCGTGGGCGCTGCCGCCCTGCTGCCTTTCATCAAGGCCGGCAAGGTGCGCTGCATTGCCACCGGCTCGGCCAAGCGCCTGCCCCAGCTGCCCGACGTGGCCACGGTGGCCGAACAGGGTTTTCCGGGCTTTGAGATGACGCAGTGGTACGGCATGCTGGCGCCCGCCAACCTGGCCCCGGCCAACCTCGACAAGCTGGCGGCCGAGACCGCCAAGGCCGTCAAGGCCCCCGGCTCGCTGGAGCGCCTGAATGCGGATGCTGCCGAGGCCATTGGCGGCACACCAGCGCAGTTCGCGCAGTTCATCGCGTCCGAACAAGAGCGCTGGAAGAAGGTGCTGCTGCGCGCGAAGGTGAAGCCAGACTAACCCCCTGAGCCGCTTCGCGTCTTCCCCCTTTCTCTCGCCCCGCTGCGCGGGTCGGGATGGGGGACGCAGCCAGTGCGGCGGGGCGGCCCTTGCACGGCTGCCTGGCCTGGGCAGTGCGTGCTCGCAAGCTGACTGCTGGCGCTTGCGCGCCCTCGCCGCTCCGCGTTGAATGGTTCAATGCTGAAGGCAAGCCCTGCGTCATCCGCACAAACGGTAGCATCCCTCCATGCGCATCCTTCTGGCCGAAGACGACCACAACCTGGGCACCTGGCTGAGCCGTGCACTGGAGCATGCGGGCATCCAGGTCGAATGGGTGAACGACGGCCGCCTGGCTGACCGCGCGCTGCAGCAGCACGACAACTACGACGCACTGGTGCTGGACCTGGGTCTGCCCGGGCTGGACGGGCAGGCGGTGCTGCAACGCTTGCGCGACCGCGACCAGCGCCTGCCCGCGTTGATCCTGACGGCACGTGATTCGCTGGACGAGCGCGTGCGCTCGCTCAACGCGGGGGCGGACGATTTTCTGGCCAAGCCCTTTGAGCTGGCCGAGCTGGAGGCTCGCCTGCACGCCCTGGTGCGCCGCGCGCGTGGCAACGAGCACCAGCGCCAGGCCTGCGGTGCGCTGGTGTACGACAGCGCCCGCAAGCAGTTCACCCTGCGCGGCGAGCCCCTGGCCCTGTCCCCGCGCGAACATGCCGTGCTGCGCGTGCTGGTGCAGCGCAGCGGCGAGCCGTTTTCCAAGCAACAGATCCTGGACCGCGTGTTCACCGACGATGACGATGTGCACCCCGAAGCCGTCGAGGTGTTTGTGCACCGCCTGCGCAAGCGGCTGGATGGCAGTGGTGTGCGCATCACCACGCTGCGCGGCCTGGGCTATGCGCTGGAGGCGGACTGACCGATGGGCCTGACCGCACGCCTGCGCCGCGCCAGCCTGTGGCGGCTGCTGGCCATGCTGCTGCTGCCGCTGCTGGCCCTGGTGACGGGCGTGGAGCTGTGGATGACCCGGCACGATGCGCTGGAGGCCGCCAACGCGGCCTACGACCGCTCGCTGCTCGGCGCGCTCAAGTCCATCGACGCCAACATCTCGACCGCCTCGGGCGGCCTGTCGGCCGAGTTGCCGTACAGCATGCTGGAATTCTTTGAACTCACGGCCAGCGGCAATGTGTACTTTCGCGTGGCGTCGTCCGACGGGCTGGTGGAGTTGGGCAATGCCGACCTGCCCCTTCCTGCTGGCGCGCTGGAGCCCGGCGTACCGCGTTTTTATGACGCCACCTACTTTGGAGAGTCCGTGCGGCTGGCCGCCTACCGCCGCGCGCTGGACCGTGCAGAGCCGGCATCCACCGTGCTCGTGCAGGTGGCCGAAAGCACGCGGTCGCGCCAGGACTTCACAGCCCGCTTTGTGCGCCGCGCAGTGCAGCGCGATGCGCTGGTGCTGGCCCTGATGGTGCTGGGCACTGCGGCACTGCTGGCCGTGGCGCTGCGCCCGCTGGCGCGGCTGGCGCGCGAGGTGCAGGCCCGCAGCGGCGACGACATGACCCCGCTGGCATCCAACGACCTGCCCGCTGACATCCGCCCGCTGGTGGACGCGGTCAATCAGCAGATGGCGCGCACGCAAGATCTGGTGGCACAGCAACGGCAGTTTCTGGACGATGCCTCGCACCAGCTGCGCACCCACCTCACCACGCTGCAGATGCAGATCGACTACGCACGCCGCGAGGGCGACACCACGCAGGTGCAGCACACGCTGGCAGCCATCGGAGGCGAGATCGCCCGCGCCACGCGCAGCACCCAGCAACTGCTGGCGCTGGGCCGCAGCGACACAGCGGCGGTGGAGCTGACGCCCTTTGACCTGGCCGCGCTGCTGCGCACGGTGGCGCTGGAGCTGCTGCCCCAGGCGCGCACCAAGCAGATCGACTTTGGCATCCATACGCCCTCCGCTGGCATCGAGGCCGTGGGCGACAGTGGCCTGCTGCGCGAGGCCCTGACCAATCTGGCAGCCAATGCCATCGCCTACACCCCCGCGCAGGGCACCGTCACCGTGTCGGCCGCGGGTGACAGCCTGGGCTGGAGCATCTGCGTGGAGGACAACGGCCCCGGTCTGCCCGCCGAGGAGCGCGACGCACTGGGCCAGCGCTACCGGCGCGGCTCGCAGGCCACGGCGGGCGGCTCCGGCCTGGGGCTGGCCATTGCGCGGTCGATTGCCGAACGGCACCGGGGCAGCCTGCGGCTGCAGGCGCGCGCTGAAGGGACTGGGCTCCTGGCAATACTCTGGTGGCCCCGCGCCTGACACAGTCTGCTGAACAAGTGAACGCTCCACACCCCATGCCGCAGCCCTTGCCCACCACAGACCGCCCGCTGACAGCGCCTTGCAGCCGCCGCCAGCTGCTGCAGACGCTCGCGGCCGCCGCCAGCGCTGGCGCGGGCCTGGCTCCCTTCCCGGCGGCGGCCGACGCATCCCGTGAGCCGGCGGAATGCATTGCGCCGTCACGCCCCGGCGGCGGATTTGACCTGACCTGTGGTCTGGCCTCGCAGGCACTGCAGGCCGTGCGCCCTGGCCGCACGCCGCTGCGCACCCGCTACCTGCCCGGCGGCATCGGCGCGGTGGCATTTGACCAGGTGGCCACCGGCCGCCTGGGAGGGCCCGGCACGCTGGTGGCGTTCTCCAGCGGCTCGCTGCTCAACATGGCGCAGGGCCGCTTCGGCCCACACCCGGTGAGCGCAGTGCGCTGGATAGCGACGCTGGGAAACGACTACGGCGTGGTGGCTGTGCACCGCGACGCCCCCTACCAGCGCTTGCAGGACGTGGTCAGCGCCTTGCAAAAAGATTCGGGCCGCGTGGTGTTTGGCGCCGGAGGCACGCTGGGCAGCCAGGACTGGGTCAAGGCCGCGCTGCTGGTGCGCGCAGCGGGGCAAGACCACAAGCGCATGCGTTTTGTATCGTTTGAAGGCGGCGGCGAAGCGCTCAAGGCGCTGGGCGGCCGGCACATCGACATCTTCACCGGCGACGCGGCCGAGGCCACCCGGGCCGCTGCAGAAGGCCTGCCGGTGCGCATCCTGGCGGTGCTGGCACCCGCGCGGCTGCCCGGCACACTGGCCGCCCTGCCCACGGCACGCGAGCAGGGCATTGACCTGCAATGGACCACCGTGCGCGGCCTCTACATGGCTGCCAGCGTGCCCGATGCAGTCGCCCACGCCTGGACGACCGCCCTGCAGGAAGCCCAGGCGGCGCCCGGATATGCCGCGTTGTGCGCCCGCCATGGGCTCTACCCCTTTGCGCTGAGTGGCCCAGCCCTGGACGACTATGTGCAACGCAGCCTGGCCGACTATCGCCGCCTGGCGCAGGATCTGGGGCTGCGGTCCTGGCCGCGTTGATCTGCGTTGCGCACCACCTCCTGAGCGATTGTTCCGCTGACCGTCCCTACGCGGGCAAGGCACCCACTCCTTGTAGTCCGGGCAACCCAGCAGGCCGGTCATCGGCAGGTAGCACTGCTGTGCGGCGCTCGGCCTCGGCGTCTCCCGCTGCGGGCAAGGAAGACTGCGCCACATAGGCCGTCAGGGTGTTGCGCCACTCTTCGTTCGATGCGTCCATGGCGTGTCGCATGCGCGCCAGCAGCCAACCTGCTGCCCCGACCGTCAAGGCCAGCATAGCCAGAAGCCCATACACCAAGGACGCCGGGAAATGCCCTGCATTCAGCTGTTCCACACGGGCCAGCAATGCGAGCGTGGCCTGATGGTCTTGCTCGGCCTGCGCGCGCATGCGATCCACTTCCACCTGCAAGGCCTGCATGCGCGCGCCGGGGGATCCCGCGCCGTCCGGCGCGTTAGCCTCCGCAGCCGAAGCCGCCACCGGCATCAGTGTTGCGCCGTCGGACGGAGCCCCTTCGCCCGAGGCGGGCGGCGTGACCAGCGCCGTCAACGGCTCCATCACCAGCCGGGGCTTGGACGGTCCAGGCGCAACAGGTGCCGCTGCTGGAGCCACCGAGGCGGTGGACGATGCCGACGCCTGTGCGGGGGGCGCTGCTGCGGCCTCGGGCGCCATGCTGGGCGCGGTGCTGGGTGGCTCCTGAGGCGCCGTCTGCGCAGTGCTGGTCGCGGAAGCCACTGCCGCTGTGTCAGCGGACCGGCTGCGCGCAACGGGAGCCTCGGCAGACTTTGCGGCCAGTTTCGTGCCCTTGCGGGCTACCCGGCTGGCGGCCAACGCCTTGCGCGGCCGCGAGGTGCCCATTGCGGTTGCAGAAGACGCTTCTCCGGCAGCCACCCCGGCCGCCCGTGAGGGGGAGGCATCTGCCAACGGCACCTCCCAGGGAATCGCCACTGGCTTCAGCCCGGCCGCAACGGTGGCAGGCAGATCGGCCAGAAAGGTGTATTCGCGCGTCACCCGGCCCGTGCAATGCACGGAGACCTGGGCCGTCAGCACCGGCTCGTCGGCCAGATGGGAGGACTGCACCCGCAGCACCGGGTTGCGCTCCGGTTCGCCCGGCCGCACGCTCACCTGGACACGGCCTGCCGGCACGGCCACATCGCCAGACACCAGCCGCGCTTGCGGGCACAAGGCGTCCACCGACATGCCGGGGTCCAGCTGGACTTCAAAGCCCAGGTCGATGGGCTGTCCCAGCCATACCTTGCCTTGCGGCGCGCCCAGGGACAGGGCTTCCGCCGCCTCGGCCAGCAGCCCCAGGACGACGACGATCAGGGAGTTACGAAGCATCACAACCACCTCCAGCCATTGCAATTAGTTTCTACATGAAACAAAACACAACGGAAAGAAATGAATGCGCAGGTTTCAGTGCCAGACCCCGGACAGATCGCGGTTGGGTGCGCCTGGCGTTGAGCAACGGGCCGTGTGGCCCGCTACCGTTCCAGCCACCACTGGATCACCACCTTGGCCAGGAACCCCAGAAAACCCACGCCCAGGCCCAGGAAGAGCACGAAGGTGCCAAAGCGTCCGGCCTTCGATTCCCACGCGAGCTGCCCGATGATGAACAGCATGTAGGCGATGAACGCCCCCACCCCGTAGGTGAGGAAGAAGCCCGAGATCTGCGCCTCGGTAAATCCAAAAATCACGATGTCCCTCCAGGCCGGCGCACAGGGGCCGCCGGTACACCAGGGGCCACCAGGTCACGCTCGGGCAGGCTGGATGCATCTACCAGGTCGCGGTATGCGTGCCAACTGGCGTGGCCCAGCATGGGCATCACAGCGATCAGGCCCAGCAGCAGGGAACCCAGGCCCAGCAAGGTAAAGCCCAGGATGATCGCTGCCCAGAACGCCATCGGAAGCGGGTTGGTGATGACCGCCTGCCAGCCGGTGAGCACCGCCTGCAGCAGCGTGGCGCGGCGGTCCAGCAGCAGGGGCATGGCCACCACGCTGGACGCAAAAATGGGCGCGGCCATCAGGCTGCCCAGCGCCAGCCAGACTTCAAACAACCAGCCGTCACGCGCCATGACCACATGGCGCAGAAAGTCGAGCGGTGTCTCGATGGGCACGGGCGCCAGCAGCGTGATGAGCGCCGCAGATGTCACGACCCAGCCCGAGGCGGCCAGCGCCAGCAGGGCCCCGAACTGCAGCATGCACCAGTAGTCGCTGCCCCATTTGTTCACATGGCTGTTCTGCCAGTTGAGCCAGGTCTTGAGCACCACGCCCAGGTTGGCGGCTTCGCCACGCTCCAGCGCGCGGCTCAGCGCATACAGGCTGGTGGCCAGCACCGGCGCCACCACCAGAAAGCCCGACAGAGCCCCCGCCAGCAGCCAGAAGCGGTGGTGTGCCACTGCAAAGATGGCGGCCCCAAACAGTGTGAGTGCCAGGCCATGCGCAAAACTGATCCAGCCCGCCCGCGCCATGTCGCGCCAGGCCAGCACCAGCCAGGTCATGGGCTGCATCATGCCGATGGTGCGGATGGCGGGCAACGGGGGGGGAGTACGGGGCATGGTGGGAGGGGTCGCTGAGCGACGATGGAGTGTGACCTGATCAGGCAGCGGCTTCAACCGCCGCGCGCCCAAACCTTGACCTGAGGCAAGAAACCGAACCCAGCGAAACCGGTCAGGCCAACAGCCGGCACAGCGCGGTAAGGCTGTCCACCGTGGCATGGGGCGGTGTGTCGTCGTGCGGCCAGGGGTGGTTGGCGCTGTTGATCCACACCGCCTGCATGCCGGCATTCAGTGCGCCCTGCGCATCCAGCGTGGCGTCGTCGCCCACGTGCAGCACCTCGTGGGGCAACACATCCACGGCCGTGGCGGCCGCATGGAAGATGCGCGCATCGGGTTTGGCGATGCCAAAGTCCGACGCGCTGATGCTGTGGCGAAAGTAGTGGCCGATGCCGATGCGGTGGATATCGGCATTGCCGTTGGACACCGCCACCACCGGGTAGCGCGCTGACAAGAAAGCCAGCGTGTCGTGCGCATCGTCAAACAGCTCCACCCGCTGGCGCTCGGCAAAGAACAAATCAAACGCCGGTTCGGCCAGCGCGGGCTCATCACCGGCCTGCGTCAGCGCCAGCCGGATGGACTCGCGCCGCAACGCGCTCAGGTCGCCCTTCAGGTCAGGGCGCAGGGTCACCATCTGGTTGCGGATGGCGCGCAGCGCCTCGGTGTCCGAGAAGAGTGCCGCCGTGGCGGGCGCGTGGTGGGTCAGCCAGTCCAGCAGCACACTTTCGGCCCGCGTGATGGTGGGCCAGATGGGCCAGAGCGTGTCGTCCAGATCGATGGAGATCGCACGGATGCGGGAGGTGTCCAGAGAGGGATTTGGCACAGGGCGCACCTGAAGGATGAAGGCGAAAAAAGAGGCCCCGGCGATGCACCGGGGCGAGGGCCGCAAAGCATACCGCAGGCCTTTGCGGAATGCAGTGCGCTCAACCCGGGTCTGGCGCGCCCGCAGGCCCCAACGAAGATCCGCGCACCACCAGCAGCCCGGGGAGCAGGCTCTCGCGTGCAGGACCCTGCAGGCCATTGATGCGCTCCAGCAGGCACTGCGCTGCGCGTTGCCCGATGGCATCGGTGGGCTGGGCCACGGCGCTCAGGCCGGGCCGGATCAGCGACGCCCACTCAGGGTCGTCAAAGCCCACAAAACCCAGCTGCTGCCCAAACGTCCACCCCATGCGCGAGACGGCCGCTGCCACCCGCAGCGTGACCACCGAATTGCCCGCCACCACCGCGCAGCGCTCGCCGGGCCGGGCCTGCCGCAGCAGATCGGTGAGCGCCTGGTCCAGCACCTCATCGCCCTGCTCGGCCGCCAGCTCCAGCACCGCGCCGCGCACCGCCGAGCCCTTGGAGGACACCAGCGCACGGAAGGCCTCCGTGCGCTCGATGCGGGAACTCACGCCCAACAAGGGCTGGGTGATGTAAAGCAGGCGCTGCCAGCCTTGCTGCTGCAGGTGGGCACAGGCTTCGCGCATGGCGCCCTGGTTGTCCAGCGAGACGAAGTCTGCCGCCAGCCCGGCGTGGCGCCGGTCCACCAGCACGGCGGGCTTGCCGTGCAAGGTGTTCACATCCGCCTGCCCCTCGCCCTGCCCCAGCGTGTTGAGGATGAAGCCATCCACCTGGTAGCTGGCCAGCGCGTCGATGGCCGCGCGCTCGCGCTCGCGGTCATTGCCCAGGTTGAACAGCATGACCAGGTAGCCCGCGTCCTGGCAGGCTTTCTCGGCCCCCCGCAGCACAGCCACCGAATAGGGGTTGGTGATGTCGGCCACCACCAGGCCAATGAGCCGCGAGCGGCCGTGGCTCAGCGCCTGGGCCATGGGGCTGGGCACATAGGCCAGCTTGGCGATGGCCGCCTCGACCCGCGCGGCAATGTCGGGGCTGAGCAGGCGTTCGCGGTGGTTGAAGTAGCGCGACACCGTGGCCTTGGACACACCGGCCTCGGCCGCCACATCGGCGATGGTGGGACGGGCGCGCAGCGTGGCGGAGGGTGCGGGTGTCGGCGGGCTCATGCGGGTACGGCGTTGTACACGGCGGCGGGCCGCTCGCCCGCCAGGGCCTGCAGCAGGTTGGTGGTGGCCAACGCGGCCATGGCATGGCGCGTGTCGTGCGTGGCCGAGCCAATGTGCGGCAGCGGGGTCACGCGCGGGTGGGTGCGCAGGGGGGACGCCAGCGGCAGCGGCTCGGTGGCAAACACATCGAGCCCCGCCGCGCGCAGGGCGCCATGGTCCAGCGCGTGCAGCAGGTCTTGCTCCACCACGGTGGCGCCCCGGCCGCCGTTGATGAAGATGGCGCCGGGCTTCATGGTCGCAAACATTTCGGCATTGACCATGCCCCGTGTGCTGTCCGACAAGGGCAGCATGGCCACCACAAAGTCCGACTGCGCCAGCAACGCGGGCAGCGGCGTGTGGATGGCCTTGCCCTGCAATTCAGGGGCTTGGGTGGCCAGGTCGACCGGGCGGCGGGCGTGGTACATCACCGGCATGCCGAACCCCAGTGCGGCGCGGCGCGCCACGGCCTGGCCAATGCGGCCAAATCCGAGCAGGCCCAGCGTCTTGCCGTGCACATCGCTGCCAAACAGGTCTTCTCCAATATTCTTCGTCCACCGGCCCTCGCGCACCAGTTGCGACAGCTCCACCAGCCTGCGGCTGGTGGCCATGAGGAGGGCAAACACCGAGTCTGCCACCGTTTCGTCGAGCACTCCGGGGGAGTGGCACAGCATGATGCCGCGCGCCTGCAGCACGTCCAGCGCGTAGTTGTCCACGCCCACCGAAATGCTGGACACCACCTGCAGCCAGGGCGCACGCGCCAGCACGGCAGCATCGATGGGAAAGCTGGAGCCGATGAGCCCGTGCGCCTGCGCCAGCGCCGCGTCAAACCGTGCGCGCTCGTCGGGCTTGCGCGGGTCGGCCACTGTTACGTCGTGGACGGCGGTCAAACGCGCGAGCTGGTCGGGCGGCAGCTCGCGAAACACCAGCACCTTTTTGCGCACTGGGCTTGTGCTGCCGTCTGTTGAAGGTAGCGCCAGGCTCACAGGCCCGCCTCCTGCAGCTGGGCGCGGGTGGGCAGCCCCTCGGTGTCGCCCAGCACCTGCACGGCACGCGCACCAATCCAGGCACCCCGGCGTACGGCGGCGGGCACCGGCAGGCCTTCCAGCAAGGCGCTGATCACGCCCACCGCAAAGCCATCGCCCGCGCCCACGGTGTCCACCACCTGGGCCACGGGCACGCCGGGCACGCGGCCGGTGCCGGCCACGTCGCTGTCGTAGTACGCGCCCTCGGGCCCGAGCTTGACCACCACCAGCTTGGCACCCCGCTCACGGTAGAACCGCGCCACACCCTCGGGGGTGGTTTCACCGGTCAAAAACACGCCCTCTTCCATGCCCGGCAGCACCCAGTTAGCATAGGTCGCCAGGGTGTTGATCCAGTGGCGCATGGTCTCGGGCGACGACCACAGCGTGGGACGCAGGTTGGGGTCGAACGAGATGGTGCGGCCTGCAGCGCGCATCACCTCCAGCGTGCGGATGGCGGCCTGCAGGCTGGTGTCGGAGATGGCGGCAAACACGCCTGTGGCATGCAGGTGGCGTGCGGACTGCAGCCAGGGCTCGTCCACATCGGCGGGCCCCATCTGGCTGGCGGCGGAGCCCTTGCGGTGGTATTCGACCTGCGGGTCGCGGCCATCCGTCACGCGCTCCTTGAACTGGAAGCCCGTGCGCTGGGTGGCATCGCACACCACGTGCGAGCAATCGATGCCCTCGCCCTGCATGGCGGCCAGCAGCGCGCGGCCCATGGAGTCGGTGCCCAGGCGGCTGGCCCAGCCCACCTTCAGGCCCAGGCGCGCGAGGCCAATGGCCACATTGGTCTCGGCCCCGGCCGTGCGCTTGTGAAAGCCGGTGGCGTTCTCCAGCGGGCCGGGCTCGTTGGCCACCAGCAGCAGCATGGCCTCGCCAAACAGTGCGACGTCAAAAGCCGGGGCGGTCATGCAGCCTCCCGTGCAGCGCGGATAAAGGCCACTTGCTCGCGCGTGACGGCCACCAGGTCGTCGCCCACCAGCGGGTATTCGATGGCATGCGGCACATCGGCAGGCAAAGCGCGCAACACGGCGCGCCATGGCGCCACCGAATCGGCCAGCGGCACCGCCACCCACTTGGCGGGCAGGCGCTGCACACCCTTGCAGTGCACATAGCGCACATAGGGCGCCAGGGCCTGCGCGGCCTGCAGCGGGCATTCGCCCTGCCAGTGCCAGTTGCCCATGTCAAAGGTCATGCCCAGGTCGAGCCCCGCCTGCGCCTGAGCCGCAAAGAAGGCCTGCATGGCGGCCAGCGTGCCGGCGGTGGCGGTCTGGTCGTTCTCGATCACCAGCTCCACCTGCGGGGCGGCCTGCAGCAGGGCCTGGAGGCGTTGCAGCGACGCATGCGATGTCGGCAGGGTCGCGCCAAAGCCGCCAATCGACATCTTCAGGCGCGGTGCACGCAGCACTTGGGCGGCCTGCACGCCACGCGCCAGGGCTGCTTCATCCAGCTCGCCCTGCGCGGTCCACAGGCCTTCGGGGCTGGAGTACACCGCCGCCCGGCCCGCCAGCGCTGGCAGCTCGGTGGCCGCATCGCGCAGCAGCTCGCCACGCACCTCCACGCCGTCCGCGCCCGCTTGCTGGGCCAGGTCGGTGCACCACAGCTGGCCGTGGCGCCCGGTTTCGGCCGCGCCGAAGGAGGACAGGGAAATCAATACCTTCATGTGTTTCTTTCAGGCTCCGCCCACCAGGGGCGGAGGCCATCAACCGCACGACCTGTCAGGTCTCAATGTGCGTGGTGTGAACTCAGGATCTGGCCCAGGAACTGCCGCGTCTTGTCGTGCTGCGGCTGGCCGAAGAACTGCTGCGGTGGCGCCTGCTCCAGGATCTTGCCGTCGGCCATGAAGATCACCCGGTCGGCCACGCTGCGGGCAAAGCCCATCTCGTGCGTCACGCACAGCATGGTCATGCCGTCTTCGGCCAGGCTGATCATGGTGTCCAGCACTTCCTTGACCATCTCGGGGTCGAGCGCCGAGGTGGGTTCGTCAAACAGCATCACCTTGGGCGCCATGCACAGCGCCCGCGCAATGGCCACGCGCTGCTGCTGCCCACCCGACAACTGGCTGGGGTGCTTATGCGCCTGCTCGGGGATGCGCACGCGGGTCAGGTACTTCATGGCCACTTCTTCGGCCTGCGCCTTGCTCATGCCGCGCGATCGCATGGGGGCCAGCGTGCAGTTTTCCAGAATGGTCAGGTGCGGGAACAGGTTGAATTGCTGGAACACCATGCCCACTTCGGCGCGCACGGCATCCACGTTCTTGCCGCCAGCGGTCAGGTCGATGCCATCGACCTCGATGCGGCCCTTTTGCACCGTCTCCAGCCGGTTGATGCAGCGAATCAGCGTGGACTTGCCCGAGCCCGATGGCCCGCAGATCACGATGCGCTCCCCTTGCCGCACCGACAGGTTGATGTCGGTGAGCACCTGGAAGCTGTCGTACCACTTGTTGACCCCCTCCATGCGGATGATCGGCGGTGTGCCGGGGGCGGTCGTGACTGCGTCGCTCATCAATGGCTCCTTATCGTTCAGGCAGGCTTACTGCAGCTTGGGCAGATCAGCGCCCAGCCACTTCTGGTACAGCTTGTTCAGCTCGCCATTGGCAGTGTTGCGTGCCACAAAGTCGTTCACGGCCTTGGTCAGCTCGTCCTGGCCGGGGCGCAGGGCGATGCCCATGGCCTGCTGCAGCAGGTTGAACTTGTTCTCGAAGGTGTTGGCGGGCACGCGCTTGGCGATCTGCGCCGCCACCGTGACCGAGCAGCCAATGGCATCCACCTGGCCCGAGATCAGCGCCTGCATGGCCGATGCATCGTCGTCAAAGCGGCGGATTTCGGTGCCCTCGGGCGCCGCCTTGGTCACGGCCACGTCTTGCGTGCTGGCGCGGGCCACGCCCACGCGCACGGTCTTGAGGTCCGCAGCGCTCTTGATGTTGGCGCCGGTCTTGCCGTACAACACGATGGTCGCGGCCGCATAGGGCTGCGAGAACTGCACCTGCTTGGCCCGCTCGGGCGTGATGGCCAGCGAGGCCACCAGCAGGTCGACCTTGTTGGTCAGCAAGAACGGGATGCGGTTGGGGCCAGTGACGGGCACGATGTTGGCCTTCACGCCCAGGTCCTTGGCCAGCAGCTTGGCCACGTCGGCGTCGTAGCCGTCGGGCTGGTTTTGCGCGTTGGTGGTGCCGTAGGGCGGAAAGTCCACCAGCATGCCGATGGTGATCTCACCCTTCTTCTTGATGTCCGCCACGGACTGGGCCGAGGCCAGCGGCGCAAAGGCCGTGAGCGCGGCACCCAGGCCCAAGGCAGCCAAAGCGGCGGTGGCGGTGCGGCGTTGCAAAGAAAAAGTCATCGCATGTCTCCTGGTGGTTGGTGTGAACGAGAACAGAAAGAAAAGAGGATGGCGGCGCGTGGGTCAGCGCGCCAGAGCACGTGCGCGCTTGCGCTCCATGCGTGCGGCCAGCAGCGACAGCGGCCAGCAGATCACGAAGTACAGCGCGGCCACGGTGGTGAACACATGCAGCGGCTGAAAGGTGGCGTTGTTGATGATCTGCCCGGCCCGCGTGATCTCGGTGAAGCCGATGATGGCCGCCAGCGATGTGCCCTTGATGATCTGCACCACGTAGCCCACCGTGGGCGGCAGTGCGATCTTGAAGGCCTGGGGCAGCACCACAAACCGCATGCGGGCCACGTACTTGAGGTTCAGGGCCTGCGCAGCCTCCCACTGTCCACGTGGCACCGCTTCGATGCAGCCGCGCCAGATCTCGGCCAGAAACGCCGCGCTGTTCAGCACCAGCGCCACGCCCGCGGCCACCCAGGGGTTGATGTCAAACCCCAGCACGGGCGCACCAAAGAAGATGAGGAACAGCTGCAGCAGCAGCGGCGTGCCCTGGAACACCTGGATGAACACGCGCGATGCATTGCGTGCCGCAGCGTTCTCTGAGGTGCGCGACAGCGCCACCACCAGCCCCAGCAGCGCACCGCCGACGAAGGCAATGGCCGACAGCGCCAGCGTCCACTGCGCGGCCTGCACGATAAAAAGAAACTCGGAGAGTCCGAAAGTACGCATGGCAGGTATTCCTCAGCGACGGTCTGGGTAATTCAGCATGCGCTGATAGATCAGCTTGAACAGCGCCGAGAAACTCAGCGCCAGCGCCAGGTAGATGGCCGTCACCACGATGTAGATCTCAAAGCTGCGGAAGGTCTGCGACTGCAGGTTGGCCGCCACCGAGGTCAGGTCGTCCGCCGAGATCACCGACACCACGGCCGAGCTGAGCATCAGCAAGATGAACTGGCTCGTGAGCGCCGGGTAGATGGCCTTGAGCGCGGGCTTGAGGATCACAAACCGAAAGATCTCCCACGGCTTGAGGTTGAGCGCCTTGCCCGCCTCGATCTGCCCCTTGGGAATGGACTCGATGCCCGCCCGCACGATCTCGGCCGCATACGCCCCCAGGTTGACCACCATGGCTGTCAGCGCCGCCGTGTAGGGCGACCAGCGCAGGCCGATGGATGGCAGCGCAAAGAAGAAGAAAAACAGCTGCACCAGAAACGGCGTGTTGCGGATGACCTCGATGTACGCATTGATCAAAAACCGCAGCCAGCCCGGCCCGCCGGTCTTGCCCCAGGCGCAAAAGATGGCCACCACCAGCCCCAGCAAGGTGGCGGTGAGCGACAGCTGCACGGTGATCCAGGTGCCCTTGAGCAGCAAGGGCCACGCGGCAAACACGGCATCGAACTGGAACTGGTAATTCACGGTGGACAGTCGTTATTCCAAAGTGGCGCCAGTTTATGAAACCGGTTTCATAACCACATCAGGGAATACCCGATGCGCCCAAAAACAGGGCTACAAACGCATGAAGACGACATGCCCGGCGCTGATCTCGCAGGCAGCTGTGTGCCGGGCGGCAAATAGGCTCCCAGCCCGCACTGGCCCGGCGCGTGGGTGAAAATGCCGCATGCCTTCCTTCCACCCCGAACCCCCTTTCACTCACGGCCAAGCCGACCGCACCGCTGTGCTGCTGTGCAACCTGGGCACGCCCGACGAACCCACGGCCCCGGCCGTGCGCCGCTATCTGGCGCAGTTCCTGGGTGACCACCGCGTGGTGGAGATTCCCAAACTGCTGTGGATGCCCATCCTGCACGGCATCATCCTGCGCACGCGCCCGGCCAAGTCGGCCGCCAAATACGCCAGCATCTGGACGCCCGAGGGCTCGCCCCTGGCGCACTGGACGGCCAAGCAAGCCACGCTGCTGCGCGGCTGGCTGGGCGAGGCGGGCCACGCGGTGCTGGTGCGCCACGCCATGCGCTACGGCAACCCCTCCATCGCCAGCCAGCTCGATGCGCTGAAGGCCGAGGGCGCCACGCGCATCCTCATCCTGCCGCTGTACCCGCAGTACTCCGCCACCACCACAGCCAGCGTGTTTGACGCCGTCTACACCTGGGCCGCCGCCACCCGCAACGTGCCCGAGCTGCGGTTCGTCAACCACTACCACGACGCCCCCGGCTACATCGACGCCCTGGCCCGCACCATCGAAACGCACTGGAAGCACCACGGCCAGCCCGACCAGCTGGTGATGAGCTTTCATGGCGTGCCCGAGCGCACCCTGCACCTGGGCGACCCCTACCACTGCGAGGCCCGCAAAACCGGCCGCCTGCTGGCCGAGCGCCTGGGCCTGCGCGAGGAGCGCTACCGCATCACCTTCCAGTCGCGTTTTGGCAAGGCCAAGTGGCTGGAGCCCTACACCCAGCCCACCATCGAGGCGCTGGGCAAGGCGGGCACGCGGCGGGTGGACGTTGTGTGCCCCGGCTTCACCAGCGACTGCCTGGAGACGCTGGAAGAAATCAACATGGAAGTGCGCGAGGCGTTTTTGCACGCGGGCGGCCAGGAGTTTCACTACATCCCCTGCCTGAACGACAACCACCACTGGATCACCGCCCTGAGCCGCGTGGCCCAGCAGCACCTGGCGGGCTGGCCCACCGAGGCCCCCACCGCCGCCGGACTGGCCGACGCACGCAGCCACGCGCTGGCCGGTGGTGCGCCCAAAGGCGTGTGCCCTGTGGCGCACAAATGACGACATAGCGCAGTGATGGCGCCACGGGGTAGCCGCGCTGGCGGCCTCGTTGGCGCAGGGCCAGAATGCATGTGCGCACTGGCCCACCACTACACTATTGATAGCAACCAGGGCATATTGCACTAGCGCATGAGCCCGTTTTGACTCATATTTTGGTGAAAGGGTGCCTCCTGGCCGCCCCTGACGGCCCCGCACCACCACCTCCGCACATCCGCACCCATGCCCGCATTTGCCCTTGCCCCCCACCAGTTGCGTCTGACCATTGACCCCGCCACGCTGGGCTTTGCCAGCACCGCCGAGCTGCAAGACCTGCCCCTGCCCTGGATCGGGCAGGAGCGTGCCCAGGCCGCCGCGCAATTTGGCCTGGCGATGCAGCAGCCGGACTACCACCTGTTTGTGCTGGGCGAAGTGGGCAGCGGGCGGGCGTCACTGCTGCGCCAGGCCATGCAGGCCGAGGCCGCGAAACGCGCGGTGCCGCCCGACCTGTGCTACCTGCACCACTTTGACCAGCCCGACCGCCCCCGCGCTCTGCGCCTGCCCGCAGGCGAGGGCCGCCTGCTGCGCCAGGGCCTGGCCGACATGGCACGCAGCCTGCAGGCCGACATCCCCAAACGCCTGACCAGCCCCGACTTCAAGGCCGAGGCCGAGCGCATCGAGAAGACCTGGCAAGCCCAAGAGAACGAAGCCTTTGCAACGCTGGACGCTTTTGCCGAGGCCCGCCAGTTCCGCCTGAGCCGCGAGGCCGGGCACATGGTGTTCACCCTCACCGGCCCCAAGGGCCAGCCGCTGACCGAAGGCGAGGCGCGCGCCCTGCCCCGCGAGCGCCGCACCGAGATCGACGCCGCCGAGCAGGAGCTGCGCGCAGAGATCGCCAAGTTTCTCGAAACCACCCGCCCACTGGAACGCACGCGCGACGACACCCTGGCCGCCCTGCGCCGCCAGACCATCAAGCCCCTGGTGGAGCACGCGCTGCACGGCATCCGCCAGGGCCTGCGCAAGCAGATCAAAGACGCCGTCAAGCTCACGCAGTGGCTGGACCAGGTGGAGCGCGCCGTGCTGGACCACATCGACCTGTTCGAGCCCGGCGACACCGACCAAGGCCAGGACGCCGAAGACGACCGCAAGGACGCGCTGGACGACCTGCTGGCCCGCTGCCAGGTGAACGTGGTGGTGGACAACCACGGCCGCACCAGCGCCCCGGTGGTGGTGGAAGACAACCCCACGGCCCGCACCCTGTTCGGCAGCATCGAACACGGCGCAGATGCCGACACCGTGCAGGCCGACCACGCCAGCATCCACGCGGGCAGCCTGCTCAAGGCGCATGGCGGCTTCATCCTGCTGCACCTGCACGACCTGGCCGCCGAAGAAGGCCTGTGGCCGCGCCTGCGCCGCTTTCTGCGCTGTGGGCGCCTGCAGATCGAAGACGGCAGCGGTGGCGGCGGCCCCGCCCATGCGCCCGGCGGGGCCGTGGCACTGCAGCCCGAGCCGGTGGACGTGGATGTGAAGATTGTGCTGATCGGATCGGTGGAGGAGTACTACGCGCTGCAAGAGGCCGACCCCGACGCCGCGCGCCGCTTTCGCGTCAAGGTGGACTTCTCAGACCGGTTCATCGCCACCCCCGGCACCCACCAGTCCTCAGCCATCCTGGTCGCGCAAGTCTGCAAAAAGCGCGGCCTGCCCCACTTTGCCGCCGACGCCGTGGCCCTGCTGCTGGAGCAATCACACCGCGAGGCCGACGACCAAGGCCGCCAAAGCGCGCGCTTTGCCCACACCGAAGCACTCGCCATCGAAAGCGCCGCCCTGTGCCAGGCCCGCGCAGGTACCCTGGTACAAGCCGCCGACGTGCAAGCTGCCCTGGCCGCCCGCACCCTGCGACACAACCAGCCCGAAGAAGAACTGCACGAATCCATCACCGAGGGCGAGCGCCTGATCACCTTGCAGGGCTCCATCACCGGCCAGATCAACGCCATGACGCAGATCGACCTGGGCGACTACCGCTTCGGCTTTCCGGTGCGCATCACCGCGCGCACCTTTGCCGGGCAAGAGGGCCTGCTCAACATCGAGCGCGAGGTCGATATGTCCGGCCCCATCCACGACAAAGGCGTGCTCATCCTGCACAGCTACCTCACCGCGTTGTTCAGCCATGTAGCGCCCTTGGCGCTCAATGCATCCATCGTGTTCGAGCAGGAATACAGCGGCGTGGAAGGCGACTCGGCCTCGTGCGCCGAGCTGTACGCGCTGCTGTCCAGCCTGTCAGGCCTGCCCCTGCGCCAGGGCATCGCCGTGACCGGCGCATTGAACCAGCACGGCGAGGTGCTGCCCGTGGGCGGTATCAACGAAAAGATCGAAGGCTGGTTCCGCGCCTGCGCGACGGCCGGGCTGGACGGCACCCACGGCGTGCTGATCCCCGCCCGCAACCAGCGCCACCTGATGCTGGACCGCAGCGTGCTGGATGCCGTGGAGCGCGGGCTGTTCCATGTCTACACCATGGGGCATGTGAGCGAGGGGATTGCACTGCTGACGGGCGAGGCGTCGGGCATGAGCCCAGCGGAGTTGCTGCAGGCGCAGGCGGATGAATTGGCCGGAGGTGCTGCCACGGTGGAGGACACGGTGATGCAGCGGGCGGAAGTGACGCTGCGGGCGTATCGGAGGGCTTGTCAGGTGGCGGGGGGCGCGCGGAGGGGGAGATGGGGGCGGGGGCGGGGGCGGTAGTGATACCGATTTTGTTTCCTAACTGAAACCAAACAGGCCGCGTTATACGCGGGGGGATGCAGTCGATGAACAACTACGAAGCATTTCAGGACGGTCTGCAAAAGGGGCTTCAGTCCCTGTGGAGAACCGAGTTTATGAGTGGACTACGCAATGGAGGGTTTGAACAGACATTACGGAATGTCTGTACGCCCTACCTTGAAAAAACCACAGGCAGGATGGCTTTTACTGAGTCTAGACGCCGGGCAGACCTACTTCTTTGCGATGTTGAAAAAAACACATGCACCCGCTGCGAATTCAAAGTGAACTTCGCGCTCCAGACCTCAGAAATACGCAGGCGCAAAGGAGACGCATTAGCTCAAATTAAACATGACGCTGGATTTCAAGCCCAAGACGGCATCATCGTTTACGCAATTGTCGAACTTATCTACAAAGCTTCGCGCCCCAGTAGACTGGCCGAACTTCACAACAATCATGTAGGACGGGACTCTTACAAGCGATTTCTCGCGGATGATGTTTCGGGCAAGCGAATGAATACTGTCCGAAATTACATGGAAACATGGGGAGAACGAGACCCCGCATTCTTCGATGCCATCTTCCCCGCACAAGGTATCAGCAGCAGAGTTTGGGAAGATGACGACGCAAGCTTTGCGCGACTTCACGCATGGACTTACCACAATCGAAACAGATGAACTCATCGACTACTCAAGCTTGGCCGGATGATGTGATGGGGCGACACCTAGTGGCCGACTTCATCTACAACGTCATTCAAAAGCGCTATCTCTCCGCAAAGGCCACTGGTTCGATTTGCATGGCATTGGATGGTGATTGGGGAAGCGGTAAAAGCTTCTTCATCGAGAGATGGGTAGAAGATCTAAAGAGAGATGGTCACGCAGTCATCAGGTTTGACTCTTGGAAAAATGATCTTTCAGATGACCCGTTGGTTGGCCTTCTTGCAACTCTTCAGAGCGAAGCAAGAAAAATATTTAGCACCTTGGATGTAGAAACAAAAGTCACCCGAAAAATAGAGCAACAAGGCAACAAAGTCTTCAAAAAAGCAAAATCTGTTTTAGCCCCGGCTAGCATAGAAATTGCAAAGGGGGTAGCAGCGAAATTTATTACCCGGGCAGCCGTAGATGCTGTGGGAGAAATTCTTGCCCAAGACGAGGATAGCTCCAAAGACGAAGGCAGTTTGGTTTCAGAAAAATCCTTGGAGAAGGTTTTCGAAAAGGTACTCGACAACCATATAAAAAAGCAAAATGCAATTGCAGACTTCACCAAAGAGCTCGCTCAGCTTGCACTTGATCTTGAGACGCTCGGCAAAAAAAGAATGCCTATCTACATCTGCATTGACGAGCTGGATCGCTGTCGACCGACATATGCAATCAGCCTACTTGAAGGGGTAAAACACCTATTCAACGCAAAAGGGGTCTGCTTTGTCTTCAGCACAAACCTGGGGCAACTTTCAGAGTCAGTCAGAGCAGTCTATGGTCCAGGTTTCAATGGACACATGTACTTAAAGAGATTTTTCGAATTTGACTACCAACTGCCTCCACCAAACAACGAGGCATTTGCCAAATTACTTTTAAAAGACAGCCTTTTAGAACACAGACCTTATTACGGCGGCTTTCCTTCAGATGGTTTGCATGTGAGTCAATCCGTCGTGACACAAACAACTTGCTTTAGCAATATCTCAAAAATATTTGGACTTGATCTTAGAAGTCAACAACAAGTTTTTATCAAAAGCGAGGCAGTCGCCGGCTCGCTTCCGACACCCCATCAAATCCATCTATTATATCTCTTCGCGCTTGCAGCTATACAGCACAAAAGCCCGACAACCTACACATCAATTCAAATCGATGGGGGTAAAACATTCTCAGAGAAAATTGCGCATTTGATAACGCAAGACATCACATTCAGCTTTACATATCACGATCAGAATGGGTCTTTACAATCTGGAAACTCATCCATTCTAGCCACACTGGAAAAATATCATTCACTCAGAAAACGCACCCAACCCGAACTAAATAACTCCCTAACGAGAGCCACAGCAAATAGTCACCCAGGGCAGATCGCAGGATTTATTTTCAACTCTCTATCCCATGAAATAACAAACTTAGACTACTACAATGAACTAATTCAACTAGCAGCAAACATTAATAATTCACAGCGCACGGTCTAGCAGATCAACGGAAATAGAGGGGGCGAACGGCAAGAATGATCAATTGATAGCCGGTGCGGCGATGAGCGTCAGCAAAGCCTGCCCATTTTGGCTAACCCACTTGGAGCCTTGCCTTCATAACGCCAACACTTGCGGCCAGCCAGTTCATAACATCCCCAGTCACCTCCTCCCGATTCGTCTCATTCAAGATTTCATGCCGCGCCATCGGGTACAGCTTGACCGTGACATCGGCCACACCGGCATCGCGATACCGCTGCCCCAGTTGCTCCAACAAGACGCCGCCTGCGGCCAGCGGGTCAGCGTCGCCGGATGCGATCAGGATGGGCAGGTCGCTGCGGAGGCGTGCGAGTTGTGCGGGGTCGGCTAGCCGTTGCGCGGGAGCGAAGAGTGAGGGGATCACATCGGGTGGCACGTCCCAGCCGCACCACGGGTCGGCCACGTAGGCATCGACCTCCGTAGCGTCGCGCGACAGCCATTCGTAGCCGGTGCGGTGTTCAAAGCCTGCGTTGAACGCCGCGAGCCCTGCGGGCGCGTCAGCGGGCGCATTGGCCATGGCGGCGGCGAGCAGGTCAAGGGCGGTGGAGCCTGACAGGATGACGCCGGACCAGGTGGAGGAATGGTCCAGGATGGCCGCCTGCGCTGCGAACGAGCCCATGGAGTGGCCGAAAAGGAATACGGGCAGTTGCGGCCCGTGCTGCGCACGCAGCAGCGCGCCGAACTGGGCCACGTCGGCAATGAGGCCGCTAAAGCCTGCGCTGCCAAAGTCACCCAGCTTGCCACCTGCCGTGCGCCCGTGGCCGCGATGGTCCACGGCGTGGACGATGAAGCCTGCGGCGTTCAGGGCCCGCGCAAAGCGGTCATAGCGCTCGCCATGCTCGGCAAGGCCGTGGGAGATTTGAACGACGCCCACTGGTTGACCCGGGGTTTGGGCCCAGGTGTAGGTGGTGACCTGGGTGCCGTCTGCGTTGGACTGGAAGGAGGAGGTGGTGGTGCTCATCGTTTCATTCTGGCACGGGGTTTGGTTGCCACGCCACGATGAAATTGCCACTAGCGTGGCCGCCACCGCTTTCAGCGTGGCGCGCGGGCCGCCTGCAATGCTGCGCGAATTGCGCTGACCACGGCCTCGGGCTTCTCCAGCGGGATGCCGTGCCCGCTGTCCACCCACACCTGGGTGGAGCCGGGGTAGAGGTGGGCAAAGTCGGCGCGTTTTTGGTGCACCTCTTCGGCTAGCGCAGATGAAGCCCCGGGGGTTTGCAGTGCGCTCAGCACAAACACGGGCAGGGTTGGGTCCACCGGCAGGCTGACAACGCGCTGCCCCGTGGCATCCAGCGCTGCCAGCTCTTGTTTGACGACATCAGAGGTGCCCAGGCGGAAGGCCACTTTCAGCCATGTCGGCCACAGGTCGGGGTTGCCAGCCCCGCGCATCTGCTCGGGGTGTGTGGAGTCCACCAGCACCAGTGCCGCCACCTCTGCGGGGTATTGGCGCGCATACAGCTGCATATACAGGCCTCCCAGCGAGTGGCCGACCAGCACATAGGGGGGCGGTAGCTGGCGGGCCCTGAGCAAGGCGCGCAGCTCTTGCACCACCTGCGCCCCATCGCGCGGCTGGGGGGAAGCATCGCTGCGGCCGTAGCCCGCGCGGTTGTAGGCCAGCGCGCGGGTTTCTGCCACCGTGTCGGGCCAGACCTTGGACCACCAGTCCAGCCGGGCGCCCAGCCCGTTCTCGAACACCACCACCGGGGTGCCCTGCCCCGCCTGCACGTATTCCACCGTGCGCCCGTCCGCCGTGTCGGTGGTGGCGCCGGGCAAGCTGGCGCAACCGCTCAAGCAGACTGCCAGCAGCAGGCTGGCCCAGTGCCATCGGTTCATGGTCTCAAGTCCTTTGCATACAGGTTCATGGCCCGCAGGCCAAAGCAGCGCGGCGCCATTGAGAGCGGCTAACAGAACTCAGCGAAGCGGTTCTGGCCAGGCGCTGTGTCGCAGGCAGTACGAGCAGTACGACAAGACACAGCAACGACGCCAGAAGATTTTTGTGGGCCGCTCTTAGCAGCGGCCCGCCGTGCGCAGCAGAGCATTGCATTCCTTGGGCGCAGCGCGGCCCTGTGGCTGAGCGGCTGCTGCCGGAGCCTGGGCGCCACCATTGCCCGCGCCGCCCACCATGGCGGTGCAGACGGCGTCGGAATGGGGTGTCTGGCCGAAGCTCATGACTTTCTGAAAGCCCGTTGCGCCGTACAGGTAGCACCGGTAGCTGGCGCCGTCACGGGTGTTGACGGTGTAGTTGATGCGGCCACCGGTTTCCTCCTGCCGGTCGGTGATGGTGAACTGGCCTGCCGTGCGGCCAATGGCTTGCGCAGTGCGCTGCTCCAGCCCCGCCTGGTCGAGGGTGGACGCGCAGCCGGTGAGGAATGCCACGGCTGCGACGAGGCCAGCGACGAGCGTGAGAGACAGGGGGTGGTTGCGATGGTTCATGGTGTGAGTGGCGGTGATGAGAGGTTGTGGGTGACCGGGCGAAGCCGTGTGGGCAGAGAGGTGTGTGATGACGGCAGGGCCGCAGCAAAGCGAATGTGAGTGAGCCCTTCTGCAGTCCATGGGATGAACACAGAGGACCGGTAGCGCATGCGTGGGCAAAGCTCCGCCCGGCGGCCTTGTAAAGCCGCCAGCCTGTGTGAAGTGGGTGGGTAAAACTCAGCCCGGTTTGCGGGCCACGATGAAGGCGCGGATGTCCTTGCCGCGCGTGCCGTGCCGCTCGGTGCAGACGATTTGCAGGCCCTGCTGCACCATGGCTGAGCGGAGCCGCTGTTCGTCAAAGGACAGCACCGGCGGGGCCTTGCCGATGGCGCGCATCAGGGGCACGGCTAGGTAGGGGATCAGCGGGTTCATCTCTGCGATGCAGGCGGTCTTGGAGATCAGGAGCCCACCCGGGCGCAGCACCTTCACCAGTTGCCTGAGCGCGTCGTCCAGGTCGGTCATCAGGTGCAGCACATTGAAAGCCAGCACCGCGTCGTACACCTCAGGCCCTGGGGCCATGGCCTCTGCGTCGGCCACGGCGAAGCGTAAGGCTGCTGACGGTTGCGCGGCCAGCCGTTGGTGGGCGATGGCGATCATCTGCGACGACACATCGGTGGCCAGCAGGCTGCGGGTGAATGGCGCCAGGCGCAGCGCCGTGCTGCCGGTGCCGCAGCCAATCTCCAGCACGTCATGCTGGGGCGACAGCAGGCCCTGCACGCGCTGCAAGGTGGCTTCATACCCTGCCAGGTCGGCAATGGGGTCGGCGGCGTACTTGGGTGCAATGCGGTCCCAGAAGCGCGCTTTGGCTGACGCAGCCGGCGGGGTGGCGGCGGAGGGCAATGCGCGAGTGGCGGGAGCAATGGCAGAAGACGACATGGTGTGCAGACCGGGTGAAGTGCTGAAGCGGCGAGGTAAAGAGGCAGTTTGTGGAGGCAAGTGCAATGAGCAACACCCAGATGCTATCCATGCATTGAAGCTCAGGAAACTGCGGTAAATTGCAGTGAACATATACGTTTACGCATGGATAACCTCGACTGGAACCAACTGAAGGCGTTTTTGCAAACGGCGCAGACCGGCTCGCTGTCTGCCGCCGCGCGCAAGCTGGGCCTGACCCAGCCCACCCTGAGCCGGCAGGTGGCGGCCATTGAGCAGCAGATGGGCGTGACGCTGTTTGAGCGCGTGGGCAAATCCATGGTGCTCACGCCCACCGGGCTGGACCTGCTGGAACACGCCCGTGCCATGGGCACTGCTGCAGAGGCCCTGGGCCTGGCCGCCAGCGGGCGGTCACAGGCGGTGGGGGGCGTGGTGTCGGTGTCAGCCACCGATGTAGTAGCGACGCACTTGCTGCCCCCCATCCTGCAACGCCTGCGGGCACAGGAGCCAGGCATTGCCGTGGAAGTCATCGCCTCCAACGCGCTGAGCGACCTGCTGCGCCGCGAGGCCGACATTGCCATCCGCCATGTTCAGCCCGAGCAGCCCGAGCTGATCGCGCGCCTGGTGCGCGAGGCCCGGGCCTGCTTTTACGCGTCGGAGAGCTGGGTGCAGGCCCACGGCCACCCGCGCAGCGCGGAGGACGCTGTGAACGCGGAGTTTGTGGGGTCAGACCGCAACGGCCAGTACCTTGCGTATCTGCGTCAGTACGGTTTGAGCCTGAGCGAAGACAACTTCACCTGCTACGCCGACCACACCGCGGCCCACTGGGCGCTGGTGCGCCAGGGCATGGGCATTGGCGCCATGATGGACGAGATCGCCCGCGAAACGCCGGGCATCGTCCGCGTGCTGGACGATGTGGCGCCTGTGCGCTTTCCCGTCTGGCTGGTGTCGCACCGCGAGCTGCGCACATCACGGCGGATTCGGGTGGTGTTTGAGGCGCTGGCCGAGGGGCTGTCGTTAGATTGCTGAACGCCCGCGCCAAGGGGTCGGGGAGGGCTTGCATGGTAAGGGTGAAAGGGCCACCGCAGCGCAAGGTGAAAGCAGGCGCACTACCCTCGCGCCACCACCTGAACACTCTGACCATGACCACACCGCGCGCCGCCGACTTGCCGAGCACCCACCCGAGCGCACCGCTGGACGCCGCCACCGTGGGCGAGATCATCCAGATGGCGCTGAGCGACCACGTGAGCTTTGCGCAAATCCGCGCCGTCCATGGTCTGCACCATGATCAAGTCAAGGTGCTGATGCGTACGCACCTGGCGCCGGGCAGCTACAGGGCGTGGCGCAAGCGGGTGAGGGAGTTTGGGGAGCGCCGGGAGAACTACAAGTAGGCGGTGGGCAGGCGCTGCTCAGCACCTGTTCAGCACCCGTTCAGCCTGGTACCGGCAACATGGCGGCAAGGGTCAAGGCGGCATCTGACCCCGACCCTTCTCCACCTCTAGCCGCTGCAGGAACCACTATGAACACCGACCTCAAGAACTTTGTGCTCCCCATCGCCCGGGCCGTGTCCGCCACGCTGTTTTTTGTGTTCAGCGTGGCCTTTCTCTCGGTCCCGTACAGCCTGGAGCAAGACCCCAGCGATGCGCAGCAACTGACGCATCCAGTGGCCCCACGCCACATGACCTGAGCCTGGGTGCCAGCGCAACCCATCGGGGCTCGGCCAAGGCCCATCAAGCGGGCAAATCCAGGCGGGCCCAGGCGGCCATCACATCCGGCTGCTTCTTGATCCAGTCGGCCGACATCATGTTGGCACCCCAGTGGTGGATACGCGCCACGCCCTCCCCCATGTTCCACAGGTGCCGTAATTGCACGAAGAGCGGCAGGGCGGCGAGGTCAGCATCGGTGACATGGCCGCCGCCTGCGCGGTAGCCAGCCAGGTACTGCTGCCAACGCTTGAGCAAGGCTTCGTCGGGCTCCATGGGGGCCTTGCGCGGCAGGTTCGACCACAGCCACACACACAGGTCATAAGCCAGGAACCCCGGCCCGGCATCATCAAAGTCGAAGAAGGCGGCGTGGCGCACTCCCTCGGCATCGGTGTACACATGGTTGTTGAAGCCATGGGTGTCGCCGTGGCACATCACACGGGTCAAGGTGCTTTCAACATCCGCCAGCTCACCCAGAAGGCGGTGGATCAGTTCGCGGTAGGTATCCAGCACGGTGGGGGCCACCTCAGGATGGGCGGCAAGGTACTCCAGCGTGCGGCCCGCCAGGTGGTGGCCGTCCAGCACGTAGAGGCTTGCGGGGCCGGTGTAGCTTTGCGCGGCGCTGTGAATCTGGGCCAGCGTGGCGCCGGTCAGGTGCAGGTCTTCGGGGGTGTCGGGCACAGCGCCTTCGCAGTGACGGAAGAGGACCAGCACACGAGGGCCCTCCGGGAACGACAGGGTCACGCTGGTCGTGCCGTTCGCCGCCAACACCGGAGAGGCCACACCCACGCCCTGCGCCTCCAGGTGAGCCAACAACGCCAGCTCAAAATCCACGTTGAACGGACCGCGCGGTCGGATGGCGCAGAGCCTTGCCACGTAGCGGCTGCCGTCCGCTGTTCGCACAGCGTAGTTGTCATTGAGGTTGCGGCGGATCAGGTAGCACTGCTGCACGGGCAGGCCGTAGTGGCGCTCTACCCACTGCGCTACAGACGCGGCTGAGGCCGTGGTGTGGGAGGCAACCAGTGTTGTGTCGGGCGATGGGGTTGAATGCATGCGGCATTCTGCATGCAAGCCATACGACGGTCGCGCACGGACAGTGGCACATGGCGTGCCTTTGAGCAAATGGCCCGCCAGCGCTTACTGCTGGTACGCAAGCAGTATCAAAACCATAGCACCGCGCGCCACGCTTACCAGGGGAGTGGCGCGCCACTGTAGGCGTAGAAGCTGCCCGTCTCCTCGGGCGCGAGCCCATCCAGCACCCGCAGCATGTCGCCCGCCGCATCCGCCGCCGGGCGGCCTATTTCTGCGCCATTGAAAGGGGCCGACAACGCCGAGCTGACGGTGCCCGGGTGCAGCGCCACCAGCACGGCCTGCGGGTGGGTGCGGGCCATTTCGATGGACGCCGTTTTGACCAGCATGTTGAGCGCGGCCTTGCTGGCGCGGTAGCTGTACCAGCCGCCCAGGCGGTTGTCGCCAATGCTGCCCACCTTGGCCGAGAGCACAGCCAACAGGCCGCGCCCCTGCTTGGGCAGCAGCGGGGCGAAGTGGGCCAGCACGAGAGCGGGGCCAAAAGTGTTGGAGCGGAAGGTGGCTTCCATCTGCGCGTAGTTCATCTGGCCCAGGCGCTTTTCGGGCATGCCGTGGGGACCATGCAGCAGACCTGCGGCGTGGATGATGCAGTGCCATGGCCCCTGGGCCTTGAGCTGCTGGGCGGCGTGGGCGATGGTGGCTTCATCGTCCAAATCGACCGCCGGGTGGGTGTGGCGGCCCAGGCCCACGGCCAAGGCGCAGCGCGGATCGGCCTGCAGGTGGGCGAGGAAGGCACTGCCGATGGCACCGGTGGAGCCGATGGCCAGGGCGCGGTAGCCATCAGGCAGCGACTGCAAAGAGGTGAACGGCGTTACGGTGGGTTGTGCTTGAGACATGGCGCGGTCCTGCGGTGAGGGTGTCGTGGGGTGGTTCGGCAAGCGGGCTACAGCGCATCCAGCCGCGTGCGCAGGCTGGCCGCATGCTCGCGCAGCGCATCCAGTTGCGGGCCCTGCATCTTCTGCAACTGGCGGTACACCATGCCCAAGCGGAAGTTGTTGCCCAGCGTGCCCTCGTTGCGTGCGAAGAAGTCCCAGTACAGCGCGTTGTACGGGCAGGCCCGCTCACCCACTTTTTGCTTCTTGTCGTAGTGACAGCCGCTGCAGTAGTCGCTCATGCGATCGATGTAGGCAGCGCTGCTCACATAGGGTTTGGTAGCGAGCAGGCCGCCGTCGGCAAACTGGCTCATGCCCACGGTGTTGGGCACTTCCACCCATTCAAAGGCATCGATATACACGCCCAGGTACCAGCGGTGCACGGCAGCGGGGTCGAGCCCCGCCAGCAGCGCAAAGTTGCCAATGACCATGAGGCGCTGGATGTGGTGGGCATACGCCTGCTCCAGCGACTGGCCCACGGCGTGCTGCATGCAGCGCATGCGGGTGTTGCCCGTCCAGAACCACTCCGGCAGCGGCGTGCTGTGGCCCAGGGCGTTGCGCTCGTCGTAACCGGGCATGTGGGCCCAGTAGATGCCGCGCACATATTCGCGCCAGCCAAGAATCTGGCGGACAAAGCCCTCCACCGCAGGCAGGGGCGCAGCGCCTGCGTGGTACGCAGCAGCGGCGCGTTGCACCACCTCTTGCGGGCGCAGCATTTTGGTGTTGAGGGCAAAGGACAGCAGGGAGTGAAAGAGCCTGCTGCTCTTTGTGCTCATGGCGTCTTCATACGCGCCAAAGTGCGGCAGCGTGGTGGTGATGAAGTGCTCCAGCCACGCCAATGCCTCGGCCCTGTTGAGGGGCCAGCGCAGTGCATGGGCCTGCGGGTTGCCAAAGCTTTGCACGCCTGCGGCCTGGATGGTGGCCCACAGGGCGCTGTGGTCGTGCGTGGGGCGCGCGTCGGGCGGCAATTCGGGCGTGCCGGGCCAAGGCTTGCGGTTGTCGTGGTCGTAGTTCCATTGGCCGCCTTCAGGCTCTCCGGCTTCATCGATCAGCACGCTGTGGCGCTGGCGCATGCGGCGGTAGAAGTGCTCCATGAGCCATTGCTTACGGCCTTGGAACACCTCAGCCATTTCGGTGCGGGTGGTGTAGAAGTGCTCGCTGCTGACGGCCTGCACGGCAAAGGCTTGCTCTGCGCCCCAGGTGCGCAGCTGCTCGTCCAGCCGCCATTCGTCGGGGTGCTGGTATTGCAGCGTACGCGCGCCGTAGTGGGCCATGAGGGCGGCCAGGTTGTCGGGCATCGACTGGCGGTTGCTGGCGTCATCAATCGCCACGTAGCGCACACGGTGCCCGGCCTCGCGCAGGTGGCGGGCCAGGTCGCGCATGGCGGCAAAAATGGCGAGTATCTTTTGCGCGTGGTGCAGCACATAGTCGGTCTCTTGCCGCACTTCCATCAGCACGTAGACCACGCCGTCGTCCAGCGTGGCAAACCATGAATGCGCGGGGTTGAGCTGATCGCCCAGCAGCAGGCGCAGGGTGTGGGCACGCTGTGGGGTGGAGGGTTGTGGCGTGGTCATGCCGTGCCCCACATGCGGCGGTAGCTGCCGTCGGCGTCGTGGTCTTGCGCCTGCTTGATGGGGTTGAAGCGACGCCCCCCGCGCGGGTCGGTGCCGCGCCCCGCAATGTAGAGCCAGTTGGCCTGGTTGCTGTACACGTCGTAGTCCACCAGTTGCGATTCAAACCACGCCGCGCCCGCGCGCCAGTCGCCGCGCAGGTCGTAGATGAGGTAGCTGGCCACCACCTGGCGCAGGCGGTTGCTGAGGTAGCCGGTGGCAGCCAGCTCGCGCATGGCGGCATCGACCAGGGGCTGGCCCGTATCGCCCTGGCACCAGCGATCAAAACCGCGCGGGTTGTGTGGGGCGGGCGGCAGTTCTGACAGGCCACGCGCCCGGTACAGCGCTGCACCGTATTGCAGGTGCAGCAGCCGGAAGTAATCGCGCCACAGCAGCTCAAACCACAGCCAGTAGGTGCCGTCATTGGCGCCGTGGTCGCACTCGAAATTTTTCAGATCGGCATAGATCTGGCGCGGAGACAGCGCGCCCGTAGCCAACCAGGGAGAGAACTTGCTGGAGTAATCCAGCCCCGTGAGCCCGTTGCGCGTGGCCTTGTAGCTGTGGGGCAGCTTGCGGGCCAGGTACTGCGCCAGGTGGGCCAGTGCGGCGGCCTCGCTGCCATCACAGGCAGGCGTGCCGTAGGGGAAGGAAGAGCGGGCATCGCTGCCCTGCGGCGGCGCGGGTTGCAGGATGGCTGCGGTGCCCTGCTCTGCCCCCACGGCCTGCAGCACATGCGCGGGCAAATCGGGTGGCGGGGGCAGTTTGGTCGGTAGCGGCAATGGTGCGGCGGGGGTAATGCCCGCACGCTCTACCTTCTGGCGAAAGCTGGTGAACACGCCGGGCAACTGGTCCACCGGCCAGGGCATGCGCGCCGGAGGCAGCAAGCTGCTGTGCCACACGGTACGCACCTGCAAGCCAGCGGCGCGCAGTGCGGCCACCTCGGCCTGTTCGTAGGGGGCGGCAATGTCTTCGCACACCGCGGTGGTGGCACCCACGGCCTGGGCGAGTTGGGGCAAGGCGGTGGCAGGCGGGGCCTGGCAAATGAGCAGTGGGTTGCCCAGAGCGCTCGTTTGTTGATGCAGCCCGCGCAGCGCAGCGGCGGTGAAGGCGCGGCGGTGCGCCCCCACGCGGGCAAAGCCCCACGGCGTGGATTCATCAGGCGCAGGCAAGCACACCACGGGTAGCAGGTGCGTGGCACCGCTGGTGAGGGCTGAACGCAGCGCGGGTTGGTCGTGCAGGCGCAAGTCGTTACGAAACCAGAACAGCGCGGTGCTCATGCAGCGCCCTCCCCTGCGGCCTTGTCGGTGCGTTTGCGTTCGCTGCGGCAGCGGTCGGAGCAGTACTTCACCTCATCCCACACCTTCTCCCACTTCTTGCGCCAGGTGAAGGGCAGGCCGCAGTGTTGGCAGGTCTTTTGCGGCAGGTCGGCTTTTTTGCGCATGCGCATGGTTCAAAAGTCCAGGGTTTGCTGCTGGGGATGCTGGGCGGCGTTGAGTGCGCGAGCCCGGGCGCGTGCCTGGGGGCTGCCGCCATCGCGAAACTGGCGGGAGCCGTGCTTTTCCACAATCGCAGCCTGGGCGGCGCGCACGGCGGGCTGGGCGCGCAGGCCGTGCACGCGGGCCTTGGCGGTGCGGGTGGCGGTGTCCAACTCCACTAGCGGCACGGCAATGTCGTGGCCTACACGCACGCCGCAGCGGGCCTGCACATCGGGCGGCATGCGCCAGGGCTCCAGCAGCCAGGCATCGGGCACGCGGCGCAAGGCGGGCAGCCACTGGCGCACAAAGTGGCCGTGGGGGTCGTGGTCTTGCGCCTGCTTGATGGGGTTGTAGACGCGGGTGGTGTTGATGCCGGTGGTGCCCGCCTGCATTTGCATCTGACTCCAGTGGATGCCGGGCTCATAGTCCAGAAACTGGCGGGCCAGCCATTCGCCCACGGGCCGCCAGTGCAGCCACAGCGGGTACGAAGCCACCGACACCAGCATGGCGCGCATGCGGAAGTTGACCCATCCCGTCTCGCGCAGCATCGCCACGCAGGCATCCACCATGGGCCAGCCGGTGCGCCCGGCCACCAGGGCCTCGAAGTGAGCGGGGTTCCATTCCGCTTCGCGCAGGCCGTTATAGCCCCGGTGCAGGTTGTGGTGCTCCAGCGCGGGTTCCGATTCAAGCTTCTGGATGAAATGGCAATGCCAGTGCAGGCGGCTCATAAAGGCCGTCAAGCCTTTGCGCTGCCACGCAGCTCCAAAGTCGGTGCTGGCCTTGAGTTGCTGCTCGCGCCGCTGGGTGGCCTTCACCACCTCGCGCATGCCCAGGCAACCCAATGCCAGGTAGGGCGACAGGCGCGAGCAGGCGCTGGGCGCTGTCAGCGGCGACGAGATGCCGCCCCGGTAGCCCTGGCTGCGCTCCGCCAAAAAGTCTTGCAGCACGCGCAGGCCTTCTTTGCGCCCCCCGCGCTGGCGCTGGGCTGGGTCATGCGCGGGCAGGCCCAGTTCAGCCCCGCTGGGCCAGGGCTGTGCAGGCCACGGCAACGTACGGGCCTGCAAGAGATCAGGCCCGGGGGCGAGCACCACCGGTGCGTGCATGTGGGCCTGCCAGTGTCCCTGCCAATCATCGCGTGAGCGCAGGCGGCGCACCACGCCGTGCTGCGGCCATTCGCGCCATGCCACGCCCTGCGTGCGGCACCACCGGCCCACGGCCAAGTCGCGGGAATAGGTGTGGGCATTGCCGGTTTCTTCGTGCGCCTCAAGAGTGTGGAACGGGGCCAGTGCATGCAGGCGGGTCAGCACGTCCACCATCTCGCCCACGGCCACCTGCAGCGTGGCGCCGCGCCGTTGCAGGGCCTGGGCCAGGTCGTGCACGCTTTCTTGCAGAAAGTGGTAGTGCTGCAGGGCCGCATCAGGCTGCGCCCAGAGGCTGGGCTCGACGACATACAGACACAGCACCGGGCCCTGGGCGGCGGCGTGCTGCAGCGGGGCGTGGTCGTGCACGCGCAAGTCGCGCTTGAACCAGACCACGGTGTAGCTCATGGCACAAGCCCTGTGCGCACAGATCAGGCGGCTGCGACCTGTCGCGCCAGCGCCAGGCCGCTGAGCCAGGCGCCCTCGACCTTCCCGCCATTCAGCCAGTCACCACACAGCCCCAGGCGGGCATTGGCGTCCCACCAGCAGCCCAAGGTCAGTGCGGGTTCGGTATCCGCATAGCGCCAGCGGTGCGCCGTGGCAGCCAGGGGTGTGGGGCCGCCCAGGGCCGCAAAGGCGGCGAGCAAGGCAGCTGTGACGCCGTCCGCGCTGTCTTCAATATGCGCCTCGCT
Organism: Acidovorax sp. Root402; assembly: GCF_001425125.1. Classification (NCBI taxonomy): domain Bacteria; kingdom Pseudomonadati; phylum Pseudomonadota; class Betaproteobacteria; order Burkholderiales; family Comamonadaceae; genus Acidovorax; species Acidovorax sp. Root402. Next base: position 1,080,990 of record NZ_LMDQ01000014.1, read on the forward strand.
CCACTCGGCACTGGCGTGCAAAAGCCACGTTTCTGGCCCCGTACGGCCGGGCTTGCTGCTATCGCGTGCCACCCAGCGCAGCGGGCCGGTGTTGACGAAGGCGCCGTCCCACGGCAAGGCCACAGGCGAGGCATAACGCAACATGACGGCCCAGCTGCCCCGCATGCGGGCGCTGCCTGCTACCGCAGCGCCAGCGGGTGCCACCTGGGTCAACAGCGGCGCCACCTGAGGCGCGGGCACAGCCAACAGCACAGCGCGGTAGCGCGGCGCATGCAGCCCCTGCTCTGCGCAAGTGATAGTCCATCCTTCGGGGTGCCGCTCCAGCCGCTGCACGGTGGTCTGCCACTGGGTGTGGGCGCGCTCAGCGGCCTGCGCCAGGCCCTGCACCAGCCAAGCAGCGGGCGATGTCATGCGCGGTGTCCCCACAAAACGCTCAAGGGGCGTGTGCGGGGTGGTCCAGCCAGTGCCATCAAAACTTGCCAGGCGTGCACCCCATGTGGCTGCCACACCGGCCTGCTGCCACCGGGCCACTTCGGAGCGAAAAGCGGCGTCACGTGCGGTGAAATACTGCGCGCCGTGGTCGCACTGCCAGGGTCCGTTGTCGTCCTCCGCGCGCCGGGTGCTCATGCGGCCCGACGGCCCCCGACTCTTGTCGAAAACATGCACCGTGTGCCCCGCCTGCAGCAGTGCCTGTGCACACGACAGGCCCGCCAGACCTGCACCGATGACGGCGATGGGTTGTGACATCGTCAAAACACTCATGGCTGCGGGTCGGTGCGTTCTTGGGCTACCCAGATCAGCGCCTGGGTATCGATGCCCAATGCCTGTGCGCGGGCCAAAAGTTGCTCGCGCACAGCAGGCTGCAGCTGCTTCGTCCGTGACAGGATCCAGCAGTAGCTGCGGTCCGGCCCCACCACCAGCGCCCATTGGTAATCGGCATCCAGCGCGGCCACGTGGTAGCCGCCGTAGAACGGGCCAAAGAACGAGACCTTGAGCGAGGCGGTGTTGGTATCGCCGGTGAACTTGGCTCTACCTTCCGCCTGACGCCAATCGCCCTTGCCCGTATCAAAACCGCGATTGAGCACACGCACGCTGCCATCTGCCTGGCGCTGGTAGGTGGCGCTCACGTCCGTCATGCCGCGCTCGAAAGAATGGTCGAGCCGCGCCACCTCGTACCAGCGGCCTTCGTACTGGGCCAGATCGAACGGGGTGACGGGGGTGACACCGGGAGGCGGCGTGGTGGATGAGCAGCCTACCAAGGCCACAACAAAAGCCGCCGCTAAAAGCAGCACCGAACGGCGGACCCAAGGAAATAGCAGAGCCATAAATTACCAATCAGTCACAAAACGAACCGAATAGTAAACCACTCTGCCACAGCAACGGTACAAGCCTGAGGTCGGCGCGGTCTCATGACCCACTCCACGCCCCGTAAACTCACACCATGACCCTTCAAATCACCGTGTATTCCAAGTCTGCCTGCCCGCAGTGCGAGTCGGCCAAGATGCTCCTCAAATCCCGCTCCCTGCCCTACGAGGAAATCAAGATCGATGACGAAGCCGAGCGCCTGGCGTTCTATGCCAAGTGCGGGCCATCGGTGCGGCAGATGCCACAAATTTTCATCAATGACCAGCGTGTGGGCGGACTCGCCGGGTTGCAAGCCGCGCTGGCGCAGCTGGGCGCCTGAACGCCTTTTCCGACATCAGCGGGCAGTGCAATCGGGGTGCGTGGATACCTTGGACGCACAGCATGGGCTGATGCATATGCCAACAGCCGGGGCGCCCAGTCCCCCTTGGTGGCTCCACACCTTCCGGCAGAGCGCTTGCACACACCTGGCATGACCTTGAACAGTCGTTCTACCGGTACTGCGCGGCCGTGATGAACTGGCCGAAGGTCTCACACCACACGATCACGGTGTTGAACCGTGCGGGGTCCACGCCCTGCGGCACCGGAACGATGAAGTTGTTAAACGTCTTCACATCCCCCACCCGCAGCATTTGTGGCTTGAGGCGCTGAAAGTCCGCCTCTGTCTCCACAAACGCAGGCGACAGGTACAGCTTGTAGTCAGGCCCCGGTGCCAGCTTGCCTGCCAGGCTGATGGCTTGCGGGCCAATCGACACCACGCCCTCGCCCCAGTGCAGGGCGTCGCTGTCCTTCAGGTCGCGGCGAAAGGTGGTTTTCCATGCTGCCGTGGGCAGGCTTGCCTGCACCTCCTGCAGCGTAGGGGCTGCGGGCGCGATCAGGATCGGCAACCAGTACACACCTGCAGCGAACCCCACAGCCAGGGTGAGCAAATGCGAGGCGATCAACAAGAACGGTTTCATGGCGGTAGGCAACAAACAGTTGGAGCCAATGTACCGCCAGTCGCGTCACCCCGCCCGAGCCAAAAACCCGTCTACCAGTGCGAAATGCTCGGGCATGTTCAGTGCTGGCGCATGGCCGCAACCGGGCACCTCGACCACCTGGGCCAGCCCCCGGGCACCCGGGCCGCGGGTGAGCATTTCGGCGGTGACATCCGGGAGCACCAGGTCAGACTCCGCCCCGCGCAGGCACAGCACCGGAATGCTGAGCGCGTCGTAGTGGTCCCAGATCAGGTAATCATTGGCATGGTGCGTGAACTGCTGCACCATGGCGGGGTCGTAGTGCGGCGTCACACGTCCGTCGGCAAGGCGGCGCGTGCTGCTCTCGGTCAGCAGACGCCACTGCGCGTCGCTCAGCCAGCCGTAAGGCTTGTAGACCTGCCTGAAGAACGCCTCCAGCTCCATCACCGTATCGAACGCGGGTGGGTGGCCCGCATAGGCCTTGATGCGCTCCAGCGCGGCATCGGCCAGGCGCGGTGCGTTGTCGTTGAGCAGCAGGCTGGTGATGCGGCCCTTGAGCTGCGGCTCGAACAGACCCGATGCGCACACCGTGCCGATGGCTCCACCCATCGACGTGCCCACCCAGTGCGCTTTCTCGATCCCCAACTGGTCAAACAGGCCGGCCGCAATGCGCGCGTAGAACGACAGGCGGTACTCGTCCTGCGGCGCGCGCGCCCACTGGCTCAGGCCCCGGCCCAGGGTGTCGGGGCAGATCACGCGGTAGCGCGGTGCCAGGTGCGCGGCCAGCTCGTCCATGTCGCGCCCGGTGCGCGCAAGGCCATGCCATGCAATCACCACGGGCGCGTCACGCGCACCCCACTCCATGTAGTGGATTTCATAGCCAGCACAGGCGGCGTAGTGCGAGGTGGGGGACATGATGGCGACCTTGTGGAACAGAGAAGAAAAAAGTGAAGCGTCGGCGGCTCACTTCATGAGGCGGCCGTTGCTGCCGATGACGGTAACCTCGACATAGCGCGAGCCGATGCGGTTGGTGGGCGAATAGCCCAGCGTGATGCCGCCGAGGTCATAGCTTTGCAATGACTCCAGCGCCTTCACCACCTTGGCGCGTGTGGGCGCAGGCCCGGCGCGGCGCAGGGCTTCGACCAGCACCTTGGCGCCCAAAAACTGCTCGAAGCTGGTGTAGTTGACCTCGGCCTCAGGCGCGTACTTCTTCAGCAACGTCTGGTACTCGCGCACCACGGGCAGTTGCGGGCGGTAGGGGTACGGCACCACCTGACTGATGCCCAGGCCGTGGGCGTTCTTCAGGCCCGCGAGCTTCACCAGCTCCGTCGGGTCCACCACCGAGATGTTGTACAGCTGCGCGCCGCCGCCCTGCTCGCGGTAGCGCTGGATGAAGGCCGCCGCAGGCTTGTTCACCGCAATCATGATGACCGCATGCACATCGGCGGCCTTGATGGCCTTGACGGCGTCATCCACCTTGTCGGTATTGCGCTCGTAGCCTGCTGACACCACGAGCTTGAGGCCACGCTTGGCCAGTGCGGCCTCCACGCCCGCGAGGCCCGCCTTGCCGAATCCGTCATCCTGGTACATCACGGCCACGCGGTTCATGCCCAGGGTGGTGAGCTGCTGCACCATGTGCTCGGTTTCGTCCACATAACCCGCACGCACATGAAAGATCCAGGGGTTGAACGGGCTGCGCAACGACTCGCCACCGGTGTACGGCGCCACCAGCGCGGCGCCGCCCTGCTCCAGCACGCCATCGGACAGCAGCTGGGTGATGTTGGCCGTGCCTGCAAAGCCGTAGAGCGCCACCACCTCGGGCTTGGCCAGCAGCTCGCGGGTGCGGGCCACCGTGTCTGCCACCTTGTAGCCATCGTCGGCCACCGCCTGGCGAATGCTGGCGCCGTGCACGCCACCCTGTGCATTGACCCAGTCAAAATAAATCTTGCCGCCCAGCACCATCTGCGCGCCGGTGCTGGCCAGCACGCCAGACAGCGGGGCCACCTGCCCCACCACCACATCGGCAGCCCTCGCGGGCACCGAAACGCCTGCGGCCAGTGCCACCATCAGCGCGCCACTCCACCTCAGGGCGGCCGACGCGCGGCGTGCCCAACTCTTCACAGTGTTCATTGGTTCCATCCTTGTGATGACTGCGCCTTCAATGGCCCGGGCGGCATGCACCGGCAGTGCACGAGTCCCGGGCTTCCACATAGGTCGTTCAGCGTCCCGGTCAGTCGGGGATGGAAATGGCGCCCGCCGTGATGACAATGGCGTTGGCGGCAGCGGGCGTGGCGGCCAGCGGCGGCACGTTGGCGGCGGTGATGGCCGGGGCGCTGCCCGGTGTGCCGCCACGTGGCACCGTGCGCACCACCTGGCTGGCGGGCAGCGCCTTGCCGTTGGCGAGGTGGTCGTACACGGCGTCGAGCGCGTGGTTCAGGTACACGTGCAGCGGCACGTAGCGGCTGTCATAACCCGGCAGCACGGTGGGCAAGCCGATGAAGCTGTCGAAGTGCTGGGCATTGGCCACTTCCACATAGCTGAGCTTGCTGGCGGCGCCTTCGACCTTCTTGTTCAGCGCAGCGTAGGGGCGCGACGTATGGCTCACCGGCAGCAGTGCGTCGGCACGGCCATGCACGATCACAGCGGGCTTGCCGCGCAGGTTGCCGTTGCGGCGGGTTTCGTCCACACCGGCCTGCAGCTTCTTGGCAGCAGCGTCGTTGCCGGTGACGAGGTTGCGCAGGCACTGCGCACCGCTCAGGTTCCAGTCGGCCACGCCAGCGTCCGACACCGACAGGAAGTCGCGCGCCGGGCCCAGCTTGCCCAGGTTGTTGACCAGGTTGATGCCGCCCGATGGAGGCACGCCATTGCCCGTGGCAAACATGCCAGCCAGGGCTGCGGGTGCCAGTGATGTCACCGCGCCCGCAGCCGCTGTGGCCGCGTAGCTGAAGCCGCACAGGTGGTCCTTGACACTGGCACGCGACAGGCTGTTGGCGAACGTGACGGCCACCGCCGGAGCGACTTCAAAAGCAGCCAGCGATGCATGCAGGTCGTTGGACTCCGGCTCCCAGCCGTAGGCGCGCAGCTTTTGCAAAGCCTCTTCGGCCTGCGTGGCCGTGGTGGAGGCCGTGAGCAGGCCCGCTGTCTTGAGCGAAGCGCACCGATTGGGCGCAATGGGCAGGGCCGCACTGCCGAAGCCCGCTGCAAAAGCGGCTGCGTAGGGGCTGGTGCTGACCGATGGCGCGAGCGATGCGCAGGCCTGGTAGAGGTTGGCGTAGGTCGTGAAATCCACCAGCGTCTTGCCGGTGACGGCCACATCGGCGCTGCCACGGCGCACCGTGACGCCGGGGTTGGCGGGCATCTCGATGGCAGGCTCGGACACGGCCACGCCGCTGATGAGGCCCTGGGTGTCCAGCTCGGCCGCAGCAATCGCGGAGCCACCACCGTTGGAGATGCTGGATGCAATCACGATGGTGTTGGCCGGGGTCAGCGTCTTCAAGCGCTGGCCCGCCGCATCGGTGGCGCCGTAGCGCTGGTTGAGCACGTAGTAGCCAAACTCCACCGCCTGCAGGGTGGTGGTGCCCCAGTCCTTCTCGGCGTTCTGGCCCGAGTGCGCGTGTTTGAAGGCAAAGCGGTTGGGTGTGGCGGTGTTGAAGGCCGCCAGCTCGGTGGCGGTGAGCCCTGCATTAAAGGCCGCGGCCTTGCCCGCTGCCGTGGCCGTGGTGCGGGTGCCGTCGAGCAGCGGCACGGTGTCGTTCATGAGGTCGTGCGGCGCGCCGCCCGTGCCCTTGTCAGAGTACGCCACGGCGCAGCCCTTCTTCAGGCCCCACTCGCCCGTGGAGATACCGCCGTAAACACCGCGCGACCCCGAAGCCGTGGCGGTGATCATGCAGGGTTTCTTGGGGTCGAAGCTGGCAGGCACCTGCACCATGAGGGTGACGTTCTTGCGGCCCGTGCCGTCGTCGGCAAACGCGATGTATTCGGTGCCCGCCACCTTGCCCTCGCCCGTGGTGACCTTGCCCTGCGCATCCACATTGGGGCCATACAGCGTGCCGTAGCCGCCGGCCGCCGTCATGTCGAGCATGGCGCGGTAGTTGGTGTGGATGGCGGTGCGGCGCAGCTCGGCTGCGGTGGGCTTGAGCGGGTCGGCATAGGCCGGTGGCACGGCCGCCGCTAGCCCCGTGGCGCCCAGGCCAGCCGTCAGCAGGTCGTTGCTGGTGCCGTCGTACGTGATCTCGCTGATAGCGCCCAGGTAGGTGGGCTTGGTGTTGAGTGCGGCGCTGTCGCCATCACTGCCGCCGCAGGCGGCCAGCACGGCTGCAGCCAGCACGGCGGGAACGAACGGACGAGAAAAGGGACGAAAACGCGGGTTCTTCATGCTCATCTTCATGTGCTTGTCTCCTGGAGTTTTTTCTTTGCGTCTTGTTGCACAGCTCATCCACACACCCAGGCCACGCCAGTCACCCGGCGCGGCTGGGCCACTCACCCCACCTTGCGCGCAGCTGCCGCGCGCAGGCGCCCCACCACACCGGTGGGGAAGTAGTAAACGGACAGAACGAACAGCACGCCCAGCCACAGCAGCCAGCGGTCGGGCGACAGCAGCGCAGACAGCCAGGGCAGGCCTGAGGCTGCCTCGCTGCCCAGGCGCAGCAGATCCTGCAGGTAGCTTTGCGCCACCAGAAAGAGCACGGCGCCAATGGCCGAACCGTAGATCGTGCCCATGCCGCCGATCACCACGATGAGCAGGCAGTCCATCATGATTTCGAAGCTCAGGGACGTATCCGGCCCGTTGTAGCGCAGCCAGAGCGCCAACATGGCGCCCGCCATAGTGGCAAACAGCGCCGACAGCACGCTGGACGTGGTGCGATACACCACCACGCGGTAGCCAATGGCCTCGGCGCGGAACTCGTTCTCGCGGATGGCCTGCAGAACGCGGCCGAAGGGCGAGTTGACGATGCGCAGCAGCGCCAGCACCAGCGCCACGGCCGTGACGAAGAGCAGGTAGTAGCAGATCAGCCGCCCATCGATGCTCACGCCCAGGAAGGGGTCGTCAAACGGCTCGAAACTGGGCGACAGGAACTCGGGCACCTTGAAGGTCAGGCCGTCCTCGCCGCCGGTGATGTCCGACAGCTGCGAGGCCAGCGTCTGGAACGCCGCCGCCACGGCCAGCGTAATCATCGCAAAGAAGATGGCCCGCACACGCAGCGAGAAGAGCCCCACCGCCAGCGACAGCAGCAGCGAGAGCACCAGCGCCCCGGCCAGCCCCACCAGCAGCGCAGACCAGGTGGGCCCCATGCGCGTGGTGGCCACGGCGATGCCATAGGCCCCGATGCCAAAGAACATGGTGTGCGCAAAGCTCACGATGCCGGTGTAGCCCAGCAGCAGGTCAAAGCTCGCGACCAGCACCACAAAGATCAGCACCTTGGCCGCCACGGACAGCGCCTTGACCCCGGGGAAGAGGAAAGGTGCAAAAGCAAGGCCCACAAAGATGGCCACCAGAATCACCGCCAGCACCTTGCTGCGCGGGTAGTCGCCGGAGAGAAGTCGGTTCAGCATGTCAGTCGGCTCCTCATCAGCGGTTGGCCACGGGATAGACGCCCTGCGGGCGCCACAAGAGAATGGCCACCATCAACGCGATGTTGGAGAACAGCGCCACCTTGGGCACCAGGAAGCCGGTGTAGTTGGCCATCAGCCCCACCAGCAGCGCACCGATGAGCGCGCCGCCGGTGCTGCCCAGGCCGCCGATGATGATCACGATGAAGATCAGCACGTTGACCTGCGCGCCCATCTGGGGCACCACGTTCTGCTGGTACAGGCCCCACATCACGCCGCCCAGGCCCGCCAGGGCCGAGCCCACCACGAACACGCCCACAAACAGGCGGCGGATGCGGTAGCCCAGGCTTTCGACCATCTCGCGGTCCTGCACGCCGGCGCGGATCAGCAGGCCGACCTTGGTGCGCGACAGCGTCCAGGCCAGCACGCCAAACACCAGCAGGCCCACGGCCACCGCGACGAGGCGGTATTTTTCGATGGCAGCATCGCCCACCAGCAGCGAGCCGCGCATGCCCTCGGGCAATGGCAGCGGGATCTGCGCGGGGCCCCAGATGACCTTGATGAGCTCTTCACCAATGATCATGCCGCCCATGGTGATGAGAATCTGCTTCAGGTGCTGTCCATACACCGGCCGCACGATGAAGCGCTCGAACGCCAGTCCCACGGCCCCGGCCACTGCCATGGCCACCACCATGGCGGGGAGCACGGCCATCAGGTTGCGCCACAGCTCGGCACTCTGGGTGTAGTCGCCCATGGCGCCCAGCACGCTGGTGGCCACAAACGCACCCAGCGCAATGAACACGCCATGACCAAAGTTCAGCACATCCATCAGACCAAACACCAGCGTGAGGCCCGAGGCAATGATGAAGATGATCATGCCCATGGCCAGCCCCGCCACCGTGAGCGTGAGCCAGGTGCTGGGCGAGCCGATGAAGGGCAGCACCAGCAGCGCCAGCGCCGGCACCAGTGCCAGGGGCTTCCAGTCGAAATCGCGGGTGACGCTCATGCCCGACCTCCAGCGGCGGTCGCCGCACCACGTACATCAGCTACACATTTGATAGCTACCAGGGCAATAAATACCTGCGCTACCGCCCGAGAACATCTGAAATTACTCACACGACTCATAGCGCCAACCCCAGCAGCGAGCGCTGCAGTTCTTCGTCTTGCGCCAGCGCGGCCATGCTGCCCGCATGCACCACCTGGCCGTTGTCCATCACGGCCACGGTGTCACCCAGCCGCTTGGCAAAGTTGATGTTCTGCTCGACGAGCAGGATGGTCACACCGCTCTTCTTGAGCTGGTCGAACGCATCGATCATGTTGTTGATGATGGCGGGTGCGAGGCCCTTGCTGGGCTCATCCACGATGAGCAGATCGCGCGGCTCAACGATGGCGCGGCTCACGGCCACCATCTGCTTTTGGCCGCCGCTGAGCTTGCCGGCGGGGTGGTTCCAGAACTTCTCCACGGCGGGGAAGAGCTTGAAGATCCACTGCAAGCGCGCCTCATCCATCTGCGCGGCGTTGCGGGCACTGCGTGCGGCCAGCAGCATGTTTTCCTTCACCGTGAGGTCGGCAAAGATGCCCATGTTCTCGGGCACATAGGCGATGTTCAGGCCCGCGATGGCCGGCGTATTCATCGCGGTGATGTCTTTGCCACCAAAGTGGATGGAGCCCTGCGACGCATGCCACAGGCCCATGATGGTGCGCAGCGTGGTCGTCTTGCCTGCGCCGTTGCGGCCCAGCAGCATGGTGAGCTGCCCTTTGGGCACGGCGAGATGAACGCCGTGCAGGATGTGGTACGCGCCGATGTGCGTGTGCACACCCTTGAGTTCGAGCAGGTTGGTCGTTGGTGTCGTGCTCATGCGGCCTCCTTCTCTGCGTCCTTGGAGACGCCCAGGTAAGCCTCTTGCACCACGGGCGATGCGATCACCTCGGCTGGCGGTCCATCGGCCACCAGCGTGCCGTTGGTCAGCACGATGATGCGGTCGGCCAGTTCGCGCACCACGTCCATCTTGTGCTCCACCAGCAGGATGATCTTGGTCTTGTCCTTCTTCAGCTCGCGGATCAGGTTCAGGATCACGGGCGCCTCGTCGTGGCTCATGCCGGCCGTGGGCTCGTCGAACATGTAGACCTGCGGCTCCAGCGCCATGAGCAGCGCCACTTCCAGCTTGCGCTGGTCGCCGTGCGGCAGGCTGGCCACGGGCGTATCGGCCCGGTCGGTCATGGCCACGGCCTGCAGGATCACGCGGGCGCGCTGGGTCAGCGCGCTGTGGTCGCTCCAGATGCTCCACAGGTTCATGCCCCGGCGGTGCTTGCCCTCTTGCGTGGCCTGCACGGCCAGGCGCACGTTCTCCAGCACGCTGAGGTTGGGGAACAGGTTGGTGAGCTGGAACGCCCGGCCCAGGCCCGCGTGGGTGCGTGCCGAGACGGACTGGCCCGTGAGGTCCTGCCCGCCCAGCGTAACGCTGCCGCTGGTGGCCTTGAGTTGCCCCGAGATCAGGTTGAAGTAGGTGGTCTTGCCCGCGCCGTTGGGGCCCACGATGGCGGTCAGCGTGCCGGGCTCGAACGAGCAGGTCACGCCGTTGACCGCCACGTGGCCGCCAAAGCGGATGGTCAAGTCCTTGGTGGCCAAGGTGCTCATGGGTGGGTGTTCACTTTCACGGTCTGAGTCAATCGATGAAATGGGTGGGGCGCCCTGCCCTGCGGCAGCGCGCCCCGGCACTTTAGGGGCAGGTGCCGATCACGTAGTAGTTGGTGCTGGTCTGCTTCAGGGTGTTGGTGACGAACACGTTCCACAGGCCCATGCTCTGGTTGGAGCCCAGCGCATAGGTGTAGCCCCCGGCGGCGTACGCGCGCCCGGCCAGCGTGTGTGCATAGTTGCTGGCGGTGGTGCAGGTGGCCGTGCCGCCGCCCGATGCGGCCAGCGTGGTGCCCGAAGCTGCGGCCGATGTGGCGCCCTCGGCCCCATTGGCATCGGCCGCGCGCACCGTCCAGCTGTAGGTGGTGGACGCGGCCAGGCCGGTGTCGGTGTAGCTGGTGGCAGTCACAGGCAGCGCGTTGACCTTGTTGGCGTTGCGGTACACGTTGTAGCTGGCCGCGCCCGTGACGGCGGCCCAGCCGATGGCCATGCTGCTGGCCGTGGCGCCCGACGTGCTCACGCCCGTGGGGGCTGGCAGGGCCACAGGGTCGGGAGGCGTGGTGCCGCCCGTGCCGCTGGAGACGCGGTCCACCATGGCCTTGACGGCCGCCATTTGCGGGCCCGACTTCTTGGAATAGTTGGCGCTGTCATAGCCCCACCAGTCCCAGCAGCTGTTGGTGGCTGCGGTGCTGGTCTGCGGGTACAGCATCACGATGTTGTTGGTGTCAGCCCAGCGGTTGTAGCCGGTGTTGCGCACGTACTGCTGCTGCACATCGCTGATGTTCTGCTTGCAGCCATGCAGCACCACATGCAGCTTGCAGGTGGCCGTGCCGCCCGCCTGGCAAGCCTGGGGCACATAGGCCCAGCCCGTGGTGGCCATGCCATGGTTGGTGATGAATTCGCTCTGGTTGAACTCGATGTAATTGCCGGTGGGCAGGGTGGCGTTGTTGCGGGCGTTCAACGTGCCGTACAGGTGCTGCAGCATGGCACCGGCGAGGTCGAAGTTGCAGTCGCTGATGTAGGGCGCGCCCTTGGTGGAGCAGGCGTTGCCGTAGTCGTCCGTCACCATGGCGTGTTCGGCAGCAATGTCCTTCTTGTAGACCACATTGGCGGCGGGCACGAAGCTGTTGTAGTAGGTGCGCAGCGCGTCCATCACCCCGGTCTTGACCACACTGTCGAGCGAGCCCGAGAACAGGTAGACCTTGGAGTTCTGCAGGTTGGCCACGGGGTCGATCACGCCCTGGCTGGCCCAGGTGTTGGTGGTGCTGACCAGCGTGCTGGTGGGGATGCCTGCCGGGCTGGCCATGCAGCGCCCGGTGGCGTTGACGACCGATCCCTCGGCGCAATAGAACGGGCCGCCCGCCACCACGCCCGCGCCCTTGGCAAACGTTGCCGAATACGCCACGTGCAGCTGCACGGCCATGAAGCCGCCCGAGGACAGGCCCGATACCGTGGTCTGTGTCTTGTCGATCTTGAGTGCTGGCAGGTTGACGGCAGCGTGAACACTGCCCACGCCACACAGTGCCATCGCAGCCCCTGCTGCTGCCGCCCGGATGAAATTGAAAGCCATGTTGTCTTGTCTCCAAATAATTTTTGAGAAAAACCGACCCAGCCCCCGTGTAGACCCGGGGGTTCATGCATCAATTCACTGGAAAAAGAGGGGCGGCCGCCCCTGCGGGATGGACCCCGAAGGAGCAGGACGGTGGTCCTGTCCGACGGGCCTCGCTAACTCGCTAACTCGCTAACGGAACCGAAAAACCGGCTTATCGCTTGTTGCGAATCGGCACGTTCATTTCTTCAGGCTTGATCTCGCGCACCAGCTCGGGCACGCCCCAGGCAAAGGCCGGGTCCACCTTGATCTTGAAGTGGTACATGCTCTGCATGGCCTGGTGGTCTTCCTTGCGGAAGGTCATCTTGCCCTTGGGCGTCTCGAAGCTCATGCCCTCCATGGTCTTGATGAGCTTGTTGGTGTTGGTGTCGCCGTTCGTGGCCTTGAGGGCCGTGACCAGCGCCATGGCAGAGCTGAAGCCGCCGGCCGTGAAGAAGTCCGGCGGGGTCTTGAACTCCTTGTAGTGCGCAGCCACCATGGCTTCGTTCACGGGGTTCTTGGGGATGCCGAAGTAGTAGTACGTGGCGCCTTCCATGCCGGGGAAGTTCTTGTAGGCAGCCATGGCGGGCAGGATATTGCCGCCGGTGGCGATCTCGATGCCATAGCGCTTGAGGTCCATGTCAGCGATCTTGAACGGGTTGCCCGCACCGGCCCAGATGATGAAGATGACCTTGCGGCCCGGCACGTCCTTGAGCTTGTCGATCAGGCGCTGGGCACCGGCGGTGAAGTCGGTGGTGGTGGTGGGCAGGTATTCCTCGTGCACCAGCTTGGCGTTCTTCAACGCGTCCTTGAAGGCCTTCACGCCATCGCGGCCGAAGGCATAGTCCTGCGCCAGCGTCGCCACCGTCACGCCCGCCTTGTCGATGGCCACGGCGTTGGAGATGGCGTCCTGGCTGCTGTTGCGGCCGGTGCGGAAGATGTACTTGTTCCACTTGTCACCGGTGATGGCGTCGGCCACTGCGGGCTCCACCAGCAGGATCTTCTTGTATTCCTCAGCCACCGGCAGCAGGGCCAGGGCAACGCCGCTGGAGGTGGGGCCGACGGCGATGTCGGCCTTGTCGTCCGAGTAGGCCGAGGCCAGCAGGCTCTTGCCCAGGTCAGGCTTGCCCTGGTCGTCCTTCTCGATCACGACGAGCTTCTTGCCATTGACGGTCATGCTGCCGCCGGTGGCGTAGTTCAGGCCCATCATCAGGCCGGTCTGGGTCTGCTTGCCGTAGGCCTCCAGCGGACCCGTCTTGCTGTACACGTGGGCAATGCGGATTTCACCGGTCTGCGCGAACGCGGGGGCAGAAAGTGCGGCAGCGGTAACGGCTGCGGAAGCGAGGGCGACCAGAGTGCGACGGTGCATGGCGATGTCTCCTGTTGTGATGCTTCTTTATTGCACAGTCTGTGCCAGCAGCCAAGTGCTTGATTTCAAAGATACTTTTGCTGACACCCTGGCGACACTGCCTGATTTCAATACACATTGAATGTCTAATTTTTAGACATTTGCCTGATTTTTATTCAGGGTTTTCCAGACGTCCATAGAGTGTGGCGCGCGAGATGCCCAGCTGGCGAGCAGTGGCCAGCTTGTTGCCGCCATGGGCTTTGAGCGCAGCCGCGATGGCCTTGCGCTCCAGCTCCGCCACCTGCTCGGCCAGCGGGCGCAGGTATCGGCTTTCGTCCTCCGTGTCGGCGGCGTGGCCCGGGTCCTGCACCGGGGCGGGGGCGGCGGGCTCCACGCCCGCTTCGCGCAGGATGCGTTCGAGCTGCGCGGCGTCGATGGACTGCGAGTCGCTGCGCATCACCGCCTGCTCCAGCACATTGCGCAGCTCACGGATGTTGCCGCGCCAGGGCTGACCCGCCAGCAGGGCCATTGCATCGGGCAGCAACTCGGGCGGCGCGGTGCCGTTGCGCAGGGCCAGGTCTTCGCCCAAAGCTTCGACCAACGCAGGGATGTCGCTGCGCCGCACCCGCAGCGGCGGCACGCGCACGGGCAGCACATGCAGGCGGTAGAACAAGTCCTCGCGGAACTTGCCTTCGCGCACCAGCGCGGCCAAATCGCGCGACGTCGCGGCCAGGATGCGCACATTGAAGGGCACGAGCTTGTTGCTGCCCAGCGGCTCGATTTCGCCCTCTTGCAGCGCCCGCAGCAGCTTGGCCTGCAGGCTTTGGGGCATGTCGCCGATTTCGTCGAGGAACAGCGTGCCGCCATCGGCCAGCTTGAACTTGCCGTCGCGGCCCTTGCGGTCGGCGCCGGTGTAGGCGCCAGGCGCCACGCCGAAGAACTCGGCCTCGAGCAGCGTGTCGGGCACGGCGGCGATGTTGACGCTGACGAACGGGCCACTGGCGCGGCTGGACGCTGCGTGGATCGCGTGGGCCAGAAGCTCCTTGCCGGTACCCGTCTCGCCCAGCAGCAGCACGGGGCTGCTCGACTGCGCTGCACGGCGCGCCTGGCGCTTGACCTCGGCCGCCGCGGGGCTGGAACCGATGAAGCTGGCAAAGGTGTACTTGGACCGCCGCTCGCCGTCGCCCGCCACCGCCAGGCTGCGGCGGCGCTGGCTGGCCAGCTCGCGCCGGGCGTCGTCCAGGTCGCGCTGCAGCAGCGCAAACTTGCTGATGAGCGGCTGCAGCGTGGTTTCGGGATGGTCGAACAGCACGATTCCAATAGCGCCGATCACGCGGTCTGCGTCGTCGCGCAGCGGAATGCGGCTGACCACAAAGGTGCCCGCCTTGTTGGTCAGCAGGTCGATCAGCACAGGCTGGCCCGTTTCGAGCACGCGGCGCATCTGGGTGTTGGGGATGACCTCTTCCACCGTGCGGCCCACGAACTGGTCCACCGACGAAAAACCCAGGTCCGGCAGAAAGCGCTGGTAGCCCTCATTCACCCACACGATGCGCCCACTGCGATCCACCAGGAACATGCCCTGGCTGACGCTGGAGAACAGCTGGAACATGGAGCGTGCCGCCAGTTCCAGAATGCCCTGGGCATCCAGCGGCAGTGCGGGGGCGTCATCAGCGAGCAAAGGCATCTGCGGATGGTAGCGCGCTGGCGGGGCGCAGGATCTGCCCCCACAGGCAGCAGACGCCCGGCATAGAGCCATGACGCTACAAGTTGGATAGCTACCTAGGCAAATGGCACTAGCGCTGTCAGGCGTTTTTATCCAAAACAGGAGTCAAAGAGGTGTACAGGGATGCCTCACATGCTGCCAGCGGCTGGTCCACCAAGATGCAGGGCTTGCCCGTGCGACGGCACTGGTCCTGCACCCGCCAGTAGGCGTCATGGCTGATGCAGCCCGTCTGGCAAATCACCAAGTCAGCGGCGGCCAGGCTGGCGTCGAAGGCCGCACCCGCGTCTGCGCCCGGCTGGGCCTCGACCACCACAGGCACGCGCACCCTGCGGGGGTGTGCCGAAGCATCCGGGGGCGCGGCGCTGGTTGCCCCACCCTGCTCCGGGTGGCTCACTGCCCTGGTGTCTGACTGCGCCGCCAGTCGCCAGCGCAGGCATTCCCGCGACAAGGTGGCAATGCGCTCCGCCAGCACAGCGATGTGGCGTGCCATGGTCTGACGGCGGGAGAGTCCCGGCACAGCAGCCCGTAGCTGCACCAACTCGTCGTACGCCATGGCCAGCCGCGTATCGCGCACCACCAGCGCCCCACGCAGCCGCACCACCTCGGCCTGCAGCGTCTGGATCTCGGCGGCCTGCGCCGTCAGGGCCGCGCTGCAACGCCGCTGGGCTTCGCCCCACTGACGACAAAGCACCAGAAACTCCTGCGGAAATGAAGACATGCGTCATCCTGCAAATAAGAACTATTCGCATTTTATGGTACGATTCAGCCTGAGTTCACAGCAAGCCACCTGGTGGGGAGGGCTCCGGGAGCACAGCGACTGGGGGTCTGGCTTGCCAAGAAAATCGTCGGCACGGATCTGCCCGCGCCGTCTGGACGAAAAAAAAACCGCGCCCGATGGCGCGGTTTTTTTACGGGTGCGAGCCTGGGGCCTCGCCACGGCTTCAGGCCTCTGCCAGCGCCATCTTGCGGGCAGCCCAACGGCGCAGCAGGCGCGGAACGATCAGCACGGCCAGCACGATGACGATCAGGGTCACCGAACCGGGGCGCTCCAGGAAAATCGTCCACTTGCCTTCGCCAATCGACACCGCATTGCGCATCTGTGCCTCAGCCAAGGGGCCCAGGATCATGCCCACCACCACCGGCGCAGCGGGGAAGTCAAAGCGGCGCATCACCACACCCAGCAGGCCGATCGCGTACAGCAGCACCAGGTCGAATGCGCTCTGGCGCATGCCATACACACCCAGGGTGGAGAAGACCAGAATGCCCGCGTACAGGTACGACTTGGGGATGTTCAGCAGTTTCACCCACAGGCCCACCAGCGGCAGGTTCAGGATCAGCAGCATCACGTTGCCGATGTACATCGACGCGATCAGCGCCCACACCAGCGCGCCGTTGGTGTCAAACAGCTGCGGGCCGGGCTGGATGCCATAGTTCTGGAACGCACCCAGCAAAATGGCCGTGGTGTTCGACGTGGGGATGCCCAGCGTCAGCAGCGGGATCAGCGTGGCCGTGATGGCCGCGTTGTTGGCGGCCTCGGGGCCTGCCACGCCTTCGATGGCGCCCGTGGTGCCAAACTCTTCCTTGTGCTTGCTCAGTTTCTTCTCGGCGGCATAGCTCAGGAAGGTTGGAATCTCGCTGCCACCTGCAGGCACGGTGCCAAACGGAAACCCGATGGCCGTGGCGCGCAACCATGCGGGCCAGGAGCGCTTCCACTCTTCCTTGGTCATGTGGGTGCTGGTCAGGCGGTTCTGGGTTTCGTCGGACTTGCCTTCGTACATCACGTTGTACAGCGCCTCGCCCACCGCAAACAGGCCCACGGCGATCAGCACCACTTCGATGCCATCCATCAGCTCAGGCACACCCCCGGTGTAGCGCGCCTGGCCCGTGATCTGGTCAATGCCGATCAAGCCCATGGCCAGGCCCACAAACAGCGCCACCATGCCACGCAGCGTGCTCTTGCCCAGCACTGCACTCACGGTGGTGAAGGCCAGCACCATCAGCATGAAATACTCTGGCGGGCCCAGGCGGATGGCGTATTCGGCCACCAGCGGCGCGCAGAAGGTCACCAGCACCGTGGCGATGGTGCCCGCCACAAACGAACCGATGGCGGCCGTGGCCAGGGCCGCACCGGCGCGGCCATGCTTGGCCATCTTGTTGCCCTCCATGGCCGTGACCATGGACCCGGCCTCACCCGGGGTGTTGAGCAGGATGGACGTGGTGGAGCCGCCATACATGGCGCCGTAGTAGATGCCTGCAAAGAAGATCATCGAGGCCGTGGCCTCGACCTTGACGGTGATGGGCAGCAGCATGGCCACAGCCACTGCGGGGCCGATGCCTGGCAACACGCCCACGGCGGTGCCGATCATGCAGCCCACAAAGGCCCACATCAGGTTGATGGGTGTTGCCGCGGTGGCAAAACCCTGCATCAAAAGGTTTAAGGTTTCCATGGCGTGCAGGCTTTACAGCCACCCCGTGTTGGTCAGGCCGGGCAGGTTGATGGCCAGCAGTTGCGTAAACATCCAGTACACCGGGGCCGCTACCGCGATACCGATGAAGGAATCCTTGATCCAGGCCTGCAGGCGCAGGTCGAGTTCACCTTCCGAGCTCTTGAAACCCCGTACCGACAGCACGAAGCACAACGCACAACTCAGGATGAAGCCCAGCGTGGTGATGAGCAGGGCGTTGAGCAGCAGCCCTGCCGACACCCAGATGAAGCCCTTCCAGTGGGCGCGCTCGTCGCCGGAGCCCTCTTCCAGCTCCCGAAACCCCCCGCTCAGCGCATGTGCCACGCACAGCACGCCGCATATCAGGATGGCAATGCTGACCACCCAGGGAAAGAAGTTGGGGCCCACGCCACCGTAGCCCGCTTCTGAACTGACCGAGCTGGCCCCCCAGGCCAGACCCAGCGCGAGCACCACCAGCCCGACCCCGATCAGGGTCTGCAAGGGCTTGGAGCGCGATGAATGTTGTTGTGTCATGTTTTTTCCTTCGCACCAACCAATGCACGGCCAGGCCGCCTGCCCAGAGGCAGAAATGACGGCTGCCGCGCCTTGCTTCGGGATCAGATCATTCCGGACTTGGCCATCGTGGCGCGCATGCTGGCGAACTCGGCATCCACGAAATTGCCGAACTCGTCGCCGGCCATCCATGCGGGGGTCCAGCCGTTCTTTTCCATCGCGTCCTGCCAGGCCTTGTGCTTGAAGGTCTTGGCCAGCGCATCGATCAAGGCCTTGCGCTGTTCGGGCGTGATGCCAGGCGCGCCGTACACGCCGCGCCAATTGCCGATTTCCACGTTGATGCCCTGCTCCTTGAGCGTGGGCACGTTCACGCCCTTGAGGCGGGTGCCCGAGGTCACGCCCACTGCGCGCATCTTGCCGGCAGAGATGTACTCGGAGAACTCGCTGTAGCCGCTGCCGCCCACCGTCACGTTGCCACCCAGGATGGCGGCAGTGGCCTCACCGCCCCCACGGAACGCCACGTAGTTGATCTTGGCGGGGTCCACGCCCACTTCGCGGGCGATCATGGCGGCGGCAATGTGCTCGGTAGAGCCGCGCGAGCCGCCACCCCACTTCACGCTGCCGGGGTCCTTCTTGAGCTGTTCCACCACATCCTTCATGGTCTTGAAAGGCGAGTTGGCGGGCAGCACAAACACGTTGTATTCGCTGGTCAGGCGCGCCAGGGGCGTGACCTTGTCCAGGCCCACCGGTGGTTTGCCGGTGATGATGCCGCCCAGCATCACGGCGCCCATCACCATCAGCGCGTTCGGATCGCCCTTGCTGGCGTTGACGAACTGGGCCAGGCCAATCGCGCCCGCTGCGCCGCCCTTGTTGTCGTAGGACACCGACGATGCGGCGCCCGCATCCTGCATCGCCTTGCCCAGCGCGCGACCGGTGGAATCCCAACCGCCCCCAGGGTTGGCGGGAATCATCATCTTGAGGGCCGCTGCCGTCTGGGCCGACACGGGCAACGCACCCGCAGCGGCCAGAGCGGCCAGTGATTTCAGAAAGGTATCGCGACGCATGGTGTCTGTCTCCTGATAAGGTTTGCGAACCGCCCGATGATGCGCGCGCTGCCTGTCAAACGGCTGTCCTCAGACTCAGGGAAAACACTCATGCACCCGGCCCAATGAGACGGTGCTATGGTGCCGCGCATGCAATTGCTCCTTGTAGAAGACGACCCCACCATGCAGGCCACGCTGCACCGCGCACTGACCCGGCGTGGCATGGAAGTGACCGCTGTGGGCGACGGACGCGCAGCGCTGAGCCAATGGACCGCCCTGCAGCCCGACGCCGTCATCCTGGACCTCACCCTGCCGGGCCTGGACGGCTTGCAGGTGCTGCAGCAGGCGCGATCACGTGGCCTGCGCACCCCCGTACTGATCCTGACGGCACGTGGCACCGTGGGCGACCGCGTAGTGGGGCTGAACGCTGGCGCCGACGACTACCTGCCCAAACCGTTCGATCTGGACGAGCTGGAGGCACGCCTGCGCGCACTGGTGCGCCGCAGTGCAGATCCCGCCGTAGCGCCGCTGGCACCCAGCACCGTGCAGATCGGAGCCATCCGCTACGACAAGGACAGTGGCGCGCTGTATCTGAACGGCGAGGTGATGGAGCTGACCCCGCGCGAGCTGGCACTGATGCACGCCCTGCTCGCCCAGCCCGGGCATGCCGTGACCAAGGAGCGACTGTATGAGCTGGTGTTTCCGGGCCAGCTCGACGTGCAGTACGAAGCCATCGAGGTCGTGGTGTACCGGCTGCGCAAGAAGCTGGCGGGCACAGGCCTGACCCTGATGACACTGCGCGGCCTGGGCTACCTGCTGCGGGCCGACGCATGAGCGAGGATGGAGTGCGCCACCACTCGCTGCGGCGGCGCCTGCTACTGGGCATCTTGCTGCCTGTAGCCCTGTTCATCGGTTTCAACACCTGGAGCCTGTACCACCAGACGCTGGCATCGCTCAACACCGCGTATGACCGCACCCTGCTGGCATCCGCCAAAAGCATCAGCGAACAGCTCGATGTGAAAGGCTTTGACGACGCAGCGCAGCTGCGCGCCATCGTTCCTTATTCGGCCCTAGAGGCCTTTGAGGCCGACAACCAGAGCCAGATGTTCTACCGCGTTTCGACCCTTAAGGGCGAGATCGTGTCGGGCTTTGAGGAACTGCCGGTGTGGCACGGCAGCATCCCTGCCCGCCCTCCCTATGCGGCTCTGGTGGACTTTTACGATGACCGATTTCGTGACCGCGATGTGCGCGTGGCGGTGCTGCTGCAACCGGTGGCCAGCTCCGAAGGCCGGGCGATGGCCGTGATCCAGGTGGCGGAGACGCTGGAGGTGCGCGAAACCCTGGCACTGCAGATCCTGTGGAACACCCTGTTGCGACAGGCGCTGTTGATCGCCGTGGTGGCCTTTACCGTGGTGTTGGTGGTGCAGCGCGCCACCCAGCCCGTGCGGCAGCTCAGCCAGCAGCTGCAGGCCCGGCGCGAGGGCGATCTGAGCCCCATCGCGGCCCCGCTCGCCCCACGCGAGCTGCAGCCGCTGGTGGACGCCACCAATGAGGTCATGCAGCGCCTGCGTCACCTGCTGCGGCACCAAAAGCGCTTTGTGCGCGATGCCTCCCACCAGCTGCGCACACCGCTGGCCGTGCTCAAGACCCAGGTGCAATCGGCCCTGCGCGGCGACGTGGAGCCGCAACAAGCCCTGCACGAGATCAGCGACACCGTGGACCGCGCCACCCAGCTCGCCAACCAGATGCTGGCCCTGGCCAAGGTGGAGCAGCTGCGCCAACAAAGCGCTCCACCAGCCACCCGCTTTGATGACATTCTGCGTGCCGTGGCGCTGGAGATTTCGCCACTAATTGCTCAGCGCGATCTGGACTTTGGCATCCACACCGAGCCAACCCTGGTGCAATCGCATGAATGGATGCTGCGCGAACTGAGCCGCAACCTGCTGCACAACGCCGTGCGCCACGCACCGCCCGGCAGTGAGTTGACCGTGGACTTGCGCAGCGACGGGCGGCATGCGGCGCTGACGATCAGCGACCACGGCCCCGGCATTGATGACGAGCTGGCGGCACGCCTGTTCCAGCCCTTTTCTGCAGGAGACGTGCGCACCGGCAGCGGCCTGGGCCTGGCCATTTGCCATGAGATCGTGCAGGCCCTGGAAGGCAACATCACACTGACAAACCAGGTGCAAGGCCACAAGGTGACAGGGCTGGACGCCGTGGTTCGCCTGCCACTGCCTGCGCCCTTGACCGACAGCACACCCGTGGCCTAGACGGCACAATCTCGCCCATGAATACCTTGGAGACGATGCGCCTGGACAAGTGGCTCTGGTGCGCCCGCTTTTACAAGACCCGCAGCCTCGCCACCGAAGAGATCGGCAAGGGCCGGGTCACTGTCAATGGCCAGCTGGCCAAACCTGCACGCGACCTGCGCTGCGGCGACACCGTAGCGCTGCGCCAGGGCCCCGTGGCACGCACCGTGCTCGTACGGGGCCTGAGCGGTGCCCGGGGCCCCGCGCCAGTGGCCCAGCAACTGTACGAAGAAACCCCTGACAGCATCGCCGCCCGCGAAAAGGCCGCAGAACTGCGCCGCTTGGCCCCCGAGCCAGCCGCGACATTGCAAGAAGGTCGCCCAACCAAACGCGACCGCCGCGAGATCGACAAGGTGAGCAACAAGGGAAGCGATTGGGGCAGCCGGTGGAGTGCTTCGATCGACGAGTGACTGTGCGAGGAATGCTTTACGTCCCTGTGAAGCTCACCGACAGCACCGACCTCTGGAATGCATTGCTGGCGACGGTCAAGCATCAAGTTCAAGTGGTTGCCACCCTTCTGGCACGGCCCCGAGGCGTTGCCATCCATCAGCGCGAAAGCGGGCGGTGGCGGGCTTATCTTCAACGCCGCCAGCACGGGCGTTACTGCAGCCCATCGCTTTGAAACCAACCCCGACGCAGAGGAGGTGTACCTTGCCGTTTATGTACGACTCGCACGGGTGGTTTGTGGGCGGCGTGCCTGACGCCGAGCTACGCACCGTGCCCATGGCCCCGCCATCGCAGACCACCACCGAGGGCCAGCCACGCGCGAACTGGAACGGTCTGACCTGGGTGATGCGGCCCTACGCGGCCGCCGAGCCACTGCCCGAGCCAGAATCGCCCCATGTGCCCCGCGACGTGTCGCGCAAGGCCTTCCTGTCGGGCTTCACGGCCCAGAGGCGGTGCTGATTGACCTGGCATCCATCGGCCCCACGGTGGAAGCCGCGCAAGTGCGCCGTTCTCTGTCCAAGGTCAAAGCTGCCCAGCACATCGACCTGAACGCCCCGGAAACTCGCGAAGGCGTGCACGCCCTGGAATCGGTTGGCCTGATCGAGCTAGGCCGCGCGCTGGAAATTCTCGACACCCCCATCCATCCGAAGGAGCTGCCGTGAACCTGCTTTTGTGGCGGCCAATCCTTGCCTTTGCATGCGCGATCAGTTGCTCTTTCCCGGCTCGTGTCACTTCGTAAAAGAGGTATCTGCAGTCATCCGATAGCAAGAATTTCACACCTCGCGTGACATGATGTTTTGGCACCGAGAGGGGGAACCGACTCTTAGCCAAACCCGTCGCATAGCCCGAGTCTGTCTGCCAGAGCGTGCATTTCCATCAATCACTCTTTGAAGATCTTTTTATGACTATTCAACGTCGCAAGGTTCTGCAATCCGCAACTCTGCTGCCCCTGATGGCCGCAGTTCCTGGTCTAGTACAAGCCCAGAGCGCCGGGCTCGCCGTGGGAGCTCACAAGGTCATCACTGCATCCCCCACGTATGTGGGCGCACCACAGAACAAATCCTTCAACGTAGGGGTGGACTATCTCCAAACGAATGGTGCACGGGGCGTTTTCTTTGACATAGTGCCGGAGGCTACCAACGGCGGCCATGCGGGCATCTGCTTTAACGCGGCGCCAAACACTTATGGAGCTTGGCAAGAGCTAGGACAAGGCCCTAGCCACAGCTTCCCAGTGACCCAGCTGCTTTGGTTTCGAGGGGTCGGTGTGTTCTTCGAATCAAACGGCATCATCAAATCTGAGCAATGGATAGTAAATGCTGACGGCACACCAGGTGCTACCAACATCAACACCATTGGTAGCTTTCCACCCAACACCATACTGCGCGTTGCAACATCGATGGACAGTGCAACTCGCCAGATGCTGTTGATCGTCTATTCCGTGAATAGCGCAACGGGGGCGGCAGTTGCGGAACTGGGGCGCGTCACGCTGCAAGCTGAGGTGCTTACCAACCTTGCAGGGGTGTTCGTCATCGGTGGCGGCAGCGTTCAAGTTCAGCCCTACGCGCTCTACCCCTGAACATAGGCCAAGCGGCACGAGCCGCACCAATCTATACACAGCCCGCCTGGCTAAGCCTGGCGGGCTTTCTTGTCTTTGGCGCAGCCACAGCTCCACCCGCTGGCAATTGAGCATGCGGAAAAGCACCATGGGAGCTCGCGCGCGCTGCGCCGCTCCACAGCTTTCCAAAGGACTCAATCATGACAATTGCAGACTATCATCACGGCGTGCGCGTTACTGAATTGACCGAGGGCACCAACAGCATCCGCGTGGTGTCCACGGCCATCATTGGCCTGATAGCCACGGCCAGCGACGCCGACCCCGACGCCTTCCCCCTCAACAAGCCCGTGCTGTCCACCAGCATTGCTAAGGCGCAGGCCAAGGCCGGCACATTGGGCTCCCTTGCCACGGCGCTGGCCTGCATCGCAGAACAGTCGCAGCCCGTACTGGTGATCGTGCGCGTACCTGCGGCGTAGGCGACGACGATGAAGACAAGGCCACCGACGAAACCAGCAACGTGCTGGGCACCTTCCAGAATAGCGTGCGCACCGGAATTCAGGCGCTCCTGGATGCAGAAAGCGAGCTGGGCGTGAAACCCCGCATCCTGGGCGCCCCCGGCCTGGACACCCGGCCTGTGGCCGAAGCGTTGCGAGCCACGGCCTACGTGCACGCCAACGGCGCCAGCGATGTGAGCGAAGCGCTGGCATATGTCGATGGATTCGGCAAGCGTGGAACGATGGCTATCTGGCCCAACTTCAACAAATGGAGCACCACCGCCAATGCAGTGGTGCAAGTGCCCGCCGTGGCATAAGCCCTGGGCATGCGCGCGGGCATCGACCAGACAGAGGGCTGGCACAAGACCATTTCCAACGTGCCGGTGAACGGCCTCACGGGCATCAGCAAGATGCGTTTTCTTTGATCTGCAGAACCCCGCCTGCGACGCGGTGCTGCTCAACGATGGCAACGTGACCACGCCGATCCGCAAGCAGGGTTTCCGCCTCTGGGAGACCTGAACCATGGCAAAGCCGAATAACGCACCGGCACTGGCGCACCCCGTTGAGCCATCGCGCTGGGCTCGGATCAGGCAGGCGGAACGCATGGACTACAGCACCGCACAGCCCATCAGCATGAGCTGGAAGACTGGCAAGCCGTACACCTGCCCCGAACTGCAGCACCGCAGCGCGGGAAATCAACCGCCCAGCCTGGTGATGGGCCGGCGAGTGAGCCGATAAGGAGGGCCGCCATGCGTATCTACGTTGCAGGCCCGATGACGGGCTACCCCGACCTGAACTTTCCCGCCTTCCACGCAGCGGCGGCGGCGCTGCGTGCCCAGGGCCACCACATGGAGAACCCCGCCGAGATCAACGCAGACCCCAAGGCCCAGTGGCTGGACTGCATGCGCATGGACATTGCGCGGCTGGTGACTTGCGATACGGTGTACCTGCTGCCCGGCTGGGAGAAGTCGCGCGGGGCGAAGGTGGAGCACGGGCTGGCGGTTGGCCCGGGCTTTCAGATCATCAACCCGGAGGGCTGACACATGGGCCAGATCATCATGAACAAGGCCCAGCTCCTGGAAGAGCTGGGCATTGTGGAGAACACGCTGCGGGCGTTAATTGAGCAGCGCGGATTTCCGCCGCCCCGGAAGATGGGGGCGAAGCTGTTTTGGCTGGTCGCAGAAGTCTTGGCTTGGCTACAACAGTGCCCACAAGGATGGACGAGGGCTGAATAGGCCAGGACGCTATCGACCGTCAACTCATTTGGAGAAACGGATAGATGTGTACTCGTACGTTCTTGTAGAGCGTGGCGAATATTCAAACCGGAGCGGCAAGAACCGACCAGATTGGGGCAAATAAACGTGCTCAGACGCAGTTGGCCGCTGCGCCTTTCCTTGAGCGACGTGTGTGCACTTTGCGATGAGGGTGGCGCCAACTGATTTCAGGTAGCTGAGGTTCTCAGGCACAGGCTCGGTAGTGCATGTGGCTTCGTCCATGTAAGGGGCGTTGAGACGCATTGTTCCCACGAGGCCCGGCGTTACGGTTTCGGCTTGACCAGCAACCTTGTAATGAAGTTCTTTGCCCAATACAGGCGAGCAAACCTCTGGGGTGCGTGATTCAAAGGTTGTTGCCACCTTGAGCGCAGATGGAGAAGCTATCGCGTCCACATTAACGGGAACAAGTGCGCCTGCCATTGGAAAAAAGGCCATAGTTTCGGAGGTCGAAACGCGTCGAACAGCTTGTTCAAGCGTGGAGAGGCCACAAAGCGTCGAACTTTTATATTCCGTGACATGCGCCGGACCCTTGATGCCAGTCTCGGTAGCGACGTCACGGGTCAGGCCGTCTGCATCCCTGGTGGAGCTCAGCACAGATTTGAACCTCCACAAGATACCGAAATTGCCCCAATTGTCGTCTTCGGTAACGGCCTCAGCTGACATCGCTGAAAACTCAGGAGCCGTCTTACCGCCTAGTGCAGATGCGGAGGAGCGCGCCTGTTGAGTTGTGGCAGTGTCCACTGTCATAGCGGTGCAGCCTGTGAGAAAAACGGATACCAGTCCAAGGATAAAAAACAGACGCATATACCTTCGGTAGCTCAAAAAAGAAGGCACAAATGTAGCGGATTGTTTCAGTCATTCATGCGTGGTGTTACGCCTTCTGAGGTAGCAAAATCCGCCCAGTCCTGCATGATCACAAAGCGCTTTTCGAGCATGTCGGCGCGACGATAGGCAGCTTCCGTTTTGGTATCGATGGTGTGCGCCAAGCAGAGCTCCACAGCATCTCTCGGGTGATTGGTTGTCTCCCCCGCCCAGTCCCTGAAGGTGGAGCGGAATCCATGGGGCACAGCGGCCATTTGGTGACGGCGCATAAGGGCGTTGAATGCCATATCCGAGAGTGGCCCTTTGCGGTTGCTGGGAAATACGTGCTCCACCAGCTCCTCGCGCTCAGTCTCTTGAATGCGCCGCAGCGCAACTGCCTGCCGCGAAAGTGGCACGCGGTGTTCCCGATTTGCCTTCATGCGCTCAGCTGGAATGATCCATATAGCAGCTTCCAGATCGACCTCGCTCCAGACCATGCCGCGCACCTCGCCCGAGCGCACTGCGGTCAAAATCAAGAAGCTCAGCGCGCGGGCACTTTGGCCGCTCACCGCGGCAATTTGCTGGTACACGGCCGGCAGATCGGCCACGGGCACAGCTGGGCGATGTTTGACTGGCGCGACCTTTTCCGGATTGGCCAGGATGTGCTCCAGCTGCCCGCGCCAGCGCGCTGGATTGGGGCCCGCACGGTGGCCGTGGGCTGTGGCCTAATCCAGCACCTGTTCAATACGCCCTCGCACTCGCGTAGCGGTTTCAGTTTTGGTCTTCCAGATGGGTGCGAGTGCGCGCAGGACGTGTGACTGTTCAATCTCGGAGACAGACAGCCTGCCAAAGTGCGGCGATGCGTAGGTGGTGAGGGTGTTGCGCCACTGCTGCGCGTGCTTGGCGTTGCGCCAGGTACTCTCGTGTTCAGTGATGAAGGCATCGGCAGCCTTGTCGAACTCCAGCCGCTGGGCTGCTGCCAATCGGGCGGCCTCCCGCTCGTCCTGGCGCGACTTAATGGGATCGATGCCTGCAGCACGCTGCCCCAGCGCTGAGCACGCTGCCTCGCGTGCTGAAGCCAGCGTCACACCGGGATAGCTGCCCAGGCCCATGCGCCTGCGCTGGCGCATGTGCACATACCGCAGCACCCAGGCGCGCGACCCGCCTTCAATCCGCAGATACAAGCCGCTGACCCCGCCCACAGCGTGCGAGCCTTCCACGCGCAACCTGGAAACCTCCAGCGCCGTCATCTCAAGGATTCGCTTCGGCATGGCTCAATTTCTGTAGGCCATCATGTAGGCCCAAAAAATTTGAATTGAGCGCGGGAACTGGTTGATTACGCGCTGCGAAAGCACTGTATAAAACTCCATGAAATGGAGCGTACCACGTTGTTTTATATGGGGTCAACGCAGAGCACAGACGTAAAAAAACCCGCTGGTTTAGGGCGGGTTTTTTTAGCTCTGGCGGAAACGGAGGGATTCGAACCCTCGATGAGGCTCTACACCCCATACTCCCTTAGCAGGGGAGCACCTTCGGCCACTCGGTCACGTTTCCAATCCCGCTATTATGCCTCATTTCAGGGGCTGTTCCGCTGGTTGCAACAGCATAGGTGGGCTGGTCCAAAGTCCTCGTGCACGCCGGGCGCTGATAGCAGGCGTCACTTTTTTGCCGATTGCCGCCCAAGTTTTGATGTCGCATATGGAGGCCATTCGAGCGCGGATGGCTTGTGTGTTGAGCCTGTTGGACAGGGGGCAAGGACGGACTCGGGCTTTCTATTGGACGCACCAAGCTCATAGAGCTGGCAATCTTCGCGATTGGCCAACGTGCCGGATGCGGCGGTTTACTCCCGTATTTGTGGGTGTCGCCCCGTGACGCGGGCAAAAAGACACCAGAGAGCTACGGCCTGAGCCATTCCAGCGTGAGACCAGACCGCACGACAAAGCCGCTTCCTACCTTGATGCGGATGTGGTGACCCCGTGTGGTACAGGCCTGGATCTGATCCAGCAGCTCGCCCAATTGCGCGGCTCCCGGGGTGGTTTGGTGGGCATGGCGCAGCCAGTGGCGCACCACGTTGGCCTGGCGGGCGCGGGTGAGCCTCTGCAGCGCCTTGATACCGGGGGGCACGCCCACCAAGGACAGGTCCTGCTGTGCCATCTCGTGCAGCAGCTCGGCAGCCTGGGCAGCATTGGCGGCCGACCGTGCAAAGGTATCGCGAAAGGACGGGAATGCGGCATGCAGCGCAGGCAGCAGTTGCGCCCGAATGCGGTTGCGCGTGAAGCGCTCATCGGAATTGGTGGGGTCTTCCACCCACGCCTGGCCTTGTGCCTTCAACCAATCGCGTACGTCCGCCGATGACACCTGCAACAAGGGGCGGTGCCAGACCAGACCAGCACGCGTCCAATGGGCGGGCATGGCGGCCAGGCCGGCCACGCCCGCTCCGCGCGACAGGGCGAGCAAAAGGGTTTCGGCCTGATCGTCGGCGTGCTGTGCAATTGCTATGGATTGAATAGCACCCAAGGCATGATCTTCTAGCGCTACTGCCGTCAAAGCCTGGTATCTGGCTTGCCGAGCGGCATCCTCGGGGCTCTGGCCGGGCGCGGGGCGCGCGTCCAGCCGCAGCACACGCAAGGGCACGCCCAGCTTGCTACACAAGGCCACGCAATGCTGCTCAAACCCATCGGCAGCCGCCTGCAGCCCATGGTGCACATGGATGGCCAGCACCTGCCCGGGCCAGCGGCGTGCACAGCCCAACAGCAATGCGGTCGAGTCTGCGCCCCCGCTCAACGCCACGGCCATCGGCAACGCGGGCGCAAAGGCCCGCAGGGCGGCGTCCATTGATTGCGTCATCGCATCCGCCCTTCAGGCCCTGCACCTGGACCCGTCGCAACCGCCGGACGTGCCCGGAGGGCGTAGAGAACGAGGGAGAAATGGCGGCGCATGGGCGCCGATTATCACGGTGCCCTGCACTCCGGCAGTAAGGTGCATGGGGGGCGCCGCCCCGCCCCTGGCAACTTAACCGCCCGGCGATGACAGCCGCGGCGCAGCGTGGGCAGGGTCGGTGGACAGGCGGAAGGTGCCCACCACCTCCGACAGCCGCACCGACTGGTCCTTGAGGCTCTGTGCCGCAGCAGCGCTCTCCTCCACCAGCGCTGCGTTCTGCTGGGTCATCTGGTCGAGTTGGGCCACGGCCTGGCCGACCTCGTTGATGCTGGTGCTTTGCTCATTGGTGGACGCCGTGATCTCGGCCATGATGTCCGTCACACGCTGCACCGAGGTCACGATCTCGGTCATGGTAGTGCCCGCGTCGTGCACCAGCCGCGAGCCGTTTTCCACCTGCTCGACCGAGGTATTGATCAGGGTCTTGATCTCGCGTGCAGCCTCGGCGCTGCGCTGGGCGAGGCTGCGCACCTCGCCTGCC
This sequence comes from Acidovorax sp. Root402, assembly GCF_001425125.1. Taxonomy (NCBI): domain Bacteria; kingdom Pseudomonadati; phylum Pseudomonadota; class Betaproteobacteria; order Burkholderiales; family Comamonadaceae; genus Acidovorax; species Acidovorax sp. Root402. Next base: position 1,110,450 of record NZ_LMDQ01000014.1, read on the forward strand.
ACCACCGCAAAGCCCCTGCCCTGCTCGCCCGCGCGGGCGGCTTCCACCGCAGCATTGAGCGCAAGGATGTTGGTCTGGAAGGCAATGCCGTCGATGACGCCAATGATGTCGTTGATCTTGCGCGAGGCCGCATTGATCTGGTCCATGGTGGTCACCACATTGCCCACCACCTGCCCACCATGTTGCGCCACGCTGGACGCCTGGGCTACCAGCTGGTTGGCTTGGCGTGCCGAGTCTGCGTTGTGCCGGACGGTCTCGGTCAGCTGCTGCATGGAGGCTGACGTCTGTTGCAGGCTGGATGCCGTGAGTTCGGTGCGCCCGCTCAGGTCATGGTTGCCGGTGGCAATCTCTTCGGCGGCCACGCGTACCGAGCTGCTGGCGTCACGGATCTGCGAGAGCACACCGGAGAGCTTGCCCGCAAAGCTATTGAAGCTACCAGCGATCTGGGCCAGCTCGTCCTCACCGTGGGCGTCGATGCGGCGCGACAGGTCGCCATCACCGGCGCCGATTTCATGCATCGCGTCACGCACCAGCGTGAGCTGGCGCAGGCGCCGCGTCAGAACCACGCCCAGCAGCCCTACGGCCACCACCAACACCAAAACGCTGGAGATCAGCGATGTGGCCAGCATGGCCCGGATCGGTGCCATGGCCTCGCTTTCATCCAGGGCCACCACCAGCATCCATGAGGTGCCCGCGATCGGCACCACGCTGAGTAACCGGCTGCGCGACGCAATGTCCGCCTGCAGCAAGCTTTTGTCCTTGGATGCAGCGAGCAGCTTGTCGATCACGAGGTCCTTGGACAAATCTGCGATGGGCTTGAGGGTCAGCGCCTGGTCGCGGTGGGCGATGATCTTGCCGTCGGCAGACACCAGAAACCCGAAACTCTGTGGCGTGGGCTGGATGGAAGCCACATTGGCAACCACTGACTCCATGTAAACATCACCAGCCGCCACGCCTTTGAGCGCTGCGCCGGCGCCCACCGGGGTCGCAAAAGTCACCACCAGCTTTTGGTCGGACGCCGAGATGTAGGGCGGCGTGACCACAGACCCGCCCGCTTGCGCGGCCTGCTTGTACCAGGGACGTGCGGTGGGGTCGTAGTCGGCGGGCAGGCTGCGAGTCTCTGAAAAAACGTACTTCTTGTCCGCGTAGCCAAAGTACGCCGTGCTGAACTTGCCCGCGTCGCGCAGCATGGCCAGTGACTTGGCAGGTTCGGGATCTTCAAAGGCGGCGACGGAGGCCGCAATGATCGTGGCCTTGGCCCGCGCCCACTCCTCGATGGTTTCTGCATGGCTCTTGGCGGTCGCCATGCCCTCTTCGGCCAGCGAAACCTGCGCCTGTGCACGCGCCGACAGGTAGTTGACCAACGTCAACACCATCAGGGCAGCCACCATGCAGGTGGCGGAGAGGACCAGGATCTGGCCCTTGAGCGTCTTCAGAAGCGACATGAAGCCCTCCTTGAACCGCCCGCGCAGGCGGTCTACGGGCATGTTACATCCGGTAGCAGTCCATGCGCCAGTGCGGGTTTGTGCGCCCCTGTAAGGAGTCGGCCAGAAAAACAACAACGGCCCCGAAGGGCCGTTGGAACCGCACCAAGCTGGTGCATTCATTGCCAGCAACGACAGGCCAGAACCTGCCCTCAGCGGGCTCAGCGGGCGTCCGCCTTGGTGTCGCTAAAGCGGCCGTAGCTCTGCAGACGCTCGTAGCGACGGTCCAGCAAGTCTTTGGTCTTGAGGTCTGCCACCTGGCGGAAGGCATCACCCAAAGCGCGCTTGAGGAAGGCAGCCATCTGCTTGTGGTCACGGTGAGCGCCGCCCACAGGCTCGCTCACGATCTTGTCCACCAGACCCAGGGCCTTGAGGCGATGGGCGGTGATGCCCAGGGCGTCAGCCGCCTCTTGCGCCTTCTCGCTGGTCTTCCAGAGGATGGACGCGCAGCCTTCGGGGCTGATGACCGAGTAGATGGCGTACTGCAGCATCACGACCTGATCGGCCACGCTGATGGCCAAGGCGCCGCCGGAGCCGCCTTCGCCAATGATGGTGGTGATGATGGGTACTTCGAGCTGCGCCATCTCGAAGATGTTGCGGCCAATGGCCTCGGACTGGCCGCGCTCTTCGGCGTCAATGCCCGGGTAGGCGCCGGGCGTGTCCACAAAGGTAAACACGGGCAGCTTGAATTTCTCGGCCGTCTTCATCAGGCGCAGGGCCTTGCGATAGCCCTCGGGCTTGCTCATGCCAAAGTTGCGCATGGCGCGCTCCTTCGTGTCGCGGCCCTTCTGATGGCCCAGCACCATGCAGGCGTGGCCGTTGAAGCGCGCGAGGCCGCCCACGATGGACAAGTCGTCCGCGTAGTGGCGGTCGCCGTGCAGCTCGACGAAGTCGGTGAAGATGTCGCGCACGTAGTCGAGCGTGTAGGGACGCTCAGGGTGGCGGGCGATCTTGGTGATCTGCCAGGGCGACAGTTCGCTGTAAATGTCTTTGGTGAGCTGCTGGCTCTTCTTGCTCAGCTGGTCGATCTCTTCCGAGATATCGACGGCACTCTCGGTCTGCACGTAGCGCAGTTCTTCAATTTTGGACTCCAGCTCGGCGATGGGCTGTTCGAAATCCAGAAAGGTCTTTTTCGCCAACGTTTTTCTCCTTGGGGATCGCACCCGGCGGGGTTGCCACGAATGGCACGCACTGTAACCGGCGTGCCTGCAGTGGTGTCAATAGGTTACAGGCAGGGGGTCCAGAGACCGCCAAATATACCAAGTCGCGACGCTGCACCAGGGCTTCCAGGCCTCGGCCACCTCACGGGCGTCGCTGCGGCTCACCGGGTCGCCAGAGAAGTAATTCTGGCTGATCCCGCTGATCAACCCCACGTCATCGAGGGGCAAAACATTGGGTCGCATCAAATAGAAGATCAAAAACATCTCGGCCGTCCATCGGCCGATGCCACGGATGGCCACCAGCTCGGCAATGATGGCCTCGTCATCCATGGCGGCCCAGTCCTTGACGTGCAGCTTGCCGCCCTCAAAGTGCATGGCCAGGTCCACCAGGTAGTCCACTTTGCGGGCCGAAAGGCCTGCGGCCCGCATGTCATCGATCTTGAGCTTGAGCACGCTGGCGGGCTTCATGCCGCGCGGCAGCAGCGCCACAAAACGCTCCCACACGACCTGCGCCGAAGCCACGGACACCTGCTGGCCCACGATGGAACGCGCCAGCGTGATGAAGGGGTCGCCCTTGGTCTGCAGCGCGGCGTCGCCAAACTGCGGGATCAGGCGCTTCATCACCCGGTCTTTTTTCACCAGGTGCTTGCAGGCCTCGGCCCAGTAGTCGGGCGTGGCCAGCACCAGCGACGGCGCCACAGCGTCACCCGCTATCTTTTTAGAAGCTGCCACCGCTTATTCCACCTGCACTACTGGCATATTTAGCATCAAAACAATGCTCATTGGGCAGCTTCCCATGTGGTGCCGGCGGCAGAGTCCTTGAGCACGATGCCCTGAGCCAGCAAGTGGTTGCGGATGCGGTCGGCCTCGGCAAAGTTCTTGGCCGCCTTGGCTGCGGCCCGGGCAGCAATCTGTGCCTGAATCTCAGACTCATCCACACCGGCGGCCCCGGACTGAAGAAAAGCCTTGGGGTCACCCTGCAAGATCCCCAGGCAGCCACCCAGCGCCTGGAGCAACCCCGCCAGCTCGACGGAGCGGGTCTTGTTGACCTCGCTGGCCAGGTCAAACAGCACGGCCACGGCCTCGGGAGTGCCAAAGTCCTCGTCCATTGCGGCCTTGAAGCGGGCCGCGTAAGGGTTGGTCCAGTCGATAGAAGTGGTTTCTTGTGCGGGAGTCACCAGGCTCAGCGCGGTGTACAGCCGCTTGAGCGCCTGGCGCGCGTCATCCAGGTGCGCATCGCTGTAGTTCAGCGCACTGCGGTAGTGGGCGCGGACGATGAAAAAGCGCACGGTTTCTGCGTCGTACGTCTTGAGCACGTCGCGGATGGTGAAGAAGTTGCCCAGGCTCTTGGACATCTTCTCGTTGTCCACACGCACAAAGCCGTTGTGCACCCAGAACTTGGCCAGCGGTTTGCCCGTGGCACCTTCACTCTGGGCGATTTCGTTCTCGTGGTGGGGGAACTGCAGGTCTGCGCCGCCGCCGTGGATGTCGAAGGTCTCGCCCAGCGTGGCGCAGCTCATGGCCGAGCATTCGATGTGCCAGCCGGGGCGGCCAGCACCAAAAGCGCTGTCCCACTTGGCCTCGGGCGGCTCCTCGGGCTTGGCGGACTTCCACAGCACAAAGTCGAGCGGGTCTTCCTTGCCGTCCAGCACGGCCACCCGCTCGCCGGCGCGCAGCTCGTCCAGCGACTTACCCGAGAGCTTGCCGTAGCCATCGAACTTGCGCACCGAGTAGTTCACGTCGCCGTTGCTCGCACGGTAGGCCAGGCCCTTGCCCTCCAGCTGACCGATCAGCGAGAGCATCTGCGGCACGTATTCAGTGGCACGCGGCTCCACCGACGGTTGCTCGATGCCCAGCAGGCCGATGTCCTGGTGCATCGCGGCAATCATCTCGTCGGTGAGCTGACGGATGGTGATGCCCCGCTCCAGCGCGCGCTTGATGATCTTGTCGTCGATGTCGGTGATGTTGCGCACGTAGGTCACGCGCAGGCCGCTGGCCTTGAGCCAGCGCTGTACCACGTCGAACGCCATCATCATCCGCGCGTGGCCGATATGGCACAGGTCATAAATGGTCATGCCGCACACATACATGCGCACATGGCCAGGTTCGAGCGGGGAAAAGTCTTCCAATGCACGCGACAGCGTGTTGTAGATGCGCAAACTCATGGGATTTCAGTAACGGGAGACTTGATGGGGTGGGCGAGGCAAAGAAACTCACCCGGCAGCAGCGGAACTCGGCCCTTGACAGGGGGTGGCCCGGCAAGGGGCGTCCAGCAAAATCACCAGCGGCAACAGCGTACCGTCATGACAACCCCCTCAGCTACAATCCGCCGCAGTATAAGCCCCCGCCCGGGCTGGCTGCCGCCCAACTCCTTTGTACCCCCATGAAGCAAGTCCGACGCACACTCCCACGCCTACTGCGCCTTCTGGCACTGACCGCCCTGATGGGCACGGGCGTGGTCCACGCGGACGACTATGCCGACATCACCCAGTTGCTCAAGGCTGGCAAGGCGTCCGAGGCGCTGGCCAAGGCCGACCAGCGCCTGGCCGCCAACCCACGTGACCCGCAGCTGCGCTTCTTGCGCGGCGTGGCCCAGACCGACTCGGGCAAGCAGGCCGACGCCATCGCCACCTTCACCAAGCTCACCGAAGAGTACCCAGAGCTGCCCGAGCCCTACAACAACCTGGCTGTGCTGTACGCCAACCAGAACCAGCTGGACAAGGCCCGCACGGCGCTGGAAATGGCGATCCGCACCAACCCCAGCTACGCCACCGCACAGGAAAACCTGGGCGACATCTACGCCAAGCTGGCCAGCCAGGCCTACAACAAGGCGCTGCAACTGGATGCCAACAACGCCAACTCCGTCAAGCCCAAGCTGGCGCTGATCCGCGAATTGTTCTCCAACGAACCCGGCAGCAAAACCGGTCGCCCTGCCGCCGCAGCGCCCGCGCCCGCCGTGGTGGTAACCCAGCGCCCTGCACCCGCTCCAGCGCCCGCCGCTGCGCCAGCAGCTGCAGCCCAGGCGCCAGCGCCTGCCGCCGCTCCAGCCCCAGCTCCAACTGTCAGCCCCGCTCCCGCTGCACCAGCACCTGCCCCAGCGCCTGCAGCTGCGGGCGACGCATCCACCCAGGCCGTTACCTCTGCCGTACAGGCCTGGGCTGCGGCCTGGTCGTCCAAGGACATGAAGGGGTACCTGGGCGCGTACGACAAGTCGTTCGATCCACCTGGTCGCCAAGGCCGCGCTGCCTGGGAGAAGGAACGCGAGGCGCGCATCGTCGGCAAATCCAAGATCAGCGTGAAGCTTTCTGACATCACCGTGTCCGTACAAGGTGACAAGGCCACGGCCCGGTTTCGCCAGGCATACAGTGCCGACTCGCTCAACGTGAGCAGCCGCAAGACGTTGGACCTCGTCAATAACAACGGCCGCTGGACCATCGTTCGCGAATCCACAGGCGGTTAACCATGGCCCCCGATGCGGCGCCTGCGCCTTCCGCGCGGGCTTTTTTTTTGCCCTGACAGTCAGCTGATAGATGGTTTGCATGTTTGTGCCCCTGACCAACGCAGGCCGCAGGGCAGCATCGGCGGTGCTGTTGCTGCTGGGCCTCTCGTTGGCCACGCCAGCCCTGCCGCAGGGTGCCAAGGCCCGCCGGGCGGCTGCTGCGCATGCGGCATCCACCACACCCCCGGTGGCGCCCACACCCGCTGAGCTGCGCGACGGCCAAGCGGAGACGCGCCTCATGGCGGTCTACAAGCTGGTGGCCGAAGGCCGGGGTCGCGAGGCGCTGGCCCAGGCCGAAAGCCTGGCGCGCGACTACCCCAATTTCCAGCTGGCGCAACTGGCGGTCGGTGACCTGCTCATGTCACGAACCCGGCCACTGCGGCATATGGGCGATGTGGCCCCTGAGCCGGACTCGGCCCGCAGCATCCAGGCCGCTGCGGCACTGGCCGAATTGCGCACCGAATCGCGCCAGCGGGTGGATGCACAACGCAGCCGCCCCCCGGTCAATGCCATCCCCGCACAGTTCCTGGAGCTGTCCCCTCGCTCGCGCCACGCGATTGCGGTGGACACCTCGCGCTCTCGCCTGTATCTCTTTGAAAACACCGCCCAGGGCCTGCGGCTGGTGGCCGACTACTATGCCTCCGTGGGCAAGCTCGGCATCGAAAAAGAGGTGGAGGGTGACCAGCGCACACCGCTGGGGGTGTACTTCATCACCAGCCGCCTGGACCCGGCCAAGCTCAAGGACTTCTACGGCGCGGGCGCCCTGCCCATCAACTATCCCAACCCCCTGGACCAGAGCCGGGGCAAGACGGGCAGCGGCATCTGGCTGCATGGCACGCCGCCCGACCAATTCTCGCGCGCGCCACTGGCGACCGACGGTTGCCTGGTGCTGGCCAACCCCGACCTCGAACGCATCCTGCGCACGGTGGAGCCCCGCTCCACCCCCGTGGTCATCGCCCGCCAGTTGCAATGGGTGCAGCCCCACAGCGTGGCGGCCGACCGCAAATCGTTCGAAGCGGTGCTCAACGCCTGGCGCGCCGCCAAGACCGAGGGCGACATGAAGCGCCTGCTGGGCTTTTATGCGCCCGACTTCCAGAGCTACCGCAAGAAGCCGCTGGAGGAATGGACCCAGGTGCTGCAGGCCGAGGCCCGCGCCCTCAAGGGCCGGGAACTCCAGCTCAAGGACAAGTCTTACCTGCGGTGGACAGACTCGGCCGACACCATGGTGGTAACGTTCGGCGAAGTCGCCGAAGGCGCCCGCACGGGCCCGGTCAAGCGCCAGTACTGGACGCGCCGCGGCCAACAATGGCAGATCTTTTTCGAAGGAGTGATTGGATGATTTCCAGAAGAAATTCGACGGTAGCGCTAGCAAGTATTGCCCTGGCTGCTATGTTTACAGTAGCACCCGTACAGGCGCAAGATGCCCCCAAGGTCAAGCTGGCCACTTCGATGGGCGACATCGTCGTGCAGCTTGACGCCGCCAAGGCCCCCAAGACGGTCGAGAACTTCCTGGCCTATGTGAACAACAAACACTACGACGGCACGATCTTCCACCGCGTGATCGATGGCTTCATGATCCAGGGCGGCGGCTTCACGGCTGACATGCAGCAAAAGCCCACCAAGCCCCCCATCCCGCTCGAAGCCAAAAACGGCCTCAAGAACGACACCTACACCATCGCCATGGCGCGCACTGGCAATCCCGAATCGGCCACTTCGCAGTTCTTCATCAATGTGAAGGACAACGCCATGCTCAACGCACCCAACCCCGATGGTCACGGCTACGCCGTGTTCGGCAAGGTGGTCGAAGGTACCGCCGTGGTGGACAAGATCAAGGCTGTGGCCACCGGCAACAAGGGACCCTACCAGAATGTGCCCACCACCCCCGTCACCATCAACTCCGCCACCGTGGTGAAGTGACGCGCCCATTTTTTTGAAAGAAGCAAAGCCATGAGCAACCCCCAAGTCGAACTGCACATCGCCGGCTACGGCGTCATCACCCTCGAACTCGACGCCGCCAAGGCACCCAAGTCGGTCGAGAACTTCCTGGCCTACGTGAACAAGGGCCACTACAACAACACCATCTTCCACCGCGTGATCCCCGGCTTCATGGTGCAAGGCGGCGGCTTTGAGCCCGGCATGACCCAAAAGGGCACCGACGCGCCCATCGAAAACGAAGCCAACAACGGCCTGAAGAACGCCAACTACACCGTGGCCATGGCCCGCACCAGCGACCCGCACTCGGCCACCGCCCAGTTCTTCATCAACGTGGCCGACAACGGCTTCCTGAACCACACCGCACCTTCCGCCCAGGGCTGGGGCTATGCCGTGTTCGGCAAGGTCGTGTCGGGCACCGACGTGGTGGACAAGATCAAGGCCGTGAAGACGGGCCGCAAGGGCTTCCATGACGACGTGCCGAAGGAAGACGTGATCATCGAGAAGGCCGTCGCCCTCTGAGCATGGCATCCCCCTGTGGCGCTGCGCGCCCCGCTGAGGCCACGCCAATGTCGGCCGCCCATTGCAGGCCGCAGCGCAAGGGATGAACCACCCAGCCACCCCCGTGACCCCGACCGTGCCCCGGTTCGAGGAGCTTGTCGCTCCCTCGCATTGGCGCACGGTCGATTTCATTTCAGACCTGCACCTGCAGGCCAGCGAGCCCGCCACGGTGGCCGCATTCCAGCAGTATCTCGAAGGCACGACGGCAGACGCCCTCTTTATCCTGGGCGACCTGTTCGAAGTGTGGGTGGGCGACGATGCCATGAGCGAGCCCGGCAGCTTCGAAGCCCGGGGCTGCGCCCTCCTTCGGGCCGCCGCGCAGCGCCTGCCGGTGTACTTCATGCATGGTAACCGCGACTTTCTGGCGGGCCCTGCCTTCCTGGCTGGGTGCGGCATCACCGGCCTGGCAGACCCCACAGTCCTGGTCTTTGGCGGCCAGCGGTATGTCCTGAGCCACGGCGACCTGCTGTGCCTGGACGATGTGGACTACCAGCGTTTTCGCCTGCAGGCCCGCAGCGCCGCCTGGCAGCAGCAATTTCTGACCCAGCCTCTGGCCACGCGCCGCGTGCAGGCGCGCGGCATCCGCCAGGAGAGCGAGGCGCGCAAGCAGTCTGGGGCCACGTACGCCGATGTGGACAGCCCCGCCGCCATCACCTGGATGCAGGCCGCAGGCGCCCACACCCTCATCCACGGCCACACCCACCGGCCAGCCGACCATGTGCTGGCTCCGGGTCTGCAACGCGTGGTGCTGAGCGACTGGGATGCCGCAGCATTGCCCCCCCGGCTGGAAACACTGCGTTTGTCCAGCGCGGGCTTGGAACGGCTGCCCCAGGCCCCCAAGTAACAGCGGTCATGAACTGAGCGGGCCCACCTCCCGCAGCCCGATCGCCATGCCCCCCTTGCTCAACCGCCTCTGGCGCCGCGTGCGCGCCACCGTGGCCCCCGTACCGGACATCTCTGCCACGTTGTGGCTGCAGACCATCCAGCGCTACCCATTTCTGGCCGCACTGTCGCTGCACGACCAGGCCAAACTGCGTGTGCTGAGCGCGCTCTTTTTGCATCACAAGGAATTCCACGGTGCCCACGGCCTCATGGTGACCGACGCCATGGCCATCGACATTGCCGCGCAGGCCTGCCTGCCCCTGCTGCATTGGGGCGACCCCGCCAAGGCGCTTGGCTGGTACGACGATTTTGTGGGCATCGTGCTGCACCCCGGCGAGGCCGTGGCCCGCCGCCAGACGATGGACGAAGCGGGCGTGGTGCACGAGCACACCCAGGTGCTGCTGGGCGAGGCCATGGAGCGCGGCCCCATCATGCTCAGCTGGCAGCATGTGAGCAACGCCACCGAGAACACCGCGCGCGGCCACAACGTGGTGGTGCACGAGTTCGTCCACAAGCTCGATATGAAAAACGGCCAACCCAACGGCTGCCCGCCCTTGCCTGCAGGCTTCATGGGCACACACACCGGCCGTGCGGCGTATGAGGCATGGTGGGCAGCCTGGGAGCCCGCCTACGAACAGTTTCGCGAACGCGTGATCATGGCCGAGCGCTTCGGCGCCGAACGGCCCTGGCTGGACGCGTACGGCGCCACCTCGCCCTCCGAGTTCTTTGCCGTGGCCTGCGAGGCGTACTTTGTGAACCGCGAACGGTTTGCTCTGGAGTTTCCGGGGTTGATGCCGGTGCTGGATGCGTTCTTCCAGCGCCCTGCAAGCTGAGCCTGGCGGTACGCATGGGGGGCCACCACCCCTTTTTGTACGCTGGCAGGCCACAGGCCAGCCATCCCTGCAGTCACTCAGGCTGCAGCAGCACCCCACCGCACAGCCTTCACGCGCCCAGCGCGTTTTCCACCGCCTGCTTGGCTTCTTCCAGACTGCTGAAAAACTGGGTGGGTTGCGGCATGGCCTTGGGCAAACGGGCGGGCGGCGGCCACAGGCGGTCGTCTGCCCAGGCGGCGGTCCACCCGCCAATGTCTTTGCGCTTGATGGAGCAAAGTGCTTGCCCGTCCACGTTGGCTATCCAGGTGGTCGGCGGGTTATGGTCCCAGATGACATGTGCCATGGCGCCCTCTCACGGTTGCTAAACCATTGTAGGAAGCCTGCGCGAAATTGGGCAATGGCGTTCACCCCACCCCCGCTGTCATCAGGCGACAGAGCGGAGGCACGGTAAAACGACGGCAGGCGCCTGCGCTCGCCCCCCGCACCCATCAGCCAGCGGCCAGCGCTCGCCGCGCTGCCTGGGCCACGCTGGCTGCATCCACCCCAAAGAACTGCCGGAGCGCTGCCCGCGTGTCGCTGCGTCCAAATCCATCCGTGCCCAGGGTTACATATTTGCGGCCCTCGGGGATGGAGGCGCGCACCGTCTCGGGCACGGCGCGCACGTAGTCGGTGGCGGCGATCACCGGTCCACGGGTCGTGGCCAGTTGCTGAGTCAGCCATGCGGGAGCAGGCTGGGCATCGCCCGCCAGCCAGCGCTGCTCGCAGGCCACGCCGTCGCGGGCCAGTTCGCTCCAGCTGGTGACGCTGAGCACGGTCACATCCACGCCCTCGCTGGCAAGTTGTTCTGCGGCCTTGACCACCTCGGTCAGGATGGCACCAGAGCCCATCAGGGTGACGCTTTTGGACGAAATCTCGCTGTCGCGCTGGTGCATATTGCCTGAATAGCTCCTGAAAACATAGCAACCACGCAGCACACCTTCTGCCGCACCGGCGGGCAGGTCGGGTTGGGCGTAGTTCTCGTTCATCAGCGTGACGTAGTAGAAGACGTCGCGCTGCTCGGTCACCATCTCGCGCATGCCGGCGTCGATGATGACGGCCATTTCTCCCGCGTAGGCTGGGTCGTAGGCCTTGCAGTTGGGAATGGTGGCGGCCACCAGGTGGCTGCTGCCGTCCTGGTGCTGCAGGCCCTCGCCGCCCAGTGTGGTGCGGCCCGAGGTCGCGCCCAAGAGGAAGCCGCGCGCACGCTGGTCCGCCGCAGCCCAGATGGCATCGCCCACGCGCTGGAAGCCGAACATCGAGTAATAGATATAAAACGGCAGCATGGCCAGGCCGTGCACGCTGTAGCTCGTCGCAGCAGCCGTCCAGCTGGCGATGGCGCCCGCCTCGCTGATGCCTTCTTCCAGAATCTGGCCGTCCAGCGCCTCGCGGTAGCTCAGCACCGAGCCGATGTCCTCGGGCGCATAACGCTGGCCCACGCTGCTGTAGATGCCTACCTGCTTGAATAGATTGGCCATGCCGAAGGTGCGCGCCTCGTCGGCCACGATGGGCACGATGCGCGGGCCCAGCGTGGCGTCTTTGAGCAACGTGCCCAGCATGCGCACGAAGGCCATGGTGGTGCTCATCTCCTTGCCATCGGCCTGCAGCGCGAACTGCGCGTAGCTATCGATGGACGGGACGGGCAGCGCGTCGCACCCCGTCTCGCGGCGCGGCAGGTAGCCGCCCAGTGCGTCGCGGTGGCTGCGCAGGTAGCGCATCTCCGAGCTGTCTTCGGCGGGCTTGAAGAAGGCCAGGCTGGTGGCCTGCTCGTCGCTGAGCGGCAGGTTGAAGCGATTGCGAAACTCGATGAGGTCGGTCTCATCCAGCTTCTTCTGGCTGTGCGTGGTCATCTTGCCCTGGCCGGCAGTGCCCATGCCGTAGCCCTTCTTGGTGTGGGCCAGGATCACCGTGGGCTGGCCCTTGTGCGCAGCGGCTGCGGCGTAGGCGGCGTGGATCTTCACCAGGTCGTGCCCGCCGCGCTTCAAGCGGTCGATCTGCTCGTCCGTCATGCCCTGGGCCAGGGCCGCCAGCTCAGGGTTCTGACCGAAGAAGTTGTCGCGGTTGAAGCGGCCGTCCTTGGCGGCAAAAGTCTGCATCTGGCCGTCCACCGTGCCTTCGAGCGTGCGCACCAGCGCACCGGTCAGGTCGCGGGCGAACAGGCCGTCCCAGTCGCTGCCCCACACCAGCTTGACCACGTTCCAACCCGCGCCGGCGAACAAGCGCTCCAGCTCGTCGATGATGCGGCCGTTGCCACGCACTGGGCCATCCAGGCGCTGCAGGTTGCAGTTGACGACCCAGACCAGGTTGTCCAGGCCTTCACGCGCGGCCAGGGTCAGCGCGCTCATGCTCTCGGGCTCGTCCATCTCGCCATCGCCGAACACGCCCCACACCTTGCGCCCCGCGCAGTTCAGCAGGTTGCGGTGCGTGAGGTAGCGCATGAACCGCGCGTGGTAGATGCTGCTGATAGGGCCGATGCCCATCGAGCCCGTGGGGAACTGCCAGAAGTCGGGCATCAGCCAGGGGTGCGGGTAACTCGACAGGCCCTGCGCGCCTGCACCCGGCGCCGTCAGTTCCTGGCGGTAGTGCATCAGGTCCTGCTCGGACAGGCGCCCTTCCAGGAAGGCGCGGGCATACACGCCGGGCGCGCTGTGCGGCTGGAAGAACACCAGATCGCCCCGGTGCTGCCCTTCGCCCAGGCCTTCACGGGCACGAAAGAAATGGTTGAACCCGCTTTCGAAAAGATCCGCAGCACTGGCGTAGCTGGCAATGTGCCCACCCAGCTCGCCATACGCCTGGTTCGCGCGCACCACCATGGCCAGCGCGTTCCAGCGCACGATGGAAGCCACGCGCTCCTCGATGGCCAGGTCACCCGGGAACACAGGCTGGTCCTGCACCGCCACGGTGTTCACATACGGCGTGTTCAGGTCGGGCTGCCAGCCAATGCGCTGCGCACGCGCCACCCGCACCAGTTCCTGCAGCATGTGCCGCGCTCGCTCGGGGCCTTCGGTGGCGACGAGTGCCAGGAAGGCGTCGCGCCACTCGGCGGTTTCTTCGGGGTCGGCGTCCAGGGGGGCGCCGGTGGCTTGTTGCAGCAGGGCGTGGGGTGTGAGGGCGTTCATGGAGGCCACTGTAGCGAGGCTGGCTCCAAATGAGTTGCCGTTTTGCCTTTCGCAACGCGCGTCTATAGCACTTTATGCCACCAAAGCCATAAACTGCGGCATATGAAACTGGATACCCTCGATTTGCGCATTCTGGCCGAGCTGCAGGCCGATGGATCTTTGTCCAACGTGGAACTGGCGCGGCGCGTGCACCTGTCGCCCTCGCCCTGCCTGGCGCGGGTGAAGGCGCTGGAGGCGGCAGGCGTCATCAGCCGCTATGTGGCGCTGGCCAATGCGGCGGCGCTGGGGCTGGGCCTGAATGTGTTCATCAGCATTAGCCTCAAGGCGCAAAGCAAGGAAGCCCTGGCCGACTTTGAACGCCGCATTGCCGAACACGATGAGGTGATGGAGTGCTACCTGATGAGCGGCGACAGCGACTACCTGATCCGCGTAGCGCTTGCCGACATTGGGGCGCTGGAGCGTTTCATTCTGGAGCAGCTGTCGCCCATTCCGGGCGTCGAGAAGATCCGGTCGAGCTTTGCACTCAAGCAGGTGCGCTACAAGACGGCTTTGCCACTTCCCACCCCATGACAGGCTAGAGGGCCTTACTTGCGCGCCACGTCGCTCGTCGCCACGCGCTTGCGCAGCTCGCGGATCAGCGCCTTGGCACGCGCCTCGTTGGCGGGGCCCATGCGCAGCAGGATCTTCTGACCGCTGGGCAGCGCCTCCAGCGCGGGGTCCACAAACTCGTAGCGCACCCAGGGCCGCAGGTTGGGCACTTCGGTGTTCACGGGCGTGAGCTTGACCTGCAGCGGGCCCGCAGGCTCGGGCGCCTGCAGCAGTTGGTCCAGCACCGCCACCAGGCGGTCGTTGAAGTAGCGCCGGGGGTAGCCCAGCTCTTCATACGCTTGCTGAAACAGCGGGTACAGCCGCGCGTACAGCGCCACGGCGGGCTCCATCGGTACCGCTTCAGCAAACGCCAAGAAGGCGCTGTAGCGTGCGGCATTGGCCGCTGCGATGGTGGTGGGCGCGTTGCCAGTGCCATCCACCACAAACCGCTGCGCCGTGGGCTGCACCGGCCACATGCGCGATGGCGCGTGGGCGCGGCCCAGGTTGTCCACCGTGGCCACCACACGACGCACAAAACCGTCGGTCTGCAGAAACATCGCCAGCTTGTCGCGGCCCAGCAGCTGGGCCAAAAGTTCTGCAACCCGAGGGTCAGACTCGGCCAGCGCAGGCAAGGCAGCGTCGGGCGGTGCCAGCGCATCCACCGGGTTCTGCGGCCCCGACGCCTCGGGAGCGGGCGGCGGCGCTGCCGGTGCTGGTGGAGCGGCCACCACAGGGGGTGGCGCCAATGCGAGCTCCACCGGCCGCAGCCACAACCACCATGCCGCGCCAGCCGCCACGGCGCACACCAGCGCGGCCAGCAAGACCCAGAGTGCGGCGGAGGTGCGCTCTGGCGCGGGGCGGAATTCTGCGGTGTCTTGATCGGGCATGGGCTCTCCTTCAACACGGGAACAACCCTTGTCCGAGCCTCCATGGCGTCAGTCGTTCCCTCTCAGTCCCACATGGGGCGTGCACGATTGGACAACCGCACACCCAGACCCCGGTAACGCGATGTAGCCCGCCCCGGGGCCGGCCCGGGAGAATGCCCTGCTTAAAACGCCGTCGGTGTGGTGGACAGCGACTCCAGCCAGGCCACCGTGGCGGCCAGCTCGGAGGGGCGAATCTCGTGTGCGCTGGGGAACTCGCGGTACGTCACCGTCACCGGCAGTGGCGCCATGTGGTGGGCTATGGCCTGGGCGTTGGCCAGCGGGATCACGTTGTCGTGGGTACCGTGGCTCAGCCACAGTTGCTTGCCGCGCAGCGCATCGGCAGGTGCGGTGAGCGGCACCACCTGCGGCAGCAGGCGGCTGTGCCACACCAGGCCTGCATGCATCAACGCGGGCCGGGTGAGCAACAGCGACAGCGCCATGATGCCGCCCTGGCTGAAGCCGCCCACCACCACCCGCTCGGGCGGAATGCCCAGCTGCTCGGCGGCAGACTCGACCGCCTGGGCCACCAGGGCGCGGCTTTGCGCCTCCTGCTCTTCGTTGATGGTGCGCTCGCCGCTGGGCTCGATGGAGAAATCAAACCACGCGTGTGATCCCGGCCCCATGCGAAACGGCGCACGCAGGCTCAGCACATGAAACCGGTCCGGGATCTGCGGGGCCAGGCTGAACAGGTCCTGCTCATTGCTGCCCACGCCATGCATCAGCACCAGCAGCCAGGGCCGGGGTGCGGTGGCGGCAGCGGGACGCTGCAAAAATGTGAGCGGCAAGGTAAGCATATATGTGCGCCTCGGGTGGTTTAAGGCCAAAAACGGGTGGAATGGGAGGAGTTCCGTGTCAGTGCGCCGGCTCCAGAGCAAAGGCGTCCATCGACAGCATGCTGTACATCACCTCGCGGCTCAAGTAGTTTGCGTGCAGGTCGTCGCCTGCTGCACCCAGTGCAAAGAAGATCGGCAAAAAGTGGTCTTCGGTCGGATGCGCACGGTGGGCGTGAGGCGCCTGGCTACGGTAGTTGAGCAGTGCTGCCATGTCCCCACGGGCCAGAGCGTCCTCGATCCAGCGGCTGAACTCCAGCACATAGGGCGCGGGCGCGCGCTCGCCGCCAAAAAACTCAGCCAGGTTGTGCGTCATGCTGCCCGACCCCACCACCAGCACGCCCTGGCTGCGCAGGCTGCGCAAGGCGGCTCCCAGTGCATACACATCGGCCGGGCCCGCGCCCACGGGCAGCGCCACCTGCACCACAGGCACGTCGGCCTGCGGGAACAAGTGCATCAGCGGCACCCAGGCGCCGTGGTCAAAGGGACGCGCGGCATCGCCCTGGGCCGCCACGCCAGCGGCCTGCAACAGGCCCAGAACTTCTTGCGCCAAAGCAGGTGAGCCCGGAGCAGGGTACTGCAGCTGGTACAGCGCGGGAGGGAATCCGCCAAAGTCGTGCCAGGTGGCAGGCTGCGGTCCGGTCATCACCTGCGCCGAGCGCGCCATCCAATGCGGCGACATGACCACCACGCCACGCAGGCCGGGGTATTGCGACTTCAGGCTCTCGCCCCACTGCGTGAGCGCCGGGCCGGTGGTGCCCGCATCCAGCGCAAACAAGGGCGCACCATGCGACACAAACAGCGCGGGGACTGCGGCAGAAACAGGAACGGGGGCTTGGGCAGAGGCAGACATGACAACTCCAACAAAGGACACCATGAATGTAGGACTGATAGCCCGTGATACCAAGCCCTGCAAGGCAGACAGATTGTTCTACGGATGATGCCAATCAAACATTGACAGCGCCTTGGCGCACAGCGCGCAACGCCCACCAGCCCCTACGCAGGCCTGCTCTGGCCCGCAGGTCAGGAGCCGTCGCGCACCCTGCCCCGCAGCGCCTTGGTCTCGCCCCGCTGCGTTTTGCTTTGCAAGCGCCGCTGTTTCGACCCATAGGTGGGCTTGGTGGCCCGGCGCACGCGGGGCGGCACGGCCACGCTGTTGACCAGCGCATTTATCCGCTCCAGGGCATCGGCACGGTTTTGCTCCTGGCTGCGGTACTGCTGGGCCTTGATGACCACCACACCGTCTTGCGTGATGCGGGTGTCGCGCAGGGCCAGCAAGCGCTCCTTCACACCCTCGGGCAGCGACGACGCCACCACGTCAAACCGCAGGTGGACGGCACTGGACACCTTGTTGACGTTTTGCCCGCCCGCGCCCTGCGCGCGCATGGCGGTGATTTCAACCTCGTCCTCAGAGACCTGCAGGGGCAGCGGGGCCATGGCCGTGAAATCCCCCGCGCCCAGCCATCAGGCCGCTGGCTGCTGGGCCAGCAACTGCGCCAGCCCGTCAATCGCCAGGCCATAGCCCAGCACCCCAAATCCGCACATCACAGCCTTGGCAGCGGCAGCCATGTACGAATGGTGGCGGTAGGCCTCGCGCGCGTGCACGTTGCTGATGTGCAGTTCGATCAGGGTGATGCCTGTGCCCTTGATGGCATCGTGCAGCGCAATGCTGGTGTGGGTGTAGGCCCCGGCGTTCATCACCACGCCCGCCAGTTCGCCCGCTGCGTGCAGGCGGCCAGCCTCGTGAATCCAGTCCACCAGCGCGCCTTCGTGGTTGCTTTGGTGAAAACGCAGCGCAAAACCGTGGCGGTTGCAGGCGTCGGTGCAGAGCTTTTCCACATCGGCCAGGGTGGCAGCGCCGTAAACGGCAGGCTCGCGCGTGCCCAGCAGGTTCAGATTGGGGCCATTGAGGACAAAAACGGTTTTATTGGCAGTCACAGACAAGTCTCCGGGGCAATGCGCCTGCCACGCTGGCAGGCCAGAGTGCGGGATTATGCGGCGCCCCGCGCAGGGGCCGCCCCAATAAAAAAGCGGCCCCGAAGGACCGCTGTAAAAGGCAGCCTGTGCAACGCTGCCTGTGAGCGACTCGCGCCCAAGAGGTTGGTGACAAACCAGCCGCAGGGGGCTGATCAACGGTCCCAGTGGCGACCGTGGCCGTGCCCGTGATGGCGATGGCCGTAGCCATAACCGCCGTAGTACACCGCCGGGGGTGGCGTGTAGTACACCGGGGGAGCGTTGTAGTACACCGGGCGTGGAGGGGGGGCGTAGTACACCGGTGGGGGCGGTGCCACATACACCGGGGCGGGGGCGTAGTAGCCATTGCTTGCACCCACCACCACGCCGGGCACGCCAATGCCCACAGACCAATTGACATCGCGGGCCTGGGCGGAGCCAGCACCGGCCAACAGGGCCAGCGCCACACCCGCCACAGCGGCCGCAGTAGAAACAGAACGGGTTTTCGTCATGGAAATCTCCTAGTGAATGAGGGCGGCCAGCCAAAAGGACACGCCTCACCGGTACACAACGCACCAAGTGCCTAAAAGGATGGCACAAAATCGTCTTTACGTTGTGTCTGAACGTACACGCGCTGGTTTTAATGCGTAAACCGTCACGAAACCGCCGCCTAAAATGGCTGGATGAGCACCCCCTCCCCCGCCAATACCGCCGCCACTGTCACTTCTGCGGCCCCTGAAACCGTCAAGCCCAGCAATTTTTTGCGCCAGATCATCGAACACGACCTGGACAAAGGCACCTACGCCACCCGCCGCTGGGCTGGCACCCCCGGCGACGCCGCCCACCACACGGCCGGCCAGCCCGACCCCGCCAAGATCCGCACCCGCTTCCCGCCCGAGCCCAACGGCTACCTGCACGTGGGCCACGCCAAGAGCATCTGCATCAACTTTGGCCTGGCGCGCGACTACGGCGGCGTGTGCCACCTGCGCTTTGACGACACCAACCCCGAAAAAGAAGACACCGAATACGTCAACAGCATCATCGACGCCGTGAAATGGCTCGGTTTTGACTGGACACAGATCGGCCAGGCCCCTGGCAGCGCCGCCCCCTACCAGGCCAGCGACTACTTCGGCTTCATGTACCGGGCAGCCGAATACTTGATCGAAGCCGGCCACGCCTACGTGGACGAACAGACCGCCGAACAAATGCGCGTGAACCGGGGCGACTTCAGCAAGCCCGGCGTGGACAGCCCTTTCCGCAGCCGCACCCCGGCAGAGAACCTGCGCATCTTCCGCGAGATGAAGGACGGCCAACACGAAGACGGATCGATGGTGCTGCGCGCCAAGATCGACATGGCCAGCCCCAACATCAACATGCGCGACCCGGCGATCTACCGCATCCGCCGTGCCACGCACCACAACACGGGCGACACCTGGTGCATCTACCCCATGTACACCTACGCGCACCCCATCGAGGACGCGCTGGAGCAGATCACCCACAGCCTGTGCACGCTGGAGTTTGAAGACCAGCGCCCCTTCTACGACTGGCTGCTGGAGCGCCTGACCGAAGGCGGCCTGCTGGCCAGCCCGCCCCCCCGTCAGTACGAATTTGCGCGCCTGAACCTCACCTACGTCATCACCAGCAAACGCAAGCTCGCCCAGCTGGTGTACGACCACAAGGTCAGCGGCTGGGACGACCCCCGCATGCCCACCATCGTCGGCCTGCGCCGCCGTGGCTACACCCCCGCCGCCATCCAGACCTTTGCCGAACGCATCGGCGTGACCAAGTCCGACAGCTGGATCGACTACAGCACCCTGGAAGGCTGCCTGCGCGAAGACCTGGAGCTGAAGGCCCACCGCGGCATGGCCGTGCTCAACCCCGTCAAGCTGGTGCTCACCAACTGGGACGACGTAATGGGCGCAGGCCACCTGGAGCCCTGCAGCCTGCCCGCCCTGCCCCACCCACCCGAGGGGGTTGAGAGCCCCCTGCGCCACTTCACCATCGGCAAGGAAGTCTGGATCGAACGCGAAGACTTTGAAGAAGTGCCCCCCAAGGGCTACAAGCGCCTCTTCCCCGGCAACAAGGTGCGCCTGAAGGGCGGCTACGTCATCGAATGCACCGGCGGCACCAAGGACGCTGATGGCAACATCACCGAAGTGCTGGCCACCGTGGTGCCCGACACCAAGAGCGGCACCCCCGGCGCCGACAGCGTCAAGGTCAAGGCCGCCATCACCTGGGTGGGTGTGGCCGACGGCGTGAACGCCGAAGTGCGCATGTACGACCGCCTGTTCCTGGACGCCCAGCCCGACGCGGGCGGCAAGGACTTCATCGAAAGCCTGAACCCGAACAGCCTGAAGGTGGTGACCGCCATCGTGGAGCCGTCATTGGCCAATGCCCAACCGGACGACAAGTTCCAGTTTGAGCGGCATGGGTACTTTGTGGCGGATCGTATTGACCACAAGGCGGAAAAGCCGGTGTTTAACTTGGCGGTGGGGTTAAAGGATAGTTGGGGCAAGTGACATCTCTCCCCCATTTAAGGCCAGCAAACGTAAAGGTTTGCTGGCCTTTTTTGCCATACGCTTGACGATCAACTACCACCCAGCAAATACATTTGGAATCGTCGAACCGTCCATTTTCAAGCCGACAGATGCCAAAAAAAATGTCACCTCGAGTCAACCACTGAAGCACAGGAGCGCCACGGGGTCTCAATCGCTCCCGTCAAGTACGCAGTGAACGGACTACTTCTTGTAGAAGAACGTCAAGGTCTTGCCGAAAATCGACCTGCGAAGCTGTGGGGAGGACCTCACGCTGGCGAATTTGCGCGTGCAGATGCGTATCGGCGATATTCCTCAAAGAGCTATCGAGGTGCTTAAGATTACCGCTGATGGACCTGCCAGCAATGTTGTTCGCGACCTCTGCGAAGTTCTTCTTGTCGAAGATCGGGGGTACGTGGTCGCAGATTGCGCGCAGGAGCATGGCCGTAGCCATATGCAAATCGTTGGCATGCGCCGAATTGAGTTCCTGAACCATGCGCAATAGGCGCTTTGTATCCCACAAAGGGGCTGGAATATTTTGCAGTTCCGCAATCCGTTCCTGAGCCACATAAGAAGGCTTCTGTTGGACACCAAACGGGGTTGTGGAGGTAGTCTGCTTTCTGCGATGTTGGCGGAGGCCGGCCTCGACCGCAGCAATTCCCTCGAGAAGCTTCTCGCGTGTCGGGGGGTTGTAGATCCCGAACGCTTGCTCGTTGAGGACCTCAAGTAGCGCGGAGGAGAACTCATTGAGACGTCCAAGACTTTCATCAAGCAGCGCTTTCGCCTCTCGCAGGAGACTACGAGTGGTCGCGCGGTCTTCCGCGCTCAAATGCGGAGCGGCAGCAGTCGTCGGCTCCTCAAAGCGATCCAGCATTGATTTGAGCTGATCGATCATCCCCTGCAGGTCACTTTGCATATGCATCCCCTAGTCTTACTCATGTTCAGTTGCGTTTCGAGGGTGACGACCCAGAAACCAAAGCTCTACGCATCAGTAGTTGGCGTTCTCGCGCAAGTCTTAGTCTTCGCTCTCGGAATGCGGCGAAGGACTTGCTACGTTCATCATGGCTACTTGGAAAGACTTCATGGATGCCAAGAGCTATTTCAAACATATACCGCTAGGCTTTGGAACTCGTGGCGGACTTACGTCGCACATGCAGATGCGTCTGTGCAGCATCCCCTTCACCACTTTTCACCTCCTTCAAGTCGAGGTAGGCAGCTTGTTGCCGGATGAGTTCGCCCAACTTGGCGACCCCGTAGTTGCGCGGATCGAATGATGGGTGGCTGCGGGTAATCTGGCTACCTAGCGCCGACAACGAGGCCCAGCCATCTTCGCGGGCTGTGGCGTTGAGCGCGTTCAGGAGCATGGGCTTGAGCTTGGGAAGTTCGGCAACCGGCTGGGCGCCGGGCTTGGACTCCTCGGCCTCTGTACGCAAGATTTCCGTATAGATGAACTTGTCACACGCGGCAACAAAGGGCTCTGGCGTCTTGCGCTCCCCAAAACCGTAGACCACTTTGCCTTCTTCGCGGATGCGGGTAGCAAGACGCGTGAAGTCACTGTCGCTGCTCACCAGACAAAATCCGTCCACTGTGTCGTCATGCAGCACGTCCATCGCATCGATGATGAGCGATGCATCGGTGGAGTTTTTACCGCTGGTGTAACTGAACTGCTGGATGGGCTGAATCGCCAACTTGTGCAGTACTTCTTTCCACCCCTTCAAGTTGGTCGTAGTCCAGTCGCCATAAGCCCGCTTGATGGTGGCCGTGCCATAACGAGACACTTCTGCCAGAAGCTCCTGGATGACGGACGCTTGCGCGTTGTCTGCATCAATGAGAACTGCGAGTTTTTGGTTGTTGCCGTTAGCCAATGAACTGTCCCTCCTGGACCGCATGCTACAGCGCTATCCTCGCGGAATGCACCCTCAAAGCGTCCTCGATTTCTGGTTCACCGAGCTAACCCCCCAGCAGCACTTCGCCAAAGACGCTGCCCTGGACGAAACCATCCGCACCCGCTTCGGCCCCACGCTGGATGCCGCGGCCCGCTGCGAACTGTTCACCTGGCGCGCCACCCCAGAAGGCCGGTTGGCAGAAATTCTGGTGCTGGACCAGTTCTCACGCAATGTGTACCGCGACACCGCCCGCGCCTTTGCACAAGACGCGCTGGCGCTTGCTCTGGCGCAAGAGCTGGTGGCCAGCGGGCAGGACCGCAGCCTGCCTACGGCGCAGCGCGTGTTTGCCTACATGCCGTACATGCACAGCGAATCTGCCGTGATTCATGAGCAAGCCCTCGCGCTGTTTGCGCAGCCGGGCATGGAAAACAACCTGGACTTTGAGCGCCGGCACAAGGCCATCATCGACCGCTTTGGGCGCTACCCGCATCGCAACGCGGTGCTGGGCCGCACCTCCACGGCCGAAGAGCTGGCGTTTTTGAGCGAGCCGGGGTCGTCGTTCTGACTCGGGCGCTATCTCGGCCCAAAACGCTCCTCTATTGATAGCTACTAGCGCTTATCCTTCTATCGCTACAGGCCAATTTCATCTAAAACTGCCTTCGCAGCAACAAAGCCCATCCATGAAGCCTCCGTTCACTCCCACCTTTGCCCATGTGCCGCCAGGCCCGCTGGCAGGGCCGTTGCAGCTGCTGCCCGTCAATGCCGCCGTGGTGTCCGTGCACACGGCCGATGGCGCGCATGTGGGTTCGCTGAAGCTGGTCGGCGGGGTGTGGAAGTTCAAGGCCATGGGCTACGACGCCGCAGGCCGCATGGAGCCGGGCCATGGGCCGCTGACGGAGCAGCACAACATGGCGTTCGCGGCGCTCGATGAGGCCGAGCTGAGTGCCCGGCTGCTGGGCGCGTTGGGAAGCGCTGGGTAACGAGCGCCAAGAAAGCACCAAAAATACGAAGCCGCGCCGCACAGAGCCGCAACTCTCAGAGTTGCGCGTCGGCCAGCACAAACTCCACCACCGCACAGGCCGCCGCCACCTGCGCCTCAATGCACTGCTCGGGCGTGGCGCGGGGGCTGTCGGGGTAGACCTCCGTTGTGGTGGTGTAGCGCGCGCCGCTGATGCCCGCGCACAGGCCCCACTGCTTCATCGGGTAGTGGATGACGCCCGGCGCCACCACGGGCGTGCCGATGATTTCGTTCTTCTCGTCCGCAGGCGCGATGTGGGTCACGCGACTGACGGCCTCGATGATGGCTTGCTGGAAGGCGGGCTGCGGGTTGTCGGTGTCGTCCACCAGGTAAAAGCCGTCGGGGATGCTGCCGGGCTCGAACACCTTGCCGTCGCGCGCGGCCACGGCGGGGCGGTATTCGGATTCGTCGGTGTTGGTGGTTTCGTGCAGGTCGATGTGGGCGGCAAACTGGCCGTGCAGTGGCGCCACCAGGCGCATGAGGGCCGCGGACTCCTGCGCGGGCGAGCCCTCGCGGAACGACCGGTTGGGGTCGATGGCGTCAAAGTTCCAGCGCTGAAACCGCTCGTACGCCCAGGGGCTCACGCACGGCACCACCAGCAGGTTGGCGCGGCCGGCAAAGCGCTCGGCCTGTGTGTCCACAAACCGCAGCGCGCCGTGCACGCCGCTGGTCTCGTAGCCGTGCACCCCGCCGGTCACCAGCACGGTGGGCAGGCCGGGCTGCCACTCGCGGCTGCGCAGGGCCCGCAGGGGAAAGCGCTCTGCCGGGTGCTGTGCGTCGGCATAAATCACGTCGCCATACATCTCCACGTCAAACCGGCCCCGCAGTGCCTCGATGGCCGTGAGCACGTCGTCGGCGTAGCTGCGCTGGCGCACCTGGCGTGCGCGCCACTGGTCGCGTTCTGCCGCGCCCCAGGCTTGGCCGGGCGTGCCGATGGGATAGGTGGGGGTGGGTTGCATGGGTGCGTGGGATGGAGTGGCGGGTGAATGGTTGCAAACAGGGCCGACAGAAAGAACAACATCAAACGGCTTGTCGCAGGGCGTTCATAGAATACCGCGATGCCCTTCCCTTTGATTCGGCCCTTGCGGCTGGCGACCTCGTCGCTGCTTTTGCTGCTGTGTGCGCTGGCGCACGCACAGCCCGCCCCCTCACCCGCTGCTGCCAACGCCCCGTCCACTCGCCCGGCGGGTAGTGCCCCTGTGGACGGCGCGGCGTCTACACCAGCCGCCGCACCCACAGCCGCCGATGCGGCCCTGCTGTCGCGCGATGCGCGGCGCATTTACGAGCTGTCGCGCGACAAGCTGGTGCAGATCCGCACGCTGCTGCGCAACGCCAACACGCAGGCGTCGATTGGCTCGGGCTTTTTTGTGTCGGCCGATGGGCTGATCGTCACCAACTTTCACGTGGCCAGCCAGCTGGCGCTGGAGCCCGAGCGCTACCGGGGCGTGTACGTGACGATGGAGGGGCAGGAGGGCGAGGTGGAGCTGCTGGCGTTTGACGTGCAGCGCGACCTGGCCGTGCTGCGCGCCAAAGGGCGCACGGCAGCGGCGCCGGTGCTGGGCTTTCGGCCCACCACCGACGCGCTGGCGCAAGGCGAGCGCATTTACTCGCTGGGCAACCCGCTGGACATCGGCTTTGCCGTGACCGAGGGCACCTACAACGGGCTGGTCAAGCGCAGCTTTTACCCGCGCATCTTTTTTGGCGGCGCGCTCAACCCCGGCATGAGCGGCGGCCCCGCCGTGGACGACGCAGGCCGGGTGTTGGGTGTGAACGTTGCCAAGCGGCTCGATGGTGAGCAGGTCAGCTTTTTGATCCCTGCCGAGTTTGCGCAGGCGCTGGTGCAGCGCGCAGCCAATGCCCAGCCCATCACGCAGGCCGCGCACGCCGAGATGACGCGGCAGCTGATGGAGCACCAGCAACTGCTGACGGACCGCTTTTTGAAAGCGCCGTTTCGCGAGCAGCGCCATGGCAACTACCGGCTGCCCGTGCCCGACGATGCGCTGGCGCGGTGCTGGGGATCGGGGCGTGACCCGGCCTTTCCGGGCCTGAACCTGGAGCGCACGCAGTGCCAGGCCGACAGCGATGTGGTGGCGGGCGACTTCAGCACCGGCGCGGTGCGCCTGTCCTACGAGGCCTACAACGCGCCCACGCTGGGCGCCGCCCGGTTTGCCCGCATGTACTCGCAAAGTTTTGCGAATGAGCGCCTGCCCACACGGGGCAACCGCCACCAGACGGCGGCCGAGTGCACCGAGCGGTTTGTGGACCCCGGCACCGTGCCGCTGCGTGCGGTGGTGTGCCTGTCGGCCTACCGCAAGCTGACCGGCCTGTACAACATGACGGTGCTGGCCACCTCGGTCAACCAGCCCACACGGGGCGTGCTGGGCCGCCTGGATGTGCAAGGCATTGCGTTTGACAACGGCATGAAGCTGGCCAGCCACTACCTCAAGGCCTTTCGCTGGGAGGCCGCACCATGAGCGCGATGCCAACCACTACCACCCTGGGGCTGATCGAGGCGTTTGACCGCCACGGCGCGCTGCTGGCGCGTGCGCCCATCACCCGCTGGCCCGTGACGGTGGGCCGCGCGCTGGACTGCGACCTGGTGCTGGACGACCCGTTTGTGGCGCCCCGGCACCTGCGCATTGACCGCGCGGTGGACGAGCCCCGCACCGTGCAGGTCGAGGTGCTGGAGACACGCAACGGCGCACGCCTGCAGCGCAAGCAGCATGCCCAGGGCGAACGCTTTGACTGGCCCGCGGGCATGCCCATCGACCTGGGCCACACCCACATCCACCTGCGCCTGGCCGATGCGCCCATTGCCGAGGAGCAGGCGCTGCCGCAGTTTCCGTGGCGCACCGTGGGCACCACGGCAGCGCTGGCGGTGCTGGTGCTGCTGGCCGGGCTGGGAGAGTCGTGGCTGGAGGCCCGCGACGCCGCGCAATACCTGAAGTCGCTGCCCCTGTTGCTGCTGACCACGCTGGCCGTGGTGGGGGCCTGGGCGGGTCTGTGGTCCGTGGCCAACAAGCTGTTTGGCAGCCAGCTGCGGTTCTGGCGCCACGTGCGCATCGCATGCGCCGCGGTGCTGGTGGCCGACGCGGTGCAGCTGCTGAGCTATCTGACGGCGTTCACGTTCTCGCTGGAGTCGTTATCGCGGTTTGCCCCGGTGCTGATGGTGCTGGTGCTGGCCGGCGCGCTGTACGCCCACCTGGCCACCGTGCTGCCCCGCCGCCGCGTGGGCCTGGCCTGGGCCATGGCGGCTGTGGTGCTGCTGGGCGTGCCGTCGTGGCTGGGCGCGCAGTGGCTCAACCGCATGCGGCTGGGCAACGAGCTGTACATGAGCAGCCTGTTCCCGCCCGCCCTGCGCGTGGCCCCTGCTGTGCCGGTGGACCAGTTCCTGCAAGACGCCGATGCGCTGCGCGGCAAGCTGGACCGGCGCCTGCGGGATGACGGGCTGGCGGACGAGGACGACGAGTAGGCGACCAGACGGCCTGCATCTACCCTGCCATTGCCCCATGCGCCGCCGCAAGCCCCACCACCACGTCTACGTGGTCGAGCTCTCTAAAGACGTGCTGCTGGAGCCGCGCTTTCGCAAGTGCAACCCCGGCTACATCGACGGCAAGCCCTGCGTGTACGTGGGCATGACGGGGCTGGACCCGGATGTGCGGTTTGACAAGCACAAGGCGGGCATCCAGGCCAACCGGTTTGTGACGCAGTACGGCCTGCGGCTGCTGCCGGACCTGTACGAGGGCTTCAACCCCATGACCTACGAGGAGGCCGTGGACCGGGAGATCGAGATCGGCATCGATCTGCGCTCGGCGGGGTTTGGCGTGTGGCAGGCGTGAGCGTGTGTTCAAAAGTCAGAGCCTGTTCAAAGTCTTGACTCCTTCGCGCATCCTTTAAGATTCCGCCCCGCTGTTTCAAACACTCACTTTTTTATAGCTGCTCGCGCATGATCTTCTAGCGCTTGCGGCCCATTTCACTTGAATTTGACCGCCATGAACTTCGCAGACCGCCTCAAGCAACTCCCTTCCGCCAGCCACCTCGCCGCCCTGCAACTGCTGGGCGCGGACGGCCAAGTGCAGGCCACCATCGAGAACAAGCCCGGCCAGACCGGGTCGCTGGTGGTGTATGCCGCGCTGGCGGCCCTGTATGGCGGGCAGATCACGCCTGCAGCCGCCAGCCTGGGGCTGGAGTGGTATGCGGAGCATGTGGCGGATGCGCGCGCCTTTCCGGGCAAGCACCCCAACATCGACCGGCTGCTGGCCTGGACGCAAGGCAGCGAGAGCTTTGGGGTACGCACCGTCGCAGTCTGAGCCAGCGCCGCAAAAAAAGTGGTGATGCAAAAGGCCGGTTGTCGAAAACGCACCGGCCCGTTCGTCGTAGAGGTGTGAACGCGTAAAAGCCCCAGGCCATTGACCGTCATGGTGTTGGAGCGCACGCTGTCATCCATCCACCCCGATTCCCGCAAGGAGACCCTGCATGACGAACCCCAACCCCTCCGCAGCCCCGACCGCCGCCACCGGCACCGTCACCCTGCACCGCGTGCTGCGCGCACCGGCCGAGCGCATCTACCGCGCGTTTCTGGATGCCGATGCCATGTGCAAATGGCTGCCACCCCATGGCTTTACCGGCCGGGTGCTGAGCCTGGACGCGCGCGTGGGCGGCAGCTACCGCATGCAGTTCACCAACCTGAGCAGCGGCGGCACGCACGCGTTTGGCGGCGACTATGTGGAGCTGGTGCCGGGCGAGCGCATCGTGCACACCGACCGGTTTGACGACCCGAACCTGCCCGGAGAGATGCGCACCACCATCCAGCTCAAAAAAGTGATGACGGGCACCGAGGTGTCCATCGTGCAGGCAGGCATCCCGGCGGTGATCCCGACCGAGATGTGCTACCTGGGCTGGCAGGAGTCGCTGCAGTTGCTAGCGCTGCTGGTGGAGCCGGAGATTCCTGGCGAGTAGCCCACAGGTCCACTGCGCCCGACCCAAGTCACTTCAAAGCCGTCACTTCAGCCACTTGTCTGCGGCCTGCTTGATGGTGCCCCGGCTGTCCACCAGGCCCCACACAAAGCCCATCACGCGCACGTAGTCGGCGTCGTCGGTGGGCAGCATGAAGCCCAGGTAGTTCTTGGGCGTGAGCGGCGCGTCCACAAACGCGGCGTGCAGGCGCGGGTCGGCCTTGGCGTAGTGCAGGGCTTCGTACGTTTCGGTGATCATCACGTCGCCCTTGCCCTCGGCGATCAGCGCGGGGATCTCGGCGTTCTTGTCGTGTGTTGTGACCTGGGCGGCCTTGAGGTTGGCCAGCACATAGGTTTCGTTGGTGCCGCCGGGGTTCTTGATGACGCGCACGGTGGGCTGGTTCATGGCGTCCACGCTGGTGTATTTGGCCTTGTCGGCCGCGCGCACCAGGGCCACTTTGCCGAACGGGGCGTAGCCGGGCAGCATGTCAAAAATGCGCATGCGGTTGACGTTGCGGGTGATGCCGCCCACGGCCACGTCAAACTTGTCGCCCTGCAGGTCCTTCACCAGGTTGGGCCAGGTGGTGGGCACGTATTCGATCTTCACGCCCAGCTCCTTGGCCATGGTTTCGATCACATCGATGTCGTGGCCGCTGTAGCCCGCGTCGGTCTTGATGGCAAACGGGCGGTAGTCGCCGGGCGTGCCCACGCGGATGACCTTGGCCTCCATGATCTTGTCGAGCCGGGGGCCCGCCTGCGCGGCCGGGCTGAAGGCGAGGCTGGCGACCACGGCGGCGGCTGCGGCAAGGGCCAGGGTTTTCTTGATGATCATGGGCAGGTTCTCCAGTAGGTCAGAAGATGGGACAAGAACAGGCATTTCCGTGGCCCGCAGCGAATGCGGACGCACAGGGGCTTGGGCCAGACACGTTACAACAAACGGCGCGCAGTACAAGGGCACATCGGCGGCCCACGGTCCGCATCGCGACACGTTGCGCCCTGCATGACGCAAAGCCCATGCCAGACGCGAGAGCACGGAGTTCGCCCGGCGCAGGCATGAGCGCCTGCAGCCACAAATTCTTCGGATGCTCTAATTTTTATAGCGCATTAGGCATATCCGTTCGGCGCCAGACATCCATCTGGCACCAAACTGGGTTACCCTGACCGGTTCTGCAACAAGGATTCGCCATGAAAAAACTCAACGTCACCATCCAGCTCGAAATGACCGTGCCCGACAACTGGGAGCTGGTCGATACCTCTGAGGGCACGCCGGTCATCAAGCTGCCCGATGGCAAGTTCATGGACATCGCCATCGAACCCCTGTTTGCCACAGACCCCGAAGACCTGTGGGCCAGTACCGAAGACGAAGACGTGCTGGACGACATCCTCGACATGGTGGACAGCGAAGCCGTGACCTACGAGTTCGTGACGCACTGATCCACAAGCACGGCGGAGATGCCCGCCAGGGCAAAAACTGCCCCGGTGGGGTACCGCAACGCCGCCGCGCATCCATCGCCGGAAACTACACTTTTGATAGCGCCTGGCGCATTATTCACCAGCGCCAGCGGCTGATTTCATTCAAACATCGTCATAGCTGCGACCGCATCCAGCCGGTCAAGGTCTCGTGCACTTTCTCGCGCAGCGGGCGGTCCTGCCAGGCCTCGTAGGTCACGCGGCGTGACCGCCGGATGTCGTCTTCAAACACCTGCGTCTGGCGCTGTGCAAAGGCGGCGTCGTACACGTTCAGGTTGGCCTCATCGTTCAGGCGGAACGAGCGGTTGTCAAAATTGGTGGAGCCCACGGACACCAGCAACTGGTCCACGATCATGACCTTGCAGTGGTACATGGTGGGCCCGTATTCGTAGATCTCGGCCCCGGCCTGCAGCAGCTCCCCCCAGGTGGCGCGGGACGCGGCTTTGACCGTTTCAGTGTCGGTGTGCTCGCCGGGGGTGACCAGGCGCACGCGCACGCCGCGTGCCAGGGCATCCATCAGCAGCTTGCGGGTCAGGTCGTCGGGCACAAAGTACGCCACCGACAGGTCGATGCTGCGCTCGGCCGCCGTGATGGCCAGGTGGTACATGAGCTGCATGCTCTCGCTGCCGCTTGATGGCGAGCTGGAGAACATCTGCGCCTTCTGCGCACCCGCCGGTGCAATGGCCGGAAAGTACGCCTCGCCATGCAGCACCTTGCCGGTGACCTTGAGCCAGTTGTCCAGAAACGTGGCCTGCATCTGCGCCACGGCGGGGCCGCGCACCAGGTAGTGCGAGTCGCGCCAGTGGTCGGGGTCTTGCGCGTGGCCCGTCCATGCCGGGGCAATGCCCACGCCGCCGGTAAAGCCCACCTGCCCGTCCACCACCAGCAGCTTGCGGTGGGTGCGGTTGTTCAGGCGGGCCAGGTTGTACCAGTGCGGTTTGTGGAACTTTTCAATCAACACCCCGGCCGCCTTCATCTCGGCCAGATAGCTTTCTTCCATCTTGGCACTGCCCACCCAGTCGAGCAGCACATGCACGGGCACACCGGCGCGGGCGCGCTCGCTCAGGGCGTCGGCAAACTGCTTGCCGATGTCGCCCGACCAGTAGATGTAGGTTTCGAAGGTGACGCTTTTCTGAGCGGATTTGATCGCGGCCAGCATGGGCGGAAAGATCTGGTCGCCGTTGAGCAGCTCCATCACCGCATTGCCGCCCACAATGCCCGGGCCCAGGAGACTGCCCAATGCGCGCTCGAACTGCGGGTGGGCGGCGCTGTACAGGCGCGGCAACTGTTGCTGCACTTTTTTCTCGCCCGCCGTGAAGTTGAGTGCCAACAAGACAAGGGCCCCCGTGGCCAGGGCCGTGAGCAAGACAGTGAGCATGGTGGAACGGCGGCGAGGGGCGGCGGGTGGCATGGCGCGATGGTAGGTGCCGGCATGCAGGCGCGATGTAGGCGGACGCCGCCAACACCGGGGGCACAATCGCCCTTGTCTGCCGCGACAGCGGGGCGCTTTGCATCCGTACCAGCCCCTCGCGCAGCCACTTTGTTTTTGTTCATGCCTTCCTCTGCCGTGTCTGAATCTGCCCGCCCTGCTCCCGCCCGCCCCGCCCTCTCCGTCACCCGCCGCAGCGCCTTGATCGGCGCGGCGGGCCTGCTCGTGCAGCCTGCCCTGGTGGCCCCTTTGCATGCCAAGCCTGTGCCACCCGCGCCCACGGTGTGGCCCCAGGCGCTGCAGGTGCCGGGCGGCGTGGCACGGCTGTCGCTGGGCCTGGCGGCCACGCGGCCGGTGGCGCAGGTGCGCCAGGGCGAGGTGGATGTGCCGCTGCGGGTGGTGGGCGATGCCATCGAGTGGACGGCCATCGTGGGCATACCGCTGGCGGCAGCGCCGGGCGATGCCTTCATCAGCGTGCTGCCCGAGGGCGGCGGCAGCCCGCGCCTGGTGCACTACAGCGTGGCCCCCAAGCAATACAAGGAGCAGCACCTGAAGGTGTCGCCCCGCACGGTGGACCTCTCGCCCGAGGACCAGGCCCGCTACGAGCGCGAGCGTGACCACCAGGCCCAGGTGATAGCCACCTTCACCGAGCAGCCCGCCGGCGTGGCGCTGGCATCGCTGCGCATGCGCGTGCCCGTGCCGGGGCGGCGGTCCAGCTCGTTCGGGCTGCGCCGCGTGTTCAACGGCCAGCCGCGCAATCCCCACAGCGGCATGGACATTGCCGCCACCACCGGCACACCCATCGTGGCGCCGCTGCCGGGCCGGGTGATTGACGTGGGCGACTACTTCTTCAACGGCGGCACGGTGTGGCTGGACCACGGCCAGGGCCTGCTCACCATGTACTGCCACCTGAGCAGCATGGAGGTGCGTGTGGGCGATGTGCTGCAGGCGGGCGACGCGTTCTGCAAGGTGGGCGCCACCGGCCGCGTGACCGGCCCGCACCTGCACTGGGGCGTGATGCTGAACCGCACCATGGTGGACCCGGCGCTGTTCGTGCCGGCCTGATGGCGCAGGGCTTCATTACTATGCATTTGATAGCACCCAGTGTATATTGCACTAGCGCATCCGGCCCTTTTTGCTTGAAACCGACCCCATGACCCCGCGCCTGATCCGTTTCAACAAACCGTACGGCGTGCTGAGCCAGTTCACGCCCGAGGGCAAGTGGCAGGGCCTGAAGGACTACATCGACCTGCCCGGCGTGTACGTGGCCGGGCGGCTTGACGCCGACAGCGAAGGGCTGCTGCTGCTGACCAACGACGGCAAGCAACAGGCCCGCATTGCCGACCCGCGCTTCAAAATGGAGAAGACCTACTGGGTGCAGGTGGAGGGCATCCCCAATGAGGCTGCGCTGGCCGCGCTGCGCAGCGGCGTGGTGCTGAACGACGGCCCCACCCTGCCCGCCCGCGCACGGCTGCTGGAGCCCGCCCCTGCGGTGTGGGACCGCACCCCGCCCATCCGCGAGCGCAAGGCCATCCCCACCGCGTGGATCGAACTCATCATTCGCGAAGGCCGCAACCGCCAGGTGCGCCGCATGACGGCCGCCGTGGGCTACCCCACGCTGCGGCTCATCCGGGCGGCCATCGGGCCCTACACGCTGGACGGGCTGGCGCCGGGCACC
Source organism: Acidovorax sp. Root402 (assembly GCF_001425125.1). Lineage (NCBI taxonomy): Bacteria > Pseudomonadati > Pseudomonadota > Betaproteobacteria > Burkholderiales > Comamonadaceae > Acidovorax > Acidovorax sp. Root402. Next base: position 1,143,223 of record NZ_LMDQ01000014.1, read on the forward strand.
TGGGCGGATTGAGCCGGCAGGCGTGCGGGGTCTACGCAGCCACCGCCTGCATGCGCCGCGACAGGGCTGACCCACGCGCACGCAAAAAGGCCCGCAAGCCCTCGGCATAGTCCGCACCCACGGCCTGCTGCACCGAAGGGCGTGCCGCCAACGCGGCGCGCCACTGCTGCACCAGCGGCAAACCTTGCCAGAGCCCCGGGTCATCCATGCCCGGCAAGGTGTCGATGACGTCGAAGTACCGGAACACCGGGCCGAACACCGCGTCCACCATGCCAAAGTCCGGCCCGGCAAAGTACGGCCCCGGCACGCTGCGCTGGCCCAGGGCCTCTTCGATCTGCACAAAACGGCTGCGCAGGTCTTGCGCGCGGGCCTGCAGCGTGGCCTCGTCCGGCGCGGCGTAGAAGCCGCCGATGGTGTTCAGCACCGCAGAGCCAAACTCCATCCACGCGCGGTGGCGTGCGCGCTGCAGCGGATCTGGCGGATGCAGCACGGGCATGGCCACCTCGTCCAGGTATTCGCAGATCACGGCCGACTCGAACAGGCTCTGACCGCGCACCTGCAGGACCGGAGTCTTGCCCAGCGGCGAGATTGCCAGGAACCAGTCGGGCTTGCGGGCCAGGTCGATGGTGCGGCGCTCGAACGCCAGGCCCTTTTCGTGCAGCACGATGGCCACGCGCTGCACATAGGGGCATAGCGCGTGCGAGACCAGAGTGAGCGCAGCGGGCGCTGTGGTCTGGGCCATCACGACAGCAACCCCTCAGCCCGCAGCGCAGCCTGCACCTGCGGGCGGGCCGCCACGCGTGCCATCCAGGCCTGCAGGTGCGGGTAGGCAGTGAGCGGGATGCCCAGCAGGTGCGACCAGTTGACGATGGTGAAGCCATACGCGTCGGCCACGCTGTAGCCGCCTGCCAGAAAATCGCTGCGCGACAGCACGGCCTCCATCTCGGCAAAACGCACGGCCAGCTTGGCCTTGACGGCCTGGCGCGTGGAGTCGGCCGTCTCCTTGTGCCACAGCCAGGGGCTGAAGCCCTTGTGCAGTTCGGTGCTGACGAAGGTGAGCCACTCCAGCACGGCCAGCCGCTCGCTGGAGCCGGGCTGGCCGATGAGTGCGCGCGCCGGGTCCAGGTCGGCCACGTACTGCAGCAGCGCCGCTGCTTCGGTGTGGCGCGACTGGTCGGCCAGCTCCAGCAGGGGCACATAGCCGCGCGGGGAGATGTCGAGGTAGTTGGCGCCGGTCTCGGTGGTGTGGTGCACCAGGTCCACCTTGACCAGATCGAACGCAACGCCGACCTCGCGCAGGGCAATGTGGACGGCGAGCGAGCAGGCACCGGGGGCGTAGTAGAGCTTCATGGGAACGGGGCTTTCTGTAAAAACGGTTGGAATATGTCGCCCCTTGGCAGCCACAGACACCCATCGGTACACGGCAAGGCCCGGCGACAGGCAGAATCTATGCTTGCAACAACGCAAACAAAATAAGCATCCATGAAATCAACCGTTGCATCAGCGCAATACCAACTGGGCGCGGCCGAGCTGGAAGTGCTGCTGGCCATGGTGCGCACCGGCACCCTGGCGGCCGCCGGTGAGCGGCTGGGTGTGGATGCGTCCACGGTGTTCCGCGCCATCCAGCGCATCGAACGGGGGCTGGGCCAGTCGCTGTTCGACCGGTCGCGCGCCGGCTACCGCCCCTCGGAACTGGCCCAGGCATTGGCCGAACAGGCCGAGCGGGTGGAAGCCGCCCTGGAGGCCGCGCGCTCTGCCGCACAGGCGCAGCCCGAACAGGTGTCGGGCACGGTGCGCATCTCCACCACCGACACCATCCTGCACGGCCTCATCGCCCCGGCCCTGCAAATGCTGCAGCCCCGGCACCCGGCCCTGGTGTACGAGCTGCACGCCGGCAACGAGCTGGTGAGCCTGACGCGGCGCGACACCGACATCGCGGTGCGCGCGACCAAGCGCCCGCCACAGCACCTGGTGGGGCGGCAGCTGGGCATGATCCGCTCGGCCCTGTACGCAGGCACCGCCAGCACCCTGGCCCTGTCGGATGTGGAGGCGGGCCGCGCCGCCTGGATTGCGCCCGACGACGCCCTGCCCGACCACCCCTCGGTGCGCTGGCGCAAGAAGCAATACCCCAGGGCGCAGCCCACCTACCGCGTCAACAGCCTGCTCACGGTGATGGAACTGGTGGCCCTGGGCATGGGCGTGGGGGTGCTGCCCCTCTTTCTGGCCCAGGGCCGCAGCGACCTGCGCCCGCTCACGGGCGCGCTGGCCGACGGCGAAACCGAGCTGTGGCTGCTGACCCACCCGGAGTCGCGGCACCTGCGGCGCATTGCAGCGGTGTACGGGCATCTGGCGGAGACGGTGCAGCTGCCCTGAGCGCCCCTGGGCATCAGCCGGGCAAGGCGTCGCCGAACACCTCCAGCGCCGTGCCATGCAACGCGCGCAGCATGTCCACCGGGTCTACCGCCTGCGCCACGGCCAGTGCGCCGCTGTGGGCGTAGGCAGGCGCCAGCAGGCGCTGGGCCACCTCGACCACGATGGGCGCCGTCACGGCATAGATATCCTGCCCGCGCACGCCGGCGGTGCGGGTCTGGCCACCTTGCACCAGTTGCACCATGAGCTCGAAGCGCTGCGCAGAGCGTCCGCTGTCGTCCGTGGCCGTGGGCGGCGGGGTGCCGGTGTCGCGGATGTCCTGCAGCGCCGAGCGGTTGAGCAGCGAGCGGATGTGGCCCACCGGCAGGTGGTGGGCGATGGTGATGACCTCGCTGAACGGGATCTCCACCATGGCCTGGCTGCCCAGGGGCGCGGCAAACGCCCAGCCTGGCACATGCTCGGAAGGCACCAGCGGCACCAGGCGCCCTTGGGCCACCACCTGGCGCGGCACGGTGTTGCGCTCGCCTGTCTTGCGCGTGCCGGCGGTGGGCCACCAGCGGTCCAGCCCGATCGCCACAGTGATCTCGTCGATGGTGCCGGCCCTGGCCAGCGCGCTGGCCAGCAGGTCGGCCAGACCGCCATAGAAGGCGGCGGCCGGAATCACCACCTTGCCCGCAGCGCGGGCCGGAGCATCGAAATCGGCCAGGCTGGCCTGCGCACTCGCCTGCTCGGCCGTCACATCGATGTAGTGGCAGCCTGCCCGCAGCGCGGCCTGCGCCACCGGGGCAGCCGTGTCGAGAAAGGGGCCCGCGCAGTTGATGACCACGGCGCAGCCGGCAAACGCCTGTTCCAGGCTCGTGGGGTCGGCCAGATCGGCGATGCGCCGGGTCACGCCAGGGGTAAACACCTCGTCCAGCCGGGCGGCGCTGCGCCCCACGGCCACCACGGGCAGCCCGCGGCGCTGTGCTTCCTGCACGACAAATTGGCCGGTGTGGCCGGTGGCGCCGTAAACGGCGATGGGGCGGTGTTGTTGCGGGTTCATGGTCATCCTTTGCGTTGGGCGGGTGGTTGAAATTAACGATACAGACCTGTCTGTTTTTTGAAGATTACAGACAGGTCTGTATCATGTCAAGCATGCGCACCACAAATTCACGTTCCACCAGGGGCCTCTCCCCCACCGGCGGCCCGGCCGCTTTGGCCGAGCCCGCCGCCGATGTCCGCAGCCGCATCCTCGACACCGCGTCCCGGCTGTTCTATGAACGCGGCGTGCGCGCCGTGGGCGTGGACCTGGTCGTGCTGGAAGCCGCCGTGGCCAAGACCAGCCTGTACCGCTACTTCCCCACCAAGGACGACCTCATCGTGGCCTTCCTGGAGCGGGAAGACGTCGAGTTCTGGGACCAATGGGACAGCGTGGCGGCCCAGTTCGCCGACGACCCCGCCGGGGAACTGGAGGCTCACATGCGCTGGATTGGCGAGCGCCTGGCCCGCTCCAACTACCGGGGCTGCCCCCAGATCAACGTGGCCGCTGAATTTGCCGAGCAGGACCACCCTGCACGGCACGTGGCCCAGCGGCACATGCAGGCGCTGCGGGGCCGCCTGCACGAAATCGCGGTGCGGTTGAAGGCACCCCGCCCCGAGCAGCTGGCCGCCCAGCTCGCGGTGGTGGTGAACGGCGCATTCGTGAGCGCCGGACTGCTCAGCGCCGAAGAAGCCACCGGCGTGCTGGTAGCTGCCGTGCAGGCCCTGCAGGCCGGTGCCCGTAGCCCGGGCTAACCCCGGCCTGACATCTGCTGCCAGGCCGTTGTCAGCAGCCCCTCTCTACAGTGACCGTGCCCCACCGTGCCCGCTGCACCTGCACCGGGCCAGAGCACCTACCCACCCTCAGAGAGGAGCCCCACCATGCCCCCACAAGGCAACCACCCCCGCCCCGGCAAAACCCAGTTCTATGGCGCATCCAGCCTCGACGGTTTCCTCGCCACGCCTGACCATGACCTCCACTGGCTGCTGCAATTTGGCGAGATCGAGGGCTCCAGCTACCCCGCGTTCATCCGCGACGTGGGTGCGCTGGCGATGGGATCGCACACCTACGAATGGATGCTGAAACATGCCATCGATGCGGGCCAGCCCTGGCCTTACACGCCGCCGACCTGGGTGTTCAGTGCACGCACGCTGCGCGGCATTGAAGGCGCGGATGTGCGCTTTGTGCGTGGCGATGTGCGGCCCGTGCACCAGGCCATGGTGCAGGCTGCAGCAGGGCGCAATGTGTGGGTCGTAGGTGGGGGTGATCTGGTGGGGCAGTTTTACGATGCGGGCCTGCTGGACGAGCTGATCGTGCAGATCGCCCCCGTCACGCTGGGCGCAGGCACGCCGCTGTTGCCGCGCCAGATCATGCGCCCCCCGCTGCAGCTCAAGTCAGTGACCACGCTGGGCGGCATTTTTGCGGAGCTGCGGTACCTGGTCCCCCGTTGAGCAGGCTAGCCCGCGCGGGTCACCCGCAGGTTCTGCTGACCCGCCGCGTCATGCCAGCGGCACCATCTTGCTCACGGGGTGCGACAGCACCAAGGCGGTAGACACGCTGCCAAACGCCGCCAGGGCATCCACCACGCGCTCCAGGTCTGCCGGCTGTCCAAATGCGCAGCGCACCACAAAGCAGTCCTCTCCCGTCACGCGCACGGCGTCCAGCACCTCGGGCATGGTCTGAAACAGCTGCACGTAGCGCTGAATGTGTTCGTGCGTGGTGCGCACCCGCACCACGGCCTGCAAGCCCAGGCCAGCGGCAGCCAGGTCGATGCGGGCCTGGTAGCCCACGATCACACCGGCGTCTTCGAGTTTCTTGACGCGCTCGCTCATCGCAGGCTGCGACAGACCGATCTGCTTGCCCAAGGCAGACAGGCTCTGGCGAGCGTCGGCCTGCAGGGCCATGAGGATCTGTCGGTCTTTTTTGTCCAGCTCCACGGTGCAATGCTCCCTTTGCGATGACTTCAAGGTTTGGAGGGCCACTTTCCGATGATGCCCCCTGCCCATCCACAGGCGCTGCACCTATCGTTGGCAGGCAGTGACACCACTGCTTTTTTTGACCTGAAGGAATTTTGACGATGAGACCTGTTTTGCTTGTTCCCGGCATCTACAACTCCGGCCCCCGCCACTGGCAATCATTGTGGCAAACCCAGCACACGGGCGTGGTGCGGGTGGAGCAGGCCGATTGGGCACACCCGCAATGCGACGCCTGGATGCAGGCCATTGACGCGGCCATCACCGCAGCAGGCCAGCCCCCCATCGTGGTGGCCCACAGCCTGGGTTGCCTGGCACTGGCGCGGTGGGCTGCCAGCGCGTTGACCGCTGTGCATGCCCTGCTGCTGGTGGCCGTGCCAGACCCCGATGGGCCCGATTTTCCACCGGATGCCAAAGGCTTCACGCCCGTGCCTGCGGCGCTGACCGCCCCGGGTCAGCCCGCGCGGCAGACCCTGCTGGTGAGCAGCAGCGACGATCCGTATTCCACTGCATCCTTCTCGGCCCATTGCGCAGCCGCCTGGGGTGCCCAGCAGGTGGACCTGGGGGCCAAGGGGCATATCAATGCCGACAGCGGCCTGGGCGACTGGCCCGAAGGATGGGCCTGGGTACAACGCTGGCGCGCCGCCTGATAAAGCACCGGCGGGAAGTGGGCCGAGAGACGAGCGAAAAAGCCGGGTACGCCCCCGGCCGCTCAGTCCACCAGCGCCTGATCGATGACCAGGTAGCGTTTGACCAGATCAAAAAAGCTGTCGTAGAAGGTGTCCTTGGCAATGGTCTCGCTGCCCACCTTGACCAGGGACTCGCTGCTGGATGAGAACGGCAGCGACACCGAGCCGATGGCGCCCACACCCACGCTGGCCGAGTTGTTGGTCTTGCGCAATGCGTAGGTGTCCTGGGTGGCCGTCACAAAGCCCAGGCTGACCTTGCCGTCGTTGGCCTCGGGCACACACACCACGCGCACCACCATCTGCAGGTGCGACTCGGGCTCGGGCTGGAAGCTCTTCTTGCCTTCCACCAGGTCGGCCGCGCTGGACGAGATGACGTAGCCCTGGCTGAGCAGCGCGCGGCGCGAGGCTTCACACGTCTGGGCCGGCGTGGCATCGAACAGGCGCGAGTACGTGGCGACCGAGCCAAAGTTCTCCTGCACGCCAAACGTCTTGGCCCCTGTGCCGGCACAGCCTGCCATGACCAAAGTCGCGCCACAGGCCAGGGCCACTGCAGCGGTGCGCAGGGGCGATGGTTGGGGGGCATGGGATTCTGTGGACCAGGGGAAACGCAAAACCGGGACTCCTTGGGGGTGGTCGGCTATCGCCGACGATAACAAGCGCGAAGCAAACGCGACGCGAGCGCATTGGACAATGCACCCCATTGTCACAGCGCCTGGGGTGTCTGACGGCAGTAACCGCTCCCGGTTCCCCAGATTCTTCAAGCCATGCACACCACGGCGTGGTCACACCTTGAAGCAAAGCAGACCTGTGGCCCGCCAGGTGCTACGCAGGGCGGCGGCATGCGCATGCCCCCATACCAGCCCTTGTTGTGTCATCGTCATCACGCAGCACACCGCTATACTATTAATAGCTACAAAAGCATGCTGTTGTAGCGCACCCAGCCAAATCGCTCCATTTTTGCAAGAAACACTGGCGCCAGTGCCTGCAAACACACACCCAAGCTCCCTGTGCCCCTCGCTTCCCTGTTTTGCCTGGTCGTTGCCATCAGCGACGGCGACACCCTCACTGCCCGCTGCGGGCCACCTGGTGCCTACCAGCAGGTGAAGGTGCGCATCGCCGCCATCGATGCGCCCGAGTCGCGGCAGGCGTTCGGGCAGAAGTCGCGGCAGCACCTGGCACAGCTGTGCTTTCGACAACGGGCCACGCTACAACCCATGGATGAGGACAGCTACGGCCGCATGGTGGCGCAGGTGCGTTGTGGTGGCACCGATGTCGCCACGGCACAGGTGCGCGCAGGCATGGCCTGGGTGTACACGCCCTACGCCAGCCCCTACCCGCACCTGGCGCCCTTGCAGCGCTCTGCACAGGCACAGCATGCGGGCCTGTGGTCCCAGAAGCGGCCTTTGGCGCCCTGGGACTACCGGCACCGGCAGCGCCGTTGATTCGCCAGTGAAACGGCGCGCACCACCGCCTCGCTGACGATCCTGAGCGGAAGGCGATCAGTTGCGCAGCAAGGCCAGCACGCCCTGGGGCATCTGGTTGGCCTGCACTACCATGGCGTTTCCAGCCTGCTGCAGAATCTGTTGGCGCGCCAGCGAAGCGGTTTCCACTGCGAAGTCCGTGTCCACCACGCGCGCGCGACTGGCCGACAGGTTTTCGCTGCTGACCTGCAGATTGCCGATGGTGGCCTCCAGGCGCGAGGCCTGGGCGCCCAGCACGGCGCGCTGGCTGCTCACATAGTCCAGCGCGCGGTCCACCGCCACGATGGCCTGTGCGGGCGACACCGTGACGTCCAGCGTGTTGCGCAGGCCCAGCGCACCCAGGCTGATCACGCCCACCCGTGTCTCCAGCGTCTGGTTGGCGTTGGCGCCGACCTGGAACACCTTGGTGCTCACGGCCCCGGCGTTCTTGGCAATCGTTTCGTACGACTCGGTGAACCCCTCCAGCACATCCTGGCCGGAGCGGCTGCCCATGTTGGGAATGGCGGCCTTGGCATTGCGCGCGGCGCCGCCGTCCACATCCAGCCCGCCGATCGCCCCCGTGTCGTCGTTGTTCAGGTCAAAGGTGCCGATGAACGCGGCGCCGTTGGTGGCGAACTGGCTTTTGACATCGGCCGCGTTGGTAAACACGCCGTGCGAGGCATTGGCGATGGCGGTGTCGAGGGTGGCGCCCGGGTTGGCGTTCATGTAGGTCAGCACGTCCTTGACCCCTGTGCCCCCCGCCGCCTTGATGCGGTCATGCATGTAGCGCACCGCTGAATAGCTGGACGAGTAGAACTCGCTGGTGTTGGTGGGGCCATTGATGGCGGCCACCACGCCTGCCGTGGTCACTGCAGCGATGTCGTTCTTGACCCGCTCATCCGCCCCCTGGATGAACTCCGCCGTGCCTTCGATGAACCACAGGTTGCCGGCCTGCAGGTTCTGCCAGTTGGTGCTGCGGGCCATCACGGCGTGCACCATCTCGTGGCCGATGATGCGGTCGTTGTAGTACGGCGCGTTGCCGCCGTTGGGCAGGTTGGGGGGCACAAAGTCGGCCATGTCCACCTGCAACACCAGACTCAGTCCCCGGCCGTTGGCGTCATAGCCCGTGTTTTGCACATAGGCAGCCACCCCGCCGGCGCCGTCGGTGTAGCCGGTGTAGCGGATATCGAGCTTGGCACCATCGGCCTTGAGGCCGTAGTAAGTGCGGATGAGCTGTTCGCTGCTTTCCAGCCAGCTGCCCGCGCTGGTCAAGCCGTCGTACACGCCCAGCAGGTTTTCATCGCCCACCACGCTCGCGCTGGAGGTGTCGAACACGTTCATGCCATTGAACTGGGTGGTGCGGCCGGTGCGGTCAATCTCCTGCGCAAGGCGCGAGACCTCTGCCTGAATGGCCTCCCGGTCGGAGGCACTGTTGGTGTCATTGGCCGCCTGCACGGCCAGTTCGCGGATGCGCTGCAGGCTGGCAGCCACGCCCTGCAGGGCCCCCTCGGCCGTCTGCATCAGCGACAAGCCGTCGTTGGCGTTGCGCACCGCCTGGTTCATGCCCCGGACCTGGGAGGTAAAACGTTCGGAGATGGCCAGGCCCGCCGCGTCGTCCTTGGCAGTGTTGATGCGCAGGCCCGAAGACAGGCGCTGCACGGTCGTCGCCAGGTCGCCCAGTGCATTGCCGAGCCGGCGCTGCGCATTCAGCGACATCACATTGGTGTTGATCGTCAACGCCATGGCTCGACCATTGGTCTCCAGGGGGTGAATGGGCGCAGCGCACAAGCGCCACGGGCGGAGCGGGCCTGCTTTTCAGGGCCTCTGTCGTCTTTTCGGCAGGTCGGCAGAGAACCTGAGGCCCGGACCCACCGCCTGGGCGCCGGGCTTTACCCCGCCTTCACAGCGCGCCCGCGCCGAGGGCGCTAGCATCAGGGTTCTCCCCAGGTCCGCGCAGCCCTGGGCCGCCTCTCTGCTCCCACGCCTTGTCCATGCCCGTTCCCGAGCCCACTTCGCCCGTTCCCTCCGCCAGCGACGCCCAGAGCGTCTATCGCCACAACGGTTTTGTCTCCTTTCTGGTCGCCCGCGTGGTGGCCGTCATCGCCACCCAGGTACAGGCGGTGGTGGTGGCCTGGCAGGTGTACGACCTGACGCGGCAGCCGCTCGCGCTGGCCTATGTGGGGCTGGCGCAGTTTCTGCCCATGCTGGCTTTGTTGCTGCCCGCGGGCGACCTGATCGACCGCTTTGACCGCAAGCGCATCCTGGCGATCGCCTGGTCGGTGGGCGGCCTGTGCAGCGCCCTGCTCTGGTGGCTGTCTGGCCACGGCAGCAGTGGGGTGGCGGGCATTTATGCCGTGCTGGTGCTGTATGGCTGTGCCCGCGCGTTCTCGGGCCCGGCCATGCAGAGCCTGTTGCCACAGATCGTGCCCCGTGCACAACTGGCCCAGGCCATCGCCGCCAACAGCATGCTGATGCGTGTGGCCAGCATTGGCGGGCCGCTGCTGGGCGGGCTGCTGTATGCGCTGGGCGGCGGAGAGCTGACCTATGCCATCTGCTGCGCGTGTTTTGTGCTCGGGGTGGCCCTGCTGCTGCGCGTGGTGGTGGCCCATGCCACGGCACCCGGCCCCGCGCAAGGCACGATGTTCGAGCGCTTTGGCGCGGGTATCACCTTCATCCGCACGCGGCCCATCATCCTGGGCACCATCTCGCTGGACCTGTTTGCCGTGCTGCTGGGCGGCGTGGTGGCGCTGCTGCCGATCTATGCGCAAGAGGTGCTGCATGTAGGCCCGGCGGGCCTGGGTGCGCTGCGCAGTGCCATGGCTGTGGGCGAGGTCAGCGCCGGGCTGTACCTGAGCATGCGGCCCTTCAACCGCCAAGTGGGCCGCACCATGTTCATCGCGGTGGCGGTGTTTGGTGTGGCCAACCTGGTGTTTGCGCTGTCCACACTGTTCTGGCTGTCGTTTGCGGCGCTGCTGGTGGCGGGCGGGGCCGATATGGTGAGCGTTTACATCCGGGGCGCTCTGGTGCAGTTCTCCACGCCCGACACCATGCGCGGGCGGGTGAATGCGGTGAACATGCTGTTCATCGGCTCGTCCAACGAACTGGGCGAATTCCGCGCTGGCACCAGCGCCGCATGGCTGGGCGTAGTGCCCGCCGCCCTCGTGGGCGGCCTGTGCACGCTGGGGGTGGTGGGTGGCTGGATGATGGCGTTCCAGACCCTGCGCAAGGTAGACCGTTTTGAGGAGGCCGCGCAGGCCACGGGCGCAGCGCCATAGCACCGAGAACCTGTTCTCAGGCGATCATGTCTAGGGGTTTGGAGATACCCCTCGATAAATCCTCCCTGGCGTTTGTGTCGCGCAGGTAAAACCCGCCGTGCGGGCTTGCATGCGGGTGGTGGCAGCGGCACCATGCGGACAGCCATTGGCTAGCTGCCCGCGAGGCCCCATGACCCCCACTAACCCACTGCACCTCCACCGCCGCACCCTGCTGCTCGGCCTGGCGGGCTGCGCCGTCTTTGGCGCCCCCCTTGCCACACAAGCCGCGCCCCCCGCAGCCGCAGTGCCCCACACAACAGGCCCGGGCACCTGGAGCGCGGCCGACGAACCCACCCTGGCCCGCCTGCTGGACCGCGTGACCTGGGGCTGCACCGCCCAGGGCACGCAAGCGCTGGGCGGCTTGGGCATCAGCGCGTATCTGGCTGCGCAACTGCGCCCAGGTGTCCACACCGCACTGCCCCGCGAAGCCCAGGCGCAGATCGACGCCATGGCCATCTCGCGCACCCCCATCGAGGCGCTGGCGGCCGACATGGAAGCCCGCAACCGCGCCGCCAAGGCCCAACCCACCGAGGACGAGCGCAAGGCCGCGCTCAAGGCCTGGCAGCAGGACATGCGCGCCCTGCAGCAGGAGGCTGCCGCCCGGTTTGTGCTGCGCGCGCTGTATTCGCCCAGCCAGTTGCGCGAGAAGATGACCTGGTTCTGGATGAACCACTTCAACGTGTTTGCAGGCAAGGGCAACCTGCGCGCCCTGGTGGGCGACTACGAAGAGCATGCGGTGCGCCCCCACGCGCTGGGCCGCTTTCGCGACCTGCTGGGTGCCACCGTGCGCCACCCGGCCATGCTGCGCTATCTGGACAACGCGCAGAACGCCGCAGGCCGCATCAACGAAAACTACGCGCGCGAGCTGATGGAGCTGCACACGCTGGGCGTGGACGGTGGCTACAGCCAGCAGGACGTGCAGGAGCTGGCCCGCGTGCTGACCGGCGTGGGCGTGTCGCAGCGGCCGCCGGGCGACGAGCCCCCGCGCATGCGACCCGCATTGCTTCGCCACTACGTGCGCGAGGGATTGTTTGAATTCAACCCGCAGCGGCATGACTGGGACCCCAAAACACTGCTCGGCCAGCCGCTTCGCGCCCAAGGCCTGGCCGAGGTGGACGAAGCGCTGGACCGCCTGGCCCGTGCGCCTGCCACCGCGCGCTTCATCACCCGCAAGATCGCTCTCTTTCTGGTGGGCGACAACCCGCCCCCCGCACTGCTGCAGACACTGGCCCGCAGCTTTGAGCGCACGGACGGCGACATTGCGGCAGTGCTGGAAACGCTGTTCCACACACCAGAGTTCCGTGCGTCCCTGGGCCAGCGTTTTCGGGACCCGGTGCACTACGCACTGGCGGGCCTGCGCATGGCCCACGGCGATGCCGTGCTGCCCAACACCGACCCTGCGCTGGCGTGGCTGCAACGGCTGGCCGAGCCTTTGTATGGCCGTGTCACGCCCGATGGCTACCCGCTGGACTCCGCGACATGGTCAGGCTCGGGGCAGATGAGCACGCGCTTTGAGATGGCGCGGGCCTTGGGTGCAGGCGCCATGGCCGCCCCACCAGCGAGCGATGACGCGGCACCCCGCGCCGCGCCGCGCACGCCCCCGGCCCTGGCGCAGACCGCCTACGTGCGTACGCTGGAGCCCACGTGGTCCCCAGCCACGCGCGGTGCATTGGCACAGGCCACCTCACCGCGCGAATGGAACCTGCTGTTCCTCGCATCCCCTGAGTTCATGCACGGATGAGGAGAGGAGATGGAGCACATCCTCTTGAGTCGGTTCGCGCCTTCCCCCTTCTCTCGATTGGCTTCGCCCTTCGGGAAGGGGGACGCAGCCCGTGCGGCGGGGCGGCCCTTGCACGGCTGCCACGGCTTTGACCGCGACGCGCCTGCGCAGCAGCCGATGATGGGTTCGGGCGCCATTGAATAGGTTGAAAGGACAGCCCCATGCTTTGTAGACGGCACCTTCTCCAGGCCCTGGGCGCCGGCGCACTCGGCACGGGCCTGGGCGTGCACAGCGCCAGCGTGCTCGCAGCACCCCGCGCGCAGGACGCGCGCTTTCTGCTGGTGTTCTTGCGCGGTGGCTACGACTGCGCCAGCCTGCTCGTGCCCACAGCCAGCAGCTACTACTACGAGACGCGGCCCAACATCGCCATCGCCCGGCCGGGGCAGGAGGGCGGCGCCCTGCCGCTCACGCCCGACTGGGGCCTGCACCCGGCACTGGCTGAATCGATGCTGCCGCTTTACCAGCAGCGCCAGCTGGCGTTTGTACCGTTTGCAGGCACGGACGATCTCTCGCGCAGCCACTTCGACACCCAGGACAGCATTGAGCTGGGCCAGCCCCTGGGCGGGCGGCGCGACTACCGATCGGGCTTTCTGAACCGGCTGGTGGCCGAGCTGAACCCGCGCGCCGACAGTGCCCCGGTGGCGCTGCAGCCGATGGCGTTCACCAGCACCCTGCCCCTGGTGCTGCGCGGGGCGGTGGATGTGCCCAACACCGCACTGAGCGCAGGCGCGGGGCGCGGTGGTGTGGATGCGCGGCAGGCCGAACTCATCGCCTCCATGTACCGGGGCACACCGCTGGCCACGCCCGTGAACGAAGGCTTTGCCACCCGCGATGAGGTCGCCCGCACCATGCAGGGCGAGATGGAAGCCGCCAGCCGCAATGCGCTGAGTACCAAGGGCTTTGAGGGCACGGCCCGGCGCATGGCGCGGCTCATGCAGTCGCGCTACCAGCTCGGCTTTGTGGACGTGGGCGGCTGGGACACCCATGTGGGCCAGGGCGCCGCCACCGGCACGCTGGCCAACCGCCTGGAGGAACTGGGCCGGGGCCTGGCAGGCTTTGCCGACGAGATGGGCCCCGCGTGGAAGTCCACCGTGGTGGTGGTCATCAGCGAGTTTGGCCGCACCTTCCGCGAGAACGGCAACCGGGGCACGGACCATGGCCACGGCACGGTGTTCTGGGTGCTGGGCGGCGGGGTGAATGGCGGCCGCATTGCGGGCGAGCAGCAGGCGCTGACCGCCACCACGCTGTTCCAGAACCGTGACTACCCCGTGCTCAACGACTACCGCAGTGTGTTGGGGGGATTGTTCGCCCGCATGTACGGGCTGAACGCGGCGGCCGTGGCGCGGGTGTTTCCAGGGACCCAGGGGGCCGACCTGCGGCTGGTTTAGCCGCGCTGGCGCGCCATATCATTCACTATATTTTTGATAGCTACTCAGGCATGTGGATGTAGCGCTACAGGCGATTTTTCCTCAAAATCGCCCCAGCTTCACGCGTTGAAGGTACCTGTCAGCAGCTCTGGCAGGCGCTCCACCTTCATCTTGAAGCCGCAGGCCTGCGCATGGCCACCGCCGCCCATGCTTTCGGCCAGCGCGATGCAGTCAAAGTTGCGCTGTGCACGCAGCCCCACCTTCACGCCCTTGTCGCCCGCGCTCCACATCAGCGCAAAGGTGCCGGTCTTGGCCGAGAGGATGTCGCCCACCAGGCTGTGGAACATGCCAGGTGCGTTCACCATCAGCCCGGTGATACCGTTGAACACCAGCGGCTGCGCGCCTTCGGCGATGTCGGCGCAGAGCTTGCGGTACTTCTGGTCCATGGCCTCGCCGCGCACCATGAACTGTTGGAGCTGATCGGGCGTGAAGTCGGCAATCTCGCGCCAGCGCGCAAAGCCTTGCTCTTCCATGTCCAGGGCTGACAGGAAGGCAGCGCTCTCGGCAAACTCCCACTTCCAGATGTCGCGGTCTTCCACGTACTTGAACAGCGCGGGCATGGGCTCGTGCGGGTGAAAAAACTCCCACGCCAGGCGCGCACCCGACTTGTTCATGTCGAAGTGCACCACACCGCAGCGGCAGGCAAAGCCGGTGAGCTTTTCGGCCGCGCTCTTGTGGTGGTCCAGCATGACCAGCTTGGCGGCGCGCTCGTCGATGGCGGCCATCACCTCGTTGGCAAACGAGAAGTCAAGGATGTAAACCGCACGGCCTTGCAGGGGCGGCAGGTCGTCCACGGTCTTGACATCGCCGTGGTCCAGCCCCACGTATTCAGCCTGGTCGCCGTAGTACAGCCATGCCGCCAGTGCCGCGCCAAAGCCATCGGGGCAGTTGCGCCCGTGGTACAGGATCAGCGGTGCGGGGTCGTTCTTGTCGGGGGCAACCAGCAGTTGCAAGGGGAGTATGGTTTTCTTCGTCATGGCCCCCGATTGTCGCCGGGGCTTTGTGCCGCAGCGAGCGCAACGTGCGCAGCCAGCACACGTCAGCGTAACCAACCCCACCCCCAACGCCTCCACCCTACTGACGCAGCCAGCAAACCACACGATGTTCCAAGCCCTCAAAGACCTGCTTGAAAGCCTCACCCCGTTCAACCCCACGCCATCTCCCGCAGACCGTGCGCGGTCTGTGCAACTGGCAGCCGCCGTGTTGCTGGTGGAGGTGGTACGGACCGAGTCGGCGGTGGGCGATGCGGAGCGCAGCGTGATGCAAACCGCACTGCACCGGCAATTTGCACTAAGTGACGATGAACTGCAGCGCCTGCTGGAACAGGCCGCAGCCACCTCCAGAACCGCCTACGACTACCAGCGCTTCACCAGCCAGCTGAACGAGCATTTCACGCAGGACGAGAAAATCCAGCTCGTTGAAGCCATGTGGCAGGTCGCCTACGCGGACGCACGCCCGGACGAGAACGAGATGCACACCATCAGCAAGGTGGCCGGCCTGCTGCATATGACGCACGGCGAGTACATCGGCGCCAAGCTCAGGGCGAAAGAAACGGCACACGCCGGCCAGTCGCCCCATTGAGACGGACGCGGCCCCGGTGTGCGCCGCAGCGCACGGGCGGCGTCCCTTGGGGAAAGGACGCCAAGCAACCCAGGGGGGGGGCTAAATGGGTAACCAGCGCCACCAGAACGGCTTGCGCTCTTCCTTGGCGCCTTGCGCCTGTAGCAAGGCGATGAACTCGGTGCGCCGGTAGCGGCGGGCGGCCTCCAGCGGGGTCATGTCGTCGAAGTCCGACCGCAGCCCTGGGTCAGCCCCATGCGCCAGCAGGTAGTGAGCGATCTCGTGGTGGCCGTGGATCAGGCTCGCCACCAACGGCGTGCAAAGGATCTCGGGATGCTGGTAGTTGGGGTTCACGCCTGCACTGATGTGGTGGCGCACCAGCGCCAGGTCGCCCGCCACGGCGGCGGCGTACATGTCTTTCCAGTCTCCAGCGGACATACCTGGGCATCCTTTGCAAGGGTTGAACGGGGCCAGTGTAGGCAGCGGCGCGTGCGGCACAATCCGCGCCTTCCCCTAGCAATCCTCTGCACGAATCAGCGCGCCGTGTGCATCAGCGGCCTCGGGCGGTTTGCTGCGTTGCAAATACTCGCAATAGCTACGGCTATTGCTGCGTTTTGCGCCTTGCAGCCCCCCCGATCCGCTGCGCTCACTTGCCGCTTGATTCGTGCAGAGGATCCCTAGCCCGCGATGGCGCACACACATTCCTCCATGCCCCCTCCCCTGCACATCCTCTGGCGCGACGAGCACTTGGTGGCCATGTACAAGCCCGCAGGCTGGCTGGTGCACCGCACGGGGCTGGACGCGGGCGAGACGCGGTTTGTGATGCAGACCCTGCGCGACCAGCTGGGCCGGCATGTGTTCCCGGTGCACCGGCTCGACAAGGGCACCTGCGGTGTGCTGGTGATGGCGCTGCACAGCGATGCGGCGCGCTCACTGTCGCAAGCCTTCGAGCATGGCGCCACGCACAAGCGCTACCTGGCGATGGTGCGCGGCTGGGCACCTGAGGCCATCGAGGTGGACCATGCCTTGAAACCCGATGATGCGCCCGCGGACGCCGCCGTGCAGGACGCCCACACGCGCTTTCGGCGGCTGGCGCAGCTCACATTGCCCGAGGCCAGCGACGCGCGTTTTGCCACCACCCGCGCCTCGCTGGTCGAGGCCCTCCCGACCACGGGGCGGCGCCACCAGATCCGCCGCCACCTCAAGCACCTGGCGCACCCCATCATTGGCGATGCCACGCACGGCAAGGGTCCGCTCAACCGCTGGTGGGCCGAGCGGCTGGGCCAGCAGCGGCTGTGGCTGCATGCCTGGCAGCTCACGGTGCCGCACCCTGTGACGGGGGCGGCGATGACCTTCGACAGCGGGCTGCGCTGGCCGGGGCCCGCGGACTGGGACTGCGGGCACGCCCCCTCCGACGACTCCACCGTGCCATGCGCCGACTGGCAGCGCCTGTTTGCCAAGCTGCCCTGGCACGAGCCCCCCGACCCGGCCCCGTAACGCGGGCGACACGGCGACGGCATGCCCGTCGAAATAATGGGCGCTCCCAAAAAATCCGGAGACCCCGCCCATGACCTCACCCGCCACCAACCGCGTCCTTGCCCACACCGGTGCGCGCTACCCCATCATCCAGGCGCCCATGGGCTGGATTGCGCGCACGCAGCTGGCCTCGGCGGTGTCACGCGCGGGTGGGCTGGGCATTATTGAGACATCCTCCGGCGAGACGGCCAATTGCCAGGCCGAGATCACCAAGATGAGCGCGCTGGGCCTGCCGTTTGGCGTGAACCTGCCCATCCGCTTTTTGAAGGACGACGCCATGCTGCGCTTTGTGTGCGCGTCGGGCGTGAAGTTTGCGACCACCTCGGCGGGTAGCCCGGCCAAGTTCATTGCGCCGCTCAAGGACGCGGGCATCACCGTGTACCACGCGGTGCCCACGGTGGACGCCGCGCTGAAATGTGTGGATGCAGGCATTGACGGCCTGGTGGTCGAAGGCGGTGAAGGCGGCGGCTTCAAGAACCCCGAAGAGGTCTCCACCCTGGTGCTGCTGCAGGCCATCCGCGCACGGGTGGACGTGCCGCTGGTGGCGGCAGGTGGCATCTGTGACGGGCGCGGCATGGCCGCAGCCTTTGCGCTGGGGGCCGAGGCGGTGCAGATGGGCACACGGTTTGTCAGCTGCGCCGAAAGCCCCGTGCACGCCAACTACAAGAACGCGATCGTCGATGCGGGCGTCACCGGCACCTGGATGCTCAACACCAAGGCCAGCCCCTGCATCCGCGCGCTCAAGTCGCAGCGCACCCAGGCCATCCACGAGGCGGGCCTGATGCCCGCCGACAGCTTTGCAGGCATCCAGCGCGTGTACTTTGACGGTGACATGGAGGCGGCCCCTGCGCTGGCGGGGCAGACTGCGGGATTGATTGACTCCGTCAAGACCGCGCAGCAGATCATTGAAGACACCGTGGCGGAGTTTTTTGCCATCAGCCAGCGCATGGGTGCCATGGGCATGGCGCGCACGTTTGGCTGAAGAACACGGCGGTGCGGCCAGCCGCGCCTGTGGCCTACGCCGCCTTGGCCCCCAGCGCGCGCATGCGCGCCTTCCACTTGGCAACCCCACCCTCGCCCAGTTGATCCACGCTGCCCACCAGCGTCTCATGCACCGGCGCAACGCCCACAAAGCCCAGGATATTGCGCTCCAGCGACTTCACGCTGTGTGCACGGAAGTACCAGCGATAGACAAGCGCTGGCATGCCCATCGTGACCACCACCCGCGCACTGCGCCCGGTGAGCCCCTTGCGCCCAAAGGGGTTGCTGCCTTCGGGGTTGAAGGCAAAACCGGGCCTTGCCACCTGCTCCAGAAAACCCTTGAGCAAGGCTGGCATGTCGCCCAGCCACAGCGGAAAGAACAGCACGATGTGCTGCGCCCAGCCGATGTCAGCCTGCGCAGGCTTGAGAGACGCGGGCAGCAGGCCCAGCTCCCACTCGTGCTGGCTGCGCAGCAGGGCAAAATCAATGGTGGCCACATCCACCAGCCTCACCACATGGCCCGCCGCCATGGCCCCTTCGGCGTAGGCCTGGGACAAGGCGTGGCACAAGTGGGGCGCTAGGGCATCTGGGTGTCCCTGGATCAACAGAATGCGCATGGGGTCCATGTTCGTTCTCCTCATCCACATCGATGCGGAAAGCCTGCAAGCACTATCGTCTGACTCTACGCCTTCCCGCAACATTCCACGATCCTGGACCCGACCATGCGCACCATTCTCCGTTGCACCACGTTGTCCCCGCAGTTCCTGCAGTCCCGGCTGCGAATGGCTACTTCGGCAGTGGTCCTGATCGCCCTCGCGGCGTGCGGCACGGCGCCAGCCCCCATCGATCCCCCTGAGAAGGCACACCTGCCGTTGCTTCGTGGCTGGTTCGAGGGGCAAGAGGTCCTCTATGTGACCACCGATGCATCCGATGCCGACATGGCCCGCGCCAAGCATGCGAACTACGCGCCGCTGCTGGCCAACGCCCTGCCCGACCCGCAGGCATCCACATCCTCTGGCATGCGGCGCATGCAGCGCCTGGGGGCGACCGATCGCGTCTACGGCACCACCAACTTCGAGCAGGCCAGCGTGTTTGCATCCGCTCCCCGCCCTGTGGGGCCTGCAAATGCCTACACGGCTTACAGCCCGTTGTGGCAACTGGTTCAGGTCACCTGGGTCGATGCCACGCAGGCTCGCACCCTGCGGTCCGAGGAAGAAGTGCTGGACGCCCAGGACAAAGGCCAGATCACGCTGCAGATAACGCGGGTGGTGCTCAACTGCCCCATCATCCACCGTGGTCGGCTGGGGGCACTGCCGGGTGTTTCAGTCGATGGGCGCACACCCTGAAGCAGACCGCCACGCAATACAAGCGGGGCTGCGTTCCGCGGCAACTCACAGCCATCCCCTGCGCTACACTTTTTGCCCCTGCTCTGCGCGGCGGCCGCCATGGCACCGACGCACTCCCGCAATGCCTTCCCTATTCGGCAGCTGTGAGCCACCTTCCGCACCCAACGCCGTGTCGGCCGTGGCGCACGCTCTGCAAAACCTAAAGCATCCCCATGGCTGAAAACGCCCCCTCCCAGTCCTCCGCATCGCCCGCCCCGCCCATACAGGCTGCACCGTCCAGCAACCTGCGGGGCATCATCGCCATGGTGGCTGCGGTGGGTTTCTTTTCGCTGATGGATGCGCTGCTCAAGACGCTGAGCGCCCACTATCCCGCCATGCAGGTCGCGGCGCTGCGGGGCTGGGCTGCGCTGCCGCTGGTGGCGCTCTATGCGCTGTGGCGTGGCGAGGTGCCACGGTTGCTGAAGGTGCGCTGGCCCCTGCACTTGCTGCGTGGCGGACTCAATGTGGCCATGCTGGCACTGTTTGCATTTGCCATCCGTGAACTGGCACTGGCCGAGGCCTACACACTGTTCTTCATTGCGCCGCTGCTCATCACTGCGCTGTCCACCGTGGTGCTGCGCGAGAAGGTGCGCGCTGCCCACTGGGTCGCCATTGCGCTGGGCATGGTGGGCGTGCTGGTGGCTCTGCGACCCAATCAGGAGGCGTTCTTTACCCTGGGCGCACTGGCCGTGCTGGCGGCAGCCACCTGCTATGCGGTGTCGGCCATCACGGGGCGCATGCTCACCCGCACCGACTCCAGTGCCAGCCTGGTGTTCTGGACCACCACGCTGCTGGCACTGGGTGCCGGCGCGCTGGCCTGGCCGCATTGGGTGGGCGTGGCGCAGGTGCATTGGCCACTGGTGGCAGGGCTCGCCATCACAGGGTTTGCAGGCCAGCTGGCGATCACCGAAGCCTTTCGCCACGGGCAGGCTTCCGTGGTGGCGCCATTTGAATACACGGCGCTGGCCTGGGGCATGGGGCTGGATTGGGTGCTGTGGCAGACGGTCCCAGGCTACAGCACGCTGCTGGGCGGCGCCATCATCATTGGCAGCGGCCTGTACCTGGTGCGCCAGGAGCGCACGCAGGCAGTGGTGCCACCCTGACCGGCGCGAACCGGTGCGAAACCGGCCACTTACCGTCGCTCCGGCGCGGCATGCGCTGACACGGCAGTCAGGCAGTTCACCCTGTAATGAAGCGATGAACACAGCGGCACTGCCGCAAGGAAATCGCCATGACACAACACGCCACCGTCCACGGCCACGTGACCTACACCCCGGGCGACGGCGCCCCGATCGCCATCCCCGAGGGCCCGATCGAGGTGACCACCAGCGCGGACAGCACCACGCTGAGCTGGTCGGTCGAAGAAGACATCGTCGGGTCTGCGGCACTACCTCCCGACCAGTTCAACCAGTACGTCAAGGACGGCAAGATCCGTTTCAAGAAATAGCCCGGGCGCCCACGCCCGGACCTCCCTGCCGCCCGATCCGTATCAGATCGGCCGTGTGAGGTACACCGCCTCGCGGCCCACGATGGGCTCGCGGGTGGGCATGAGGATGGTGCAGTCGTCGCACAGCGCGCGGATCTCGTGCGGCCCATCGGTGGCGATGAGGTCACCCTTGGCAAACACCTCAAACCCTTGCACGGGCTTTGTGAAGCGGAAGTCCGACGTGCGCACCATGCAGGTCTCCAGCAGCTCGTAGCGGCGCTGCTCGGCTGGCGTGGGCCGGTCGGCCACCGGTGCGATGAGGCCAAAGTGCGCCAGAAAGTCCAGCGCCACCGCCGTGGCCATGTCGGCCGCCGATTGGCGGAAGTGCTGGCCACATTCCACCACCAGCGCCACCCCATCTCCCTCGGCCTGCCCGTGGCGACCGTGCTGGATGAGCGGCGTGCCCGAACCCAGGCCGCTGGGCATCACCAGGTGCACCGGCGGGCGGCCGATGGCCAGCGCCACCTCCGCATTGCGCGGGTAGGCTGGGTACACCCAGAACGGCTGCACGTCTTGGCTGGTGGAGTGGATGTCGAGGATGTGATCAGCCGCAGCCACCACGGGGCGCAGGATGCGGGCACGCTGCAGCTCGGGGCTGTCGGCCGTGCCGTCCAACTCGGCCGCCGACCAGATGCGGTTGAGGTTGTGCACCAGCTGGCGGCTCTCGAACGGGCGGCTCTGGTCAAACGATTCGTAGGCGGCCACATTCGCAAAGCTGACGGTCAGCGTGCCGATGAGGGGTCGCACACCCGTGTCCAGCAGGTGGGTGGCCGCCACCATGCCGCAGATCTCGTTGCCATGCGTGAGGGCGTTGATGAGCACGTGGGGGCCAGGCTTGCCCGACTCAAAGCGGTGCACATAGTCGATGCCGACATTGCCTTGGCGGTAGGCAGAGAGGTCGCGGGGGAGGACTTCAAAAACGGGGGGGTTCTGCGTCATGGCAATGAATTAATAAGATGACACATCATTGTCTGCGCAAAGCCGGATCATTGCTGGGCGCGGTGTACGATGCCCGCCGGTTGAGTCCCTCCTGTGTCCCTGCCCATGCCCACTGCCCGACTTTGCCCACTGGCCGATCTGGCCCACCGCATTCCCCCCGACTGCTGGATGGCAGAGCGTCTGGCGCAGGACCCTGAGGCCCTGGCCGATGAAACCGCGCTATGGATCACAGGCGACGCGCACTGGCCTGCGCTGCACCTCGACGCCCCCCTGGCCCAGGGCAGCCCGCTGCGCCAATGGCTGCAAGAGCAACCCGACGGCCCCAATGAGGCCTCCGTACCCCGTGCGCCCTTTGTGATCGTGGTGGATGGAGACCTGCGCATCGACGGCGCCTTGACCAGCGCCGACACCGATGGCACGACGCACCTGGTCGTCAACGGCAACCTGCATGTGCAGAACGCCGTGATCGGCGGACAGCTGGTGTGTTTGCAAGGTGCGCTGCAGGTGCATGACCTGCTTTGGGGCCACTACAACCATGGCGAGCTGCGCGTGCGTGGTGGGCTGCAGACCCGGGTCGCGCTGTTCACCGACGAATACCACCTGCACATCGAAGGCCCCGAGCAGGTGGAGTTTTTGCTGGACGAGGTGCGCGGTGTGACGCACCGTGCGGAGTTCTCGGCCGAGATCGTGGGTGCCGTGTTCGCCCCCGAATTCCACGAGGGCGTGGACGCCGGCGAAGACGGCCTGGCCGCCATGATCAGCCGCCGCCAGGTGCTGGCCGCCGTGCGGGCAGGCCAGAGCGCGGTGCGCAGCAGCGCAGACATCCACGCCGACCAGCCTGTGGCCGACGACCTGTGCGCCGACAACACCATCAGCATCGACAACATCCTGGCCGTGGTACACACGCCAGTGATCGCGCACAAGGAACACAAAGCCTACGGCTGGTTCCAGCAGACTGATTTTTCGCTGTGCCAACGGCATGTGGACGAAGAAGGCGACGCGCGCGACGACAACGTTTTCATCACGGTGTGGAAAACCTGGGACTTCTACCTGTCGGTGGAGCAGGTGCCCGCGCCCCGCAATTGGATGGAGCGTGTGGCCACCAAGCTGTGGCGCCATGCTGCCCCCACGGTAGCGCAGCGCACGCTGCTGTACCGCCGCTACGCACAGGGCGAGCCTGGGGACTGGCAGGTGCTGGCCCCCCCCACGGAACCCGGTCACGACCCCGACGCCTGGAAGGCCTGCGAACACGCCTGGCGCGGTGTGCTGAACTACGTGCGCAAAGCCGTGGGCCAGCACCGCGCACGCTACCCGCTCTACCAGCGCCTGCAGGCCACGTTGACGGCAGAGCACATCGAGGCCTTCACCAGCCTGCCCGTGTTCACCGAGCAGTACAACGACTGGTGGGACAGCGACCGCAACGGCTACTGGGAGGGCGAGGTCTGGGTGGGGGCGCGCCAGCCCTGCATGCACGACGGCGAACCCTGGGGCCGCGCGCTCAAGTACAGCTGGCGCAACGGTGATGACGCGCCGGGCGACGACGAAGACAACGCCCACAGCGCCTACCAGATCGACGTGGACGAGGCGCGCGAAGGGCCTGCTGCGGTCGAGTTCAGCCACACCCAGCGCCAAAGCGACAGCCGCGCCCCCCTGCCCCGCTGCGCCGCCGACCACATTGCCCGCCTGCTGCGCTTTCACGGTCTGGTGCAGGCCCGCATCCGCGCACGGCACGAAGAGGCGCAGGCCCAGCAGGCCGAGGCCCGCCGCATCGAAGCCGCCGTGCAACTGCTGGCCACCCCACCCTTGCCGCCCGACCTGCCCGATGCGGCCGTGTTTCCCGTCGAACTCATGACGCTGTCGGAGCAGTGGCAGGCCGATGGGCAAGCCTACGTGGCGGCCATCCGCGCGCACCAGCTGGCCAACGATGCCCACCGCGCCGAGGACTCGGCAACAGCCGGTGGCGGCGATGAGGACAACGGAGCAGAAAAACACGACAACGCCCTGCCCGAAGACCCGCGCAAGGCCGATGCGCCCACCGTGCTGCAACTGGCGCGCGTGGTGAGCCACTGGGCCGACGAAGAGCTTGCCACGCGGTTTCGCCAGCGCTTTGCCTTTGCCCCGGATGCCTATGTGGCGCGTGCCGCCCAGGCCGGCCAATTCGTCGGCCCCGTGTTTGTGCTGGACGATGACCGTGTGGTCGCCCGCATCGGCGCGGCCCATGACGACGACGCCCGCTGGGTGTTGCTGCATGGCACAGAGCACACGCCCCTGCCCGCCATCCAGGGCCTGGGCCGCTCGCCCGATCGCCGGTGCTTTGCCCAATGCGACGGCCTGCACATCACCACCCACCACGGATGGAATGGCCCCGTGATTGCGCAATTTGCCCTGCCGCGCGGCAACGAAGGCCTGCCCCCGCAGGTGCAGGCGTCGGCAGGCCCGCTCGGGCAGCGCTGCGATGAAATCATTCCCTTCAACGACGGCCTTCGCGTGCTGCTGCGCAACCCCACAGGGGTGTATCTTCTGCACCCCGCAAACCGAGGTGCCGACAGCCCAGTGCAACGCCTGCACCCGCAGACGTTTGAAGAAGATGGCCCCTACACCTGGCCCAAGAACCAGATGGATGAGGAGGTCGATGGTGAAACCGTCACTGTGCTGGCGCTGGACATGCTGCACATGGCCCTGTCGCCTGATGAGCGTCACATCGCCGTGGGTGACCAGGACAGCTGCCACATCCTGCTGGACGCGCACGGCGCTGTGGCGGCGGAGCACGAGCCCCTATCGTCTTACCCCCACCACGCGGTGTTCTCGCACGACGGCACACGCCTGTTTGCCAACTCATGCCATCTGTATTGGGGCAGTACCTGCTCGATCCCCATCGGGGCGGCAACGCCGGAAGGGACCGATGAGGACACCCCACCACTGGACGAACGCTGCCGCGTGTACGCCTCTGTCACCTTGCCGGGCCTGGTGATCCTGGGCGATGCGGACGGCTACCTGCATGCCATCAGCGACGAGGGACAAGCCCTGTGGCGCCACCATATCGGCAGCACGATCAGCGCTGTCGAGGCATCCCCCGATGGAGAAACCCTGTGGGCGGCCAGCTATGGCGGCTACCTGGTGCGGCTGCAGCGCAGCGAGGCGGGCATGGACCCCTACTCCATCAGCACGTCACTGTATGTGGAGACGCGGCGGTGGATATTCTGGCGGGATGAGGTGGGGCCGGTGCGGTGGTAGCAGAGCAAGTCTGCCCACGGTAGCCACACAAGACTCTCATTTTGATCTGCAGGAAAACACATACCGACCACGCGCGTGAAAGCGCTGGAACACTGCTTCCCGCCCGCGTCCACATGCTGCGTTGGCCAGATTCTTGACGTCCTCTTCTGTCGCAAAAGCGGGCCTGGCGATCTGAACGCCGAAGTCATAAGACTCCACAACTCGCGGTTGGCAGCCTGTCGATGCCACCGCAATGCCCAAGCCCAATCCGGCCACAAGAAGTCTCATGCAGATGTTCTGCCCACGCGGCGAAGGCGTGACATTGGATGAGCGGGCACCGACAAGTGCAGTGCCCAGGTTAGGTTGAAGGAGCCCAACCCAGCTGCATGCATCAGCGACAAAATCTCACTGCGGCACCAGCTCCACGCGCCGGTTCTTGGCCTTGCCCTCATCGCTGTTGTTGCTGGCTACAGGTGCGAGCGACGCGACGCCATTGCCCACCAGGCGATTGGCCGCAATGCCGTAGTCCTTGGCCAGCACGGCGGCCACTGCGTCGGCGCGGCGCTTGGACAGCGCCAGGTTGCTATCGAAACTGCCCACGCTATCGGTATGGCCCACTACATGCAGCTTGACAGTGGGCTCGGCCTTCAGGAAGGCGGCGATCTGCTCCAGCGAGGGTTTGGACTCGGGCTTCACGTCGGCCTTGCCAGTGTCGAACAGGATGCCGTAGATGGCGACCTTGCCATTGGCCGTGATGGACTTGCTGATGTCCGATGCACTGACCACCACCATGTTCTGCTCCATGGCTTTGGTTTCCAGGATGTCCACTGCGATGTAGGCGCCCTGCCTGGATTTGTACGTAGCGTCTTCCTTAGGCCAGTCGATGGAGATCAGGCGCACGGTAGTGTTGCCCTTCTGGAAGGTACCCGTGCGCACGGTGCTCGCATCGGCGCCATACATCACGTATTCGCTGCGGTTGTTCTTGATGAAGTCGCGCTGGCCACTGCTGAAGTTGGCCAAAAAGTTGGTGTAACTGCCCGCCGCACTGTCACGGGTGGAGTCATACAGCGCCGTGAAACCGCTGGCCGTAAGGTCGTTGGCATAGTTGCGAAACAGCTCCAGCGACCGCGTGGCACCGGGGGCCTCGTACCACAGGCGGGTGAGCTTGCCTTCCAGAGCAAGTGGCGGCTGCACGTAGCGCCGCTTGTAGGTCTGCAGGTCGAACTCCTTGAACGTGGAAGTCTGGAACTCCACGGCGTCGAAGTTGCGCACCTCGTAGCCCACGATGGTGCTACCACCAAAACGCTTCACGGCGGGGTGATCCTTGGCGCCGGCAAGGTCCTGTGCAAACGTTGGCCACACGCTGACCGAGGCCAGGAACCCGAGGCACAGCGATGCGCCCCACTGACGAAACAGCTTCATGCTCATGGGCAATCTCCGGTTGAAAACACGCATCGCTGACTGAGCTGCACCCGGCGTTGCGACAGGCGACGGGCTCGCATCCATCATAGGCGAGCACCTGGCTGCAGGCCACCCAGCCTTCATGCGACGCCATGGCGCAGCGCGCTGCTTTCGCGAAATGCATCACAGTTTCACACCGGCTTTGTGCTGGACATCTCGCACAAGGTTCATGTCACTCGCCAATGCCGAACCGGATCCCACAGGAAATTGAGACCCATGCACTGGCTCATGGCATGAGCGTTGCATGCGTTCCCTGCACGCACTTGCACCCTCCATGACTTCATCCCACCGCCCAGCCCGCTCCCGCGCACCCGCTCATCCAGATGCGCCGCCACCCAGCGCCTCCGGCCTGAGCACGCCGGTGCTCTTGCTCATGGCCGTGGCCTGCGGCCTGTGTGCGGGCAGCAACTACTTCAACCAGCCGCTGCTGCACTCCATTGCCACGCAGCTGCAAGTGCGGGACGCGTCGGCGGCGCTCATCGTGACGCTGGCGCAGGTGGCGTACGCGGCAGGGCTGCTGCTGTTGGTGCCGCTGGGCGACCTGCTGGAGCGGCGGCGGCTTATCACCACACTGATGCTGCTGGCCGCTCTGGGACTGTTTACCAGCGGGTTTGCGCACAACTACGCCATGCTGGCGCTGGGCACGCTGCTCACCGGCCTGTTTTCGGTGGCGGCGCAGGTGCTGGTGCCGCTGGCAGCCACCCTGGCTGCGCCGGGCCGCAGCGGCCGGGCCGTGGGGCTGGTGATGAGCGGGCTGCTGACCGGGATTCTGGCGGCGCGCAGTGTGGCAGGGCTGCTGTCGGAGGTGGGCGGCTGGACGCTGGTGTACCGGGTGGCGGGCGTCGCCATGGTGGCCGTGGCGTTGGCGCTGTGGTGGGTGATGCCGATGTCACGCAATACGACCTCAGCACCGACACAGGGGTATGGACAGGTCTTGCGGTCGCTGGGCACGCTGGCCTTGCACCACCCCCGGTTGCGCAGCCGGGCCTTGCTGGGAGGGTTGTCGTTTGCCTCCGTCAGTGTGTTGTTCTCCACCATGGCGCTGCTGCTGGCGGGGCCTGCACACCGACTGGGCGACGCCGGCATTGGGCTGGTGGGGCTGGCGGGCGTGGCCGGTGCACTCATGGCCAATGTGGCAGGCCGCATGGCTGACCGTGGGCAGGCGCAGGTGGCCACCGCCGCATCGGTAGGTTTGCTGCTGCTGGGCTGGGGCGCGCTGTGGCTGGGCGCCAGCAGCCTGGTGTGGTTTGTGGTGGGCATGCTGGTGGCCGACCTGGCGCTGCAGGGCGTGCACATCAGCAACCAGAACGTGATCTACCGGCTGGCCCCCACCGCCCGCGCGCGGCTGAACGCGGTGTACATGACCAGCTACTTTGTGGGTGCGGCCACGGGCTCGGCGATGGGGTCGGTGGCCTGGCTGTGGGGCGGATGGGGCGCCACCTGCGCGCTGGGCATTGGCATTGCCGTGCTGAACGCGCTGGCACTGGCTTACGACCAGCGGCTGGCTGTGCGGGCGCTGGGTGATGGTGTGCGGCAGGCTACAGAAGAAGGCGCGGGCGCGTAGCCCCCGGCAGCTGCCAGCGGCGTAATTTGTGACGTACCATCCTCGCACGGTCCCATCCCGAGACCTTTCAAGGAGGCCCCATGGCCAAAGGCGAACAGCGCAGCAACAAGATGGCGAAGAAACCCAAAAAGGACACCTCGCCGCCCAAGGAACACAGCGCATCGGACCGGCCCATGCCGCCGATGACCACCGTCATGCCCAAGGGCAAAGACAAAAACAAATAGGTCACACCAGCACTCCGCCTGCCCCGGCGAATACGCTACCAAAACAATAGCTTCAGGCGCATATTGCATAAGCGCCTGCAGCTATTTTTGTTTGAAATTCCGCATCAGGCAGCCCTTCATTCGGCGCTCGCCGCCGCAGGGCTCAGGCAGGCTGGGCCCACCGCGCCAGCCACTGTGCATCGGGCTCTGGCCGGCCAAACAGGTAGCCCTGGTACACGATATCCGGGGCGCGCTGGCGCAGGAAGTCGGCCTGGGCCTGGGTCTCCACCCCCTCGGCCACCACGCGCAGTCCGAAGTGCCGTGCCACCGACAAGATGCCTTCGACCAGCACGCCATCGTCGGCATTGGTGGGGGCCTCGTGCACAAACGACCGGTCGATCTTGATCTCCTGGATGGGCAGGCGCTTGAGGTAGGCCAGCGATGAGTAGCCGGTGCCAAAGTCGTCCAGCGACATGTCCACGCCCAGCGCGGCCAGGGCGCGCATCTTGGCCACCGCATCATCAAAGTCGTCGATCACCAGGCCTTCGGTCACCTCCAGCGTCAGCAGCCGGGGGTCGGCCCCCGTGGCAGCCAGCACTGCCCGCAGTTGCCCCACAAAACCCGCCTGCCGGAACTGCCGCGCGCTGAGGTTGACCGAGAGCCGCAACCGCCGCTCGCGGAACACCGGCTGCGCCAGCAGCGCACAGGCATGGGCCAGCACCCACTCGCCCAGGCTGACGATGAGGTCGGACTCCTCGGCCACCGGAATGAACACGCCCGGCGCCACCAGGCCGTCACGCGGATGCTGCCAGCGCACCAGCACCTCGGCACCCGTGACCTGGCCCGACACATCCACCTGCGACTGCAGGTGCAGCCGCAGCTCGCCTGCGCCAATGGCATGGCGCAGTTCGCGCTCCACCCGAAAGCGCTGCTCGGCGGCCTCGCCCATGCCCTGCTCAAAAAACGCAGCCCGTCCGCCCCCGGCCTGCTTGGCGCGGTGCAGGGCGGTGCCCGCGCGCCGCAGCGCATCGTGTGCACCGTCGTCCGACGTTTGGGGGTACAGGGTGATACCCACGCTGGCGCCCAGTTGGGCGTCCTGCGCATCGCCCTCCAGACGCAAGGGGCGCAGCAAGGCGGCCTGCAGTTTTTCGGCAAAGGCCAGCGCATGCCGGCCCGCCAGCGAGGCATCCACCCCCAGGCCATGCAGCACCACGGCAAACTCATCGCCCGCCACGCGCACCAGCAGGTCTTGGGGCGGCAGGATCTCGGACAGCCGCAGCGCCACGGCACAGAGCAGTCGGTCCCCCATCTCGCTGCCGCGCGCATCGTTGAAAGTGGTGAACCGGTCCAGGTCCAGCAGCAGCAAGGCATGCTGGGTGGAAGGCGGGCGACCTGCACGCCCGCGCAACACGTGCAGCCGCTCCATCAGGGTGGACCGGTTGGGCAGGCTGGTGAGGCCGTCGAAATGCGCGAGGCGGTGAATTTCATCGGCAGCGCGCTTGCGTTCGGTGATGTCCTGCTTGAGCTCCACATAGTGGCTCACGCGGCCGTCGGTCTGGCGGATGGGGGCCACCACTACAGACTCGATCAATTCCTGCCCGTCCTTGCGGTAGTTGACCTGTTCGCCTGCCCAGCTGTCACCGCGCGCCAGTGTGGTGCGCAGGCCCTCGCGCTGCGCGGGCGCCAGGCCGTTGCTGGAATAGTCTGCCGAGGCGCGGCCCACCACCTCGTCGCGCGCGTAGCCCGTGCGGCGCACAAAGGCTTCGTTGACGTACTCGATGTCCTCGCGCAGATCGGTGATGACGATGGCCTCTGGACTTTGCTCCACTGCCCGCAACAGCTTGCGCAGCGACGCCTCGCTGGCCGCGAGGTTGGCCGCAGTCTGCTGGGCCTCACGCACCCGGCTCATGTAGTTGCGGCGCGACAGCAGCGTGGCTGCAGCGGTCAGCACCAGAATGCCTGCAAGGTACACAGCACCCGCCACGCGGTTGGCCACCTGAACGGGCTTGAGCAACCCCTGAACGTCCGCCCAGATGAAACCCAGGAACAGCAGAGCCGTGAGCCCCACAAGCGTTAGCGTGGCACGCGCGCCCAGCAGCCATCCGGCCAGCACAATGATCACGGGGTAGTTCAGCAGGTTGGGGCCGTTCACGCCGCCATTGCGAGCCGCCACCAGCGACACCGATACCCACACGCCCCACACCAGCAGATAGGTGGCCAGCGTCCACCGCCGCCAGCGGGCCAGCAGAAGTGCCGTGCCGCCAATGCAGCCAGCGACAAAGTTGAGCGCCACGCGCACTGGCTGCACGGGCTGGTCCCACAGCAGCAGAAAGCCGATGACAAAACCCAGCAACATCACGGACCAACCCGCTACGCGCACCAGGTGGCGCGTTGTAGCGTCTTCGTGGTCTGGCAGCGGAACAACGGGGGCTTCGGCCATGGCGACGGGAATTACGGGGGAGGAAACCATCGTAACCGCAGGCATAGAAAACGCCTATGAACAAAACGCCGCAGGAGTGGCTGCGGCGCCCATCCATCGGCATCTGCATCGGTGTCACCAAGAACCGTCGCCAGCTTCGGCCCAAAATGGCCGCCGCAGCCTACATGCCCGCAAGCGCAGGCCTGATCAATCAGTCCGCGTCGCTGTCCGGCGCAGGCTCGCGCACGCCAGAGCCCTTGCCCTTGGCCTTGGCACGCGCGTCTTTCTTGGCCTGGCGCTTGGCGTCTTCGGCCAGGCCTGCAGCACGCCAGGCTTCAAACTCGGCAGGCGTTTCCAGCGTGATGCGGCCCAGGATGGCGGTGCGAAAGTCCGTCATCACAATCTCGGCCGTCTTTTGCAGGTTGACCTTGCCGCCACCCAGCATGGCGCCGCGCTTCTTGCCGATGGCTGCGAGCAGTTCCTCGTCGTGCATCGTGGCCACGGCACCCGCAGGCAGGCCCAGCTTGTAGCGGGACTCCAGCAAGGGGGCGTAGTGTTTTTGCAGGCGGCGCAGCAGCTCCAGCGCCACCATTTCCTCGTCGTAGGCATTGCGGCCCACGGCGCCGCTGGCGGCCAGGTTGTAGCCACTTTCGGGCACCACAATGCGCGGCCACAGCATGCCCGGCGTGTCCCACAGGTAGAAGTCGTCGGCCAGGGTGATGCGCTGCTCCAGCTTGGTGATGCCCGCCTCGTCGCCCGTCTTGGCATGGCGCTTGTTGGTCAAGGTGTTGATCAGCGTGGACTTGCCCACGTTGGGCACGCCGCAGATGAGCACCCGCATGGGCTTGGCCATGCCCCCGCGGTTGGGAGACAGCAGATGGCAGGCGTCGATGAGCTTGCGCGCAGGGGCGGGGTCAGACGCATCCAGCGGCACGGCGCGCGTGTCGCTCTGGGCGTTGTACCAGTCCACCCACAGCGCGGTGCGCTCGGGGTCGGCCACGTCCTGCTTGTTGAGCACCTTGAGCGTGGGCTTGTGGCCCGTGATCTCGGCCAGCAGCGGGTTGGCGCTGGAGCCGGGCAGGCGCGCGTCCAGCACCTCGATCACCACGTCAATGTCCTTGATGCGTTCGGTGATGGCTTTGCGGGTCAGGTGCATGTGACCGGGGAACCACTGGATGGCCATGCGGGGGTACTTTCTTCTTGATTCAACAGGTTCTGAGGGTGGCAAGGATAATCGCGGTCCCACTTGCACCACGCCACCGCGCTATTTGACCTCCATGCCAGCCCCTCTCGACAACTCGCGCAAAGCCAATGCCACCAAGGCCGACAAGGAGCTGCTGTTCAAGGGCGTGACCCTGGCCCTTATCGGCCTGGTCATCTTGCTGGCGCCCTATGTCGCCCGCTCCAGCAGCGTGCGCGACCTCATGACCCAGGCGGCGCTGGTGGGCTGGTTTGCGCTGGTGCTGGGCATAGCATTCGGCGTGCAGTACGGCCTGCGCCGCGCCAAGGCGGGGCGCCGCCAGCCGTGACCTTGCCGGAGTGGACGGCCCCGGCACCGGCGGTGGACGGCGCCACGGCGCAAGCCATGTTCGCGGCGCTGCAGCAACGCGCGGCCACTGCGGGCATCACGCTGCGCAACCCGCCGCCCGAGCCCACCACCTGCTGTGGGCGCGGCTGCAATGGCTGCGTGTGGGAAGGATTCCTGGACGCCGCCGAATACTGGCGGCAAGAGGCACTGCTGCAGCTGCAAGGCTGATTTTGAAGCCGTTTGGGCTGGTAGCGCCAGTGCGATATGCCCAGGCAGCTACCAAATTAATAGCAAACTCATGCCACTCGGCACGGTTGCACCCTCAGCCCAGCTGCTCCACCGCCATGTACTGCTCGCGCCATTCTTCAAACGGGAGCGTGTCTGCAGCTTCGATGGCCTTTTGCGCGGCAATCGACTCGTCGGCCATCGCCAGGTAGCGCGCCTGCTGCCCGGCCGTCCAGGGCAGGGCCAGCAGTGCGTCGCGGGCGGCGATGGACTGCTGCCGTGCAAAGGCTTCAAAGTGGTGCTGGTGCTCGCGCGCCATGCTGTCCAGCACGCGGGCCGATGGTGTGCGCTCGGGCGCAGCCATCAGTGCGCGGGCATCGCGCAGTGCAACGCTGTAGTCGTTGGTGCCGTGGGTGGCATCCAGCGCAGCGGCCAAGGGCTCGCAAGCGGCCAGCACTTCAGTGCCCCACTCGGTCAGCGGCACGCTCTGGCCGTTGCGCGACAGGCGCAGGCCGGGCTCGCGGCCCCGCTCGGCGGTGAGGTGCTGGTTCTGCTTGAGTTCGGCAATTTCTGCGGGCGTGTCGGGCGGGCTGTCGGACAGCAAGCAGTGCAGCAAAAAAACGTCGAGCAGGCGCATGGTGGGTGCGGTGATGCCCACGGGCACGAACGGGTCCAGGTCCATCAGGCGCACTTCGACGTATTCGACCCCGCGCTCGCGCAGGGCATGCAGCGGGCGCTCGCCCGTGCGCACCGTGCGCTTAGGGCGGATGGTGCCGTAGAACTCGTTTTCGATCTGCAGCAGGCTGGTGCCGAGCTGGTTGTAGTCACCGCCGGGGTTGCGCACGCCCACGGTTTCGTAGGCGGGGTATGGCTTGGTCAATGCCTCGTGCAGCGAGTTGGCGTAGCCCGTGAGACCGTTGTAGCTCACTGCCAGCGTGGCTTGCGCGTCGCTCTGGTAGCCCAGGCGGCCCATGCGCAGCGATGTGGCGTGGGGCAGGTACAGCGCGCTGCCGCCCTCCATGCGCTCCAGGCGGTGCTCGCGCCCCTCCACAAAACAGGGGCACAAGGCGGGTGAGGCGCCAAACAGGTACAGCAGCACAAACGCGTGGCGCCGGAAGTTGCGAATCAGCGCGAAATACTGCTCGCTGTCCACGCCCGGCAGCGACCAGTTGTAGTGAATGCCCGAAATGGTCTGCATGCGCCGGCCATAGCGGTGGCCCAGGCCCATGCGGTACACGCTCTTGGCGCGGCCCACGTTGGAGCTGCCGTAGCGGCCGATGGGAATGGTCTCGTCCGTGGGCAGGCCGCAGGGCATGCTGGAGGCCCACAGCAGCTCGCCGCCGCTGTCCTTCAGGGTGTGGTGCACGAACTGGTGCACCTCGGTCAGCTCATCCAGGCACTGCTGCACGCCCTTGTGGGCGCCAGTGATCAGCTCCAGCTGCGATTCGCTGTAGTCCGTGGTGATCAGGGGATGTGTGAGGGCCGAGCCCAACGCCAGCGGGTGGGGTGTGAGGGCCAGGCCGCCGGTGGGCAGCACGCGCAGCCCTTCCTTTTCGATGCCACGGCGAATCCCCCCCAGGGCGTCCGCCGGGTAGGCGGCCAGTCTCTCGTGCAGTTTGCTCATATGTTTATACCGATCCAACTTCTGTCGGCCCGGAACTTAGCACGTTGAGCGCTAGCCCGCCCAGAGGGGTGTCAAGCCCTTGCGGCCAAAGCGCGTCCAACCTCGTTGGTTCCCTGCGCTGCGCCACTTTGTGGTACTTGCTCGCCCGCCCGCTCCGTCACCTCGGCCAGGCGGGCGGCCAGTTGCTCGGGCACATCGGCGCCAATGCCCAGATGGATACCCTGCGTGAGGGTGATGTGGGCGGCTTCGAACGTGCCCGCACCGGCACACAGGACGGTGCGCGTGGGCGCGCTTTCGTGCGCCAGCACCAGCATGGCGGGCACCACGGCCTCAGGCTTCAAGGCGTCCAGCACTTCCTGGGGCATCAGGCCCTCGGTCATGCGCGTGGCGGCCGTGGGGGCCAGGGCGTTCACATGGATGTTGTACTTGGCGCCCTCGATGGCCAGGGTCTGCATCAGCCCCACCTGGGCCAGCTTGGCTGCGCCATAGTTGGCCTGGCCAAAGTTGCCATACAGGCCGGTGGACGAAGTGGTCATCACGATGCGGCCGTATTGCTGGGCCACCATGTGCGGCCACGCGGCCTTGCAGCAGTTGGCGGCGCCCATCAGGTGCACATCCACCACCAGGCGGAAGTCATCCATGCTCATCTTGGCGAACGACTTGTCGCGCAGGATGCCGGCGTTGTTGACCAGGATGTCCACCCGGCCCCAGGCGTCGATGGCCTGCTGCACCATGGCCTCGACCGCCGCAAAGTCGGTGACCGACGCGCCATTGGCCAGCGCCTCGCCGCCCGCAGCGCGAATCTCATCGACCACGGCCTGCGCCGCACCCACGGTACCGCCGCTGCCGTCCACCGCGCCGCCCAGGTCGTTGACCAGCACCTTGGCGCCGCGCTTGGCCAGCGCCAGAGCATGCTGGCGGCCCAGGCCGCCGCCCGCGCCCGTCACGATGGCCACGCGGCCTTGGAAATCAATACCCATGGTGAAGGTTCTCCTGTTGTCTTGGTCAATCAGTCAGTGGAATAAAAACCTCTGGCACCTGCCCGAATGGGCTGGCGCCGCGCGCTGCACTGTAAGCCACAGCGCGGCCCGTGCAGGTTGCACAGGCGACTGGCCCCTCCACTACCTCCCCCCGCGCTGGCCGAGCACCGCGCACGCCCACGCGGCACATTGGGAATAATGGGTGCCTGCGCCAGCCCCGGGGTAGCGGCCGGCGCAGCCCTCCTGCACTCATTTTTTGATAGCTATTGGCGCATGTAACACGGGCGCTATCGGCCATTTTTACCCAAGGATCTCCCATGAAAGCAATCTGGAACGGCGTGGTAGTTGCCGAGAGCGACGACACCGTGGTGGTGGAAGGCAATCACTACTTTCCCGAAAGCGCGCTGCACCGCGACTACTTCACGTTCAGCAACCACAAGACCACCTGCGCCTGGAAGGGCCAGGCCAGCTACCTGTCGCTGCTGGTCAACGGCGAGATGAACACCGACGCTGCGTGGTTCTATGCCGACCCCAAGCCCGAGGCCGCCGAGATCAAGGGCCGCGTCGCGTTCTGGAAGGGTGTGAAGGTCACGGCCTGAAGCGGCCTGCCAGCACCCTGCGCAGGTTATCCCTGCGCGCACTGGACAATCGTGTGGATAAGTTTTGGCAAGTCCTGTATGACAACGCCAAGTGCTTGATTTGCAAGGAAATGCACTGCATTGCCTTATTTTTAGGCAACCCGGTAAATCATGGCATGGGTTATCCCGGCGCACACTGGACAATGGTGTGGATAACCTTGGACAAGCCTTGTATGGCACGTTTAAGTGGTTGATTTGCAAGGAATATCCTTGCAT
Source organism: Acidovorax sp. Root402 (assembly GCF_001425125.1). NCBI lineage: Bacteria > Pseudomonadati > Pseudomonadota > Betaproteobacteria > Burkholderiales > Comamonadaceae > Acidovorax > Acidovorax sp. Root402. Next base: position 1,179,212 of record NZ_LMDQ01000014.1, read on the forward strand.
CGCTCAAAAAACAGGCAATTGCAGAACCTCCTTTGCCACGTGCGGCCGATGCCCCTTCACAGGCATCCAACCCCCCGGTTATCCCTGCCCGCACTGGACAATCTTGTGGATAACTGTGAACAAGCCTTGTATGACAGTCTTAAGTCATTGATTTACAAGGCAACTTCTTGTGCCGCTGAAAAAACAGGCAGCACAGATGGGTAAATCGTCTGCGGTACAGTGCACGTCGGCTCTTGGTTGGCCGCTCTTTATTTCATAGCTGCCAGCGCATGATCCACTTGCGCTAGCGGCCAAAAACACTCCATCTACCAGTGTCCACCACGTACCTTCAGCACAGTCCCGCCGCAGAGCGCAACCAGGGACCCATCCTGGCGCAGCTGCTGGCGTTGCTGCCCAACACCGGCGCCGCGTTGGAGATTGCCAGTGGCACCGGCCAGCATGCCGCGCACTTTGCAGCCGCCCTGCCCGGCTGGACCTGGCAGCCCACCGACCTGCAGGACACCCATTTCGCCTCCATCACCGGCTGGGCCGCGCAGGCCGGTGCCCGCAACGTGCAGGCGCCCCGGCGGCTGGACGTGCTGCACGACCAGTGGCCCAGCGACGGCCCGGCATTCGGCGCCGCGTCGTTCGACGTGGTCTATTGCGCCAACATGCTGCACATCGCCCCCTGGGCCTGCTGCACCGGGCTGATGCAGGGCGCCGCCCGCCACCTGGCGCCTGACGGCCACCTGGTCACCTACGGCCCCTACCTGGAAGACGGCGTGCCCACTGCCCCCGGCAACCTGGCCTTTGACGCCAGCCTGCGCGCGCAGGACACCGCCTGGGGCATCCGCCGCATCGAAGACGTGATGGCGGTGGCCGCCCAGGCCGACCTGCAACTGGCAGCGCGGCACGCGATGCCCGCCAACAACCTGCTGCTGGTGTGGACCCACGCCGCCCACCAACCCTGAAGAGACACGTCCATGACGACACCCACCGCCGCTCCCTTCTTCATCGCCAAGGTCGAGCCCGATGGCACCCAGTGCGACGCCTGGCCCGAGCAGCCGCTGCTGCTGTCCATGGAGCAAGGCGGCATCGATTGGCCCAGCTCCTGCCGCAACGGCACCTGCCGCACCTGCCTGGGCCAGCTGGTCGAAGGCACGGTGCGCTACGCCATCGAATGGCCAGGCCTCACGGCGGAAGAAAAGGAAGAAGGTTGCGTGTTGCCCTGCGTGGCCTACCCCACGTCGGACGTGGTGCTGCAGGGCAGCGCCATCTGATCTGCGTCAGGCACCGCGCCATTCAAACACCAAGCAGGCCCCGGTGCACTAAAATCCAGGGCTTTGGGGGCACGATGCCCCTTTGACGTGCGGCAGCGCCGCATCGCATGTTCTTTGGGGCGGTTTCTTGGAGGCACCACAGTTGCCTTCGGCCACGGGGACCTGTGCTGCAGCACACCGCCAGCTGGCAACCGCCAGAGGCTCCACAGAAAGCCCCGACCTTCCATGAACACCCCCCTCACCCCCGTGCCGATCTCGCCCGTCGAGGACATCGTGGCCGAGATGCGCGCCGGGCGCATCGTCATCCTGGTGGATGAAGAAGACCGCGAAAACGAAGGCGACCTCGTCCTGGCCGCCGACCATGTCACGCCCGAGGCCATCAACTTCATGGCCCGCTTCGGCCGGGGCCTGATCTGCCTGACATTGAGCCGCGACCGCTGCGAGTTCCTCAAGCTGCCGCCCATGGCAGCGCGCAACGGCACGGTGTACAGCACGGCGTTCACCGTCTCCATCGAAGCCGCCGAGGGCGTGACCACCGGCATCTCGGCCGCCGACCGCGCCCGCACCGTGCAGGTGGCGGTGGACCGCAACAGCCAGCCCAGCGACCTGGTGCAGCCCGGCCACATCTTCCCGCTGCAGGCAGTGGACGGCGGCGTGCTGATGCGCGCAGGCCATACCGAAGCCGGTTGCGACCTGGCCGCCATGGCGGGCTGTAGCCCCGCATCGGTGATCTGCGAGATCATGAAGGACGACGGCACCATGGCCCGCCTGCCCGATCTGCAGCTGTTCGCGGCCGAGCATGGCCTCAAGATCGGCACCATCGCGGACCTCATCGAATACCGCAGCCGCAACGAGTCGCTGGTCGAAAAGGTCGGCACGCGCACACTGCAGACGGCGTATGGCGAGTTCACCGCCCACGCCTTCCGCGACAAGCCCAGCCAGGCCGTGCACCTGGCACTGGTCAAGGGCCAATGGAGCGCCGACGACGTGGTGCCGGTGCGTGTGCACGAGCCGCTGTCGGTGTTCGATGCGCTCGAAGTCAACCGCTCCATGCACTCCTGGGGCCTGGACACCAGCCTGCAATACCTGGCCAAACAAGGCAAGGGCGTGGCCGTGCTGCTCAATTGTGGCGAAAGCGCCTCCCAGCTGCTGGCGCAGTTTGAAGGCACCGCCCGCTCCGCCCAGGCGCCCGAGCGCGGCCGCATGGATCTGCGTACCTACGGCGTGGGCGCGCAGATCCTGCGCGAATGCGGCGTGCACAAGATGGCCCTGATGGGCCAGCCGCGCCGCATGCCCAGCATGACAGGCTACGGCCTCGAAATCACCGGCTTCATCCCCAAAGAATAAAGACAGGAACAGGATCACTATGTTTGGCGCAGACAAAGGCACCGCAGACAAACTGGACGGCAAGAAGCTGCACATCGGCATCGTGCAGGCCCGTTTCAACGAGAGCATCACCAACACCCTGGCTGCTGCCTGCCGCGCAGAGCTGCTGGCCCTGGGCGTGCAGGAAAAGCACATCAAGCATGTGCTGGTGCCCGGCGCGCTCGAAGTGCCCGTGGCCCTGCAGGCCATGGCCGAGAGCGACGAGTACGACGCGCTGATCGCACTGGGCTGCATCATCCGCGGCGAGACCTACCACTTCGAGCTGGTGGCCAACGAATCCGGCGCGGGCGTGACGCGCCTGTCGCTGGACTACCAGATCCCGATTGCCAACGCCATCATCACCACCGAGAACATGGAACAGGCCATCGCCCGCCAGACCGACAAGGGCGTGGACGCAGCCCGCGTGGCGGTGGAAATGGCCAACCTGCTGGACGAACTGTCATGAGCGAAAACACCCCTACGCCATCGTCGGCACGTCCGCCAAAGCAAACCCGCACCGGCCTCAAAAGCACGGGCACCCGCAAGGCCGCCTCCAAGTCCAACCGTAGCCGTGCACGCGAATTCGCACTGCAGGCGCTGTATCAGCACCTGGTGGGCGGCAACGACGCTACTGCCATCGATGCGTTCACGCGCGACCTGGCAGGCTTCCACAAGGCTGACTCGGCGCACTACGACGCGCTGCTGCATGGCTGCATCGAGCATGCCGCCAGCATGGACGCATTGATCACCCCGTTGCTGGACCGCAAGATGGCCGAGATCTCGCCCATCGAACACGCCACCATGTGGATCGGCGTGTACGAGTTCCAGAACTGCCTGGATGTGCCCTGGCGCGTGGTGCTCAACGAATGCATCGAACTCGCCAAGGAATTTGGCGGCACGGACGGCCACAAGTACGTGAACGCCGTGCTCAACGGCCTGGCCCCCCAACTGCGCGCCGTGGAAGTGGCGGCCGACAAGGCCGCAGGCGCGGGCGCTGCCTGACCCTGCCACCGCCCCGCTGCCGCCCTGCCCGTTGAACCGGGGCGGCTTGGTTTCTTTTCTTTCTACGCCCTCACGCCACCACGTCCGCAAGGGGCCCGGTCGGGGCAGGATGCCATTCCATGAAGTTTTCCACGCGCGCCGAGCGCATTGAACCGTTCTATGTGATGGAGGTCGCCAAGGCCGCGCAGGCCCTGGCCCGCGAGGTGGCGGGCACGCGCGAACCGATGATCTTCTTGAACATCGGCGAGCCCGACTTCACCGCCCCGCCCCTGGTGCAGGAAGCCGCAGCCCGCGCCGTGCACAACGGAGCCACGCAGTACACCAACGCGCTGGGGCTGGATGCGCTGCGCGAGCGCATCAGCGGCTGGTACCAGAGCCGCTTTGGCGTCAACGTGCCTGCGCGCCGCATTGTGGTCACCGCCGGTGCATCGGCCGCGCTGCAGTTGGCGTGCCTGGCCCTCATCGAGTCGGGCGACGAAATTTTGATGCCCGACCCGAGCTACCCCTGCAACCGCCACTTTGTGAGCGCCGCAGAAGGCAAGGCCGTGCTGCTGCCCACCACGGCGGCAGAGCGCTACCAGCTGAGTGCCGACAAGGTGCGTGCGGCATGGAATGAAAAAACGCGCGGCGTGCTGCTGGCCTCGCCGTCCAACCCCACCGGCACCTCGATAGCGCCCGACGAGCTGCGCCGCATCCATGACGTGGTGCGGTCGCACGACGGCATCACGATGATCGACGAGATCTACCTGGGCCTGTCGTACGAGGAAGAGTTTGGCCACACCGCACTCGCCATCGACGACAACATCATCAGCATCAACAGCTTCAGCAAATACTTCAACATGACCGGCTGGCGCCTTGGCTGGATGGTGGTGCCCGAGGCCATGGTGCCGGTGGTCGAGCGCCTGGCGCAGAACCTGTTCATCTGCGCCAGCACCGTGTCGCAGCATGCAGCGCTGGCCTGCTTCGAGGCCGAGAGCATTACCGAATACGAACGCCGCCGTGCCGAGTTCAAGGCGCGGCGCGACTTCTTCATCCCCGCGCTGCAGTCGCTGGGTCTGAATGTGCCCGTGATGCCTGATGGCGCCTTCTATGCCTGGGCCGACTGCACGCAGGCCGCGCGGCACCTGGGCGTGACCGGTAGCTGGGACTTTGCGTTTGAGCTCATGCGCCGCGCGCACATTGCCGTGACACCGGGGCGCGACTTTGGCACGGCCGAGCCCGAGCGGTTTATCCGCTTCTCGACCGCCAACTCCATGGCGCAACTGCAGGAGTCCGTGGAGCGGCTGCGCAAGCTGCTCGGATGACCAAGGCGAGCGACCCCACGATGGCGTTTGAATTTCCGATCCGGATTTACTGGGAAGACACCGATGCCGGTGGCATCGTGTTCTACGCCAACTACCTCAAGTTCTTCGAGCGCGCGCGCACCGAGTGGCTGCGCTCGTTGGGTGTGGGCCAACAGCAGTTGCGGGAACAAACCGGCGGCATGTTTGTCGTAACCGACGCGCAGCTGCGCTACCACCGCCCCGCACGGCTGGACGATGAACTGATTGTTACCGCCGCCCTGCAAAGCAGTGGCCGCGCATCGTTGACAATAGTGCAGCAGGCGCTCCTGAAACCAGAGCAGATGACCGACCAGCCCCCGACCTTGCTGACCGAAGGCACCATCCGCATCGGATGGGTGGATGCCGCCACCCTGCGCCCCGCCAGAATTCCAAGCACCCTCCTGGAACAACTCACACCATGAATTCCCAAAACATGTCCATCATCTCCCTGGTGCTGCACGCCAGCTGGGTGGTGCAACTCGTGATGCTGCTGCTGCTGGGCGTGTCGGTGGCCAGCTGGGCCGCCATCTTCCGCAAGCTGTTTGCCTTGAAGCGCGTGAAGACACTGAACGAGGATTTCGAGCGCGAGTTCTGGTCGGGCACCAGCCTGAACGACCTGTACGCCGCTGCCGCCCAGAACGCCAAGCAGGCAGGCCCCATGGAACGCATTTTTGCCAGCGGCATGCGTGAGTACCAGAAACTGCGCGAGCGCCGCATCACCGACCCGGGCACCTTGCTGGACGGCGCGCGCCGCGCCATGCGTGCGAGCTTCCAGCGTGAGATGGATGTGGTCGAGTCCAGCCTTTCCTTCCTGGCATCGGTCGGCTCCGTATCGCCGTATGTGGGCCTGTTCGGCACCGTGTGGGGCATCATGCACGCCTTCACCGGCTTTGCGGGCATGGAACAGGTCACGCTCGCTACCGTGGCCCCAGGCATCGCCGAGGCGCTGGTCGCCACCGCTATCGGCCTGTTCTCGGCCATCCCGGCCGTGATCGCCTACAACCGCTTTGCGCGCGACATCGACCGCGTGGCCACGCACCAGGAGACCTTCATCGAAGAGTTCTCCAACATCCTGCAGCGCAACCTGGGCGCCCAGCCCGCGTCCACAGGCCACACGGCCTCGGGCCACTGATCCGGGAGGCACCCCATGCCCGCCATGGCATCCCGCGGCCGAGGCCGCCGCACCATCAACGAGATCAACATGGTCCCGTTCATTGACGTCATGCTGGTGCTGCTCATCATCTTCATGGTGACGGCGCCCATGCTCACACCCGGCGTGGTCGATGTGCCCAGCGTGGGCAAGAGCAAGAACATGCCCAAGGTGGTGGCCCAGGTCATCGTCAACAAGGACGGCACGCTGCAGTTCAAGACCCCCGAAGCCACGCGCAGCCTGAACCAGCGGGAGATTGGCGATGCAGCCAGCCGCTGGCAAAAGGGCCAGGGGCCCGAGAGCGCCGTGGTCATCAGCGCCGACAAGGGCGTGCAGTACGAAACCGTGGTGAAGGCGATGGACGCCCTGCAAAAGGCAGGCGTCCAACGCGTAGGCCTGTCGGTCAAGCAAGGCGGTTGAACCGAACCCGCCCGGCACCGCTCAGACGCCCATGCACGCCCACACCGACCGCGACCAGTTTGCCCCGCCCCGTCCACCGGCGCGCCTGCGCGCCATCACGCTGGCGGTGCTGGTGCATGCAGTGCTGATCGGCGCGTTGACCTGGGGTGTGAACTGGAAGAACACGGCCGACCAGCCCGCCGTAGAAGCTGAGTTGTGGGCCGCCGTGCCCACCCAGGCTGCGCCGCGCGCTGTGGAGCCCCCACCGCCCCCGCCACCACCGCCTGTGCAGCAGGTCACCCCTCCCCCGCCCCCTGCCCCCCCCGTGCGTGCGGCCGAGCCGCCCGACACACGGGAGGCGGACATCGCCATCGAGCGCGAGAAGAAGCGCCTGGAGCAGGAAAAGAAAGCCCGCGAGCAACAGCAGCTGCGCGAAAAGCGCGAGCGTGAGCGCAAGGAAGAAGAACGCCGCGACCGCCTGGAGCAGGAGAAAAAAGAGCGCCTGCAAAAAGAACGCGACAAAGAAAAGGAACAGCGCGAAAAGCAGCTGGCCGAACAGAAAAAGGCCGAGCAGGACAAGCAGAAGAAGCTGGCGGAAGACAAGCGACGAAAGGCCGAGGAAGCTGCACGCGAAGCCAAGGAAGCAGATGCCCGCCACCAAGCAAATATCCGGCGTATGCAGGGCTTAGCTAATGCTACTGGTGGTGAAACGGCCACTGGGACAGCCCTAAACAGTTCGGGACCGTCTGCCAGCTACGGCGGTCGGGTTGCTGCGGCGGTCAAGCCGAACATCGTCTTCACGGAAAATGTTGCAGGCAATCCTTCAGCTGAAGTGGAAGTTCGCGCAGCCCCTGACGGTACGATAACTTCCCGGCGCTTGTTGAAATCCAGCGGAGTAAGAGCCTGGGATGAAGCTGTTCTACGTGCCCTAGACAAGACAGAGCGCCTACCAAAGGACACGGATGGTCGGGTACCACCCCAATTCCCTATGGTCTTCCGGCCCAAGGACTAAGCTCCATAAAAATAAAGCGCCCGGCAAAACCGGGCGCTTTTTTTGGTCTTTTACGCCTGTAGCGCTAGTGGAACATGCGCCGCAAGCTATACATTCAATAGCCAACCACCGTTGTGCATCAGCGGTCGCGCCGCTCCATGCGGCGGTTCAGGTTCAGCGCGCCCAGCGTGCAGGCCACACCCGACAGCAGGTACACCGTCACTGCCAGCAGACCGAACTGCGACGACAGATACAGGGCCACCAGCGGTGCGAAGGCTGCACCAATGATCCAGGCCAGGTCGGCCGACAGGGCGGCGCCGGTGTAGCGGTACTGGGGCGAGAAATTGGCCGTGACGGTGCCCGATGCCTGGCCGTACGACAGGCCGAGCAGCACAAAGCCCAGCAGCAGGAACATGGTGCTCCCCACCTCGCCGGTGTTGAGCAACACCGGCGCCATGAAGCTGAACACGCCAATCAGCACGGCCATGCCGCCAAGCAGCTTGCGGCGGCCCAGGTGGTCCGACAGCCAGCCCGACACCATGATGGCGCCCGCCGCGAGGAATGCGCCGACGATCTGCACGCCCAGGATCTGGGTGACAGGCTGGTCGGAGTACAGCGTGATCCACGACAGCGGGAAAACCGTGACGAGGTGGAACAGTGCGAAGCTGGCCAGCGCCGCAAAGGCGCCCAACAACACGTTGCTGCCTTCATCACGCATGACGCGGCTCACCGGCACGGGCTGCAACTCGCGGTCCTTGAGCAGTTCGGAGTACGACTGCCCAACCACCAGACGCAGGCGGGCAAACAGGGCCACCACGTTCACGGCAAAGGCCACAAAAAACGGATAACGCCAGCCCCAGGCCAGAAACTCTTGCACCGTGAGGCTGCTGTACAGGTAGGCAAACAGGCCCGCAGCCAGCACAAAGCCCAGCGGCGCGCCCAGCTGGCCGATCATGGCGTACCAGCCCCGGCGCTCTTTGGGGGCCGACATGGCCAACAGCGACGGCAAGCCGTCCCACGAACCGCCCAGCGCCAGGCCCTGGCCCACACGCAGGATCAGCAACGCCACGATGGCTGTAGTGCCCACATCCTTGTAGCCAGGCAAAAAGGCCATGCCCACCGTGCAGACGCCCAGCACGAACAGCGCAATGGTCAGCTTGGTGCCCCGCCCCCAGCGCCGCTGGATGGCCATGGAGATGGCGGTACCCACAGGGCGGACAACGAAGGCAACGGCCAGCAACGCAAAGGCCATCAGCGTGCCGTCCAGGCGCGACAGGAAGGGAAACAGGAAGGACGGGAAGACAAGAACGCAGGCGATCCCGAAAACGAAGAAGTCGAAATACTCGGACGAGCGTCCGATGATCACGCCCACAGCGATTTCGCTGGGGGTGACGTCTTCATGCGTATCAGCCCGCGAGAGAGAGGCGGCGCTTTCGTGAAAACCGGCCGCAGGGTAAGTGGCAGTGGCGGGGCTGCTCATGAACATGGCTCCTTGACGTTGTGTAGCTAACTCAGACCGTTCCGTTCTACACGCAACTTCTGTGGGCCACAAGTGCGGTTTCACTATGCCGGCTGCAGGAAATGTCCTTCAACGCTCCAATTGCACCAACTTGGTGCAACTACTGCCCGCGCGTTTGACCTTGGACAAAATGTCCAATCGACAAAAAAGCTAGCGCTAGTACATTCGCACACATCCCGTTATCCGCGTTTACCCTGAAACGCATTGATCGCGCTCTACACATGCTCAAACTTCCCCAACTTCGTGGGCCCACCTGGCTGCTCGCCCTGACAGCGCTGGGTAGCCTGGCAGGCTGCAGCAAGGCTGTCGTGCTCAACCCTGCCGGTGACGTCGCTGCCCAGCAGGGCCAGATGGTCATCACCGCCACGCTGCTGATGCTGATCATCATCGTGCCCGTGATCGCGCTCACCCTGCTGTTTGCCTGGAAATACCGCCAGGGCAACACCGAGGCCGAGTACGACCCGGAATGGCACCACTCCACCACGCTGGAGCTGGTGATCTGGACCGTGCCGCTGCTGATCATCATTGCGCTGGGCGCCATCACCTGGATCGGCACCCATAAGCTCGACCCCTACCGTCCCCTGGACCGCATCGACGCGCAGCGCGCCGTCTCCGCCGATGTGAAGCCGCTTGAAGTGCAGGTAGTGGCCATGGACTGGAAGTGGCTGTTCTTCTACCCCGAGCAAGGCATCGCCACCGTGAATGAAGTGGCGGCCCCGGTGGACCGCCCGATCCTGTTCAAGCTGACGGCCACGTCCACCATGAACGCGTTCTACGTGCCAGACCTGGCCGGCATGATCTACGCCATGCCAGGCATGCAGACCGAGCTGAACGCCGTGATCAACAAGCCTGGCGTGTTCAAGGGCATGTCGTCGCACTACAGCGGCGCGGGTTTCTCGGGCATGACGTTCAAGTTCCATGGCCTGAGCAACGAGGACTTTGCCCAGTGGGTGCAAAAAGCCAAGACCGAAGGCAAGCCCCTGGACAAGGGCACCTACCTGAACCTGGTCAAGCCCAGCGAACGTGATCCGGTGCAGCGCTTTGCCTCGGTGGAAGAAGGCCTGTACGACAAGGTGCTCAACCGCTGCGTCGAAGACGGAAAGATGTGCATGCACCACATGATGGCCATCGATGCCCTGGGTGGCGACGCTTACATGCGCGCTGCAGGGCTGAACCTGCCCCAGGACGTCTGCACCGTGCAAAACGCCGCCCAGGTGGTGGCCGCACTCGAAACCCGCAACGCACCGGCACCAACGACTGGCGCCAGCATCCGTCAATAAGCACTCCTATGTCCTCCGAAACCCTTTCTCCATCCCACTGGGCGCTGGGCCGCCTGAGCTGGGACGCCGTACCGATGGCGCATGAGCCCATCGTGCTGGCCACCTTCATTGCCGTGGTGTTGGGCGGTCTGGTCGTTCTGGCCGGCATCACCAAGTTCCGCCTGTGGGGCCCCCTGTGGCGCGACTGGATCTGCAGCATTGACCACAAACGCATCGGCATCATGTACATGATCCTGGGCTTGGTGATGCTGCTGCGCGGCTTTGCCGACGCCGTGATGATGCGCCTGCAGCAGGCCATGGCCTTTGGCGACAACATGGGTTACCTGCCTCCGCACCACTACGACCAGATCTTCACCGCCCACGGCGTGATCATGATCTTCTTCGTGGCGATGCCGCTGGTCACCGGCCTGATGAACTACCTGGTGCCGCTGCAGATCGGCGCGCGCGACGTGTCGTTCCCGTTCCTGAACAACTTCAGCTTCTGGATGACCACAGCCGGCGCCGTGCTGGTGATGGTGTCGCTGTTCCTGGGCGAGTTCTCCACCTCCGGCTGGCTGGCACTGTCCAACCTGGGGGCGCAGAGCCCCAGCACCGGCCTGGACTACTACATCTGGGCGCTGCAGATCGCGGGGGTGGGCACAACGCTCTCGGGCATCAACCTGATCGTGACCATCATCAAGATGCGCGCGCCGGGCATGAGCCTGATGAAGATGCCCGTGTTCACCTGGACTGCCCTTTGCACCAACGCACTGATCGTTGCGTCGTTCCCAGTGCTCACGGCCGCGCTGGTGCTGATGTCGCTGGACCGCTATGTCGGCACCAACTTCTTCACCAACGAGCTGGGCGGCAACCCCATGCTCTACGTGAACCTGATCTGGATCTGGGGCCACCCTGAGGTGTACATCCTGGTGCTGCCCGCGTTCGGTGTGTTCTCCGAAGTGGTCGCCACGTTCAGCAAAAAGCGCCTGTTCGGCTACACGTCCATGGTGTATGCCACGGTGTGTATCACCATCCTGTCGTACCTGGTGTGGCTGCACCACTTCTTCACCATGGGTTCGGGTGCCAGCGTGAACACCTTCTTCGGTATCACGACGATGATCATCTCGATCCCCACGGGCGCGAAGATCTTCAACTGGCTGTTCACCATGTACAAGGGCCGCATCCGCTTCGAGCTGCCCATGATGTGGACCGTGGCGTTCATGGTCACGTTCGCCATCGGCGGCATGACCGGCGTGCTGCTGGCCGTGCCCCCTGCCGACTTCGTGCTGCACAACAGCCTGTTCCTGATCGCCCACTTCCACAACGTGATCATCGGCGGCGTGGTGTTTGCCATGTTTGCCGGCATCAACTACTGGTACCCCAAGGCGTTTGGCTACAAGCTGGACCGCACCTGGGGCGTGCGCTCCTTCTGGCTGTGGCTGGTGGGCTTCTGGGTGGCGTTCACGCCGCTGTATGTGCTGGGCCTGATGGGTGTTACCCGTCGTGCCAACCACTTCGAAGACCAGTCGCTGCAGATCTGGTTCGTCATCGCTGCCATCGGCGCGGCCATGATTGCCGCCGGCATTGGCTGCTTCCTGATCCAGCTGGTGGTCAGCTTCCTCAAGCGCGAACAACTGCGCGACTGGACGGGCGACCCCTGGGACGGCCGCACGCTGGAATGGGCCACCTCTTCGCCTCCACCCAACTACAACTTCGCCTTCACCCCCGTGGTGCACGAGATCGACGCGTGGTGGGACATGAAGAAGCACGGATACAAGCGTCCTCTGGCGGGCTTCCAGCCCATCCACATGCCTGCCAACACTGGCGCCGGCGTGGTGATCTCAGGGCTGTCGCTGGTGTTCGGCTTTGCACTGATCTGGCACATGTGGCTGCTGGCGGGCGTCTCGTTTGCGGCCGTCGTTCTGGCCGCCATCATCCACACGTTCAACTACAAGCGTGACTTCTACATCCCGGCATCCGAAGTGATCTCCACCGAAGAAGCCCGCACACTCCAACTGGCCCGCCATGTCTGATATCCGCATCCACGCTGGCGCCGCAGCAGGCGCCCTGGCCCCGCGTGAGTACCACCTCGCGCACGAGCCCCATCCTGAAAACGGCACGGCCCTGGGTTTCTGGCTGTACCTGATGAGCGACTGTCTCATCTTTGCAGCGCTGTTCGCCACTTACGGCGTGCTGGGCCGCAGCTATGCCGCAGGCCCCACCGGCGCGCAGCTGTTCGACCTGACCCTGGTGGCCATCAATACCGCCTTTCTGCTGCTGTCGTCCATCACCTTCGGTTTTGCCATGCTGCGCAAGCAGCTGGGCGACGTGAAGGGCACGCTGCTGTGGCTGGCGGTCACGGGCGTGTTTGGCCTGTGCTTCCTGGGCCTGGAGCTGTATGAGTTCTCCCACCTGCTGCACGAGGGCGCAGGCCCGCAGCGCAGTGCCTTCCTGTCGGCGTTCTTCACGCTGGTGGGTACCCACGGCCTGCACGTCACCTTCGGCCTGATCTGGCTGGTGGTGCTGATGGTCCAGATTGGCAAGCATGGCCTGATCCCCGAGAACAACCGCCGCCTGATGTGCCTGTCCATGTTCTGGCACTTCTTGGACGTGGTCTGGATCGGCGTTTTCACCTTTGTGTACCTGATGGGGGTGCTGTAAATGAGCGCACAACACGCAACACACGCGCACGATGCGCATGGGCATGACGATCACCACCACGACGCAGGCCCCCACAGCACCTTTTCGGGCTATGTGATGGGGTTTGTGCTGTCCGTCATCCTCACGGCCATTCCCTTCTGGCTGGTGATGGCCAAGGTGATTGCGGACCGCAACACGGCTGTGCTGGTGCTGGGCGGCTTCGCCGTGATCCAGATCCTGGTGCACATGGTGTTCTTCCTGCACATGAACGGCAAGATCGAAGGCGGCTGGACGCTGCTGTCCACCATCTTCACCGTGGTGTTCGTGGCCATCGCCATCGCGGGAACCTTGTGGGTGATGTTCCACATGAACGCCAACATGATGCCCGAGCACCCCACGCCCACGCCGCCCACGCACGAGGCGCCAGGACACTCCACGCCCTGATGCCTGCAGCCCCCACCACCATGGCACTGCCGCGCCGGGGGTTGCGCCACGCAGTCCTGCTGGTGCTGGGCATGGCCCTGTTCCTGGGCTTTGTGTCGCTGGGCACCTGGCAGGTCCAGCGCCGTGCCTGGAAGCTGGACCTCATCGAAAGAGTAGACCAACGGGTGCACGCCGCACCAGCCGCACTGCCCCCTGTGGAGCAATGGTCTGACATCCGTGCCGCACAGCATGAGTACCTGCCGGTGGTCTTTCAGGGCCACTGGCTGCCCGGCAAAACGGTGCTGACGCAGGCGGTCACCGAGCTGGGCGCGGGGTTCTGGGTGATGACGGCCCTGCAACGGGATGACGGTACCCAGGTGCTGGTGAACCGGGGCTTTGTGCCCCAGGAGCAACGCGCCCAATGGCTGGAGGCCCAGCCACCCGCCGATGGTACGGCCACCGTCCAGGGGCTGTTGCGCATGCCAGAGCCGGGCGGCGGCTTTCTGCGCACCAACGACCCGGCGCAACAGCGCTGGTACTCGCGCGACGTGGCGGCCATCAGCAGCGCGCTGGGTCTGACCCGGGCGGCTCCATTTTTTGTGGACGCCGGACTTCCGGGTACCGCAGCGGCTTCTTCAGCCGCCTCCGGCTGGCCCCGCGCTGGCCTGACCGTCATCCGGTTCCACAACAGCCACCTGGTGTACGCCCTGACCTGGTATGGTCTTGCGCTCATGGTTGTCGTTGCCGGCTGGTATGTGGCACGCTATGAGCGCCGCCTGGGCGCACGGGCCACCAGCCGCCTACCGACCAACGATGAACACCCTCCCACAACGCCCTGACCCTGCGCTGGCCACTGCGCCGCGCAATGCACGTTCCGCCGACGCCGCCGCCGGGATCAAGAACCTCCAGCAACTGATCGAGCTGCGCTGGATTGCAGTGGTGGGCCAGGTGTTCACCATCGAGATGGCGCACTACAGCCTGGGCTTGAAGCTGCCGCTGCAGGAGATGCTGCTCGTGGTCGGCTGCCTGGCGGTCTTCAACGTGGTGAGCCTGCTGCGCCTGCGCACGGGCCGCGCGGTGCGCAATGTGGAGCTGTTTCTGGCGCTGCTGATCGACGTGGCGGTGCTCACGGTGCAGCTGTACCTGAGCGGTGGCACCAGCAACCCCTTCGTGTTTTTGTACCTGTTGCAGATCACGCTTGGCGCCGTGCTGCTGCGCGGTGCCTACATCTGGTCCATCGTGATCATCACCGTCCTGTGCTTTGCGGCGCTGGCAGACCACCACCTGCCACTGGCCCTGCCCCAGGATCTGCACCAGGGCCTGTCGAGCCTGTATGTGCTTGGGCTGCTGGTGTGTTTTATGCTCAACGCCACGCTGGTGATGGTGTTCATCACCCGCATCAACCGCAACCTGCGCGAGCGCGATGCCCGCCTGGCGGCCGCACGCCGGCGCCGCGTGGAAGAAGAGCACATCGTGCGCATGGGCCTGTTGGCGTCCGGCGCTGCGCACGAACTGGGCACCCCACTGTCCACCCTTGCGGTGATCCTGGGCGACTGGCAACACGACAAGCGGCTGGCCAGCAACGCCGCGCTCAAGGAAGACATTGCCGAGATGCAGACCCAGGTACAACGGTGCAAAAGCATCGTGAGCGGCATCCTGCTCTCGGCGGGTGAAACGCGCGGCGAGGCGTCGGTGCAGACCACTGTGCGCAAGTTTGTCGATGCGCTGGCACAGGAGTGGCGCAGCACCCGCACGATCCCCCAGTTTGACTACGACAACGACTTCGGCACCGACACCCCCATGGTGTCGGACACCACCCTCAAGCAAATGGTTTTCAATGTGCTGGACAATGCTCGCGACGCCTCGCCAGGCTGGGTGAGATTGGCGGTTACGCGCAATGCAGACGCCTTGTGCATGACCGTGACCGATGCCGGCCCCGGCTTTGCGCCCGACATGCTGTCCAAACTGGGTACGCCCTACCAGTCCTCCAAAAACCGCCCTGGCGGAGGGTTGGGGCTGTATCTGGTGCTGAACGTGGCCCGAACCCTGGGTGGCAGCGTGGAGGCGCGCAACCGTCCCGAAGGGGGCGCACAGGTGACCATCGAATTGCCCCTGGCCTCGATTGCGCTCCCCCCGAAGGTATGAATGAACGAAAGAACCCACCGTGGACACTGAAGAAGCGCAACGACAGCTGCTGATCGTCGAAGACGACGAAGCCTTTGCGCGCACGCTGGCCCGTTCGTTTGAACGGCGTGGCTACAGCGTGTTGCAGGCAGCGAGCCTGGCCGACGTAGAGGTGTTGCTGGAGCAGCACCAGCCCGGGTATGCGGTGGTGGACCTCAAGCTCAAGGGAGAGGCCTCAGGCCTGGCCTGTGTGCAGACACTGCACGCCGCTGACGACGAGATGCTGATCGTGGTGCTCACGGGTTTTGCCAGCATTGCCACCGCCGTGGAGGCCGTGAAACTGGGCGCGTGCCACTATCTCGCCAAGCCCTCCAACACCGACGACATTGAAGCGGCGTTTGGGCTCAAGGAAGGCAATGCCGAGGTGGAACTGACCAACCGTTCCAGTTCCATCAAGACGCTGGAATGGGAACGCATCAACGAGGTGCTGGCTGAAACAGGCTTCAACCTGTCAGAGGCCGCGCGGCGCCTGGGTATGCACCGCCGCACCCTCACACGCAAGCTCGAAAAGAAACAGGTGCGTTAGCCGCAACGGCTTTGGACTCACCCTCCCCTGTTTCGGTGCCGATCCATCTCGAGGGGCGCAATCCGCACAGCCGTCACGCGCTCCCTCGGCTCCCAAACAGCACTCAGGCAGCCTCAGGCACCGCCTTCAGCATCTGCTGCTCGAAAGCGCGCAAACGCTTGTAGATCGATATCTGTTCCACCACCGTGCTCCAGTTCAGCACCAGAAACTGGAACGACTCCAGCACCTTGTCAAAGGCCCGGGCAATCTGCTGCATCACCCCCAGGGTGATCACCCCCGCGATCAGCGTGGGGCCCAACGCCACCAGGGGCACCAGCACACTCACCTGCAGGTAGGACCACTTCACCACATCGAAGTACAGGTAGTGGAAAAACAGCCGGAAGTAATTGCGGCGCACACCCGCGAACAGCTCAGCCGCCGTGGGCGGAGAAGCCCGGTTCGGGTCGTCCTCGCCCAGCACCAGCTCCTTGCGGTACGCCGCCTCCACCCGCTGGTTGTGAAACTCCAGCCCCGGTAGCTTCACACCCACGCAGGCCAGCAGCAGCGTGCCCCCCAGTGACCAGGCCAGTGCGACCCAGACCAGGGAATGCGGAACGGCGCCGATCAAGGGCAGCGCAGTGACTTTGTCGGACAGCGTCCAGAGCACCGGCAGAAAGGCCCCGAGCGTCATGAGGCTGCGCATGAAACTCAGGCCCAGATCTTCCATCGTGCGGGCGAAACGCATGGTGTCCTCCTGCACACGCTGTGCCGCACCCTCGATGTGCCGCAGGCGTGGCCAGGCCGCCATGTAATGCTCATTCATCGCCTGCCGCCAACGAAAGATGTAGTGTTTGCTGAAAAAATCCGCCAGCACCGCCGTCGTCACATAGATCATGGCAATGCGCGCGAAGGTTGAAAGCTGTCCCCAGAACTGCTCTGCGGTGATGCTGCCAGGCTTACCCAGAGCCTCCTGTATGAGATCGTAAAAGCTGCCGAACCAGTCGTTGATCTGCACGTCCAGCTGCACACGGTAAGCCGTGGCCAGAAGAATGACGAGAGAACCCAAGATGGACCAGGCCCACCAGCGGCGGGCGAAAAAGAAGGACTTGAACATCGTAGTGCCGTGTTGGAATGGTTCTGCGAATTCTGAGTGCCACACGCAATGATCGTTCCGCAGTAAACAATGCCACTGATCGCCTGCCGCCGGGGCAGACACCGGCCAACCAGCCTTCGCACCGCGCGCAGACCCGGCGCCAGCCTCTGGCTAGCGCGGCCGGGCCCTTTGCTCCAGCCATTCCTGAGCCGCCTGCTGCCCACCCCAGCGCGACCAATCCAACGCACTCTTTCCGTGCGGGTCTTTCTGCGAAAGATCCACTCCCTGCTCATCCAGCCAACGCAGCACGGCCACCCGCCCTTTGGCTGCGGCCAGCATGGCGGGGGTCTCGCCTCGGCTGGCGGGCGCGGGTTCGGTCAGCGATTGCCCTTGCTCTTTGAGCCAATCCAGGCAAGGCACGCAGCCGCTTTGCGCGGCCATGTGCACGGGGCCCCAGTCCCAGCGGTTGCGGGCTTGCAGGCTGGCACCCGCCTGCACCAGGCGTTGCGCCACCGCCAGATGGCCGCCATAAAAGGCCCGCAGCAGGGCCGTATCGCCGCGCTCGCTGTCCTTGGCCGTCTGCCGCAGATCGGGCTCGGCCCCGGCTTGCAGCAGCGCCTCCACATGCGCCAACTGCCCCCGGTGGGCGGCCAGCATCAGCACGGAGGAGCCGGTGTCTGCCAGCAGGTTGGGGTTGGCGCCATCGCGCAGGGCCTGCGCCAGTGCGCTGGCATCGCCCGCGTTCTGAGCGTCCATCAGGCGGGCATCTGCAGGCGCCCAAATGCGCGATGAAGCCACTGCCGCAGGGGCTTGCAGTACAGCGCTGCGACCTGCCCCCCACACCGCACGCCCGCCATGGGCCCACCACACGAGCAAGCCAAAGGCCAAGAGCCATGCCCAACCACCCCAGGCTGGGCGTGAATGGGCAGCCACCTGGGGCCGCTGCGCCCCTGGCGTGAAGCGCCCCCGACGATCCAGCCACGCACGTGCCACGGCCTGGCCCACGGCCTGCGCGGCAGCCGTGCCGCTCAGCCCTGGTGTCAGCGTTTGCGAATGCCCTGATGCATCCTTGCCCAGCACCGCGTGGTAGGCCTGGGTCCCCGCCGTGAACTGCAGCTTGTGCACCAGCGACTGGCTGGACTCGCCTGGCAACGTCGCCACGCGAGACCAAACCCAAGAGCCGCGACGCACGACCAGGCCATCGTCCTGCACCCGCAGCGTCCACCGCCGGGTGGCGGCATGCAAGGCCCAGGCAGGCAGCACCAACACAGCCAACCAACCCCAAAAGCCGCTCGGCAGCACCAGGGCGCGGGGCTGGATGCGGTCGTTCACCCACCACTCCAGCGCCAGCAAAGCCAGGGCCACCGCCGCGGACCAGCGCCAAGCGGTCTGCGTGAACGCGAGGGACCAGGCATCTGGCGTCTCGGTCAAACGCACGCCAGGGGGAAGAAAGCCTGGGGATTCAGCAGACTTCCCCATGCCCGGTAGATCCAACGGCTGAGAGGCGGCATCGCGGCCCAAGACGACCTGCTCGATGGGGACTTCCTGCGTCCACTGCGCCCGCCGGTCAAAGCGGTCCGGCACCGAAGCGGCCTCAGCCCAGGACGGTGTGGCGGCCTGGACCGCCAGGTCATACGCCAGCTCCAGCGCACCATCGGCGCGCACCAGTTCCAGTCGCCAGTCCACCCGCTCGCCACCGCGCCGCGAACCATGGGTGGGGGAGTCATCAGGCAGTTCAAAACGCGCTACCAGTCGCATGCCGCCATCGCCCGTCGACTGGTGCCGCGCCGTGGCGTTCAGTACCTCCACCTGGCGCTCGGGCGAACCGGAGCTGGATTCGTCCACACGGTATTGCGCCAGCTGCATGCGCAGGTTTTCGGACCCCGCTTGCTGCACAGCCCGCGCAGGCAACACCAGCGTGATTTCGACCGATCGCCCCGCCGTGGGCCGCGATGGCAGGGCCGTCATACCAACCCCCTGGTAGCGCCAGGCCTTGCGGCTGTTCTGCCAGGCGGCAGCGACCAGGCCCACGCCGATCACCACAAAGACGCCCATGAAACCCTTGGCCCACCAGGGCCCTTTGCCGTCCGACCAGAACAAGGCGGCCACAGGGAAAGCGATGCCACACCAGAATACCGCGAAGAACCACAGCGCCCCCTGCCCCTTGGCCAGGGAATGCGTTGGCTCCAGGTCTGGCACATCGTCCTGGGGGCGCCTCAAGATGCGCAGAAACATCCATGCAGCAGCCCCCCCGACGCCGGTGAACACCAGGGCAAACGGCAGCCGAAAAATTTGCAGCCGCCAGCGGATGCTGCGGTCCAGCAGGGCTTGGGCCGGGGCCTTGGGGTTGACCCAGGCGGTGATGGATTCGCCCCGCTCCTGCGCTTGGCGCAGGGCGCGGTGCCATTGCGCCTGCCAGTCGCCGACGTTGTCGGCACTGGAGTTCGGGTCCAGCCCCACGCGCTGCGCTTCGTACGTTTGGCCCGCCACGGTGTAGCGGTACCGGGCCAGCACCTGGTAGGTGGTGCCACCCTCGCTGCCCGCGTGCTGCTTCAGTTGCACATCCAGTACCTGGGCCGGCACAGGCTGCCATGAGCGCACGGTCCAGGCTGCCAGCGCCGTTTCAGCCAAGGGCCGCAAACCTGCCCAATACCCGCCGGCACCGAACACCACCGCAAAGATGGCGCAGAAAACCAGCAAAACCCCTCGTCCCATCGTGTTGCCCATGGCTCCCTCCTTTTGTTGTTGTTATGGATGTCTTGTTATGGGCTCCAGCATAGTGACGAATGAATGACGTTTGTGTGACACCCAAGGTGGGCCAAAAAAAAGCGGCCCCTGAGGGCCGCTTCTGTTGCGCAAAAAACGCGAGGATCAGGCGGTGACGCCCTTGGCGGTTTCTGCGTACTCTTCGATCTGGTCGAAGTTCAGGTACTTGTAGATCGAAGCGCCGTCCTTGTTCACGATACCCATGGCTTCGTGGTATTCAGCCACCGTCGGGATCTTGCCCAGCTTGGACGCGATGGCGGCCAGCTCGGCGGAGGCTAGGAACACGTTGGTGTTCTTGCCCAGGCGGTTGGGGAAGTTGCGGGTGGAGGTGGACACCACCGTAGCGCCTTCGCGCACCTGCGCCTGGTTGCCCATGCACAGCGAGCAGCCGGGCATTTCGGTACGGGCGCCGGCAGCACCAAAGTTGGCGTAATGGCCTTCCTTGATCAGTTCGCTCTCGTCCATCTTGGTGGGCGGTGCCACCCACAGCTTGACGGGGATGTCAAGGCTACCGCCGAGCAGCTTGGCGGCCGCGCGGAAGTGGCCGATGTTGGTCATGCAAGAGCCGATGAAGGCTTCATCGATCTTGGTGCCGGCCACTTCCGACAGGGTTTTGGCGTCGTCCGGATCGTTGGGGCAGCACAGGATGGGTTCCTTGATGTCGGCCAGATCGATCTCGATGACGGCTGCGTATTCGGCATCCTTGTCGGCTTCGAGCAGGTTGGGGTTGGCCAGCCAGGCTTCGACCTTCTCTATGCGGCGCTGCAGCGTGCGGGCATCGGCATAGCCGTCAGCGATCATGTTCTTCATCAGCACCACGTTGCTGGTGAGGTATTCCTTGACCGGCTCAGGGTTGAGCTTGATGGTGCAACCGGCGGCGGAACGCTCTGCCGAAGCGTCCGACAGCTCAAACGCTTGCTCGACCTTCAGGTTGGGCAGGCCTTCGATTTCCAAAATGCGGCCCGAGAAGATGTTCTTTTTGCCCGCCTTGGCCACCGTCAGCAGACCAGCCTTGATCGCGTACAGCGGAATCGCGTGCACCAGGTCGCGCAGCGTCACGCCCGGCTGCATTTCGCCCTTGAAGCGCACCAGCACCGACTCGGGCATGTCCAGAGGCATCACGCCCGTAGCAGCGCCGAAAGCCACCAGGCCAGAGCCTGCGGGGAACGAAATACCGATGGGGAAACGCGTGTGTGAATCGCCGCCCGTACCCACGGTGTCAGGCAGCAGCAGGCGGTTGAGCCAGCTGTGGATCACGCCGTCGCCAGGACGCAGGGCCACGCCACCACGGTTGCTGATGAACGCAGGCAGTTCGCGGTGGGTCTTCACGTCCACGGGCTTGGGGTAGGCCGCCGTGTGGCAGAACGACTGCATGACCAGGTCGGCAGAGAAGCCCAGGCAAGCCAGGTCTTTCAGCTCGTCGCGGGTCATCGGACCGGTGGTGTCTTGCGAGCCTACGGTCGTCATCTTGGGTTCGCAGTAAGTACCGGGGCGCACGCCCTGGCCTTCTGGCAGACCCACGGCGCGGCCAACCATCTTCTGAGCGAGGGTGAAGCCGGCCTTCGATGCGGCAGGTGCTTGGGGCAGGCGGAACAGCGTGGAGGCTGGCAGGCCCAGGAACTCGCGCGCCTTGGCCGTCAGCGAACGGCCAATGATGAGGTTGATACGGCCGCCCGCACGCACTTCGTCAAACAGCACATCGCTCTTGAGCTTGAACTCGGCCACGGTGGCGCCGTTCTTCACGATCCTGCCGTCGTAGGGCAGGATGTCGACCACGTCGCCCATTTCGAGCTTGGACACATCGACTTCGATCGGCAGCGAGCCCGAGTCCTCCTGCGTGTTGAAGAAGATGGGAGCGATCTTGCCGCCCAGGGTCACGCCGCCAAAACGCTTGTTAGGCACAAATGGGATGTCCTGGCCCGTGGCCCAGATCACGCTGTTGGTGGCAGACTTGCGGCTGGAACCGGTGCCCACCACGTCGCCCACGTAGGCCACGAGGTTGCCCTTCTTCTTGAGGTCTTCGATGAACTGCATCGGACCACGCTTGCCGTCTTCTTCGGGCTTGAACGCCGCATCAGGGCGGGTGTTCTTCAGCATGGCCAGG
The DNA here is from genome assembly GCF_001425125.1 of Acidovorax sp. Root402. Classification (NCBI taxonomy): domain Bacteria; kingdom Pseudomonadati; phylum Pseudomonadota; class Betaproteobacteria; order Burkholderiales; family Comamonadaceae; genus Acidovorax; species Acidovorax sp. Root402. Next base: position 1,201,193 of record NZ_LMDQ01000014.1, read on the forward strand.
TAGTGCAGCGGGATGTCTGGGCGGCTCCAGGCATCCGGTGCGGGCGACAGGTCGTCAGTGTTGGTCTCACCGGGCACCTTGAACACCGTGACGGTAATCTTCTTCTCGACCTCAGGACGGGTGGTGAACCACTCGGCATCGGCCCAGCTCTTGATGACTTCCTGCGCCTTGGCGTTGCCTGCCTTGGCTTTCACAGCGACGTCATTGAAGAAGTCGAACATCAGCAGCGTCTTCTTCAGACCCTCTGCGGCCACACCTGCCACTTCGGCATCGTCCAGCAACTCGATCAGCGGGTGCACGTTGTAGCCACCCACCATGGTGCCCAGCAGTTCCGTGGCCTTGGCCTTGGAGATCAGACCCACGGTGATGTCGCCGTGCGCCACGGCAGCCAGGAAGCTGGCCTTGACCTTGGCAGCGTCGTCCACGCCAGGCGGCACGCGATGGGTGAGCAGGTCCAGCAAAAAGGCCTCTTCACCAGCGGGTGGGTTCTTGATCAATTCGATCAGCTCAGCCACCTGCTTGGCGTCCAGGGGCAGAGGGGGGATACCCAGTGCGGCGCGTTCGGCAGCATGGTCTCGGTAGGCTTTCAACATTGTTTTCTCCAGTTGCGTTCTAAAGTGGGGCGTAGCGTGTAGCGTTCGGCTCGGCACACACCAGTCGTTGATGGGTGCGCGCGGTTTTTTATTTGGTGGCGGGCAGCGGGTCCAGCACGCTCACAGGCGGGTTCTTCTTGATGGCTTCTGCCACCACCACCTGCTCAGGGCTCATGCACTCGTCAGCCAGACGCTGACCAGCGCGCTGGTTCATCAGCATGGATTTGTTAGCGATCTGCAGCCACACGGCACCACCCTTGGCGTCCTCCAGGCGCACCGTGCCCGTGGTCGTCGCGACCGGCGACATGTAGTACTTGAAACCCTTGCCTTCCACATGGAAGTGGCCTGGGGTGGCGGGATCGGCTGTCACAGTGACAAAAGCACCGAGCTCACAGGGCATGCGCCCAACGTGCACGCGCTCTGCAATCGCCAGTTCGGCGGGCGACAGGGCTGCTTCAGCGGCGATGATGCCGGCCGCCACCTGGTTGGTGGCGCTCTTGAGCTGGGTACGGCTGCTGGTGGGTTCGGCCTTGGCAGTGGCATGGCTCTTGGCGGGAGCCTTGGCTGCGGTCTTGCCCTCTGCTGGCTTGGCGGCCGTCTTAGCGGTTGGCTTGGCAGCGGGTTTGGCTGCAGCCTTGGTGTCGGACTTGGCCGCTGGCTGGGCTGTTGTTTGTGCCAAGGCAAAGGCCGGAGCCAGCAACATGAGAGCGGAGGCAATGACGAATTTCATGGGAAGTCCTGCGTGGAAATGTCCAGGGGTGTTCACGATGGAACGAGAGTCGATGCGTCAAACCAGTGACGCACCGCCAAGGGTAGTGCGCGCCCAGTGCTGTGGGCGCGCTCCAGAATCTGCCAATAAAAGCGGTAGCTGGCACGGTCATGCAATACCCCATCCACACTGATGGGTGCCCAGTCCTCCAAGGCTGCCGCCGAAATGATCCGGGCTGCGGTGTCGATATCGTCCTGCAGGGGCGCAAAGGCCTGCAGGATGGTGCGGATCTGCGCCGGATGGATGCTCCACATCCGTGTGTAGCCCAGCTCGCGCGATGCGCGGCCGGCAGCACCTTGTAGGGCTGCCATGTCCGAAAACTCAGTCACCACGCAATGGGAAGGCACCTTGCCATGCGCGTGGCACGCCGAGGCGATTTCGAGCTTGGCACGCACCACCAGCGGGTGCGTGAACTGCCCGGCAGAGGTCATGGCCTGTGCGGGAATGGCGCCTCCATGGGCGGACACAAAATCCATGAGGCCAAAACTCAGGCTCTGGACGCGGGGATGGGAAGCGATTTCAAAAGCGCGCTGCACGGCAGCGGGGGACTCGATCAACACATGCAGAGGCACATGAGCCGCCGACGCGCGCTCCAACGCACGTTCAGCCAACAGCACATCATCCACCGACTCGACCTTGGGCACCATGAGATGGCACAGCCTGTGTCCTGCCTCGCCCGCAATCGTGGCGACATCATTGACAAAAGCGGGGTGATCCACCGCATGAACACGAGCCGCTACCCGAGCCCCTGGAGCCGCAGCGGCTGCCATACGTGCCACCAGCGACGCATGCTGGGACTCCAGCCCGACAGGCGCACCATCTTCACAATCGAGAGTGACATCAAAGACGCAGGTGCCAAATTCCTGCGTCATCTCTGCCTGCAATTGCAGGCTTTTGCGCATGCGCACTTCCACGCCGCTGTAGTGGTCGCAGACTGGCAGAAAACCAGTCTGCGCCTGGGCGCCGAGCAACACATCGCGCGGATGGACGGACGCAGCGCCCGGCCCCGATACAGAGGCTTGGACGGCCCGAAGGCCCGATGCCAAAGGCGTCGGCTGCATCGCGTCGTTTACCAGCTTGATTACAGCAGGTGCTTGACGCCGTCTTGCTCGCCTTGCAGTTCGGCCAGCGTGATGTTGATACGCTCTTGCGAGAACGCGTCGATGTCCAGACCTTCAACGATCTTGTACTCGCCGTTTTCGCAGGTCACGGGGAAACCAAACATCGTGTCCTTGGGAATGCCGTATTCGCCGTTGGATGGAACACCCATCGTGACCCACTTGCCGTTGGTGCCCAGGGCCCAGTCGCGCATGTGGTCAATGGCAGCATTGGCTGCAGACGCTGCCGACGACAGGCCACGGGCTTCGATGATGGCTGCGCCACGCTTGCCCACCGTGGGCAAGAACGTGTTGGCGTTCCATTCCTGGTCGTTGATCATCTTGGCCACACTTTCGCCCTTGATGGTGGCAAAACGGTAGTCGGCGTACATCGTGGGCGAGTGGTTACCCCACACGGTCAGCTTCTCGATGTCAGCCACGGCCTTGCCGGTCTTGGCAGCGATCTGGCTGGCAGCACGGTTGTGGTCCAGGCGCAGCATGGCGGTGAAGTTCTTGCGTGGCAGGTCGGGGGCCGACTTCATGGCGATGTAGGCGTTGGTGTTGGCAGGGTTGCCCACCACCAGCACCTTCACGTCACGCGAAGCCACGGCATTCAGGGCCTTGCCTTGTGCCGTGAAGATGGCGCCGTTGACGGCCAGCAGCTCGGCACGCTCCATGCCAGGGCCACGTGGGCGCGAGCCGACCAGCAGTGCGTAGTCGGCATCCTTGAAGGCCGTCATGGGATCGCTGTGGGCGGTCATTTCGACGAGCAGCGGGAAGGCGCAGTCGTCCAGCTCCATCATCACGCCCTTGAGCGCCTTTTGAGGGCCTTCGACAGGGACTTCGAGCAATTGCAGAATGACCGGCTGGTCCTTGCCCAGCATTTCGCCGGAGGCGATACGGAACAGCAGTGCGTAACCGATTTGACCGGCGGCGCCGGTGACAGCAACGCGAACGGGCTTCTTGCTCATGGTGAAAACTCCAGGAAGTGAGGAAAACAGGTGTGAGTGCAACGCAAGCACCAGCGCCTGTCACCAGTAGCCCGTGCCCCGCAAAACAGCATTGGAGTTTACCCCTGATTGGACACCCCGGTCAATTTGTCTTATGTCTTATATAAGATATGATTGCACCCCGTTTGTCGTTCGATTGTCATGTGGCAACCGCACTGCCGCACCACAACACACGCACAACTTACAGATCCCACACCATGTCATCGCTTCCGTTCGCAGCAGACAGCCCCGCGCCCCCGCAGAGCGCAGCGGGAGCCGCCACGCCAGCGTTCAGCCCGCTGTACCAACAGATCAAGGGGCTGATCCTGCAAAGCCTGCAGCAGGGCGAATGGAAGCCTGGCGAGGCCATTCCGAGCGAAATGGAGCTGGCTGCACGTTTTCGCGTCAGCCAGGGCACCGTACGCAAGGCGATTGACGAACTGGCCGCAGAGAACCTGGTGATGCGCCGGCAGGGCAAAGGCACTTTTGTCGCCACCCACGCCGAGCAGCATGTGCAGTACCGATTTCTCAAGCTACTGCCCGACACCGGAGACGCCCGCGTGGAAGGCCCTGCGCAGCGCCGCGTGATCGATTGCCGCCGCGTGCGGGCCAACGCCGATGTGGCCCGCGCACTGGCGCTGCGCAGCGGCGATGCCGTCATGCAGGCAAGGCGCATCCTGTCGTTTGCAGGAGTGCCCACCATTTTGGAAGACATCTGGCTGCCCGGACAAGCATTCAAAGGCCTCACCGCCGAGCAGCTCGCCAACTACCAGGGACCGACCTACGCCATGTTCGAACTCGACTTTGGCGTGCGCATGGTGCGTGCCGAAGAAAAAATCCGCGCCGTGCTGCCCGACGAGGAACAAGCCCAACTGCTGCAAATCACACCCGTGACACCGCTGCTGAGCGTCGAGCGCATTGCCTACACCTACAACGATGTTCCCATGGAGTTACGCCGCGGGCTGTATCGCACCGATACCCACCACTACCGTAATGAATTGAGCTGACAGCAGGCTGGCACCCGAGCATTAACGTCGAAAATTTCAAGCCCGGCTAAACCCTTGTGTTGCGTTGCAATAGAATTTTGCGTTCTTTGCATCTTCAAATTACAAAGCAGTTACATCCACGAAAGCACCAGAAATGACAGAACTAGCCAAAAAACGGCCTGAATTCCGCAACATCAATGCCTTCAAGGACTTGACGACCTACCGCATGACACCTGCCGCGTGGGTTTCGATCTTGCACCGCGCCAGCGGACTGATCATGTTCCTGCTGCTGCCTTTCATCATCTGGATGTTCGACACCTCGGTGTCTTCCGAAATCTCGTTCGCCAAATTCTCGGCGGCCTTCAATATCGGCATCGGTTTTGTGCCTGGCTGGTTCATCAAGCTGGTCGCTCTGGCCCTGATCTGGGCCTACCTGCACCACTTCACTGCCGGCCTGCGCCACCTGTGGATGGACGTGAGCCACAGCGCCGTGAACAAGCAATTTGGCAAGAGCTCTGCTCTGACCGTTCTGGTCATCAGCATTGGGCTGGCCCTGGTGCTGGGCGCCAAGCTTTTCGGCCTGTACTGATCAACCCACAAAAACGGCGGTCGCTGCCAGCCAGCGCCTGTTGAAGAACGAGAGGAAATTTCCATGTCCGTCAATTACGGTTCCAAGCGCGTCGTCGTCGGCGCCCACTATGGCCTGCGCGACTGGCTCAGCCAGCGTGTCACGGCAGTCCTGATGGCGCTGTTCACCCTGGCCCTGCTGGCCCAGGTCATCTTCTCCAAAGGCCCCATCGGCTACGACAAATGGGCGGGCATTTTCTCGGCCCAATGGATGAAGGTGCTGACCTTCTCCGTGATCGTCGCGATTGCCTGGCATGCGTGGGTCGGCCTGCGCGAAGTCCTGATGGACTACATCAAGCCCGTGGGCCTGCGTCTGGCACTGCAAGTGTTCAGCATTGTCTGGCTGGTCAGCTGCGCCGGCTGGGGCATCCAGGTTCTGTGGCGTCTCTGATTCCCGCGATTGAAGGTACACAATGAGCTACACACAAGCCAACATCACCAAGCGCAAGTTCGACGTCATCATCATCGGAGCCGGCGGCTCCGGCATGCGGGCATCCCTGCAACTGGCCCGCGCGGGCCTGAACGTTGCGGTTCTCTCCAAGGTATTCCCCACCCGTTCGCACACCGTCGCTGCCCAAGGCGGCATCGGCGCTTCGCTGGGCAACATGTCCGAGGACAACTGGCATTACCACTTCTACGACACCATCAAGGGCTCCGACTGGCTCGGCGACCAGGATGCGATCGAGTTCATGTGCCGCGAAGCCCCCAAGGTCGTGTACGACCTGGAACACATGGGCATGCCCTTTGACCGCAACACCGACGGCACGATCTACCAGCGCCCCTTCGGCGGCCACACCGCCAACTACGGTGAAAAGCCCGTGCAACGCGCTTGCGCTGCAGCCGACCGCACCGGTCACGCCATGCTGCACACGCTGTATCAGCAAAACGTCAAGGCCCGCACCAACTTCTTCGTGGAGTGGATGGCCCTGGACCTGATCCGCGACGCCGACGGCGACGTGGTGGGCGTGACCGCGCTGGAGATGGAAACCGGCGATCTGCACATTCTTGAAGCCAAGACCACGCTGCTGGCCACCGGTGGCGCAGGCCGCATTTTTGCCGCCTCGACCAACGCCTTCATCAACACCGGTGACGGCCTGGGCATGGCTGCACGCGCCGGCATTCCGCTGGAAGACATGGAGTTCTGGCAGTTCCACCCCACCGGCGTGGCCGGCGCGGGCGTGCTGTTGACCGAAGGCTGCCGCGGTGAAGGCGCAATTTTGCTCAATAGCAATGGCGAGCGCTTCATGGAGCGCTATGCGCCCACCTTGAAGGACCTGGCACCGCGCGACTTCGTGTCCCGCTCGATGGACCAGGAAATCAAGGAAGGCCGTGGCTGTGGTCCCAACAAGGACTACGTGCTGCTCAAGCTGGACCACCTGGGCGCAGAAACCATCCACAAGCGCCTGCCCTCGGTGTACGAAATCGGCGTCAACTTCGCCAACGTGGACATCACCAAGGAGCCGATCCCTGTGGTGCCCACCATCCACTACCAGATGGGCGGCATCCCCACCAACATCAATGGTCAGGTGGTGGTGCAGCAAGGCGGCAATGACAACCTCGTGGTCAACGGCCTGTACGCGGTGGGCGAATGCTCTTGCGTATCGGTGCACGGCGCCAACCGCCTGGGCACCAACTCGCTGCTGGACTTGCTGGTGTTCGGCCGCGCAGCTGGCAACCACATTGTCGAGTTCAACGACAAGAACAAGAACCACAAGCCCCTGCCCAAGGATGCGGCCGACCGCACCCTGGAGCGCCTCAACCGCCTGCAAGGCGCCAGCAGCGGCGAATATGCCCAGGACGTGGCCAACGACATCCGCGCCAGCATGCAACTGCACGCCGGTGTGTTCCGCACGCAAGCGAGCATGGACGAAGGCGTCAAGAAGATCGCCGAGCTGCGCAACCGTGTGAATAGCGTGGGCCTGAAGGACCACTCCAAGGTGTTCAACACCGCGCGCATCGAAGCGCTGGAAGTCGAGAACCTGATCGAAGCTGCGCAAGCCACGATGGTGTCTGCTGCTGCCCGCAAGGAATGCCGTGGTGCCCACACCGTGAGCGACTACGAGCGCCCCGCAGACGACCCAGTGGCACCACTGGGCCGCGACGATGCCAACTGGATGAAACACACCCTGTGGCACAGCGAGAGCAACAGCCTGACCTACAAGCCCGTCAAACTCAAACCCCTGACCGTGGACTCAGTTCCGCCCAAGGTTCGCACGTTCTAAACGGATACAGGAGCACCCACCATGGCAAAACGCACCTTCCAAATCTACCGCTACGATCCTGACAAGGACGCCAAGCCCTACATGCAGACCGTCGAAGTCGAACTCGACGGCAGCGAACGCATGCTGCTGGACGCCCTGATGAAGCTCAAGGCGCAAGACCCCACCCTGTCGTTCCGTCGCTCCTGCCGCGAAGGTGTTTGTGGCTCGGACGCCATGAACATCAACGGCAAGAACGGCCTGGCCTGCCTGACCAACATGAACACGCTGCCCGGCACCGTGGTACTGAAGCCCCTGCCCGGCCTGCCAGTCATCCGCGACCTGATCGTGGACATGACGCAGTTCTTCAAGCAGTACAACTCCATCAAGCCGTACCTCGTCAACGACAACGTGCCGCCCGAAACCGAGCGCCTCCAGTCGCCTGAAGAGCGCGAAGAGCTGAACGGCCTGTACGAGTGCATTTTGTGCGCCAGCTGCTCCACCAGCTGCCCCAGTTTCTGGTGGAACCCCGACAAGTTCGTGGGCCCCGCTGGCCTGCTGCAGGCCTACCGCTTCATCGCCGACAGCCGCGACGAAGCCACCACGGAGCGCCTGGACAACCTGGAAGACCCGTACCGCCTGTTCCGCTGCCACACCATCATGAACTGCGTGGACGTGTGCCCCAAGGGTCTGAACCCCACCCGGGCCATCGGCAAGATCAAGGAATTGATGGTGCGCCGCGCCATCTGAGCGCGGCCCGTTCATCGTCCTACACACCGGTCCATGCAAACGCTGTCCACCCCATCCATCGCGCCAGAGGCGGCTTCGCCGCTGCTGGACGAACGCGAGCTGAGCAAGCTGCACTGGCGCTGCCGGCGCGGCTTGCTGGAGAACGACTTGTTCATCGAGAAGTTCTTCCACCGCTTCGAATCGACGCTGACGAGGCGCCACGCCCAGGGCCTCAACGCGCTGATGGATCTGGCGGACAACGACCTGCTGGACCTGCTGCTGCGGCGGCGAGAGCCCTCGGGCGAACAAGACACACAAGAAGCGCGTGAAGTGCTCGGCATGCTGAGACAAAGCGGTGGCGCCACGGCAGTGCATGCCTGACACCCAGCCCTCGCACCAAGACCGGATTCGTATCGGCAACCTACCCAAGGAAAGTAACAATGAAGCTAGCTGACAACAAAGCCACCCTGTCGTTCAGTAACGGCAGCCCCAGCGTGGACCTGCCGGTCTATCAGGGCAGCATCGGCCCGGACGTCATCGACATCCGCAAGCTGTATGCGCAGACGGGCATGTTTACCTATGACCCGGGCTTCCTGTCCACAGCAGCCACCCAGTCGGCCATCACCTACATCGATGGCGACAAGGGCGAGTTGCTGTACCGCGGCTACCCCATTGAGCAGTTGGCCGAAAACTGCGACTTCCTGGAAACCTGCCACCTGCTGCTGTACGGCGATCTGCCCAACGCAGCACAAAAGACCGACTTCACCAGCCGCGTGACCAACCACACCATGGTCAACGAGCAGATGCAGTTCTTCCTGCGTGGCTTCCGCCGCGACGCGCACCCCATGGCTGTGCTGACCGGTCTGGTGGGTGCCCTGTCGGCCTTCTACCACGACAGCACGGACATCAACAATCCGCAGCACCGCGAGATCGCCGCGATCCGCCTGATCGCCAAGATGCCCACGCTGGTCGCAATGGCCTACAAGTACGGCATGGGCCAGCCCTACATGTACCCGCAGAACCACCTGAGCTACGCAGGCAACTTCCTGCGCATGATGTTCGGCACCCCCTGCGAAGAGTACAAGGTCAACCCCGTGCTGGAACGCGCGCTGGACCGCATCTTCATCCTGCACGCTGACCACGAGCAGAACGCCTCGACCTCCACCGTGCGCCTGTGCGGCTCGTCGGGCACCAACCCGTTCGCCGCCATCGCCGCGGGCGTGGCCTGCCTCTGGGGCCCTGCCCACGGCGGCGCCAACGAAGCTGCACTGAACATGCTGTACGACATCCAGGCCCAAGGCGGCGTGGAAAAGATCGGCGACTTCATCAAGCAGGTCAAGGACAAGAACTCCGGCGTCAAGCTGATGGGCTTTGGCCACCGCGTGTACAAGAACTACGACCCCCGCGCCAAGCTCATGCAAGAGACTTGCAATGAAGTGCTGGCCGAGCTGGGCCTGGAAAACGACCCGCTGTTCAAGCTGGCCAAGGAACTGGAAAAGATCGCCCTGGAAGACGACTACTTCGTGCAGCGCAAGCTCTACCCGAACGTGGACTTCTACTCCGGCATCGTGCAGCGCGCCATCGGCATCCCAGTGAACCTGTTCACCGGCATCTTCAGCCTGGCCCGCACCGTGGGCTGGATTGCCCAGCTGAACGAAATGATCGGCGACCCCGAGTACAAGATCGGCCGCCCCCGCCAGCTGTTCACCGGCTCCGTGCGCCGCGACGTGCCTCCCCTGGCCAGCCGCTGATCGGTGCGGCGCACTGCGCCGCTCCCGCACCCCACAAAGCCCGCAGGCAGTGCCTGCGGGCTTTTTTCATGGCTCATCGAGAGGGGTTCACTGCCAATTTTCGAATACTCCCCCTGAGTAATAGCACTTTTAATGCCCGTAGCGCAATCAGCATATGTGCTTGTCTTTTATACTGCCACCCAGTACACCCCAGTGAACGACCAGCCAGCCGCCTGACCATGCCCCACACTGCCGAAGACAAACAACGCGCCATCACCCGGCTGCGCCGCATCAAGGGCCAGGCCGAGGCGCTGGAGCGCGCGGTGGAAGCGGGCAGTGACTGCGCCCCCATCCTGCAGCAGCTGGCGGCCATGCGTGGCGCCGTGCACGGACTGATGGCCGACCTGCTCGACAGCCACGTGCGCGAGACGCTGGCGGAAAAACCGGCCCCGTCCCAGCAAGCCATTGACGAAACGCTGGCGTTGCTTCGCTCCTACCTCAAATAGACCGCTCACCCGCATTCCCTACCCGATTGACCGAAAGGACCACCCCATGAAATCCCGTGCCGCCGTAGCCTTCAAAGCTGGAGAACCCCTGCAGATCGTCGAGATCGACGTCGCCCCGCCCAAAAAGGGCGAAGTGCTCATCAAGATCACCGACACCGGCGTGTGCCACACCGACGCCTTCACCCTGAGCGGTGATGACCCCGAAGGCCTGTTCCCCGTGGTGCTGGGCCACGAAGGCGCGGGCATCGTGGTGGAAGTGGGCGAAGGCGTGACCAGCGTGAAGCCGGGCGACCACGTCATCCCGCTGTACACCGCCGAATGCGGCGAGTGCCTGTTCTGCAAGAGCGGCAAGACCAATCTGTGCGTGAGCGTGCGCGCCACTCAGGGCAAGGGTGTGATGCCCGATGGCACCACGCGCTTCAGCTACAACGGCCAGCCCATCTACCACTACATGGGCTGCAGCACGTTCAGCGAATACACCGTGGTGGCCGAGGTCTCGCTGGCCAAGGTCAACCCCAACGCCAACCCCGAGCAGGTCTGCCTGCTGGGCTGCGGCGTGACCACGGGCCTGGGCGCCGTGAAGAACACCGCCAAGGTGCAGGAAGGCGACACCGTGGCCGTGTTCGGCCTGGGCGGCATTGGCCTGGCCGTGATTCAGGGCGCCAAGCTGGCCAAGGCCGGGCGCATCATCGCCATCGATACTAATCCCTCCAAGTTCGACCTGGCCCGCACCTTTGGCGCCACCGACTGCGTGAATCCCAAGGACTTCGACAAGCCGATCCAGCAGGTCATCGTGGAGATGACGACCTGGGGCGTGGACCACAGCTTTGAGTGCATCGGCAACGTGAACGTGATGCGCGCGGCACTGGAATGCGCGCACCGGGGCTGGGGCCAGAGCGTGATCATCGGCGTGGCCGGTGCCGGGCAGGAGATCAGCACCCGCCCCTTCCAGCTCGTCACCGGCCGCAAGTGGCTGGGCACGGCGTTTGGCGGCGTCAAGGGCCGCAGCGAGCTGCCCGGCATGGTCGAAGACGCGATGGCAGGCAAGATCCAGCTCGCGCCCTTTGTGACCCACACCATGGGCCTGAAGGACATCAACGAGGCGTTTGACCTGATGCACGAAGGCAAGTCGATCCGCTCGGTCGTCAAATACGCCGCGTAACTCGGCTACTCGCCAGCGCCCACAGCCCCAGAGACAACCGGGCACTCTGGGTGCTGGCCCTGGCGGGCCATGAAAAACGGCCTGGAGCCGTCTTTTAGGGTCCCTACAAGCGAAAACTGTCTCAAGCGCTACGAAATATTGCCTGAGCAGCTATCAATTCAAGAGCAAACACCATGACCACTCCCCTGGATCTGCTCAGCAGACACGCCTGTTTTGGCGGCGAGCAGCGCTTTTACCAACACACCTCCACCACCATCGGCCTGCCGATGAAGTTCTCGGTGTACCTGCCACCCCAGGCACAACAGGGCCCTGTGCCCGCCGTGTTGTACCTGGCCGGGCTGACCTGCACCGAGGAGACCTTTGCCATCAAGGCCGGAGCCCAGCGCCTGGCCGCCGAACTGGGCCTGGCCCTGATCGCGCCCGACACCAGCCCGCGCGGCGAGGCCGTGTTGGCCCTGCCCGGCGCCACGGCCAGCTGGGACTTTGGCGTGGGCGCGGGCTTCTACCTCGACGCTACGCAGAGCCCCTGGAACACCCACTGGCGCATGGAGAGCTACCTGCTGCAAGAGCTGCTGCCCCTGGTGGGCCAGCACCTGCCCATCGACGGGCAGCGCCTGGGCATCTTCGGCCACAGCATGGGCGGGCACGGCGCGCTCACACTCGCCCTGCGCCACCCAGGCCGCTTCAAGACGGTGTCGGCCTTTGCGCCCATCTGCGCGCCCACCCAGTGCCCCTGGGGCGAAAAGGCCTTCACCGGTTACCTGGGCCCCGACCGCACCACCTGGCTGGAGCACGATGCCACGGTGCTGATGCAGCACCAGCCCATCGCGCCCTACCCGGCGGGCATCCTCATCGACCAGGGGCTGGACGACAAATTCCTGGCCGACCAGCTGCACCCCCACCTGTTCGAGGCCGCGTGCCAGGCCATCGGCCAGCCGCTCACGCTGCGTCGGCATGCGGGTTACGACCACGGCTACTACTTTGTGCAGAGCTTTGTGGGCGACCATTTGGCCCACCATGCGCGGGGTCTTGGCGCCGGACATTAATGCGCACTTAAGCAACTGGCAGCACACTAGCGGGCTATGCTTTTGTCCCTGCGGCGCCTGCTGCCCTTTGCCTCGGCTTCACGCTCGGAGCCTCCCTCCGCCTCCCCTGCACCCCGCCCCCTGCACCCCGCATGGGTGGTGGTGCTGGTCAGCACCTGGCTGGCCACGGCCTGCAACGTCCCGCTGTGGCAAGAGGTGGCCCAGCTGCCCGGCCAGGGCAGCCTGCGTGGCTGGGGCTTTGCGCTGGCATTTGCGCTCATCGTCGCGGCGGGCAACGCCGCGCTGCTGAGCCTGCTGGCCTGGCGCTGGACGCTCAAGCCCGCCGTGCTGGTGCTGGTGCTGATGGCCGCGTTTGGCGCGTACTTCATGCTGGCCTACGGCATCGCCATCGACGCCAGCATGCTGGTCAACGTGATGCAGACCGACGTGAAGGAAGCAGGCGACCTGCTCAACCTGCGCATGCTGGGCACCGTGCTCATCCTGGCCGTGCCGCCCCTGTTGTGGCTGTACCGCCGCCCCGTGCAGCGCCTGACCGCGCTGCGCCATGTGGCGCACAACGGCCTGCTGCTGGCAGGCTCCATCGCCGTCATCGTGGTGTGCCTGCTGCTGGTGTTCCAGGACTTTGCATCGACCATGCGCAACCACACCAAGCTGCGCTACCTGATCAACCCGCTCAACAGCGTGTACGCGCTGGGCAACATTGCCACCAAGCCCCTGCGCATGGACACCAGCAAGATCCTGCCCCTGGGCCGTGACGCCCAGCTGGGCGCCAGCTACGCCAGCCAGGCCAAGCCCCCGCTGCTGGTGCTGGTGCTGGGCGAGACGGGCCGCAGCGGCAACTTTGGCCTGAACGGCTATGAGCGCAACACCACCCCCCGACTGTCGGCCCGCAAAGACCTGGTGAGTGCCCGCAACGCCTGGTCCTGCGGCACCAGCACCGCTGCGTCGGTGCCCTGCATGTATTCGCACCTGGGCCGCACAGGCTACGAAGGCCGCTCGGCCAACTACGAAAGCCTGATCGACGTGCTGCACCACGCCGGCCTGGCGGTGCTGTGGGTGGACAACCAGTCGGGCTGCAAGGGCGTGTGCGACCGCGTGGGCGAGACCATCACCAGCACCCAGAAAGACCCAGCGCTGTGCGCTGGCGGCGAGTGCCTGGACCGCGTGATGCTCAAGGACCTGGACGCCCAGATCGCCGCCCTGCCTGCCGAGCAGCGCCAGCGTGGCACGGTGGTGGTGATGCACCAGATGGGCAGCCACGGCCCCGCGTACTACAAGCGTTCCGCGCCCGAGAACAAGAAGTTTGGCCCCGAATGCACCTCCACTGCCTTGCAGGAATGCCAGCGCGAGCAGGTGGTCAACGCCTACGACAACAGCATCGTCGAGACCGATCATTTCCTCGATTCAGTGCTCCAGTGGCTGGGAGCGCAGGAAAAACATGCCCAGACAGCTATGATTTACGTAGCAGACCATGGCGAATCGCTGGGCGAGAACAACATTTACCTGCACGGTCTGCCCTACTCCATTGCCCCCGACGTGCAAAAACACGTGCCCTGGATCACCTGGCTGTCACCCACCATGCAGGCGCGCACCCACCTCGCCACGGGCTGCCTGCAGCAAGACCTGGGCGAGCGACGCATTACGCACGACCACTACTTCCACTCGGTACTGGGCCTGATGGATGTGAAGACCGAGGCGTACAACACCGAGCTGGACATGTTTGCCGCGTGCCGCAAGCCCGCCGCGGCGGGCTGAGGCGGACCGAGGCGGGGCCAGTCGGACGGCCCCGGCAGCCCTGTGCCACAAAGGTGTGGCGCAGGGCGCAGCCAGCTCAGCTCCCTTGGGGCAACAACAGAATCTTGCCGATGCTGGCGCCAGACTCCATGCGCCGATGGGCCTGTGCAGCATCGGCCAGTGCAAACGTGCTGTCGATCACCGGCCGGATCACTCCAGCGGCCAGGGCTGGCAGCCACTGCTGGGCAAACCGCTGCACCATGGCCTGCTTGACCTCGGGCGGGCGGGACTTCATCACGGTGCCAAAAATCTGCAGGTGTCGGTACAGCAGCACATCCATGGGCAGCTCCGCACCCTGCGCACCGCCCAGCAGCCCCACCGACACCAGGCGTCCGCCGTCGGCCAGAGACCGCACGTTGCGCTGCAGGTACGGAGCCCCGATGAAGTCGATCACCACATCCACGCCCCGGCCCTGCGTGGCCTGGTCCACCACCGCCTGAAAGTCTTCGCTGCGGTAGTCGATGAACACATCGGCCCCGCAACCCAGCACGGCGCCGCGCTTGTCGCCCCCCGCCGTGGCAAACACGCGCGCACCCGCCGCATGGGCCAGCTGCACGGCGGCTGACCCCACGCCGCCCGCCGCCGCATGGATCAGCACGGACTCGCCCGCGTGCAAGCGCGCCAGGTGGAACAACGCCTCGTGCGCGGTCACGAACACCTCGGCCACGGCGCCAGCGGCTACCAAGTCCATGCCCGCAGGCACCGGCATGGCCATGCGGTGGTCGATGCGCGACAGCTCGGCGTAGGCCCCGCCGCCCACGATGCCCATCACGCGGTCGCCCACGGCAAAGCCTTGCACTTCGGGCCCCATGGCGACCACCGTGCCCGCAATCTCCAGCCCCATGGTGTCGGCATCGCCAAAGTAGGCGCGGCCATAGGCCCCTTTGCGGTGCAGCAGGTCGGCCCGGTTGACGCCGATGGCGGCGTTGCGCACCAGCAGGTCGTGCGGGCGCACCTCGGGGACAGGGATCTCGCGCGCCACCAGCACTTCCGGGCCGCCGAAGTCATCGAACACGACGGCTCGCATGGTGCGTTGGGGGTTTGCAGGTTGTTCGGCCGCTGGTGTGGACATGGGTGTTGCTCCTCAAGCAATGGTTTCAGTGCCTTGAAGGATAGGGCGCCACACAGTGATTTAAACGCAGCAATTTCGCTCTACAGCAATGCAAATTTGCATCACACTCACCCCTCATCCGCAACCTCCATACGGCCATGAACTGGGACGACACCCGCATCTTTCTTGCCCTGACCCGCGCGCCCTCCTTGCGCGCCGCCGCGCGCAGCCTGGGCGTGGACCAGGCCACCGTCGGGCGGCGGCTGAACGCGCTGGAGGCCGAACTGGGCGCCAAGCTGTTTCTGCGTGCCAAGGACGGCTACCTGCTCACCGCTGCAGGCGAGACAGCGCTTGCCGCGGCCCGCCGCATGGAAAGCGCGGCCCTGGACCTGCGCACCCGCATCGAGGGCCAGGACACCAGCCCCGGCGGCCTGGTGCGCGTGACCAGCACTGACTCGATCGCCATCGACCTGCTCATGCCCGCCATTGAGCGCCTGCAGCAGCACTGGCCGCACATTCGCGTGGACCTGGAGGTGTCCACCCAGTTGCTCAGCCTCAGCCGCCGCCAGGTGGACATCGCTTTCCGCAACGTCCGGCCCGAGACGCCCGACCTCGTGGTGCGCCGCGTGGTGTCGTGGCCTGTGGGCCTGTTCGCCAGTGCGGGCTATGTCGAGCGTTTTGGCATGCCGGTGCCAGAGGACGAACTGCGCGGCCACCACCTGGTGGCCTACGCGCCTTACCTGGAGCAAAGCCCGTTTCTGACCATGGCGGGCGTGCCTGCGCGCCAGGCCCGGATTGCGCTGGCCGTGCGCTCCAGCCTGTTGGTGCGCAAGGGCGTGGCGGCGGGCATTGGCCTGGGTGAAATGCCGGTGTGGATGGGGGCGCGCGAAGGCCTGGTGCGCATCTGGCCCGAGCGCCGCCGGGCGACCGACTACGAGGTCTGGCAAGTCATGCACCCCGACCTGCAACGCACGGCCCGGGTGCGCGCCACGGCAGAGTTTTTGTCCGAGGCATTCCAAGTCCAGTAGGCGCCGCAAGCCGATGGAGCCCGCCCCGCCGGGCCGGGCCGCCACTGCAGCACCGGATGCACCATACTCTGACGCAGACCCATACCCCTTGCGCCCCAACATGCCACACACCATTCACCACCAGGAACAGGACGCCAAAGGTGCGTTCTACATCGAGCGCAACGGCCAGCGCCTGGCCGAGATGACCTACAGCCGCACCAACGCCACGATGATCATCGTGGACCACACCGAGGTGGACCCATCGCTCAGCGGCCAGGGTGTGGGGCGCGCGCTGCTCGACGCACTGGTCCAATGGGCCAGGGCCACAGGCACCAAGGTGGTCCCGCTGTGCCCGTTTGCCAAGGCGCAGTTCGACAAGGACGCGTCTTTGCGGGACGTGCTGGTGTAAACAGGCCTGCCGACAGCGGTGCCCGCCCGAGGAGGTCCATTGCGGGTCACTGCGGGTCATGGCAAAGAACGCCGTTGCCCCTGGATGGGCGGCGCCCCCCGCGCGCACCGGTGGTGGAGTGACTCCAGCCCGGTCGGCCCACAGCCGCTGAAGACGCCAGGCGCCTTCAAGTAGAAGATTCCGCCATGAATCAAAGCGTCATTTACGCCCTGGGCGCAGCGGTGCTGTTCGGCGCCAGCACCCCTTTTGCCAAGCTGCTGACGGGCGACCTGCCACCGGTGCTGCTGGCAGGCCTTCTGTATCTGGGCAGCGGCCTGGGACTGGCCCTGGTGCTTGTGGTCCGCGATGGCGGGCTCAAGCCCTCTGGCATTCCCTTGAATGAATGGCCCTGGCTCCTGGTCGCCGTGCTGTTTGGAGGCGTGGTGGGGCCGGTGGCGCTGATGCTGGGACTGCACTCCACCAGCGGCGCCACGGCTTCGCTGCTGTTGAATCTGGAAGCGGTGCTGACCGCAGTCATTGCCTGGTGGGTGTTCAAAGAAAACGCCGACCGGCGCATCGTGGGGGGCATGCTTGCCATCGTGGCGGGAGGCATTGCCCTGGGCTGGCAGACCGGCTCTCCGTGGCAACCCGGCGGCACGGGCTCCTGGCTGGTGGGCCTGGCCTGCTTGTGCTGGGCCATCGACAACAACCTCACACGCAAGGTTTCTGCCTCCGACGCGCTCTTCGTTGCCAGCATCAAGGGCCTGATCGCGGGGTCGGTCAACACCACGCTGGCCATCAGCATGGGCGCCGCCTGGCCTTCGTGGGCCACACTGTCTGCAACGATGGCTGTCGGCCTTTTGGGATACGGACTGAGCCTTGTGCTGTTTGTGCTGGCATTGCGCGGGCTCGGCACAGCCCGCACGGGAGCCTACTTCTCCACCGCGCCCTTCATGGGGGTGGTTGTGTCCTTGTTGGTGTTCTCGGAACCAACGTCATGGGTGTTCTGGATGGCCGCTGCGCTGATGGGCCTGGGGGTGTGGTTGCACCTCACGGAACACCACAGCCATGAGCACCAACACGAAGCGCTGGAACACGAGCACGAACACGAACATGACGAGCACCACCAGCACGCGCATGGCGTAGAGCATTGCGGCAGCGGCAAACACAGCCATCGACACACGCACCTGCCACTGAAGCACACGCACCCGCACTACCCTGACATCCACCATCGGCATGTCCATTGAGACCGAACACCCGCTTGTGGCGGGGCCGTCCCTTTGCAGGCAGCACAGCATTCGGCGTTAAGCGCCCCCAGTCATCACCAAGGCCGCCGCCTTCGGCGAGCCCGCTGGGTGCGCAATCACCGCAGTGCCATCCAGCCCTCCACCTCCCCCACCAAATGCGCCCGGAACACCTCGGCAATCGGTGACAGCTGCTTGCCCTTGGGCCAGACTAGGTGCCACTGCGACTGGATGGGAAAGCCCTGCACGTTGAGCACGGCAAGCCCCTCGTGGTGCGGGCCCAGGGCGTGGTGAGAGACGATGGAAACGCCCAGCTGGCCCTCCACCGACTCCTTGATGGCTTCGTTGCTGCCCAGCTCCAGCAATGCGCTGGGCGCAAAACCCAGTTGGCGCAGGTGGGCGTCGGTGGCCATGCGGGTGCCGGAGCCTTTTTCGCGCAGGATGAAACGCTCCGTCTGCAATTGCGCGAGCTTGATGCGCTTTTTGGCGGCCAGGGGGTGGCCTGCGGGGGCGATGACAACCAGCGGGTTCGGCATGAGGATCTGGTCCTCCAGTGGCAAATCCGCAGGCGGCATGGACATGACGTAGAGGTCGTCCAGATTGCTGCGCAGGCGGGTGATGACGTGGTCGCGGTTGAGTACCTCCAGCGAGATATCGATCTGCGGGTGCAGCTTGCAGAAGCTGCCCAGCAGGCGGGGCACAAAGTATTTGGCGGTGCTGACCACGGCGACCTTGAGGCGCCCGCTGGTGAGGCCCTTGGCGCCCGACACGCGCTGCTCGAACGCATCCCACTCGCCCGCAATGGCACGCGCAGTGCGGGCCAGGGCGTGTCCCGCCTCGGTCAGGTGTACACGGCGTGAGACCACCTCGTACAGCGGCAGGCCCACGGCCTGGGTCACCTCACGCAACTGCATGGAGGCCGTGGGCTGCGTGACATGCATGACCTTGGCGGCGGCGCTGACGCTGCCCGTCTCGGCCAGCGCCAGGAACAGCCGCAGCTGGCGAAAGGTGATGTTCATAGATTTTTATCTATAGATAACCGCGTTCGAATCGATTTTACTTTGCAGCCACACATCCCTAGCATCGGCCCCCAACAAGGAGTTGAATGATGCAAAGCTTGCTGGACCCCGCGATTTTGTTTTTTGCCCTGGGAGTGTTTGCGGGCCTGGTCCGATCCAACCTGGAGATGCCGGCGGCGATCTCGAAGTTCTTGTCCATCTACCTGCTGATGGCGCTGGGCCTCAAGGGCGGGTTTGCCTTGGCAGCTTCAGGCCTGACACCCAGTGTGGCCAGCAGTCTGGGGCTGGCGGTGCTGCTGGCCGTGGTGGTGCCGCTGGTGGGCTATGCGCTGCTGCGGCGGGTGCTGTCGGGCTTCAACGCGGCGGCGGTCGCAGCCACCTACGGATCGGTCAGCGCCGTGACCTTTGTGACGGCCACGCAGTACCTGGAGTCACAGCACATTGCCTACGGCGGCTACATGGCGGCAGCCATGGCGCTGATGGAGTCGCCCGCCATCATCCTGGCGGTGATGCTGGCCAATGCGATGCGGCAGCGGCAGTCTGTGGCTCAGTCGTTGGCAGTCACCCCCTCAAGCCCCCTCCTGCGCGTGCCACCGGTGGTCGCCATGGCGTCGGCAGGGGGCCCCGCACTGGGTGGCGCAAGCGCAGGCGGCGCGCCAGGCAAACCAGGGCCTCACCTGTCGGTGGGCAAGATCCTGCACGAGTCGTTCACCGACGGCACCCAGTTGCTGCTGCTGGGCGCCATGGTGATCGGCATGGTGACTGGCGATGCCGGCAAGGCGGCCATGCAGCCGTTCTCGGGCGATCTGTTCAAGGGCATGCTGTGCCTGTTCTTGCTGGACATGGGCCTGTCCACGGCTCGCAACCTGCCTGCGGTGCGCAAGCAGTCGCCATGGCTGCTGGCTTACGCGGTGCTGGGGCCGCTGACGCACGCCAGCCTGGCCCTGGCGCTGGCCTGGCTGCTGCAGGTGCCCACGGGGGATGCCGTGCTGCTCATGGTGCTGGCCGCCAGCGCGTCTTATATCGCGGTGCCTGCCGTGGTGCGCTATGCCATCCCAGAAGCCGACCCGTCGCTGTACGTGAGCCTCTCGCTGGGGGTGACGTTTCCGCTGAACATCCTGGTGGGTATTCCGCTGTACACCCAGATAGTGCAGCGGGTGTGGGGGGGCTGACGAGGCAACGCATTGCGGCCTGCGGCGCGCAGTGCAAAGTGCACGGAGGTGGGCACGGGATCTAGAAGAGGCTCCCCTGCCCTTTCAGCAGTCCCGGCCTGAACTGCCCCAGGTCCAGCCCCTCGCGCTCCCGGTTGAGCCCCAAGCGGCGGCAGGTGTTGGCAAACCGCTGGCGCAGCAGGTCGGCCCAGAGCCCGCTCCCTTTCATGCGGGTGGCAAAGTCACTGTCATAGGTCTTGCCGGCTGCGCGCTGGGCCCCGGTCAGGGGGTGCAGGTCTTGCACCCGGGCCATGACGCGCGCTGCACGCTGCGGGTAGTGCACGGCGAGCCACTCTCGAAACAACGCATCCAGCTCCCACGGTAGCCGCAGCACCGTGTAGAACGCGGTGCGCGCACCGGCGTCGCGTGCAGCCTCCAGTACCTGCTCCATGTCTTCGGTGATGAACGGGATCTGGGGAGCCACGCTCACGCCCACCGGCACACCCGCCTCGGCCAATGCACGGATGGTGCGAAGCCGCCGGTGGGGCGCGGCGGCGCGGGGTTCCATGCGGCGAGCCAGCGCAGCGTCGAGTGTGGTGATGGTGATGTACACCGCCGCCAAGCGCTGCGCTGCCAGCGGGGCGAGCAGGTCCAGGTCGCGCTCCACGCCGCTGGATTTGGTGATCAGCGAAAACGGGTGGCGCGCCTCGCGCATCACTTCGATCACGCTGCGCGTGAGCTTCAGGTCACGCTCCACGGGCTGGTAGCAGTCGGTGGCGGAGCCGATGTTGAGCAAACGCGGCACGTAACGCGGCTGTGCAAGCTCTTGACGCAACACCTGCGCCACGTTGTGCTTGGCCACGATCTGCGTCTCAAAGTCGAGCCCGGGCGAAAAATTGAGGTAGCTGTGCGTGGGCCGGGCGTAGCAGTAGATGCAGCCGTGCTCGCAGCCCCGGTAGGGGTTCACCGAGAGTTCAAAAAAGATATCGGGCGAGTCGTTGGCACACAGGGCACTGCGTGCCGTTTCGAAATGCACGCGGGTGGCGGGTGAGGGGCTGGCGCAGGCTCCCTCGTCGCCCCCGCCCCATGCATCACCCTCTTCAGCACCCCCGCCGTTCGGGTTGCCATCCTGAGCCGTACCCGTGCCACCCTGCTCCACGCCCTCGGCCCTGCCAAGGGCGCGCGGATGGTTCCACCCATCATCCGCACGTTCGCGCTGGTCTTTGGCAAAGCGGTGGGCCATGGCCGTGGCGGCACCGCGCCCGCGGATGGCCTGCAGCGGAATGCAGATGTCCTGCGGCTGTGCAGGCAGGTCGTCGTCGGGAGGGTCAAGTGAACTCATGGCGATCGAGTGGTGGAGCAGCATGCACGATAAAACTGTTTATTTATACAGCATTTATCCACCACCTACAAATCTACCCCTCTGGCAAAGCCCCAATTCGGTGCAAAGCCTTGCACCAACTCTTGGCGCACTTCTTGCTTCAACTTGGTGCAAATCTGTGGCGTCGGATGAAAACGCACCAGAGTCGATCAATCACTATCGCGAGGACGTTATGGAAGCACTCAAACAGGGCACAGATGCCTTGTTCATCTTGCTCGGGGCGATCATGGTGTTGGCCATGCACGCCGGGTTTGCTTTTCTGGAACTGGGCACAGTCCGCAAAAAGAATCAGGTGAATGCGCTGGTCAAGATCCTGGTGGACTTTTCGGTGTCCACGGTGGTCTATTTTGTGGTCGGCTACACAGTGGCCTACGGCACGCATTTCTTCATCGGTGCCGAATCGCTGGTGCAGCAAAGCGGCTATGCGCTGGTCAAGTTCTTCTTCTTGCTCACGTTTGCGGCAGCCATTCCAGCCATTGTGTCGGGCGGCATCGCGGAGCGCGCTAAGTTTTGGCCGCAACTGCTGGCAACAGCAGTCATCGTGGGCTTTGTGTACCCGTTTTTTGAGGGTATTGCCTGGAACCAGCATTTTGGTGTGCAGGGCTGGATCAAGGCGCTGACGGGCGAAGAGTTTCACGACTTTGCGGGCTCGGTGGTGGTGCACGCCATGGGCGGCTGGATTGCGTTGCCGGCGGTGATCCTGCTGGGCTCTCGCGCCAACCGCTACCGCAAGGACGGTGCGATCTCGGCCCACCCGCCGTCCAACATCCCGTTCCTGGCGCTGGGCGCCTGGGTGCTGGTGGTGGGCTGGTTCGGCTTCAATGTGATGAGCGCGCAGACCGTGGACAAGCTTTCGGGCCTCGTCGCTGTGAACTCGCTGATGGCCATGGTGGGCGGCACGCTGGCCGCCCTGGTGCTGGGCAAGAACGACCCCGGCTTTGTGCACAACGGCCCGCTGGCGGGTCTGGTGGCCGTGTGTGCGGGCTCGGACCTCATGCACCCGCTGGGTGCGCTGGTGGTCGGCGCGGTGGCCGGAGCCATTTTTGTGCTGATGTTCACCCTGACGCAAAACAAATGGAAGATTGACGACGTGCTGGGCGTATGGCCGCTGCACGGGCTGTGCGGCACCTGGGGCGGACTGGCTGCGGGTATCTTTGGCAGCAAGGCGTTGGGCGGGCTGGGCGGGGTCAGCCTGTCGGCCCAGCTCATCGGTACCGGCCTGGGCGTGCTCTGGGCCCTGGTTGGCGGCGTGGTGGTGTACGGCATCCTCAAGCAGACGGTGGGTATCCGCCTGACACAGGAAGAAGAGTTTGACGGCGCCGACCTGAGCATCCACAAGATCAGCGCCACGCCCGACCGCGAAGTGAGCTGGTAGTCAGCCCGACCGGCGGCGGCCTGGACCCGGCGCCACGCCTGGTGCAGGGCCCAGCCGTCGCCTTGGCGCCCCGTCTGACATCGCCTGGGCCGGCGCACGGCTATACCTGAGCCCTGCGCCCCAGCGGCTCCACGGTCACAATCGCGCCATGTTGTCTTTGCCCTCCTTGTCCTTGACCCTGCCCCTGCGGGCCCGCCCCGGCTGGCTGGGCATGGCGCTGGTGGTGGTTGCCGTGGCCCTCGCCGGTTGCGCGGGTCTGCCCAAGGATGTGGACCGCCCGGTGTCGGCAGCCTGGGCGGCCCCTGGCGATACCCCCCTGGGCCAGCTGGTAGCAGCACGCAGGGTCGCCGAAGGGGCGCGGCACGCTTCGGGGTTTGCGCTGCTCAGCGGCCCGCAAGCCGCCTACAGCAGCCGCCTGGCTCTGGTGGACGCCGCACAGAAAACCCTGGACCTGCAGTACTACGCGATCCACGCAGACGCCAGCAGCGAACGCCTGCTGCTCAGCGTGATGGCAGCAGCCCAGCGCGGCGTGCGGGTGCGCGTGCTGCTGGACGACTTCCACAGCACCGGGCGTGATGCGCAGGTGATGCGGCTGGCGTTTGTGCCCAACATCGAGATGCGCATGTTCAACCCCCTCACGGGCGCAAGGGGGTCTCCCATTGGCCGCATGCTGGGCCTGCTGGGCGACTTCTCGCGCGTGCAGCAGCGCATGCACAACAAGCTGTTCATTGCCGACAACGCCATGGCTGTGACCGGGGGCCGCAACCTGGGTGACGCCTATTTCGGCAATGCCGACTCGGGTAACTTTGTGGACCTGGACGTACTGGCTGCAGGCCCCATCGTGCGGGACCTGTCGCGCAGCTTTGACAGCTACTGGAACAACGAACGCGCCTACCCGGTGCAGTCGCTCATCACACAGGGCGAGCTTGACCACCTGCGCGACAGCATCCGTGTGGCCGACGAAGGGCGAAGACGCCGTGTCGCAGGCCAGGGTGGCACCACCGCCCCAGACCGCCTGCCGCCCGACATGGGGCCAGGCACCACTGCTGCGCAGCGTGCACGCATCTGGAACTACGAGCCCATGGACCTGGAGCGCACGCCCTTCGTCTGGGCTGCGGCGGCCGTGCTGGTGGACCAGCCTGCCAAGATCCCGGCCGACAGCGCAGGGATGGGCAATGGGGCTGCTCTGGCGTTGGCAGCGCCGCCGCCGGGCCCAGGCGCAAGCGCCGCCGCAGGGGCTACCCATAGCCCCAAGGCCGCTGCTGCCGCCTTGGTCTCGGGCTCCCGCACGATACCGGCGGCCGACAGCGCGGCCGCCTCCCCACCCCGCGTGCTGCCGGCGGCCGATAGCGCCACCGCATCTGCCAACGGCGCGCCACCCGACAGCCCCCGCGCAAGCCCCGAAGCCACCGAGGCCCAAACCGACACTGTGGTGGACGGGCTGTTGCAGCTCATGGGCCAAGCGCGGCGCGACCTGCTCATCATCTCGCCCTACTTTGTGCCGGGGCCGGACATGGAGGCCGCCTTTGCGGCGGCGAGGGCGCGCGGCGTGCGGGTGCGGGTGCTGACCAATTCGCTGGCCTCCAACGACGCGCCCATTGCGCATGCCGGCTATGCCCGCCACCGGCCGCAGCTGCTTGCCATGGGGGTGGAGCTGTACGAGATGCACAGCGAACTGCCAGGGGTGCTGCGGGGAGCGCTGGGCGTATCGGGCAGCATGGGCGGCGGCGCGGGTGCCGTGGGTTCGCAAGGCAGCTCGCGCGCCATGCTGCACTCCAAGCTGATGATCGTGGACGGCCGACTGCTGGCAGTGGGGTCGATGAACCTGGACATGCGCTCGCAGCGGCAGAACACCGAGGTGGCGCTGCTGATCCGCAGCACGGAGCTGTCTCGCCGCGCCCTCACTCAGATCGACACGGCGCTGAAAGAATCCGCGTGGCAGGTGCAGGCCACCGACCAGGGCCTGCGCTGGCGCGCCCCCGAGGGCAGCGGGCTGCCAGACGCCACGACCGAGCCCGACGCCAGTGCCCCGCTGCGGCTGATGCTGCAGCTGCTGGGCCCCCTGGCGCCCGACCACCTGCTGTAGCAGCGGCCTGAGACCCTGTCCTAAGCGCCGTGGGCGCTCTGTGCTTGCGCCTGCAAGTCCGCCACCCACACGGTGATCGCCCGCTGGTCCGTCATGGTGCGCACATGCTGGTACGCCACCTCGGCCTCGGCAAACCGGCGGCGCAACAGGTTAAGCCATTGCTTGAGGCGCCCCGCGCGCTGGCGCGGCTCCAGGTCGTCGCACACCAGCTGCCAGAAGGCGGCCAGGTGTGGCACCAGATCGGCCCAAACCACGGTGTCCGTGTCCGGACGTCCTGCATCGGCAGCGCGAATGGCGCGTGCCAGGCCGGGGTCCGCCACGATGCCGCGCCCCAGCATTAGCGCGTCGCAGCCCGACACTTCACGGCAGCGCTGCGCGTCGGCCACCGTCCAGATCTCGCCATTGGCCACCACCGGGATGGTGACCGCCGCGCGGATGGTGGGGATGTGCTCCCAGTAGGCCGGTGGGCGGTAGCCATCGGCCTTGGTGCGCGCGTGCACCACCAGCTCAGCAGCGCCCCCTGCCTGCATGGCCTGGGCACATTCACGCATCAGGTGGGTGTCGTTGAACCCCAGGCGCATCTTGGCCGACACCGGCAGGTGCGCCGGCACGGCGCGGCGCACCGCAGCCACCACCGCCGCAATGCGCTCAGGCTCCTGCAGCAGCGCCGCGCCACCGCCGTGGCGGTTGACCACCTTGGCGGGGCAACCGAAGTTCAGGTCGATCCCCTCGGGGCCCAGCGCCGCCAGGCGCGCCGCGTTCTCGGCCATGCTGACCGGGTCGGAGCCCAGCAACTGGGCCCGCACGGGCACCCCGGCCAAGGTACGGCTGCCGTTGCGCAACTCGGGCACGTAGCGCAGGAACACCTTGTCGGGCAGCAGGGTGCCGGTGATGCGGATGAACTCCGACACGCAGCGGTCCACGCCGCCCACGCGGGTCAGCACATCGCGCAGCACAAAATCCAGAAGCCCCTCCATCGGGGCGAGCAGCAAGGTCATGTCACGGGCTCTGCTGGCTCGATGAGCCCTCTCCGAAAAAAGAGCCTCCACAGGCACTCAGCAGCAAAATTCAAACAAAAACAGCACCAAGCGCTAGTGCAATATGCCCAAGCAGCTATCAAATAAGGAGCAATTGCGCAGGCATGCGGCGCTTGAGGCAGCGCCAGCCAGCACACGATTGTGATGCAGGACATCCCAAGGGGTCATCACGGCGTCACGCCCGGCTGGTGGAATCGTCGCTCCAGAGACCGACCGCCACGGAGACACCCCATGCTGCTGCAAAAAACCGACAAAGCCCGCCTGGAACTCTCCCCTGGCGTGCGCACCCTGAGCCTGCGCGAACGCTCCCTGCTCCTGCTGGCCGACGGCAAACCGCTGTCAGACCTGCAAGCCATGTACAACGGCATTGGCGCGCAGATTGTCGAGAACCTGATGCGCCAGGGCTACCTGACCGGTCCGGCAGACCTGCCACCCACGCCGGAGCCCACAGCACCGTCGATCGAGCGCCCGGCACCGGGTGAGTCCCTGCGGTCGCTGGCCGGTGCGCGCATGTACCTGTTTGACACCTGCGAGCGCCTGTTTGCGCGCCGCGACCCTGTGCTGGCACAGCATTTCCGCGAGGCGCTGCGCGCCGCCAAGGACCGCACCAGCATGCTGGACGTGGGCGAAGCCATGTTTGAAGAAGTGGCACTCGCTGCAGGCGCCGAGCGTGCCGCCAGCCTGCGTGAGCGGCTGGACCAGTTGCTGCCCGCAAGCCCGGTGGCTGAAAACTTTGCCACTACGCAGCCTGCGCTGCTGGATTGAGCCGGTCTGTGCGGGTTCAGGCCGCAGCAAGCCGCCACAGAGACGTGACCTCGGCCGCACGCGCAGCGTGCAGCGCATCCTGCGCGTCGGCAGCCTTGGCATGCACCGGCTTCACATCATGGCGGCCACGCACCACCAGGCCCGCCTCGGCAATCCAGGCCAGCAGATGTTCGCGCGGGCGCAGGCCCAGGTGTTCGGCCAGGTCCGACAGGATCAGCCAGCCCTCGCCGCCGGGCTCCAGGTGTGCCGCCAAACCTGCCAGAAAGCCCTTGAGCATGCGGCTGCCTTCGTCGTACACGGCGTGTTCGATGGGCGAGTTGGCGCGCGCCGGCACCCAAGGGGGATTGCACACCACCAGCGGCGCCCGGCCCGGTGGAAACAGGTCCGCTTGCTGCAACTCGACACGGTCGAGCAGCTGCAGGCGCTGCAGGTTCTCGCGCGCACAGGCCAGTGCCCGGGGATCCTGGTCGGTGGCCACCACGCGCTGCACGCCACGGCGCGCCAGCACAGCCGACAACACCCCCGTGCCCACGCCAATATCAAACGCCAGGGCCTTGCTGGGCAAAGGTGCTGCTGCCACCAACCCCACGTATTCGCCACGCACCGGCGAGAACACACCATAGTGCGGGTGAATGCGGTTGAGCGGCGGGGCACCCAGCGCAGGGATTTCGACCCCTTTCTTGCGCCATTCATGCGCGCCCACCAGTCCCAGCAGCTCGCGCAGCGTGGCCACCGAGCGCTCGCCGGTCGCAGGCCCCCAGGCCTCTGTGCAGGCCTGGCGCCAGTCGGGCGCGCGACGCAGCGCAATGCTGTAGTCCCCCTCCAGCGGAATCAGCACCGACGCCAGCACCCGCGCGCGCTGCGCTTGTGCCTGGCGGTGCAGGTGAAACGCTTCGGCCGCCGTGGCCGCCGCCAGTTTCTGGGACGCCTTTGCAGCCGCCTTGCGGGGCTTCTTGTCGGCCCGGCGCATCAGCGCTTGCAGCAGGTGCCGCGCGTTCTGGAAATCACCCTGCCACAGCAACCCCGTCCCCTCACAGGCCATGCGGTAAGCCGTGTCGGCGGCCAGCGTGTCGTCAGCCCCCTCTACCCGGCGCGGCGTTGAGGCGCCACTCTCGGAGCGCCACAGGGCTTGCTGAGGCTGACCCTGGTGGGTCCAGTGGATGGTGGAAGGATTTGTTGGCATCAGAGTCTGACAGTGCCGCGCACAGTCCGTAGTATGGGAAACAGGCGCGCGGCAGGCCGGGGATGCCGAGCAAGGGCCGCCCTGCAGCGAAGGCATCGTCCCCCTGTCCGCGCAGCGCAGCGAAGCCAGAGCGGAGGGAACGAGCGCAGCGACGCAGGGGGGTGTCGTCGCACTTTAAGCGTTGATCGGGCGCTTCAGGCGCACTTCTTCGATCTTCACGCCGCCGATCACGGCGGTCTTGGCAGTGGACAGCTCGCGCTTGAAGCCGGCCAGCTCATGAAAGCGCAGCGCGCGCTCATTGCGCAGCGGCACCCAGGCGGTGACGTTGGTGCAGCCTTCTTCTTGCAGGCCGTCACGGGCGGCGTCCCACAGGGCCAGGCCTACGCCCTGGTTCCAATGGGTGGGGGCCGCGTAGATGGCCCAGATTTCACCAGTGGTGGGGCGGGACTTTTCATCGCGCGAGCGGTCGTAGCCGACAAAACCGACGATCTTCTCGCCATCGACCGCCACCTGGACCTGGGGCTCGCAATATTCAATGGCCTCGCGCCAGTAGGCCTGGCGCTTTTCGACCGACATGGATTTCAACTGCTCGTCTGGCACCAGTCCTTTGTAAGCCTCTTGGGCAGAGACAGTGTGGATCTGGGCGATGGCTTTGGCATCGCGAAGCGTAGCGGGACGAACCTGGATACTTGACATGAAAAAACCGAACGAAAACGGGGAATGAAAAAACAAAAGGACCGGCATTGTCGCCGCAAACGGTTTTTCCACCCTGACAGGCGGGTAGCGCAGCCCTGTCGGTCACGCCTCCCTGCCTCGCTTTTTGCCCCCCACGCCCCGCATTCGCAGGGGCCCGCAGCCGACCCTCAGGCCATGACCATGGCGCCCGACAAGGCGCTGCCCGCAGCCGCAGTGGCCGCTGCTGCTGCGCGCTGCACCATCGCGCGCTTGTTGCGGGGGCGGGGCACATGCACTGCCGGTGGGGCGCCGTTGATGGCCGCGAGGCTGAGCACCAGGGTGACGGTGCGCGAACCGCCATCGCGGTCTTCGCTGGCATACGCACGGTAGCTGCCGTTGCCCTGGCCATGGCTGCGCTGCACCGTATGGAACGCCACCCGCGCCCCCGTCACCCGGTGGCCGCCAAAGGGCAGCACCCGCAGGCGCGCGTCGCGGTCCAGCGCCAGGCCAAGGTTGCCCGGCCGGTTGATCAGGTCGGTGCGGATGCCACGCCAGGTCTGCCCAGCGTCGGCAGAGAACTGCCAGGTGCCAGCCTGGGCGTCCAGGTGCTCGATCACCACGCCGGCTGCCGCCAGCATGTCGGGGCAGTGCTCCTGCACGATGAGCGCCACGCTGTTGCCCCCCAGGCCGGTGCCCGCATGGGCTGCGCCGGGGCTGGCCGCGGGTCGTCGTTCGCTGTGGTGCAGGCCTGCTTCGGAGGTGCTGGCGCCATGGGTGTGTGCATTGATCGTCATGGGAACCCTTTGAAAACGGAGTGTGGTTACGAAGGTTTGCGCATTGGTGCGCACCCAAAGTGCTTTTCAATGCTTGACGGAAAGTCTAGAAAGTGCACATCCGTGCGTCCATCGCACAAATGGACTAGCCCGCAACACCCGGTTGTGCGCAATACTTGCCTGTATGACTGCCTGTCTTTTGCTTGTGGATGACCACACCCTGTTCCGCACGGGGCTACGCCTGATCGTGCAGGACCACCCCAGCGTGGGCAGCATTGCCGAGGCCGGATCGATCGCCGATGCCTGCGCACTGCAGCAGGCGGAGATCGACCTGGTCCTGCTGGACATCCAGTTGCCCGGCATGAGCGGGCTGGACGGCCTGCGACTGTTGCGACAGGCGTGCCCCCGGGCGCGCATCGTTCTGGTGTCGGCCAGCGTGGCACCCGATGCCATCCACGAAGCGCGCGCGCGCGGGGCCGATGGCTTTTTGCCCAAGTCCGCCAGCGCCGAGGACATCCTAGAGGCCATCAGCTGCGCACTGTCAGGCCAGCCGTGTTTTCCGATCAACAGCGGCAACAGCGCCACCGTGCGGGGGCCCGACACGCCATCCCTCACGGCACGGCAGCTGGATGTGCTGTCGCTGCTGTGCACGGGCAGGCCCAACAAGGTGATCGCCCGCGACCTGGGGCTGAGCGAGAACACGGTGCGTGTGCATGTGGCGGCCATCTTTGCGCAGCTGGGCGTCAACAGCCGCAGCGCTGCGCTGCTGGCGGCCCAGCGCCTGGGCCTGTCCACCCCGCAGCTTCATGACCCCCTCTGAAACCAGTCCGCTGCCCCTCGAACCGGTGATACCACCCACACGCTGGGGCTGGCCGGTGTGGGAGCGCGACGAGGTCCTGCGCGCACAGGTAGCCCTGCTGCGACAGAACTTTCCGATGACGCTGCTGGCATCGCTGGCCACGGCCCTGGGCACGCTCTGGGTCATGGCCCGCGTGGCAGACACGCAGGCCATTACGGTATGGCTGGTCTCGCACACGCTGGTGGTGGCCGGGGTGTACCTCACGCTGCGCAGCATTGCACCGTTTGTGGATCCTGCGCCGCAGGCCGCGCGCAAGCTCATCGCCTGCATGGCGGCCATGGGCCTGAGCTGGGGCAGCCTGGGCTATGTGGTGCTGTACTGGGGCAACTCCGACAGCGTCATCTACGCCATCGGCATCATCAGCACCGTCTCGTCGGGAGCGCTCGGGCTCGGCGCGCCGCTGTACCGGGCCTACGTCACCTACCTCACCAGCGCCATCGGCGGCGTGATGCTGTCAGTGGCGTTGGCGGGTGGGCCCGTGATGTGGCCTGCGCTGTTCCTGACCGGGGTGTACTACGCGCTGACCTGCCTGCAGGCACGCACGGCCGACCGTGCCACAAGGCGCAGCATTGCGCTCAAGCTGGAAAACGAACGCCTGGTCAGCCAGCTGCGGGCCGAATCGCAGCGGGCCCTGGCGGCACAGGAGGCCGCCGAGCAGGCCGACCGCGACAAATCCCGCTTTCTGGCGGCTGCCAGCCATGACCTGCGCCAGCCCTTGCATGCCATGGGCCTGTTTCTGGAATCGCTGCACCGCAGCCCGCTCAATGACCACCAGCGCACCGTGCTGAAACATGCACATGCCGCATCTGGCGCTGCGGCCGAGATGCTCACCACCTTGCTCGACTACTCCCGGCTGGAGGCCGGCGTGGTCAAGGTGCGGCCAGCCGCGTTTGCGGTGCAGCCCCTGCTCACCGCGCTGGAGCAGGAGTTTGGCGTGCAGGCCGACACGGCCGGCCTGGTGTACCGCACCCGCGAGACCTCTGCCGCCGCGTTTGCCGACCGCTCCCTGGTCGGCCTGGTGATGCACAACTTCATCTCCAACGCCCTGCGCTACACCGCTCAGGGCGGTGTACTGATTGCCTGCCGCACGCGTGGAAAACGGCTGGCGCTGGAGGTGTGGGACACCGGGGCGGGTATCCCCGAGCACCAGTGGGAACACATCTTCAAGGAGTTCCACCAGCTGGGCAACCCGGAGCGTGACCGCCGCAAAGGCCTGGGCCTGGGCCTGGCCATCGTGCAGCGCCTGGCGCGTGAAATGCGGACCTCCGTGGAGTTGCGCTCGCAGCCTGGCAAGGGGTCTGTCTTCAGGCTGTGGCTTGACCGCTGGCAGGGAGCGCTGGAGGACGATGCCACCACACCCCAGGACGGCCGCAGCCTGGTAGGCCTGAAGGTGCTGGCCATCGACGATGACGAGGCCGTGCGCCTGGGCATGCAGTCATTGCTGCAAAGCTGGGGCTGCCAGTGCATGACGGCAGAATCCAGCGCAGACGCCCTGGAAGTCCTGGAGGACGTGACGCCCGACATCATCATCACCGACTTCCGTCTGCGCCATGAAGAAACCGGCAAACAGGTACTGCAGGCGCTGCGAGCCTACCTGGGAACCAACGTGCCCGCGATCATCATGACGGGTGACACCTCGCCCCAGCGCCTGCGCGACGCGCAGTCCACCTCCGCGTTGCTACTGCACAAGCCGGTGTCCACCGGCCAGCTGCGCGATGCGATGGTGCAGCTCATCACCCAACCGCCGCTGCCTGCTGCCATGGTGGACGACGAACCGGAAGACGGTCAGACAGCACCCGGGCAACTCACACAAAGCATTACAACCAGCGGCGCAGCAGCCCCATGACTTGGTCGAACTTGGCCCCATAGGGCGGATAGAACAGCGAGCCCATGGCCCAGCGCGACTGCACCAGCACCGACTTCTGGTGGCAGAAGCGCAGAAATCCCTGCTCGCCGTGGTAAGCGCCCCAGCCACTGTCGCCCACGCCGCCAAACGGCAGGTTGTCGTGCGCAATGTGCATCAGCGTGTCATTCACCGTCACCCCGCCGCTGACGGTGCGGCGCAACACGTCGTCGCGCACGGCTTCGCTCTGGCCAAACCAATAAAGCGCCAACGGGCGGGGCCCGCTGTTGATGTGGGCAATGGCATCGTCCAGCCGCTCGTACGAGATCACGGGCAGTATGGGACCAAAAATTTCCTCCTGCATGAGCTGCATTTGCGAGGTGGCACCAAACACCAGCGTGGGCAGCATCTGGCGGCTTGCACCGTCGCCCAGCGTTCCCACGGTGGACACCATGGGTTTGCCGTCGGTAGGGTCGATCGTGTGCACCTCTGCCCCTTGTGTTTGCGCCTGCTGCAGCATCGTGCGCAAACGGGCATGGTGGCGGGGCGTGATGATGGAGGCGTAGTCGGCGTTGCCCTCGATGGTGGGGAACAGGCGCGCCACTGCGGCCCGGTAAGCCTGCGCAAATTCGCCCTCACGGCCACGCGGCAGCAGCACATAGTCGGGGGCAATACAGGTTTGCCCCGCATTGAGCAGTTTGCCGTGCGCAATCTTGACGGCCGCGTCCGCCATGTCGCAATGGCCGTCGATGATGCAGGGCGACTTGCCGCCCAGCTCCAGCGTGGTCGGTGTCAGGTTCTGCGCTGCCGCCTGCGCCACCTTGCGGCCCACCGCCGTGGAGCCTGTGAACACCAGATGATCGAAAGGCAACGAGGCAAACAAGGCGGACAGGTTGGCGTCTCCCTGCACCACACAGAATTCGTCGGGGGCAAAGAACTGCGCCACCAGTAGCGCCAATTGGGCCGAGGTATGGGGCGTCAACTCGCTGGGCTTGAGCATCACGCGGTTGCCCGCAGCCAGCGCGGTGATGGCGGGTGCCAGGGCCAGTTGCACCGGGTAATTCCACGGTGCAATCACCCCCACCACCCCCATGGGCTGACGCTGGATGAAGGCGTGGGCCGGCTGAAGGTGAATCGGCGTATGCACCTTTCGGGGCTTGACCCACTTTGCCAAGTGGCGCAGCGTGTGCGACAGCAAGGTGCGCAGCACCAAGAAGTCTGCCACCTCCGTGAGGCGGGGTGACCGCATGCCAAAGTCGGCCTGCACGGCCGCCGCCAGCACAGGCCCATTCTCATCGAGCAACTTGCGCAAGCGCAGCAAACGCTCTCGCCGCACGAGCAGCGGCACGTCCACGTGCGCACGGCTGGCCTGGAACTGAAGATCGAAATGTGCGCGGATATCGGCTGGTGTCATGGACGGATGATAGGAGACACCCCCGATGGGCGCGTCACAAAAAGGCAGGCGCCCTAGGGTTGACGCCCGTAGGCTTACGCTCGTACCACGGGGCTCTCATGCAATGGGGTTGGTGGCAGCCAAAGTGCAGCGGCCGCCACTGCCACGTCAACGCACTTCGCGTGCTTCTACGTCAGTGACCTGTGCCGCCCCCGGCAGGATGCCGCCACGGCGCGATGCGGCGGCGTCTTCACTGGCGCCTTCAGGCGCACTATTGCCTCGGCGGCCAGCAGACCACCGCTGCGTAGACCGAAAGACCGTGCTGAAGCCTGTGCGTGGGTCCACACCCATCACCCACGGCGTCACCGGTCGTCCTGTCAGGCGCGCCCAGCCTGCACGCAGCACCCACACCAGCGCAAACAACATGGCTGCGACCAAAAGGCTGGCAAACAGGACCAAGCCCATGGCAATTACGACCAGACGCAACAGAAAGCTCACGACACCCGCAACAAAATCATTCAAACGACACCTCTCCTTCACAACTTGGGATGCAGATTGCGGTGCTGAATCACACCGCAACCGCTTCCCGAGCCCACATCACTCTTGCGGGGCGACTCCGAACTGGAACACGCCAGGCTCCAGAACAGGGTTGACGGTGACCGGAATCACACTCTTGGGTGGGAATCGCCCTTCCAGCAACAGCTTGGACAGCGGATTCTCTATGCGCTGCTGAATCGCCCGCTTGAGCGGCCGTGCGCCAAACACGGGGTCGAACCCCACCTTGGCCAATTCTGCCAAGGCAGCGTCGGACACCTGCAACTCCAAATCCATCTTCGCCAACCGGGATTGCAACAGCTGCAGCTGGATCTTGGCGATCGAGGCAATGTGCTGGGCATCCAGCGCATGGAACACCACGGTCTCATCAATGCGATTCAGGAACTCAGGCCGGAAGTGGTTCTTGAGTTCACCCCAGACGGCTTCCTTGATGTCTTCCGAATCCTGCCCCACCATGGCCTGGATCAGATGCGAGCCGATGTTGCTCGTCATCACGATCACCGTGTTCTTAAAGTCCACGGTGCGGCCCTGGCCGTCGGTTAGGCGGCCGTCGTCCAGCACCTGCAGCAACACGTTGAAGACGTCGGGGTGGGCCTTCTCCACCTCGTCGAGCAGCAGCACGCTGTAGGGCTTGCGGCGCACGGCCTCGGTCAGGTAGCCACCCTCCTCGTAGCCCACATAGCCGGGCGGCGCACCGATCAGACGGGCCACCGAGTGTTTCTCCATGAACTCGCTCATGTCGACGCGGATCAGGTGGTCTTCGCTATCAAACAGGAAGCCCGCGAGCGCCTTGCACAGCTCGGTCTTGCCCACGCCCGTGGGGCCGAGGAACAGGAACGATCCAGTGGGCCGATTGGGGTCACTCAGCCCCGAGCGCGAACGACGAATCGCATTGGCCACTGCGGCAATCGCCTCTTGCTGGCCCACCACACGCTCGTGCAGCTTGGACTCCATCTGCAGGAGCTTGTCTTTTTCGCCCTGCATCATCTTGGCCACGGGAATGCCCGTAGCGCGGCTCACCACTTCAGCGATTTCCTCAGCGCCCACCTGCGTGCGCAGCAGGCGGCGCGTGGCGGGCGCGCCGTCCTTGCCAGCCTCTTGCGCTTGGGCTTCCTTCAGCTGCTTTTCCAACTCAGGCAGCTTGCCGTACTGCAACTCGGCCACCTTGTTGAAGTCGCCTTTGCGAGTGAATTCCTCGATCTGAAACTTGAGCTTGTCGATGGCCTCGCGCACATGAGCGCTACCTTGCGCCTGGGCCTTTTCAGACTGCCAGATCTCGTCGTAGTCGGCGATTTCCTTTTGCAGCTTGGTGATCTCTTCCTCGATGAGCGCAAAGCGCTTTTGTGAGGACTCGTCCTTCTCGCGGCGCACCGCTTCGCGCTCGATCTGCAGCTGAATCAGGCGGCGGTCGAGCTTATCCATCACCTCAGGCTTGGAGTCCATCTCGATCTTGATCTTGGACGCGGCCTCATCGATCAAGTCGATCGCCTTGTCAGGCAGGAAGCGGTCCGTGATGTAGCGATTGCTCAGCTCGGCCGCAGCGACGATCGCTGGGTCGGTAATGTCCACGCCGTGATGGACCTCATACTTCTCCTGTAAGCCGCGGAGGATAGCAATGGTCGCCTCCACGGTGGGCTCGCCGACCAGGATCTTCTGGAAGCGCCGCTCCAGTGCTGCATCCTTTTCGATGTACTTGCGGTATTCGTCGAGTGTGGTGGCCCCCACGCAGTGCAGCTCGCCACGCGCCAGCGCGGGCTTGAGCATGTTGCCCGCGTCCATCGCGCCCTCGCCCTTGCCCGCGCCTACCATGGTGTGCAGCTCGTCGATAAAGACGATGGTCTGGCCTTCGTCCTTGGCCAGTTCGTTGAGCACGCTTTTCAGGCGCTCTTCAAACTCGCCCCGGAACTTGGCACCCGCAAGCAGCGCGGCCATGTCGAGGCTGAGCACGCGCTTGCCCTTGAGGCTCTCGGGTACTTCGCCCGCCACAATGCGCTGGGCCAGGCCTTCTACGATGGCGGTCTTGCCCACGCCGGGCTCGCCGATCAGCACAGGGTTGTTTTTGGTGCGGCGCTGCAGCACCTGGATGGCACGGCGGATTTCGTCGTCGCGGCCAATCACGGGGTCCAGCTTGCCAAGGCGAGCGCGCTCGGTGAGATCCAGGCAGTACTTGGCCAGAGCACCACGCTGGCCTTCGGCCTCTGCGCTGTCCATCTTCTGACCGCCGCGCACGGCCTCGATGGCGGCCTCCAGGCTCTTGCGCGTGAGGCCGTTGTCCTTGGCGATCTTGGCGGCTTCGCCCTTGCTGTCGATCACGGCTAGCAAAAACAGCTCGCTGGCGATGAACTGGTCACCGCGCTTGATGGCCTCTTTCTCGGTGGCCTGGAGCACACGCCCCAGCTCGGGGCCGCCTTGTACCTGGTCGTTGCCTTGCACCTGGGGCAGGCGCTTAACCGCCACCTCGGCCCCCGCCAACAGGCCGGGTACGTTGGCGCCCGCACGCTGCAGCAGCGCCTTCGGGCCATCGTCCTGTTGCAGCATGGCCTGCAGCACATGTACCGGCTCGATGTAAGCGTGGTCATTGCCTAGTGCAATGCTCTGTGCATCGCTCAGGGCTTCCTGGAATTTGGTGGTGAATTTGTCGAGACGCATGGTCTATGTCCTCCGAATTGCACTGAACTTGAGGCAGGGGGTGCCTGATTTCAAGACAGTTTTTCGTTTGGATATTGACCTGCATCAGCTGCGAGTTGCGGTTGAAGCTGCAGCTCAAGGCGCACCGCTCAAACAATTTAAAAACACTCAACATTGAACGTATCGCCCAAAATTTCAGGGAACGCGATAGCCTAAATACGTGCGGTGCTCCTCGGATTGTTTATTGCGTCGCTGAACTGGTGCAGCTTGTATCGGCACTCGGTTTGCACGCCCTCACCCGGCCCGTACGGGCCACTACCACACGCCGGGTTTCCTCCAGCGCACTGGTACTAGGTGCGTCCGTCCTAGCGATGGTCAAACTAAGTGCCACAGGGGCAGCGCTGTTGTCCACGGAATAGCCCGAGTTATCAAATTTAATATAAGGGGTCGAACCTGCGGCAATATTGTTACCGGTGATGCTGAAATAACTCTTGAGCGCGTCTTGAGTTTGAACGGCTATGTCAGTCCCCTCAGTGTAAGCATTATCACGATTCGTATCCACGTAAACGATCCAACCACTATTCCAGCCAGTTCCCTTGGGAACAACAAACGCATTCCTACCTGTCTTCATGGCCTCACCTTTCGCGGCATTCACCGCGGCCAATAACGAATTGGTTAGCGAGGTAAGCTCTGAATTACGCTGATATTGAACAAAACTAGGCACAGCAAGCGCTGCCAAAACTGCTGCGATAGCTATTGTGACAATAAGTTCAATAAGGGTAAAACCAGCATTACGATTTTTCATAATCATGGCCAACATAGTTTCGGGTCCGTTGCTGCAGCCGTACCCGTGCACGATTTCGTACCGGTAGTCGTCATCTGCAACGCCCCCACCTGGGGATCGGCCTTCACTGGTGTCGCTATCACTCTAACGCAATCGCCAATGGAAAGGGTACTAGAACCGGCAGGACAAGTATCTGAACTTAATATGTAATGAGAATTTGCCAACGTATCACCCGAAAAGGTCTTAAACGGCACAGACGTTGCGGTAACTCCCCCACAAGCTGAGCCGGGGGAGGTGGCAGTCGCGGCGCCCGTCGAAGAATTCGTGGTGAACCCGAGGTAGCAATTCTGCTGAGTGGCGTAGCGCTCTTGTTGCTGAATTAACTGCGCCACGGCAGTCCTGCCCTGTGCTCTACGGCCCTTGAGGACAGAGTCAGTGTAAGCAGGATAAGCAACAGCAGCTAGTATGCCAATGATTGCTACAACAATCATGAGTTCAATTAACGTGAACCCTGCGGAATATTTTTTTACTCTATTCATGGCGCATTCTTCATATCTTGATAATTAAAAATTTGCCGCCAATTTAATCGTCCAATAGTTTCTTTTGTCGTAACTGGAGGCGCGCTCGTATCAATGCCGCTCTGCGCTTGAGTAAAGCGACGCAATGTTGTCGTGCGAACGCGTCGCCCGGTGCTATCGGAAGGAGTAACCACCGTCTCTGAATCGCTCGATAGAAGCACTGGGGGGCCAAGTAAACCGAGGCTAGAGGGAACATAGGACCCCGACCCACTGTTGATACTCAAGAAATATTGGTTGCCACTACCCAGAGTGTTAGAGCAAGAACCCGCCCCCGAAGTAGTAGAGCCGGGGATCTTAGAGTTGACAGCAGCCGACAATGTTCCTAGATCAAGTGCAGCTTGATCGATTCTTTCTCCAGACACTGGCAAATCAAAATACCAACCAGCTCGGCTAGTTGTATCGGCATTGGTCGCCGGGCGCCCCCACTTGAAGGCGCTTACCGCAATGGCCTTGGTGGTCGTGTTTACTGTACCTGCTTGCAGGCGCCCTCGGCCGGTAATAACACTCGCCCCTGCCGGTGAATCATCGGCAGTAGTAGTGCCATTGTCATAGACAGCATATAAAGACTGGGTTGTTGTGGAAATATTATCACCTGACTCCAAATATTTACCAGTTCCGAAAACCACATAAAAAGACTCCAGCCCACCGACAATTGGACCGGCAAAAGGAGTTGGAGCTGCAAAAATAGGCTGCACCTTAGGACTCGCGTCTCCGGTACGGGCGATGTACAACGGATAAGGAACAGGGCTGCCGGCGCTCCCCTTATCAAAGAACGACAATTTATCCATATTCCAATCTGAAGGCGCCTTGCCTGCAAATTTGAGTCTCCAAAGAGCGCCATGAAGGTCACCCATGTAGATATCGGTCATCTCGCCTTGGGTACCATATAGAGCGCTAAAGTTGGCTAGTCCAGTGGCATTGCTTGAAATCAAACTGGAATCCGTAGGGACGGAAACCTTGTAGTAGTTATTACCCAATGACCACGCTGCGCCAGAAGGCTTATCTAGCGCAAGCAGAAAGAGTGCAGGCTTGCCAGTAGCGCTAAATCTACCATCCGCATCAGGAACATAGTTATTCACCCCGCTACCAACTACAGCAAACCAGCGATATGTAACTGTTGAGCTAGTGCCACTGGTCTTTATTTTTAGTATCTTTGGCTCGCCTACAACCTGACCCATATCTTCATCGTCGGCGCGAGTGAACTCCCACATTACACTGGATGCACTAAAATTGGAAGGATTGGATACGTCCAATGCGAAAACTCCGGAGCCCCCTCCTCCAGTACCAGATACGAGAACCGTCTTCCAATCAGTACTTGCCCCTGTATTCGCGACTTGAGCTTCTGAAACTACCGATGGGGCATCAACATAGTTTTGGTGATTATTAGCAAAAGAAGGATCAGTTAAGGCTGATAAATTACGTCCAAGCCAACTGGGAATGTAAGAGAACAACTCATCGCCTGTCGTGGCGTTAAATGCATGCAGCATCCCGTCGTTTGCCCCTGCAAAAACGGCTGGCGTACGCGAATCGTAGGCGGCCCGGAATGCGGTGTACCCGGTTCCGGTGAACGCCTTTGACGGCGCACCAGAATATGAAATATTGGAATTTACGATATCCCCTAACAAAGAGCTACGGACTCTGAAGGGAGCCCCTTCTTTGGTTCTGTCACCACGGAGATAGGCAAGCCTGTCAGCCCCAAGACCATCTGAAGCAGCAGCAGGGCTTGACTTATTCAACTGATCTTGCAGCGCCGTATCAATAGCTGTCCAAGTAAATGCGGTGGCAGTAGTGGTGGATGTAGCCCCCACACGGCCCACGAAGATCTTGCGATTGGTGGCCGGCGAAATCATATTATCCAACCGCTGAGCGGCACTCCAAAGCTGAGTGCCGACAACAAGATTATTGCTGGCGTCCTGCGTAACAGGCTCGGCAACCACATCGCCGCTCCAGTTACTAGTATCGAATTTCGCAGAGTAAGAAACAGAGTTACTAGTAACCTTGCTTCCAGTACTCAACCCCCCGCCCGCAACGCTTCGGGCACTTGTAGAAGCTCTACTGAAGATCTCATCGAAAGCGGTGAGCACTTCCCGAGCCGGAGAAGTTTTCGACGTGTTATAAACATAATAAGTATTAGCCTCACCCGCCTCGTTGGCTTTCTGCCAGACATTATTATTATTTACATTGTTTTGATCTTTGAATGGATTACCTTTGACATTGTATGGTTTTTGACCGGGATTGGTAGGATCTGTTTCAAATCCACCATATTTAGCAGCCATAAAGAATTGATTGGCTGTGCGGCGAGTATTGTCGTCGTTCTGAGCACCATATTCATTCACGTCAAACACGAAAGTTTTGACACGTAGCCCAGGACGCTGTTTAGCTGAATCAGCTGTCCACCCTGTACCTCGGATGTCATGCGTCCTTGCCCAATACGCCGAGCCCATAATTTGACTACGATCAGTCCCAGTAGGCACACTGTTATTTGCCGTATTTGGATTTGAGATAGACTGCGTATTCCCCTGCCCATCCAAATAGGTACCAGTGGTATTTTTTTCGAACTTCTGAACAATACCCCGCCAATAATTTATGTCAGGAATATTATTGGCAGCACTGGCAGTAGGAAGACGATTGCCATCGTGGGTGTTTATATCACCCACAACCACAATATTACTCTTTACGCAAGAGTAGTCGCTAGCATTGCTACGACCATCTCCGTATGGGTCAGTCCAGGATGTAAAGTAGGGGAAGCCATCTGCCATCGTTGCTGTAATGGTGCCGCTGATAGAGTCGGCGCTCGGCTGCAGGCCTTGCAAATAACGAAGTGTCTCGTAGTGCAACTCACCAACGGGGTCATATTTCTTGTATACCCCGGGTGTAGGCCCAGTGCGACCGAATTTATTCAAATAATTGATAACCCCGCTGATGGCGGGCGAAGAATTAGAGTCCGGATTATCGTAAAAAACCCCCGTATTCGCATTCCACTCAGCTTTTGGATTTCCACCCGACGGAGTATTATCCTGCCCAGTAATACTATAAGTCTTCGTCCCGACATATTTCATGGGTGCGCGAAGAACTCCACCATAGCGCCCACCAGAGTTATAACTGGCTGTTTGATCCAGCAAATAACCAAATGCTGCGAGCCGCATTTGATCACTGTATTTTTGAATTACACCGGTAGGCTTGTAGTTACCGCTTGGGTATTGCTTGCAAAAATTATAGTTACGAGAATCCTGCAAAGTGCCAGATACAGCATTACATACTTGTACCCGAGCATAGAAAAATCCATCAGAATTTAGCGCTGCTGTGGATGTTGGCGGTGTCCAAGACCCGGAGTAGTCAGCAATATAGCAACTCTTGGATTGACCCGACCAAGGATCTCCAAAAACCGCATTGGTGCATGAAACACCATTGTATGCGGGCGCTACTTTCCACTTATTGGTTCCACCAGATTTTGCACCATACCAGACCTCTTTCACGCCTGTGAAACTGCATGTTGCATTTTCAGCAGCACATAGTGTGGAGCTGCTGGGCCGATTGGACGTGCTGTTTGTAATCGGACCAATGGCCGTGGAACTGGTACTTGCACTCAATGTATATGCTGAAGTGTTGCCACAACCTCCCGTTTGGGAAGTTCCAAAATAAATACGATTCAGAGTGTTGGCAACGTAGATGTCACTGCCGTTAGCGGCAGTGATCATGGCAGTGGGAACGGCCCCCCAGTAAGTCCCAGCGCCACCACCATCTTTTGACAATTGCTTCGCTGGAAAGTTGGTGCTGTTCCACATACAAGTGGGATCACCATTAGGAATAACGGCACGCTGCAAAATTGTCAGAGATGCCGTATCGATATACCGATCCCCGCCGGACAGAGCGAGGCGAAGCATGTCAATCGCTGAACTCGACGCCCAATTCAAAAAATTACCACTGAATGCATTCGAACATTTACGAGCCGCAGCCGCGCCGATACG
The DNA here is from genome assembly GCF_001425125.1 of Acidovorax sp. Root402. Lineage (NCBI taxonomy): Bacteria > Pseudomonadati > Pseudomonadota > Betaproteobacteria > Burkholderiales > Comamonadaceae > Acidovorax > Acidovorax sp. Root402. The sequence continues at coordinate 1,243,162 of NZ_LMDQ01000014.1, forward strand.
GTCAAAGCGCTTGTAGTCGGCAACAGTTTGTGTACCAGTAGGCGTCTCTAAAGGGGCATCATTATAAGAATAGCAACTTTCAGCATCATAATAACCCAGATACTCCTTTGCAGAGTTGTAGGTATTATCCGTACTGCCACCAGGAGTGTATTGGGCTCCAACAGTTGGAAATTCGACAGACAACGCAAGCGCCAAAGCTGGCTTATCGACGACGACAGCCGCATACAAAGGCTCTGTGGCAAGCGCCACAGCCGGAATCGCAGGGGGAGTTCCGCTTCCAACTGCGACAAAAGAAACAGCGATAACAAGTGGCGCCAACCCCCACGCAAGATATGCGGCTCGCGTGCCGGGCAATACATCTTGAAATTTCCGACGCATGTTTGCGCCGACAATCACCAGATTTTCAGACAATTTTGACATATTCGTTTCACCACTCAATTTCTATAAATCATCTGAACCACACCTTGCGTCTCTCCATTAGGACCAAACCCCATCGATGTGACTCTATAGATATAGGAGGGACCAGACCCTGCCGTGGGATCGGTGGTTCTATAAGATTTCACGCCGTATCGGTCAAGAATGGGTTCTATGACATAGCGAGGTGGCTTTGCTGGCTGTATACCCTTGACTCCCGACGGAAAATCCCGTCCTGTGTATGTGCCCAACTGTACCGACTTCGCACCAGTGCTCGAATCCGTGAAATCAACAGTCAACCATGCAGGTTTACCAGCTTCTTTCAGCGCACATAGACCAACACTTTGTCCCGAGTCGCCACAGTTGTCTATGAACTTAGCGAGATCTACATCACCTCGCTTGAATATAGTATTGCGCTTGTTTGGAGAGGCTGCAGGGAGGCCTTCAATATCAAACTCTGCATCTATCAAGCCTGCTTCAGCCCCCTGCCAAGCGATCTGCATATCTCTTTCATTTCGAGTCCCACGCTCGCCCATCATGGATATCTGTATGCCCCCCACACCAAGCACCGAAACCACGATAAGAATTAGCATCACAACGATCAGCGAGAGCCCGTGCTGATTCATTGATATTTGATTTATTTTCTGCGAATATGCTTTTTTCATATCAGTACTCGCCCTGAAAATTGCGCAGATGTACCGTAAACGTAACGACTTGCCTCAAACGATTATCCGTTGTAGGCGTGTAAACAGTACCTGGGTCTGTCGTGTTGTTGGCAAAACCGGATCCTTTGGTGCCACTCGCAGATCCTTTAGAAATTCCCAGGGGATAAAAAGTTTGGCTGCTGCTATCGATAGCAGAGCCAGGTGGTCCACGCAGTACGACGCCAATTCTTATACTTCTGACACGCTGCCAATTAGCATATGTAGCAGCATCATTGCCAGCGACCGTAAGCTGATCTGCCCGTAAATATCGCTCGGGAATCGAGTCAGCTGAAGTGGATGGAATAGGTACAGTTGTGTTCCCTGGCGCAATACCATCGACACCATAAAGAACCTGAAAATTCTCGACTCCAGAAATAATAGGCTGCACGTCATAAGGCGCTGCACCAGTATCCGATCGCGAGCACAAAAGAGAAGGCTCGCCGTCTAATCCGACGCCCACATGGAGAATACTGACCAGTTTATCATCCAGTCCTGTAGGGATCGCCGTAGATGCAACACCCGCGCAGTCAATCATGGTACTGTCTGAGGCTGTAGCATCCGGAGTTGACGAGCTAGTTTGATGCCTCAGTACCAGAATATCACTTCCATAGCCAACCTGTCCGGATGTGCGTGTAGTACCTGAATCCCAAGTCGCAGTAGATGTACGGGAGGCATTATTCAATCCAAAAACGTTTGGCGGGGGAGTGCCCGCTCCGTACGATTGATTTGTTTTGGCAGTTGTATCGGTTGCAAACCTGATATCTCTATAACCAGCCTGCACGCCGAGGCGCTGGGTAAGGCTTTGCAAATACCGCCCGTTATCACGCAACTGCGAGGCTGCATCAACTGCAGTAAACCCTTGGCGAGAAATCAACAAAGAAGCAGCGGCCGCAAGAGCAATCAACAAGCCTAGAGCCATAGCCACCATCAGTTCAATGAGAGTGACCCCTTTTTGGAGGCTAGTCACTCGGTGGCGCCTCCCAAATCCATCACGGAAAGTTGAGCGCTTAATCATGTCACGTTCCCACTGGTCACAGGAACCACTACGTAGGGTCGGCTCGCGCTGTCGCTTGCCCTTTCGAGTGCTGCGCTGCCGGTTTGGCTTTTGTCCGTCACAGTCCGCGTCCAACCGATTTTGATGAACACGATTTCATCAGCCCCCGTTGCGTTGCAGGTCCATTGAGGAAGGCCACTGGAGTCGTATGGAGTGCCGTCAAAACACACAGTGACGCGAGCGTCGGGCAGATCAGCCGCTACGCGAGCCAGCCAATCCGTCATTTCTGCAGTGGCAACATCCAGCGTGGATGTGCAACCGGTAGATGCATTACCGACAGCCATGCAATAGCTAGGCGATGAAATAGTCATTGACGTCACCAAGTAGGGATTAGCAGCCGCAGTGGTTTTTACGGCAATTTCTTTGTTGCCACGCATCATTTCAGCTAACTCGCGGGCATAAACCACTGCCTGAGCTTGAAGACGGGCATCACGATTAGCCTGAAGTGCAAATGCTTGCATGCCCACGGTCCCCAACATGCCGAAGGCCAAAATTACGATGGCTACCAAGATCTCCACCAAAGTGAAGCCGCCTTCGTTTCGGTGAATATCCACATTTTGAGTGGATGGTTGGTAGCGGATTGCGCCACATGAAGATCGAGATTTCATGCACATATCTTACGAAGCGACTGGTATTTAGGGTAGGCGCAGCCGAACCGCTTGTGCGCTCGGATTGACCGTCGAGCGCCAAAGAGAAGTTCAACAGCCTCGAGCATGCAGTTGCGTCCTCACACTGCGCTGACAAGTTCCATCAAAGACAAGTACGCGGGCGGGTGCCCAGTGCCCCTGTCTGAACTCCATGCGCTCAGGGCCGCGCTAACCACTGGTTGACTAATGTTTGTGGCGATGCCAGCGCATTCGGTTTTTGCTTCACGCAAGCGATCATGACTTGAGGCCGTCTACGGACCCCTCGAGCATGTTTACAACCAAACCGTCAGCAAAGGTCCATTTGCGCAGTTGAAGTATGTTTCAGCAATGTCCATTTGTTGTTACCTGCATCCCCAGAGACAATGCTGCATAACATGACTTCTTCGCAACGCCCCCAAAGCCAGCAAAGTTCCGACGCATTCGACCCGGATTCAACCCTGGCATTCCAGCGCCGCATGGAGCGCGCGCCGGAGTGGTTTTGTTCTTTTCTCGCGGGCAACAGCCGGGAAAAGAGCCGCTTGCGCCGGGAGATGGCCACCATGAAGGGCTCGGTGGTCTGGCTGGTGCAGCAGCGCCGCCAGGGCACCTGGAGTGCCGAGGAACGAGCCCACCTGCGGGATGTGATGCGGTCCGCGTCTTCGGTCAGCCCTTATCTTTTTATTTGGGTGATCCCCGGCTCGATGCTCCTGCTGCCCTTCATGGCGTGGTTTCTGGACAAGCAGCGCAAGCGCCGGGAACGCAAGCTTTTGCAGTAGCACGGCACTGGGCTGAAGGACATGGCGCGCTTAAAAAGACAGCCCAGTCGGCCTGCCCCTGCGGTCTCAGCTTAGGGGCTATGCCCAGTTGCTAGAGATAACAACCAACATGCCAGCCCCCACCAGCCCCAGTTGCCAGCGCAGGGCCGTGGACCACGATGGCACATGACGCTCCACTTGCAGATACAACAGACGCCCAGCTGCCAGCGACAGCCCAAACGCCAGGAGCATGCCCACGGCGTTCAGCGCTGGTGATGTAGGCCAGAGGTGGCTGACCACCGCGTTCACAAGCAAGCACACGGCAAAGTGCACCAGAAACACCGAGTACGACATCTGGCCGAGCTTTACGAGCGGCGACACACCGGAAAAGCTGCGCATGCGCGCAGAGCGCATGGCCACCACCAGGCACAAGGCCGTGACCGCAGCCACGGCAATGCGTGCCCGGAAATCCACCGCCAGCGCTGCTCCCACCAGCAGCACCATGAGGCAGACCCATGCCTGCGCCTGCGGCGCCCGCACCGCCCAGTAGGCCAACATGCCCAGGCCGTAGGCACCAAAAAAGTACAGCGCCCACATGTCCAAACCCGCGATGCGGTTGAAAACCCATAGCGAGGCAGCAGTCACCAACAGCACCAGCCCCTGCGACAAGGCCGCTGCATGGTGCTGTACCCAGCGCACAGGCAGCGCACGTACACCGGCCAGCATCAGCACGGTCAGCGCAAAGAGTTGAAAGTCGATGGCCACGTACCACACGCCAGCCGACAAAGCGCCTTCACCCACGATATCCTGCAGCAGCAAGGCGTTCGCCAACAGTTGGGACAAGGTGGGTTGGTCGGGCACAGAGTGGTGCTCCATCCAAGGTCGCACGAGGGCGGCGACCACCACCGCCAGCATCAACGCCACGGCATAAGGCACCACCAGCCGCACGAAGCGTTTGGCAATGGCGGTGCCCGCATGATCGAAACGCGCAAAGCCCTGGGGCGCAAGGCTCGCAGCAGCCAGGTACCCACCCAACACCAGAAACACCTGCACCGCCATGCGCCCATAGTCATATAGCCACGCTATGAGTGATGGAGCCAAGGGATGGGCGATGTCGGACATCGGGCCATAGAAGGCCAAGTGGTGCCACACGATGGTGGCGCAAGCCATGCCCTTGATCATGTCGATCAAGGGTGTGCGGGATGTGGACGAAGACATAGGGTGAGGTGTTGAATCCCCGCGGACAGCGCGCCGCTGGATATCCGGATTCCCTCCGCGCTGATTCGCCTGCTGCGCAAATCAGCAAAACGAACTGAACCGAGGATGGAACAACAAAACCCGCTATTGTCCTCCGTCAGAGGATTTTTTGCACAGCTGCACTGTCTCCCGCTGGTCTGCCATCACCTGCAGCGGGCTCGATGAACAAGAGTCCGCCCACCGCGCGAAGCGTGGAGACCCTTAGTAACGCAGACTGCCTTCCGCGTCCACGATAGCCAGCTCCACATAGGTCGACCCATTGTGGTTGCGCGGCGAATACTTCACGCTGAAACGACCAAAAGCAATTTCACCCGCGTCCTCCATCGTTTTGGAGAACGACTCGGTAGTCAGGTTGCGCCCCGTGCGGCGTAGCCCTTCCACCAGCAAGCGTGCGTGGACAAAACCTTCAAACTGCGAAGCCGAGGGTTGAGCGCCGGGCGACTTGGCACGCAGCAGGCTCAGATATTCGGCCACCACTGGGATAGTGGTGTTGCGCAGCGAAGGCATGATCTGCGCCAGGATGATGCCCCGCGCCTTGTCCCTGAGTTCGCGCTGGATCACGTCCATGCTGGCCACGGAGAACCCGTAGTAGGCAGGACGCACCGCCGTGGCCTGCACCGCCTTGATGTAGCTCGTGAAAGTGGTGCCGCCGGTCGCCACGATCACAGCCTGGGGTTGGGCTTTTTCGGTCGCCTGTGCGGCGGCAGCAAAGTCGGGCTGTTTAGGGTCCACCTTGATCTCGGCCACAAAGGGCAGCTTCTCCTCGTCCGAAGCCTTCTTGAGCTCACCTGCCAGTGTCTTGCCCAGGCCGTCGTCCTGAAAGAACACCGCCACACGGGTTATGCCTTGCTGGCGCAGCTGCGACACGATCTTGCTGGCCTCATTCGCATAACCCGCACGCACATGGAACACATAGGGATTGAACGCCTCCCGGAACACCGAGGCACCTGTGACGGGGCCAAACAGCACAGTGCGCTGCTCCTTGATCAGCGGCAGGATGGCCGCTGTCTGCGCCGTACCGGTGCTATGGAAAATCATGAACACCTTGTCGTTCTCCAGCAGCTGGCGCGTGTTTTCCACGGCCTTTTGCGGGTCGAAAGCATCATCGAGTGTGGTGTACCGGATCATGCGGCCATGTACCCCGCCCTGCGCGTTCACCGCGTCGAACAGCAGTCGCGAGCCCTCGCCGTACTGTGCCGTCTGCGGCCCGAGCGGTCCCGACAGCACGACCGAGGCACCCAGCCGGATTTCATCGGCGGTCACGCCTTCATTGCGGGCATGAACCAGGGTGGTGGCGCACACGGCCAGCAGGCACACAAAAGCACGGAACATCAGGCATCTCCCTCGCAACATGGTGACAAGGCCGGCGAACGTGGCACCGGCATTCATTGATTATTTTTCATCACCATTATCTGTAGGGGACTTCTCCTCCTCACGCGGGTTTCCCCTCGGGTGCGTCACCGCAAAGACACCGCTCGAACACCTCCCACAAAGACATTCGCCCGCCTTGTGGGATACACATGGCGGGCGAAACAAATGACGGGGTGAAGTAAGAAAGATGGCCGAATGCCCCCCAGAGGCACAAAGCCACCGCCGCTCACACAGAGCGCAGATTCACAGCTTGAGACGGGCGCGGGCTGCCTCGTACTCACTGCGCAATTTGGCGACCAGTTCGGCGGTGCTGGTCACGGCGCTGATGGAGCCGATGCCCTGGCCGCAGCCCCAAATGTCCTTCCAGGCCTTCTTGGCGTCGCCGCCAAAGTTCATCTTGCTGGGATCCGACTCTGGCAGGTTGTCCGGGTCCATGCCGGCCGCGCGGATCGAGGGCGCCAGGTAGTTGCCATGCACGCCCGTGAACAGGTTGCTGTAGACGATATCGTCCGAGTTGCCGTCCACGATGGCTTGTTTGTAGGCCTCGCTGGCGCGGGCCTCATGGGTGGCGATGAAGGCCGAACCGATGTAGCCAAAGTCTGCCCCCATGGCCTGTGCAGCCAGCACCGCGCCGCCACTGGCAATAGAGCCGCTGAGTGCCAGCGGGCCGTCGAACCACTGGCGGATTTCCTGGATCAGCGCAAACGGGCTCTTGGTGCCAGCGTGGCCACCGGCACCGGCCGCCACGGCGATCAGGCCGTCAGCGCCCTTCTCAATCGCCTTGTGCGCGAACTTGTTGTTGATGATGTCGTGCAGCACCACGCCGCCCCAGGCATGCACGGCCTGGTTCACGTCCTCGCGCGCACCCAGGCTGGTGATGATGATCGGCACCTTGTACTTGGCGCACACCTGCATGTCGTGCTCCAGCCGGTCGTTGCTCTTGTGCACGATCTGGTTGATGGCAAACGGCGCAGCAGGCTTGTCAGGGTTCGCCTTGTTGTAGGCCGCCAAGGTCTCGGTGATCTCGGCCAGCCACTCGTCCAGCAGTTCGGCAGGGCGGGCATTGAGCGCGGGCATGGAGCCCACCACACCGGCCTTGCACTGCTCGATCACGAGCTTGGGGTTGCTGATGATGAACAGCGGCGAACCGATGACGGGCAGCGACAGGTTTTGCAACACGGGAGGCAGTTTGGACATGGCAACAACTTCCAGAACAAGAATAGGGATGGAATAGGCCGGATGCGCTAGTGAATCATGCGTCCGTAGCTATCATTTTTATATCAAGCCCCCTGCCCCGCAGGTGGCCTGTCTCCTCACGGCACGCCAGTCCTTCAGAAGGCTTCCAGCGCCAGCTCGGTCACGCTGGCCGCGCCTTCCACAATGCTGTCGCGCAGGCCCGGAGCCTTCACCAGGATGTGGTCGGCATAGAACTGGGCCGTGGTTATTTTTGCGCGCATGAAGGCTTCGTCCTGTCCCTTGTGCAACAGGTCTTGGGCCACCAGCAGGCTGCGTGCCAGCTGCCAGCCCGCCACCACATTGCCCGCCAGCATCAGGTAGGGCACGCTGCCCGCAAACACGGCGTTGGGCTGGGCCTTGGTGCCACCGGCTACAAAGTCGATCACGTCGAGCAGCGCCTTGCGCGCCACCGTCAGGCGTTTGGCCACGGCCAGCGCAGCAGGCGTGCCGCTGGCCAGCAGGTCGGCCTCGGTCTTCTCGATCTGCGCGGCGATGCCCTTGGCCACCTGGCCGCCATCGCGCGCCGTCTTGCGGCCCACCAAATCATTGGCCTGGATGGCGGTGGTGCCTTCGTAGATGGTCAGGATCTTGGCGTCGCGGTAGTACTGGGCCGCGCCGGTTTCTTCGATGAAGCCCATGCCACCATGCACCTGCACGCCCAGGCTGGTCACTTCCAGGCTCGTCTCGGTGCTGTAGCCCTTGACCAGGGGCACCATGAATTCATAGAACGCCTGGTTCTGCTTGCGCGTGTCGGCATCGGGGTGGTGGTGTGCGGCATCAAACGCCGCAGCCGCCACCGTGGCCATGGCGCGGCAACCCTCGACGGTGGCGCGCATGGTCATGAGCATGCGCTTGACGTCAGGGTGGTGAATGATGGCTGCGCTGGCGTTGATGCTACCGTCCACGGGGCGGCTCTGCACGCGGTCTTTCGCGTACTGCACAGCCTTTTGGTAGGCGCGCTCGGAGATCGCGATGCCCTGCATGCCCACGGCGTAGCGGGCCGCATTCATCATGATGAACATGTACTCCAGGCCCCGGTTCTCCTGGCCCACCAGGTAGCCCACCGCGCCGCCGTGGTCGCCAAACTGCAGCACGGCTGTGGGCGATGCCTTGATGCCCAGCTTGTGCTCGATGCTCACGCAATGCGCGTCATTCCGCGCGCCCAGGCTTCCATCCTTATTGACCATGAACTTGGGCACCACGAACAGGCTGATGCCCTTGACGCCCTCCGGCGCGCCCTGCACGCGGGCCAGCACCAGGTGGATGATGTTTTCGGCCATGTCGTGCTCACCGTAGGTGATGAAGATCTTGGTGCCGAAAATCTTGTAGGTGCCGTCGGGCTGGGGTTCTGCACGCGTGCGCACCAGGGCCAGGTCCGAGCCCGCCTGGGGTTCGGTCAGGTTCATGGTGCCAGTCCACTCGCCGGTCACCAGCTTTTCGAGGTAGGTGGCCTTGAGTTCATCGCTGCCTGCTGTCAGCAGCGCCTCGATGGCGCCGTCGGTCAGCAGCGGGCACAGCGCAAAGCTCATGTTGGCGCTGTTGGTCATCTCGATGCAGGCCGCGCCGATGGTCTTGGGTAGGCCCTGGCCGCCAAAGTCGGCGGGGTGCTGCAGGCCTTGCCAGCCGCCTTCGCCATATTGGCGGAAGGCTTCCTTGAAGCCGGGGGTGGTGGTGACCACACCGTCTTTCCAGCTCGACGGGTTCTTGTCGCCTTCCCAGTTGAGCGGCGACAGCACCCCTTCATTGAACTTGGCGCACTCTTCCAGCACGGCGGCGGCCGTGTCCAGCCCGGCATCTTCAAAACCAGGGATTTGCGCGATCTGTTCAATGTTGGCCAGGTGCTCGATGGCGAACAGCATGTCCTTGACGGGGGCGGTGTAGCTCATGGGTGTCTCCGGGAAAGCGAAATTTCGTCAAAAAAAAGGCATCGCGAGCGATGCCTTTGTGTGCACAGGGGCGTTCTTACAGGGCCTTGACCAGTTCAGGCACAGCCGTGAACAGATCCGCTTCCAGCCCGTAGTCGGCCACGCTGAAGATCGGTGCCTCAGGGTCCTTGTTGATCGCCACGATCACCTTGGAGTCCTTCATGCCCGCCAAATGCTGGATGGCACCCGAGATACCGGCGGCCACATACAGCTGCGGTGCCACGATCTTGCCCGTCTGGCCCACTTGCCAGTCGTTGGGCGCGTAGCCTGCGTCCACCGCCGCGCGGCTGGCACCCAGGGCGGCGCCCAGCTTGTCGGCTAGGGGCGTCATG